>NZ_CP060822.1:0-1200000 GCF_014489415.1 Cylindrospermopsis curvispora GIHE-G1
GGGGTTACGAGTTTCTTTCGGGAAGATAGCGCCGAATTGAATTTCCAGAGGATCATTACCCGAACCATAAGGATGTTGGTCTGGCAATGGCTGCTCATAAGCGGCAAAAGTGGTAATAAATTGGGGAACTTTTCGGAAAGGTGCACTGTATTTAAACAGATCCTGTTGTGGTCCCCAGTTACGACACTCTTGAGCTTCTTGTCCCAACCCGCGAATATAAGGTACGGTTTCTTCCCCAAAATAATCGCTATACTCTTTGGAATCCACCAAGGTATCTACTAAAGCGGGTAAACCACCATTGGAAATAATTGCAAAGTATTTTTGCACTTCCTCCCGACTACTAGGTCCACGTCCTAAAATGTGACGGAAAGCCAGTTCGATAACTCGGCTATTAATAAAGGGTTGGTAAAACTGTTTTTGGTAAAGGGGAGATTTAGCTAAACGACGCACAAACTCCTTCATAGAGATGGAGCCATTTTTCACCTTCGATTCCAAGTCGGAGATGGATAAACTATAAGCACGGGTAATATCGCGCTCAAAGATCTGACGATAAGCAGCTTTAACCACTTCTGTTTTCTCAGTAGCGGATAAACCAGGTTTCATCACATATTTAGGACGACGCTCAGCAGCGTTAAAATAAATTTGTGGTAATTGTAAACCCTGTTGATCTGCGGATGGACGTTGACGAACCTTTGTGGAAGGGGTTGGTGCTTGGAACTCGGTGAGGAGAACATCCATATACTGGGTGACAATTTCTGTAGCTACTGGGTCTTTACGAAAGAAAGACAAAGAAGCAACCTTGATTTCCTGTAAAGCAACAATAGTAGCTTCACCAGAACAAGCATTTTCAATGATTTCCCTGAGTCCTCTGGTGTTAACAGAAATGATGTTTGGGTCTCCCGCAACAATGGCATAAGTAGCATAGCGCAAGAACCAGGATAAATCCCTTAAGCTCTTGGACATGTTACTAGGACCATAACGGGCAATATTAATCGGTCTAAACCCAGGAGGTGTGGGACCACCTGCAGAAGTATTGAAAATGGAACGCAAGCTCTCGAAGAATCCTCCCCGACTTTCTACATAGGTGATGGTTCCCAATTTCATACCCTCTTGCACATTCATGGTACCAGCACCCACCAGAGCCATTTCTGGTTCTTGGGGTTTTTCTAAGAATGCCATGGGTGAACCACCAACAAAGATGCGGTTAGCTGCACGAGAAACAATGGTCTCTGAGTTTTCAGTCAGAATTTGTGCAATTTCCAGGCGCTTTGCACCGGATGCAAAATAGCTTTCCAGTTCTGTTAGTTCCCCTCTCCCTAAAAAACGGTCTTGCTGTTCCGCTTGGGAAATGGTTGCTACCGGTAAAGTTTGATATAACTGTGGACGTGCTACGGAGCCTCCACCACTTGCCTTAACACTCATCGAATTGTTAAAACTCCTATAAGTTAAGTCTATGTGTTAAGTCTGGGTTGTTTTGCGGCTTGATATACTTGACATATTGGTATTTTTATGCTTAGCTTGCCTACAAAACTGCCAGTAAATTAACCCAGTCAATTTTTAGATTAGAACTTTTTGTGGTAACGCTGTTGATTTATTAAGAAGTGTGACAATTTTGTGATTTATTCTGTGATTTCAATTTCTCCTCACTAATGCTAAACTGGGGGGAGTTAGGGTAGATAAAGGGATAGTTATGAATTCCTCACTGTACCATGATGATTTTGTGCTGTGGACCCAAGAGCAAGCAAAAAAGCTGGAAGATAAGGATCTAGATGGTATTGACTGGATAAATATTAGGGAGGAGATCAGTACTTTGGGACGCAGTGAGAAACAAGATCTGCAAAACCGCTTAGAAGTCCTATTAGAACACCTATTAAAAAGATGCTATGTAAATAATACTTATGAGAACCGAGGTTGGGAGTTAACTATTAAAGAACAACGCAGACAAATTAAGCGATTGTTTGCAGCCTCTCCCAGTCTCAAGAACTATTTTGGGGAAATTTTCCCAGAAACCTGGGAGGATGCCATATCAGATATAAGGGATATATATCCTGGTGTTGCACTCCCCACAACTTGTCCTTTCCCCCAGGATAGGTTATTAACCGATTGTTTTTGGAACCAGTAGTGGTAGTGCAAATCCTTACTTACGCTTCCTGGCAAAATAATCTTCCAGAATTTCCAAAATCATCGGTGCAGCAACACTACCACCACCACCACCAGAATGTTCCGCAAAAGCGACAATAACAATTTCTGGTTTGTCCGCAGGTGCATAAGCACCAAACCAGGCGTGATTTTGTTTCACCTTATTCTTCCATGCTTCCGCAGTACCACTTTTACCAGCTACTGGGGGGATATGAGGTTTATTTAAAACCTTACCTGTACCTTCAGTTATTACCTTTCGTAAACCATCCAGTAGGATCTTAATAGTTATAGGCTTCATATTTAATGAATCACGCCATTTTTTGGCATCTCCATTATCTTTTATCAAATGTGGTCTAACTCTGTAGCCACCATTAGCAGGTACGGCAAACATAACTGCCACTTGTAAAGGTGTGGTGAGAAGTGCACCTTGTCCTATGGTCATATTAATAGTGTCACCTATACTCCAGGGAGTCTTCCAAGCCCTCTGTTTCCAATTGTCATCAGGTACTAAACCCCTAGCTTCTTCTGTAACAAAATCAAAACCGGTTTTTTTCCCAAATCCATATTTATGAGTCCATTCAATCAATGTGGGACCACCAATACCTTTGCCAATTTGATAGAAAAAGGTATCACTACTCCACTGCATTGCACCTACAAAACCAAGGGGGCCAAATCCCGCATGATTCCACTCCCCAAATCTGGTTCCACCAATAGTTAAAGAACCATAGGTTTGTAATACAGTATCAGGAGAAAACTTGCCTGACTCTATGGCCGCTGCAGTGGTCACAATTTTAAAGGTACTAGCGGGGGGAAACGCACTCAAAGCTCTATTAACTAGAGGGTGATCCGCACCCTGCACACTTTCCCAGTCTCGCTGAGAAAGTCTTTGTTTGGAGAAAACATTCGGATCAAAAGTAGGATGGGACACCATGGCCAGCACTTCACCATTATTAGGATTAAGAGCAATTATTGAGCCATTACGCCTACCTAAAGCTTTTTCAGCGGCTTTTTGGATGTCTAAATCTATGGTTAAGTGTAAATCGTTACCTGCCCTGGCTTCTTTTTGACCTAACACCCGTAGAGGTCTACCAGCTCCATCCACTTCTACCTGTTGACCACCCCATTCACCTCGCAGTGTTTTTTCATGGGCTTTTTCCACGCCCATTTGACCAATCACATCACCAAGACGATAACCGTCTGATTTACGTTTTTTCAGTTGCTCCGCTGTTAATTCACGTGTATAACCAAGTACATGAGCTAATTCTTTACCGTGGGGGTAGTATCTTACAGCGTCAGTATTTATTTCTACATTTGGCAATTCCGTCGCATATTCCTTTAGAGCTGTAATTTGAGCTTCATTTAAATGACGAGCGATACGAACTAGAGAAGAAGAATAAGCTCCAGCTTGTTCCAGCTTATCTTCTAAGTCCACCTGGGGGATATTGAGAATTCTCGATAAACGAGGGCCAACAACAGACCAAGATGGTTTAGTGTGTGCCATGGGCCACAAATAAGCTGATCTTGGGTAGCGGGTGGTAGCTAATAGTTTGCCATTACGGTCAAAAATATTTCCTCTTTCTGGTTGTTTGGGAATTATTCGCACTCGGTTAGATTCTGCGCGTACCCGCATTTTGGGCCCTTGAATAATTTGTAAGTAGACCAAACGAGCAGTAATACCAGAGAGCATTAACAAGGTGAGTACTATTAAGTATATGGACTGTGGGCCACGCCCTATGGTGCGGTCACTTTTTTGAGTGTTTACTGGCCGTGGTAATGGTGGTAATGTAATCATGATGGATAGGAAAATATGAGATGTAGAATATGTATTATTTAAAAACAAGAGTAGTTTAAAAGTTTCCACTCTGCTCTAACATTACTGGTTAATCACCGGATGAGAAAAATAAAGGTAAGAGGAAAGCAGCAATAGTTCCCAATATCACTAGTAATTCAATCAAACTTAAAATTGTGTTACTTTGTAGCAACTGATAAAAGTTTGCCAAGCTTTGTCCATAATTATTAGTAACAGACCAATTACGTAAACGAGTTAACCAATGCTTGGGACTGTCTTGAGTGCGTACTTGCCATGAAATCATGGAAAGCAGTAGTGGCGCACCACCAACTTTAGCAGACATTAAAAGGTGTATAGCCAAAGAACAAATTAGAATTAACCATGCTGTTAAATGGCAATAATACCAAATATGATCCAATTCTCCCAGTGGTAACCATTCTTCTTTCATCATTCTTCCAGACGTCACTGCTAAGACTGCAGCAATTAACATGAAGGTGTTTGCCAAACGTTGTAAACTTAGCCACCAAATTGGTTTATTAAATTGATTAGGTTGGGATATTTTCTGCAGCGAGTCAGCTTGCAATAAACGTATTTTTCCGCCATGGAAGCTATAAAGCGAAAACAGGGGTAATAAGAGTAAGAATAGTAAAGCAACAGTACCGTGTATATCTTGAATAGGATTGATTTTGGCGATGGGAAGACTGCCGAATCTTTTATCGAAGGTATTATATACTAAAAATCCAGTAATAATTGCAGCAAGCACTAAAATCCCACTCAAGGAGTGTAGAATCCTCAAAATTAGCGGTTGATATGGTGTTGAACGACTCATGAGTTAATGTTGGGTGTATTGGTGTCAATTCCTGTTATTATAATCGTTCCAATAGTTCCGGAATATAATCATAACCATCAACACCAATCACAGAGATGATTTTGCCTCGGTTTTTTCCCAGCAGCTCTTGAAAGCTATCCTTACTTATTTGTCTGATCATAGTGTTCAATAGCACTGCTGGTTTGTGCCATTCTTGAGATGCTATCTGCTCTAATAGGTACACAGCTAGGGAACCTGTATAAACTGCTTTCTCAAAATTCAACAATTGATAATAGGTTTCTGATAAGTAAGCTAGGTTACAACCCTGTGTATATAAGTCTCCAGTAACCTGGGCAGTCCTAAAACCCATTTCTAAATATTTAATTGCTATTTGATGTTGTCCGATGACTAAGTGAGCAATACCCAGACTGCTAAAACACAAAGACTGGGTGGCAAGATCCTCTAATTTTTCCGCCAGTTTTAGTCCCCGCTCTAGGTAATTAATTGCCGATTCGTAAATTTCAGGTTCCAGGTTTTCCAATTGCCGTCCCTGCATAACTTCGCTGTAACCCAGATTTGCTAGGGCGTTACTTTCTCCAGTTTTATCTCCCTTTTGTCTGCTTAGTATTAAGGCTCTTTGACTATAACTTATTGCCTCTGCATAGTTTTTAATCTGCACATAGGTACGGGCTAAATGATTCAAATTAGCAATTTCACAGGGTGTGTCTTCGCCATTCCTGGCAATTTCTAAGGCCTGTTCATGAAAATTTAAAGAGCGAGAATAATTACCCATAGCACGCTGAGAATAACCTAACAAAGTTAAAATTCTGGCTTTTTCCTGTGTACCTGCTACAGTGTTTAATGGTGCATCCAAATAATCCAGCGCATCTCGCAGGTAACCACCCCAAAAGGAAGCAAAAATTCCCCCATAGAGGGGAAAATAGGAACGCTGGGCAAAAGCTCGCAATATTTGTAGAACGATTTGCGATGCACCATCCCTATATTTAGATTTTTGATTCTCCCAACCGTATGCTAGTTGACTCCAGATGACAGCAAAGGTTAAAAATGTAGCTATGGATAATTTTGGACCAGCTTGAATATCATAAACCTGCTGGTCAAACCAACTGACTAAACCTCGTTGTAGAAATTGTAAGATTATTGCCAGTTCTACCCAATCGCTTAAATTAATACCTGGTTGCTTTTGAGCGAATTCTATGGCGGAATCTTCCATGGCTAAAGTCTGAAACAATGATTGCGGTACTTCACTTTTCACCAGTTTTGCCCAACTGGCCCAAGGACCACTTTCCCCCGGTATCCCACCAAATCCCAGTAAGTTTTTTTGTTCATACATCCAACTCAATAGGTTCTCTTGTATCCGTTGCCAACTGCTGACACCCCGGCCAATTCCCTCACATATTTCCTTTATATCCCTATTAACTGTACTAAACTGATCTAATGATTTAGCTATTTGTTGCAGTTGGGACAGGTTTAAAGCATGTTTTTGATTGGGATCTAAGTATCGTAAAAATTCAGTTAAATTTTCTTCAGTACTAGCACTGATAATTTCTCTTACTGCTGATGTAATTACCTCTGTGGCCTGGTTTTGCTCCTCCCACCGCTGCCATTGACTTTGAACCGTTCTTATTGCCCTTAAACTACGATTGGCTTTGCCTCTTTTGGTCTCATCTTTCTCATTTTCTACTTGAAGTTGTATATCCCTGGTGCGATCGCTCAGAGCTAATTCAAATACCTCCCCCGTATCTACACTTATACCGTTGAGTAACATTTGGTAAATTTGATCCACGGAGCTAATTTTGCCTTTTAGTGTGTTACTGACTATCTCGTCGATTAAAGCTAGGTAGCGATCGCGTAAAGGAAGAGATTCGGACATAGGGAGATTAGAAACAGGTGAAGATAGAAATCCTATAGACATAATAACATTTTTAGATATTGGATATGGCAACGTTCTTTAAAATATTCATAGGGCCAATGTCCTTAACTAGCTGCATTTGTGCGGAATTTTTAACCAATAAACTACCTGCAAAGCCCAGGGAATTGACAGGAATGGAGACAAAATCCTCCTTTAATCTTGGTACAACCAACATCCAATTTCGGGTTGCCAGAAAATTGTAGGCTGCGGATTGTTTACGATCATCAGTTGCTGTAATGCTGACCATATCTAACAAAGCATAATACTTGGATAGGATATCTTGAGGAGTTTCATTGGGGGAAAAAGTAGTGAAAGCATGAAGGAAAGGAAATGCTGGTATGGTAGTAATGCCATTTTCCAACTTAGCTGTAGCCAATAATGGTGCTATGGGAATTTCAGTTCCAGCTAGGGGAATAATTTGTAAATGTTTATGGCGCTGACTAGCACCAGCAACCTTACCGCCATTATAGAATGCCAGTCCATCAAATTCTGCTAAACAGGCCCACATTGCTGCAAAATCTTCCCCGGTCAGGAGACTCTCTTGTTCTACGAAAGCACGGGTAATAATCAATAGGTGATAATCAACCACATTGAACTTATTCAATATACAAACATGAGTTTCTGAGATATCAGCTACAAATAGATCTTCTTGATATGGCAGAAAAGGGTTAAAGTCTGTTCCGTAAACCTTAATAGTTTGGTCTTGTTTTTTTTGGGCACTTTGTTTGCAATTCAGGTTAGACAATATTCGTACTAAAAAGATTACTCCATCTTGTTCAATGAATTCAGACTCAGTAGATACGGGTGTGAGCGCACCGCAATGTAAAGCATGCTGAGTAGTTTCTTGGAGTTTTTTCCACAATGTCCCAGGAGGGAGTAAGATTTGACTGTGTGTCATGGAAAACGATTCTGGGAGAGGTTCAATCAGTTCTCATGATAAGTGACATCATAACTAACAAAGTGTTGAAACTAAAGAAATATTAATCATTAAAACATGAAAGTTATTTTTTTGTACGTTACATGTAAAGATCGGGATGAAGCTCTTAGTATAGGTAAGCTACTAGTGCAAGAGCATCTTGTAGCCTGTGCTAACATAGTAGAAAGTATGGATAGTATCTACTGGTGGAATAGTGAAATACAGGTAGAAAGAGAAGCAATTTTAATTATGAAATCTCGCCAAGACCTATTTACACAAATAAATGACAAGATAAATTCCGTACATTCCTACGATACACCTTGTATTGTGGCTGTGCCAATTGATTATATAAGTGAGACTTATTTAAGCTGGCTAATGAAAGAAACAAAAACATTATAAAATATGCGAGCAAAAAACATTGAACTACTTTAACAACTGCATAGCATCATTGAAAAATTGACGATATAGATATCTAGTAATGAAAATTGCCGTTAGTAAATTAACCAGGACTACCATAAAAACGATAAGAATTTGGTAGGATAAGGCTTCCAGCGGTGACATACCTGCCAGTAATTGTCCGCTACTAAAAGTAGGTATGGTTACCATCCCCATGAACATCATTTGATTAAGTGTGGGAAAAAGAGCTGTTCTAATTGCGTCTCGGCGATATTGACTAACAGCTTGTTGTGGCGTTGCGCCTAAACTCAGATGGGTTTCGATTTCTTGAGGAAATTGACGAATACTGCTAACTAATCTTTCCCCTGCTACTGCTGCTGCATTCATGGCATTGGCAAGCAATATAGCGGATATAGGAATTAAATAACGTGGTTCATACCATAGATCAGGTTTAATAATGAGAAAGTTTATATAAATAAGAATTAGTGATGTACTGACAAAAATAGTTGTCCAAACCAGGGGAAGTAAGAAAGAAACTTTTGTACTGATACGGTTTCTGGCTACAATAGCTGTAATTGTCAACATAACCAGGAAAAACCCCCCAATAACCCAAACATTATCAGTGGCAAAAACGAAATCTAAAACGTATGCCAACACGACCAATTGGAAAAAGCTTCGCAACCCTGCTATGACTAGGTTTAATTCCAGTCCCAATTTTTCCCAGACGGATAAACCAATGGTAATAGCCATTAAACCCAGAGCAAAACCCAAATCTGTAATGTCCAACTTAACTAAATCTGACATAGTTCAGTAATACTAGTATATGACCATATAATAAATAGTATGACTAACCAGTACAATTAGAATAGGCGAAAATAATAGCCATTCCTATTAGAACAATACTTTTCGGTCTGATCCCTATCCCGCAATTAAGATGAAAACCATGATCCAAGGTGTAAATTCCGTTCCCGCATTTGATATCAAACAGCAATATTCGGCCATTGAGTCCAAAATTAGTCGTGCTGTGTTAGAGGTTCTCAGTTCCGGACGTTACATTGGTGGCCCTGGAGTGGAGGGGTTTGAACAGCAATTTGCTGCTTATCATGGTGTTAACGAGTGTGTAGCTTGTAATTCCGGTACTGATGCCTTGTATTTATCGCTACGTGCTTTGGATATTGGGGCGGGGGACGAGGTGATTACCACACCCTTTAGCTTTTTTGCGACCACGGAAGTGATTAGTGCGGTAGGGGCTACACCTGTATTTGTAGATATTGAACCCACTACGTTTAACTTGGATGTGAGCAAAATTTCAGCAGCTATTACCAAAAAAACTAAAGCTATAATGCCCGTGCACCTGTTTGGGTTGCCTGTGGATATGAAAGCTTTGATGGAGATTGCTCACTCCCATAATTTAGCTGTTATTGAGGATTGCGCTCAAGCTACAGGTGCGAGTTGGGAGGGAAAAAAGGTTGGCAGTATGGGAAATATTGGGTGTTTTAGCTTTTATCCCACTAAAAATTTGGGGGGTTGTGGTGATGGGGGAGCAATCACCACTAACGATAGAGAAATAGCGAACAAAATTAGACTCTTAAAAGAACATGGTAGCAAGACAAGATATATTCATGAGGAAGTAGGTGTAAATAGTCGTTTAGATGCTCTCCAAGCTGCAATCTTGCAAATCAAACTACCCTATTTGGATATTTGGAATGAACAACGGCAAAAAATAGCCGCCTATTATTATCAACATCTGGGGCAAATTTCTGGGATTACCGCACCGCAAGAATTATTGGGGGGGATAGGAGTTTGGAATCAATATACTATTCGCGTTTCCAGTCAAGATAGAAATGGTGCTAGTTCTAAATATAGGGACTGGGTGAGAACTGCGCTACAAGAAAGGGGAGTGAGCACCATGGTCTATTACCCTGTACCTTTACACTTGCAACCAGTGTATCAATGTTTAGGTTATGAGTGTGGAAAATTGCCAGTGTGTGAAGCAGCTTGTCATCAAGTTATATCCTTACCTATGTTCCCAGAACTGACTCAGGAACAGCAAGACAGGGTGATTTATAGCTTGAAGGACTGTTTGAGTTAGTTGAATATGGGTTTGGTCCAGGACCAAACACCCTTTAAGAATTCTCTGACAACCGCTTACACAGGTGAGCTAATGTTACTATTAGATAGGGATTCTACTAGAGAGCGCACAGAGGCAATCATAGCAATTTCACTGTTAAGTTGATTAATCGCAGATCCTACGCCCACACCAGCAGCGCCAGCAGCTACAGCTAGGGGTGCGGTGACATTGGAAATACCAGAAGCGCACAAAACAGGGATGGACACAGCGCGAGAAATTTCAAATGTTGCTGCTAGGGTGGGAGCAGCTTTTTCAATTAAACCCAGGGTCCCAGCATGGGTTGGTTGACTACTAGTCCCCCCTTCGGTTTGAATAATGTCAGCACCAGCTTGAACCAGGGCTTCAGCTAGTTGCACCTGTTGGTCTAGGGTGAGAATATGGGGAACAGTCACAGATAGGGTTATTTCGGGCAGTAAGGCGCGAGTTTTGTGGGTTAGGGATAAAACCTCATCTGCTTCAAATTTGCGACCTTGAGCGTAAAATGAGTCAAAGTTACCAATTTCGATTAAATCAGCACCAGCACTTACAGCTAGGACAAATTGTTCCGGTTCCACAGCAGATACACAAATTGGTAGGCTGGTTAAACTTTTGGCTAAATGGATTAATCTTTGGTCAGCAGCAATATCAACGAAGGTCGCACCGCCTAAATCTGCTGCTTTCACTGTAGCAGCTACACTTTCAGAGTTGAAGTTATTTAAACCGCTAATTACTTTTAAAACGTTGCGACGGAGAAAGGCATTTTGCAGCTGGGGAAGCATGATCATAGTTTTTATTTCTGGTATTTTTGGACTATTTCAAGGTAGAACTATTTTTACACCTTCTGGAGATATTCCACAAGACTAAGTAGGGAGGCACAATCATTTGTCTTATATTTAATTCCACCCACCCACTTAACTCTCGAGATAGTTGCCCTATGTCCGATCAAACCTGGCTGTCAAAATTAAAACAACATAAGGCGATCGCTGTTATTCGTACCCCAAAAATGTACTGGGGTGAACAGATGGCTATGGCCGTAGCATCCGCAGGTATGCAGTTAATAGAAATTACTTGGGATAGCGATCGCGCTCGGGATTTAATTTCTGAGTTAAGAGTTCACTTACCCCATTGTCTAATTGGCACTGGCACCCTATTTAATGTCCAACAATTACAAGAGGCGATCGCTGCTGGGGCCCAGTTTCTTTTTACTCCCCACACAGATGTAGAAATGATTAAAAGGGCGGTTTTTAAAAACGTGCCCATTATTCCTGGAGCTTTAACACCTACAGAAATTATTACAGCTTGGCATCAGGGTGCAAGTAGTGTTAAAGTATTTCCCGTGCAAGCTATGGGAGGAGTTAACTATATTCGGAGTTTACAGGGTCCTTTGGGTCATATTCCCCTGATTCCCACAGGTGGGGTGACTATAGACAATGCCTCAGCTTTTTTGCAAGGGGGAGCTATTGCAGTAGGTTTGAGTGGAGAATTGTTCCCCAAACAATGGGTACTAACGGAAAACTGGTCAGCTATTAGCACCCAATCTAAAGATCTCATGGTAAGACTAAATGGAGACTCCCAACTACTTGCGCAATAGCTGGGATATAAAATATTGGGTAGTGAGGGTAGGTTGTTCTGCTTCCATTAGCGATCTCACTACAGCTACGCGCTGTGCCCCAGCCTTGATGACATCATGAATGTTACCCATGTCCACACCCCCAATGGCAAACCAAGGAATGGGACAGTTCCTAGCTGCATAACTTACATAGTCAAATCCTGCTGCTGCTTTTCCTGGTTTAGTTGGTGTTTCATACACAGGACCGACACCAATATAATCCGCACCCTCAGTAATTGCTGCTTGCATCTCCTGGGGGTTGGTGGTGGAACGTCCCAGGATACGTTGTGGACCTAATAATTCCCTAGCTACAGCAACTGGTAGATCTTGTTGTCCTAAATGTACTCCATCTGCGTCAACAGCTAGGGCTAAGTCTACACGGTCATTAACAATAAACAAAGCACCATAACTTCGACACAACTCTCTTAGTTTCTTAGCCCTATCCCAGCGCACCATGTCATCAGCTGTTTTTTCTCTATACTGAAGTATGGTCAGTCCACCTTGGAGACAAGACTCAACAATAGTTAATAAGCTATCCGCAGGGGACGTGACTAAGTACAAGCGGGACTGCCATAATAGGTGATGACGTTGATGACCCATCAAAGTACTTTCTAGGGTATACACTTGATAGCGCATTTGCTTAAAAGTTTTCCCCATTTCTTCGTGATGTAGCTTGCCGTATTCTTCTAAAACCCTAAAAGCTTCCTGAATACGGCAAAAATTAGCCTGTAATAGGGAGGTAATAGAACTACGCTGTTCCTCTTGAGAATGGCTCAAAACCGTGCCAGGATCACCCACAGTATCTCGTGCTGCTCTAATTTGTGGTGTGTGCCACCTAGCAACTTCTTGACGTAGGTTTTTACAGGTTTCAGCCATAGAGGCATCATTTAAGCCAAAACGACACCATTCCTCAATGATTCGCAGACCCTCCCGGGATCTATTTAAATTTGCATCTAGGATACGATAAACCACAATTGTATGTTGTAATTATATTTTGATTATATTTTGGGTGGGAGTTGATGTTCCCTTGGTCCAGAAACTGGATGCGGTCAAACCGAATGCGTCATAGTATTTTACAGCTTGTGGGGAACTGTGGTTAAATAAAAATTGCTCAGATCAGGTAATTTTTTCTAGAATCTATCAAGAAGATCGCGAGGGTAACAAGATTGGACGACAACTACCAAACCTACTTAAATCGGTTAGCGAGAATGACGCTACCAGACTCTTTCAGAACCCAGGTTCAACATATCCAGGAATCCTCTAAATTCCAGTCTGTAGATGGTGTCCTCAGAGCAACCCCCTTTCCCGGTTATACCCTGATTACTCCACCAGCGGGTGAAGATCCGCAAAATGCCGACTTTTACCAGCAAATAGATGCTTTTGGGCGATCGCTGTTAGAGTTACCAATTGCTTCCGATTTGATTGTACCTTTACCGGTGAGCAGTTTTCATCTTACTTTAGCAGATCTGATTTGGGATCATGCGTTTATTCACGCCTGTGAGAAAAGACCCGATTTTGAAGAAGAACTAAACTCTTATCTAGGAGACTTGTTTGGTCAGTACCAAAAATTGCGTAGTTCATCCCAAGGTCCCATTTCTTGGCAAGTCTTAGGAATAATAGTAATGCCTAGAGCTATAGCATTGGGTTTAATACCAAAGGATGAACGCTCATACGAAGAAATTATTCAACTACGACGACTAATTTATCAAAATCGCAAATTAATGGGACTGGGCATTGAACAGCACTATCACTTCACAGCCCATATTACGTTAGGTTATTTTAGTGAAATCCCTGCTAACTTAGACCGGGTTAATCTAAGTAATTTATTATCGGAACTAAATCAACATTGGCTGTTAAATTTCTCACAAATTGTGGTCAGTCAAGCTGAGGTGAGAAAGTTTGATGATATGACCCATTATTATCGTCAACCAAACTGGGCCAGTTTCAGGTTTTAAGGGGATAGGGAGAAATGGGGACCATAAGCGATCAAACAAATTCCAACTTTTGATATCCTAGATAAACAGCTTCTAAAAACACATCAGCTGAAATATCACCGGGCAAAACTGATAAATTAACTATGGACTGAACCTGCTGGGACAATTCGAGGGATAAAGAAGCTTTAGCTTTAGAAGACATACCACCACGGTGTTTTAAATACTCACGAATTACGGCAAAATCATCGGGCAATAACTGGGATAGGTCACAGGTTTGCTGCAGCTTGACACAAAGCAACTTCGCTTCCGCAGAAATAGCTAAATTGACAACTTTATTTTCTGTTTCAGACTGAATTACCATAGTTCCAGCAACCATATCACCCAGACGCTTTTCATTTTTGGCTAAGATGATTAAAAAAGCACCGATGAAAAAAAACTCATCCACTGGACGGAGTAAAGCTCGCAAGACCGACTGTTGCAGTCCAACTGGTCTACCATCATCTCTGATTACCCGAATTTTGGCCATGCGTTTACCAGGAGTCTGTCCTTGCCATAAAGTCTCAAAAAAGACAAAATAGCCAGTATAAATGGTGAAAATAGTCAGGGAGGCGATCGCCCATATCCACAAACCAAAAGCTGAGTCTAAAATTGCTGATATAACCAATTGACTGAAGATAAATACCCAAGCAATGACTACCAAAATTAAAGTGGTAGTCAAAACCAAATAGTCAATTAAAAAAGCCCAAGCACGACTTCCTATACCAGCTAAGGTAAATTCCAGCTCCACACTTTCGGGAGTATTAAATTTGACTTTATTGAATAAGTGCATGGTTTAAATTTCCCGTTCTCGTAACTTTAAACCCAATCCTTCGCGACGACTGCGTAAGTCATAATAAATTACAGCTCTGAGAGATTGCCAAAAAGGTAAAATTAGGGCACTACCGCCTATAAATATAGCAATAAAGAAGAGAAGCAGTAAACTATTAAGGAGGGGATTATTGTCAGGTGTGAATTCCAATATTCCCTGAACAATAAAGGAAATAATTTGTAATAAAATTTGCATTGGTAAAGTGATTAAAGATGCTACAAAAAGGATGAGAAATATTCTCCATACATGACCTTTGGTTAACTCCCAGCTGCGACCAATAGTAGAGGTAGCATCCACATTTTCCTCAATTGCTAGGGGGAGAGTTACCAGAGAAAACCGAATTTCTAACCAGATAGATCCTACAATAGCGACAATAGTCAAAAGAAGAACTAGGAGAAAGATCAGACCTATATTAGTGGGATTCTGAATGTCTAACCCACCCAAAATTGCCGTGGGAATAAGCGCCAACAAAAATCCTAGAATAAAAAAACTAACAATAATGCCAACGTAGATGAAAAACATTAAAATCAATGTGCCTAAAAACTGCCACAATCGGGAATTAACAAATCGTTCACCCGAGTGAACACTTTCTGGTTGATTAACCAAATCACCAAAACCTAAACGACTAATCAGAGCTGATAAAGCATAAAATTTAGCCCAACCATAGATTGGCACAAGTATCCATAGCCAAGCTTTTAAAGACAGAAAAAAGTAGTCCTTAAAATGGGAACGATATAAGCGAACTGATGCGCTAACTGCATTTCCCACTGTTAAAACCTGTCCGGTGGTGTAAAAACCTCTATTCTCAGCCATAATATAAAATACTCCAATTAACTACTAAGTAGGGAGGCACAATTATTTGTACGTTCATCTTATATTTAATTCCACCCACCTACTTAAGTCAGGTAACGGTGGGCAATTTGCAAAAGGAACGTGGAGGATATTATTGAGAGTAAGAATATATTAAACTAAATTCACCTCAGTACCGTAAATTTAATGAATATTAAACGTTGGATTAGCACAAGGGAAGAAAATTGGCAACGGTTAGACTCCCTTTTGAGTAAAATAGAGCGGAAAAGACTAAAATCCCTGAAATCCTCAGAAATTAGAGAGCTGGCTAGTCTTTATCGGTCTATAACAGCTGACTTAGCACGAGCACGCACCCACAACGTGTCCCATACTTTAATTCAAAGTTTACAACTCCTAGCAACCCGTGCTTATACACAAATTTACCAAGGTTCTCGAAAACAAGAATGGGAAGGAGTCATACAGTTTTACCGTTGGGGATTTCCAGCTATAGTGCAGCAGACCTTTCCTTATATCATTACTGCTACAGGACTATTCATCCTAGGGATGTTAGTAGGTTGGTGGTATACTTGGCAAGATCCCAGTTTTATGTCCCTACTGATACCTGAGAGTTTGATTTCCCAAGTTCAAGATCGGGGTGAGTTATGGATAGGTTCCATAGTCGGTATAGAACCCTTAGCATCCAGTAATATTATGATTAATAATATTTCCGTTTCCTTTTCTGCTGTTGCTGGGGGAATTACGGGGGGAATATTCACTATTTACATATTAGTATTCAATGGATTATTGATTGGCTCTATTGCTACTTTAGTGGCTGAAAATAATCTAGCCTATCCATTTTGGGCTTTTGTACTTCCCCATGGTGCCCTGGAATTGCCTGCCATATTTTTTGCAGGAGGAGCAGGTTTACTATTGGGTAGAGGAATTCTCTTTCCTGGTAAATATTTACGTCTGGAAGCAATTAAATATTACAGTTCCCTTGCTGCACAATTGGTCTTTGGAATTGTACCATTACTAATTATTGCTGGAATAATCGAGGGGTTTTTCTCTCCTAACCCCATAATACCAGATCCAGTTAAGTATTTAGTGGGATTGGCAATATTTATTCTATTAGTGATGTACTGTAATCGTAAATAGTAATTGATAGAAAAATGAATAAATTATGGCGTTGCATATTTGCGGGATGAATCAACTAAACGCGGGTATTACTTCATACTTTAAATAGTGAAGTAATAATTTAATTGAATACCTAAGCATATCTACAGATTTTGAATAGCATAGCGTTTTTCTATGTAGTCGCGCTAAGTAGTGACGTAAACGTGTATTTTCACCCTCTACCCTAGTCATATATGTTTTGCTCACAATATGATCCTCTGGCTGAATAAAACTCGGATAAACCCTCCACCCATCAGTAACATAAAAAAAGCATTGCCAGAGTTTAACGATGTCCCACAAAGGTTGAAATGCTTGTGAGCTGTGGTCTCCCACAACCCAAGCCAGGATATTTTTACGGAAGTGATTTACTGCTGTCCACAACCATATTTTGTTTTTTTTTGATCCCACAAAGGTCTCCAACTCATCAAGCTCACCTACCAAGGGTGTTTCCTCAACTGGTGGAGCATCTGGAAGTATGGAACCAATTTGTTTTAGCCAGTAAATAATAGTTGTATGATGAACGCCTTTATCGCGTTCAATTGCTCTAAATCCCATACCGTTAACATAAGAGCGCAGGCAACTTTGTTTAACTTCTTCTGAATAGCCTTTAGGTGGACTATAGACATCGATAAATTGACGACCACAATCAACACAAATGTGATTTTGTTTACCTCGACGTTTGCCATTCTTTCTGATTTTGGAAGACCCGCAGTTTGGACAATGCAC
Source organism: Cylindrospermopsis curvispora GIHE-G1 (assembly GCF_014489415.1). Classification (NCBI taxonomy): domain Bacteria; kingdom Bacillati; phylum Cyanobacteriota; class Cyanophyceae; order Nostocales; family Aphanizomenonaceae; genus Raphidiopsis; species Raphidiopsis curvispora. The sequence continues at coordinate 17,188 of NZ_CP060822.1, forward strand.
AGTAGATTACCTCAATTCATACCTCTATTATGCAACGCCTAAATTATTATATAATATAGCCGACCTATCCCATAACACTATCTAAATACGCTAATCTTTCGTGAGGTAATTATGGAATTTAATATAGATAAACAAACTGTTCAAAATAAATCCCACTTATTGGAACATTTTAGAAAGCTGGTAGAGGAGAAAAGAAAAAACATTACAAAAAAAGTAAATAATGCTCCACAAAAATTAAGTAATGAAAAGCACAAGTTAGAGGCAAAGGAAATAAACACGGCAATATACCAAATTAAGGAAGGTTTTGTACGTAGGGTTATTGAAACTGCAAGGGAAAATAATTGGAATGATCAAGAGAAGTTATCATCGCTCCTTTTTGTAGTTTATTGCTCTCAGGTTGTGATGCTTGATTTACGTCATCAAGTTTGGGCTTATGAATATATGGCCTTTTCCCGAAGAGTTGGCGAACTCTGGGAGGATTTTGTTAAATTGCCATTTTTGCATCCACCCAGAACAGTGGATTTAATTGAGTTTGTACCACCACTATTTTCCGATGTCATAAAGAATCTCAAACAAAGTACAGAAGAATATATTAGTGTATTACCTATTTCTTTAAAACAGAAACACGACTTAATCAAGTATTATGAAAAAGTGTGGGTATTAATTAATACTGGCAATATCAGCCTTGAGCTGGATTTTCATGCTACTATTAGAGGGAAAAAATTTAATATAGACTTTAAAAGTGGATTTGGATCCAACGAGAAAGGAAATACTAATCGGATGCTTATGATAGCAACTATCTATTGTAGTTTGTCAGACGAATATAATAATGTTTTATTTATTCGTGCTGAAGAAGATTCAAATAATCACTACTTTAGAACTCTAAAAGAATCCGGAGTCTGGAGTGCTTATTGTGGTCATCAAGCATATCGAAAAATTGCTGATTTTACGGAGTTTGATATTCATAATTGGATTAACTCCAATATTGACTGGGAACATAATTTATTAAATAGAACTGTTCAGGACTTTACTAATCGTAATTTAATGGGTTATCTGCAATGGTAAGTGAAACAATACTAAAAGATAAGTATCAAACTTATTTTACATCGAATAATTGCTTGTCCTCATATATGGTTGCACTTTTAAAACTGGAAAACAGTGACCAATTACTTGAACCCTCTGCTGGAGAAGGACATCTTTTAGAAGCAGCACTTCAATGTAATAATGCCATATCATCTGTCGCTTATGAATTACATCCAGAACATGCTAAAAAATTACGTTCCAAGTTTAATGACGTTAAAAATGTCCAGATCAGAGAACGTGACACCATTTTTTGCCCGGATTTGGATTTATGCGAGTCTTTTGGCCGCAAATTTACTAAGATTTTAGGAAATCCTCCCTATGGTGCTTGGCAAGACTATGAGCGTCGTAATCAATTAAAAAAGAAATATCCGGGATTTTATATTAAGGAAACTTATACGGTTTTTCTCCTGCGTTGTCTCAAATTACTTGCAGATAACGGAAGACTAGTCTTTATTATTCCCGATACTTTTTTATATCTTCACCGTCATATTATGCTTAGGCGTTATCTTCTTGAGGAATTTACTATTGAAAGTATAGATGTCTTTCGTTCATCTTTATTTCCAGGTATTTCCTTTGGCTATGCGGGTCTTTGCGTTGTTTCAATTTTTTGTCAAAAACCACAATCTCATCATGGCTTTTATGTTAGATCTGTTGATAAATTGGCAAATTTGCACTTATCTTTGAATCTTAAGGAATACAATTCTGGCTATGGTTCTAATCATAATTATATTCTCCAAAAAGATATTCGTATTACAGAATCTTTATCCATTCCCATATCAAGGAATAATTCAGTTGTTGCTGAAATATCTGATCATACAACCAAAATGGTTGATGTTGCTGATTGTGTGACAGGTTTTTATTCAGGAAATGATAAATTATTCCTACGTAAAGCATCTGGTTTAGTCAAGGGATCTAAAGATTACTTATTAGTGGATCCTATTTCTATTGAACCTAATCCTTGTAATTTGGAAAATTCTCTGCGAGGAATAGAGGGAACAAAGCATTTTGTACCTATGCTTAAAGGTGGGGGCTATAATTTTCTGAAACCAACTCAATGGTATGTGGATTGGAGTTTAAAAGCAGTTGAATTTTATAAAAACAATAAGAAGTCTAGATTCCAAAATTCTTCCTATTATTTCAAAACAGGAATTGGCTTTCCTATGGTAACCTCTAAACGTCCGACAGCAGTATTAATTGAGCAGACTCTTTTTGATCAGTCTATAGTAGGAATTTTTCCTAAATCTTCCATAGATTTATTTTTCTTATTAGCTTATTGTAACTCTCCTGCTTTTTGGCATTGCTTAAAATCTATTAACCCTTCAGCAAATAATTCTGCTAAATATATTTTAAAAACTCCTGTGATTTTGCCAGATGAATATGTGATGCAAGACATCTCTTGTCGCACTCAGGAGTTAGTATTACAGATGAAACACGGTCATAAAACAAGATTGTGTGAAATTCTTGAGGAAGAAATCATTGCTTCTATTATGAAATATATCAATCGACAGATATCTTCTAAGCTGGTGAATACATCTGTTATGAATATATTTTCTAGTTTTTAAGAATTCCTCAAACGGTAGAGGTGAAACCAAAAATAAGTGAGTTTAGACAATCTAAACTCCGGAAATAACTCATATAATTAAATAACCACGCCAAACTAATGGTTGGTTTTCCCCACTTTTCTCAGGTATGAGTAGTCGCCAGCTTTTACCTTCCTTCTGAATTTGTAAATAGATATTAAAATGATTGTGCGTTTGGGTGATTTGTCTACTTGGTAATTTAACCTTCAAATCATAAACCCCTTCCACATGATAACCCGGCAAATTTTCAATTGTGAGAGCTTGTTGCTGATTAATTACCAGATGTTCAATAGTGAACCCTTCAAAATCCAAATCTAGTTTTTGCTCCAGCTCCTGCTGAGCTTGTTCTAGCTGCATACTGACCGCCTTGAAAACTAACTCATAAGTTGGAATTAATACAAGACTACTACATGCAGTTATAGACAAGACTAATAAAGTTAAAATCCCTCCAAAAAGCAATCTTGCCATAATCACCCAAATTAAGTTAAAATACCAATGCTAAGATATCTTAGAATCAGTTAACTTGTTAATTAACTTGAGTAGTGAGAGCATATAGCAGCCAACCCCTGGTAAAAAATCCTGAGCAACTAGAAAGTCGCTTATCAGAAATTCCCCTAGCACCAGGGGTTTATTTGATGCGAGATGAGAAGGATACCATTATATATATTGGTAAATCACGAAAATTACGCTCTCGAGTACGTTCTTATTTTAGGGATTACACAAATAAAACCCAACGTATCAATACAATGGTGCAACAGATTACAGATATTGAATTCATCATTACGGATACAGAAGCGGAAGCTTTAGCATTAGAAGCAAATTTAATTAAACAGCACCAACCCTATTTTAATGTTCTACTTAAAGATGATAAAAAATATCCCTACCTATGTATCACCTGGTCAGAAGAATATCCGCGACTGTTTATCACCCGTAAACGTCAACGGGGAACACAAAAACTTGAAGGAGATAGACCACACAAGGATAAATATTATGGACCCTATACAGACTCAACCCTATTGCGGGGAGTTTTACATATATGCCAACAGATATTTCCCATGCGACAAAGACCTCAACCCTTATTTAAAGACCGTCCTTGTTTAAATTATGATATAGGTCGCTGTCCGGGAGTATGTCAAAAGTTAGTTTCTGTAGAAGACTACCATAAAGTTGTAGAAAAAGTAGCTATGGTATTTCAAGGAAGAACGGAGGAACTAATTGATATTTTAACATTACAAATGGAAACCGCCGTCAGTGAATTAAATTTTGAAGCTGCTGCTGGAATTAGAGATCAAATTATTGGTTTAAAATCCCTAACTGCTCGTCAGAAAGTATCCCTACCCGATGATACAGTTTCTCGAGATGCTGTTGCTTTAGCCACAGACAATCAACAAGCCCATATTCAGTTATTTCAAATTCGTGCTGGCAAATTAGTAGGAAGATTAGCTTTTGTAGCCAATGGTCATGCTGACCCAGGAGAGATTTTACAGCGGGTTTTAGAAGAGCACTATCAAACTGCAGATAGTGTGGAAATTCCCACAGAAATATTGGTGCAATATGAATTACCCCATGGAGATATTTTAGCTGATTTTCTTAGGCAACGTAAAGGCAAAAAGGTGAATATTATTACTCCTTTGAGACAAACTAAGGCAGAATTAATTGAGATGGTAGAGAAAAATGCCCAGTATGAATTAAAAAGAATGCAAAAAATGGGTGAGGTTAATCAAAAATGTCTGGAAGATTTAGCAGAAATTCTGGGTTTATTAGATTTACCTCATCGGATTGAAGGTTATGATATTTCCCATATTCAAGGTAGTAATGCGGTAGGTTCCCAAGTAGTGTTTATTGATGGTCTACCAGCTAAACAATATTACCGTCACTATAAAATTAAAAACTCTAATGTCACCATTGGTCATTCTGATGATTTTGCCAGTTTAGCGGAGGTTATTTATCGTAGATTCAGACAGTATATTGAAAATCCCCAATTGCCAAGACAGGGAAATGATGACTGGCCAGATTTAATTATGATTGATGGGGGTAAGGGTCAACTATCTACGGTTGTGAATATTTTACAAGAAGTTGACTTGTTAAAGGATTTACAAGTGATTAGTTTGGCAAAAAAAAGAGAAGAAATCTTTTTACCCCAGGAGTCTCAACCTTTGATAACTCAAACAGAGCAACCGGGTGTACAACTGTTAAGAAGACTTAGGGATGAAGCTCATCGATTTGCTATAGGTTTTCATCGTCAACAGAGAAGTAATCAATGGCAAAGGTCTTGTTTGGATGAAATCCCTGGTTTGGGTGTCCATCGACAGAAGCTATTATTGGCTCATTTTCGCACTATTGATTATATTCGTCAAGCAACAGTTCAGCAATTAGCAGAAGCTCCTGGAATTGGATTGAAGTTGGCACAGCAAGTTTTTGCCTATTTCCATCCTTAAAGCAATGATACGCTACAAATAAAGAGCGATATTTTGCAATCGCATTTATATCTCATAGGGGGTGTTGGGTTTGATTGTTCTTCCCATTTAGGTTTAATTTGATGCAGAAAATCTTGATTAAAATCTGTCTTCTTGGTTCCTGAGACTGATTACCTTTTTGTTCATTTAACTGTTGTGTCAATAGTTGTATGCGGTTTTCGTATTCTTGTTGCTGATTTAAATTTTGCTGTGATTGCAATTGAGCTTCCCTAAGTTTATTTTGTAGTTCAAATAATTCATTTTGGCACTGAGATTGTAATTGAGCTATTGATTGATTCAAAACACCAATTTTATTATGCAACTGCTCAACTTCTTGCTCAAATTGACTGATTTGACTATCTATTTGGGTTTGTTGTAATTCACGTTCCTGAATTTTTTCCGCTAAGTCTATTTGCAGCTTCCTATTATTTTCTTGTAGTTTTTTTTCTCTTTCTCGAGCTAAAGTATGTTCTAAGATCATCAAAATAACCATTACAATAGTGGCAATTATAGCGACAGCATAAGACTGAATCCAACCACTATTGGAAAAGGGATTAGCAGTTTGTTCGGTTGCACGAGGATTAGCATATACCGATTGAGGAAAAATAGCAGGAGGATCAAGCAGCAGGCCATAAGGATGATTTTTTAATTCTTCAGGGTTAAGAGCTGCTTTCCAACATATGGGTGTTGAAGAATTTTTACCAGAATAGGAGATAATATTTTTTCCGTTTGGATCTGTAAGTATTAAACCAAATAATTGGGTGGGTGGAATTAAATATAAGATGAACGTAGGTTGGGTTGAAGTATGAAACCCAACGCCCCCATGGGTAACCCAATGAATATTAGAAGCAATTATACTACCTATACCTGTAAATATAGATGTTATTATACCCAGTCTAACTAATGCTTCTTTTCCCCGAATTCTACTTATTGATGTACTCATTTTATATTCCTTAACTTGGTAAGTAAACTAAGGCTTAAATACTGTATATCATAGTATTAATGTAAATTTACCATTGTCTTGATTATTGGTGCTTCGCAATCCCGTTTATATCCCATGGGGGTGTTGGGTTATTAAACTCAACCCAACCTAGATTATTCACATTTCACATTCCGATCCTGCTTGATCAAAGATTGAGGATAAAGGTTTTTGGTAAGGATATAAATCAATTATTTCAAGGGTTTTGGGGTAGGGGGTAGAGTGTTTTTAAAAACATGAGATCGCAAAGCACTCCACACGCGAGATTGCTACTTTAAAGGATGTTTTAAGTTCTGGGGCGATCGCATTTCTCTAGTTGTTCATGCGATCGCTAATTTAATAGCACTCCCCAAAGGGAAGTGCGCTTTAGTGCATACCAAGGACTTACGCAAAAAGGAAAGTATGGGTAATTCATTAAGTCCTATTAGATGTGGTTAGGGGAAAAATTTGTAAACAATTAGAAGGATCTTTTGTTAATTGCTGAACAAAATCTCGCCGTAATCCAGTGGTTGCACCAAACACAGTTATCACCTGATAATCAATCCCTGTTACATAATTTAATTGACGAATCCAAACAGGGGAGGGAATAGAAGATTTTCCACACACTTTTTCCTTCTTGTAAAAAGAAGGACCATGCAATACAGAAAGCGCAAAACATTTGTTACCACTTTGTTTTCCTTCACAGACGAAAATTTGACAATTTTTATCGACTGATTCAATCCATTCTCTACTTGTAGTCTGAACGGTTTTTAACTCATTATAGTCAAATGCTATCAGACTAAAAGTACGTAAACCTCTATAAAAGTCTTTGAGTCGGGTTCGGAATAATTCTTGAAATTCTAATATAGTATCAGGTAAATTCCAAAATTCGCCAGTTGTATCTGGGGGAATTAAAGTGGAACCGCGCCAATATGGATTGCTACTTCTCTTATAACAGGGTCGTCTTGCGCCTTGTCCAACCCCTCCTAAACGAAACATTAACCAAGTTAAATTATAGAGTAAAAGGCTTAAAGCTTGTTGTCTATTTTCTGGTAAATTTTGTGATTGAGAATTGTGGTGCAAGGTTAATTTACCTGAGAGAAAATTTGGTAAATCTTGCGAGTAATTTTCTTTAACTTCTATTTCTTCAATTTCTACCCGAAAAAGTCCTGTGTGAGAATTATCTGTTCTTGGATTTTTTTCAAGTCCTCCAAATATTTCCATCTCTAATCTTTTAACGTCACCAGGTGATAAAACCCCTAATGCTAGAGTCCGAAACCAATACCGTATCATTGACCGAAAAGCGGTGGGGCGGACTTCTGAAATTGCTTTCCCTCTGTATTTCCCAATATTGTTTCGTTGCCAGTGTTCGAAAGAATATGACCCATGAATCAATTGACCTTGTAATTCAAATTTAATCCTGAGAATAGGAGATAGAGGAACAATAATTTCCTTATCTTTAAGTTCTTTAATAAATTTTATTGATGGTCTTAATTTTCCATAACCAGTATTTACTCTATAACCGATTCCCTCAATTAATCCTTTAATTAACCAATTCCTAACTTTATATAAAATATCCTCCTCTTCATTGTTTTGTTTTGGAGAATATTTTGTTCTCCGTAAACCAATTACAAAAGAGGGGTTTTTTAAAGATAGAAAAATGCTAGGATTAGGATTACTATATTCAGGCGTTTTATCTCCATTCCATGTCCAAAGCATATTGGTCATATCACCCGATAATCCAGCTTTTTTATCCTTTCCAGGTAATGGATAAGCATCTAGAAAAATAACTTTTCCCATACTAGATTTTGTTTCAATATCCCCGAAAATATCTTTAACTTCCCCTTCCGTTATTGTTGAATCTTGCATGGCTATAGCGCGGGCAATACCTCTGAGCGTACTACTGGGAATATAAGGCATTCCTAACGCATCAAACACTGGTAACAACATCGATTCTGGTCCCTTATGTCCCCCCACTCGTATACGCCAAGGACATTTAACTTCAAAATGAGTATCCGCTAATCTAATTATCCGTTCAGTTAATCTTTTTAAGGGAATTGACCAATCCTGATCTTTAAACTCCTCGAATAATTCTAGAATTGTCCCACTATCAACAGTAGTATCCTTAGAAGGGGAACGCATCCAACGCAAATATTCAACAAAACTAGCATCCTTACTAGGTTGAGATTCTAAGTTTTTAATCCAAGGGTTCGGTAACATAATCACCACTCAAAGTAAATGAACATAAGAAAAATCAAATTCAGTCAAATTCATGATTTTGGATAAATCGCTTCCGCCCAAAAAGCAAATTCCCGCGCAACTTCTAGAGCTAATCCAGTTAATCCTAAATATTCAGACCCTGATAAATTATTTTGGGTTAAATAATCTAATCCTCCCTTGTCAATAAGAGTAGTCACTGGAGGAAGGTTACTTGTAGGTTGACTAGGTTGATTAAGTCGTCTAATAATAATAGGTGGGTTAGCAAGATTAGGCGGTTTAGGTTTATTAACAGAAATAGCTTGCTGATTAGATTGAGTGGGTTGTGGAGGAGTTAAATCTTTGTCTAGGGAGCCAAAATGAATCTCTTCTAAAATCTGAAAAAAACATTTGACAACTTTGCGTTTATTTTCTTGCGATAGGGCAAATTCTTCCGCTTTGAGTCTTAACAACCCCCAAGTGGCAATATAATTATAAAGCTCAACAGCTTGACCTTTTTGCTCTCTCTTATCATCAGCACTTGTTTTAGCGTTTAACTGATTTAGCTGAGAATACACTTTACTAGAAATAGTACGAGGATCATAGGTAAACATTATTTACTCCTTATTTATCGTTGTACGTCCAAATTTCCACAAAACCACGCCCTAAACTTTCTTGTCCCCCAATTTGAAAAGTTTCATGTGACCTTAAAAGAGTTTTTAAACACTCTTGGGCCTGCGCAGCATTTCCATTAGCATTTGTCGTTGTTCCCCACGGAAAATACATCAAGGTTTCTGGTGGAATCGCTTCTTCATACCGAAAACCACCATCAACATTTTTGTTTTCATTTAGCTTAATTTTCACTTGTTGCCATAAACTTAATTGAACCAATACTTGACAGTCTCTATCTGTTAAAACTAATGCTTGAGATATGATATCTGTTTCTGTACTTCCTGGAGGTAGATATTCTTTCCATTCATTTCCCCAGGGTATTAAGTCTCCCCTTTTAAAAATGGCATCTTTTAGATAAAGATTCTGGTTATTCCCCCCGCTAAAACTCCCTGGTTCCGGAATTTGTACGTTTGGCTGAGTCAACCGTGACCAACGACGCAACAAAAAGGGAGATGTCACCCAAACCACCCCATGACTCAGAGAAGGAACCGGAAACCACAGAATTGACCCATCTCCTACCCATAATTGACCTTGGGTGAGATTCTCATCTGCACACTCAGGATTGCGCACATCCTCCAGGGTATTTCCCCAAAGTTGATTACGTAGATTACTATCGGTTTCCGCTCTTAAACGACCCCGTATGGTGCTAGAAGGAAGATAAGGAAGGTTAGTATGGGTTTCCCGTGCAATACCGACTAAGTTGCCTTCTTGACTTGTTCCCCCCGTATGTAAGGGCGAAAGTAAATATAAATGGGCTATGTTTGTCCTCATTGGTTTATCCCCCACAAAAGTTTGCCATAGTTAAGTGTGTAAAAACTTTTCAACCATTGTTGCTTTGAGTCATTTTTAGGTAAAAGGTGTGTAGGGTGTGTTAGTTTTGATGGCAGTTTTTTAAACCGATACACCGTCCCTGATGGCACAAATGCTCGTTGAGGTAATAGGGCAAATTCTTTGTCTCCTTGCTCCCCATTTGTTGACCTCTGTTTAATTTGCTCATCTTTATTTTCATAACCACCTATTTTACGCCTGATTTGGGAAACACCACCCCACAATAAAGGGCGATCGCTCGCACATCCTGCTAAGATAGATTGCCAATCAGAGGGATAAATGCCATAAACAGCTTCTTCCTTAACCCCCAGTCCGGGTGTGAGTAAATAAGCAAAGTTTCCCTTTTTCGGGGGGTCAGAATTAAACATTCTTCTTTCTGTGTCAGGTACTTGAAAAGGGGTCACTAAAGCTCGGTGTCCTTCACCACCCAAACGGATCACCGTTTCTGGCAATTCAACGCTAATCCCTGCAACTAATCGCCAACCTGGTTCTAGACGAATTGCTACTTCAGTGAAATAGCCATCTTCGTCTTTTACCTGTCGCTTATTGGCCTGCATTTGAATATGAGGCATAATCTGCACATCCCAAGGGGTTTCCTGAAAATGTGTAGGTTCTGTCAGCTCTTTTCCTTGCAAATATTCGCTTAAAGCTTGTGCTGTAATCCAAGGATAGGGACGACAGAAAAATTCTCCTTGCTTGAGCTTTTTAAAAGGCGCTACCATGGGAGCTAATCTCTCCACCTCATCGAACACCAAATGTTTCCAAGCTTCATCCGTTAGATCCACAGGTTCAAGGCGTAAAGTTCGATGCCATTTTGGGGACTGCTTTTGTAAATTATCTTCTTCTGTTGTTTCCTTATCTGTTGTGCTCCAACTCACTGCAAGTAAATCTTTAGGAGTGGGGAAACACAATCTATCTTGGGGATCTAAGAGAAATGGCCCCAGAAAATCTAAATCCTTGGTATGTTTGTCTAAAGCAGAGCGCAATGATTGAAAAACCGTACCGGGAAAGGGAGGAAAGAGTCCTTTTGCCCAAGCACTTTCACCAGGACTAAAAGGTTTAGCATCCCGAAATAACAATACGTCTATTGGTTCTATCTTATACCAGTACATTTGCCGTTCATTCATAATTTATTGTTGAGTTTCGCCCCATTTCACTTGTTCCATCATTTTCTCATTCCAGAAGGCACTAAAACGCAGAAGATTAGCTAAGTCCTTCTCTGTAGTGCCTAAAGGCGGTTGTTTTTCAGTTTTATTTTGATTTACTTGATTATAGGTTTGATAAGCCCAGTTTTCCCACTGATCCAACCAATTGAGTAAGTTTTCTTGAATACGAGAATCTAATGTTTGATCTGGACGGTTGATGATCACTTGTGCGGCTTTTCTAAATAGATGATTGCTTTCGGTAATACAAGCATGGAGGGGTAATTCTTCGGCTAATCGATAAAACAATGTACTTAAATCTTCCTCATAATCCTGCATAAAATCCCACCATAAGTCTAATAACTCCCCCTTCATCAAAGCTTCTGAACTGTTACCCGAACCATAAATTACCCGAAAACAGAGTCCGTCTTTTCCATATAACTTTTTAGCCCGGTCTTTTTCAGCAGACCACAGGCTTTCTAGTACGGTAGGAAGAGGTACACTTTTATGAGCAATGACAATACCTATACTCATAGTTGCTCCATCTCCCATGGTAAAATAGGGGCGTTTTTGTAATCCTTGCAGATCTTTTTTAGGGGTCCAGTAACCACCATCCGTACTGAATTCTCCCTCTGGATCTGAACCCCCACACCAAGCAGCACGGAGCGATCGCAAATAACCCGGTAAATCTGCCAGAGATAACACTGCCATCACATCATCCCCACCGCTATAGACCACCTTACCACAATAGCGTTTTTCTGTCAGATAAGGTACCAAACGATTAGAAAAATCTAATAGAGCGCGGTTCAAACCCACATGGGTTGCGGGTCCCATGCGTTTTTTAGTTGCTAGTAAATCCGGGTAATCTTGATGATTTTTAACATTTTCTGCGATCGCTTCCGTGATTAGATACTCCTCATAGTTCTTTAACTTTGACCCGGAGACATACTTACCCATACCATCCCCATCTCCAAGGACAATCACCCACCAATCAGCCGGACTAGCTTCGCCAAAACCTGCTTTCTTATGAGCCTGTTGAACCAAACCTCGTAATTTTGCTGTTTCTTGGGCATTACAATTCATGTCATCAGCTAACCATTTACTGGAAAACATGACTCCATTAAAATTCTGTCCATTCCTATTATGTGGATTAATTTCCCTATCAACTTTTGGTATTTGATAAGCAACAGCACGGGTTCGAGAAGCAAAAGTCTTTACCTTGTCAGGTAAATCCTCAATAATCAATGTATTAAGATAACCCCAATAACTGCGTGTTTTGTTTCCCCCCTTGCAGAAATCGTCATAAGTAAATCGAGCTGCAGCAATAGAACTTAAATTAGGAAAACGAATTAAATTATCATAGTTAGTATCATCTCCCTCTCCCAGATTAATTCCCAAAGATTCAGCCACTCCCCCATATCGCCAAGCCATGCGTTTTGTTAATTCAATGGCATTTAACTTCTCCGAACCATTAAATAGACCCGGATAAACTTTAGCCATTAATCGCCAGAATAAACCCATTGATCTGGCTGAAAGTCCACCTCCATTTTTAAACTGACCGTGATAATGCAATTGGGGATGAACTACGCTAAATTGACCGGATAAAGTAGAACGTTCCCCAGGAGCTGTAGGAATTGCCCAGGTGCGAGTATTTTTTACAGCTTGAATAGACTGTGCTAACCGTGCTTGTAATGCTCCCCACCAAGTACCAGTGTTTATCTGGTCGTAGAGTTTTTCTTCAGCTGTTGTAGGTATAGATTCGGTAAAATTAGGAGGGTTAATCACATTTTGTGCTTGTTTCCATTGCTGATAATTTTCCACACTAGGATTAATACTTAATAACCGGTCTGGATTGCCTAAAGGTACTGCTGTCCAGTAAGTTTCCCAAGTTTTGTCTATTTGTGCTTCCCACAGTTTATTCCACTCCCAACAGCTACCATCATTACCCTTATGCCATTTATCCAAATCTTGTTGGCACAATTCTTGTATTTCCTCATTATCAGAAAATTCCTCTAATATTTGAGTTATTTTACCTGTATTTTGAGAATCCTTAAGGAATTTGATAGTTCGTTCTTTCACATCTTTTCTAACTTTTTGAGCAATTGCAGAGTATTCTTGAGTTAAAAATTCTCTCAGAGTTTTACCTAATTCTCTAGCTGCTTCCTTACCGGGAACTAAAACCGTAATCACATTAGGAAATCCAGCCGTACTCAAACTTGTAGAAACCCCATCATGAAATCTACCAACCGGATCTGTTTCCTTTTGAAAACTAGCGAAGTAGTCAGCAAAATCCGGATATTTTTTAATAATTAAAGCATCCACAATTTCTTGACTCCAAAGAGAAGGAGTAATAACCGCATCCGGTCCATATAACTCAGCGATTTTCCAGCAGAGTTTAACACTCAGATAGTGGAGTAAATATGAACCAGCCCAGAAATCTAAAAACTTTCGGGATGCTTTGATAAATTCTTGTACTGGGGAGAAAGTAAACAGTAGCAAATAAGGGTGTTGGTGTTTATTTTCGGGTTGCCAACGTGGGGGATACATTGCCCCAACTAGAGCGGAAACGGTACTTTTATAGCTATATAGGGGACAATCAGGAAGGATGCTATGAGCGGGATAGAGGAAAAAATCATTTTGGTTTTGTTGGATGAGTTCGGGATAAAATCGCCAAAACCACCAAAAAAGTTTTTCTATATCTGTTTCGGAGGCAATTTCTGGAGGAATTTCTGGTATGGAGGATTGTGAAGTAATATTTCGACTTTGTCCACTAATAGGATGCTTGACTCTATTAATATTAGTGCCTGGGATCTGTGCCAGATTAACCCGATCTGAGGAACTAGCTATTTGCTCAGGTAACTCTCCTGGAGGAATAGAAGGCCATTGTTGCAGAATAGAGTGGTCTTCTAGCAAGGCATAAAGTTTACGAGAATAGAAATTAGTTGAATTAATAGGTGAATCTGATTCTGGCATAATCATAAATCGCTAAAGCTTTTACTTTATCACGAAAATAAAGATACTTAATTAAAATAATTGATGATTTTGTTTTGTAAATCCCTGGGTCAGAGCATTTTAAAAAGGATATAAATCCCCAGCTTTAACCTGTGTTTACTTTTATTATTTCCGCTTCCACTGAAGGAAGCGGTCTTTTTTGTAATACCAGACATTTCACGGGCTGATACTTTATTGAGTTTCCATTAATTCTGCTTCTTAGATAGAAGCGGTCTATTCCTTATTCTAATCCCTTACTCTTACCGTTGTCTAGACCCACTTGGCTAATTTGGCAAAATTTCTCTGTTTTTCACAAGAAAATCGCCGAAAGGCACGGAAGCCACTTGGCTTTAGACAGGAAGTGCCAACGGCGAATTTATTCGCCTTGATATTTAACCGTGATGCGGATCTTCAATATTCCAGTGTTGTCTTTATGTTATTTTGTGGCTGCTATTGACAAGTAAGTCTTATTTCAGCTATACTTTCGAAATCAACTTAAAGTAGCGGTGATGCTAAGAATTAAGGCGTTGCATATTTGCGGGATGAATCAACTAAACGCGGGTATTACTTCATACTTTAAATAGTGAAGTAATAATTTAATTGAATACCTAAGCATATCTACAGATTTTGAATAGCATAGCGTTTTTCTATGTAGTCGCGCTAAGTAGTGACGTAAACGTGTATTTTCACCCTCTACCCTAGTCATATATGTTTTGCTCACAATATGATCCTCTGGCTGAATAAAACTCGGATAAACCCTCCACCCATCAGTAACATAAAAAAAGCATTGCCAGAGTTTAACGATGTCCCACAAAGGTTGAAATGCTTGTGAGCTGTGGTCTCCCACAACCCAAGCCAGGATATTTTTACGGAAGTGATTTACTGCTGTCCACAACCATATTTTGTTTTTTTTTGATCCCACAAAGGTCTCCAACTCATCAAGCTCACCTACCAAGGGTGTTTCCTCAACTGGTGGAGCATCTGGAAGTATGGAACCAATTTGTTTTAGCCAGTAAATAATAGTTGTATGATGAACGCCTTTATCGCGTTCAATTGCTCTAAATCCCATACCGTTAATATAAGAGCGCAGGCAACTTTGTTTAACTTCTTCTGAATAACCTTTAGGTGGACTATAGACATCGATAAATTGACGACCACAATCAACACAAATGTGATTTTGTTTACCTCGACGTTTGCCATTCTTTCTGATTTTGGAAGACCCGCAGTTTGGACAATGCACAGTAGATTACCTCAATTCATACCTCTATTATGCAACGCCCATTGGAATGCAAAATCGTAAACTTTTTGAGTTTTTCTGTAATTTGAGTCATTATTTCCCTCAGTATTTTTCCTCAATGAACGGTATTATTGTAATCAAAAATATTTATCTGAAGAAATAAAGTTGACAAAAATTAACCTAACCTGACCCGATTCCTCATTCCGCACCCTCAACTTCTTCCTTGACAAGTTCTCCTGATCTTACCCATAAAAAAAGCCCCTCACCTGGTGAGGAGCTTTTCATTTACCAGTATTGATTATTAACCGTTGATTGCGGGAGCGGTTAATGCTACAGGTGCTACTTCACCAGCAGCTAGGTCTAAGGGGAAGTTGTGCGCATTACGCTCGTGCATTACTTCCATACCTAGGTTAGCGCGGTTGATTACGTCAGCCCATGTACCGATTACACGACCTTGAGAATCAATGATTGATTGGTTGAAGTTGAATCCATTCAGGTTGAATGCCATGGTGCTTACACCCAGTGCTGTAAACCAGATTCCTACTACTGGCCATGCTGCCAAGAAGAAGTGTAGTGAACGGCTGTTGTTGAATGAAGCATATTGGAATATCAAGCGACCGAAGTAACCGTGTGCTGCTACAATGTTGTAGGTTTCTTCCTCTTGTCCGAACTTGTAACCATAGTTCTGAGACTCGGTTTCGGTTGTTTCTCTTACTAAGGAAGATGTTACCAAGGAACCGTGCATGGCGCTGAACAAGCTACCACCGAATACACCTGCTACTCCTAACATGTGGAAGGGGTGCATGAGGATGTTATGCTCTGCTTGGAACACAATCATGAAGTTGAAGGTTCCAGAGATACCCAAAGGCATACCATCAGAGAATGAACCTTGTCCGATGGGGTAGATTAAAAATACTGCGGTAGCAGCTGCCAAGGGTGCGGAGAATGCTACGCAAATCCAAGGGCGCATGCCTAAACGGAAGGATAATTCCCATTCACGACCTAGGTAGCAGGCTACACCAATCAAGAAGTGGAAAATTACTAGTTGGTAAGGACCACCGTTGTATAACCATTCATCTAAGGATGCAGCTTCCCAAATGGGGTAGAAGTGCAAACCAATAGCGTTGGAGGAGGGAACCACAGCACCGGAGATGATGTTGTTACCGTACATTAAGGAACCAGCTACGGGTTCACGAATACCGTCGATGTCCACGGGGGGAGCAGCAATAAAAGCAATGATGAAGCAAGTGGTAGCTGCGAGAAGGGTGGGGATCATTAACACCCCGAACCAGCCAATATAGAGGCGGTTGTTGGTGCTGGTGATAAATTCACAGAAGCGATCCCATACGTTGGCGCTTTGGCGCTGTTGAATGGCAGTGGTCATGGTTTTATAATTGCGGTTTTACGAGAGATTTATGTATGTTCCGGTAGGTGTTTCTACCTTATGAACTTATATTAAGACAGATGTTTAGTTTTGTAAAGAGGTTTTTACAAAATTTTTAATAATTTTGCCAATTAGGGATTTTCCTATATGTGGTAGGGGTTTCCGAGTATTAAGTTACCATAAGTTACCAGTTTTGACGCTCAAGTCAGCTTTTTAATGATTGTTTTGTGTTAAGTGCTATGTAATTTAATTTGATTAAGTTAGCTTTTACATATATTTTAAGCGCGAATTTTCCCTAACAAGCGTTAACTTCTGTAATCACCCGTTGCACGATACACAAGATCTAACCTTTGTTAGACATGGCAGGTTCGCTAATTTTACCCCATTTTCGTAATTTCCATACTACTCATCCTGACATTTCTATATCAGATCAGCTATAATAGTATGACAAAGTGTAAAAGCAGCTTGTCTTTTAAGACGACAGGCACTTATTGCTGTTTCTTTAAAAGATAAAACGCCCTATATCGTTAATAATCAAGAATATCAATCTAAAACAGAACACCAGCGATATTTTTATGCAATGAAAACACAAGTTAATACCATTGATTTTTTATTTAAAAAGTCACCCGAAAAAGTGCTACAATGGAAATATTTAAGTCAAGAATTTCTTGAGCTTGATGATATTGTGGATCGAACTTATGAATTTGAGAAACTATCTGTTTATGATATGCAAAATCGTTTTCCGCACAAGCAACTATTGTTGAAGAGGTGAAAAGAGAATTACTAGAAATAGAAAATATAGAACAGTTTGAAGATGCCATTAAACAAGGTTTATTATCAATTGTTGACTTTGAATCTGAAATTGAAGCAACGAATTTTGTTAATTATACTGTTGAGATAGATGATGGTGAAGCTGCGACAGGCGCAATTGCTATTAGTCGAGGTTGGGCTATAGGAACTGATGATAAAAAGGCGACTAAATTTTTATCTCAAGAATCACCATCTCTTGATTAACATCTTTCTTGGATATGGAGGGAAAAACCATACCCACTATTTTATCACTAAAATGTCTCACTAAAAATCAAAATAAATATAAGGCAAACTTCCCTGAGGTGCCAATAACCAGACTGCATAAAAACATAGAGGCGCAAAAATCAGTTTTAACTGCCAGGTGAGTTCTAAGTGAAGTTTTCGTTTAAATACATAAGCCACAATCATGAAGACAAATATTAAAATTAACCCCCATAATACCTGATTAGGACTAGTATTGAGAGCTTCCATATAAACCTTCTCAATAAATTGCACATCAGCTGTGTGTCCCCAAAGATTTCCCATGACTAATACTGAATCTTCAATTCTAGGTAACCGAAACCAAATCCAAGAGATAAATACGGTCAATTGAGTTAATAACCATGCCAAAATTATCCCTAGAGGATGATGCCAAAATAGACGTAAAATCTTGGAATTATTGCTGACCACATCTGTAACTCTATGAATACATAAAGCTATACCATGTGACCCCCCCCACACCAGAAAACCCCACGCGGAACCATGCCAAATACCGGCAATTAACATGACTATTAATAGGTTGACACAGGTACGTAATAATCCTCGACGAGAACCCCCCAAGGGAAAATATAAGTAATTACGTAACCAGTCACCTAGGGTGATATGCCAACGACGCCAAAAATCGGCAATACTGCTACTCAAGTAGGGAAAATCAAAGTTTTCTGGTAATACTAAACCAAGTAGTAAAGCACTACCACGGGCAATATCTACATAACCGTTGAAATCCAAATATAGTTGAAGACCGTAAGCAAAAGTAGCTAACCATAAATCTGTGCTACCTGCTCTTTGTACATTGTTAAAACACAATTCTACGAAAATTCCTAAATTGTCGGCTAAAACTCCTTTTTTCACCGCACCTCTGGCAATTAACCATAAACCTTCTGTCCATGTGTGAATATGGTTAATTTTTGGCTGATCAAATTGCCAAGATATTTGTTGGTAGCGGGTAATTGGTCCGGAA
Source organism: Cylindrospermopsis curvispora GIHE-G1 (assembly GCF_014489415.1). Lineage (NCBI taxonomy): Bacteria > Bacillati > Cyanobacteriota > Cyanophyceae > Nostocales > Aphanizomenonaceae > Raphidiopsis > Raphidiopsis curvispora. Next base: position 35,744 of record NZ_CP060822.1, read on the forward strand.
ATTAGTTTGGCAAAAAATAATTTGTAGGATGTGAATTTTAATAGGTTATCAGCTGGGGGTACTCCTCGATAAACATCTATAAGGTAAGCTATATTCTCAAATGTAAAAAATGAAATTCCTAGGGGAATACCCAACTTGAAACTGGCATTTTCTAGGGTGATATCCCACCTCAATATCCATTGGGATAGAATGGTCGAGTATTTAAAAACTAATAATAAGCCTACATTTAAACAAATACCTAAAGCTAAAATTTTCACCCTGTCACGATTCCAGTCAGCTTGTATAATTTCTGAATCTTGATTGTTGTTGTTTTTCTTTGGAGAATTATTTGAAGCAGAGTTTTCGGCAATTTCTAACCCTAGGCGAAAGTTAATAAATGTTAGGACTATCATCAGTGGTATATACTGAACATCCCAGGAGACGTAAAAAACTATGCTGGAAATGATTATTGTCCACAGACGAAATTTTGGTTGCTTAATATTCCAGTAAGTGATCAGAACAATTACTAGAAATAGACCGTAGAGCGCAGATGTAAATTTCATTTATTTCTTCAACCAAGGGATGATCATATCAGTAGCTAATTTCTGGGAGAGTTCACGGGCTCCATAGCGGTTCAGATGGCTAGGATCAGAAAAGTATTGATCAATTTCTGTCCAGCTGCGACTGAAATCACGGTAGGTGAAATTTGGATTCTGTCTAGCATTACGTAACATATATCTTTTGAATTTTCGCTCATATTTAGACCTGAAGGAATCTAGATAGTCTGTTGTTAATGGCATATTAATGAAAATTAGATGTATCTGTTGTTTTTGTGTGAATTGTAAAATAGATTTTAATGCGTTGTGTTGTATACCATCTAGCTCAAAATCTTTGTAGTCACTATCGTAAGCACCAAACACTTTAGGATACTTTTGATAGTAGGTTTTAGCATCAAATTTCATGGATATGGGTAAAAATCCATTAAATTGATTGATATTGTTTTCTGCACCGGGAGAGTTATTATTCTTTTGAGAGTTATGAATTAGGTTTAGATTATTCAGGTTATCCAAGAATAATTTCTTGATTTCTTCACGCTTTTTATAACCTAAAGATAAATTGGCTAGGTACTCATTTAGCATCTCATTTGCTACCTGTTGGCTATTAATGTCAGTAATATTGGTAATGTTATTTTCTGTAGAGCTTTTATTTACCCCAGATGAGATTTCATTCATGTTTCGTTCATTGGCTTTTTTTAATACCTGCTTATATCCCTGGGAAGCAGCAACAGCATTAAAAGTTATATCTAGACGACCATTGTTAAATGCTCTGGAACCATCTCCCCAAATAATCATTTTTGGCAATTCCGCAGGTGTCAAGACTTGGCAAATCACAAATTCTACCACCTGAGAGGTGGATCCATTAATTCCTAGATTAAAAATGCTAACTTCCGGATAGCCACGACTAGCTAGGGTTTGAGCAATAGCTGATGGGTCAATACCCCGTAATGCACGAGAAGAACCAACGATTAATATATCTGGTGGTTTGCCATCTGTTTTTAATCGTTTTCTATATAGTGCTAGTTGTGCATCTAATTGTTTGGCATTAAAACTTGGTAAGTTTACGAAAGGGTCTTCTGGTGAAACTTGATCATATTGGCTCAATTCTGAAGTACTGGAACCAGAAGAAAAATTAGAATTATTAAATGGTTCTAAATCTTTGGTTTCTCTGGGTTGGTTATGTTTTGTGCCTTGGGATTGTTGTCTAACCATGGTTAAATTCCCTAAAAGCCAATCACTTTGGATAATTAGGATTATTCCTAAAACTAACCACAAAAACCCAGCTGAAATTCCCTTTGCTTTTGGATCTGTATCTCTTTGGTTTTGAATTGGTATGCATAATTGAGTTGCTAAAAGTAGTTTTTTTATTAGCTCTTTTACTGGTTGATAATAACTTGTTGACTGGTCTTGACTTTCTTCTTCCACCCAGGTCTCTACCTGGGTCCCACTGGGAATATATGGGGCTAAGTTACTACTAGACCGATAATTGACTAAACTATTATTGTATTCTCTATACTCCACTATTGGAGCAAACTTTGGTGTGTCTACTAACACTAATCCTTCCGCCGATGCTTGATTAGTCCCATGAAAGTTGACACCGTGACGCCAAAGAGGTTCCCTATCACCCGCACGACGACCATATACTCTCACACCAGCGATCGCTCTAATTTGTTGTGCAAATTCAGTCACTTTGTCAGCTACCTGTTCTTGGAGTGGACAGGTAGTGCCATCACACATAATATGTAATATATTACCTTTTTGTAAAGTAATAATACGGATTCCGCCCGTTCTTAATCGCCAATCTATATCATGATTAAGTAGACGTTCTAAAACGAAAATAATTGCCCCTTTATCTCCTGATGCTGCTAGTTCTTTAGTTGGTGTAGACAACTTTGTATCTTCCGCAGCAGGCAAAGACAACCAATCTATCCATTCTGGTTGTGCTTCTTTGGCTGATTGCCCATACACAGTAGCTGATAGTACCCCCTGGGGGGAAATTTTCCGCAATTGATTGGCAATTATGGGCAAACATTCCCCTTTTTCGGGTGGATTTTTCAGCAGATCAGTGGGATAACAAAATATGTGTAGAGTAAATTTTTGTAAAGAAATGGTGACAGAAACCCCCAAATTTGATAGACACTGGTTCAGCAGGCGATCAATTGCTTCTAGATCCCCCCAGCGGGCCCACTCTTGAACCATGGTTTCTGCCAAAGTTAGATCTACCCTCAATAACCAGTCTGGATTCGTTTCCCCTAGAACTTGAGATACAATTAGTGCATCCCTATAATCTTCTAGGTTCAGATGGCGTAACTTCTGGGCGATTGGTTCCGCTAATAATTCAGGATCATGACTGTAGGTAGATTGACAAAATACCCATAGGCGATCGCCCTCTTGGTTCATTTTTTCTGAACCGACATTAAATTTTAGTGGTTTGCTTTTTACCTCTACTGACACACCTAATGGACTTAGACTTTCGCTTAAGTATTGAGATATGGCTTGGGTGTCGCCTTGTCTTGCTAGACTTTCATTAGAGACCCTTAAATTGCCATCGTAAAATTGAGACCCATTAGCTTGTAATAATAGGGATGCTCTGCTGCTGTGTAGATGTTTATCTAATTGGTTACGGCTTTGCAGTTGCTCAGAAAAAATCATGAATTCATCACATTTGGCAGTTTTTTTTAACATTTTTGTTACCTTTGTAGCTATGGAAATGAGCAAAGATAGTCTTAAAGGTTAAATCGCCATAGAATTAACCTAAGATTTGGAAGTGCTCGATCTACACCTTATATAATTGCCAGTATCATTAGCAATGTGACTAGTGATTCTAAAACCACCAATCTACAGAATAAATCATGTCTTCTACGATTTCCCATTCCCCGTTACTACAAATAGGCACAACATCCATGTTACTACTACTTATAGCAAATAAAGTAACTAGTGAGGTGATTACAACCCTGGGAACTGCTAGTGAGGAGATATTTAGGGGCGATCGCCTCCCTCCACTAAAATTCCCCGAAACGTCCCGTGCTGAGGATAGGATTACAGGTTAAGTTTAAAAGTGGATGGGATAGAATTACTAACCTTAACTGACGGAACTACAGCAAAAAATATGAGTTCAATTTTATACTCTTTATTGCCAGTGGCGAATATAGACCCCATGTCTGAATTATTTTTACGTCATCGTCTGCACATAGTAGAAGAATTATGGGAGTCGGTTCTCAGACAAGAATGTGGACAAAAAATGGTTGACCTGCTGCGTCAACTACGGGATTTGTGTTCACCAGAGGGACAAACCACCCATGATCAAGCATCCTCAGCAGTAGCATTGATTGAACAGCTCAACATTAATGAAGCCATTCGTGCTGCTCGTGCTTTTGCATTATACTTCCAGTTAATTAACATTATTGAGCAAGAATACGAACAAAAACAACAGTTGACTCGCTATTCTGTGCCCGATCCTGTGGCGGAAGAAAGCTGGCCTAATATTATTTATTCAACTAATCAAAGGGAAAATGATCTACCCATCAATAAAGAGACTGGTAGTGATAAAATTACCCCTCACCAGAAGGGAACCTTTGGGGTCTTATTCCCCCTACTATTTAGATTAAATGTTCCACCTCAGCAGATTCAAAGACTTATTTCTCAACTGGATGTGCGCTTAGTCTTCACAGCACATCCCACGGAAATTGTCCGCCATACCATCCGGGATAAACAAAGACAGGTAGTTAATCTGTTGCAGCAGTTGGATAGCCTACAAAATCGCGTTGGTGGTCATCCTTGGGAACTGGCAGAAATTAGGGAGCGTTTATTAGAAGAAATCCGCCTATGGTGGCGCACAGACGAACTACATCAATTTAAACCAACTGTACTAGATGAAGTAGACTATGCCTTGCATTACTTCCAAGAGGTTCTATTTGATGGTATCCCCCAATTATATAAACGGTTTGCTTATGCTTTAAAACAAACATTTCCTTGGCTCGAACCACCGGGTAAGAACTTTTGTTCTTTTGGATCTTGGGTAGGTTCGGATCGAGATGGTAACCCATCGGTGACACCCGAGGTGACTTGGAAAACTGCCTGTTACCAGCGGAAGATGGTTTTAGAGAGATATATTCAATCTGTGAAAAAGCTGATTGAGTTATTGAGCATTTCCATGCACTGGAGTGATGTACTACCGGATTTGTTGGAGTCCCTGGAGTTAGACCAATCTGTATTAGGTGATGTTTATGATGCTTTAGCCCTGCGCTATCGTCAAGAACCCTATCGCCTAAAACTTTCTTATGTATTAAGAAGATTAGAAAATACCAGAGATCGGAATTTGTCCTTATATCGTGGGGAGACTCCCAGCAATGAGGATGCTGATAAATATGCTTCAGGGGAAGAATTTTTGGCAGAGTTAAGACTGATTCAACGTAACTTGACGGAAACTGGATTGAGTTGCGGAGAATTAGATAATTTGATTTGCCAGGTGCAGATTTTTGACTTTCATCTGGCCCAATTAGATATTCGTCAAGAGTCTTCTAGACACTCTGATGCAATAAATGAAATTCTTGAATACCTACAAATCCTTCCCCAAACCTATAATGAACTCTCAGAAAGCGAAAGGGTGAGTTGGTTGACAGCAGAATTACAGACTAGAAGACCTTTGATTCCAGCAGAATTGCCATTTTCGGAAAAAACCAATGATGTCATTGAAACTTTCCGAGTGGTGCGATCGCTACAACAGGAATTTAGGCTTAGGATCTGCCAAACATATATTATTAGCATGTGTCGGCAAGTTAGTGATGTATTAGAGGTACTACTACTGGCTAAAGAGGCACGATTGTTTGACCCTGCTACTGGAGTTGGCTCTATTCGTGTGGTTCCTCTATTTGAAACTGTGGAGGACTTACAAAGGTCCAGAAGTGTGATGCGGGAATTATTTGAACTTCCCCTATACCGTGCCTTCTTAGCAGGAGGTTATAAACCTGATCACACAGAAAATAACCTATCCCATAATGATCTTAGACCTAACCTCCAGGAAGTGATGTTAGGATATTCCGACAGTAATAAAGACTCTGGTTTTTTAAGTAGTAATTGGGAAATCCACAAAGCCCAAAAATCCCTGCAAGGAATCGCCGAGAAATACGGTTTAAACCTAAGAATTTTCCATGGGCGGGGGGGATCAGTAGGTCGTGGTGGTGGACCAGCCTACGAGGCAATTTTAGCCCAACCTGGACATAGTATTAATGGTAGGATCAAGATTACCGAACAGGGGGAGGTTTTAGCTTCTAAATACTCTCTGTTAGATTTAGCCTTGTACCACATGGAAACAATTACTAGCGCGGTAGTGCAGGCCAGTTTATTGAGAACGGGGTTTGATGACATTGAAGCGTGGAATGAGATTATGGAAGAATTGTCAGTGAGATCTCGTCAACATTATCGAGCTTTGATTTATGAGGATCCCGACTTTATTGACTTCTTCCATCAGGTAACTCCTATTGAAGAAATTAGTCAGTTACAAATTAGTTCTCGCCCAGCGAGGCGATCGTCTGGCAAAAAAGATTTGGGCAGTTTGAGAGCTATACCTTGGGTATTTAGTTGGACACAAACCAGATTTTTATTGCCTTCTTGGTATGGTGTAGGCACGGCATTAGATGAGTTTTTACAGGGACAATCGGAAGAACACTTGAAACTAATGCGTTATTTCTATATTAAGTGGCCTTTCTTTAAAATGGTGATTTCCAAAGTAGAAATGACCCTAGCAAAAGTGGATATAGAGATGGCGCGTCATTATGTACAGGAACTTTCCAGTCCGGAAGACAGACCAAGATTTGAGAAAGTGTTTGCCCAAATTGCCAGGGAATACTATTTGACTAGGGACCTGGTGTTGAAAATCACGGGAAATCAAAGACTACTGGATGAAGATCCTACCTTACAGCGGTCAGTACAATTACGAAATAGCACTATATTGCCATTGGGGTTCATTCAGGTTTCCTTGCTCAAGCGATTGAGACAGTACAAGACCAGCAGTACGCCGGGAGTAATACATTCTCGTTACAGTAAAGGAGAATTACTACGGGGTGCATTGTTGACTATTAATGGGATTGCAGCGGGAATGAGAAATACTGGTTGATGATTATTAGGGTTTGGTGGAATGATCAAAAAACGCACTTTAATTTGTACTGTTATTGCGCTATTATCAGGAATAATTGGTGGATTAACAGCTGCACAAATCTCTTCTATGTTACATAATCAAAAATGCCTGACCCAACCATGGGGTTGGCAACAGGTTTGTCATGTAGTGGTAACACCAGGAGCAATATGGCAAGGTAGCATAGCTGGGATTTGGACTGGTACAATATTAGGAGCGTTTTTTGGTGGTTTGGTGGTGCGTAAAAGTTAAATTCTCTCCTCTTCCTGATAGAATACCTGTTAAGTTTAACCAGATTATAGCCATGACCACCGAAACAACCGCACAAAATCCAACCACTGGCGCTGATGCTATAGATATAGCGATCGCACAGGGAATTGACTTTGATGGATCTCCCATTCCTACTGTCAAGCTAGAGCTATATAATTACGTTATGGGACTGGAAGCAGGTAGACAACGAAGTGGAGTATCTAACACCATGCGTTCTCGAATTGTTCGCATTGGTGCTAAACACATACCTCAAGCGGAGTTAGATGAGAAATTAGTAGCAGCTGGTTTTGCACCCTTAAAAGAAAAAGAGATTGCTTTTTTCTATGGTAGCAAGTAAGCTTAAGAATGTAGTTTTTCCCCTTGTATAACATCCGTCCCCATCACCTTATCCCAAAAGCGAAAATAAAGACCATAATTACAATTGAATTTGTGATGATGTAGGGTGTGATGGGAGGGTGTAATCCAATGTTCACCCCAAAAACCATTCATCCAGGAACGGGGATAAACTTCATACCCTAGGTGATTAATCACGCCAAATACCGTCATTAATATTAATAATAAGATTAACATGCTGGTATGAATGGGAATTATCAACAGCATGATAGGAATAATCACTGCTTGCATTATACTTTCTAAAGGGTCAAAGCAGAAGGAAGTCCAGGGTGTGGGTTTTATGGATTGATGATGTATTCGATGAAAGCGGCGATATATTTTAGGACTGTGTAACCATAAATGGGTCCAGTAGAAATATGTATCGTGTAAGAATAAATATATGAGTAAGCTTATAGGTAAGTATAAATAGCCATATTCCAGAGGATTAGTGTACACCCTGGTATATCCATTATTAATGATGGTCATGGCCAGAGCAACTGCTGGGGAGAAAATTAGACTGGATACAATAGACCATTTGATTTCAGTTTTGATATTCTGACTATTTTCTTTAATTTCCTGAAGACGGCGTTTTTCCCAGGAACTAGGACGACGAGTCCACAGCAACCAATAAAGGGACCAGGATACAAGAAAATATCTGACAGAAAGTGCGCAAAATATAATTATTGTCAGCGCGGTGAATTGTGTGATAGTAGATAACATTTGTTTTATTATAATAAGTGTTATATATATTATACATAAAATAAAATAAAAGAGAAGTATTTTTGTGTGACTAACTATTACAATAATGAACTTGTATAACCTTGGTCTTACTGTTTAGATTAGGAAAACTTTTTGAAGACTATGAACAAATACAGTGAAATACCGCCCCATACGTGGAAACGTGCTATAGGTCAAGGGTGGGAAAGACCATATACAGTTCGCTATCCCAGTAATTTGGATGATGGGCCATTTCATGGTATGCCATTAGGTGGTTTTGGAGCAGGTTGTATTGGTCGTTCCTCTCGGGGAGATTTTAATTTATGGCATATTGATGGGGGTGAACATGTTTTTAAAAATGTTCCCGGGTGTCAGTTCAGTATTTTTACATCTGGTCAAGCTTACGCATTATCCACCCAACCACCAGAAGACAATACCTTACAAACCTGGCAATGGTATCCCAATGTTGTCCATTCACCAACAGGTGCAAAAACTGATGGGGGGACATATCACGCACTCTACCCCCGCAGTTGGTTTGTATATGAAAACGTATTTCCCCTACAATTCACTTGCGAACAATTTTCCCCAGTTTGGGCCCATAACTACCGAGAAACTAGTTATCCTGTAGCTGTTTTCTTATGGAATATCCATAACCCGACCAATCAACCCATTACTGCGAGTATTATGTTGAGTTGGGAGAATATGACCGGGTGGTTTACTAATGCTCTCAAATCTCCTCAAGTTAAAATTAGGGATGATGGCTCTCCTGTATATGAATACCAACCACGATGGGGTGAAAGTCAGGGGAACTATAACTGGTTAGCAGAAAATGACCAATATTTGGGTTGTGTTTTAGGTCGAGCTACTGATAATCCAATTCAGGAAGGTGATGGTACTTGGTGTATTGCTACCGTGAAAAATCCCCAGGTTGAATTATTCTATCATTGCCAATTTAATCCTGTGGGTAATGGTGAAGAAATTTGGCGTGACTTTAGTCAGAATGGCTCTCTATCTAATTCCCAGGACGAAACCCCCGCAGATGTAAATTCTCGTTTGGGCGCTGCTGTTGCAGTCCGCTTTACCCTCCCACCTGGGGAAACTTTAACAGTTCCTTTCGTCTTGAGTTGGGACTTTCCAGTGACAGAATTTGCAGCAGGTGTCAACTATTATCGTAGATATACTGATTTCTTCGGCACTACCGGCGATAATGCTTGGCAGATTGCTACTTGTGCTCTGAAAGAATGCTACAACTGGCGATCGCATATTGAGAGTTGGCAAAAACCAATTCTGGAAAGGGAGGATTTACCAAGCTGGTTCAAGATGGCTTTATTTAACGAACTGTATGATTTAACTAGTGGGGGAACCCTGTGGAGTGCAGGGACGGAAAAAGACCCCATGGGTCAATTCGCGGTTTTAGAATGTTTAGACTATCGTTGGTATGAGAGTTTAGATGTTAGATTATATGGTTCCTTTGGACTGTTAATTTTATTCCCAGAATTGGAAAAGGCGGTCATTCGTGCTTTTGTGCGGGCCATCCCCCAAAGTGATGATAGATCTAGAATTATTGGATACTATTTAACCATTAACTCCCCCAGTCCGATGGCATTACGCAAGGTAGCAGGGGCTACACCTCACGATTTAGGCGCACCTAATGAGTGGGTTTGGGAGCAAACCAACTATACCAGTTATCAGGACTGTAACCTATGGAAAGACTTGGGTTGTGATTTTGTCCTGCAGGTGTACCGTGATTTCCTGTTTACCGGTGCTGATGATATGGAGTTTCTAGTCGACTGTTGGCATGGTATAGTGCTGACTTTAGATTATCTCAAACAATTTGACATAGATGGGGATGGAATACCAGAAAATTCTGGCGCTCCCGACCAGACCTTTGATGATTGGCGACTAAGTGGTGTTAGTGCCTATTGCGGTGCTTTGTGGTTGGCCGCTTTAGAAGCTGCGATCGCCATTTGTGATGTTTTGATAAACCGCCCGGAATTACCAAATGTGGGGGAGCAAAGATCTATTTATGAGAATTGGTTAAACCAATCATCACCAGTATATCAACAAAAACTATGGAATGGCAAATTTTACCGTTTAGATAGTGAAAGTGGTTCTAATGTGGTGATGGCTGATCAACTATCAGGACAGTTTTATGCCAGGTTGCTTAATCTACCGGATATCGTGCCAAGAGATCGGGCCCTTTCTGCTTTGACTACTATCTATGATGCTTGTTTCCTCAAGTTCCAAGATGGTAAGTTTGGTGCTGCTAATGGTGTTCTTCTGGATGGTTCACCGGAAAATCCTCAAGCTACCCACCCTCTGGAGGTTTGGACGGGTATCAATTTTGGCTTGGCTGCTTTTTTACTGCAAATGGGCATGAAAGATCAAGGTTTGCGTTTAACCGAAGCAGTGGTGAGACAGGTCTATGATCATGGTCTACAGTTCCGCACACCAGAGGCGATCACTGCTGCTGGTACTTTTCGGGCTAGTACCTACCTTCGGCCTATGGCTATTTGGGCTGTGTATATATGCTTTAAATAGTTATTGGTAATTAAATCTTAAGAGATAACCATAGCCACCAGCGGGCCAGAATGTCTATCCAGCTTTTTATAGCGTTCTGGTTCCATATATTAATTGACATTAAATATCACATCTATGTCGTGAATCACTTGATAATACACTTGGTTATGGGTATTTGTTAGGGAGCATCATTTATTTCCCCTTAAATGTTTAATTTAATAAATTATTAAATGGTATCATAAGCAACTAAATTATAAAAATATTCTATCTTCATGCCCCACAGTTATTGCTATTTATTTAACTTGAGTGATTTGCTATTTCTGTGTTAATAATTATTTTATTAAAGGAGATTGCCAAAAAACATATAACAATCTATAATCAAGGAACTACCGAAGGCAATTTTACGGAAAATCAGGGATTTCTGCTGAGTGATAATTTATGAAGTTCTTATTCTATAAGGCTTTACACTCCTACATCAAATTGAGATTGCCTCAAATATTCAACAATTGATAACTTTAAAGTTGTCTAAAATGAGGGGTCTGACCCCCCATTTATCTAACAAAAATCAGACGAAAGTTAAACTTGCACAATGACCAAATGAACGTTTTGAGATCTTCACTAAATTTGACTTATCAACTTGCCATCTTGGCAGATGATATGGGAAAAAAAGATAGTATAAATTACAAATGTAGCTTGAAAGAAGTCAGATTCCATGGGTTTACTGACTCAAAAATGGTGATACTTTATAAAAAAGTTTCACCATTTATCAGCGGCTATTTGTACAACAATACTCAATGACCATAGCCTTGTTCTGGTTACTCTTTGGGGTTGATGACTAGAGGATAATTAAACACGGATCCGAAACTGGTCAATCACATCTGAGCATTCATCAAATAAATCACGCCTAAAAAATAAAAGTAAGACTAACTATGAATCACAATTTTTCTAACAACACTGGACTTGCTGATACGAAAATCAATCCTGAGCAGTTTGACCAGGTAATAGAGGCCATTCTAGCTGGCAAGTATTCTTGGGCCTGCGTGCTAATGTTGCGGTTTGTGGGTTATAATCCTTTGCATTATATTCCTTACCGTACTTACAACCGACTAATCAAGGAAAACTCCCATCAAAATCGGTCCGAGACCGAGAAAAAGGAAAATCTCAAACTTGCTTCATCATCCAGCGACAAACGAACTGATAATAATCATGTAACCCAAACCAACTGTTTGACCAAAATTAAAGACTTGGCCTATCTGGAGGTAAGAGGTAAAAAGTCCCAGTCAGAAGTTCACCATACCCGCAGAGAGAAAAAGTTGGCATAGCTACTTGATATCTGGGGGAGGTGTCAATACCAAGCAGTGGCAAATTAATGTTTTTAAAAATTAATGTTTTTATTGTCGGTAAAGATCGCTAATTCGGTTTCTGGATCGAAAAAGTGCAGTTTTTCCACAATGGGTGATAGCCAAATTTGATCCCCCATGTTAATTAGTCTATCCGAAGGTACTCTTACCTGTAGTATCTGACCATCTAATTTCGGTAAATCAGGGTTAATTACTCTTACACTCAGGAAACTATCATTTCCCAGATTTTCTACTAGATCTACTTTAACGGGTATATTTTTTGTCGCCGGTACACTTAACATCAGGTGTTCTGGACGAATACCTAAAATTAGGGTTTGTCCACTGTATTTTTGTAGTGCTTTTCCCCACTCATTTGGTAGAGTAAAGCGAAAATTGCTGTGGGTAATTAATAGTGGTGCATAAAATTCTACGGGAATGAAATTCATCGGTGGTGAACCAATAAATTCTGCCACAAAGCGATTTTTGGGATAGTTATATATTTCTAAGGGACGGGCAACTTGTTGAATTTGTCCCATATTCATAATGGCAATGCGATCGCCCATAGTCATTGCTTCTGTTTGGTCATGGGTAACATAAATAGTGGTTGTTCCCAATTGTCGCTGTAATTTGACAATTTGTACGCGAGTTTCTGCTCGTAGTTTAGCATCTAAATTAGATAGGGGCTCATCCATTAAAAACACTTGTGGATCCCGAGCGATCGCTCGACCCAGTGCTACCCGTTGTCTTTGTCCTCCGGACAGTTGCTTAGGCAGTCTATGTAACATTGTATCTATTTGTAGCAAGTGAGCAACTTTTAAAACCTGTTGTTCTATAGTTTTTTCCGTTTGAGTTTGATAACGTAATTCTTTGGGTAGTTTTTGAGTCAATCCCATGAGCAGATTTTCTCCCCAGTGACCCAAAGTTCCCTTAGAGCTAGTGTGGTTAACTGGTAAACGACGACGTAAACCAAATGCAATATTTTCATAAACTGTCAAATGGGGGTAAAGAGCATAATTTTGAAATACCATAGCAATATCTCTGGCCTTGGGAGGTAAATCATTAATCAGATCACTCCCTATCCAAATGTTACCCCCCGTCATCACCTCCAATCCTGCTATTAAACGTAGCAAGGTACTTTTTCCACAACCTGAGGGGCCCACTAATACCATAAACTCGCCCTCGATAATAGTTAAATTAATGCGACGTAGGACATGAATACCATCTCCAGGTTGGTTGGAAGAAGATGACTCTTGGTTCTTAACTTCTCCTATGCGGGGAGGGAAAGTTTTGTAAACGTTTTCTAATACAACTTTTGCCACAGTAAATGATTAAGTAAATTAATAAGTGATTTAAGACCTCAAGGCAGTTGTGCTACCATGACTATATTATGAGAATATTGGGTCAAGAGGGAGTCTTTTTTTGCCCCAGTAGTTTCTTTCCAGCTAATTGATAATATAGAGAAGAGAAAACATAGAATCTTTAAATACTAGCTGATCATTATATACTATATATTAAAGAGTGATCACCTCTAGGAGTTGAGGAGATAAGAATCCTAGAAGGGGTGAACAGAATGTTGTATACCTTTAGATTAATTAGCCATTAATAAACTAACTGTATGGTAATGCTCAAGTTTCCTGACCTGGAGAATTAAATGGGAAATAATTGGGAGACAAAATTCTGTTTATCTACCACCAGATGCAATAATTGTAGTCCTAACAGTCTAGACACTATATAATTTGAGAAGAGGAAATCAGAACCTTGGACGACATCACACAAGAAATTATGCTGAATACCTTTACCCTAGATGAAGTGGTTGAGTTTGCAGAAAATCCAGAACCTCGGTGTCCTTGTGTACTCCTGCTAGATACGTCCGGATCCATGCAGGGTGATAGAATTGAGGCACTAAATCAGGGTCTACTGAGTTTTAAGGATGAACTGGTTAAGAACACCCTAGCTGCTAGAAGAGTAGAAGTAGCAATTGTTACTTTTGATAGTCATGTAAACGTGGTACAAGATTTTGTGACCGTAGATCAATTTACCCCTCCTATTCTAACAGCTCAGGGATTAACAACTATGGGAGCGGGAATTAATAAGGCCCTAGAAATAATTCAGGAGCGCAAATCCCAGTATCGTGCTAATGGTATTGCTTACTATCGCCCATGGATATTTATGATTACAGATGGTGAACCCCAGGGTGAGATAGATGAGGTTATAGAACAAGCAACCCAGCGTCTGCGAGGAGACGAGTCCAATAAAAAAGTAGCTTTTTTCACTGTAGGAGTAGAAAATGCCAATATGGATCGTCTCCATCAAATAGCCGTGCGAACTCCTCTGAAACTCAAAGGTCTCAACTTTGTAGAAATGTTTGTGTGGCTTTCAGCCAGTATGTCCGCTGTATCCCATTCTCAGTTGGAAGAGCAAGTAGCACTACCACCCATCGGTTGGGGTTCTATTTAAATATATATTGACAATAGCCAGCCATCAGCTGCCATTTATGCGATTATGAACTCATCGAAACAGGTTGCCCAATGGCGAGTAGCAGCCGCATCCGTGTGTGGAACCAGCCATATCAAAAATGACCAGTTGTGTCAAGATGCTCACCACTGGCATGTACTGCCCAACAATGTATTATTAATAGCAGTTGCAGATGGAGCAGGTTGTGCCAATCTAGGGAAAGTAGGAGCGGTGATAGCCACCCAAACAGCTATAGAGTATATATCCCAGCGGAAAGATATTGCCACCATCATCACTGATGATATCCTATTGAGAGAGTTGCTGCATGAGGCCATGATCAATGCCAAAACCGCTTTGGAAAAGGAAGCTCAGGCGGGCAAATATGAGCTATCTGACCTAGCAACTACCTTAATTATTGTAGTAGCTACCCCAAAACTTGCAGCGGTAGCACAAATAGGTGATGGTTTAGCTGTGAGTAGGGATAGCACGGGTAAATTGCAAGCTCTGACCATTCCCCATAGGGGCGAATATGTCAACGAAACCATATTTTTGACTTCATGTGAAGCAGTGACTACAACTCAGCTACAAATCTTGCGTCATAACATAGTTAATATTGGAGTGCTCACCGATGGTCTACAAATGTTAGCTCTCAATATGCTAGTTCAGGAACCCCATCAACCCTTCTTTTTACCCTTATTTGATTTTGTTGCCAAGGTTAAAGACCATAGACTAGCAAAAGAACAGTTAACAAGTTTTTTATCTTCTAGAAAAATTATTGAACGTACGGATGATGATTTAACTTTGGTACTAGCAGCATTTAGTAACTGATAAAAGGTTTGTTTTATAAAGTCCATTAATCACCATTGAATTATGCAGGTACTACGTTCTTTTTCCAATCAAGAGGTTCTGGATTTACAGGAAAATTTGGGACGCGGGGGTGAAGCTTGTGTCTATACGGTTCCAAGCGATGAAAATTTAGTCGCCAAAATTTATCATCACCCAACTTCTAGTCATATTCAGAAACTGCGGGCCATGATCGCCAACCCCCCAGCAAATCCTGCGGCCAGTTTTGGTCATATTTCTATAGCATGGCCACAGGAGTTGTTAACTGCTGGGGAGGGTAGTGATAGTATTATTGGCTTTTTAATGCCACGGATTCGGAACATGAGTCCTATTATGGACTTTTATAATCCTGGTAATCGTCGTCAAAACTGTCCCCTATTTAATTATCAATATTTGCTGCGCACTGCTCGCAATTTGGCTGCAGCTTTTGCCGCGTTACATGCAAGTAATTACTGTATTGGCGATGTCAATGAATCAAATATTCTAGTCAGTAATACGGCTTTAGTTAGTTTAGTGGATACGGATTCCTTTCAAGTCCCAGATTTGTCTCAAAATACGGTTTATCGATGTTTGGTGGGTAAACCAGAATATACTCCCCCAGAACTTCAGAATAAAACCTTTGCCGATTATAATCGGGAAACTTATCATGATTTGTTCGGGTTAGGGGTGTTGATATTTCAGCTTTTGATGGAGGGGACTCACCCTTTTTCCGGGGTTTTTCAAGGTTTAGGGGATCCCCCCACTTATGAGTCCCGCATTCTGGCTGGCCATTTTACCTATAGCCAAAAACAAAAAGTCCCCTATTTACCTACTCCCATTACTCCCAGTTGGCAAACTCTTCATCCTGCTTTACGAGATCTGTTTATCAGCTGTTTTGAAGATGGTCATGATTCCCCCTATTTGCGCCCCAGTGCCCAAACTTGGCTATCGGTTTTATCTAGTGCAGAAGCAAGTTTGGTTTCTTGTGCTGTTAACCCTCAGCATGTTTATCATTCTCATCTAGATAAATGTCCCTGGTGTGAACGCACTATGAAGTTGGGGGGAAGAGACCCTTTTCCATCTTTGCAGGCAATCTCCGCTAGGGAACATCTCCAACCTCGACGCAAATCTCGTAAGCGCCCCAGATATCAGCCCCGTGTTCGTAAACCAGCTGTTCCTGTCTTAGCAACCTATACTCAATTCTCTTTGAGATCAACTTCCCCTGGTTATCAACCTGTACAAACATCAAGCAGATCTAAGTTTTATACTCTTATGTTTGGACTTTTAGGTTTGGGTGTATTGGGCTATTTGGATATTATGGTTAAATTTACCCGTCCCTTTCTCTCTCCTAATCCTTACACTCAACAAAGTTTATTATCTAGTAGAAGCGAAAATGTTCACTCCCCATTAAGTCTAAGTTTTAATGATTACTATCAACGTGGTAATCAGGCTTATCAACAACAGGACTATCAACAAGCAATTGAGGATTTTAGCCAAGGTATCAAACAAAATACTAATTTTTCTAAACTATACATGCATAGGGGCAATGCTCGTTATAATTTAAATGATTATGAAGGAGCGTTGGCAGATTATAACCTGGCTTTGAAAATTAATCCCCAGGAAGTTAAAGCATTTATCAATCGTGGTAATGCTTATCTTAAGCTGGCTGACTATAGCAATGATCCGGATTATGAATACAAAAAAGCTATAGACAGTTTCAATAATGCTATCAACATTAACAAACAAGATGATGAAGCTTATGTTAGAAGAGGTATTGTTAGATCACAAATAGCCAGATATAGTAATAACTCACAACAGGAATACGAAAGATCTATTGGGGACTTTACACAGGCAATTAAACTCAATCGTTTTAAAGCAGAAGCCTACTTTCAGCGCGGTCTAGCTCGTTACCAATTTGCCCAATATAGCAGTAATTATGCTCAAATATATAAGCAGGCGATCGCAGATTTTGACCAAGCATTAAATATTAATCCGGAAATGGCAGAGGTGTTCCTCAAACGAGGAATGATTTACTATGAATTAGCCCAATATGGAGAAAGTACAGCCAGGAATAATCAGCAACAAGCTCTGGAAGATTTAGAAAAATCTGCCCAGTTATATCTGAATAAGAAGGATGTGAACAACTACCAGCAAGCTATCAGTAATATTTGTGTTATTGCTGAAGAAAAGTGCGACTATTTTTTACAGAACTCATCAATTATTTATAATGTAAATCCCTGAAATGTAGTAAGAAAAATAATATTTTCCTCACCAAGGAGATAGATATCTAGTAGTTATCTCCTTGTTTTTTTTGTTGACAATTATCTTATTTCAAGGCTTACCCTAAATTTACTGACTCTTTATAAACGGTTCCAATTTTTTTCGCTAGATTACTATTATGTTCCAGCAAAAAGGGAAACCAAGCAAAATAACTTGCCGTGCTGGCAAATAGTTAAATCAAAAAAGAGGTATTTGCATGAAAGCAGTAATTCTAGCTGGTGGTTTAGGAACGCGTCTGAGTGAAGAAACTAGTATTAGACCTAAGCCAATGGTAGAAGTGGGTGGCAAGCCAATTCTTTGGCATATTATGAAAATATATTCAGCTCATGGTATTAATGATTTTATCATTTGTTGTGGATACAAGGGTTACATTATTAAGGAGTATTTTGCCAACTACTTCCTCCACATGTCAGACGTAACTTTTGATATGAGATTTAATCAAATGAGTATCCATTCCGGATATGCAGAACCATGGCGGGTTACTTTGGTAAATACGGGCGATAATACCATGACAGGTGGTAGACTAAAGAAAGTGAGAGAACATATTGGTAACGAAACTTTCTGTTTTACCTATGGAGATGGTGTCAGCAATATTAATATTAGCGAACTAATTAATTTTCACCAAAGCCAAAAAACCTTAGCCACCCTGAGTGCTGTCCAACCAGCAGGAAGATTTGGGGCAATTTCCCTGGGACAAGAACAAACTAAAATTACCAGTTTTAAAGAAAAGCCAGAGGGTGATGGTGCTTGGATTAATGGTGGTTATTTTGTCCTAGAACCAGAAGTAATTAATTTTATTGCTGATGAAAGTACGATTTGGGAGAAGGAACCATTAGAAAAATTGGCTGACATGGATCAATTATCAGCTTTTAAACATCAGGGATTTTGGCAACCAATGGATACTTTAAGAGATAAAAACTACCTGGAAGATTTATGGAAAAATAATCAAGCTCCTTGGAAAGTGTGGGAATAATTGATGGTGATTTTAGGGAAAAATAATCATGTATGACTTTGCCATTATTGGTGGTGGAATAGTAGGACTAGCTACGGCTATGGCTTTAGGTAAACGCCATGGTCAAACCAAGATTTTAGTCCTAGAAAAAGAAGCGGAATGGGCATTTCATCAAACTGGCAACAATAGTGGTGTCATTCATTCTGGTATTTACTACAAGCCCGGTAGTTTCAAAGCGAAATTTTGCCGTGATGGTAGTCAATCAATGGTAGAATTTTGTCGAGAACATAATATAGATCATGATATTTGTGGTAAGGTTATTGTAGCCACAGAACCCGAGGAAATACCAAGATTAGAAAATCTCTACCAGCGAGGTTTAGATAATGGTATTCCAGTTAAAAGAATTAGTCCTCAAGAAGCGAGAGAAATTGAACCCCATCTTAGTTGTTTGGCAGCAATTCGAGTCTCTTCCACCGGGATTGTTAACTACAAACAAGTTTGCCTCAAGTACGCGGAGATTATTCAAAATCAGGGAGGCGATTTACGGCTGAACACCCAGGTTTTAAAACTACACCCAAGCGGTGAAAATCAGGTCATAGAAACTACTAAGGGTAGTTTTGAAACTAGATTTGTGATCAACTGTGGTGGACTACATAGCGATCGCCTGGCGAAATTGGGTCAGGTAAATCCCCAGGCTAAAATCGTTCCCTTTCGGGGAGAATACTATGAACTAACACCTGAAAAACGTTCTTTAGTCAAAACGCTGATTTATCCAGTTCCTAACCCAGATTTCCCATTTTTGGGTGTACATTTTACCAGGATGATTGATGGCACAGTTCACGCTGGTCCAAATGCGGTTTTGAGTTTTAAAAGAGAGGGTTATAAAAAAACCGATTTTGATTTAAGAGATCTAACTGAAGTCATTACCTATCCTGGTTTTTGGAAACTAGCAGCTAAACATGCTGATGAAGGAATCAAAGAAATGATTCGTTCTTGGAGTAAGGCGGCTTTTGTAAGAAGTTTGCAAAAACTGATTCCAGAAGTGGAGGCGAAAGATTTAGTACCCACCCATGCGGGGGTTAGAGCTCAAGCATTAATGAATAATGGTTCTCTGGTAGAGGACTTTTTAATCGTTCCTGGTAAAAACTCTATTCATGTTTGCAATGCACCATCACCTGCAGCTACATCTTCTTTAGAGATTGGTAAGGCCATTGTGAATCAATTACCAGAACCAGCAAATTTAATCAGGTGTTTTTAAAAACAAGCCTGGAGTAAAGTCCCAAATCAAAATCAAGAGGAAAACTATGAAAATATTAGTCACTGGTACAGAAGGATATTTAGGTTCATTGCTCCCTCCCTTATTAATTGCTAAAGGTCATAAAGTCATTGGAGTAGACACGGGTTTCTATAAAGTTGGCTGGTTATATAACGGTACAGAAATAACAATCAAAACCCTGAACAAAGACATTCGTAATATTAATCCAGAAGACCTAGAGGGAGTAGATGCCATAGTTCATAAAGCGGAACTTTCTAATGATCCTACAGGACAATTAGCACCCCATATTACCTATGATATCAATCATTTAGGTTCGGTGCGGTTGGCCAATTTGGCTAAAACTATGGGAGTGCGTCGGTTTGTTTACATGTCTTCTTGTAGTGTTTATGGAATTGCCACTGATGGGGATGTAACAGAAGAATCACCAGTGAATCCTCAAACAGCTTATGCTGAGTGCAAAACCTTGGTGGAAAGGGATATTAAGTTATTAGCTGACGATGACTTTTCTCCTACCTTCATGCGCAATGCAACAGCATTTGGAGCTTCCCCCCGCATGAGATTCGATATTGTTTTAAACAATTTAGCAGGTTTAGCTTGGACCACCAAGGAAATTAAAATGACTAGTGATGGTACTCCTTGGCGACCTTTAGTTCATGCTTTGGACATTTGTAAAGCCATTGTGTGTGTGTTGGAAGCACCCAGAGATATTATTCACAATCAGATTTTTAATGTAGGGGATACACAAAATAATTATCGTGTGCGAGAAATTGCCCAAATTATTGCAGAAACTTTCCCAGATTGTAAATTAACCTTTGGTAATAATGGTGCAGATAATCGTAGTTATCGAGTATGCTTCGAGAAAATAAACACAATATTACCGGGATTCAAATGTGACTGGAATGCGGAGCGTGGTGCCCAACAGTTATTGAATTTATTTCGGCAAATCGACATGACTGAAGATACATTCCTTTTTAGAGGATTTACCAGATTAAAGCAGCTGGAGTATTTGATCCGTACTCAACAACTCGATCAGAATTTTTTTTGGAATAGCTAGGAATTAGTTTTTTGAATTAATTTTTTAATATTCCAAAAAGTCCCAAGCAGTAATCTTATGGAAATCTTCATCAAAATCACTGCTGGGATCTAATAATTCTGGTTTAATTAAGATACTTGGGAAATTATTTTACATGAGTAAATTACTGACTATTGCCATTCCCACCTATAATCGAGCAGATTTGCTGGATCAACAATTGGAGTGGTTATCTCATGCTATTAAAGGTTATGAACAAGATTGTGAAATCTTAGTATCTGACAATTGTTCCAGTGATTATACACCACAAGTTATCAAAAAATGGCAGAATATTCTCAGTTCTGTAACTTTCAAATCCCACAGAAACAGTAGCAATTTGGGCGTGATGAGGAATATAATTTACTGTCTAAATTCCGCCACTACTAAATATGTATGGACAATTGGTGATGATGATCCCATTCAAGATAGAACTGTTGGTTACGTGATAGATAAATTCCACAAACACCAGGACTTATCTTTAATGTTTCTGAATTTTTCAGGAAGAAATAAAATTACTGGGGAAGCAGTTCATCCACCCACTATTGCTGGCAATCGTTGGTTTGATATTGATATGGAAGATGGTGCAGGCAATGGTAAGGCAATCTTTGAACATTGTCTTGCTAAAAGTGTGGGGGCAGTAATATTTCTGACAGCTTCAATTTATAGAGCTGATCTGGTTAAACAGGCTCTACAAATTTGGCCGGATGCCATTAATAACTGGATTTCTTTAGCCTATTTTGCGGGTTATTGTGCAGCTCATGGAAAGGTAATTGTCACCAAAGAGAATTTTTTAGAATGCATTGTAGGTGTCAGTTATTGGCAAAAAGAACCTAAATCTGCACTATTAATGCAATATAAACACATACCAGAGGTAATTTCTAAGCTCCATGAAAATGGATACTCTAAACAGTTTTATGCCAGAATGATGATTCAGAACTGGCGAGGAGTTAATTTAAAAGTTTTCCTAGGTGCTTTAAGAAGATGGCCAATTTCTGCTATTCAAACCATACTTCCTTTCTTTGCTGTAGTCACTGTTTCTGCAGTGGAAGTTATGGCTGCTCCTGAACTGAAAATTGCTGATTGTAATCAGCAAATATCTAATTCTTCTCTTCGTCGCAATAAAGATTCGTGAGTTAATTACTGGGTTAAATTATTAGTTTAAATGATGATGATTAATACTTGGCAAGATCAACTCAACGCCTTTACTGAGGATATTAATTATCGGGTATCTGTGGCTAAATATAAAAAGCATTTACCTGTATTATCCTCAAAAGATAAATTAATTGCTGAATCCCTAAAGCAGCAAGGTGTTTATATTACTTCTCTCACAGATTTAGGACTGCCATCAACCACACAAATGTGGGTAAGTGCTACGGGTTATGCAGGGATGATATCAGCTCCCAGAAATGTGGAGTCGGGATATAGCTTACCGCAAATTTACACAGTTACAGATCTACCAGAATTTTTTGCCTGGGGAATTGAATCTAGGTTAAGGAATATCATTGAAAGTTATATAGAGTTACCTATAGCTTTTCATGGTGTTCACGTGCGGAAGGATTTTCCCAATGAGCAGCAACTACAAACTCTGTTGTGGCACAAGGATTCGGAAGACCGACGGATGATTAAAATCATCGTCTATTTACACGATGTGGGGGAAGAACATGGACCTTTTGAATATATACCTTTACCAGGTAATATTGGAGAATGGTGCAATTATTATCGGGTCGATTATAGATTGTGGAAGTCAGGTTTTTTGGGAATTGATGACCGAGCAATGATGAATGTTATTCCTAAAAAATTCTGGAAATCTTGTCCAGGAAAAGCAGGAACGGTAATTTTTGTTGATCCTAGAAATGTTTTACATCACGGAACAGTCAGAACTAAAGAGCGTTCTACAGCATTTTTTGTTTACACTTCTGATGCTCCTAAACGCCCGGAACTTTGCACTCAATACCATGATCATACCTTCACCAAACCCCATGGGCAATTTAAGACTGAAATTGCAAATAAAGCCCAGTAAATTTTTCTAGGGTCTGTTGTTAGAGCATCCCGATCAAGTTTTCATTTTCGCTTATCCAAATTCACCGAGAGTTTTCAAAAATATGATTTTTACCCAAACAAGTCTAGCTGGCGCTTTCATTATCGAATTAGAAGAAAAACCAGATCATCGCGGTTTTTTTGCCAGAACTTTCTGCGCCCAGGAATTTGCTGAACATGGTTTAAAGCCAACAGTTGCTCAATGTAATTTATCTTTTAATCATCAAAAAGGCACTCTGCGAGGAATGCACTACCAAATTACACCAGCAACAGAAACCAAATTAATTCGCTGTACTCAAGGTGCAATTTATGATGTAATTGTGGATATGCGTCCGGAATCTCCTACCTACTTATCATATATTGGCGTCGAACTAACAGCAACAAATCGTCGCGCTTTATATGTACCGGAAATGTTTGCCCATGGGTATCAAGCTCTAACTGATGGCGCGGAAGTTGTTTACCAAGTTGGTGAATTTTACACCCCTGGTTATGAACGAGGACTGCGTTATGATGATCCCATTTTAGACATTGTTTGGCCTTTGAACGTGACTGAAATTTCTCAGAAAGATCGTAGTTGGCCCCTATTGGAATCTGTGTTAATAGGTGTCTAGTAACCGTTTTTATAAAGAATTATTGGGAGTTTCCCTGGAGTTGAAAATGATAATAGTTGATCAAGCATTACAAGCACGTGCTGAATTAGGTAAACCAGTAAAAGTTGCTATGATTGGTGCTGGTTTTATGGGGAGAGGTATAGCTAATCAAATTATTAATTCTGTTCCAGGAATGGAATTAGTAGCTATTGCTAACCGTCATATTCAAACAGCAGAACGAGCATATTTGGAAGCAGGAATTGAAAATTTCCGAACTGTGGATAATTTAGGAGCTTTGGAAGATTCCATCGCCCAAAATGGATATGCAATCACAGAAGATGCCATGTTGCTATGTGAAGCAGACGGCATAGATGCAATTATTGAAGTCACTGGAACCATAGAATATGCAGCTCATTTGGTAACTAGAGCGATCGCCCATCAAAAGCATGTGATATTAATGAATGCGGAACTAGATGGGACAGTGGGACCGATTTTAAAAATTCATGCTGATAGAGCTGGAGTGGTTTTCACAGCTTGCGATGGCGATCAACCAGGGGTAGAAATGAACTTATATCGCTTTGTTAAAAGCATTGGTTTAACCCCCCTATTATGCGGAAATATTAAAGGATTACAAGATCCCTACCGTAATCCAACCACTCAAGCTGGTTTTGCTCAACGTTGGGGACAAAATCCAGCTATGGTGACAAGTTTTGCTGACGGTACAAAAATTTCCTTTGAGCAAGCAATTGTAGCTAATGGTACGGGAATGAAGGTAGCAAAGCGGGGTATGTTGGGATATGAATATATGGGTCATGTAGATGAAATGACTAACATGTATGATCTGGATCAGCTTAGGGAACTGGGTGGAATTGTGGACTATGTGGTAGGTGCAAAACCCAGTCCAGGAGTATTTGTTTTTGCTACTCACGAAGATCCCAAACAACGCCATTATTTGAACCTCTATAAATTGGGCGAGGGTCCTCTTTATAGTTTCTATACACCCTATCACTTATGTCATTTTGAAGTTCCTATTTCTGTAGCTCGTGCAGTGTTATTACATGATGCAGTTTTAACCCCCATAGCAGGTCCTATAGTTGATGTGGTGGCCACAGCCAAGATTGATTTAAAAGCAGGGGAAATAATTGATGGTATTGGCTATTATATGACCTATGGACAATGTGAAAATTCCTCCATTGTGCAACAGGAAAATTTACTACCCATGGGACTAGCACAAGGATGTCGTTTAATACGAGATATTCCTCGAGATCAAGTCCTCACTTATAACGATGTGGAATTGCCTGCAGGTAGACTTTGTGATAGATTGCGTGCTGAACAAACAGCCTATTTTTCCCCAGTTAAAACTTTAGCGATCGCTAGATAGAGTTTCCAGCAGTCATAGGGAGACCCAATACTCCCTATTCCCCCTCCCCCCTATTCAAACAATGAAAATTGCTCTAGTCCATGACTATTTAACCCAGCGCGGTGGAGCAGAGCGAGTATTTGAATTGCTTTGCAAATACTACCCCGAAGCGGATATTTTTACATCTGTATATGATGCCCAAAAAACTATTGACTTAGGCGATCGGATAGTTAAAACTACTTTTTTACAAAGCATTCCTGGGGCTAAGAAATATTTTCGACTTATAGCCCCGTTATACTTTCCAGCTTTCCGTTCCCTGGATTTACAAGACTATGATTTAATTATTAGTAGCAGTACGAGCTTTGCCAAAGCGGTTCGTAAAAAAAAGGAAGCTCAACACATTTGCTTCTGTCACAATGTAACTAGATTTTTATGGGATACACAAACTTATTTACGGGAGTATGGAGATTATCGTTACTTTGCTCCAGTAATAGAAAAAATATTTGCTATGATGAGAAATGTGGATCTGAAATACTCCCAGGAACCAGATTTATACATTGCCAATTCCAGCGTTGTTGCCAAACGTATACAACAAATATATGGCAAGGAAGCAATGGTAGTCAATTATCCAATTGATACCAATAATTTTGTTTTTTCTGAAATAAAAGATGACTACTACTTGGCATCTGCTAGGATGATAAGTTATAAACGTTTTGATATCATAGTCGAGGCTTTTAACTGGTTAGGTTGGCCTTTATTAATCTCAGGTGACGGACCAGAACTACAAAGGTTAAAATCCAAAGCGCTAGGTAATATTCAATTTTTAGGTCATGTGAGCGACGGTAAGCGTAAAGACCTATTTTCTAGAGCTAAATCCATTATTGTTGCTGCATTAGAAGATTATGGATTAGTGCCGGTAGAAGCGAATGCAAGTGGAACTCCAGTGATTGCTTATGGTGCAGGGGGTGTTTTAGACACTCAAATACCCGGAAAAACTGGAGTGTTTTTTAGCAGACAATCAGCTGACTCTCTACAAACAGGATTATTTCGGGCCAGGGAAATATCTTGGAATTATCAAAGCATTCGCAATCACGCTGTTAACAACTTCTCAGAATCGGTGTTTTTTCAAAGGATAGAGGAGATTGTGATGAAAAACTCCGGTATACATCACTGATGGAATGAAGGGGTATAGCACCCCCAAATTTTACTACTTTCGTCAACGATCCGAATTCTTAGTCTATAGTCTCTTGTACAGAAGGATAATTACAGTGCTTCAAACTAGTTTAAATTCACCTTTAAATACTTCAACAGATCCCGAGGCAAGCTATGGTCAAATGTTGTCTGTATTTATTAGAAGATTTCCCTGGGTTCTATTAGTATTTTTAACTTCCACAGCAGTAGCTGGAATTATCACTGCAAAAACTCAACCAACTTTCCAAAGTACCCTCCAGTTATTGATAGAACCTAACTACCAAGGAAGGGAAAAGGAAGATAAATTAGGAACAGATTTCACTGAATCTAATATTGTTATTGACACAGCAACCCAGTTAAATTTAATGAAGAGTTCTGCACTTTTACAAAAAGCAGTGACCCAGCTTAAGTCCGAATATCCGGATATGACTACAGAGGAACTTAAAAAATCCTTAGTTGCGACTCAGATTAAGACTTCAGAAGATAATATTGCCACGAAAATTTTTCAAATTGATTATATCAGTGACGATCCATATAAAACCCAAAAGGTTCTGACTGCTATTCAGCAAGTGTATCTTGATTACAATAAAAATCAACAGGATATTCGGTTACAAAAAGGCCTACAAATTATTAGAGAACAGCTAAATAAAGCAACTGACGAAGTGAACGCGTCAGAGGCTAATTTACAACGATTTCGCCGCAATCAGAATTTGATTGATCCGGAGTTAGAAGCAAAAGCAATTGAAGAGACCTTAAATAGTATTCGCAAGGAAAGACAAACCACTCATTCTCTATACCAAGAAGCCATAGCTAAGCAAAAATCCTTGCAACAACAACTGAATCGCTCACCACAAAATGCTTTAGTTTCTTCTCGTTTGAGTCAATCTACACGCTACCAAGGTTTGCTCAATGAAATTCAGAAAACAGAGTTAGCTTTAGCTCAAGAGCGATTGCGTTTTACCGATGATACTCCTAATGTACAAAAACTAAATCAACAACTGCAAGACCAAAAAGAACTTTTACAAAAAGAGGTAAGCAGAACTCTAGGTGAGAATAATAATTCCTTAAATTTCGGAGAAAATTTGCTAGAACAAGGACAACTAGGACAAATTGATCTGAACTTAACTAGTGAACTGGTAACAACTCAAACTAATATCGTGGCACTGAGCGCTAGAGATCAGACCTTGGCTCAGAAAGAAAGTCAACTTCAATTGCAGTTAAAACGTTTTCCTTCCTTATTATCTTACTACAATCGGATCATTCCCCAACTAAAATTTAGTCGGGAAAGAATGGAGCAATTACTAAGAGCAGAACAGCAATTGCGTCAGGAATTGTCTAAAGGTGGATTTAATTGGCAAGTAGTGGAAGAACCAAAAATGGGCATTAAATTAGGACCCAATCTTTCACAAAATTTATTAATGGGTGCAATTGTAGGACTTATCTTAGGTGGAGTTGCTGCTTTTATCCGTGAGTCATCGGATGATGCAGTGCATACTACCGCTCAATTGCAAAAACAATTAGCATTACCTTTATTGGGAACAACACCAAAATTACCATTAGCAAAAGGTAAGGAATCCGTCATTAAATTGCCTTTTGGTAAACCCGATGTTTTAGCTCCCTGGACAATTCAGGTTTTACAGTCTTCTCCTGGGTGGGAGTCCCTAGATTTGATTTATAAAAATATCGAATTGCTCCACAGCAAGTCCGATTTAAAATCCTTAATGGTAACTTCAGCATTACCAGATAGCAGTAAGTCATCTTTAACGTTAGGTCTAGCCATGAGTGCAGCACGTCTACATAAAAGAGTGCTCCTAATTGATGCCAATTTACGAGATCCAAATTTACATAAGCAGTTAAATCTACCTAATGAACAGGGTCTATCAACCCTGCTAGCTAATGATGCAAACATACCCGATCAAATAGGAATTTCCTACTCAGGTTCAGCTTACATTGATATTTTAACTGCTGGTCCCATACCTGCAGACCCAGCACATCTTTTGAGTTCTCCACGTATGAGAGAAATAATTACTATCTTTGAAGAAAACTATGATTTAGTGCTCATAGATGCACCTTCAGTTTTAGGTATGGTGGATGCAATAATTACAGGTTCTTCCTGTCGAAGTGTAGTTATGGTTGCTAGTATTGGTAAAGTGACACATAATCATTTAGCCCAGGCTACATCTATGTTGAGCAAATTAAATCTTATTGGCGTTGTAGCTAATGGGGTATCTGACTCCGAAAGCACTTATGTTCCATATATCAAACCACAACCATTAGCTCTAAAAGAATTTGTGGAAAAATAATTATTCTGGGGAAACGGGGAATTTTCTATTGTTCTATATTATTTAAGGAATTAATCAAGAGTTAATCAAGAATCAATAAAGAATTCTTGAGTTCAAAAATCAGCTGACCATCTTATTCTATTATAGAAAATATAGAGATAAGGAAAAACACGACCATGACGACTTCCATTTTTCCTAGTTTACAGCAATCTGGTGTGGTATCTGACCTATCTGAAAATTTTGCCTTTCCATCTTACTCTCTGAAATGGCGTAGGGATCAGTTATTAGTTACATTCTCCCGAAATTCCTCACAAATACATTTACCTTCCCTAAACAATGAACAACAATTGATTAACTGTCTAAAACATTCCACAGTTAATTTAGTAACTATAGATTCCAAACTGGGAACTTCCACATTAAAATTTTGGGCTAATGCTTGTGAGAAGGCTAATAAACCAATATTTATACGTCCTGTTAATAAAAATCAACCTCTTACAATAGGTGATGATATACTGGTGGTATTAGAGAGAACAATAAATATATTTTTGGCATTGTTTTTCTTGTCTTTATTTAGTCCTTTAATAGGATTTATAGTCTTATTAATGTTATTGAAATCACCAGGATCAATCTTTAAGTATGAATGGTGTATTGGCAAAAAAGGCAAATTATTTCGTTTGGTAAATTTTGATCATAATCTTCAACAAAATCTTCCGATCTCGAGCCTAGGGATGACGAAGTTAAGATTACATAGATTGCCAGAGCTATTCAATATCTTGCGCGGTGAAACTAGTTTATTTAACTCCAAACACTCCAAGCTTTAGACAAACCTATCCCCGAGATAGGGTTTCTAATAACCCATGAAAGTTCACATAATTAACAACAGCTAACAACGGCAACAAAAAATGAAAACCGCTATTTGTACCGTATTTGAAAAAGACTATCACTATGGTGTAGGCGCGTTAATCAACTCATTACACCATCATGGTTTTAAAGGAATATGCTGGGCTGGCTATCGTGGTAAATTACCAAGTTGGGCGAAGTATTTAAAAACAGGAGCAGGTTATGAAGAGTTTACTGTGTCTCCAGATTGTGCCATCAGATTTATAGAGGTAAAAACTAATAAACATCTAGGTTTTTACAAACCCGATTTTATGTCTCTACTATGGCAAAAATACTGTCCTGATATGGAGGCATTATTTTACTTTGATCCTGATATAGTCAATAAGTGTAAATGGAACTTTTATGAAAACTGGGTTAGTCGGGGGATTGCCATTTGTGGTGACTCCTGGTATTTGGTTCCTGCTAATCATCCCCGAAGACTAGCATGGAAAGAATTTGCCGAAAGTAATGGTTTTATTTGTGAACGCCAATTAGATTATCACTATAATAGTGGGTTTATTGGTCTACCCAAGCAATATCAATCAGTTCTGACTACTTGGCAAAATTTGCAAGAAATAGGTGAGAAATTGGGTTACAGCGACCTAACGGATCTATACGGGAGTCGTACTTTTAATTTTCCTCCCTATCTGTATGGAGATCAAACATATTTAAATCTAGCTTTAATGCTAAATAATTATCCTTTAAGTACTGTTGGACCCGACGGTATGGATTTTATTCCTGGTGGTACTATTATGTCTCATGCGACAGTACCAAATGTCAAACCTTGGCGCAAAAAGTTAATGCTTAGTGCTTTATTAGGTAGTGCTCCCAGCATCACAGATAAGTTGTATTGGAAACACAGTCATACACCTATTAAACTTTATTCCAATGCCAAATTAATTCAGCAGAACCTAGAAATTCTCTTGGGTTCTGCTATTGGTCGTTTTATCCGTCGCGCTCCCATGTAATCCCTGGATCGTGATTAATCCTATTACCAGTTATTATTGATTATTCTCATGTACCTTAAACTTGCTAGTCTCCCTCTCGAAATCTTGCAAAGTGCAAGTTTTTGGCAAAACCATAAATTAATTCTCAAAGAGTTTCAGCATTTTCGCTTGATGGCGATTGGTGCCATATTTTTTTCAGCTCTTGCTGCTAGTTTTGAGGGGTTTGGTTTAGGTTTTTTGTTAGTATTTCTGCAGAGTTTAACCACTCCTGCTGCTGCACCTGTAAAAACGGGAATTGATTGGGTTGATATTTTTATTTTAGGAGTTAATACCTCAGCAATAGAAAGATTATATCGCATATCCGCTCTCATTGTAATTACTACCTGTATACGGGCATTATTTAACTATGTAGGACAATTATGTATTCAGTTCAGTGAGATTAATTTAGTAGATAACTTGCGAAAACGCATCTTTGAGCAATTGAGTACACAAACTCTGGGTTACTTTTCTAAAAAAAGCTCTGGAGAATTGATTAATACTCTCACCAATGAAATGGAGAGAATTAGACAGATTTTCGGAGGATTGGCTTTTTTAGTGACTAAAAGTCTTACTTTAGCAGTCTACTCAATTTCCCTATTTGTTTTATCCTGGCATCTTTCCATCTTATCTATTTTCCTATTTAGCTTTTTAGCCGTGGGACTATCGACACTAAATAAACATATTAGGGAACGCAGTTTTGAGATTACTAAAGCCAATGATATTTTTACCACTAGAGTGCTGGAGTTTTTGGATGGTATTCGTGTAGTTCATGCTTTTTGTACACAACAGTTTGAACGGCAAAGATACTTTGAAGCCAGCGCCAACATTGTTAAATCTTGGCGTAGAGTTTATTGGATTTCCCTGATAGTTAAACCCCTGGCGGATAGTATATCAACTCTGATTTTAGTTGGTATCATTTGCGTGGCTGTAGTTGTAGATTTAATGCCAATTTCTAACCTCCTGACTTTCTTTTTCGTACTGTTTCGTCTGGTACCAATGATTCAAGATGTCAACGGAGTTTTAGCATTTTTAAATACTCAAGCCGGTGCGGTAGAAAATATCAAAGATTTATTGAAATCTGAAAATAAAGCCTATTTTAAAAATGGCTATCTTGAATTTAGTGGGATTCAAAAAGCTATAGACATACAGGCTGTAAATTTTGGTTATGAGCCCAATCATTTAGTTCTCAAAGATATCACCTTGACAATAGAAAAAGGTAAAATGACTGCCCTAGTTGGTGCATCAGGTGGTGGCAAAACCACATTAGCTGACTTACTTGCTAGATTCCACGAACCAACTAATGGGAGAATTCTCTTAGATGGGTTAGATTTCCAAAAATTTGAAATCAACTCTCTTCGTTGGAAAATGGCTATAGTTGGTCAAAAAAGTTTTATTTTTAACACTTCAATCCGTCATAATATTGCCTATGGTACACCCCTAGCCACCGAGGAAGAAATTATTGAAGCTGCACGGTTAGCCAATGCTCTAGAATTTATTCAAAAATTACCTGAAGGTTTTGATACTATAATTGGTGCTGATGGTATTCAATTATCTGGAGGACAACAACAGAGAATTGCCATTGCTCGAGCTTTAGTGAGAAATCCTGAAATCCTTATTTTAGACGAGCCAACTAGTGCATTGGATGCAATTACAGAGCAGCTAATTCAAGAGTTGTTAGATAAATTCACTATTGGGCGAACAGTAATTGTTATTGCCCATCGTCTTTCTACAGTGGCTAAAGCTGATAAAGTTGTGGTCATTGAACAGGGAAAAATTATGGAACAGGGTTCATACCAAGATCTGATTCAACAACAAGGTAAATTTTGGCAATATTATCAGACCCAAAATGATATCAGATAGTTTCTAGTTCTTTATCAAATATACAAAACACATGACAATAATTGCACAGTTGAAACATAAGTTTAATGGTAAAGTATATTTTTTATGTGATCCTCGAGAGTTGGATGATGTTGGTGATCAGTTTCAACATTTACTGGTTTGCTTAGCTGAAGGTTTTCAGGAACTAGGAATCTCATTTTTTGCTAATGTAAATTATTGGTTAGAATCATCTCAAGAGGAAAAATATCTTTTTAATTATGACCCAAATATTACCTTTGATGATTGTGACTTGGTTATATTGACTAATATTTGGTTGTCTGTTAATTATGCCTGGGTAGATAATCTATTTAAACCGAATCGTGGATATCTTACGGTTTACTTAGATGGAGAAGACAGTGATAAAACTTATAGGTTTAGACCTGAATTCAACCAGTTTGATTTTATTTTTCGAACCCATTATAATCGTAAGTTACAATATGGAAATAGTAAATCTAGGAATAATTTTTACCCTTGGGCTTTTGGTTTAAGCAGTCGAATTTTGCGAGAACTGAACACAGTGCCAGATTTTGATGATCGTCAAAAACAAATTTTGGTTAATTTTCGCCACTGGAAAAAAGGCCATCCTGTGAGAAATATTAGTTCTCGGATGTTTATACCCCAAATCAGTAAAATTTTCTCCATAGACCACACTATTGATAGTCCCCACAATCTAACATCAGACCCATATCATCAATTGCAGTGGTTACAAACCGGTAAGAGACATTATCCCAGCTTTTACCAGCGTCTAAAAAACTCCATTGCTTGTGCTTGTTTTGGAGGTTTTTTTGTGCCTAGCTGGCCTGATGACCCAGCCAGTTTACTGAATCGTATAGGTAAGCAAATGCTCAATCATTTACAGTTAAAATCCCATCAGATAGTACAGTGGGACAGTTGGCGATTGTGGGAATCTTTAGCAGCTGGATGTGTTACTTTTCATCTGGATTTTGAAAAATATGGTGTTTGTTTACCTGTTATGCCAGAAAATTGGGCACATTATATTGGTGTGGATTTAGATAATGTTAAAGCCTCAATTGAAAGAATAGCGGATCAACCAGAAATTTTACCAGCAATTGCTACAGAGGGTAGAAAATGGGCTATGAAAAATTATAGTCCTGCTCCCACAGCTTTACGTTTCCTAAACACCATTTATCAAAAGTCAAGTCAAACCAACCATAGTGAGTTAACAACATGTCTATAACTTCTGACTTACTACCACCCTTAGTTAGTGTGATTATCCCTACTTATAATCGTCCTCAATATCTCAAACAAGCAATTTTCAGTGCTGTTCTTCAAACCTATCAGAATATTGAAATTATTGTTTCGGATAATTGTAGTCCAGAAAGTCCAGCAAATTTAGTAGCTGATTTTTGTGATCCACGGATCAGATTTTGGCAACACCCACAAAATGTAGGGATGCTCAAAAATCAGATTCATGCTCTCAAAATGGCACGGGGTAAATATGTCGCTACTCTCCATGATGATGACCTATGGCATCCTGATTTTCTTGCCACACTCATACCACATTTGGAGAACAATTCGGATTTGATTCTTGCTTTTTGTGACCAATATATTATAGATGCTAATGGTCAAATCAATCTTGATGCCACCCAGAAAAGTTCTCGTGCTTATAAACGAGATCAAATATCCCTGGGAATACATAGAAATTTTTTAAAAATGGGATTGGTTGATAAAAGCATCCCCACCGCCGCTGCTTGTGTAATTCGTAATGGTTTGATTAATTGGGATGCTATTCCCCTACAGGTAGCAGGAATGTGGGACTTATATTTGACATATTTATCCTCTGTATCTGGCTATGGTGCTTACTATGTCCCAGAAAAACTAACTTATTATCGTGAACATGAACAAACAGAAACTATGCTCAGTGGTAGACGCAATGTAAAAGCAAAAATCAGCAAGGCTGAAAGTGAAATTTTCTGTTATAAAATATTTATGAATGACCCCCATCTACAGTCTTTCTATAATCACTTTAAAAAATTATGGTTAGAAGCGCACACAACCTTAGGCATTGGACTGATAAGAGAAAATCAACCATCTGCGGCACGTTCTTATTTTTGGCAAGTTTTACGGCAAGGAAGATTGAATTTCCGGACTATTATTGCTTTATTAATTAGTTTCTTCCATCCAAAATTAATTAATAAATTTTTGAGCAGTACTTCATGAAGATTAGATATTAATCTTGATCTTAGCCAGATTTTTTATATAATCATAGCATAGAGTAAATAAACAAATTTTGGGAGATGATTTTTTGTTAGTTTTATAACAGATAATGGTAAAAAAATAGCAGAAGTTTTTAGGACTAGAACAACTAGAAGTTTGAGGTGAGAAGTGAAAATCTGTATTGTCACCCACAAGATTAGAAAAGGTGATGGCCAGGGTAGAGTTAATTATGAAATAGCGATGGAATTGTTACGTCGTGGTCATCAATTAACATTATTGGCCAGTGAAGTCGCCCCTGAATTAGCAGACAGTATTTCCGTTGATTGGGTTCCAATCATTGTCCATAAATATCCCACTGAATTCATTCGTAATTTGGTCTTTGCCGAAAAAAGTGGCAGCTGGTTACGAGATCATCGAGGAGAACTTGACATCGTCAAAGTTAATGGTGCAATTACTGGAGTTAATAGTGACGTAAATGCTGTGCATTTTGTTCATAACTCTTGGTGGCGATCGCCTGTACATATTTCTCAAGAGCATCGAGACCTATATGGTTTATATCAGTGGCTATATACCGGGATCAATTCCTATTGGGAAAAACAGGCATTCCGCAAAAGTAAAGTTGTGGTAGCGGTTTCCACAAAAGTGGCGGAGGAACTAATAAATATTGGTGTAGATCCCAGAAAAATTCGCGTGATTGCCAATGGAGTAGATCTAGAAGAATTCACACCGGGAACCATAGAAAGGGAGGAATTAGGTTTGCCAAAAAACGTTACTTTAGCAATGTTTGCAGGAGATATTCGTATTTCCCGCAAAAATTTAGATACAGTACTTCAGGCCTTAGTAAAAGTTCCCGATTTACATTTAGCCGTGGTGGGAGAAACTAAAAATAGTCCCTATCCCAAAATGGTAGAAAAATTACAATTAGGTCAACGAGTACATTTTTTAGGTTATCGTCGAGATATGCCACTTCTACAAAAAGCGGCAGATTTTTTTGTATTCCCTTCCCGTTATGAACCTTTTGGACTAGTAGTAATTGAGGCAATGGCTTCCGGTTTACCAGTAATTACGTCCAAAAGCACAGGTGCAGCAGATCTAGTTACCCCTGCTTGTGGAATTGTATTAGCTGACTGCAATGATATAAATAGCCTAGCTCAGTCTTTAGAATTACTAAAAAGCGATTACCAGTTACGTCAAAAAATGGGCAAGGCTGCTCGCGCTATTGCTGAGCAATATAGCTGGAAGATCATGGCACAAAACTATTTAGATTTATTTACTGAAGTAATCCAAAATGCGCAATACGGTTCTTATCCCTACTTATCGTCGTCCTCACGATCTATGGCGGTGCCTTGTCGCACTGCAAGCCCAAACTAGACCAGCTAATCAAATAATTATAGTGGTTAGGGATGTGGATACACAGACCTGGGAATTTTTAAATCAATTACCAAGTGAACTATCTTCTGATAACCTACCATTGCAAATAGTTACAGTTACCAAACCAGGAGTAGTACAAGCTCTGAACACTGGATTAAAAGTTGTCAATGGTGATGTCCTATCCATCACCGATGATGATGCTGCACCCCATCCTGACTGGTTGGAAAAAATCACTGCCCATTTCACCAAAGATGCTGATATTGGTGCAGTAGGTGGAAGAGACTGGGTACATAGGGGAGATAAGGTGGAGGGAGATTCCCGTGCGGTTGTGGGACGTGTACAGTGGTTTGGAAGGGTTATTGGTAATCATCATCTAGGAACAGGAAAAGCTCGCGAAGTAGATGTTCTCAAAGGTGTAAACATGAGTTTTCGCACCCAGTCCATAGGGAAACTAACTTTTGATGAAAGGATGCGCGGTACAGGAGCTCAAGTACATTTTGAAATGGCATTTACCCTAGCTATTAAGCGTGCGGGATGGAAAATAATTTATGATCCCCATATAGCAGTAGATCACTACCCAGCTACACGTTTTGATGAAGATCAGAGGGAAAATTTCAATGAAATTGCCCTAACCAACCTAGTTCATAATGAAACCCTAGTTTTACTAGAATACTTGCCACCTTTAAGACAAATCGTTTTTTTATTATGGGCAATATTCATAGGAACAAGAGATGCTTTAGGCATAGTGCAATGGTTAAGATTTTTACCTAGTCAAGGGAGAATTGTCAACAAAAAATTGCACGCTTCTTTGCGTGGGCGTTGGCAAGCATGGCAAACCAATAAAACCAATCAATTGATAATTTCCAACTCCTAAAAAAAGTGACTTCCAAACAACTGCTTTTCAATAGCTTTTTACAATCCTCCTATTCCCCGGAAGATAGATCAGCCCAAAGTTGGGTAATCATTTTTTCCTTTATTCTATTTATAAGTACCTGTTATTTTGTCGGTGCTGCCAACTTACTAAGAATTATTTTTCCTGTTAGCGCCCTTCTAGTGGGAATATTTTTATATTTGCGTCATCCCATTCTCTATCTTGGTTTTACCTGGTGGATATGGTTTATTACCCCATTATTAGCAAGATTAATAGATTATCGAGTGGGTTGGGATCCCACCCGTCAAATTTTAGTAGCACCTTATTTAGTAGTACTGATAACTACTGCTTCGATAATTAAAAACTTACCTCGCGCTCTCAAAGAAGGGGGATTACCGTTTATCTTAGCCTTAATCGCTGTTATTTATGGATTGTTAGTTGGACTGCTTTACAATCAACCAATATCAGTCATTCGAGGCTTTTTAGACTGGTTTACACCTATTATCTTTGGCTTTCATTTATTTATCAATTGGCGAGATTATCCCAGCTATCGCCAAAATATCCAACGGGTGTTTATTTGGGCTGTTTTACTAATAGGAGCCTATGGGATATATCAATTTATATTTGCTCCTGAGTGGGACAGATTTTGGTTAGTAGAGTCAAAAATGTTTACCAGTGCTGGATCTCCCAAACCATTTGGCATGAGAGTTTGGAGTATCCTGCACTCACCAGGTACTTTCGGTGCGGTTATGCAAACAGGATTACTATTGCTATTTACCAGTTATGGACCTTTAATTTTTCCTGCTTCAGTGGTAGGGTATTTGTCATTTTTACTGTCACAAGTTCGCACTAGTTGGGGATGTTGGTTATTGGGAATTCTCATCATGCTAGGTTCTGTAAAAGCAAAAGTTCAAATGCGCCTAGCAGTAATCATTTTAATAATGGTTCTTAGTATTATACCCTTAGTCACCATAAAACCTATTTCTGAAGTTGTGACCACACGGCTTGAAAGTTTTTCCAAGTTAGAAGAGGATAGTAGTTTTCAGGACAGATCTAAAACTTATGATAGGAATCTAAACTTAGCACTTTCTACCCCTCTGGGTAATGGAGTAGGAAATATTTGGAAGGTAAATGAAAAGACAGGACAGATTGAAGTTGTTGTAATTGACAGTGGCATTTTAGATATGTTTTTTACCCTGGGTTGGTTTGGTGCCATACCCTATACTAGCGGATTAGTCCTGATGCTGGTTGCTGTGATTAACTGTACTGAAGCCAAACGGGATGTTTTTACGGGTGCAGCTCGTGCTATTGGTATAAGTTCATGTGCCCAGTTAATTATTTATAGCGGGATGCTAGGTGTTGCGGGTATGATTATGTGGGGGTTCTTAGCTGTATCTATGGCTGCCCATAAATATTATAAACACCATTATTAATAAAACAAACTACCAAAGATGCTACACTAATAAAAACATCAGAGTAAGGCATCAAAATGTTGGCATACAAGGTAGTTAATGGTGAAATCAGTCGAGTAATAATTGCAGGAGGAATTCACGGTAATGAACTGATTGGAGTTTATTTGGTCAAAACGTTTGAAAAGTATGGAAATTTAATTGAGAGAGAAACTTTTGAAACCATCTGTTTACTTGGTAACACCCCAGCTATTAATGCTGGGAGAAGATATGTTGATAAAGATTTGAATCGTTGTTTTACCAAAGACATATTATTCAATGCCAATACTTCTATATATGAGGAATCAAGAGCTAAGGAAATTTGGCAACTTCTGCAACCACACCATCCCCAAAAATTAGATGCTATAATTGACATACATACAACCACTGCCAATATGGGATTATGTATGATCATTAATAGTATGCACCCCATATTGCTCACTTTAATAGCTCACTTAACCAGTATAAGTCCCTTAATTAAAGTATGTTTTCACCCAGAAACACCCAGTGGTGGTTTTTTGCGTTCTTTAAGTGAACTAGGTTTCACTTTAGAAGTAGGTCCTGTCCCTCAAGGAGTTTTAAATGCCCAACTATTTCAACAAACAGCAAAAATCGTTTATGCAATATTAGATTTTTTTGAAAACTATAATCAAGGCAAAATTTGCATTAATCAGAAGTCGAATGAGAAGAAACTAAAAGTTTATGAATTTATAGGTACGATTGACTATCCCAGAAATGAATTAGGTCAGCTCCAAGGGATGATTCACCCCCAACTTGAATATAAAGATTATCAACCACTAAATTTCGGTGAACCAATTTTTCTGACCTTTGATAATCAAGAGGTTTTCTATCAAGGAGAGTCTACAGTTTATCCAGTTTTTATTAATGAAGCTGCCTATTACGAAAAAGGAATTGCCATGCATTTGACGCAGAAGAAATTAGTTGATATATAGTTTATATAGACGATTGAGAGATAACAATATGGCTTAGTCTAGACTTTTAAATTATGCTCGAAATATAGCTACTTACCCGTTACCAATTGCCTGGTGTCAATGGAGG
This sequence comes from Cylindrospermopsis curvispora GIHE-G1, assembly GCF_014489415.1. Classification (NCBI taxonomy): domain Bacteria; kingdom Bacillati; phylum Cyanobacteriota; class Cyanophyceae; order Nostocales; family Aphanizomenonaceae; genus Raphidiopsis; species Raphidiopsis curvispora. The sequence continues at coordinate 74,615 of NZ_CP060822.1, forward strand.
AGAAGACGTTATATTTGTTGCTTAATTCGCGGTATATGCTCAAAGTTTCCTCACTCACACGTGTGGTGCTAAATCTTTGAAGATTTTGTTGACCACGTAATTTCCAAGCTTGTAGCTTATGGCGATCCCTCAAAAGTTGGATTAAAGCATAAGCCAAACTTTGACTATCTTGAGGAGGAACTAAAATACCTGCTTGACCATAATCTAAAGTTTCTGGAATGCCATCTACATCAGTAGCAACAATAGCACAACCAGCTTCTCTAGCTTCCGTGAGAACCAAGCCAAATGACTCACAATGGGAAGCCAAAACAAAGATATCTGTTGATAACATATATCTTTGTGGTTCCGGTTGAAATCCTTCAAAATGAATACGATGTTTAAGTTCCCCACACTTTTGTACCATGGCTTCAAACATAGTCCGATCGGGACCTTCACCCACAATATAGAGATGAGCTTGAGTAAAATCCTGGGCAATGATTTGAAAGGCTTGAATTAATTCACTAATGCCTTTGCGCGTGTACATTCCTGCTACTGTAGTAATAGCTGGATGATGTAATTTCATAGGTTGATATTCTTGAATTTTTTTGTGTCTCGGACTCCCCAAAGTGCCATTAGCAACTACCCGCAATTTTCGGGATGGGATTCCACGACGGATCATCGAATTAGCCACCGCATGACTGACTGCAATTACCCGATCTGCTAATCCCATTAATATTGCACTGCGTTGGAATTCATTATGCACTGTAGCAACTAAACCATATTCATGATTATTTCTAAAAATTCCTGCCAGTAAAACTCCTGTCATCATGTGGCAATGAACTATATCAGGTTGAAATTTTTTAATTATGTCCCGGTAGGAATAAACTGCCTTAATTAACTTGGTTACTCTCCGGGACTGGTCTAATTCAAAGTGAGAAATACCATACTTTTCTAAGAGTATTTCGTATTCTCCTCCCAGGGAAGCAATTGCCACTTCTAAACCGTCTGCGGCTTGTAAACAAGCCAAATCTACTGCCACATTGACAATACCGTTACCAACATTTTGAATATGGTTAGTTAAGTGTAAAATTCGCATTTATTTTTACTCCTCAGTATTTTTTTAAACTGATTTTCTCTAGAATTAATATTTCGTTTTAAAGAAGATTTCTTCCGCTTGTAAAAATCTCTTAATAAAGCCCCGAGGAAGAGTGGATATTTGAGAAGAATAGGCGGCGATCGCTTGTTTTTTTTGAGATTGAACTTGTGCAACTGATAATCTATAAGCTGGGGCAATATCCCGTAATTTTAACAGAATAAATAATGGTGCTCTCCAAAAGATCCAAATAGGGTACTGGAAAAGTTCTACGCTGATTCCACTTTCGGCGATCGCCTGTTTCACTAGAGAATATGTAGCCTCGTGATCCCTGTGACAATCTTTAAAATGAGGCACATAAACCTCACCTGGTTGATAATCTCTTAACAAAGTAACTATTTCTGAGATCAGTTGTCTTTTTTGAGAAATATTCAAATCTAATAAACTGCCATCCTCCCTATTTAAAAACTTAATTTCTGTCTGGGGAACTCCCAAAATCTCTAATGCTTGTAGGGACTCCTGCTGACGAATTTGCATAACCTGATTTTGGATATTAGGTTCTAGTCCATGGGAACCTCTTCCATCGGTAAGAAACACCACTCCCACCCTAATTGCCTGTTGTCGTTTGCGAGCAATCATTCCCCCGCAGCCAAAAGTCTCATCATCCTGATGAGGAGAGAAAACCATAACTGGTGCTGTGGTCAATGCTATTGGTCGACTTCCCCATCGTAAAATCCAGTGCGAAAGTAAACAGGCATGGATATACTGAATGGTACTTAAAAAATGAATGGGAATTAATCTTTGTAATTTGGTCAAAGTTGTTTTTTGCATATTCCTCATAAAACTACTCATAAAACCGTCATTTATTAATTATGGATGAACTTGTTAATGAACATCAATCCCATAGCCATAGGCGTTATAGCTAAAGCCATAATTTAGCTGACAACTTATTCACTATGATAATAAATGTAGACACCCGATATTTGTTGATTGTGTAAATTCAGAATGTGAATATGAAGATGGTGATTGTTTTTAAAAACGGAACCGATAAATAATCACCTTGCCATTTCTATTCTCCTCTACAAACAATAAATATTCACCATTGCGACGACGAAAAGCTCGGATACCATGGGGAATATCCACCCAACCACTTTCCTGACCGACTTCTGGACCTGGACCAAATTTGCGCACAAATTTTCCCGTATCGTTTCTATAGACATAAACCTCCGCAGTTTTAACTGTAACAGCAAATACATAATCGCCTGCTACGCTCATAGCAGCAGTAGATACTGCTCGTTGACCCGTATTGTCATAGGGAATTACTGCTCGCCATCTGGGAGTGCGATTTCCTTGACTCCAGCGATCAAAGCGGATAATTTCCGATCCCACAACCCCGGTATCATCACCAACGGAAGGATGATCAACCGTAAAACCAGACAAATACATAGTATCTGTGTCTGGGAAATATTCAATCCTGCGCAAATCTCGAAACATACTAGGAGTTCTTTCTCTTTTCATAGAACCATAGCTATAAATTGGATTCCCCCGACTATCCAATCCCTGTAGAGGATAGTGACGAATACCATCCTCAGTCCGTAGGGTTTTCCATACGTCCCCCTTAGTATCTACCCACCAACCACCTATATATAAATAATCTTCGCTGCTTTCATACTCATTTTGCTCGAATGCACCATTACCATTTTTATCACGCCAAATCCATTCGCCCTTACTGGGTTGAAGAGGTGGCCAATTACCATTAATGGCTTTACCTTTATCATTAGTCCCCACAAACATTCCCGCAGGAACTGCAATTTCTCCGTCGGTTTGTGGTTGGAATCGATAAATTTGTAGTAAACGCCCAAACATATCCGTCAGAAATAAAAATGGTTTGCCTTGAATACGACGGAAAATTGGACCATCAGGAGCAGTGTGTAAACGAGGGTCTTGAGGATATTTAAAAGGGTTTAAAGTATAGGCCTGGTAAGTCCATTGTTTACCAATGGGTTTACTATAATCTACTAGGTATTTTTCATGTTTGGTGAAGATGACTGTCCCATCACTTTGAGGATCCGTATCCCCATTATCCACAAATATTAAACCCAGTAATTGCCATTGTAATTTTCCTGAAGGAGAAAATTTCCTCAGATCTGTTCCCGATCTATTGAAGCCATTACTATTAATATATACATTGCCTGCTCCATCTGTACCAATGGCAGTGATACCATAGAGTTTTAAATCTCCAACCGCTCCCGGTACACCACTATAAATACCTTTTTTATCTCCAAAATTTCCTACCTGTAAAGGTTGATTGTTTATTTCATAAATTAGTATCTGCTGGCGTTCACTATTTTCTGCAACTAATAATCTATTTTTTGGATCCATGGTGATCGCCGTTGGATCTTGCATATCCATAATTTCTTGTGGCAATTTTTTCCCAGAGGGACTGTAATGCAATACTTTTCCAGATTTGTTCCCTTTTTTATTTTGGATAATCCATAAATTATTCTGGTGATCAATAGCTATTCCTCCAGGATTTTCTACGGGGAATCTGCCAATTTCTTCCATAGTTTCCCTATGGAAAATTCTCACCATATTACTACCCCCATGACTGACAAACAATTTATCACCAAGGGTGGCCAACCCAGTTACTTCCGTTTGGTCACTAATAACCAACATACTTTTATCCCAACCCTTACCCTGGGTAAAAGCAATAGGTTTTCCTTGTAAATTATAACGTCTGACACAATACCAAGTTTTATCTCGGGGTGGATAACTATCTTTGTCACCTCCTTTTTCACCTTGAAGTGATCCTTGACTCATGGCTACATAAATATATTGATTATTTGCAGTTACTGCTCGACCACCAAGACGATACCAACCATGTAAATCTTCTAAAAAAGCAATGGGTTTACCATTTTCATATATTCCTGCTTCTCCTCCATTTTCATCCCAAATACTATTTGTGTAAATCAGCCCATTGGCTGTCACATACATAGCTTCTATATTATTTTGTACCCTCAGTTTTCCCTTACCTATAGTATTACCTACCCAGGACGTTGTATATTCAAATCCAGATGCTGTGGTGCTAGAAATTATTATCAATCCACAAATTGTGACCAGTAACATCTGAAAACCTAGGTTTCCAGATTTGACCAAAGAGGACTTTTGAGAAAATAAACTACTAAGAATCTTATGAATTTGATGAACAATTTGATGAACAATTCTCATATATTTCTGATAAACAATTGTCGGGTTTGAAATAAGTTCGCTAATCAAAGATCTGGCAATTGACAAATAATTAGAGATCATGTTTTTTATCTAATTCACATATCCAGTCAACAGCAAGATCATCAACCACTAATAACCTAACAGCTGAAGTTTCCTGTTTTTATGAAATTTGTCAAATCTTCATCAAAAAAATATCTCCTTTAATTCTATATTAAAGTGAAAACTATAAGCTGTGAACTACCCGCAGTCAGTAGAGTCTATGTTACATCACACCTAATCAGTATTAAATTTTACTTAAATATACGTTAGATTACGTAATAAAAGTTTTACAGTTTTAACAGGCGCAATTTAGCATAATTTGCCAACACAGACGGATAATTTGGCAAGTTAGGTTTACAATCGGGATGACTGGATTCGAACCAGCGGCCCCTTCGTCCCGAACGAAGTGCGCTACCAAGCTGCGCTACATCCCGTGAGAAAAACACAAGCAGTAAAAATAATATAACTCTCATTATAACATAAAAACCATCAGTTTTTCTAATTTAGAATTTAGATAAATATTTACAAATATCTTGCTTAGAACTGGAGTAAGATATATTGTATTGAGTGGAATTTATTGAGTGATCAGGATATTAAGACAGCGATGTCTTAATAATCTCCGCACCTTCAGGCGCGGAGATTGTTACAGCTATCACACAACTCCACTCCTGGCTGAACGCTAGTGCTGTAAAACAGAGGGGCAAGCATTATGACAACTACAAGCATTTCTAAGAAAGAAATCGCCGCCATGACACCAACAGATGTCAAAGATTTGGCCGCTCGTCTAGAACTAGATAATTATAGCAATGCTTTTGATGGTTTAAATGATTGGCATTTACTGCGAGCGATCGCCTTTCAGCGTCCAGAGTTGGTGGAACCATACGTTTATCTATTGGATTTGGAACCTTACGATGAAGGTTAGAAACCGTGAAATCAATTCACCTTTCCCTTAGCAATGGGAGCGTCAACCACCCATTTCTTTTAACATCTCTTCTACCCTAATCATCCCGTCCGTGTCCCTACCAGTACGATATAGTCTTAGGGCTTGTCTTAAAGCATTACCAGCCTCTTGCATTTGTCTGCGCTTTTTAAACATAGCACCTATTAACTCATACACCCGTGGGTTATTTCTATCTATTTTAGTTGCCTGTTCAAAAGCCCATTGTGCAGCATCATAATCTCCCAACCGGGTTTGACTTGCACCCAATCCTAAATAGGCATTGAAATTATTGCGATTAATCTGGATGGCACGACGGTAAGCCTCTTTGGCACCTAATACGTCTCCCAGATTCCCTTTAATGTAACCAATAGCGTAGTAAAAGTCACTGTTGTTAGGATTGATAGAAATGGCTTGGCGGTAAGCAGATAATGACTGTGAAAAATTGCCTTGTTGAGCATATAAATAACCAATACCAGAATAAATTTTGGCATTTTGAGGCGCCAACTTGGCTGCATCCTGATAAACAGCAATAGCATCGCTGTAATCTCCTGAATCTACCAATCTTCGTCCCCGCTCTAACAATTCTCGTAGTTTACGATTATCAGCTTGTACTAGTAATACCTCTGCTGCTTGAGACTTAGCTGTCATCACAGGACTAATAGTTGAAACTACGCTTAATATTAGCGTTGCTACTAAAAAAGATGTTTGTTTGTATTGCATAACTTTTTGGTATTTTATTCATCAAGATTTGGTGTATTTGTATAGCTGTAGCCACCTGTAAGGAAGTGAGCCAGAACGCTTACCCAACTATCATTTTTAGCCATCAACCCTGTCTATAGCGTTCCCACTAAAGCTATATTTTGAGGATAAGATGAGCAATAACCGTTGGAAACCCTCCTTCATACTCCACTTGCTATCGGTAACTTTCCTGTATACTAGTCAACAAAAAGACTGAACTCCAGTTCCTACCTACAGATTCTGAAAAACATCCTTTGATCAGGATTAACAGCTAGAAAATATTGCGGTTATACTAAGAACTTAAACCCAATATGTTATTAATTAATCTGTATAAGCTTTTTAAATCTAGTATAATTAACAAATACCAAAAAGTGTTAAATCTTAAGATGTATGTTTTGGGTAAAGTAGTTAATAGAAAATGAGAAACCTTACCTTTGGCGCTGATATTTGCCCATGAGTTGTGCCTTAGCCAAAACATGATTTTTCATAGCTACCATAATGTCATTTTTAGTTACACCAGATGAGAAATTTAGCTGTTTATCTAATGCGTAAAGATGAAAAAAATAACGGTGGATCCCACTTGGTGGACAAGGACCGCCATAACCCAAGATATTAAAATCATTTTTACCCTGTATACCACCACCGGGGATATGCTGACTGGTGATTATATTTTCTGACAATTGGTTAATTGTTGGGGGAATATCATAAACAACCCAATGAACAAAGGTTTTTCCTGGTGCATCTGGGTCATCCATAATTAACGATAAACTCACCGTTTCTGGAGGAACCTCATCCCAGACTAAGGGAGGAGAAATATTTTCACCATCACAGGTATACCTCATGGGAATTAAACCATGGTCAATGAAAGAACTGCTAGTTAGTTTCATAGGTTTTTGTACCTTAGAAGTTATAACTGTAAGTGGGTAGGTGGAATTAAATATAAGATGAACGTCATCCTACAAATAATTGTGCCTTCCTACTTACACACCTTTAGAGAAATGGAAGGGAACCATAACGTCTATGCAAACCTGACTTTTACCTAGGTTTCTACAATCTAAAGATAGCAAAACTTTCATGAATAAAAACTCGTCTTTTAGTCATATATAATTGGTAGTATGGCCCTAGCCACCCGGAGGATTTATTAGTTCATGATTGCTAACTATCTACCATTTCAAAAACGCCTCCTCAACGCCCTTTTCTCTTCTAATCTTTCCATCTGATTCAAACCAATTAATAATTTGCTTAGCTGTCAATTGCTCAATTGGTAGCTCATATTCCTGGGCAATATGTTGTAAAATCCTCAAGGAAGAAATGGTCAGTCTGGTTAAAAACTTCTCAGAAGATGATAACAGAGCTGCATCAACCTGAGCGGATTCATCGGGGGTTAAAAATTCAGTTGATGATTGATTAGGTACAACTTCCATAAGATTTCTGGGTATGGGTTTACAATTACTACCAGTTCATTAAACCATAAAAAATTACGGTATGCAAAAACTACCCTAGGTCAAAACATGAGGTCTTTGCACTATAATTATTTATTATTACAATTTGTGACTAGTTTCTCTTAATCAAGTACACACACCTATGCTGCCCATCTATTATCCAGTGGGTTCTTTGCACACTACAATCGGGCAATATTGCTGCAAACATTTCTAGCTCATGTCCACACACACTAGGAAAAGACTCAGCAACATTAGAAATGGCGCAGGTGTGCTCCATAAATAAAAAGCTATTATCACCCTCATGACCATCATCCTTTTCTTCCACTGGGCGGAACTCAGCCATAAAACCTTCGGCCTTTCTTAATTCTACTAGGGTAGCTACCCTTTCTTCTAAACAACCCTGGCCAACCTTTTCCTGATATTCCTGGGCTTTCCTTTCCCACTGCTTTTGTAAAATAGTTTTTACCTGCTCCCTTCCTACAGTTTCCGCTAGGGTATCCAATAGCGAAACTGCAAATTCCCCATAACCACCACTAACCCTAGTAGCGTTTCTTTGTAAATACTCCTTACCTCCTGGACTCAAATGATAAATGTGTTGGGGTCTGCCCATACCGGAATTTTCTGGTACGGAATACACAACCATGTCATCCGCCTCTAAATCTTTCAAATGCCTACGAACAGCTTGTGGACTAACTTCTAGGATTTCTGATAGTTGCCCCGCTGTGGCTTGAGAGTGTTTCAAAAGATACTGTAGGATATCCTGCTTAGTTGAGGACTGCTGGGTAGTCGCCATTTTAGTCCCAAAAAAATTTTTCTAAAATTTGACTTAAACAACATTGTTGTTGTTAATCTATCGTACAATAGATTTGGGTTAAACAACAGCCTAGTTGTTTTACTCGCCGATTCCATTCTAGCAGTTTAGTGACTGAGTTAGTTACACCTTAACAGCTAAACCCATTGGTTATCCTTTAAAGAGAACACAATAGAAACGATGAGCGCATCCGTCAAGACCATAGTTAACCAACCTTACAAGTATGGCTTTGTCACCGACATTGAAACCGACACCATACCCCGTGGGCTAAATGAGGAAGTTATCCGCTTAATTTCCGCTAAAAAACAAGAGCCAGAATTCATGCTGGAATTTCGTTTGCGTGCCTACCGTCAGTGGTTAAAGATGACGGAACCAATTTGGGCTCATGTTAACTATCCACCTATTAATTACCAAGATATTGTTTATTATTCTGCACCCAAGCAAAAGAAAGCAAAACTGAATAGTTTGGAAGAAGTTGACCCAACGCTACTAGAAACCTTTGAGAAGTTAGGTATTTCTCTATCGGAACAAAAGCGACTGGCCAATGTAGCTGTGGATGCAATCTTTGATAGTGTTTCCGTGGCCACCACATTTAAGGAAAAACTAGCGGAGGATGGGGTGATTTTCTGCTCTATTTCGGAAGCATTGCGGGAGCATCCAGAATTAGTCAAGAAATATCTTGGCAGTGTGGTGCCCATTGCTGATAATTATTTTGCTGCTTTAAACTCCGCTGTTTTTAGCGATGGTTCATTTGTATATATTCCCAAAGGGGTCAAATGTCCCATGGAATTATCTACCTATTTTCGCATTAACTCCGGTGATACGGGACAGTTTGAAAGAACTTTAATTGTTGCGGAAGAAAGCAGCTATGTTTCCTATTTGGAAGGATGTACAGCACCAATGTATGATAGTAACCAATTGCACGCTGCTGTTGTGGAATTAGTTGCTTTGGATAATGCTGAAATTAAATATTCCACAGTGCAAAACTGGTATGCTGGTGATGAAAATGGCAAGGGAGGAATTTACAATTTCGTGACCAAACGGGGTTTGTGTCAAGGAGTGAATTCCAAAATTTCCTGGACTCAAGTAGAAACAGGCTCTGCTATTACGTGGAAATATCCCAGTTGTGTGTTAGTTGGTGATAATTCAATAGGTGAATTCTACTCTGTAGCTCTAACCAATAATCGCCAGCAAGCTGATACGGGAACTAAAATGATTCATATTGGTAAAAATACTCGTAGTACAATTATTTCTAAAGGTATTTCCGCAGGCAAATCAAGTAATAGCTATCGGGGTTTAGTCAAAATTAATCCTAGTGCCAAGGGTGCTAGAAATTATTCTCAATGTGATTCCATGTTGATTGGAGACAATGCCCAGGCCAACACATTTCCCTACATTCAGGTTCAGAATAATACAGGTAAAGTAGAACATGAAGCTTCCACCTCTAAAATTGGTGAAGACCAACTATTCTTTTTTGCCCAACGTGGTATTTCTGCTGAAGATGCGGTTTCAATGATGATTAGCGGTTTCTGTAAGGATGTTTTTAACCAGTTACCGATGGAATTTGCGGTAGAAGCTGATAAGTTATTGAGCTTGAAATTAGAAGGTAGTGTGGGTTAGTAGATCAAAAAGAGGATAGGAGCCATGATTATTGAGAACAGTGATTTGATTTTGTCCGTTAAAGATTTGCAAGCCCAAGTGGATGGAACTCCAATTTTGAAAGGAGTTAATTTAGAGGTGAGAGCAGGTGAAATCCATGCCATTATGGGACCAAATGGCTCTGGCAAAAGTACCTTGTCTAAAGTTTTAGCTGGACACCCTACTTACAGTGTCACCAGTGGTGAGGTAGTTTTTCAGGGTGCTAATCTTTTGGAAATGGAAGCAGAAGAAAGAGCTAGAAGTGGTGTATTCTTGGCCTTTCAATATCCTCTAGAAGTTCCTGGTGTTAGCAATTTAGATTTTCTGAGGGTTGCCTATAATTCTCATCGTAAAGCCAAAGGTTTACCGGAAGTGGACACTTTTGATTTTGATGATTTAGTAATGGAAAAGTTGGAAGTTGTGAAAATGAATTCCAGCTTTTTAGAACGCAGTGTTAACGAAGGCTTTTCCGGTGGTGAAAAAAAGCGCAATGAAATTCTGCAGATGGCTATTTTAGAGCCTAAATTAGCAATCCTAGATGAAACAGATTCTGGTTTGGATATTGATGCCCTCAAGATTGTTTCTAATGGGGTGAACCAGTTGACAAATGCAGAAAATGCCACCATCATGATTACTCACTATCAACGACTTCTGGATTATATTGTTCCTGATTTTGTCCATGTGATGGCTCAAGGACGTATTATTAGAAGTGGTGGTAAGGAGTTAGCTTTAGAGCTAGAATCTCAAGGTTATGACTGGGTATTGGAAGAAGCTTTAGGAGTGGGTGTGTAATTATGACTATGGAAGTTTTCCCCCCTGCTGTTAGCGATTCTTTATTAGATTTGGATAAAGATGCTTTTTTAACTAGGTTGCTAAATCAGCTAAATGAGATTTGTCTATCAAAAGAACCAAGCTGGTTAGAACAAGTTAGGACTAATGCGACCAAGTGGGTGCGTCATTCGGTGATTCCTACTACCCGAGATGAAGAGTGGCGTTTTACAGACCTATCTCCTTTACGGGAGATCAGTTTCGCATTAGGTTCTAATTTAGGTAGTTCCCAAATTGCCATGGAATCTTTTATGGAGGGTTTAGGTTTACCTGAAGCTACCCACCGGTTGGTTTTTATTAATGGTGTTCTCACACCAACTTTATCCCAGACTTCAGATCTACCCTCCGGTTTACATGTTGGTAACTTAGATTCTTTAGAAGATTCTGTTGCTCAGAAATATTTGGCGCAGTTTGACGGAACAAGAGATGTCTTCAGCGACTTAAATACTGCTGGTTTGAATGATGTTGCAGTGGTATGGGCGGGCAAAAATGTGGTAGTTGAAGATCCCATACAGCTGTTATTTATTTCCCTGGTGGGAGAGTTCCCAACTTTTTGTCAACCTCGGTGTTTGGTAATTGCTGAGGGTAATTCCCAAATAAGTCTAATTGAAGAACATATTACCCTAAATACACCGTCACCACAAAATGAACCTATGGGTGCTGGTTTGAACAACAGTGTGACAGAAATCTGGGTACATGAAAATGCCCAGGTCAATCATTCCAGAATTGTCTTGGGTGGTGATCATAGTTTTGATATTGGTAAAACTGCTGTAACCCAAGCAAGATACAGCCGTTATAGCTGTAATGCCATAACTATTGGTGGTAAAATTTCTCGTCACAACTTAGAGCTTGTACAAACTGGTGAACAAACTGAAACAAATCTCCACGGATTAACGGTTATTGCCCAAAAGCAATTGGGTGACACTCATAGTGCGATCACACTGAACTATCCTTATGCTACTAGTAAACAATTACATAAACTTATTATAGGCGATCGCGCCCATGGGGTGTTCAATGGTAAGATATTCGTTCCCAAATCCGCACAATTAACGGATGCGTCGCAATTAAACCGCAATTTGCTATTATCATCAAAAGCGAGAGTGGACACCAAACCCCAATTAGAAATTACCGCTGACAATGTTAAGTGTGCCCATGGTGCAACCGTTAGTCAATTACAAGACGATGAAATCTTCTACCTGCAAAGTCGGGGAATAGGAGAAACGGAAGCGCGTAAGTTATTAGTTAATGCTTTTGCAACAGAAGTTATTAACCTAATTCCACTTGCTTCCTTGAGAGAGAAGCTGTTAAAAACAGTTAGCTCTCTAGTCAATAACTAAGAAATCAGATAATCAAAACTAGCGAAATATGACATTCACATCAACTAAAACCCTAGCAGATCAGGTTCGTCCAGACTTTCCCATTCTTAAACAAAAAGTTCATGATAAACCCCTAGTTTATCTAGATAATGCAGCCACTTCTCAAAAACCAACCTTAGTATTGAACACTTGGCGGAATTACTACGAAGAGTATAACTCCAACGTGCATAGGGGTGCGCATTTTTTAAGTGGAAAAGCTACGGATGCTTATGAAGCAGTAAGAGATAAAGTGGTTAATTTTATCCAAGCAAAATCCCGTCAGGAGATAGTTTTTACCCGCAATGCTAGTGAAGCCATTAATCTAGTGGCTTACAGTTGGGGAATGAACAATTTACAACCAGGAGATGAGATTATCCTCTCTGTAATGGAACACCATAGTAATATTGTCCCCTGGCAATTTGTGGCTCAAAAAACCGGAGCAGTCCTGAAATTTGTAGAATTGACACCTGCACAAACCCTAGATTTAGACCAGTTTAATAACCTAATTTGTGAAAAAACTAAACTGGTATCTATTGTGCATATTTCTAATACATTAGGTTGCATTAATCCAGTCCAAGAAATAGCTAAAATTGCTCATAGATATGGAGCAAAATTCCTACTAGATGGATGCCAAAGTGTTCCTCACACCCCCATCAACGTCCAAGACATTGACTGTGATTGGTTAGTTGCATCTGGACACAAAATGTTAGCTCCCACCGGTATTGGCTTCCTATACGGTAAATTAGAATTACTAGAATCCATGCCACCATTTTTCGGTGGTGGAGAAATGATTGCAGAAGTATATTTAGACCATTCTACCTATGCAGAACTCCCCCATAAGTTTGAAGCTGGTACACCTGCTATTGGGGAGGCCATAGCTCTGGGTGCAGCAATAGACTATTTAACTAATATAGGGATGGATAAAATCCATGCTTATGAAGCAGAATTAACTAGCTATTTATTTGAGCAACTAGCACAAATACCCCAACTAACAATCTATGGACCAAAGCCAGATATTCATGGTGAAGGCAGAGCCGCTTTAGCGTCTTTTACTGCCAAAGGTGTTCACGCTAATGATTTAGCCACGTTACTAGACCAAGAGGGTATAGCTATACGTTCTGGTCATCATTGTACACAACCATTACACCGTTATCTAGACTTGGCAGGGACTGCACGGGTAAGTTTATCTTTTTATAATACCAGGGAAGAGATAGACGTGTTTGTTAACGCTTTGAGAGAAACATTGAATTTTTTTGCCAGTGTTTTTAGTGAGTAGACGGAAATAAATAGACATAAATAAATGTATTGGAAAAAAAAATGGACTTTGTGAACATAGTGGGATTAGCTGCGGGAACCCTAACAACAATTGCTTTTTTACCTCAGATGTTACAGACCTGGAAAACAAAGTCAGCAAAAGATGTTTCTTTTGCGATGTTGATTACATTCATGACTGGGTTGTTCTTATGGTTTATTTATGGTATTATGCTGGGCGCCACGCCAATTATTTTGGCCAATGGTACTACTTTGTTTTTTAACCTAATTATTCTGGGTTTGAAGGTTAAATACAAGTAAGAGGAAATATAGCTTTAGACAAAATGCTATTATATCCCCATACCCCCATTATCAACCCATTAAAATAACAGTGTCAATAACATGAATGACCCCATTGTCGGCCTCAATATCCGCTGCAATAACTGTAGCATTTTTGACTTCAAAACCATCATTACAGTCAATTTTTATTGGTGAACCTTCTACGGAACTGACCGTGCCCAATTGGGCTAAATCCGCTTTCGTCAATTTTCCGGGAACTACATGATAGGTTAAAATTCTTGCTAACTGAGGGATATTTTGCAATAGGGTGGTAATGGTACCAGGGGGTAGTTTAGCAAAAGCATCATCAGTGGGTGCAAAGACCGTGAAAGGACCCGGACTTTTGAGAGTTTCCACCAAGTTAGCTGCTTGTACCGCCGCTACTAAGGTTTTGAATGAGTCATTGCCAACTGCAATATCAACAATATCAGCCATTAATGCCACCTTTTATCTACTGAGGGATATTTACAAATTGTAAATCATTGAGAGGGTAGGTCGCTCATCTCCCCTAACTACAGCTGTAATTGCTAATTTTTCTCATACTAGTTGACAAAGATTCTCAATCAAGTTAGAGTTTTATATAGTGTTCTCTTCTCTTTAAAGGATCGGCAAGTGGGAGTAGTCCTGGTGGCTAGTCCCTATTTTTTAAGAATTATTCCTAATAATTAATTGTTTTGGATAAAATTTGTTTTAACTTCTCACAACTTTTTTGAATACTATCAATACTACCAGCGTTTATAAATCCATAGTAGTCTACCACATAAATGCGATTGTTCTGAACCCTTTGTCTTTCTCCCCCTGATAGCTGTTCTACTGGGCGATCGCCCAGTTTTTTCAGTTGGGTTAATTCCAAGGCAATTGATACTTGCTGTTGGTCTTCAACACTTAATTCCCATTGCCACCAGCACTGGTGAGGAGATCTACCTAAACTAACCAACTGTTGAACTGTTAAACCTTGGGGTATAATTTGTTGTTGTGGTAGAAATGCCAGTTTTCGTGCCACCTCCATAACTAAAGACTATTATGGTGAATTTGTCATCCTCAACCCAAAACCGTGAGCTGGTGTCATCTTATTGATTTTTCGAGTAAAGCGAACGCTTATTTTAGCGTACCAGTCAGCTACCTTTACATAAAAAGCATTATTCGTAGGGCTTTGGCTATTTCCGGAGATGTCTAAAGGTGTTGCTGGAGTAGATAATTTTCCAAGAGATATGGCGTAGAGTTTTCAATTTTCTAACCAATTATCTAGTTTTAAATTGGGAATATTGATAAAATCTTTGATATTATTAGTAACGAGAATATCGTTACGAGAACGGGCTACAGCAGCAATTAAAGCATCAAATTCTCCTGTTGGTTTACCAATTTTTCTGAGTTCGCTTTGAATCTTGCCAAATTCGATAGCTGCTTCTATTTCAAATGGTTCTACTGGTAGTAGTTCTATGAACTCAGTTAATGTTTCTAGATTTTTGGCTACCTGTTGAGAACAATAAACTCCTTTATAGAGTTCTGAAACTACGATGATGGATAGATAACATTGGCTAAAGTAGCGATTGAATTTAGCAACAGCTTGAGGGTTTTCGTTGAGTAGTGCTATGCAAATGTTGGTATCTAGTAGATACATTAGTCGTTATCCTGATTATCAATTGAGTCTATAATTCTACCTTGATAAGTATGGCGTTCTTGGTCAATTTCTGCAAATATTTGGGTTAATTCAGGTTGATTTTTCCAAGTACCGAATAATTTATTTAGTTTAGCTAGTCTCTCCTGTTCTGTTAATGGTTGTTTTGGTTTTCTGATTTGGTTTTCAATAAATTCTAAGTCTATTATTTCTAAGTCTACTATGATTTCTGTTCCATCTGGAATATTGTTAAGTTGTTCTAATATTTCTATATTCTGTCCCCGTTTTATGCCTCTAACTTTCATTTTCAATTTCCTCTTATTAATAGTTATTAGTTGACTAGTTGACTGTTTAATTTTCGGTGAGTTGATAACATTTTATTTGTCGGAATCCAGAAATGTTGAATGTCGTTACAAAACTTTATATCTTCCATCCAATGAACATAACTGATAGCTCACCGATTAGACCTGTTGGGAAATACTAATTAAAACGGCAGAAATCCTGATGCAGTCTAGCTTTGAGGAATTTTACGGTATAATTCCTGAAATCCTTTTGATGAATCTAACTGGCAATCGCTCCTCATTTTAGTATAAACTCCAGTAAAATGACTCTAAACAGGTTTAATAGGTATATCAAAATGAACTCCGTAGATATTGGAATTATTGGTGGCAGTGGTTTATACAAAATGTCAGCATTACAAGATGTGGAAGAACTGGATATTAAAACGCCCTTTGGTTCCCCATCTGATGCGATTATTATCGGTACTTTAGCGGGAGCAAGGGTTGCATTTTTAGCTAGGCATGGTCGCAATCATGCCCTGTTACCGACTGAATTACCATTCCGCGCCAATATTTATGCCATGAAACAGTTGGGAGTCAAATACCTACTTTCAGCTAGTGCTGTTGGTTCCTTGAGAGCAGAGGTAAAACCACTGGATATGGTGATTCCTGATCAGTTTATTGACCGGACTAAAAATCGTGTTTCTACCTTTTTTGGAGAGGGAATTGTAGCCCATATTGCCTTTGGCAATCCCATTTGCCAAAATTTGGCAGCAGTTCTAGCAGATGCGATCGCATCTTTGAATTTACCTGATGTTACTCTTCACCGTGAAGGTACTTACTTATGTATGGAAGGCCCTGCTTTTTCTACCAAAGCGGAATCAAATATGTACCGCAGTTGGGGAGCAACGATAATTGGCATGACCAATTTAACTGAAGCCAAGTTAGCTAGAGAAGCGGAAATTGCCTATGCAACCCTAGCTTTAGTTACTGACTATGACTGTTGGCATCCGGATCATGATCATGTGACGGTAGATATGGTGATCGCCAATTTACAAAAAAATGGCATAAATGCTCAAGAAGTAATCATAGAAACTGTGAAAAGATTAAGTGAAAATTCCCCCCCAAGTGAGGCCCATTCCGCACTAAAATACGCCATTCTCACAAATTTGGCCGATGTCCCCACAGAAACAAAACAAAAGTTGGGTCTGCTACTAGAAAAGTACTTGGAGACTGGCCGTGTTTAAACTGATTGAAAAACAAAATTAATGCTTGCCCAGTTATTCACATCTAGTACGTAAGAATCAGTACTACTCACACTACTAGCAACATGCAAATCCTCTAGTATGGCTTGAGTCACATCCAGAGGATTAAATAGTTCACTAATAGACTGTTGATCTGTAGATTTATTATATGAGCTTGCTAAAGCTAATAAAGTTTTGGTAAAAGGAGAAGTGCTGAAAATCAGTTGGTGTTCACAAAACAATGACTTTTTCGGCAATAACCAACTAAAACTTTGACCATTCTGGGGAAATTGAAGTGATCCTCCCGGAGCAATCACAATCTGCTCTAACTCAGGTTGATTATCAGTCACATTTGGAGAGGAAATTGCCCATGGGTAAAAAGCTACGGGAGTTTTATGATTATTTAACCCTACTAGCATACAATAAATTGGGCGATCGCCAAAATTTACCACCCGGTAGACCATGATGCTATTAACTGGAACAGTAGGAACAGCTGCTGATTGGTCTGCAAATCTTTTTTGGCTTGTCCCATCCTGTAAGGAAACAGGAGAGGTTTCCCTTTCCCACACTAGGTGACGTGAAATTGTACCGGACTGAGAAAAGAGATTTTTGCTAACAACTTCCAAGCTCACTTTCACAGACAATTGAGAAGAACCCTGATTTTCTGTCAGTCGCCATAATTTGATTGCCAGTAATTGAGAAAAGTTCCTAATTAGTCTTTGCACTGCTACTTTCACTAGTTCTCCTGGTTCCCCAGTGCTACTCTCCAGGAGTTCACCACCCAGGGAAAATAAACCATAACGAGCAGGGAGATTTGATAATTTACCAAAGATGTAGTCAGCACCCCGTTCTGGTGAAGTGATATTTACTATACGGGTTAAGGCGGAAAAAGCACTAGTAGCATCTACACGCTCAATTCTTTCCAGTGCTGAATCTAAAGCTACTGTGAGGTTAATATTACGAGACAAGACACGCACCGTCTCTTGCACTAATTGACCAATCTGTAAAGAATTACCGGTCTGTGCCTCTTTTCTAATAATTTGTGCTTTAGCTGTCAAACCACTAGAAGACTTGAAGACTAGTTGTTCTCCACCAACTGTAGCAAATCTGGAATTAACCCCATAATTTAACCATACTTGGGGTGGTAGTCCCCCCAACCATAACTGGGCTGTTTTCCCCTCTTGGTCAATACTGGTAACTACCCCTTGAGCACCAGTGGTTTCCAAGGGAAAATTCTCCGTAATTAAAACGGATGGGAAATTTTCCTTTGTAGTTAAGGTTAACAAATCTGGTTGTTGACGATTACCTAGTTTATATATATGATTATTAATCTCGGATAAGAGAATATGAATAGTTTTGGGCGGTATAACTTCCCAAAGATACTGGGTCAGGGCGTAGGTGAATAAACCTGCACTAAAACCATAAAATAGGGACTCCCCTGGCGATTGGTCGGGTTGTGAACTGGCCCTTAAAATTATGGACTCATTCTTGCTTGAACTAACTCCCTTGGCAATGCCATTATTTATGGGCAAACCCCCTCTTAGGAGATGGTTCAAGAAATTCAGCTCTTGGGGATTTAATCTCTTGGTTGGGGGGGTCACCAAGGAGCGAAATCTTAACCCAGAAGGTTGGGATATGGTTTTGGGATAATAACCAGTATCTAACACTGCTGTTACCTTATCCGTGGGAACTAAACCCAATAATAACAACAGGGTTTCTTCTAACAGGTAGTTAGCAAAATTATTATCTTCTGTGTGGTTAGATCCATCCGACGCACTTTCATCCACGGGGATTAAAGCATGAGCCCCCCCTGGTAAGTCTTCTAATTGAACACGAGTGCCATAACCACTAAAATGGAAAACCACCGCATCATCAGTCTTAACCTGCTTAATCAAATGCTCAGAAATGGCCGCTTCAATAAATTCTCGACTGGCTTGTTCCTCGGTTAAAGTCAGGATATCAGAACTCAAAAACCCAAAACGGTGAATTAACAGTTCTTTTTGTAACTCAACATCGGTTAAGCAACCACTCAATGGAGGACTTTCTGGGTAGTTATTAATACCTATTAGTAAAGCCAACTTGTGACTAGGGGGTGTTGCTAAGGCTTGATAATACTGACCTCCTAAACCTGACCATGCAAGGTTAGTCCATCCTGCAGTTCCCAGTATGGAAGCAATTCGTTGTAAAAATCCACGCCGTTTCATAAGTTAACTAGTAGCCCCGATTCCATCAGCTAATAGCTTAAATGGCAAAGGGCTAAAGAGTAAAGTTTGAAATTACACTTTTTTAGCTTTGCCGACAGAAGCCGCCCCACGCTCACTCTTAGGAGCGTGGGATGAATGGCGCGTGAGTTGACGACAGTTCCCTGACTAATAGGGAACGAAAACGAACACTGTCTTATTCTGCCGATATGATCTTCTTCTCCATTACAGCAGTTTTCCTAAATGAGTAAAAATGCTCAGGGACGGAAGGTAAGGCCTGTGAAAACCAGATTCTTATAACTGTGTGTTCATGTAGGTGTAAATCCTACCCCCTAGGTGCAAGGGTGACAGCATCATCCTTACGGTAGCGACTAGCCATCAATCCGTAAAGCAGGAAGAGAAGGCGTTCTTACTGGGAGCCCAACCTGGTACACGTCGAGCAAAGTACCCATGAGTAGTAAACAAAGATGTGTTGGAAGCGTCGTGATTCTAAACCAGCCAAATGAGGCTGACAGGCTGGAACCAAAAGGTAAAGGATAAGGAAACGGCTACTTGTTACTAGACCGTTATGCACTTCCGATAAACCCGGCGTAGAACATCACTCTAAAGGTACACAGAATGAACGCACGGAACGAAGTAACCCCTTGTTAGCTCTTTTAGAAGGTCGAATCTAAAAGTAGGTGCTAACCGGATGCTACAAGCGGGAAAGACTGAGTCAGAAGCGAACGCTTAGGGTAATGCCTAAGATATGCTGACAGATTTACGGTGATATGGACGATAAAGTTGTTAGTAGGAATTATGTCTAAAACGAGTGTAAAGACTACGGTAGAATGGAACATGATTAACTGGAAACAGTTAGAACGTCGTGTATACAAAATCCAAAAACGAATTTATCAAGCCTCAGCCCGTGGGGATGTCAAGGTGGTTCGTGGACTCCAAAAGGTGCTGATGAAATCCTGGTCGGCCAAAGCTTTGGCTACACGCAGGGTAACTCAAGACAATTAAGGAAAGAAAACCGCCGGGGTTGATGGAGTTAAAGCTTTATCGCCCAGCGAAAGACTGGAATTGGTAGAAGAGTTAAAACTAGGGTCTAAACCCAAACCAACCAGAAGAGTCTGGATAGACAAACCTGGGAGGGATGAGAAAAGACCACTAGGAATACCTACAATGTATGATAGGGCATTACAAGCACTTGTCAAACTAGCTTTAGAGCCAGAATGGGAAGCCAAGTTTGAGCCTAACTCATATGGATTTAGACCAGGACGCTCATGTCATGATGCCATACAAGCAATATTCAAGGCCATCAGATACAAACCCAAGTTTGTATTAGATGCTGATATTGCTAAGTGTTTTGACAAGACTAACCATCAATCATTGCTAAAGAAAATGAACACCTACCCAAAACTACGTCGTCAAATCAAGGCATGGTTAAAAGCAGGTGTGGTTAATAGCAAAGTCCTGTTTCCTACAGAAGAAGGCACACCACAAGGTGGTGTTATATCCCCTCTACTGGCAAATGTAGCCTTACACGGTATGGAGGAAATTCTTAAAGAATATGCTTCAAAATTACCAGGTAAAGGCTCTAAAAGGGACAAAGCTAATGCAATATCAATCATCAGATATGCAGATGATTTTGTCATCTTGCATGAAAATTTAGCAGTTATTGAACAATGCAGGGAAATCTTAGTTAAATGGCTAAATGAAATGGGGTTGGAATTAAAACCCAGTAAGACCAGATTAGCACATACTTTGTATGAACACCAAACAGAGAAACCAGGATTTGATTCTCTTGGCTTCAATGTGAGGCAATACTCAGTTGGTAAATACAACTCAGGATTGAATACTAACAAGGAAATACTAGGATTTAAAACCGTCATCACTCCATCTCAGAAATCGGTCAGGAATCACTACGAAAAGATTTCCATTACCATTAAAAGAAACTTACCAACACCACAACTAGGACTGATAAGTAATCTCAACCCGATAATTCGGGGATGGTGTAATTACTACTCATCAGTTGTAAGTAAGGAAATCTTCAATAGTATCTCTAATCAGGTGCACCGACGACTGTACAGATGGGCAAAACGCCGACACCCCAACAAAACCGATAAATGGATAGCCAATAAATACTGGCATACCATCGGAGGCAACCACTGGGAATTTGCAGTAAAAATGGATGATAAGTTTATCAAACTGTATAGACACCCAGAGACTCCCATTGTACGTCATAGAAGAGTCGTTGAGAAGCCCACACTCACCTGTAAGGGAGTGTGTGGAGTATGTCACGTTATCTGTAATTTGCCAAATGTCAACGGGTGGTTCAAGTAGTATACTATACTAAAGCTGGTTGTCCAATACGCATGGCTCGTGCCAATTCTGCTGCTACTTCAGGACGAGAAAACTCAGGTGGTGGTAACTCACCACGACGCAACATTTCTCTAACCTTTGTCCCTGAGAGATGAACTCGCTCTGCTGGGGTACTGGGACTAGTTTTAGTTGTAGCCATTTGTTTAGTACGGGTACAATAGAAAGCATGTTCAAATTTCATTGGTACAATGCCCAATTCTGAAGGTTCAAACTCATCGAAAATATATTGGGCATCATAGGTACCATAATAGTCACCCACACCCGCATGGTCCCTCCCAACTATAAAATGGGTACAACCATAGTTCTTGCGAACTATTGCATGGAAAATAGCTTCCCTAGGTCCAGCATAGCGCATGGCAGCAGGGTTAATTGCTAAAATCACCCGATCTAATGGATAATAGTGCTCGATTAAAATTTCATAGCAGCGCATACGAACATCCGCTGGAATATCATCTTCCTTGGTAGCGCCCACCAGGGGATGTAGAAATAGACCATCAACGGTTTCTAAAGCACACTTTTGAATGTATTCATGGGCCCGGTGGATGGGGTTACGAGTTTGAAAGCCCACAATAGTTTTCCAGCCTTTTTCTCGGAACATTTGTCGAGAAGCTGCAGGGTCTATTTGGTAGGTGGGAAAGTGGGGGTGAGCATTACGTTGCAGTAACCAGATATCCCCAGCCAGATTCACAGAACCCTGGGTATATACTACTTGAACTCCTGGATGTTGGGCTTCATCTGTGCGATAGACATTCACAGCTTCGCGCTTTTTATTGTAGGTATACTTTTCACTGAGTTCCAATACGCCAATATATTCACCTTGGGAGTTATCTAGACGCACTAACCCACCCACCTGCAAAGGACTTCCCACTTCTTCTGTCACAGACAAAGTGATGGGAATTGACCAAACTACACCATTAGCCAGACGCATTTCCTCTACTACACGGTTGTAGTCCACCTGGTTCATAAAACCAGTTAAAGGACTAAAACCACCAATGGCTATCATTTCTAAGTCTGAAACAGCCCGCTCATCCAGGATCACTCTTGGTAGAAACTCAGCCTTAGCAAGAAAAAATTCTTTTTGTTCTGGTGAAGCAACTCGGTTTATTAACTGTCCGCCGTGGGGGGCGATCGCATCTCGATGGTAACTCAAGGTGATCCTTCCGTAATTTAGTAATTTATAGTTTTGTTGCCAATCAATTAATAAGTTATCAAATGCTTGGTGCACTGTCCTAGTACTTTGGCAAAAAAATTTCTTGGTGGTGCCCTAAGCGATCACCTAAAAGTCCATCAATCAACAAGCTCTGCATCAAAAAGTCTTTTCGTGGAGATAGGAAACAGTTTTGGCTCTCCACCTAGGACTTTTCAATGCAAGTCCTAATTACTCATTAGTTGGGGGAAGAACGGTGTCACTAGATTTCTGCTGACGCTGGTCACGCTTCTTGCGGTCCGCAGCCAGCATATCCGCCATAACTATTAGAGCCTGTTCCATCTTATCAAGATTAGAACGATATAAGTCTAAATCCTTATTTAGTTTATCCTCAGACAATTTTAAACCTTGAGCAATGACTGCAATAGCTTGATTGCGCTGAGTTTCATCCTTGACAAATTCAGGATCTGACAATTCCAATAAGGAGAATAAACCAATAGCCAACAAACGACTGTATTTAAAATTGGGATTTTGGGCTATGGCTTGTAGTTCCCCTTGGATATTAGCATCTTGATCCAATGGGGTAGTTTGACTGCACCAAGCAATTAAGTCTTTGACAGGAAAAGATTTAGCTATAGCCTTGAGCTTAGCTGCATCCTGGCGATACACCTGGGGATCCTGCTCCACAGCACAAATGATGGCATTAAAAATAGATACTAGATCCTCGGATGGTTGGTAGCCCTGCATAAAGCGGTCAAAAGTTGTGAC
Source organism: Cylindrospermopsis curvispora GIHE-G1 (assembly GCF_014489415.1). NCBI lineage: Bacteria > Bacillati > Cyanobacteriota > Cyanophyceae > Nostocales > Aphanizomenonaceae > Raphidiopsis > Raphidiopsis curvispora. The sequence continues at coordinate 97,919 of NZ_CP060822.1, forward strand.
AACCCCTAAGGCATAGATTGAATTGTAGCTAAAATCTACATTGACTGACAGCAAGTGCATCTCTACCATCAATTCCTCTACTACCCGACGGTAAATAGTGTTGATGGGGCGGGTATGACGGCTATAGAAAGTTCGCTTTGTATCAGAGACAGTACGGAAGTTATTCACAAGGAAAATGTTAAGGGCAATGTATTGTTATTTCCTATTCTAACAAAAAGCCGTCCTTTCTTAGATTCAGTTGTGCATTCAAAAAGGAATAGTAAAAGCTTCCTCTTCTGTTTCACAGATTTCAAACACAGTATCCATCATGGTGACCTCAAAAACGAGTTTTGCATCTGGATGAATATTACAAATGCGAAAAGTTCTATTTAACTTGTTTGCATCACGCATTCCAGCTACCAAGGAAGTTAAACCAGAGCTATCAATAAAATCTACTCCTCCCAAATTCACCACTAGATGACAAGTCTTCTTACTAATACACTCCTGTAACTTTAATCTAAATTCCCAAGCAGTTGTAATATCAAGGCGACCCGCTGGTGCTAAAACAATTACAGTTTCATCGCTTTTAGTCTGATAGCTTTTTTCTTGTATAGAGAGCATATCTGTTAATATTTTTGTCTAATAGTTTTAGCAGTTTTTACCAATTGAGGCTGGAATATTAAAAAGCTGCTGTCTTGCTGCCATATTATTATACCAGCCCATACCAATGCTATATACACTCAATGACTAGATTGTAACTTCCAATTGAGCCAGTCTTGGGGTTTGAGGAAAGTTTCATATAGTTCGGATTCGGGAGAATTTGGTTGTGGTTGATAGCCATATTCCCATCGCACCAAGGGAGGTAGGGACATTAAAATCGACTCCGTCCTTCCATTAGTTTGTAGTCCAAAAATCGTACCTCGGTCATAAACCAAGTTAAATTCCACATACCTACCTCTACGGTACAATTGGAAACTACGCTGGCGATCGCCATATTCCATATTTAGGCGACGCTCGACGATAGGTGCATAAGCTGGGATAAATGCCTGACCACAGTCTTGGACTAAAGAAAACACTTGTTCCCAGGTACGACGGGGTAATGGTGTCAAACTGCGACTGTAGTTGGCAGCTTCCCCCTGGGAATCAGGACCTCGATAAATATCACCTTGTCCATCCTGATAATCTAAAAATATGCCTCCCACGCCTCTAGTTTCACCCCGATGTTTAAGATAGAAGTATTCATCGCACCAGCGTTTAAACACCGGGTAGTAATCTTCATGATGTTTATCACAAGCATCCTTAAGAGTTTGATGAAAATGAATAGCATCTTCAGCAAAAGGGTAGTAAGGAGTTAAATCAGCACCACCGCCAAACCACCATACTGGGCCTGCTTCAAAGTAACGATAATTTAAATGGACAGTAGGTATATATGGGTTACGCGGATGTAAAACTAAGGAAGTACCAGTAGCATAGAAACCATGTCCTGCAGCTTCTGGGCGCTGAACCAAAATAGATGGTGGCAGCTGATCGCCCCACACTTGGGAAAAATTAACACCAGCTTGTTCAAAAACTGTCCCTTCACGCAAGACACGGGAACGCCCACCACCACCTTCTATACGCTCCCAAGAGTCTTCCGTAAATTTAACTCCACCATCCAACAATTCTAACTCAGTAGTAATTTTATCTTGTAATTGTTTCATAAACTGACTGACTCTAGTTTGAGCGTCAGGGGGGGGAAGAAATTTGGATAATTCTGCTGAGAGAGTGGGGGTTTGCGAGTTTGTCAACATAGATTCCCGAACCTAAAAATTACAATTTTTACAGAAGCTGCACGACAGCTTACGTCAATGGAAACGACAAATCGTTTGGGAAGATTATATCAGAAACCAGTATGAAAAATCAGTATCAGAAATTAGGAAAAGCCTTTCTAAAGCGGTGTGGCTCTCCTATCATTCTTTTGGCTAGTTGGTAAATTTTCTTTGCAATTCTTGAAAAATTAAGATGAACAAACTGACAAAAGGGCCCATTTTGTATATCATGTCCTTCTCATGTTCTACAATGAAGTGGAAAATAGTCTAAAATGCACCGCTGACAATTAAACAGACAAATAGCTAGGAGAGATTCAGAGTGCAAAATTGGTTATCCAGGTTCCTGCACCGTAAGCATCGTCGAGTTTGCGTTTCCCTCATGAAAACCTATCGACAAATCAGTTCCGCTTCCGTAGACCAACTATGGTTAAAAGTGTCAGATCTAACGGATTTTTCCTGGCATCCCCTGTTTAAAAGCACTAATGTACCCCTAGGTTTAGTGCCCAAACCAGGATTAATATTTCAGGCAGTGTCAAGATTTTGGCCAATCCCTATTCATATTTTCGTAGAGCGAGTAAATCCTAAACAACTCCTAAGTGTTCGTGTTTTGTCCATTCCTGGCGTAGAAGAAAGGGTAACTTATCAAATAGACTCTACTCTATGTGGTAGTTATCTATCCTATTCAGTAGATCTACGTGGCTGGTTATCCCCGATAATTTGGTCACTATTTGGCTCATATATAGATCAGGTGGCACGTTGTTTGGTGGAAGCAGCAGAAATGTCCCAGGGATCTAATCTTTAACTGGTGGACAGTTAAGATTTAAATTAGTAAAAATCTAGTAAAAATAAAAGTCTTTTAAATTTGATTAAGGCGGGTACATATGTCCAATCTCCTCAATTCCCAGTCAGTGCTGGAAGTGTTGCGTCCAGTAGAAGACCCAGAACTTCGCAAAAGTCTGGTGGAACTAAATATGATTCGCAACGTGAAAATTGATGGTGGCAAAGTTAGCTTTACTTTAGTCTTGACTACTCCCGCTTGCCCATTACGAGAATTTATTGTAGAAGATTGTAAAAAAGCTATTCGTAATTTACCAGGTGTTACAGACATAACAGTTGAGGTAACAGCGGAAATACCCCAGCAGAAAGCTCTACCTGACAGGACTGGTATCCAGGGAGTGAAAAATATAATTGCTGTTTCTAGTGGTAAAGGTGGAGTTGGTAAAAGCACTATAGCTGTAAATGTGGCTGTGGCTTTAGCACAAGCAGGTTCCAAAGTGGGTTTATTAGATGCTGATATCTACGGTCCTAATGACCCCACTATGTTAGGTTTAGCAGATGCAGAAATTGCCGTGCGCTCCTCAGAGAAGGGGGAAATCCTGGAACCAGCTTTTAATTACGGGGTGAAGTTAGTATCCATGGGCTTTTTAATAGACCGAGATCAGCCAGTTGTTTGGCGTGGTCCCATGCTCAATGGTGTGATCCGTCAGTTTCTCTATCAGGTTGCATGGGGAGAAATTGACTATTTAATCGTGGATATGCCACCCGGAACGGGAGACGCCCAATTAACCCTCAGTCAGGCAGTACCTATATCAGGAGCAGTAATTGTTACTACTCCTCAAACCGTGTCTCTGTTGGACTCCCGCAAGGGTTTACGGATGTTCCAACAGATGAATGTTCCTGTGTTGGGGATTGTGGAAAATATGAGTTATTTTATCCCTCCGGATCAACAGGATAAACAATATGACATCTTTGGTTCCGGTGGTGGTTCTAAAACAGCTGCAGAATTGCAAGTACCACTTTTGGGATGTGTACCTTTGGAAATGTCTATCAGAATTGGTGGAGATAATGGTATACCCGTGGTCATTTCCCACCCAGATTCAGTTTCCGCTCAGTCCCTAAAGGCGATCGCCCAAGGGATCGCTGCTAAGGTTTCTGTGGCAGCTCTAACATGATTAGTGTTAACATCTACTGTTTATTAGTATAATGTTATTAAAACGTTCAACTCGAAAATTTACTTGGCATTCTTGGATAAAACCCTGGCAACAAATGGACTGGTTGCTATTATGTCTACCTGTGGCAGCCAGTGTATTTGGCGGGTTGATGATATTTAGTACAGAACGCAATCAACCTGTTACTGATTGGTGGTGGCATTGGCTGATCACCGGTATTGGGTTGATTATAGCCTTGTGTATATCTCGGTTTCGGTATGAAAAACTAATAGAATGGCACTGGTTCACTTACGGATTGACTACTTTCAGCCTAATTTTAGTGATGATAGCCGGTACAAGTGCTAAAGGAGCTCAAAGGTGGATTAGCGTTTTAGGATTTAATGTGCAACCTTCGGAATTTGCTAAAATAGGAGTTATTATCACCCTGGCAGCTCTGTTACACAAGCGCACAGCTTCCAGTTTGGATAATGTTTTTCGGGCTTTAGCATTTACAGGAGTTCCCTGGTTATTAGTCTTTTTACAGCCAGACTTAGCCACCTCACTAGTATTCGCCTCCATAGTGATAGGAATGCTTTACTGGGCGGATGCTAACCCTGCTTGGTTAATCCTGATGGGTTCCCCAGTAATATCTGCTATTTTGTTTAGTACATCTTGGCCCCTGTCTCAACCAATTATACTCTTTAAAGAACTCATTTTTAGTCCCCTGGGCATACTCTGGGCGATCGCCATGGGAGTTTTAGGGTGGTTAAACTTACCCTGGCAGAAATTTAACATTAGTGCGATCGCCAGTTTTAGTTTAAATATGCTAGGTGGTGAACTGGGGGTTTTTGCCTGGAATCATGTCTTAAAAGAATATCAAAAAAACCGACTGACTGTGTTTATGAACCCTGATCATGACCCCCTAGGAGCTGGCTATCACCTGGTACAGTCTCGCATTGCTATTGGTGCAGGGGAAGTGTGGGGATGGGGATTATTTAAAGGTCCAATGACTCAATTAAACTTCGTTCCCGAGCAGCACACAGATTTTATCTTTTCCGCAGTTGGGGAGGAATTTGGTTTTATTGGTTGTTTAATAGTCTTATCCCTGTACTGTTTAATTTGCTTCCGATTGCTCCATGTGGCCAAAACTGCCAAAGATAATTTTGGCTCCCTAATAGCTATTGGTGTATTGTCAATGATTGTATTTCAACTGATTGTCAACGTTGGTATGACTCTGGGTTTAGCACCGGTGGCGGGTATACCCTTACCCTGGATGAGCTATGGACGTTCAGCAATGTTGACTAACTTTATCAGTCTAGGAATAGTGGAATCTGTAGCCATTTTCCGTCAGCAACAAAAATACTACTAAATTGATCTTCCCCCCCCAATACCCAATAGTTTAGGATTACTATATGATCAAGCTAACAACAAAATTTGAGGATAAAAACATGATCCTACCTGGAGCTACTGTTCGCGTCAAAAATACTGCAGACACTTATGATCGTTATGAAGGACTTGTACAACGGGTTAGCGATGGTAAAGTTGCCGTTCTTTTTGAAGGAGGTAACTGGGATAAAATTATCACCTTTCGCCTTCCGGAATTAGAAGTAGTGGAAACTATACCTACAAAAAAAGGAAAATGACCATGAAGTTTGGGTGGGGATTTTATACTCACGATTGTCACCCCCCTCTTCTCTTATACCAGTATCAACATGTTTTTACCCTTACCACAGTTTGCCACGGAAGATCGTCATCCTGACCACATTGCTGAGGTAATTGAAACCAGCTCTACCGAGTTTCTGGCTCAGTGTTTGGATCCGGAAGATTTAAGATTTCCCCTAATGCCAGCTTTTGGTAGCTGGATTTCCGCCTTTGATGAAGAATCCGATAATCAAATATATGCTGTAGTATACTATGCTACTACTGCTCCCATAGATAGTGTGCACCGGGCGCGGGCCCTGGGGTTGTCCCTAAAAAATTTACGTCAGGAACAACCCCAAATATTTGCCATGTTGAAAACAGAATTTAAAGCTGCTATTGTTGGCTTTGAGGCACCATCGGACATATCTACTCAAAGACAAATGTATCACTATTTACCTCAACGTCCACCTCAAATTCATCAGGCAGTGTATAGGTGTAGACCAGAATCTATACTTAGATTTACGGATAATATGGATTTTCTGCGAACCTTACTGTTAGTTCCCGGAGCACCAGTAGAATCATTAGTTGCATCCGCGATTCGTGAAGTTTACAAATTACGTAAGTTAGACAGAGAATGGCTTGTAAAAGCCTGTCGCTACCTAAGTTTACTTTTAAAGGACGATTATGATCAATTAAGATTTATTCTTGGTCAGATCCATCCCTAGTTAGAACGAACAGTTAGAACCGAACAAATTTGGCTGGCACACTTCTCAATTTGCAACCAGCATGAATATCCTATAGGAGTAATAATAATCAAACAACCATGAGAATTTTAGTCACTGGTGGAGCGGGTTTTATAGGTTCTCATCTTATAGACCGTCTAATGTCCAACAATCATGAAGTTATATGCCTTGATAACTTCTACACAGGGAGTAAGCAAAATCTGCTGTCATGGTTAAACAAGCCTAGATTTGAAATTATTCGTCATGATATTACCGAACCAATTCGCTTAGAAGTAGATCAAGTTTATCATTTAGCCTGTCCCGCATCCCCAGTACATTACCAATACAACCCCATTAAAACTGTCAAGACAAATGTAATGGGAACTTTGAATATGTTAGGTTTAGCCAAGAGAGTCAAGGCTAGATTTTTATTGGCATCTACTAGCGAAGTTTATGGAGATCCAGAAATCCATCCCCAAACGGAAGACTATCGTGGTAGTGTAAATCCCATCGGGATTCGTTCCTGTTATGACGAAGGTAAAAGGGTTGCTGAAACATTGACATTTGACTATCACCGAGAAAATAAAGTAGATGTTCGGGTAGCTAGAATTTTTAACACTTATGGACCAAGGATGTTAGAAAACGATGGTCGGGTGGTTAGTAATTTTGTAGTTCAAGCTTTGAGGGGTAATCCCCTAACTGTATATGGGGAAGGTCAACAAACTCGGAGTTTCTGCTATGTTTCAGACCTAGTAGAAGGTTTAATTAAATTAATGAATGGTGATTACACTGGTCCTGTCAACCTAGGAAATCCAGAAGAATACACAATTTTAGAACTGGCCCAGACAATACAAAACATGATTAATCCAGAGGTGCAAATTAAATTTACACCCCTACCAGCAGATGATCCCCGTCGTCGTCGTCCCGATATCACCAAAGCCAAAACCTGGTTAAATTGGGAACCGAAAATTTCTCTACAAACCGGTTTAAAGTTGACCGTGGAAGACTTCTACTCCCGCATTCATACTAATGACTAAAAATATTGAATTATACAAAAATTAGAAAAAATTAGGAGTTGAAAGATGCGCGTTTGTGTAATTGGAACCGGTTACGTAGGGTTAGTAACGGGAGCCTGTCTAGCACACATTGGACATGATGTTATTTGTATAGATAACAACGAAGAAAAAATTAAAATGATGAAGTCTGGACAATCGCCAATTTTTGAGCCAGGACTATCGGAAATTATGCAATCTGCCATAAATAGCGGTAATATTCATTTTTCAGCGGATTTAGCCGCAGGAGTGGCCCATGGGGAAATTCTGTTTATTGCAGTGGGAACACCTCCCTTACCAAATGGTGAAAGTGATACTAGATATGTAGAAGCAGTAGCTCGTGGTATTGGAGCAAGTTTGAATGATGGTTATAAGGTGATTGTGAATAAATCTACCGTACCTATTGGTTCTGGTGATTGGGTGCGAATGATTGTGCTAGATGGCCTTGCTGAACGCCAAGCATCCTTGGTAGAAGGAGTAAATTCCCCTGAGTTTGATGTGGTTAGCAATCCAGAGTTTTTACGGGAAGGTTCGGCAATTTATGATACTTTTAACCCAGACCGAATTGTATTGGGGGGAAGTAGTCCAGAAGCTATTGGTATGATGAAAGAACTCTACGCCCCAATTATAGAAAGAAAATTTGCCGTGGACAAATCCTTACCACCCATACCCTTGTTGGTGACGGATTTGAGTTCAGCTGAAATGGTAAAATACGCGGCAAATGCCTTTTTAGCCACTAAGATTAGCTTTATCAATGAAGTAGCAAATATTTGCGATCGCGTAGGTGCGGATGTTACTCAAGTAGCAAAAGGCATAGGTTTAGACTCCCGCATTGGTAGTAAATTTTTACAAGCTGGAATTGGTTGGGGTGGTTCTTGTTTTCCTAAGGATATATCAGCTCTAATTCACACTGCTGATGACTATGGCTATGATACCCAAATACTCAAAGCTGCGGTAAGTGTAAATGAAAGACAACGGGTAATTGCCATAGAAAAATTGCAACAGGCATTAAAAATTCTCAAAGGTAAAACCATAGGACTGATGGGTTTAACCTTTAAACCAGATACAGATGATTTACGGGATGCACCTGCGCTTAAACTTATACAGGAGCTAAATCGTTTAGGCGCAAAAGTAAAGGCTTACGACCCGGTCATTTCCCAATCTGGTATGCGCCATGGTCTTTCCGGGGTGTTAGTGGAAACCGATGTTGAAAGATTGGCAGATGGTTGTGATGCTTTAGTGCTAGTAACAGAGTGGCAAGAATTTATCAGCTTGGACTATGGAAAAATGGCGAAACTGATGAAACATGCTGTAATGATTGATGGCAGAAATTTTCTAGAACCAAAAATGTTGATTAACGCTGGTTTCCAATATTTAGGTATTGGTAGATAAGGTTGGAGAATCGCTTGCTGATCGTTGATAAACATCCTTACTACGACCTAGGGCAAAGCGTAGTGATTGGAATACCCCATGATTAGATTGGGACATAAAGATTAAAATAGCCAGGAGGGTTAAACCAAAACTAAGACCAAAAACATGACGATAGCTAGTGGATTGGGCTATGTAACCCACCACTGGACCAGCTATACCCAGTCCCAGATCAAATCCCACCAGGGATACACTGAAAATGCGCCCTCGTTCATGGGGTAGGGCTCTATCAGTCATCATGGCGGAAATCATGGGAATGGCAATACCAGAAGCAGCACCCTCCACAATTGCTCCCAATAGGAGAATTGGAGAACTGTTGGCTTGCCAAATAGTTAGCATGGCTATGCCATAACCGATTAAACTAAGAGTGACAAATAAACCCCTACCATATTTGTCTGAAGCTCTACCTACAAATAATCTAATAACAAAGCTGGAAATGGCCGCAGCAGCGAAAAATAAGCCAGCGTTTAAATCAATTCCTATTGATTTAATAAACAGAGCGATAAAGGTGTGTATGGTACCAATGGAAAAACCTATGATCAATAATATAATTGCTGGGACACGAACTCGAGGACTAATTAAAATTCCCCAGAAATCATCCCCTGTTTCTTGTTTGTTATTTTTCCATGTGGGGGGATTGGTTATAGGAATCACACAGATTAAACCTAAACCAGCTAGTAAACTGGAGAAAATAAATAATGGGGTGTAACCCGCTATGGCTTGTAAATATCCACCCAGGGCAGGACCAACAGCTACCCCAATGGGATTGACTAAGCTCATATACCCAATAACTTCGCCACGACGGTTATCCGGAGCTAAATCCGATACTAGTGCAATATAGGCTGTAGCAAATGCTGCAATGCTTATACCATGAAAGGCTCTAATTAGCATCAATCCCACCAGGGATTTTACTGCTAAATAACCTAAAGGGGCAATTGTGGCTACTACCATACCAATTAGTAAAACTAGCTTTCTCCCCTGACGGTCTGCTAATTTTCCTACCTGGGGGCGAAACACTAATACTCCCACAGCAAAGCTACCCATAACAATACCAATTTGTTGCTTTGTTGACCCTAGGGACTCTATGTATAATGGCAGTGTGGGCAATAGGGACGCCAAAGCTGACCAAAACAACAAACCACATGTAAAGATTACTACTAAGTTTTTCCTCAAATCAGGATCTAAGCTGGGGGAATTTCTCACGCTGAACACTACCTAAATAAATAATAGTCATCTATTAAGTATATGTTAAGATGGGTCATCGCTCTGGATTATCTGCAGAATGTGAGTTCAAGATGAAAGAACACAAAAAAGCCAAATGGAAAAATCCCAGAATGGTCATTTATGGTATTATTACCATGGTCATTGTTAGTATTATAGGTTTATTTTTAGGTCAGATAGCCACTGCAAGCGTTATAATCACGGACATAGAATTTCTTGGTGTAGCTACTTTACCCACGGGATATACCTTTCAAAATACTGAAATAGGTGGACTCTCAGGAATTACCTATGATGTTGATCACGATCTTTACTATGTTGTTTCCGATAACCGGGGACAAAAAGGACCACCTCGGTTCTATAACTTCAAAATTGACCTAAGTAAAGGTAAGTTAGACCAAAGCAAAGTACTACCTGTAGGTGTCACAACTCTACTAGATGAAAACAATCGAAAATTTGCCCTTGGGGGAATTGATCCCGAGGGTATTGCAGTGACAAAAAAATCCACCGTCTTTATTTCTTCAGAGGGGGATGTCAGTCAATCAATTAATCCGTTTATTCGGGAATTTTCTCTAGCTTCAGGGAACGCAATTAATAGTCTACCCATACCAGAGAAATTTTTACCCGATGGCAAAAATCAACGGGGTGTGCATAATAGTTTAACCTTTGAAAGTTTGACAATCACACCTAACAATCAAATGTTGTTTACAGCTACGGAAAACGCCCTAGTTCAAGATGGTGAAGCTGCTAAACCCAAATTTGGCACTCTGTGTAGAATTCTACAATATAACCTCACTTATAATCAACCGCAAAAAGAATTTCTCTACCCTATGGAACCAGTTACACCCCTATTTAACTTCATGGATAGATTTTATAGTGGACTGTCGGATTTAGTAGCTTTAGATAATAGAGGAAACTTTCTCAGTTTAGAAAGAAGCTTTACCGGTGTGGGCTTTGCAGTTTCCCTATTCGAAGTGTCTCTGAACAATGCTGATGATATTCAGAATATCCCTAGTCTTAAAGCTATTGACATCGGCAAAATCAAACCAGTTGAGAAAAAATTACTTCTAGATTTGCAAACCCTACCCCTACCCTTAGATAATATAGAGGGACTAACTATCGGACCAAAATTATCCGATGGCAATATTTCTCTAATTTTGGTGGGTGATAACAACTTTAATAGACTACAAAGCACCCAAATACTAGCGTTAAAACTGAAAAGAGAATCCCCCTTAAAAAGACTACTACATCAGTTGGGATTGACCTGGTGACTAAAATTGAAAAGTAATTGGAAAAAGTTTTACCTATTTCCAATTAATCAAAACCCTAGGAAAGTTGATTTTTCAATTTCTCTAAAGCTGACCAACGTCTATCAACTGAACTTTCATTAACACCAGTAGCTATAATTCCCGGACAATTTGAGTTACATAACTGGCGTTGAGGAATGGCTAAACACATCTGTTCATATACCCACTCACCAGGATCAAAATAACCATCAGGTGCAATGGTTTCTACCAAATCCTCCATAGCAACTTCCCTTTCCAAGGGTAAATCTTCTACCGGACTAGAATTAGTGTCAAACCAAATAATTTCTTTAGTCTTAATAGCCAACCTCTGATTATATTGTTGTAAACATCGGTTACAGCTACAAGTAATTATAGATTCTGCTTTACCAGAAACTTCTAAGTAATTACCATGGTGTTGCAAACGAACAACACCACGCACGGGTGTTAAAGTTTCTAGCCCCGGTAGAAATTCATCAACCTGAATCTCTTCTGTACACTGCGGAGCCTTAGTTAGTTGTGGCAGAAAAATAGCATCCATGATACTTATGAATACACTTCAATATTTACCCAATTGGAAAGTATTGTTAAACCTTCGCATTTAACCCCATTTTAGCTTGAGTAATCAGAATTAGCTGGCGATTGAGTGGCTAAACGAATCACCAGATTGCGATTAGGTTCCCGACCACGGCTAAAGGTTTCCAAATCTGGAAATTCCTTCAAGAAGCTGTGAACTTGTCGTCTCTCAGCGGAATTCAGAGATCTAATTTCCACCTCCCTTCCGGAAAACCGCACTTCCTGAGCTGCAGTTTTCACCAAAGTACTGATTTCTGCTTGTCTTAGGACACGATAACCATTCAACTCAATGATATAGGATATTTGTTCCTGTTCCTGGTGATGTAAGTTCAACACAGAATTAGCCAAGGACTGTATAGCATCTAAAACGGATCCGCTAGTACCTATCAATACCCGTATCTGTTCGGGCATTAAATTAGAGTCATCAATTGTCAACCAATAGCTATTTGGTTCCAGGGGAGCTGTTTCTAAAGTTGGTGCAGCACCCATTTGACTGTAAACATTAGCAGAGATTCCAGCTAACTGCAGCAATTGTTTTAACCACTGTTCACTGTGCTGCATAGAAATGTCACTCATAAGTTGGGTTACTTAGGTTTTAGATTCTTTGTTATTGGGCTGTTTTTTCTTGGAACCTTTTGGTTCAAAGGGTAAGGTCTTCACATCTACCGTTGCTGCTTGTTTTTCTTTTTCCTGTATTGCTACAATCTTTTGCAGCTCCTCTGGTAAAGGTTCCCGAGACAGAATATAGGTCTGGAGGGTTTGGAAAACATTACCAATTACCATGTACATGAGTACACCTGCAGGTAAAGGAAAGAACAAAAACATCCCAGAAAAAATCACAGGAGTGATTTTATTGACGGTTTCCTGTTGAGGGTTACCACCACTGGAATTTTGCCCAGACAGCATTTGGCTAAAGTATAAGCTAATGCCAAAGAAAATAATCATACCAACAATGTCCCAGTGTACCTTGCCATCGGGATCAATTGCTCCCACCCTACCCAACGCATCAATAAACAGAAATCCACTATTGGCAGCTAGTCCAGGGATTGTGCCTTGAATTGTCACGTCCCCTGGTTGCAGAGCTTCAACATTACCTTCTGAGTCAATCTTGATGCGGTCTTCTCCCTTAATGATTTTCCATTCGGGGGTCAACTTTGTTTGGGGATATTCCAATAAGAGTGCATCAAAGGGTTTACCCTCCATAGTTTGATATTGGATCTTGGTTTTTTCCCCTACTGCCAATTTATTGCCACCAGGAAGAATGGCGGTGATTTTAGTGTGCACACCGTCTGCAACGTAAATGTTTTGAGGAGAGGTAGCAAAAGCCTGAGGTTGAATGCGTTCAATTTGTTCTGAGGGCACAATTTGTAGGTTAACTGAGTAATTAGCACCCGCAAATGGCGAACCCCTGAGAGTAGCAAACAAAGCCAACAACACTGGCATTTGTAACAGCAGTGGCAAACATCCAGCTAAGGGATTGCCAAATTCCTTTTGGACATTTACCATTTCCTCTTGCTGTTTTTGCGGATTATCTTTATAGCGCTCTTTTATTTCCGCCATCCGCTTTTGCATCAAAGGTTGTACTATTCGCATGCGACGCATACTGCGAATAGACCCAGCACTCAGAGGGTAGAGTGCGAAGCGAATGATTAGTGTTAAAGCCACAATTGCCAATCCATAGCTGGGGAAAACGCCATAGAAAAAGTCTATGATTGGCAACATGACATTGTTCGAGAGAAACCCAATACCAAAATCCATTATTCTCAATCCAACCCAAGGTAATGTAAACGTAAACTGAATCTAATTTATCTAAATTGTGATTTACTGGCGACTATCACCAGCTACGGATAGCCGCACCTACAAGATAATAGGTAGATCAAGAGGGGTTAGAAGTATATTGAGGATTCTTAGCGGCAACCCTATCATTGATATATTCATAAACCTCTCGAAAGTTGGGAATAGCCCTAATTTCCAAACGACTACCGTTTTTCAGGGTTAACACCATGTCACCCCATAGACCAACGCCACGAGGGACTTTCACCACCTTCACAACTTCTGAATAAATCACATCAGTGCGATTTTGTCCCATCCAACCACCCATCACAGCAACTCGCCGATCAGTGATCTTAAAACGCAACCACAAAGCTCTAATAATCGCCCCAATTGTCAATGGCAAGCCAACTATGGTCAGGCCAATTAGTAGATTGAGAATTAAATCCCCAATGTGGGGACCACCTTCATAATAAACTTCCTCACGAATGCCCATTTATCACCTCAGCTTTTACCAACAACTGCTCTAATTCTCGCAGAAATTGTTGGCTTATGCACTGCCATTCTCCTGTCTTTGGCTTGACAATTACCACCAGTCGCCATCCTTTGGATAACTTCGGTAATAATTGGTACAAAACACCCGTAATTTGTCTTTTGATACGGTTGCGAACCACTGCTCTTTTGCTAACTTTAGTGCTAATAGAAATACCAATTTTAGTATTAGGTAAGTTTTCACAGGTGTTAGCAGGTATATTTATAGAAGAGGAGTGCAGGTGAGTTGGAGATAGGGGTTTTAAAGCTCTCAGGGTGAAATGAGAGCTATGACACCGGACTCCTTCCCGGAAAACTGCCTGGAAGTCGCCACGGGATTTTAGTCTGTATGCTTTTGGCAACGGCACAATAGGTTTGTGTTAGCTAGGTTCCTATTAAACGCTCAAACGATGACGACCTTTTTTTCTTCTGGATCTAATTACGTTTCGACCGGTTGGGGTTTGCATTCTGGCGCGAAACCCAGAAGTTCTCTTTCTTTTGCGACAAGTTCCACCCAGTGTTCTTTGCATTGTTTTCTCCTCTTAGGCAATTTTATAAAAAGTCACAATCTCTTATCTTAGCACTTTACTCCAGATCAGAACATATTTTGCAGGTACTAGATTTAGGATATGCTAATGATCCAGGTTCCAAGATAGCGAGGAATTTGCACCCCACCAGGGGAGAGAACCTGACAGTTAAAATAGAACATCCCGCCAAAACTTGGGTTTTGCACGTTGGAGAGAATTAGTTCAACTTTACTACGAGCAGGCACGGGTTCTTGGGTCACTATCTCAATTACTCTTGTTTCTTTATCCCATTTAACTTCTTTTAAACCTACACTTTTACCTTTAACTCGAACTTCTATTTCTTTTGTTTCGAAGCTACCTTTGTAGTGTTCAGGATAGGTAATATTAAATTGAGATACTGGCAATTTCATCTTATTGGCAGGCACTCTTAGTCTATATCTATCTGTGCTATTAGTTTGTCCGCCAAAATCCAAGAAAAAGGACAGCTGATTTTCTGATTTAACACCACTAAATAGTGTTAAGCCCGGTAGGCTTTGAGCTAGGGTGGTAGTGGAAATACCAGTTAACAGGCAACTAGATAGGGCTAAAGCCGGGAGTAAACGCTTCATAATTTTAACCATTCGATGACAAATTTGATTGGTATGACGTAGGAACTGGCATAAGGGTGCCAGCAATCATCAAGCAATTTTTACGGACGTTAAGTTTCTTTTCGATTTTGGACACAGCTTTAACTAACCCACTAGAATACCCTAAACAAATGAGAAAAACAATCTCAACAACCTAGCTACTTGTTTCGAACCACAATAATATACTCAGTAATATGAATAAAAAAAATCCCTAAGATAATCTGAAAACTTACACACAATACCTGACACATAGTATATACATCAAGTATACATCAAGTACAACAGCTTGCTAATGTCCAGGACTATACGTCCGTAGCTAGAGATTCCCTCTGGTATAGCACCAAAGGTAATCCATGAAAGTTAAACCTGAAGCTAAAAAAGGATGTTAGGAAATATTGAGTATTGATCTTATTCATCTTGAGGAGACTAAATGAAAATTGCAGTTGCTAAGGAAATAGAAGTAAGTGAACGGCGGGTGTCATTAGTTCCTGACATGGTAGCCAAACTGGTCAAACAGGGACTAGAAATCTCTGTGGAAACCGGTGCAGGAGAAAAAGCATACTTTAGTGATGGGGACTATGAAGCAGCAGGGGCAAAAATTATTACTGATGCTGCTGTCTTATGGGGTGAAGCTGACATACTGCTCAAGGTGAGTCCACCCCAGGAAAGGGAAGATGGTCGGCACGAAATAGACCTGCTCAAACCAGGAGCAGTGTTACTTAGTTTTCTCAACCCCCTGGGTAATCCGGAAGTAGCTCGAAAATTAGCACAACGGCAAATCACTGCTCTAAGTATGGAACTCATACCCCGTACTACCAGGGCCCAAAGCATGGATGCCTTGTCTTCTCAAGCTTCCATAGCTGGCTATAAAACCGTATTATTGGCAGCAGCAGCACTACCTAAGTATTTTCCCATGTTGACTACCGCAGCAGGTACTATTGCGCCTGCTAAAGTGTTTGTTATGGGTGCAGGAGTAGCTGGGTTACAAGCTATAGCTACTGCTCGTAGACTGGGTGCCTTAGTGGAGGCTTTTGATATACGCCCAGCAGTGAAGGAGGAGGTACAAAGCTTAGGAGCGAAATTCGTAGAGATTAAATTAACAGAAGAAACCACAGCAGCAGGTGGTTATGCCAAAGAGATTTCTGAAGATAGCAAAAAACGCACCCAAGAGGTGGTTGCTGAACACGTCAAACACTCGGACATAGTCATCACCACAGCTCAAGTACCAGGTAGAAAAGCCCCCATCCTAGTCACGGAGGATATGGTAAAAGGAATGAAACCTGGCTCTGTAATTGTGGATTTAGCGGCGGAACAGGGAGGAAACTGCGCTTGTACAGCACCTGGTAAGGATATAGTTTATCACGGTGTGACTATTATTGGACCGATTAATCTGCCTTCGTCAATGCCTGTACACGCTAGTCAACTTTATGCCAAGAATGTTACTGCATTAATGCAGCTGGTCGTTAAAGATAAAGCCCTAAATATTAACTTTGCAGACGACATTGTTGATGCTGCTTGTATTACCCACAATGGTGAAATCAGAAATCAACGCATTAAGGATGCACTACAGACCGTTACGGTTTAATTTTTGAAAGACCATTTTCGAACTAACAATCTGTGAAATAAATCTCAAATCAAAATGACTGAAACACTACTTGCAGCTTTGTCTGTACTTGTTTTGGCTTCTTTTATAGGTTTTGAAGTCATTAACAAAGTTCCCCCTACACTACACACTCCTCTAATGTCTGGTTCCAATGCCATTTCAGGAATTTCCGTAATTGGTGCGATTTTAGCAGCGGGGGAGAAAAATACGAGTTTGTCCGTAATTCTTGGTTTAATTGCGGTCATATTAGCCATGGTTAACGTTGTCGGGGGTTTTTTGGTAACTGACAGAATGTTGCAGATGTTTAAGAAAAAGGAGGTTAAAGCATGACCAGTTTTATCCCTACCAGTATTCAGCTCACCTACTTGCTGGCCGCATCCCTATTTATATTTGGTTTGAAAAAACTAGGCTCTCCTGCAACTGCACGCAATGGTAATGTTATTGCAGCAGTGGGAATGTTATTAGCCGTAGTTGCTACCTTACTAGACCAAAAGGTTCTCAATTATGAGATGATATTAGTGGGTCTAGTCATTGGTTCCATTATTGGGGTTATTGCAGCTTATAAAGTGCAAATGACAGAAATGCCCCAAATGGTGGGTTTACTCAACGGTTTAGGTGGAGCATCTTCCGCTCTTGTAGCTGTTGCTGAGTTTTGGCGTCTTTTGGATGCTGGCCAATCTATACCTTTGGATATCAACATATCCATGCTATTGGATGTGTTAATCGGTGGTGTGACTTTTACTGGTAGTTTTCTAGCTTTTGCTAAATTGCAAGGTTTAGTTAGTGGGACTCCCATTACTTTTCCCCTGCAACAACCTGTGAATTTGTTGCTTTTAGGTACATATCTAGCAGGGAGTGCCTATTTAATCGCTTCTCCCGATAGTTTACCAGTATTTTTGGCAGTGGTGGCCGTTTCCCTGGTGCTTGGAGTAATGTTCGTATTACCCATTGGCGGTGGAGATATGCCAGTAGTAATTTCTATGCTAAACTCATTATCAGGTGTGGCAGCATCAGCAGCAGGCTTTGTGGTGATGAATAACATGTTAATCATTGCTGGTGCTTTAGTTGGTGCTTCTGGAATTATCCTTACGGAAATTATGTGTAAGGCCATGAACCGGTCTTTGTTCAGTGTTCTATTTAGTGCGTTTGGTTCTGTTTCTACTGTTAGTGGTGGAGCTACTACTGCTACTGGTAATCAAACCGTGCGGAGTATTGATCCTGAAGAAGGTGCTATGATGTTGGGTTATGCACGTTCTGTGGTCATAGTACCCGGTTATGGTATGGCTGTAGCACAAGCCCAGCATAGCATTCGCGAGTTAGCAGATCAACTGGAGCGCATGGGTGTAGATGTTAAATACGCCATACATCCAGTAGCTGGTAGAATGCCAGGACATATGAATGTATTGTTAGCAGAAGCTAATGTGCCTTATACTCAGTTATATGACATGGAGGATATTAACCCCCAATTTGAACAAGCTGATGTAGCTCTGGTCATTGGTGCCAATGATGTGGTTAACCCTGCAGCTCGCAGTGATGCTAACAGTCCAATTTATGGAATGCCCATTTTAGAGGTTGATAGGGCTAGGCAAACTATTGTGATTAAACGAGGTATGAGTACGGGTTTTGCTGGTGTGGATAATGAGTTGTTTTATAAGGAAAAAACAACTATGTTATTTGGTAGTGCCAAGGATATGGTGGCTAAGTTGGTCTCCGAGGTGAAGCAGCTTTAGAAATATAGGGAATGGGAAATGGGGATTAATTAACATTTAACATTATTAGAGCGATCGCAATCGCTCTAATCTTTCCAAATATGTCTGAAACCCTATTGATATCGTTAGGATTTTATTGCGTTTGAGGATTTTGGCTAAGGTATTGATTAGGTAATGATTTTTTTAAAAACTGGCTCCTCAAATGATATGATAGGCGATTTAACAGTAGCTAATCAAAAGACTAACTAACCCTAATCATGACCCAAAAATACAGTATTACCCTACTTCCTGGCGATGGTATTGGTCCTGAAATTATGGAAGTAGCAGTGGATGTACTAAAACTGGTTGGTAAGCAATTCAAGTTGAATTTTCAGTTTGAAACTGCTCTAATCGGTGGTGCTGCGATCGACGAAACCGGAGAACCTCTACCATCCCATACCCTAGAGACTTGTGGGCGCAGTGATGCAGTTTTATTAGCTGCTATAGGTGGTTATAAATGGGACTCTTTACCTGCAAATAAACGTCCTGAAGCAGGACTATTGGGATTGAGAGCTGGGTTAGAACTATTTGCCAATTTAAGACCCGCAAAAATAATCCCTCAGTTAATAGGTGCTTCCACCCTCAAACCGGAAGTAGTGGAGGGTGTGGATATCATGGTGGTACGAGAACTCACAGGGGGGATTTATTTTGGTAAACCCAAAGGTATTTTCACTACAGAAACAGGAGAAAAACGTGGTGTAAATACGATGGTCTACAGTGAATCAGAAATAGAAAGAATTGGCAGAGTTGCTTTTGAAACAGCACAAAAACGAGGTGGCAAACTTTGTTCGGTGGACAAGGCTAATGTCTTAGAAGTATCTCAGTTGTGGCGAGAGGGGATGAATAAACTGGCTCCCGAATACCCCCAGGTAGAATTATCTCATTTATATGTAGATAATGCTGCCATGCAGTTAGTTCGGTCCCCTAAGCAGTTTGATACTATTGTCACTGGCAACCTTTTTGGTGATATTCTTTCTGATGCAGCAGCTATGCTAACCGGTAGTATAGGCATGTTGCCATCAGCTAGCTTAGGATCTTCCGGTCCAGGTGTGTATGAACCCGTCCATGGTTCTGCTCCTGATATTGCAGGACAAGACAAAGCCAATCCTCTAGCACAAGTCCTAAGTGCGGCTATGATGTTACGCTATGGGTTAAATCAGCCAGCAGCAGCAGACAGCATAGAAAACGCAGTGTTACAGGTTTTACAACAAGGCGATCGCACAGGAGATATTATGTCTCCAGGAATGAATCTTTTAGGGTGTCGAGCTATGGGTGACGCCTTACTGAACATTCTGGAAAAAAATAGTTAAATGGTCTATACAGTTAGATAGTCCATGAGGGAAAATTTAGCGTTACTTGCTAAAGGTTTCCGATAAACTAAGTAGGGAGGCATAATTATTTGTAGGATGGGTCGAGTAACGAGACCCGTGGTGTTGGGTTTCATACTTCAACCCAACCTACGTTAATCTTATATTTAATTCCACCCACCCACTTAAAACTAAATCTAACTCCATCTATATAATAACCAAAGGGTTCCAGTGTACCTTTCACAACCAGATCTCAATAATTTCAGTGTCCAACCCAACCAAACTGCTTTGATCGATCCCGCCGTGATTAAAGCAGCAGGACAAATTTATCACACCTATTCTCAAGTCCATCCAGAAATTATCGGTCAAGTATCAGGGGTGGCGATTAGTCGCACAACCTATAGGGGTAAGGTCATTTTTACCCAGCAACCAGTTCTTTTACCACAGGAATGTTTTATACCTTTACAACAAATAGAGTCTTATGTTTACTAACAAATACCAATAATCAACCCAACAGTTAATCACTGATATGATGCTAACTTTAGTGACTAGCAGTGTCGTTGTTTTATTATTGGGCGCATGCATTGGCAGCTTCATCAATGTGGTGGTTTACCGACTACCCAGGGGATTGTCATTACTATGGCCTCCTTCCCGTTGTCCTCACTGCTTGAACCAGCTGAAAGTATATCACAACTTGCCCATTTTAGGTTGGCTATGGCTAAGGGGAAAATGTGCTTATTGTCAAGGTGAAATTTCCCATCGTTATCCCCTGGTAGAGTTATTGACGGGAATAATATTTTTAATTGTATTTTGGGTATTTCAATTTTCACTGCCAACTATTGGCTATTGGGTTTTTTGTAGTTGGTTACTAGCCTTATCCTTAATAGACTGGGAGACAATGATCCTACCGAGTAGTCTGACTAAATCAGGACTGGTCTTGGGTTTAATATTTCAAACCACTTTAGGTTATGTAACACATAACACCTGGTCTGGGACCATTGGGCAGTTAATCTGGGGAATAGGTGGCATGGTTTTAGGTATATGGTTGTTTGACATTATTGCCAACTTGGGATTTGTGTTTTATGGCCAACCAGTTATGGGTGGTGGTGATGGTAAACTAGCAGCAATGATGGGTGCTTGGCTCGGTTGGCAATACTTATTAATAGCTAGTTTTATAGCCTGCTTTTCTGGGGTGTTAGTAGGTTTTGGGGCAATTATTGTCTCTGATGGTCAAATAGGACAAAAAATGCCCTTTGGACCATTTTTAGCCTGGGGAGCGCTGATTTCTATTTTTGGTGGTCAGGTCATCCTGGATCATTACCTACGCTTTGTACTATCCCATTCTTGAGGTGAAATGTATGTATTGTGATACTATTCAAAGAATATTCCAAACAACAAAACTATTACTGTAATTCACAATTTAAATTGACAGTTTAAATAGTTATAGCTAGAGTTATAAACTTCTTAAAAATCTGTCAAAGTGGTAAATCTGATCAAATCCCTTAACAAAAGTTCAACAACCATAAGATAACAATGGCAAACAACGAAGAATCACGCGGTTTAAAGTCTTTATTAGATTGGTTTGCGAATCGTCGTAAGTCCGGGAATACAAATCTGGATCGTCAAGAACGAGAAATAGCTGATGGATTGTGGCACAAATGTCCTGAATGTGGAGTTCTCTCCTATACAAAAGATCTCAAAGCTAATCAAATGGTTTGTGCTGAATGTAGTCATCATAATCGAGTCCATAGCGATGAACGCATTAGACAATTAATTGATGCCAATACCTGGACATCTATGGATGAAAACCTACGCCCCACAGATCCTTTAGGCTTTCGCGATCGCAAGCCCTATAGCGATCGCCTGCGAGAGACCCAGGAAAAAATCGGGTTAACGGACGCGGTCAAAACTGGATTAGGACAAATCAACGGTTTACCCATTGCCTTAGGAGTGATGGACTTCCGTTTTATGGGAGGGAGTATGGGTTCAGTGGTAGGAGAAAAACTAACCCGTTTAATAGAGCAAGCTACCCAAAGACGCTATCCGGTAGTGATAGTTTGTACATCTGGGGGTGCCAGAATGCAGGAGGGAATGTTATCTTTAATGCAAATGGCCAAAATTTCGGCTGCTCTCCAGCGTCATCAGGATGCTCGTTTACTATATATTCCCGTCTTGACCAATCCTACCACCGGTGGCGTTACCGCCAGTTTTGCCATGTTAGGGGATATAATTATTGCCGAACCCAAGGCCACCATTGGTTTTGCTGGTAGAAGGGTAATTGAACAAACCCTGCGGGAAAAACTCCCAGAAGACTTTCAGACCGCCGAGGATCTGCTAAAACACGGCTTTGTAGATGAAATTGTTCCCCGAACCCAGTTAAAGCATACCCTGACACAACTGATATCCTTACACCAACCCATGCCCATAGCAGTAAATATGGTTTTATTGGCTGGAACCTAAAATTGTTCGGGGGGTAGGATTATAGTCACAACCCCCACCCATCCATCATCTTTACAGCCATAAATCAAAAATTTCAAATCTCAAATCTTAAATCCAAGTACCTAAATGGTAAACTGATTCATGCTGATGTTAATGATAGCGAGGAGATTTTACCTAAGCTTATTCTCCCTAGTTTAAACTAAAGAATCAAAGTTTTAGTACTAGATAAATATCCGTGTTTTGTCTGTGCTCAAAAAAACTACTCGTATCTTAACTATCTTGATCATGACAAATTTCAAGGGGAAATATGTTTATAAGACTGATAAGCGTTGTTTTGGCTACTGTGTTGCTGTCGTTTCATCTGTTTATGGGTAGTGCAACCGCAGTAGAGCTAGATGAAGCCACCAGAACAGTCAAACTGAATGAAGCTGGTGATACAATAGTTATTAGCCCTAAGCAGTTACAAGAAGGAAAAAAGCTATTTCAGGATACATGCGCTCAATGTCATGCTGGTGGTGTAACTAAAACCAACCAGAATGTGGGTCTGGAACCAGAAGCTTTGGCGGGTGCTGTCCCAGCACGTGACAACATTGAAGGATTGGTGGCCTTTCTCAAGGAACCTAAAACTTACGATGGTGAACAGGATATATCGGAAATACATCCCGGTATCAAGAGCGCGGATATCTTTACGGAAATGAAAAACCTCACAGAGGATGATTTAAAAGGGATATCAGCCTACATTCTTATCCAACCCAAAGTCGTTGGTGCTCGCTGGGGTGGTGGTAAGATATACTACTAAACATCTCTAGTTAGTATTGTTCTATAATGCGCACACTTTTGTTTTGAAATAGTTTTGGTTCCTAGTCCTGATTTGCTAAGAGTATGTTGCTCCATCAACTCTGGTCTAGGAACTGCTTAATAATTACAACTAAAAATTAAAGCCTTTACCCATGATTCAATTATATAGCTTTGGCCAGAATCGACAGGGGTTGCAAGCAGTTGGGTGGGCCTCACAGGTCCCCTCTTTCCCCTTGTAGGTGGCTAAATCCATAAAAAATGACCTGAAAAATAAATTTTTATATGACAAGCTGTCATATTTGGTGTTAAATATAGTTAACATGAGATTGGAAAAATAAAACTATATCTCGGGAGAGAATTATGAAACTAATCATGGCAAATTGGAAGCGTTTAACCTTGACTGTGCTGACTTTGGTTTTAGCCGTTAGCACCTTAGTCCTGTTTAGCCCCACCGCATCAGCTGAAACCTACACCATCAAACTAGGTACGGACAAAGGACTCTTAAAATTTGAACCCAGTAAGTTAACAATTAAACCAGGGGACACTATTAAATGGGTTAACAATAAAGTTCCCCCCCATAACATTGTATTTGATCCCGTTAAAAACCCTGGCAAGGATAAAGCCTTAGCAAAATCTCTGTCCCACAGTAAATTATTGTTGAATACTCGTCAAAGTGTGACCACAACCTTTCCAGCAGATGCACCTGTTGGTGACTATACCTTTTACTGTGCTCCCCACCGTGGCGCCGGTATGGCGGGTAAAATAACTGTTGCCAGCTAAAATATATAGCTTCGGTTTTTAAAAACGGTTAGAGTGAATCCATGGCACGCCCGGCGTGCCATTGACATATAATCAAACAGTGATTATTGGGAGGAAAATTTCTTGTCTAGACCTCTACCGTTGTTAGTTTTAATTCTAGTGATCGCCGTATTTTTTAGCTTCACACTTATTATCAAACCAGTCTTATCAGCAGAAATAACTATAGGTCATGCTATTTTCAATGCTGAATGTGCTTCCTGCCATGTAGGGGGTGGTAACATACTTATTGAAAATAAAACTCTACAAACATCAGCCATGAAAAAATACTTAGACAACTATGACACCGACCCTATCGGAGCAATTGTTAATCAAATTCATAACGGTAAAGGTGCCATGCCTGCTTTTAAGAACAAATTAACCAAGGAGGAAATTCTAGAGGTGGGTCTCTATGTTTTTCAAATGGCAGAAACAGGATGGTAGATTTAGTGGAGATCAAAACTATGATGTGATGACCTCCCACTAAATAAGCCATGCCCATTCTACCTACCTACTTTGGGGTTGTTGAGCGCCCTGAGTTTGAGGGAGGTTTTCCGCATTTGAAGAGGTTTTAGGAATGTTCTCACTGGCATTATTGACCAAATTGAAACGGAGTTGGAAAGGATAAGAACTAATGTTCTGTTCACCTTTAGGGGGATTAGCGTTAAAAAACTCCCGGGTTTGAGATTGGAGTTGAGGAGACACCGATTGGTCTTCAAACTTAATGTCCAAAACCTTGCCATCAGGATCCACAACTAAACGACCGAAAACCACACCTTCCATATCCCGGCTTTTCACAGGCACACTTTGACGGATTGGGGACTGTTGTTTAGAGTTGGGGTATTCCTTAAGAATAGTTTGTCTGAGTTTGTTATAGGATTCCAACCTAGCGATTAATTGTTGTCTTTTTTGAGTTCTAGCGTCATTCTCTTGAGATACGGGGGTTTGCACTTCTGGTTGGGAACTAGGCAAACTAGGCATTTGTTCCTGTGGCTTTGTAGGAATGTCTGGAACAACTGCCATGGGCCCACCTAACTGGCCTGCAGTGGGCAAAGGAGAAGATGGATTGGAACCGGTTCCATTTTGCTGTGGATCAGAGTTAGCTGAAGGCTGGTTTTGACCTATTCCCCCACCAGAGTCAATATCAATCTTAGTGGGGGAAGGATTATTTAAAGGCTCACTTGGTATTTCCGTGGTTATTTGGTTATCAACTTGTGGTTGCTTACTAACATTGGATTGATTTGGTCTAACTTGGGCATCTATATTATCGACAAAAGGAGGTGCTGATAAAGGGCGGGGAGAAAATTTATCTTTGAAATCTTTGAAGCGTAAATTACTAGCTTGGATATCCACACTAGTAGTGGAGATCCTTGGTAGTGATTGCCTTTGAGGCAATACAGAAAGATTGTAGTTGGAAGAAGAGGTAGGGATAGGAGGTAAGAGGGGAGGGGGTAAAACTGGCTGAACAGGAGGTTCTAGGGGCTTTCCAGCAACACTCAAACCACCCAAGGGAATTTGGGATTGTAATGCCAGTTGGGGGAGCTGGGCGGCTATTTGGGTTGAATCTGTAGACTGTGGCAGTCTATTTTGGTCAGCAGGGCCCAGTTCCATTAGTCCCACAGCCCTAGTCGTATCAGTTCGTGCGATCTGATTGTGATTAGAATCAATGGGCATTAATGGCACAATGAAGGCAATAGCCCCATGGATACCAAGAGAAGCTATGGCAGCTATTCCTGTGGGCTGGCCTAATATTTCTGGAATGCTTTTCAGGACGGAGACGTAAGACATAATCTGAATCGTTCACTCGACTTAGTTGCTGTCAGC
Organism: Cylindrospermopsis curvispora GIHE-G1; assembly: GCF_014489415.1. Classification (NCBI taxonomy): domain Bacteria; kingdom Bacillati; phylum Cyanobacteriota; class Cyanophyceae; order Nostocales; family Aphanizomenonaceae; genus Raphidiopsis; species Raphidiopsis curvispora. The sequence goes on from NZ_CP060822.1 coordinate 123,522, forward strand.
TAGTTCCAGCAGGCAAAAGGCGGGCAACTAACATAACTTACTTGGGGTTTGCAGTCACAGCCATTTCTGCCATGCCCAACTAGAAACTTGATTTCTTAAATTATATTCCCATTTTTCAAATGTGGCTTCATCTATTCGACAAATAATAACTGTCCACCTTGACAACGAAAATAGCAGTTTTAGGTGTTGACTATCAAAAGAACTTGCTAATAGGCATTTCCTCCACCTCCGGTAAAGTTTCTAAGGCTAAAACCCCAGACTGACTGGATCCAGAGAGAAGTTTTAACAGACTTGGTCGGGAATCATACAACAGATAAATAATGCGATCGCCCACTTCCCAAGTTTCATTCACCGATATTACCTGTAATCTTTCTTCTCTTTCCAATAATAAGGGAACTAGTACGCCACTGCGAATCTTTTCCTGAATATGCTGCTGTTGACTTTCAAATTCTTCTTCGTTTAAAGTTGTGTTTCCCAATTTCACCCTACCACCACTCAAATACTCATTCCAGGTTTTTATTGGTAGGTCAGAAACAAAAGCCTGACTCACTCTACTATGAACTGAAACATTACCATGAGGATCCCGGGGGAATATGGCCAAAACTCGGGGTGGATTGAACTCTTCAGCTGCTCGTTGCGCCAAAACAAAATTCACTTCTCCATTATTAGTCATTGCTATAAATGTACCAATTTTAGCAATACCCGCATTTTCTAAAACCTGAGCATCTAAAGCACTATTGACAAGCACAGGCAAATTTTGAGCCTCTGCCTGAGTTAAATATTCTGAATCAGTATCAATTATTACTACTTTTTCCCCCCGTTCCTGGAAAAAGCGAGCAATGAGCAAACTGAGAGGATTACAGCCAACTATCAAGGCTCCTGTTAAATTTTCTGAAGTAATTCCTAGGCATTTCACCAGCCATGAAGCTGTTAAACCTTGACAAAAAACAGTCATAATAATAGTCAAAAATACTAAAGCCTTAATGGCATCTCCACCATTAATTCCATGTTGAGTCAGGGAAATAGCAAATAATGAAGCCACAGAAGCGGACACTATTCCCCTGGGAGCAACCCAACTTAAAAACAACTTTTGCCGCCAATTCAGACCACTATTCCAAGTACACAAAAGAATATTGATTGGACGCACTACAAACATTAATACCAGGACGGTAAATAAACTGCCCCAACCCAGGGCAAAAACACTGGCAATAGATAAATCAGCTGCCAATAAAATGAACAGTACGGAAACACCCAGAATTGTCAGTTGATTTTTAAAGCTGCGTAATAACCGTTCTTCGGGAACGGATGAGTTAGCAAATACCGCACCTGCTACAACTGTGGTCATCACCCCAGATTCACTGCGGATGGCTTGCGCCATGGTAAACAGGCCCCATAACAATGCTAAAACTACCAGATTTTTTAGTTCAAAGGAGAGGAAGTTGGCACGTTTGAAGACCATACTCATTACTAAACCACCTAGAACTCCAATAATCCCTCCCACACCCAGTCGCATTATTAAACCCATAATCGCTCCCATGGGATCGGGATCGCCATTAACAATTGTATCTAGTACCACATAACCTAAAATTGCCCCCACAGGATCAATTAAAACCCCTTCCCCTTCTAGTAGTGTAGCAACCTGCTTATCTACATTAATTTGTTTAACTAATGGACCAATAACAGTCGGACCAGTAACTACAACTATGGAGGCGTAAAGAAAGGCCAAGTTCCAGGGAAATTCTCCTAGCCAATGGGCTGCCATACTCCCACCCAGCAAGGTAATTAAAGTCCCCAGGGTTACTAACAGTTGCAAACTCACTGAAACCCTACCCACCTCGCGGAAGTCCAATTTCAGTCCACCTTCAAACAAGATGATTGCCGTTGCAAGGGAGACAATCACTTCTAATCCAATACCCAATAATTGGGGATGTAATATTCCCACACCATCATTACCCAGGATGATGCCCAAGAGGAGTAGTAGTACGATACTGGGTAGACGGAAGTGTGCAGCTATTACCTGGGCACCAATACCTGCCAGAACCGTTAGTACCATTTGTAAAGTGATTTGAAAAGATGTTTCCATGTTGTGGACTTTGTGATATTGGTCTCAAAATCCTTTAATTAACCTCTTCAACAGTTACAAGTGTAAGTTTACAAGTCTAAATAACATTCCCTTCATGACGAATCCGAGGGCGTTTTTTCTACTTGGCCCCCTATATTACATGTTTTTTCCGGATTTAGCCACCCGCTTGGCATATTATGTCGGAAATGTGAAGAAATCTTGGATTGAAAGATGTGCAATTGTTGCAATTAAGAGGTTTACTAGTTAGCAAAAAAAATTTTTCTCAAACCAGTTGACATTCCCGAAATAATAGGGTAAGTTAATAAGAGTGAAGTCCAGCGCCCCCATCGTCTAGAGGCCTAGGACATCTCCCTTTCACGGAGGTAACGGGGATTCGAATTCCCCTGGGGGTATGTAATAATTAGTTGACATATAACAATATCTATGTTTATGTGGGACAGCCATTATTATCATTAGAAAGTTTATGAAAATCCTAGTTACTGGTGCAGCAGGCTTTATCGGATTCCACCTCAGTAATTACCTATTGAATCGGGGCGACTATGTGGTGGGAATTGATAATCTCAACAGCTACTACGATGTCTCTTTAAAAAAAGCTAGATTGGTCCAATTAGAACCCTACAATAAACTATTCAGCTTCATAGCGCTAGATTTAGCTGATCGGGACGGAGTTAACAATTTATTTGCCCAACACCAATTTGATGTGGTTGTTAATCTAGCAGCTCAAGCTGGGGTCAGATATTCCATAAAAAATCCTCATGCTTATATTGATAGTAATATTATAGGATTTACTAATGTTTTAGAAGCTTGTCGCCACTATGGAGTGAAACACTTAGTATTTGCTTCCTCTAGCTCTGTTTATGGAGCTAATACCAAAATACCATTTTCTACCCATGACAATGTGGATCATCCTATTAGTTTATATGCGGCTACTAAAAAAGCTAATGAGCTAATGGCACATACTTACAGTCATCTGTATGAATTACCTACTACCGGACTACGCTTTTTTACCGTTTATGGTCCTTGGGGAAGACCAGATATGGCTTACTTTTTATTTACCAAAGCCATTTTATCGGGACAGCCCATAGATGTTTTTAATTATGGTAAAATGAAGCGCGATTTTACTTACATTGATGATATTATAGAAGGAGTGTTAAGAGTTATAGATACTATCCCTCAAAGCAATTCTCACTGGTATGGTGACAGTCCTGACCCCAGTAGTAGTAAAGCACCATATAAAATATATAATATTGGCAATAACAATCCGGTAGAGCTAATGCACTTCATTGAAGTTATAGAACAGTGCCTAGGGATGAAAGCTAAAAAGAACATGCTACCTCTACAACCTGGAGACGTAACTGTCACCTATGCGGATGTTGATGATTTAATTCAAGACGTTAATTTTAAACCTGACACTCCCATTGAGTTGGGAGTGAAAGAGTTTGTTAAATGGTATAGGGAGTATTATCAAGTTTAGCTTAAACTCGACCTTAAAGGTTTATCCTGCTCATAAATCAGACCACTAGATAGAGCTATTTCGGCCTTTTGTAATTCCGAACCCAAATACATGGCGTGGTCAACTTGTAGTCCAGGGGAATTTAATGTTATTTCCCGGGAGAGTTGAGTGGAGGATTTACCAGAATAACAATTAACCACCTCTCCCGAATTAGGAGTAGTATGCTCCACTATGATCCTACCATTTTGGAGATAAATAATAAAGTTGCCAGTTGGGTCGTAGTAATCCTTTTTTTGGCATATTTTGCTGTACTGGGAAGCAATTACACTTTCTGCATGTTCCCAGCATTCATCATAAATATGAGCACTTTGACTAAAAGTAATCAAAGGTCCAAGTCGGAGGTTCTGATGAAGATTGGAACCCCGGACAATGCCATCATAAATATATTTTTGTAAAGCTCTTAATCCCATCCCATTGGCTGGCCAAGCGGAAAACATATCATTACTGCGGAATGTGGCTGTTAAAGATAATTGATCATCTACTATTCTCACCCAAATATGATTTAAACAGGGTGGACTGTGATGCTCATCCTTGACAGGATCCCATAAAGACATGACTGCTCTAGCAGAATCGGGATCATTAATTAATTTATTAATGACCTGTTGAATTTGGTCTTTGCCAAACCAAGAGCGGAGTCTTTGTCCATAGGTATATTTAACACCTTCCCGATCAGGAGCATCATCTAAAACTTGGGAAATGTATTCTGGTAAATAGCTTTTATTTATAGGCAAATAGTTAGGCTCAGGAAAATAAAAATCCTCAGGTTCATCGGTAATAATTGCCATTAAATTGATTAATTCTTGCCATTTACTATCATAAGCGCTAGGTCTAATTATCCCTGTGGTTTTAATCCGATGGATAATCTTCACCCAGGTTTCAGCTATGGTTTTACCTTCTATTCTATGGCCGTAGCGTACCCCTGGTAAAATTGTGGTTTCAAACTGGGATAAGGGAAATTCCAGTGCCATACCCCAAGGATCAACCATGGGTTTTTGGGCGTAATATTTAATTTTTTCCACTGCTACAGAAATTGATTCCGCTGTTGCTACTTCTAGACTGTGACGTAGTTTTTCCAAAGCATTCAGGTCAATATCTATATCTATATATCCAGCAATAGAAGAGCAAATTACCCAAGACTTGCGACCACTAGCACTAAAATTTTCTTCCACACCATAGGCAAAAAAATCTAGTAAACATTTTATGGCACCAGCATTTTTATCTTCCTTAGTGGCATTTATCAGCACCAAATAGCGCACATGGGGATTTATCAACAAGTTGCGAACTAATATGTTTATCCCCCTAGTCGGTGAGTACAATTGTCCAATGACTGCATACTCGGATGGTTGTAGATTTTTACATAGGGCTTCTTTTACGGTCCAACCAGTTACTACTGCTGTGTTTCCATGACCATAAATCAATTGATTGCTTTTATACCTTGCAATATAATTAAATCTATCTGTTTTAACTTCTGGTGTCATCTTTACTTCCCTCCCAGATCCTCCCGCTCTCTAATGATGAATTTCCAAGTTGAGAATATATCGACCCAATTGCAACTTTTGCGACCACAATTCATAGTCAATCCGTAAATTTTCTGGCAAGATTTTTCCAGTCAATTTTAGGTCAGTGGTAAAATTACGTAGATGAATTGGCTGACATGGTTGTAAAGATTCGAGAGGTAGCCAATAACGACTCATTCCGTAAACTCCTTTCTCCCAAAAATGCCTGTAACTTATTTGAGTATTACCCTGCATAGTCATGGTAATTCGGTAGGGTGAAATCTCTACCCATAAAATTCTGGGACTGGGAGGGGTCTGCAAATGTTTGTGGATGGAACCGATCACATTTTCCGTAGTGGATATATTTCGTGCTTCACAACTAATTAAGGGTGGTGCTGTTAGAAGTAAGTGAAACCTTTCAGTGTCTTTTTGATATAGGGTACCTGGAGTTTCCACCACTGACCAAACTGGTAAATCGGTGGAAATAATAGATAAACAAACGGGTTTGTGGTGATGAGTGAGCATGATCAATAAGTATTACAAGGAGTTAGTTGGATAAATAAACTATTTAATAAATAAGTAAATGAGTGTAATACACTAGGATTAAGCTTAATTTGACCGGCATAAATTGGGTAAAGAATTGATGAGTATGGTTGAGGTTGGTAGGCGCTATAGTTAGCTATATGTGAGAGGATGTTTTGTCAGAAATTTGGATACTAGGACCTAAAAAGCGGTAGGATATTGGGGAGGAATTTACCAGTGACAGCAACAGAAGCGACTGAAAAATTTCCCACCTATTCCAAAGCTAGTGTACTCTAATGTCAGCTGCTATTATAACTTTAGAAACTCAAGAAACCGGTTCTCATAATTTAATTATTCACAGATCTGATTCCGATTTGTCTCTACAAGGTCGCATTCAAGTTCCCGGTGATAAGTCTATTTCTCATCGAGCTTTGATGTTGGGAGCCATTGCTGAGGGAGAAACGGAAATTCAAGGACTGCTATTGGGTGAGGATCCCCGCAGCACCGCCAGCTGTTTTCGTTCTCTGGGTGCAGAAATTTCTGATTTAAATACCCAGTTGGTGCGGGTTCAGGGTATTGGTTTAGGGAATTTACAAGAACCTATCGATGTTTTAAATGCGGGTAACTCGGGTACGACTATTCGCCTAATGTTGGGTTTGTTAGCTTCCCATCCTGGCAGATTTTTTGCTGTAACTGGTGATGATTCCTTGCGATCGCGTCCTATGTCGCGTGTGGTCAAACCTTTACAACAAATGTCAGCTCAAATCTGGGGTAGAAAGGGTAATACTTTAGCACCTTTAGCTATTCAAGGACAATCTCTTAAACCCATCCATTACCACTCCCCTATTGCTTCAGCTCAGGTGAAATCTTGTATTCTTCTTGCTGGTTTGAACACGGAAGGAAAAACTACGGTAACAGAGCCAGCTTTATCTCGAGATCACAGTGAAAGAATGTTAAAGGCTTTTGGAGCGGATTTAACCATAGACCCAGGGAGCAATAGTGTGACTATTACGGGTAATGCTAAACTTTATGGTCAGAAGGTGATTGTTCCTGGTGATATCAGCTCTGCTGCTTTTTGGTTGGTTGCTGGATCTATTGTTCCTGGGTCTGATTTAGTGGTAGAAAATGTGGGTGTCAATCCCACCCGCACAGGAATTCTGGAAGCTTTGACTACTATGGGAGCAAATATCCAATTAGAAAATCAGCGGGAAGTCGCAGGAGAACCTGTTGCTGATTTGCATGTGCGCTATAGCCAGCTACAGAGTTGTACCATTGCTGGCGATATTATACCTAGACTAATTGATGAGATTCCTATTTTGTCCGTTGCTGCTACCTTTGCTAAGGGAACAACTATAATTAGAGATGCAGCAGAGTTGCGAGTCAAGGAGAGCGATCGCATTACTGTAATGGCACAACAGTTGAATAAAATGGGTGCCAGGGTCACTGAGTTGGCTGATGGTATGGAAATTACTGGTGGTACTACTTTAGTGGGTACGGAGGTGGATAGTTATACAGATCATAGAATCGGCATGAGTTTGGCGATCGCAGCTTTAAATGCTATTGGTACTACTACCATTCATCGTGCTGAAGCAGCGGCCATTTCCTATCCCAATTTTACCAGCACATTAGTGGAAGTTTGTCGGTTGAGAAAATTGCAATAACTATGAATAATCAACCGTCGAATTATCAATTTTCCCGAATGAGTGAGGTGCAATCTCCAGTGATTCCTCTAGTGGGGGAGTTGATTAAAAACAATCCAGGTACAATTTATTTGGGACAGGGAATAGTTCACTACAGTCCGCCAAAGGAGGTGCAGGATTTCCTGGAACAATTTTTTCAGGATCCTGTTAACAATTCCTATCAGTCCGTATTAGGACTTCCTAAATTACTCTCTGCACTAACACAAAAATTAGCTGAATTCAATGGGATCATAATTAATGATCACCAAGCTAGTGTCGTGGTAACAGCTGGTAGTAATATGGGTTTTATGAATGCGGTTCTGGCTATTACTAATCCCGGGGATGAAATTATTTTAAATGTGCCCTATTATTTCAATCATGAAATGGCAATTACTATGGCGGGTTGTTTACCCGTACTGGTAGAAACTGACGAAAATTACCAGTTAATTCCGGAAAAAATAGCAGATGCAATTACAGATAAAACTCGTGCCGTAGTTACAGTTTCACCCAATAATCCTACCGGTGCTGTTTATTCTGAAATAGCATTACATGAGGTTAATCAAATTTGTCGAAAAAGACATATTTATCATATTAGTGATGAAGCGTACGAACATTTTACATATAATGGGGTCAAGCATACTTCCCCAGGTGCATTTCCAAACAGTAGCCAATATACAATCTCTCTATATAGCCTTTCTAAATCCTATGGTTTTGCTAGTTGGAGAGTTGGTTATATGGTGATTCCCCCACACTTGTTAAGTTCAGTTAAAAAAGTACAGGACACAATTTTAATTTGCCCTCCCGTGGTCTCCCAGTATGCTGCATTGGGAGCATTACATGCAAATGGGGAATTTTTAAAAACCAATCTTCAATCTGTGAGTCAAACACGCAAAATTGTCATGGAAGCACTCCACCAACTTCCCTCCTCATGTACCATTGCACCTGGGGAAGGTGCTTTTTACTTTCTCTTAAAAGTCAACACTTCCCTCAATGCTTTTGAATTGGTTAAAAAATTAATTGAGGAGCATAAAATAGCTGTTATTCCAGGAACAACTTTTGGCATCCACCAAGGTTGCTCTTTACGAGTTGCATACGGTGTGTTGAAACCGGAAACAGCAGCACCAGCTATAGAAAGATTAGTCAACGGATTGCGGGTTATATTAGGCTGAGTTTATTGCTATGGAGAAAAGTCTCTACTTCCTGTGCAGTTGGTTGAGATGCGATCGCTCCTGGGTTGATAGTAGTCATGGCACCTACCGCACTGGCGTAGGTAATAACAGATTGGGCAACTTGCGGATCGCTTAAAGCTTGAATCCCATACTGGTTTAACTGATGGACAAACCCAGCCAAAAAACTATCCCCCGCACCAGTGGTATCCACCACGGGTACGGAAAAAGCTGGTAGTTTGCCCTCGTTTTCCGCCAAACAATAGGAACAACCATTTTCCCCATCTGTCACTAAAACCCCTTCTAAAGAGTTGATTCTATAAGTAATTGCCCCTGCATCACTAGTATTAAATAGCCAATTGCCCTCTTCTTTAGTCAGCTTGATAAAATCACAATTGGGTAATATTTGGTGAATCTTCTGCTTTGCTAACTCGCTGTCTTGCCAAAACACAGGTCGCCAATTCACATCTAAAATAATCTTTAGGTCATACCGTTCCGCTAGTTTTAAAGCTTGATGAGTAGCAGCTTCACTTTCGGGATAGGCCAATTCTAATGTTCCCAAGACCAAAAAATCTGCTTCGTTAAACAACTCCTCAGGTAAATCAGTGGCCTTTAAGCAGGTGTCAGCAAACTCGCTAGTGTGATATTTACCAAATCCAGCAAAAGTGCGATCGCCATTCAAGTCTCTAACCACATAAACTTGACGGGTAGGAGCTGTAGGATGGCGTTGAACACCTCTAGTATCCACACCTACATCTCCCAGGAGTTTTACCAGGGTGTCACCTGGTTCATCCTGTCCTACAGCACCGATAAATCCTGCTTTTGTTCCTAGTTTAACCAAAGCACAGGCCACATTAGCAGGAGCTCCCCCCGGGTAAGGAGTCCAGGAGTTCACTTCTTCTAATTTTAGACCTATTTGATCAGCTAGACAATCAAATAAAATCTCGCCAAGACACAAAACACTGGAATTACTCATCTGACTTTAGATAAATGACCTAGTTGGGGAGTCTGTAGGAATGGATTCAAAAACAATAGAGTTCACTATTTTTAGTCTGTTCAATATGATCAAACAACTAAATTATATCTTAAATTTATCCTATCTTTTAGAATATTTGGTGCAATAATATAACAAATTTGTCTATTTTTAACTACCAACAGAGTTAATCTTTGGAATACTAACGGAGAAATCTATAAATCATGGCTACTAGTGAGTCTCGGACCCCTGTTACTCTCTCAGATAGAGAACTGCAAATCATCGACTTGGTGGCCGCAGGCTTAACTAACCAAGAGATTGCAGCAAAGTTGGAAATTAGTAAACGTACGGTTGATAACCACATTAGCAATATCTTGACCAAAACCAGGACGGACAACCGAGTAGCTTTAGTACGTTGGGCTTTACAGTGGGGAAAAGTATGCTTAAATGATATTAACTGTTGTACATTGCCTAACTATGATATCTCAAATGGTTCACAGGATTCAAATATAAGCTAATTGATTTAACAAACCAACATCTGTTTGCTCTATCAAAAACCTGCCTACAAATCCAAAGAAGCATTTTAGCATGAATGGTTCAATGGCGTAAATAGTTCTTCAATTCTGGGGACATCTATGAAAATGAGAAAACTTTACTTTTTATTACCGGGAACAAATGGTAAGTTCGCCTGTGGCGGTCTTTGGGCTGAGTTAAAAACCATTAATTTAGTCCGCAACATCTGTAATGCAGAAGTTGTCACCTATCGACAACGGGAAAAAAACCAACTGTTTTTGGATGATCTCCTCCCAGACCCAAGTTTGCAGGATGTGATTTTTGTGGTTAGCTGGGGATTTGACATTCCTAAATTGGTACGTAAACTGCAAAAATACAATGTGGTCTATCATGCTCACAGTGCTGGGTATAAATTCCATCTGCCATCTCCCATACCTATTATTGCGGTTAGTCGCAATACTATGGGATATTGGGGACAAAAAGCACCCAATAATTTAATTTATTACTTACCTAATCAAATTTCTGACGAGTTTACTAATCTTCATTTAGACAGGGATATTGATGTTCTCGTCCAGTGTCGCAAGTCCTCAGAATATCTACTTCACCAATTAATTCCCGCACTCCAACAAAAATGTCGGGTTTTAGTAGCGGATTCCTATGTTCCAGACCTACCAGGACTATTCAATAGGTCGAAGATTTACCTTTATGACTCTGCGGAATACTGGGCCCAACAGTCTGTTAGTGAGGGCTTTGGGTTACAACCCATGGAAGCTTTGGCCTGTGGTTGTCAGGTATTTTCTAGTATTAACGGTGGTCTTTCAGATTATTTAGATCCCGCATTTAATTGCCATAAAATAGCTGGTTATTCTCTTGAGTATGATTTACAACGCATTATAAAAATATTGGATTCCCCAGTTCATTTTTTAACTTTGTCTAATCAAGTTTTATCTGAATATCGAGCTGAAAGCATCACAGCACGACTTTCAGTAATCCTATCGGAAATTAACCACTTTTTTGACCATCAAAGCCATCAATTATCTACTATTCCTCAACTTACTAAATTCCGATTGGCAACTTTACTGATGAAAAGGCTCTATGGGAAATTTATTCATCGGTACTTTAATTTGCCTAAATCTAAATAGCCAGGTTTATTTAAAACTATAAACAATCCTAAATAACCACTTCCAATTTTAAACTATTAACTCTTTCTTAGATGTTCTATCCAGACCTATTTGGGTAGAATGTCATGCTTTACTAACAAAACTATCCGTTAACTGGGAGAAAATGTTATAATTTAATGACAATTGATCCCCAAAGACCTGATAAATAGGTAAAATGAGTAAAAAACCCACTCTACCCCTTGATCAATAGGCATAATTACCTGTTAATATTTCTTCAGGAAAAACACACCGCCCGATCCCAAAATCGGAAAGTATGTAAGCAAATTTAAAAAACAATAAAAACGCTTATACGCTGGGTAAAACCAGAAGTCATGAATGAAAATTCATCTGGAATGGGTAGCATTTTATGAACCTTCCTATAATCAGGGGAAGTAACTTGCCCTACAAACTACTGGAGGCTAAAGCCAATGGCAAAAGAACGCCCACCTATGGAGGAGATGACTCTCAGGCAACTCCGCAAAGTTGCTAGTGAGTATGGTGTCTCTCGGTACAGCAGGATGCGTAAATCCCAACTGCTGGCATCAATTCAAGAAGTGCAAACTCGCAAATTTTCGATTAGTCCATCTCAGTCGTTGGAGGCGCAGGAAAACGTGGAAGCAACAAAATTTGAATTAGGTCAAGAAGATCGTAATGGTGGTTCTTTGTCTGACGTGGATGCTGGACTAGGAGATTTACCAGGTGGTTATGGTGAAAGTCGCATCGTACTTTTACCCCGGGATCCACAATGGGCTTACACCTACTGGGATATACCTAATGAGCATAAGCAAGAGTTGCGTCGCCAAGGTGGACAACAATTGGCTCTACGGATTTATGATGTCACCGATGTTGATTTAGATCATCAAAGTCCTCATAGTCTTCAAGAATATCCTGCAGACGAATTGGCCAGGGAATGGTACTTACCTATTCCTGTGAGCGATCGCGATTATGTTATAGATATTGGCTATCGTACTCCCGATGGTCGCTGGTTGGTGCTAGCACGTTCTGCGAGGGTTCATATTCCTCCTGTATATCCCTCGGATTGGATTGAAGATGTGTTCATCACCGTGAATTTTGAGGAAGACCTGCGTGGTAAGACTAAGTATGAATTAATACCTCCTGCTAAGAAAGCGGCGATTGCAGCAGAAGCTGCAAGTGCTGCAATTCACGACCAAATGCTTAGTTTAGCGGAATCAGGGGAAGCACAAAGAGTTGCTGGTTCCCTGTTTGGCTCTATGCAGCATGTACCTGGATCCGTACGTCCAGAACAGGCTATAAGTTCTTATGTCTTCCCATCCGGTGTTGGTATGTGGGCAGTTCCCACTGCATCTGGAATTAACGTTAATATGTCCGGTGTTGGCATGTCCGGTGTCGGATTCTCCGCTTCCGCTGTACCTGTACGTCCTCGACAATTCTGGTTGGTTGCTGATGCGGAACTAATTGTCTATGGTGCGACTGAACCAGATGCTACGGTGACCATTGGTGGTCGTCCAATTAAACTTAATCCAGATGGTACCTTCCGTTTCCAAATGTCCTTCCAAGATGGTTTGATTGACTACCCAATTTTGGCTGTTGCTGCTGATGGTGAGCAAACCCGCTCTATTCACATGAAGTTTGAACGGGAAACACCTTCTCGCCATACTAATACCAAGGAAGAAGCTGTTCTGGAATGGCTTTCTTAGGTATTGAATTTTACATTACTTCATAACTGCAATTTCTCCCCCGCTATATAACTATGTGGCGGGAGTTTTTCCTACTTTTGGTGTTTTTCATAGGCGGAAACTATCCTTTGCACCAGGGGATGACGCACCACATCCTTTTGGGTAAACTCACAAAATGCAATACCATCCACATGTTTTAAAATTTGTAAGGCCACGGTCAAACCTGAGTCTTGATTGAGGGGTAAATCGGTTTGGGTGAGATCACCGGTGATAACCATACGGGAACCGAAGCCTAAGCGGGTCAGCACCATTTTCATTTGGGAAGGTGTAGTATTTTGGGCTTCGTCAACAATGATAAAGGCATTGTTTAAAGTACGCCCCCGCATATACGCCAAAGGTGCCACTTCGATGATTCCCCGTTCCATCAAGTTGGGTACTTTTTCAGGGTCAATAAACTCATTAATAGCGTCATAAAGTGGACGGAGGTAGGGGTTAACCTTTTGCTGCAAGTCCCCAGGTAAAAATCCTAGTCTTTCCCCAGCTTCCACTGCAGGACGTGTCAAGATCAATCTTTCAAACTGATTAGATAGCAGTTCTTGTACAGCAACCACAACAGCAAGATAGGTTTTGCCAGTGCCCGCAGGACCAACACCAAATGTTAGATCTCGTTTACGAATGGCTTCAATATATTGTCGTTGACGAAAAGTTTTAGCGCGAACCTCCTGACCGCGACGACTCTTAGCCAGAATGTCCCGTTGTAGATCTTGCAGTTCCCCCTGGCGATCGCCCTCTATTGCTTGACGTGCGGTCAAAATATCCGCACTGGCAATATTATTCCCTGTACTCCAAAGCTCTTCTAGGGATTGGACTATTTTCACTGCTAGATCCACATGTTGTTCCTTACCGGAAACTAGAAGTTCTTGTCCCCTGAGGACCAAATTAGCTCCTGTTTGTTGGGACAGAAATTTCAGATTTGCTTCCCCATATCCTGCTAGTGCGATCGCACTAGGAATATTAGGTAACCCAATTATAACCGTACCTGCCATATTTGTAAAATTCGTGGAACATACATCCTTAACCTCATTAAAGAAGTTAAGGATCCCAGTATGAGGTTGTTGATAACTTAACGACGGAAACGGGGTTTAGAAAAAGATCCGGGGGTATTTCCACTCCGTGATTTGGGTGGGAATATTTTTTCTTCCTCATCACTTCCATCTGGACTATGGGAATTATTGCCATAAATGTCCAGATATACCGATTGACCCGCTAATTCTGCTGCTGCTGTAACTACAGTCCTAATTGCCTGAATATTGCGTCCTCCCCGACCAAAAACCTTGCCTTTGTCCGTAGGGTCAAAAGCAATGCGAATCCAAGCCCGTTTTAGGGTATTGGACATTTCACAATCGATTCTCAAAGACCCTGGGGAGTCCAAAAATGGTTCCACAAGAAATCTCACCAGTCCCGTATAGTTAGGACTGGTTGTTGATAATTTTGTCTCTAGCTTATGATGATGCGGCGTTGGCACTGACTTGTTCAAAAACATTAGCTTTTACTAAAAGGCGACGAACTGTGTCCGTAGGCTGAGCGCCTTGTTGCAGACGCTTTACAATACCAGGAACATCAAGACGCACTTCATCAGTTCTGGGGTTGTAAAATCCTAGTTCTTCCAAAGGACGACCATCACGACGAGATAGGTCGTTAATGGCAATAATACGGTAGCTTGCTTCCCGCTTTTTACCAAGTCGCTTTAAGCGCAATTTGATCATGTTGAGAGTTTATTCTCCTGTTAATTTATCAGTGGTCATTTTTTGGGCATTAAACCCCAACTATAGCATAGCCATCAAGGAATAGGGAAACCTATAGGGTGCCAAATCCTTTTTTCTTTTTTTCCTTCTTTTTCTTGGTGGTAGGTGGTGCGCCTCCAGGATAACCCCGCCAACCTGGACTGGGACGATTTCCTGCTGCTAGGGGGTTACCCCCACCAAACATACCTGGCGGAAAATTACCCTGTCCCATTTGCTGCATTAGCGATCGCATCTTTTGAAAGTCTGATACTAATTTACTCACATCCGATTCTTTGTAACCAGAACCAGAAGCAATTCGCCTGCGTCTACTAGGAGAGCTAGCCAACAAATCTGGGTCTTTACGCTCTTGCTTAGTCATAGAACTAATCATAGACTCACAGCGTTTTAGTTGGGTTTCTCCTTGTTTCAACTGCTCATCAGAAATTTTATTCATTCCTGGGATTAATTTCATAATCCCACCTAAGGAACCCATATTTTTCATGAGGCGCAGCTGTTTCAGGAAGTCGGTAAAATCAAACCTGGCCGAGAGAATTTTCTCCTGCATTTTCTCAGCATCAGCTAGATCAATTTCCTCCTGTGCTTTTTCCACCAAGGTGAGAACATCACCCATACCCAAAATGCGGGATGCCATGCGATCAGGGTAAAATGGCTGTAGAGCTTCAACCTTTTCCCCTACACCGATAAATTTAATTGGGGCCCCAGAAATTTGCCGCACTGATAAAGCTGCACCACCTCGGCTATCACCATCCATTTTAGTCAAAATAGCACCGGTAATCCCAATCTGCTCATGAAAGGTGCGGGTCAAATTAGCCGCTTCTTGTCCCGTCATGGCATCCACAACTAACAGGGTCTCATCCGGTTTAATAGTTGATTTGATCCTGGATAATTCCGCCATCATGTCCTGGTCTATTTGTAACCTTCCAGCTGTATCAACAATTACTGTGTTGATCCCTTCATTCCTGGCTCTTTCCACTCCTTGACGAGCTATTTCAACTGGGTCAGCATCACTACCCATTTCAAACACAGGTACGTCAATTTGCTTACCTAGGGTGACCAGCTGATCAATAGCTGCGGGACGATATACGTCCGTAGCTACCAGCAAACAACTGCGATTGGTTTTTCTTAAATGCAGGGCTAACTTAGCAGTAGCGGTAGTTTTCCCCGTACCCTGTAAACCAGCCATGAGGACTACGGTGGTTTGGTCTTGTGCTTCTGCTAGAGGTACATTTTCTTCCCCCATGACCTGCACTAGTTCATCATAAACAATTTTGATAAACTGCTGGTCAGGTCGTACTCCAGATATTACCTCTGCTCCCTGGGCCTTGTTCTCAACATCGGCAATAAAATCCTTGACTACCTGTAAGTTAACATCTGCTTCTAACAAGGCACGACGCACTTCTCGCAAGGCATCTTGAATGTTAGATTGGGATATCTTGTCTTGTCCCCGGAGTTTTTTCCAGGCAGCTTCTAAGCGGTCAGATAATGCATCAAACATCTGGTCAAATATGAATTTACATTATATATCATTGTATATAATTTATTATCTTAATTATCTTCTACAATCGACTTGACCTTGGCATTTTTGTGGTTTTGTCCCCAACTAATCAAAGCGCTGTTCATTGCATAAATCCTCACTGTCAACATCCCTATCCCCAACCCTGGGGAAATCGCTTTTGTAGTAGCTGTGGCAGTATTTTGTACCTGCTGGATCGCTATTACCCAATTCAACCTTTAGGTTTAGGTGGTTTCGCCCAGATATATACTGTCTGGGATGTTAAAACTCAAACTCAAAAAGTACTGAAGGTACTCTTGGAAAGTTCTCCAAAAGCATTGGAATTATTTATTCAAGAAGCAGAGGTTTTGAGTCAGTTCCATAATCCTGGAGTACCAAAAGTGGATGGATATTTTCAAGTTCATCTCCCTTACCCCAAACCATACCAGTTAGCTTGTCTGGTAATGGAGAAAATTGAGGGCTATACTTTAGAGCAACTACTTCAAAATTATCCCCATGGTTGTCCAGAGGATTTGGTCTTGAATTGGTTTACCCAAGCTCTGAAAATCCTATGGGAGTTACACACACATAAAATTATTCATCGCGATATCAAACCCTCTAATTTG
Source organism: Cylindrospermopsis curvispora GIHE-G1 (assembly GCF_014489415.1). Taxonomy (NCBI): domain Bacteria; kingdom Bacillati; phylum Cyanobacteriota; class Cyanophyceae; order Nostocales; family Aphanizomenonaceae; genus Raphidiopsis; species Raphidiopsis curvispora. The sequence continues at coordinate 140,208 of NZ_CP060822.1, forward strand.
ATGTTGCGTATTCCTTCGTCTAACTCTCATTTAAAGATAGGAAGTTTAGTATTAATAGATTTTGGTGGTGCAAAACAAGTTATAAAAGACACTTTAAAATACCCCTCTTCTACTCGATTATTTTCCCTAGGATATAGTCCACCAGAACAAATAGCAGGAGGAAGTGTGGGACCAAGGGCAGATCTGTATGCTTTAGGAAGGACAATAATTGAATTGTTGACGGGTAAGCACCCTCAAGAACTAGAAGATCCCATGACAGGGAAATTACAATGGCGACAGTTTCGTCGTGTTAATTCTCAATTAGCAGACCTACTAGATGAAATGATAGAGATGGAGGTGGCATACCGCCCCAAGGATGCAGCTAGTATTCAAAAGCGTTTACTGGCAATAACACCAGTCAAATCACCAAGGGCAATTTTTTGGCAATGGCACAATTATCTGTTCCAAATCATTATTCAATTTACCCAAAAAGTTACTAATACAACTATATTGACCATAGTTACCATTGGTAAATGCCTATTTGCTGTTTTGGCAATGATTTGGACGGTAATACTTACAGTTATGGGTGCTGGTGTGGGAACTATATTAGGTTTTTTCCTAGCATATTACACAAAAGTCGGTGATATAGTTGATATATTCATATCTATCCAAGTGAGCGAGCTAATTCGCCAAGTGATGTTTTTTCAACTCATCAACTCCCGAGAAGTTATTGTTTATGCCTTGGCAGGATTGGGCACATCCTGGGGAATTACACTAGCTAGTAGTTTTGGACAAATGAGAAAATTTTTGCCCTCGGGAATTCTGGCCTTAATAGGTTATAGTTTGAGTTGGATGAGTTGGCAACTAGTGGAGCCAGAATACGCAAAACCTATTATTTCCCTACTCATCTCAGTTTCCTTACTCGCCTGTGGTTTACAAATCACAAGTCATACTTTATACTATATACTATATTATCTACTTTTTAACTCTCTTGTGGTCGCTGTTACTTTATCATTTTTAATAAGTCTAAAAACGCCAATTTATTTTATTCATTCCTATAATCAACCCGGTTATCTAGAATTATTTCAATATATAGCATCTTTTACTCTTATAGGTCTGATTAACAGCTTTTGTTTAGGACTAAGCCTTTATGTTATTAGTCCCTGTTTTCGCCGATTTGGATTAAAATAGTCAAACTTGATTTGAGTTGAGGACCTAGCTCTTGCAAAAACAAGACCCCCCCAGGGTGGAACTAACCTCTCTGGGGGGATCACATATTGGATAGTCTATAAGTCTTTCGGTATAGTCAGTTAAGTAAAATATAACCAATCTATTCTATTTTGGCTACCCCTTGAGAGTTCAATTAACAAAAATTTATAAAAAATTTATATTTATGGATTTTTATGGCTTTAACCAGATCCCTTGAAATCATGAAAAAGAGAGAGAGCAGACCTTCCCAAACTTGATAAAAAAAGAATCTCTATATGCTTGAATTAGCCAATTAATCAACTATCATAGTAGGGAGCTTAGCAAAGTACATTCCAAACAACTTCAAATAATGCTAAACCGCATTAAAGATATAAGTAATAATCTTGCACCTCGCTTACGAGAAATTTACCGTCACCTTCACGCCCACCCAGAATTGAGCGGTCAAGAGCATCAAACTGCAGCATTTGTGGCGGGTGTGTTGTCTTCCAGCGGGTTGCACGTCTTGGAGGGAGTGGGTAAAACTGGTGTGGTGGGGGAATTACTCACCAATCATCATGGAGAGGAGATTTTAGCAATTCGTACCGATATGGATGCCCTGCCTATACAAGAACATAGTGGATTAGACTATGCTTCATTAAGGGAGGGAGTGATGCACGCTTGTGGTCATGATGTTCATACCACAGTAGGTCTGGGAACAGCCATGGTGCTATCGGAAATAGCCAACCATGTAGAAGGGAGAATCAGGTTTTTATTTCAACCTGCGGAAGAAATCGCCCAGGGTGCTAGTTGGATGGTACAAGAGGGAGCAATGAATGATGTTTGTGCTATTTTAGGAGTTCATGTTTTTCCCTCTATTTCTGCTGGATCTGTGGGTATTCGTTATGGTGCGCTAACTGCGGCAGCAGACGATTTAGAAATTATTATTTTAGGTGAATCTGGACATGGCGCTCGTCCCCATGAAGCAGTGGATGCAATCTGGATTGCATCTCAAGTAGTTACTGCCCTACAGCAAGCTATTAGTCGAACTCAAAATCCCTTACGTCCTGTCGTATTGAGCATTGGTAAAATTAGTGGTGGTAGAGCCCCAAATGTAATTGCCGACAAAGTTCAGTTATTGGGTACCGTGCGATCGCTTCATCCAGAAACTCGCAGTCAAATGCCAACATGGATAGATAAAATAGTTGCTAACGTTTGTAATTGTTATAATGCCAAATATCAAGTGAATTACCGTCATGGTATATCCAGCGTGCAAAATGATTATTCCCTAACTCAATTATTACAATCTGCTGCGGAAGAAGCATGGGGTAGCGATTACGTACAGGTTTTACCAGAACCCTCTTTAGGAGCAGAGGATTTTTCCGTTTATTTGGATTATGCTCCCGGTTCCATGTTTCGTCTCGGGGTGGGATATAAAGACAGAATTATCAATCATCCCTTACATCATCCTCAATTTGAGGTAGATGACTCTGCAATTATTACCGGAGTTGTGACATTGGCCTATGCAGCATATAAGTACTGGCAAAAATAAGATATATATTCCATGTTAACTATCATCGGATGCGGAAATCTCAATCGTAATGATGACGGTGTGGGGGTAATTATTGCCCAGAAATTACAGCAATATGTGGCGGAAAATCCCCACCCCCAGGTGAGGATTTTTGATTGTGGTACTGGGGGAATAGAAGTGATGTTTCAAGCTAGAGGAAGCAAAAAATTAATTATTGTGGATGCTAGTTGCACGAATTCCCAACCTGGTGCTATATTTAGAGTCCCAGGGAAAGAATTGGAAGATCTACCCCAAATTGGTTATAACCTGCATGATTTCCGTTGGGATCACGCCCTAGCTGCTGGGAGAAAAATCTTTGTGGATGATTTCCCCCAGGATGTGACTGTTTATTTGATTGAATCGGAAAATCTGGGTTTTGGCCTAGATTTAAGTCCTGCTGTTAATCACTCCGCCCAATTAGTTTTTGCTGAACTAATTACAATAATTGAGAGTGTCAACCTTACTTAGGACTTATAAATCCTGGGTTCTACGCCCAATCCCGATAAACAGAGAGTTCATCTACCCTCATTTCAAATGGTATAGCACCAGCATCGGGCGGACAAACACGAATTTTGGCACTACTAACCACACTGTAAAGTAAACTGGCCATGGGGACAATTTTTTGCAAAATTCGCCAATTGCTTACTTGGTCTGGACATTCAATCACTAAAGTCAAAGCTTTAGTGTCTGTTATCATGTACCAACGACAGTAAGAGAGCAGGTTTTGAATATTCCGGTCACACCCATGATAAAAGTAGCGACTGATAGAGTGTTCCAGCTGTTGGCGCAGAATAATATCTGCTGAAGTGGCTTGAATGGGGTGTTGGTCATCAGCGTTGAATCCTGACTTTATTCTAACCATTTCCGTTGATTTTCCTATGTTATTTGTCGGTAGTCGTCACATAAAAAACATCCTTATTGGGTTTTAGAAAAGATTGGACTTAATGATTATAATAAGCACCAATATGATTACAATCTACTCCCCAATAATTATTGCTGGAGAAATATAGATAACTTCTATATTGAACAGGTATGTAGCAGCTGCTGTTACCTGGGGATGCACCACAGCGTAGAGTGAAGATTTTAGTAGGAATGGTCGCCCATCCCGCTTTAATACCTAAACAAGTTTCTCTATCCATAAATGTGCCATGAAATGGATAACCTGAAACATCTGATTAGCTTTGGTGATCATTCCTCCACCACTACGTAACTACCAATAAAACTCTAATTTTCAAATTCTCAATCAGTATTTAGAGGTAGTTTACCATGGTGAACGATTGATTTTGATGTTGTTGCGTTTAAAGATCTAAAGGTCTGATGAGATACCAACAGCATCAGTATTGAATTTATCTTGGTTATCCAATGTACCATGTCGTCCCTGTCTTGAGATTTCCAGCTAGACCTATGATAGACATAACTAACTAAAAAAATGAAATTATTGATACTGTTACCCAGTATAATGTTGATGGAAAAGGAAGCATCATTACTCAATTTTAGCCATCAACTTTGTCTATAGCGTTTTGGCTAAAGCCATAATTTCTAAATTCCAACTAGAATTATGTTCTGGTTTTCTGCTAAATTTCCTATGGATCAGGATATTTATGTTGAATCCTATGAAAGTTGAACACATAGTTTAAGCCCGGACATGTGCCAATATGTCCGGGCTTAACACGGCTAATTTGACCCAAACCTGGTAAGATACTCCCATAGCTTGGCTTATCCCCGTTCTAAAGAGACAGGGATTCATTAAAACCGTTTGTGTATGCTATTTAGGTTGGACTATCTTGCAGGTCATTTCCATCATGCAACGGTAGCTGGTTTCTTGTCTTCACCAAACATTTCTCGAGCGGACCTACAAGGTTTTGGCACACCGTAAAAAGTTGCTTCTGCTTCTAATTCATCTACAATATCCCATGCTTCAATTGCTCGTTTAGAATCTGAACCATAGTTAGCAGAAATCAACCGAGCTTCAGATACAGCTTTTTGTATCTCTTTACGTAAGAACTTCAATTTTGGTTTATCTACAAAGTTACCCTTTGTGATAATATCAGTAACAGAAACAATACCCAATAATTCCCCTTGGATAACTGGTGCACGCCACACACCCGTATTAGCAAATAACCGAGCCACATATTCAACATCCAGGTCAGGATTGACTACCACACAAGGTTTAGTCATAATTTCATACACATGAACTGCTTCCGGATCCCTCCCAAAAGCTGCGACCTTACCTACAATATCCATTTCCGTCACCATCCCATAAGCATCCCCACTGTGACGAGGTTCAACAACCAAAGAGCGTAGACCTTTGAGTCTCATGAGCTTTACTGCTTCTGCTACGGTTGCAGATCCCCGAATAGTAGCAACGTCTTGAGTCATAATATGTTTAGCTCTCATAATTCCTGCTCCTTTAGCTGGGTGAGCGAGTCATTGATTAATTTCTAAACTGTGGCCCTTCAACTCTTGGTGTTTTTCCCCTTCGTTCATCAGTCCAGTGCTTTCGGAAATAAGATTTGCGCAGACTCTATTGTTCAAGTTTAGGTTCACTGCCAACAATTTAGCCTACCTATATAGTATCACTCTCCCTCTCATTAAATATGAATCATTTATAAAGATTGAACCGCAAAAAAAATGCTCCCCATTTCTGGAGAGCATTTTTCAATCAGAATCCTTTGAGATTAACCATTGATTGCAGGAGCAGTCAAAGCAACAGGAGCAACTTCACCAGCAGCTAGGTCTAAGGGGAAGTTGTGAGCATTGCGCTCGTGCATTACTTCCATACCCAAGTTAGCGCGGTTGATTACATCAGCCCAAGTACCGATTACACGACCTTGAGAGTCAATAATGGATTGGTTGAAGTTGAATCCGTTCAGGTTGAATGCCATGGTGCTTACACCTAAAGCAGTAAACCAAATACCAACTACTGGCCATGCAGCCAAGAAGAAGTGTAGAGAACGGCTGTTGTTGAAAGAAGCGTATTGGAATATCAAACGACCAAAGTAGCCATGTGCAGCAACAATGTTATAGGTTTCTTCTTCTTGACCGAACTTGTAACCGTAGTTTTGAGATTCGGTTTCGGTGGTTTCACGCACCAAGGAAGAGGTTACCAAAGAACCGTGCATTGCAGAGAACAAGCTACCACCAAATACACCAGCCACACCTAGCATGTGGAAGGGGTGCATCAAAATGTTGTGCTCAGCTTGGAACACAATCATGAAGTTGAATGTACCGGAAATACCTAAAGGCATACCGTCGGAGAAGGAACCTTGTCCGATGGGGTAGATCAGGAATACTGCAGTAGCAGAAGCCAAAGGCGCAGAGTAGGCTACACAGATCCAAGGACGCATACCCAAGCGGTAGGACAATTCCCACTGACGACCTAAGTAGCAAGCGCAACCGATCAGGAAGTGGAAAATCACCAACTGGTAAGGACCACCGTTATATAACCACTCATCTAAGGAAGCAGCTTCCCATATGGGATAGAAGTGCAAACCAATAGCGTTGGAGGAAGGAACAACTGCACCAGAGATGATGTTGTTTCCGTAAATCAAAGATCCTGCTACGGGCTCGCGGATACCATCAATATCCACGGGAGGAGCAGCGATGAAAGCGATAATGAAACAGGTGGTTGCAGCCAATAGGGTAGGGATCATTAATACTCCGAACCAACCGACATAGATACGGTTTTCGGTGCTGGTGATGAATTCACAGAAACGATCCCATACGCTAGCGTTGGAGCGCTGTTGTAAGGTTGTGGTCATTTTTTATGATTGCTTTATGAGCTTTATGATTATGATAATTAAGTAGGCGGTTATTCCTACTTGACATACCACTTTAAAGGATAGGTCTATTATTGTAAAGGGGTTTGTTATTAGTAAATCTGATAACATTTCCTGATTATGATAAGTTTATCAAATAGTTTTGGAATACAAACCTCCCACGAGGAGTAACCCCCAGATTGATGTCCTACTTTTTCTATTAGCACGGGGATGGATCCGGCGATTTTGGGCTTTTTCAACCCGGAGGCCAGGACAAGGATCTTCCCCCTAGGATATGTATGTGCAGGTGATAGACTGTTTGTCCTCCGTCCTGTCCTGTATTCATAACTACGCGATAACCCTGTTCAAGACCCGCTATTTGGGCAACTTTTTGTACGGTTAATAATAAGTGTCCTAACAACAGCTGGTCTTCTGCTTGTGCAGTAGCTAGATTGACTATGGGTTTCTTGGGTATGACCAGAATGTGAGTAGGTGCTTGGGGGTTAACATCTGTAAATGCTAAAGCCAATTCATCCTCATAAACTATGTTGGCGGGTATTTCCCGACGGATGATTTTACCGAAAATGGTGTCTGGAGTTAAAGTCATGAAGAATTGCTGTTAAATATTGCTAAAGTGGTTTGTCTGTAAATTTTAGGACAAATCTGGCCATCTCAAAAGTAGTTTTAGAGTAGTTTTGCGTAATTTCCCCAATGGCAATCTGGGAAAAAATCTGCTTTTATAAAGTGGAGTGATATGAAAATTTCTTCCTATAAGGAAATGCTATCTAGAGTCTGGAGTGCATCCATTATTGGTATAGATGCTGTGAAAGTAGGCGTAGAAGTGGACATTTCTGGTGGAGGATTACCAGGAATTATCATTTTAGGTTTACCTGATTCAGCAATTCAAGAGTCTAAGGAAAGGGTAAAAGCAACCTTGAGAAATGCGGGTTTTAACGTTCCTGTACGTAAGATAGTGATTAATCTGACTCCTGCAGATCTCAGGAAAGAGGGACCTGCTTTCGACGTACCTATTAGTATAGGAATTTTGGCCGCATCGGAACAGGTCAATCCTGATTTGTTGGGAGAATTTTTGTTTTTGGGTGAGGTTTCCCTAGATGGTACACTCCTACCTGTTACAGGGGTTCTACCCATTGCAGCTGCTGCTGAAAAATTGGGGATTAGCAGTTTAGTAGTACCCATGGAAAATACTCAAGAAGCAGCAGTAGTAGAGGGTTTAAATGTTTACGGTTGTACTAACATTTTACAAGTGGTGGATTTATTAAATAACATCAACAACTACCATAAGGTAAGTTTAAAAACCACCCAGGAAAGTCTCTTATCTACATCTTCTAACTCGGCGGATTTGCAGGATGTTAAGGGTCAATCCCACGCCCGGAGAGCATTAGAAATCGCCGCTGCAGGGGGACACAATTTGATTTTTGTCGGTCCCCCCGGGAGTGGAAAAACAATGTTAGCCAGACGCTTACCGGGGATTTTGCCACCATTAGAATTTTCTGAGTCTTTGGAGGTAACTCGCATTCATTCTGTTGCTGGTTTATTGAAAAACCGTGGTTCATTAGTGCGCGAGCGTCCTTTTCGCAGTCCCCACCACTCCGCTTCCGGTCCATCCCTAGTTGGAGGTGGCAGTTTTCCTCGTCCCGGAGAAATTTCATTATCCCATAGAGGTGTGCTTTTTTTAGATGAATTAACAGAATTTAAAAGGGATGTTTTGGAATTTTTGAGACAACCTTTAGAAGATGGATATGTAACTATTTCTCGTACTCGTCAATCAGTAGTTTTTCCAGCACAATTTACTTTGGTTGCTAGTACCAATCCCTGTCCTTGTGGATATTATGGTGATGCAGTCCAACCATGCACTTGCTCCCCCCGACAACGAGAACAATATTGGGCAAAGTTATCGGGTCCATTAATGGATAGAATTGACTTACAGGTAGCAGTAAACCGGTTAAAACCAGAGGAAATTACCCGCGACACCACCGGAGAATCCTCCAAAACCGTCAGAGAAAGAGTGCAAAAGGTCAGAGCTATTGCTAATCTTAGGTTTAAGTCGGAACCCCATGTTAAATGCAATGCTCAAATGCAAAGTCGTCATCTACAAAAATGGTGCAAATTAGATGGTACAAGTCTTAAACTCTTAGAAAATGCAATTACACGACTAGGACTTTCCGCACGAGCAAGTGATCGCATTCTTAAAGTAGCACGGACTATTGCGGATTTGGTAGATGAGGAAAACTTAAAGTCTCAACATGTAGCAGAGGCTATTCAATATAGAACTATAGATAGAATCCAGTAGAGAGTTGCAATAGATTTTTATTTTTTTATTAAAGTTTTTTAGCACATACATCAACTAAATCGCAACTTTTACAACTGGGAGATCTAGCTTTACAAACCGCACGACCATGATATATTAATCTGATTGACCAGTTTTCCCATTCTGGTTGGGGTAGTAGCTCCATTAAATCTTTCTCTATGCTAATTGGTTCGGTACTTTCTGTTAAACCTAACCGTTGACTCAATCTTTTAACGTGGGTATCCACTGTCACCCCCCCATTAATACCATAAGCATGAGCTAAGACCACATTTGCCGTTTTTCTTGCTACCCCGGGTAGTTTTAATAGATCCTCCATCTTATTTGGAACAATTGAGTTAAAATCACTCACTATCATCGTACACGCAGATTTAATGTTCTTAGCTTTGTTGCGATAAAACCCAGTAGAATGCACTAATTTCTCCAATTCTAATACATCTGCTTCTGCTAAACTTTGGACATCGGGAAAGCGACCAAATAAATCTGGGGTTACTTTATTAACTCTTTCATCCGTGCATTGTGCGGAAAGAATAGTGGCCACCAAAAGTTGGACTGGGGTTTGATAGTTTAGAGAACAGGTTGCATCAGGATAAAGACGATAAAGACGAGAGAGAATTTCTAAAGCTAGTCCCCTTTTAGATAGTTTGGAGATTTTTTTATTACCCATGGAGACCCAGGATCTGATGATTTTAACATTGCGACTAACCGGTACTTATCCGATTAGTCGGTGATTTGGAATTACATTTTCTGAAATATTTGTTGGATAAAGCTTAACTGGAGAGTTTCTTTAAAAATCAAGAAAATTCCCAGTCCTAGTAACACCACTAATCCAGTTTGCATAACCCCCTCTTGAATTTTCATAGGTAGGGGTTTACCAAATAGACCTTCAATCAACAGAAAAAACAATTGTCCACCGTCCAAAGCTGGTAATGGTAAAATGTTGATAACTGCTAAGTTAATACTAATTATAGCTGCAAATGACAGGAGATTTGCACTATTATCTGCTGCTAATTTAGCACCAATTTTGACAATATTGACCGGACCCGACACCTGACTGGCGGTTTGTTGAAAGTTAGTGATTAGTTGTCCAAATCCTTTAATTGTGCCCACAAATAACTGCTGGAATCTCTCTCCTGCAACGGTAAAAATCTGCATGGGATTTTGGGGACGCTCGTAAACAGCTTTACCATTGGGCGCAAGTTCCACACCTACCAATCCTTTCCCTTCTGGATTTTCCCCAGGGGTGATTTGTAGGGTAATTTCCCGGTCTTGACGTTGGAGTTGCAAATCAATTGGTTGACCGGGATGGTTTTGAATTTCCTGTGTTAGATATAAGGTGGAATCTTTACCAGCTACTAATTCACGTCCACTAACGCTAAGAACAATATCACCTTCTCTAATACCAGCCTGGTAAGCTATTGATTGCTCGTTAATTGGTTTGATTAAAACTCCAGGTTGATATTGAAATTCCTTTGGTATACCTACAACACCTAACTGCAAGGCAAGGACTAAATAAGCAAACACCAGATTTGCCATCACGCCAGCACTAATGACAATTGCTCGATCTAGAATAGGACGATTTCGCAATAGGTTGGGATCATTAGGGGGAATTGTGCTATCAGGATCATCATCGGGGAAACCCACAAAACCACCCAGGGGGAAAGCACGAATTGTGTATTCCGTTTGTGATCCTTGATATTTCAACAAAATAGGACCAAAACCCAGGGAAAAACGGTTGGCATAAATCCCTTGGGATCTAGCTGCTATAAAATGTCCCAACTCATGTACTAAGATAAGGGTCGCCAAAACTGCTATCGCTGCTAAAACTGACATAGAGCAAATTAGTCAACATACTGAAAATATATATCCTAATTCTAGTTGGATTTTATTCCAGTTTGGGAATTTCTCAAGAAACAGGGCGGGTTTACCCTACTGGCCCCGATCTAACCTATTCCAACTAGTTCTCCATCATTCCATTCCAGGGTATCACCAATGCTCTGACCATTGTGATAAGCTGCCAATAGTATTTCACTAGTCTTACCATAGGATATGTTTCCCGTGCAATCTAGGGCGATCGCACCTAAATCTCTTTGGTTTTTACTGGCTTCGGTAAAGGAACGCCACATCGCTTCCTTTAAAGACATCCCATCGCTAACACGAACCGCAATTTTGGCAGCTAAACACTCGTCAATGATATCTTCTCCAATACCTGTACAACTTATTGCTGCGTATCTGGTAGCATAGTTACCTGCTGGCATAGCAGAATCACTGACTCTACCAATGCGTTCAAAGCCTTTACCACCAGTAGAAGTGCCTGCAGCCAATTGCCCAAAGGTATCTAAGGCTACTACGCCAATGGTTCCCCTCCCAGCTTCAGGATCTGGGGTTTCCGGTTCGGCAACTACTCCAGCCATAGTTCTCTTAAATTTGTCTTCTCTTTCTTGTATCCATTCTTTGAGTCGTAAATCTGTCAAGGCACTATAACTAGGAACTTGTAACTCTCGTGCTAACTCCAGGGAACCATGATCGGACAATACCCGGTCAGGAGATTGTTGTAGAAATAGGGCCATTTCAATGGGGTTTTTCACCCGAGAAACGTTAATTACTCCACTAAATTTGCCAGATGTGCCATCCATAAAAGAAGCACTCATGCGAATTTGACCATCGGACTGCAGGACTGAACCTGTGCCAGCATTAAAACGGGGATCGTCTTCCAGGAGTTGACAACCCCTAACTACTGCTTCGCTGGCAGATACACCAGAGAGTAGCATTGAGTATACATCTTCTATGACGTTATGGAGCGATCGCCTGACAGCGGCTAATCCCCCTTTGCTTTGGAGGGAACTACCCGCTCCACCATGGATAATCAGTTTAGGCTGTACTTGAGTTTGTGTTGATGAAGTCATTTATTAGTTTAACTATGTATGTATTTAAGTAAGATGGTTAACTTTCACTTAGCTTGAGAACGACGCCGACGACAACGTTCCGAACAGTATTTCACATCATCCCAACAATCTTGCCATTTTTTCCTCCAAGTGAAGGGAAGTTGGCACACAGGGCAAATTTTTTCCGGTAGGTTAGACTTAGAAAGTTTACGCCCCATAGATTAATTTATGGTATGTGGTGGTTTTTGGTATTTTAGTGTATTTTAGTAATGGCAAAATTTTACCATCAACCTTATTCTTAACTAGCGTATTATAACCTAAATTGGATATCTATAAGGCAGTAATTCTTCCATTTTTATTTACTCTGATAAAAGCAGATCCAGAATGGTTACACGGTGGGCTGATAAGTTCCCTAGACTGGTTTCTACAACCTTCCCATCCTTACCGTGCTATATGGTTGAAATCTTTTGTCGGGGATTCTTTATGTGTCCATGACAATAGGTTAAAACAGAACCTATTCGGTTTGAATTTTCCTAACCCCCTGGGTTTGGCCGCAGGATTTGATAAGGATGGTATGGGATCTCACTTTTGGTCCAGGTTCGGTTTTGGCTTTGCTGAGTTAGGTACTGTCACCTATCATGGACAACCAGGAAATCCCCCACCTCGTTTGTTTCGTTTACCTATGGACTTAGCAGCTCTTAACCGTATGGGCTTTAATAATTCGGGTGCTGCTGCTATGGCCGCAAGACTAACTGCACTTTATCAACAACAGCTACCTGCCATACCTATAGGTATAAATCTTGGTAAGTCTAAAATCACCCCCCTAGAAGCAGCAGCAACAGACTATCTGCAAAGCTTTCGTTTGCTAAAGAATTTAGGTGATTATTTTGTAGTCAATGTTTCTTCTCCTAATACACCAGGACTGCGATCGCTTCAGGATGGAGCTATGCTTAGTCAAATATTGGAGGTCATTCAAACAGAAAACAGTATACAAAACCAACCCAAGCCATTATTTGTCAAAATAGCACCTGACCTAGAATGGGAAGCAATAGTAGACATTATTAATCTTGCCCAAACCTATAAACTGGCGGGGATTATTGCCACTAACACTACTATTAGTCGTCAAGGACTGAAAACCCAAGTGATTGAAAAAACCGGTAACCCACCCCAAGTGGAAGCAGGAGGGATTAGCGGATTACCATTACGTCAACCCTCCACAGAAATTATACGTTTTATTTATAAACAAAGCCAAGGTCAAATACCAATTATTGGTGTGGGAGGGATTTTTACCGCAGAGGACGCCTGGGAAAAAATTACAGCAGGTGCAAGTTTAATCCAGGTTTATACTGGTTGGATTTATGAGGGACCAATGATGGCAAGCCGAATCTTGACAGGATTATTAGCAAAACTGCAAAATCACGGCTTGGGTTCCATTGGTGATGCGGTGGGAATCCTTACTTAAATCCACTAAATCCACCACTGCTTATTTATCCAGGGGGAAAAACTCTCTATTTTTGCGAGAGTAAGACCAGGCAATCCCCTCTGGGTCTCGACTGCGAGTCCATTCGGAAAAATCAGGATCATTGCGTCGTTTGTAGACTGTACTTGAATAAACACCTAAGCGTTGGGCCAATTCAGACTGGATTAAGGAACCAAAAGCTAACTGTCTCTCTAGGGATTTGGTTTGCAAGCTATTAGTGATTTGACCTTCTTTATCTCCTTCCCTACCCTCTAAAACAAGTACAGGTGGAGATAGTAGAGATCTGGGCTCCTTGGTTACTGATCTACCAACTGGTTTGATATCTGATTCGCTACCATCTAAAATCTCGCCCAGAATACTCCCAGTGATAAAGTAGTAGTATGGACTGTCGGTTTCTGAGTCTACCAGATTGACACCAAATTCCTTGGCTTTCTTTTCTAGGTAGCGTTTTGCCTCGTCTCCTGGAAAATTTCCCCTGATGGCCAGGTCAACCGAGGAGATTTTTCCCTGATTTTCCTCAATTAACTCATAAAACAGAGGATTTACCTGATCACACCATTTTTCCCACCTATACTTTTGCCACAGATTAAAACTCATGATGACCAATAACCCTATGAGTAAAAACTTCCAGGTGTTGAGAACGAAAATAATCAAAAAAGAAATCGGCAAAATGATTACGAGAAAACTTTTGCCGTAGTTTTCCATGTTTGTTTGAGTCATGCTGATTTTTGCCAGGTGGCCTTTTACAGAATAATATTTCCATTATTTCTATCTTGGCAAAAATTGACCCCTTTTTTGTATTCCCTGGCAAAATTTCCACTACCAGTTGGCAAAAACCACCAATTTTTGCGGTTTTACCCCTTCTAAAATCCTACAACTGATTATCTTCCTACCTACCCGGTCACACCCAAATCCCAATTATATTCTTCAAATTTAAAAACAATGGCTCACATATCTTATGAAACGGTTAAAGAACTACTCAGTTCTGAAAATTTAGGCGATCGCCTTCGTGGTGTGAATCAAATTAGGGAATTGGCACCCGGACAGGGTTTAGAATTATTACAAATTGCCATTAAAGATCAAAACTCAAGAGTGCGTTATTGTGCTGTAAGTCAATTAGACACATTAGGATCCGAGGATTTAGATTTTTCCCTAAATATTTTAAGAGAGTTGCTAAATGATAATGAAGCGGATGTACAAGCAGCAGCAGCTGATTGTTTAGGGGCGCTAAAACTACAAGTGGCCTTTCCCGATTTAGAAAAGCTCTACCATGAGACCCCGGAATGGGTAGTAAAATTCAGCATAATTGCCACCCTTGGATCCCTGGGAGATCCAAGGGGAGTAGATTTGCTCAAAAAAGCCCTGGAATCAGATAACGGTTTAGTCCAAAGTGCGGCCATTAGTTCCCTAGGTGAATTGGGCAACCCTGAAGCAGTAACCATCCTAGCTCCCTATACTCAAAACCCAGATTGGCAAGTACGTCATCGCTTAGTTCATGCTTTAGCAAATTTAGGTGGAAAAGAGGCTAGGAAAATTCTAGAAGTGTTGGCTACTGACTCAGTAGAAGCAGTTGCAAAAGAAGCCAAGGATGTTCTTAACCATGAAATTGAGGTAGAATCTTGATATGACAACAGACTACCCAAAAATTGATATTGCCCCATTTATTGATCATTCCCTGCTTTTACCTACCACAACAGAACCGCAGGTAGAAAAGTGGTGTGAAGACGCGTACAGATTTAATTTTGCTGCAGTTTGTATTCACCCATCCCATGTTAAGCAAGCGGCGGAGCTATTACACAACAAAAAGCCACAAGTATGTACTGTAATTGGATTTCCCACCGGGTTGACCACCTCAACAGTCAAATTATATGAAGCACAGGAGGCGGTGGAAAATGGTGCCACGGAGTTAGATTTAATGATTAACTTAGGCTGGTTAAAAATCGGCAAGACTGAGCAATTACACCGAGAAATTGCCACAATTTGCGAAGAAACTGGGAAACCAATCAAAGTAATTTTAGAAACCAGTTTACTGACAGATGCGGAAAAAAAAGTAGCTGCTGAAATAGCCATGGATGCGGGTGCGGCATTTTTAAAAACTAGTACGGGTTGGAATGGTGGAGCAACAGTGAAAGATGTGCAATTTTTAAAACAACTAACAAAAGAAAGGGTGGGAATAAAAGCTTCCGGAGGGATTCGTACCCATCAAGAGGCTATAGATCTAATTATGGCCGGTGCAACCAGACTGGGTACATCTCGTGGAATAGACTTACTCCATCAGCGCCTGGATACAGAAAAATAACAGGGGTAATTACTAATGAACGGGAGTTATCACGTAAGGGGAATCAATCTTAAAAGCCAGTTTCTAGGTGAGTCGGATCAAATACTCACCGTGTTAACCAGGGAGTTGGGCCTAGTTAAGGCGATCGCCCCTGGTTCCAGAAAGTACCAATCTAGCCTAAATGGTAGAAGTGGAATATTCATGGTGAATGAATTATTGATTTCCTCTGGCAAATCTAACCCCACTCAAACATCAAGCCTTTATAGGATTAACCAAGCACAGACCCTCAAGACCTATCCTGGACTGACCAAAAGTTTAGGAAAACTGGCAGCGAGTCAATATTTAGCAGAAATTGCGCTCCATCAAGCATTGGAGGAGCATCCCCAACTAGAGCTATATGACTTATTAAATCAACATCTTGAGACCTTAGATTCCCTCCCCCCAATTCCCCAGATTGCCATAGTAGCACATTTAGTTAAGGGAGTCTTTGATATGTTAAACTTAGTTGGAATAAGCCCACAGGTCCAAGTGTGCTGTTTAACCCAAAAACCCTTAATACCAGATTTAAGCAATCCAAAATGGCAAGCTGGTTTCAGTACAACAGCGGGGGGAACAATTTGCCTACAAACCTGGGAAAACTTAAAAAAACAGGAAAACTTTCATGAGCCAAAAATCCCAGAAAATGACTTTGAAAGGGTTTTGCACCACCAAGAGTTACCAAAAATTTCCCGTCGATTGGGAGCAAAAGAATTAATGATGCTCCAATATTTATCCCAACCAGGGATAATACAAATAGATTCAGCCTATGATGATAGCTGGTTATCTGTTGAGCAGATCTTGCGCCATTATACTCAGTACCACCTGGGTTTTCCTATTCGCTCTGCTACCTTGATAGATTCCTATTTTGCTCCCAACCATGATGCAATCGTCTGATTTAGATAGAAACAACCAGCCCTTATCACCCAAATTTAAACACAAAAATAGGGTGAAATCATACCAAGATAATCACCAGCAAAGATCCGTGAAGGGATTTTCCATGGAAAAAACCAAGACAAGTGATTTACCAAAATCACCTCCCACCAACTCGGATCTTCCTCTGGAGGTAAATCCTATTAATGAACCTGCTGAGACCACCCGTGAAAACGAAAAAGCAGTTTTAGAAGAGACACCATCACAACTAGACGTAGAAGATAGAGACGGTTCCGGGTCCGATCTAAAATCTAGTAGTAAGCATGGAAAGGAAGGATTTTTCCCAGTATTAAAAAATCGCAATTTTCTAGCACTTTGGGGGGGGCAAATCTTTTGTCAATTAGCTGACAAAGTATATCTAGTTCTTATGATTGCCTTAATCAACAGTGAGTTTCAACAAAGGGGTCAAAGTATTAGTGGTTGGGTTTCAGCCCTAATGATGATTTTTACCATTCCCGCAGTTTTGTTTGGTTCTGTTGCTGGGGTATTTGTGGACCGCTGGTCAAAAAAAGCTGTACTAGTAGCATCTAATATTTGGCGTGGTATTCTAGTTATTGCCATTCCCTTTTTAATCTGGTTAACCCATGATTGGCATCCTATAGGCGCTTTGCCAGTAGGTTTTTTAATGATCTTACTGGTGACCTTTTTAGTTTCTACCTTCACCCAATTTTTTGCCCCTGCAGAACAGGCCACTATTCCTCTAGTGGTGGAAGAACAACATTTACTCTCCGCCAATTCTCTGTACACAACTACAATGATGGCATCAGTAATTATTGGTTTTGCAGTAGGTGAACCAGTTTTAGTTTTAGCTGATAGTCTCTGGTCAAAATTCGGTGGTGCTGGTGGACTGGGCAAAGAAATTTTAGTTGGCAGTAGTTATGGTATTGCTGGTATCATTTTACTCCTAATTCAAACTCAAGAAAAACCTCATCCTCCAGAAACAGAATTTCCCCATCTTTTATCCGACTTGTGGGATGGTTTGAACTACCTCAAGTCCAATCGCAGCATTAGAAATGCTATGTTACAGTTAACCATATTATTTTCTGTATTTGCAGCGCTTACTGTTTTAGCAGTTCGTATGGCAGAAATTATCCCCAATTTAAAGGCCTCCCAATTTGGTTTTTTATTGGCCGCAGGTGGTGTGGGTATTGCTGCTGGTGCTACAATTGTGGGACAGTTCGGTCGCAGTTTTACCTATGGACAGTTGAGTTTATGGGGTTCCTTGGGAATGTCGGGATCTTTGGTTGGTCTTGCTATCTTCACAAACCAACTATGGCCCGTACTGCTATTAGTAGCACTGCTAGGTGTTTTTGGGGCTTTGGTCGGTATTCCCATGCAAACAACTATTCAAACCGAAACCCCAGCAGAAATGCGTGGTAAAGTGTTTGGACTGCAAAATAACTTGATTAACATTGCTCTAACCCTACCTCTAGCTTTAGCTGGTCTAGCGGAGAATTTTATTGGGTTAAAGTCAGTTTTTTTGCTTTTATCCGTCATTGTATTTGGCGGAGGAATAATTACCTGGTATAATTCGAGCAATCATTAGTTAATAAAAGTTGATTAACAGTTCAAAAACCACTAAGTTTTGTGCTACAATTGTTCCCAAGATAATTTCTCAATTTTTCGTAGCCAAATAAAGAATGCGTATAGCCTGGATTGGAAAAAAATCACCCTTTTGTGGCAATGTTACTTACAGTAGGGAAATTACAAATGGTCTGTTGGACAGGGGACATGATGTAAGTTTTTTACATTTTGCTCAGGAAGAATCTCAACCTGATAACTGGCCAAATTTTAAGGAAGTTCCCTTACCATTTATCTATAAGTCGCAAGTCTACACACTTCCCGCTTTCAATGCAACTAAAGTTTTAAAAGACGCGCTACGGGAAATACAACCCCAAATAGTTCATGCTTCCTTAACCTTATCCACCCTTGACTTTGTTTTACCCGAAATTTGTCAGGAACTAAATATTCCCCTAGTGGCCACTTTCCATACTCCTTTTGCGGGTAAAGGTGCCAAATTGATCTCTGGTACCCAATTGCTAGCGTACCAGTTATATGCTCCTTTTTTAGACAACTATCACCGGGTGATTGTATTTTCCCAAATTCAAAAAGAATTATTGGTAAAAATGGGAGTTAGGGAAGCAAAAATTGCTGTTATCCCTAATGGGGTAGATACTGTGAAATACTCTCCTGGTACTTCTAAGGTGAAAGATGAATTTAATGCAGAACGACTATTTGTTTATCAAGGTCGTCTCGCACCGGAGAAAAACGTTGAATCCCTACTAAGAGCATGGAAACAGTCATCCATGTCACCTACTAGCAAGCTGTTAATAGTTGGCGATGGTCCTTTGAGATCTTCACTCGAGCCATTTTATGAATCTGAATATGGTATTATCTGGTTAGGTTTTGTTGCTAGTGAGGAGCGACGTATAGAGATACTAAGAGGTGCGGACTTATTTATTTTACCTTCTTTGGTAGAAGGCTTGTCTCTATCTTTGTTAGAAGCTATGTCCTGCGGTTTGGCATGTCTTGCCACTGATGTGGGTGCAGATGGAGAAGTTTTAGAAAAGGGAGCAGGCGTTTTAATCAGTACAAGGTCTGTGCGCTCTCAAATTAGAACTATTTTACCTTTATTTCAAGATCATCCAGAGTTAACTGCCCTGTTAGGTCAAAAAGCAAGAAAACGCGTCCTAGAAAAATATACTCTCAGTGATAATATAACCAGTTTGGAGAAGCTTTACCACGGGGTTTTACCAAAAGCTATATAATTTTTCTACATGATTCTTGTACAGTTTAGACTGTAACCAAACCCTACCATACTAACCTCAATTTTTTCCTAGGGGCGCTGAATAATAGTTTCTAGCACTCGACGTTTCAATTTAGGATCAATAACTACCAAGCGTACATATTCACCAGGATGTTCCAATAAACAAGACTCCAAAGCGAAAACTGCTTGTGAATAATCGCTCATATGTAAATTGCCACAACTTTGCCAAGATCCCATAGAAAATCGTCTTTTGTCAACGTATTCCACAGTGATCTTATAACCCTGGGATAAAACCTGACGAATTTGTCCCTGGGTGTGTAGACTTATCAGACTTAAAGGGGTGCTATTTTCTAAAGTGTTATGTGAATTGATACCAATTGTACGCTATTTTGGCAACCAGTTAGAACTTAAAACCACTGTTAAACCCAGAAAAATAACTACCAGGGACCAAGTAACGCGATTGAGTGTATTCTCAGCACTTTTAGTACTGCTAAAAAGTTGAGCTTGTCCACCAATAGCTCCAATACCATCTCCTTTGGGACTATGTAGCAAAACTAAAACGATTAAACCCAAAGCAGAAAAGGCCCAAATTCCTTGTAGAATATTGTTAATGTTCATAGCTAGTCAAAGTGGTGTAAATTGAACTTGAATAATGACGGTGCAAGTCCTACAAAGAACTATAATGTGATAAAAAACCTGCAAGTGCAGGTTTTATCCCTATTTGCGACTTGGAATCGCCATTACTTGGAAATACGAAAAAGTATAACTTATTTACAATCCCACTTGTACAGGTCTACGAGGAAATTGTAAATCATATTCGGGCGCTCTCAAGAGGGATTTACCAGTCATTTCTGGAGGTTGAGGTAGTTTCAAAATATCCAGAATGGTGGGAGCAATGTCCGATAGTTTGCCATCATTACGCAAATCAACATTTGCACCATATCCTGGTATTTTCAGCTTTTCTCCTTCGATTAAAATCAAGGGAACTGGGTTAGTAGTATGAGCTGTCCAGGGACTGCCATTTTCATCTACCATATACTCAGCATTGCCATGATCAGCTGTAATGATCAATGTACCACCTGCTTTACCCACGCTTTCTACCAGTTTGCCCAAACATCGATCAACAGTTTCAATAGCCACCACGGTAGCATCCACTTTCCCCGTATGGCCTACCATGTCAGGGTTGGCATAATTCATCACTATTAAAGAATAAATTCTTTTCTCTATAGCGGAAATAGCCAAACTGGTCACAGCGTCAGCAGACATTTGGGGTTCCTTGTCGTATGTAGGAACCTGGGGACTTGCTACCATTGCTCTGTCTTCACCTTCATAAGCATACTCTAATCCCCCATTAAAGAAATAGGTGACATGAGCATACTTTTCAGTTTCTGCAGTGCGAAACTGCTTGAGACCATGATTAGCAATCACCTCACCCAACATATTCTGTAAGTTCTGGGGGGTAAATGCTACAGATACAGGCAACTCGGGATCATATTGGGTAAAGGTGACAAAAGACAGAGGTGTAATTTGCTCCCGTGGAAAACCCTGAAAATTACAACTGACAAAAGCCTGAGTCAATTCCCTGGCCCGATCTGGGCGAAAATTAAAGAATATCACCCCATCACCAGGACTAATTGCACCGGGAGCAATTCTCACAGGAACGATAAACTCGTCGGTTACTCCCTCAGCATATAAAGACTGCAAAACCTCTACAGCTGTTTTTCCTTTACCAGCACCCTCTTGTGTCATTACATCGTAGGCCAGTTGGACCCTGTCCCAACGACGGTCTCTGTCCATAGCATAATATCGACCACTGATAGTAGTTATTCTTCCTACTCCCACCCGGTCTATATAGTTTTGCAATTGTTGGATGGTTTTGATTCCATCCACTGGTTGGGTATCACGCCCGTCCATAATAGCGTGAATACATACATCTAAAACTTGCTGTGATTTAGCAAAATCAAGCAAGCCTAACAGATGGGTAATATGAGAGTGTACCCCTCCATCAGAACAAAGGCCAACTAGATGCAACTTGCCATTTCGGGATTTCACTTCTTGGCAAATGTTGAGAAGTGCGGAATTAGTAGCTAGAGAACCATCTTCTACAGCATCAGAGATGCGTACCAGTTCTTGGGGAACCACTCTTCCAGCGCCAATGTTCAAATGACCAACTTCTGAGTTGCCCATTTGACCTTCTGGCAACCCTACGGCTTTTCCTGATGTGCGGATGAGGGTGTGGGGATAACCTGCCCATAAACCGTCCATAATGGGAGTTTTAGCAGCTGCGATCGCGTTTCCACGTTTATCCTCACAATAGCCCCATCCGTCTAAAATGACTAGCACCACAGGACTAACAGGTGCTTTGGTCATAGTAAAATTGCCCTTTACTTTTTTTAATAACCGAATAATAGCACTACTCCCTGAAGATTGCAGCAATAATTTCCACAACCTGCAAGTGTAGTTAGGTAACTCTAGTTATTAGCAGTAGCTAGTTCTGCTAAACGTTCCTGTTGATCTTGAGAAATACAAGATTGAATTAAAGTTTCCAAGTCCCCTTCTAAAACTGGACTGAGGGTGAAGTTTTGCCCCAAACGATGGTCAGTAGCTCGACTATCTTTATAATTGTAGGTGCGGATCTTTTCTGAACGAGAACCAGTACCAACTTGAGATCTCCTCATGGAAGTCACCGCTTCTTGTTGTTCCCGTAGTTTGATTTCATAGAGTTTAGCCCTAAGAATTTGCATTGCCCGTTCCTTATTCTGTAGCTGACTGCGCTCTTCGGTGCAGAAAATGCGTATACCGGTTGGTTTGTGAAACAAATCAACTGCTGTTTCCACTTTGTTGACGTTTTGCCCACCAGCACCACCGGAACGAGCGGTAGTCATTTCAATATCTTTTGGGTCAATGTGTACTTCCACATCATCAACTTCGGGCATAATCGCCACTGTAGCTGTGGAGGTGTGAACTCTACCACCCGCTTCCGTTGCTGGAACCCGCTGAACACGATGGACCCCAGCTTCAAACTTTAACTTGCTGTAAACGCTATCACCTTGAATTTCTAGAATTACTTCTTTAAATCCACCCATCTCTCCTGGAGATTCGCTAACTAGTTTCACCTTCCAACCCTGGGTGTCAGCATAACGGGAGTACATGCGCAGCAAATCTCCAGCCCAAATACTGGCTTCATCTCCACCAGTACCAGCGCGGATTTCCAACATGATGTTTTTCTCATCGTTAGGATCACGGGGCAGCAGTAATATTTTTAACTGCTCTTCTAAATGTTCTATCTTGTTTTCCAAGTCTTTTACTTCCATGGTTGCCATTTCATGCAACTCCGGATCTCCATTAGACTCTTTTAGTATCTGCCTTGCTCCAACTAACTCCTCTTGAGAGTTTTTCCATGTTTCATAGGCAATTACTACCTCTTCTAAAGAGGAACGGGACTTGGCAATCTTCTGATACTCATCAGGACTTTTTGCCGTGTCCGGATCGGCTAACCGACGAGTTAATTCGTGAAAGGTTTGTTCAACAGATTTCAGTTTCTCCAGCAAATATGATTCAGCCATAACTAGTAAACAAGCTCCTAAAAAATCACAAGTTGGCCCAAGTTAAAAACAACAAGCGACCCCGCAATTATGCAGGGTCCCTGTAGTACAAGCTACAGCCAACCAGCTACTTTTTCTTTTTGTTACCTTGCTCGCTAGACATGCCATACTTACGAAGAAAGCGTTCCACACGACCCTCAGCATCAATAATTTTCTGAGTACCAGTGTAGTAGGGATGGTTTCCAGACCAAACATCTACGTGTAATTCGGGTTTAGTTGAACCGACGGTCATCACAACCTGACCATTACAATAGACTTTAGCTTCTGGATACCACTGGGGATGAATATCAGGTTTAGCCATTTTTCCTTTTGTGGTGTTTATCAAAATTATAGCTTTTATAGCTTTGCAACTCGACAGCTTTTCCGTCAACTATCGTTTTGAGTATTGAGGGGCTTTTCGAGCTTTATGTAATCCGTATTTCTTCCGCTCTTTAGCTCGTGGATCCCGAGTTAAATAACCCTCAATTTTTAAGGGTGAACGATTGTCTGGATCCAACTGACATAGGGCACGAGCTACACCCAAACGAATTGAGTCCGCTTGTCCAGTTAGACCGCCACCTTTGGCTTTTACTAAAATGTCGTACTCGTTTTCCAACCCTAGAGTTTCTAAAGGGGCTTTAATGACTCCTAAGTAGTTGGGATTGTATTGGAAGTACAACTCCCCTTCTTTGCCATTAACCACAAATTTACCCTCTCCAGGAACTAGACGTACCTGTGCAACTGCGGACTTGCGCCGACCAGTGCCCCAATACAGAGCACGACCACTATTATTTTCTGCTACTGTTGCCATGATTAGTTTTCTCCCGGAATAGTGTTAATAATTAGTTCTTTAGGTTTTTGTGCTGTGTGAGGATGGGTCGAACCACTATAAACTTTCAGTTTGGTGAATAACTGTCTACCTAAGCTATTTTTAGGTAACATACCTTTTACAGCATGCTCGACTATTCTTTCTGGTAGGCGCTGTTGCAATTTAGCAAAGGTTTCTGTTTTCATCCCACCGGGACGACCGGAATGCCTCCGGTAAAGTTTTTGACTCTGTTTTTTGCCCGTAACTACCACTTTTTCCGCATTGATTACTACTACAAAGTCTCCTGTATCTAAATGGGGGGTATATTCAGCTTTTCTTTTACCCCGGAGAACCATGGCAATTTCAGTTGCTAGCCTACCTAGACGCTTGTCTGCGGCATCTACTACATACCAGTCACGTTTAATTTCTTCCTCTGGAGGAAGATAAGTTTTACTACTCATTGTTTTTTCCTTTGTCGGTTTTAAGTGATCTGTCATCGGTCCGGTGACCAAATACTAAATAAGGTTGAGTTTCATACCAAATTTCCCGGGAAAAGGGAAAGTCACTATATCCAACCCTTAGTAAGCATAGACCTTGAGGTGGTGCTGCATATTTCACTTTTTCTCGGTCTTCTGTTTGCCAAATGTTTGTGAAATCCTCTAGGGACTTCTGTTTGCTTCCTACCTGCACCAACATCCCCACTAATAACCTTACCATGCCATACAAAAATCCATTGGCTTGAATCTCTATATGTACTAATGAACCTTGCCGACCACATTCCACTGCTTGTATTTCTACCCAGGAATGCGATCGCGCTGATCCAGCACGGTGAAAAGCTGCTAGGTGGTGTTTTCCCACCAGGGGACTTAAAGCCGCTTGCATCAACTCTTCTTCCAGGGGAGCATAATAATAATGCCAACTAAACGGACTCACAAACAAGTTTGGTAGAGCTTCAGTATAGATTGTATATCTATATCGTCGGTACACTGCACTAAATCGGGCGTGCCAACTTTCGTTTACACCAGCAGAAGCCCTGATTAGTATATCCGGGGGTAAGTAACTGTTCAAAACGGTTGCCCACTTGTGCCCAGGTATATGCCCTGTAGCATTGAAATGGGCAACTTGAGCAGCTGCATGAACCCCGGCATCAGTCCTTCCCGCACCATGTAGTGTTACATGATGCCCTAGAACACTGGCTATAGCTGTTTCTATTTCTTCTTGGACTGTACGGTGGGCTTTTTGCCGTTGCCACCCATGGAAGTTGGTACCTAGATACTGAATAACTAAGGCAACTCGATAAGTTGGGGTGGGCTGGCGGCTATCTGACATCATGGGTTGGATGGGTTTTCCCTATTCCCTACACTAGTTCAATAATCGCCATTTCGGCATGATCGCCCCGACGGGGCACAGTATGCAAAATACGGGTGTAACCACCTTGACGATTCCCATACCGAGTTGGTGCTTGTTCAAATAATGCCTTGACTAGGGACTTATCGTAGATATAACCCAATGCCTCTCTACGAGCTGACAAAGACCCATCTTTTGCCAAAGTGATCATCTTTTCTGCTTCACTACGTACTACCTTAGCACGAACTAGTGTGGTAGTAATACGACCATGACGTATAAGCTCTGTGGTCAGCGATCGCAATAAAGCACGACGCTGGTCTGCTGGTTTACCAAGTTTTTTTACTTTACAACGGTGACGCATAATAGGGACCTATTACTATGAAAAACAATCGGACTAGCTTGGTTTAGAACTTCTTTCCTGTGGTAAAGTAATACCTAGACGGCGCTGTAAGGCTTCCACTACTTCTTCTGCCGATTTTTGACCAAAGTTCTTGATTTCTAACAAGTCTTCTTGGGTATAATCCAACAAATCTGCTACAGAATTAACTTGAGCACGTTTCAGGCAGTTGTAAGCACGAACAGATAGCTGTAACTCCTCAATAGGAATTTGGGCAGTGGGATCATCTGGCATATCCAAGCCCATGTCCGTAGGCTCCAA
Source organism: Cylindrospermopsis curvispora GIHE-G1 (assembly GCF_014489415.1). Taxonomy (NCBI): domain Bacteria; kingdom Bacillati; phylum Cyanobacteriota; class Cyanophyceae; order Nostocales; family Aphanizomenonaceae; genus Raphidiopsis; species Raphidiopsis curvispora. The sequence goes on from NZ_CP060822.1 coordinate 165,805, forward strand.
GGAGATATCCTTAAGAGGGTTAAATAATTCTACCAGAATTGCCGCAGATGAAGACAAGGCCTCCTGGGGTGAAATACTGCCATTAGTCCAAACTTCCAACAAAAGCCGATCTTTCAGGCTACCATCACCACGGGATTCCTCCACGCTATAATTAACTTTTCGCACTGGCATAAATACTGAGTCAATCTGCAAAAAGTCCAGGGATGTAGCCTCTTCTCTTCCCTTTTCTACAGTGCGATAGCCCTTACCTCTTTCAATGCGAAACTCCATTTCCAGTTTGCCGCCCTCTGCTAAAGTAGCTACATACTGGGTAGGATCAATCACCTCTACCTCACCAGGCAAATCAAAATGGGCTGCAGTAACCGTTGTGGGACCGGTAACCAGCAACCTTCCTATTTGCGGTTGATGGGAATAGCTTTTGAGAATCACCTCTTTCATCCGCATGATGATTTCCATCACATCTTCCCGCACACCGGGAACTGTGGCAAACTCATGGGTAACACCAGCTATTCTTACTGCAGTAACTGCTGTTCCCTCTAAATTAGATAGCAAAACCCGTCGCAACGCATTACCTACCGTCGTTCCCTGACCCCTTTCCAGGGGTTCTAGGACGAACTTGCCATAATGATTACGACTTTCCTCGGTACTAGACTCTACACATTCAATTTGAAACTGCGCCACGGAGTAGCCTCCCCTTTAAGGTGCTGCTGGCAAAAATTTGCCCCTCGAATTAACTTTATGCCCTGATCTGTAATTTTGGTGGATCAAAGTGCCATAATTTAAACCAATCTCTAACCAATCTTTCCAGTAATAAAAGTTTAACTTTCCCAATTGGTTATCTAGAGTTTTCCCCTCCCCTTGAGGAAAGCCCATCAAGGGGGAATCCTGTTCACCATTAATACCAAATGAATGCCAACTACATATTTACACCCGACGGCGTTTAGGTGGACGACAGCCATTATGGGGAATAGGAGTAACATCCCGAATCAGGGTAATTTCTAATCCTGCCCCTTGTAAAGCTCGAATTGCCGTTTCCCTTCCTGCTCCTGGTCCACTAACCATCACCTGAATTTGACGCATTCCTTGGTCAATAGCGCGACGACCGGCGCTTTCAGCTGCGGTCTGGGCGGCAAAGGGAGTACCTTTTTTTGCCCCCTTAAATCCACTGGAACCAGCACTGGCCCAGGAGATTACATCTCCATTTTGGTCCGTAATGGTGACAATGCTATTGTTGAAAGTAGATTGAATGTAGGCAATGCCATTAGGTACATTCTTCTTCTGCTTTTTACTCCCGGTTTTTTTGGTTGGTTGTCTTGCCATGTTTGTTTGCTGAATTTAGACTAAAACTTGTTCACTTATTTACCAGGGGCCTTTTTCTTACCAGCCACTGTTTGTCTTCTACCGCGTCTGGTTCTGGCATTGGTACGGGTTCTTTGACCCCTCACAGGTAGACCCATACGATGACGACGACCACGATAACAGCCTATGTCAACTAGACGCTTGATATTCATGGCCTCTAAACGTCGCAGATCCCCTTCCACTTGATAGTTGCTTTCTATCTCAGCTCTTAAAGCCGCTAAATCAGCATCAGTCAAGTCTTTAACCCGGGTGTCTGGGTTTACATCTGTAGCTGCTAAAATGTCCTGCGACCTTGTCAGTCCAATCCCATATATGTAAGTTAGACCGATCTCTACGCGTTTGTCACGCGGTAGGTCTACTCCTGCAATCCGTGCCACAATTAATCTCTCCCTCTTTTTTTGGTCATTTTCTTTATCAGCCTACTGAAACTGCAAATTTAATTGACAGTTTTAGCCTTGCCTTTGCTTGTGTTTAGGGTTTTCACAAATAACCATAACGCGACCACGACGTTTAATCACGTTACACTTATCACAGATTTTCTTGACTGAGGCTCTAACTTTCATGGCCTTTTTGTTGAACTCCAAATGGTGAATTATAACATTTCCCGAAAAATTATTTCAGTCACTACGAAGGGAAAATCCGCAGCTTTTATGATAAGATTGTTGGTCTTACTTCTTCCGTAGTCGGTAGGTAATACGACCCTTAGTTAGGTCATAGGGGGTCAGCTCCACCTTGACCCGGTCCCCCGGCAAAATTTTGATATAATTACGGCGGATTTTCCCAGAAATGTGTGCTAGGACATTAAACCCGTTATCTAGGTCAACTCGAAACATGGCGTTGGGCAATGATTCGGTTACAGTCCCTTCCATTTCAATCAAGTCTTGTTTAGACAAGTTTTTTCCTCAACTCGGTAATTATTCGTTCCAGGACAGATGCAGTCTTGACAAGGAACCAATGTGGAATATATCAACAGCTTATTAATATATCTTAGCTAAAAGGGATGGGGAAGATGGATTAGAAACTGGGGTCATCTCCTTAAACAGTGATAGCCATTTTTAAGGCGCTGGTGACTTCTTCTTGGGATTGGTTACCATTAACAGTCAAGAGCTTCTGGCGATCGCCATAATACTGAATTAGGGGAGCAGTGTCTCGCCTGTAAACATTTAGTCTATGGCGAATAACATCCTCCGAGTCATCTTTTCTACCCCTTCCCAACAAGCGAGAGACGACAATCTCATCGGGTGCGTCAAGATTAACCACCCTTTCTGAATCACCCTGGATCCGGTCTAAAAGATTGCCCAAGAAAACTGCCTGAGATACTGTGCGGGGGAACCCATCAAGAATCCAACCTTTTTGGGCATCTGATTTTTGCAGTCTTTCTTCCACCATATCTTGCACCAGCTGGTCAGGGACTAGATCACCCTTGTCCATGTACTCCTGAGCTTTCACACCCAGAGCTGTTTGGTCAGTAATGGCTTGGCGTAAAATGTCCCCAGTGGAAATGTGAGGAACCTGGAAAAAATCAGCCAAAACCTTGGCTTGAGTTCCCTTACCTGCACCTGGTGGTCCCAAGAAGATTAATCGCGTCACTATTGTTTCACCATTCCTTCATAGCGTTGAGAGATGACGTAAGTCTGGATTTGCCTTGCCGTATCAATGGCCACACCCACTAAAATCAACAAAGAAGTGGCTCCCAAACCTCTAAAAGTTGGTACATTTAAAGTGCTTTCCACCGCAGTAGGAATAATGGCCACCAGTCCTAAGAACATAGCTCCCAAAAAAGTTAAGCGGTTGCTGACGCGCTCAATATACTCACTAGTAGCTTTGCCCGGTCTAATCCCAGGAATACTAGAACCCATTTTCTTCAAGTTTTGAGCCACATCTACCGGGTTGAGAATCAAGGAAGAATAGAAATAGCTAAAGAAGATAATAGAAATCATGTACACCAAAGCATACACCCAAGAACTAGATCCGCTAGGGCTCAAATAGGTGTTAACTATATTTGCCAATTCAACATTCTTAGTGAAGTTAGCAATTAGCAAGGGCAAACTGAGGATGGCAGCGGCAAAAATAATCGGCATGACACCGCCCTGATTCAACCGTAAAGGCAGAAAACTTCTTTGTTCTGCTAAAACTCGCCGACCTACCTGACGGCGTGCAGAAATAATTGGAATTCGGCGTATACCTTCCTGGACGAACACGATACCAATAATGGTGGCTACAAACACCAACACCAAAACAATCACCCGTCCCACAATTTCCCTACCACCGACCTGCACCAAGTCAATAGTGTCACCCAGGGACTTAGGTAAGGAAGCCACAATATTGACAAAAATCAACAAAGATGCACCATTGCCAATTCCCCGCTCCGTAATCAACTCGGATGCCCACATAACAAACATGGAACCAGCAGTCAAGGCTATTGCGGTTTCCGCCACAAAAATGGGGCCTGGATTGAGGGCAAACTGCTGCAGGAACAAAGCTGAAAAAGCCGTACTCTGAAGAATTGCCCAACCCAAAGACACATATCGGGTAATCTGAGATATTTTCCGCCTTCCTGCTTCTCCTTCATTTTTCTGTAAATTTTCTAAAGAAGGAATAGCAGCAGTCAACAATTGGATAATAATAGACGCATTGATAAAGGGAAGAATACCCAAGGCAAAAACACCCAAGGTGGATAGTCCCCTTCCCGAAAATATATCCAACAAACCGAAAATGGCATTATTCCCAGATATGGCCTCTGCAAATCTTTCGCGGTTAATTCCGGGAACTGGCAAAAAGATGCCCAATCGCACCAAAATTAGAATCCCGACCGTGACAAGCAGCCTTCCTCTTAGTCCAGCTGCTTGTGCCATTTGCATGAAAGTTTCTTGAGCCGTTGGGGCTTTGTCTCGACTGATCATAAAGTCTTACCTTGATAGTGAACCGGGTGCTGGCAGCTAGTTGACTAGCATATCCTCAGCTTAAAACCTCACAACTACCACCAGCAGCCTCAATTTTGCTCCGAGCTTGACCGGTGAAAGCTGCTGCTTGCACCTTGAGTGGAACACCCAATTCCCCATTACCCAAGACTTTTAAAGGTCCTTTAACGGAGGTAAGAATACCCGCCTCTTTTAAAGAGGCCAGATTTACTTCCGAGTTAGGGGGTAGGGAAGCCAACTTCTCTACATTTATCGTAGTGTAAACCCGACGATTGACTACAGGAAAACCCTTGAGTTTAGGTATCCGACGGTAAAGGGGTTGTTGACCACCTTCAAAACCCGGTCTAGTGCTGCTACCAGAGCGGGACTTTTGACCCCGCATGCCCAGACCCGCACTAGCGCCTTGACCGGCAGAAATACCTCTACCTACACGCTTACGGCGTTTTTTAGAGCCCTTTTGAGGCTTAACATCGTTCAGTCTCATGTTGATTTGGGTGTTTAGATTTAGTATTGATCCTCTGATTGTGCTATGGATTTTCCTGAGAAAATCCTGCATAAAGCATTATTAAATATAGAGATTCTCTACCGCAATGCCCCGATCTTCAGCGACTTCAGCAAATGTCCGCAGTGTAGATAAAGCATTAACAGCAGCTCTAGCGTTATTTAAAGGGTTATTAGAACCTAGTTGTTTGGCTAGAACGTTACGTACCCCAGCTAATTCCAATACAGTTCTAACTGCACCACCAGCGATTACACCAGTACCTGGTGCGGCTGGACGCATAATCACCTTGGCTCCACCACCAACACCATCAATGGGGTGGGGAATAGAGTTAGACTTGGTGATAGGAATTTCAATCAGATGCTTTTTGCCATCTGCGACACCCTTTTTCACCGCTCCGATTACATCGGAAGCCTTACCAACTCCCACACCCACCTGACCACGTTCGTTGCCAACGATGACAATTGCCCGGAAGCTGAGTTTTTTACCACCTTTGACTACCTTACTGACACGACGGATTTGAATCACCCGTTCTTGCCAATTGGTTTCTTCTTTCTTTGCTTTACTTGCCTTACGACGACCCGTTGCCATAATCACTTTTCTCTCAACGTCAGTTGTCAGTTGTCAGTTGGGACTTTTTCCCCACAGAAAACTTTAGAAATCCAAACCTGCTTCCCGTGCTGCCTCAGCTAAAGCCTGAATACGACCATGATAAAGATTACCACCTCGATCAAATACGACCTTAGTAATACCCTTCTCCAAGGAGCGCGCTGCTATTAACTTACCAACTTGGGCTGAAGCATCACAGTTGGCACCAGAGGCCAAATCAGACCTCAACTGAGGGTCTACTGTTGATGCTGCTACTAGTGTGCGATGTTGTGTGTCGTCAATAATTTGAGCATAAATATGCTCATTAGAGCGAAACACTGATAGACGTGGACGTTCTGGGGAACCGTTAACTTTACCACGTACGCGCCTATGGCGACGTTGTTTTGATTCTCTACGAGTAAGTTTCATGTTTACTTCTTACCTTTACCACCAGTCTTACCGGCTTTACGTCTTACCACTTCACCGGCATAACGAATACCTTTACCTTTATAGGGTTCCGGGGGACGAACAGCACGAATTTTAGCTGCTGTGTTACCCACCACCTCTTTGTCATAACCACTAACAATGACATTAGTGTTATTTTCAACAGCAAATTGAACTCCCGCTGGTGGTTCGATTTGCACCTGGTGGCTATAACCAATATTCAATACCAGATTGGCACCCTGCACCTGAGCCCGATAACCTACCCCTTGAATTTCCAACCGGCGTTGAAAACCTTGGGAAACGCCCTCCACCATATTGGCTACTAAAGTCCGGCTTAAACCGTGCATTTGTCGGGAAGTGCGTGTGTCATCACGTCTGGTGACTAACAATGTTTCTCCAGATTGAGAAACTGTGACGTGGGCGGGTAGATCACGGGAAAGCTCCCCCTTGGGACCCTTAACCACCACCTTTGTACCATCTATTGCCACCTGCACTTTGGCGGGAATAGTAATTGGACGTTTACCAATACGAGACATGAATTTTGTCCTTTGTCAGTTATGAGTTGTGAGTATGAGTCATCTAGAATTAGCCTGGGTCGCCCTACTCCCGAACTCCTGAGCTTGTTTTTACCAAACGTAGCAAAGCACTTCACCACCCAGGTTCTGGCGACGCGCTTCCCGGTCAGTCATAATTCCACTAGAGGTGGAAATAATCGCGATCCCAATACCACCTAGGACTCTTGGCAGTTCCTTTCTGTTGGAGTAAACTCGCAACCCAGGTTTACTTACACGTTTTAGAGCTGTGATTAGAGGTTGACGATTTTTACCTTTGTATTTCAGGGAAATAACTAGGTTACGTTTTACCCCTTCTCCCGCTTCAGTGTACTCGGAAATAAACCCCTCTTGCTGTAGAACCTTAGCAATACTACGAGTCATTTTTGTTGCTGGCACTTCCGTTGTTTGATGCCTTGCCAGGTTAGCATTGCGGATGCGCGTCAGCATATCTGCAATTGTGTCGTTAGCGGCCATCGTTCCCTCTTTAGATGAACTTATTGATCCCGAAAGGGCATTCCCATTTCTTTAAGCAAAGCACGACCTTCTTCGTCGGTTTTGGCTGTGGTGATAATTGAAATATCTAAACCACGGATTTGATCTATCCTGTCGTACTCGACTTCTGGAAAGATTAGTTGTTCTCTCACCCCTAGGGTGTAGTTACCTCGACCGTCGAAGCTCTTGGCACTAACCCCGCGAAAATCGCGAATTCTGGGTAGGGCCAAACTAATCAACCGATCCAAGAAAGCATACATCCGTTCGCCTCGGAGAGTCACCATAATGCCCACGGGCATGCCTTGACGAATTTTAAAGCCGGCGATCGCCTTTTTTGCTCTGGTCACCACTGGCTTTTGACCAGTAATTAGGGCAATTTCACTTAAAGACGCTTCTAAGGCCTTAGCATTTTGAGCCGCCTCCCCCAAACCTCGGTTAACAGTAACTTTCAGCACTTTAGGTACTTGATGCACATTAGTATACTGAAACTGTTGGGTTAGTTTGGGGACAATTGTTTGGCTATATAAAGTTTTGAGTCTAGTTGTGGCCATTCACCTACTTATCCAAAATCTCACCTGTTTTCTTCAGCATTCTCACTTTTTTGCCGTCTTCGGTAAAAGTGTAGCAGACACGACTAGCAATGTTTTGCTTAGTAGAATAGAGCATCACATTAGAGCTGTGAATGGGATACTCCTGGCTTACAATCCGACCAGATTCGCCTTCCTGTTGAGGTTTAACGTGCTTGGTCTTGATATTAACACCCTTAACAATCACCCTGCTGTCTTGAGGTAATGCTTTAATCACCTCGCCTACTTTACCCTTATCCTTGCCAGCAATCACTTGCACGGTATCACCGGTTTTGACGTGCATTTTATGGAATACCTTGGGTTTTACCTTGGCCATTACAGCACCTCCGGAGCGAGAGAAACTATTTTAGTAAAGTTTTTATCCCGTAATTCCCGAGCTACCGGTCCAAATACCCGTGTACCTTTGGGATTACCTTCTTTGTTGATAATTACTGCTGCATTATCATCAAAGCGAATACTCATGCCACTGTCACGGTTAATGCTCTTTTTAGTACGAACGATTACCGCTTCCACCACATCAGACTTTTTCACAGCCATATTGGGTTGGGCATCCTTAACAACGGCGATAATTCTATCGCCCACGCCACCATAACGGCGATTGCCAGCACCCAGTACCCTTATGCACATTAGTTTGCGGGCACCGCTGTTATCGGCAACATTGAGGTAGGTTTGGGGTTGAATCACAATTAATCTCCCGATAAAAGTTGTTAATCAAATAACAACCTAAACAACAACCATTCTTCAAGCCTTGACATTGAGGATTTCCGTCACTTGCCAACGCTTGGTTTTGCTCAGGGGTCTAGTTTCCTGAATGCGAACGCGATCGCCCACTTTGCAGCTGTTTTCCGCATCATGAACCTTATAGCGCCGGGTTTTAACCACGGTTTTACCGTACTTAGGGTGAGAAGACCGGTTTTCCACGGCGACCACCACAGTTTTTTGCATTTTATCGCTGACTACCAAGCCAACTCGTTCTTTGATTGCCATAATCTTCTAGTTGCTTTCTTGGGTCGGTTGACTACTTGCCTGTTTACGCTCTGTTTCTACTGTTAGTAGTTGAGCCAAACGGTGGCGGGCATGTTTAAACTGGTGGGGTTTTTCCAACTGTCTAGTAGCCTTTTGTAATCGCAGTTGAAATAGTTGTTTTTTCAAACTCACTATTTCCTCAGCCAGTTTTTCATCACTTAATTCTCGAGCTTCTGAAATCTTGGGAAGAGGCATAACCTACTCCTGCTCCTGTGGTTGAGAGCGGACAATAAACTTGGTTTTAATTGGCAACTTATAAGCAGCCAAGCGCATAGCTTCACGAGCTATTTCTTCAGACACACCAGCGATTTCAAACAGAATCCGACCTGGTTTGACCACCGCCACCCAAAATTCCGGATTACCCTTACCAGAACCCATCCGGGTTTCTGCGGGACGCATGGTAACAGGCTTATCTGGGAAGATGCGGATCCAGATTTTACCACCCCGGCGAATATAACGAGTCATTGCCCGACGGGAGGCTTCTATTTGGCGAGAGGTAATCCAACATGGTTCTTGGGCTTGCAGGGCAAAATCCCCAAAGTTTAGGGTGCTACCACGGTGTGCTAGACCCTCCATGCGTCCGCGTTGTTGTTTGCGGAATTTTGTTCTTCTAGGACTTAACATGGTTTGTGGATTGGTAGTTGGTAATCGGTGATTAGCAATTGGTTGCGACTAGTTTTGTTATAGCCACCTGTCACCTAATTACGCTTCATTTGACCGGTCTTCAAATTGCTGGCGACGGCGTTGTTGTTGACGACGACGGGGTTCACGCTCTCTGGTTACTGGTTGGGAGACAATGTCTTCTTGTCCGGGAATAATTTCTCCCTTGAACACCCAAACCTTAATACCCAAAATTCCGTAAACCGTTTGAGCTGTACAGTAGGAGTAGTCGATGTCAGCCCGTAGGGTATGTAACGGTACTCTCCCTTCACGAGTCCATTCAGTTCGAGCAATTTCCGCACCATTGAGACGACCACTCACCTGCACTTTGATTCCCTGCACTCCTGCTCTTTGGGCCCTTTGAATCGCTTGGCGAACTACGCGACGAAAAGAAACGCGTCTTTCTAGCTGTTGAGCAATATATTCAGCAATCAAATAGGCATCCGCATCTACTTTTTGCACTTCTACAACGTTGATGCGCACTTGTCGGTGACTGCCCAACAACTGCTGGAGTCCAGTACGCAGGGCCTCTATACCCTGTCCACCCCGGCCCACAACCACACCGGGTCTAGCCGTCCGCAGCTCTAAATCAACTTGATCAGCTTTACGCTCAATGTGGATCTCAGAAATACCAGCATTATTTTGAGCGTTTCTACCCAGCTTTTGTTCTATGTACTGACGGAGTTTGTGGTCTTCCTGCAGCAGTTCCGGATAGCGATCAGGAACTGCGAACCAAAGGGATTGATGTTCTTGTGTTATACCCAGACGAAACCCGACTGGATGAATTTTCTGTCCCACAAATGCTTCCTCTAAAATTTCTGACTGTACTCACACAACCCAATTAGTTGTAGCTGTGGTTGTAACCCTATCTGACTCATTGAGCAGCTTCTCCCACAGCAACAGTAATATGACAGGTCGGTTTACGAATCTGGTAAGCTCTCCCCTGGGCCCTGGGCTGGAATCTCTTCAAGACCGGACCTTGATCCGCATAGGCTTGGGTGATTACTAGACTCGCCCTGTCTAATCCAGCATTATGTTCGGCATTGGCAGCGGCACTTCTTAATACCTTTAACACTGGTTCACAAGCACGATAAGGCATAAATTCCAGGATGATTAGTGCCTCCCGATAAGATAGCCCCCGAATTTGATCTAACACCCGCCGCACTTTATAGGGAGAAACGCGGATGTATCGAGCGATCGCTTTAACTTCTGTAGTATCCGTTGCCATAATTTACTCCGTTTAGGGCCACTTGTCACCAGCTATGTTTTTGGGGCCAATGACTAATGACATAACTATCTGCCCGATTTTTTGTCGGTTTTTCCGTGGCCCCTGTAGGTACGAGTGGGAGCAAATTCTCCCAACTTGTGTCCCACCATTTGCTCATTCACAAACACTGGCACATGTTGTTTACCGTTGTGAACTGCAATAGTGTGACCTACCATAAGTGGCAGAATTGTAGAAGCCCTTGACCAAGTCTTAATAACTTGCTTTTCATTATTAGCGTTGAGCTTTTCAATCTTGCTGAGTAAGTGATCAGCAACAAAAGGACCCTTTTTTAAAGAACGACCCATAGTTCAATCTCAGATTTTGGATTTTGGGGTTTTGGATTTACATCCTAAGACTGACGACCGCCACGTCCCCGTTTAGAAGACTTACGACGACGACGTACAATCAATTTACTACTAGCTTTTTTACGCTTTCTGGTTTTAGCACCTAAAGCTGGTTTACCCCAAGGGGTAACCGGACCCGATCTGCCAATAGGTGCCCTACCCTCTCCACCACCATGGGGGTGATCTACAGGGTTCATCACACTACCTCTGACCTTAGGACGACGACCTTTCCAGCGATTTCTACCAGCTTTTCCTGCACTCAGGTTTCTGGCATCCGTATTGCCCACCTGGCCAATGGTGGCGTAGCATTCCCGGCGTACCATTCTCACTTCCCCGGATGGCAGCTTTAAGGTGACATAGTTACCTTCTTTTGCCATCAACTGGGCCGTTGCTCCAGCTGCACGCACTATTTGTCCACCTTTCCCTGGTGTCATTTCCACGTTGTGTACGTTAGTACCCAGGGGAATATTACCTAGGGGTAGGGCATTACCATCTTCAAAAGGTGCTTGGGGTCCAGCAGTGATCTTTGCCCCTACCTTCAAGCCATTGGGATGTAATATATACCGCTTCTCACCGTCTTCGTATTCTACTAAGGCAATCCGCGCATTCCGGTTAGGATCATATTCAACTGCTATAACTGTGGCGGTTATATCCCGCTTATCTCTTTTAAAGTCGATAATCCGGTATAGTTGTTTGTGTCCGCCCCCCCGACGACGGCTAGTTATCCGCCCTTGATTATTCCGACCTTTGGGTCTGTGCACTGATTCAGTCAGTGATTTTTCAGGTTCGGTTTTTGTGATCTCCGCAAAGTCTGAAATAGTGACTTGGCGAGTGCTAGGGGTGTAAGGGCGATAGGAACGAGTACCCATAAACGATTTTGGATTTTGGATTTTAGTATGGGAGGCTTTTGAGTTGGATGGGGATTTTTAATTGCTGCTTAAATATATCTACTAGACATGCTTTACTCAGCTTGAAATCCAATCTCAAATTCTTAAACGTCTGGGAACAGAACTTGTCTGATTTTTGTTTCATCCCCAGATGCAATAGTCACCACAGCTTTTTTGTACTGGGGTTTAAAGCCAGTAAACTTCCCTACACGACGCTTTTTCCTGGGTGGTAGGGCAGTATTTACTTTAACAACTTTAACCTGAAACAAATCTTCAATGGCGGCTTTAATCTGGGTCTTGGTAGACTTAGGAGTGACCTCAAATGTGTATTTGTTCTGCTCCATCATGATAGTGGCTTTTTCCGTCAGGATTGGACGTCGCACTAAGTCTGGTAGGTTGCGGGGTTCAAGGTTAGGCACTGTACACCTCTTGAATTTTGGTTAATGCTGAAGATGTAACTACAATCTTGTCAGCGTGCAACAGGTCAAATACGTTCAACTGGTCAGCCGCAATCACCTTAATGTTTTCCACATTACGGGCTGAAAGACTGATGGTCTCCGTGCTTTGCCCAATTTCTGACAAAATTAATAAGGTTTTTTGATCCGCTTCTGCTCCCCAACGAGCTAGCGCTGCCACCAATTCCTTACTTTTAGGACGTTGTAGTTGGTCTGTGAATTCTTCTACAACTATCAAATCTTCCCTACGGCTAACAAAAGCTGTACGCAGTGCTAAACGTCTCTCTTTACGATTAAGCTTGATGTTAAAGTCCCTCGGTTTTGGTCCGAAGATCACACCACCGCCACGCCATAATGGTGAACGAATAGAACCTGCTCGGGCACGACCAGTACCTTTCTGTCTCCAAGGTTTGCGACCGCCTCCTCGCACTTCTGCACGGGTTTTGGTGCTGGCTGTACCTTGGCGAGAATTGGTCATTTGTCTAACTAGGGCCCGGTGCACTATGTGGGACGCTGTCTCTTCCTTGGCAACTCGCAACTCGAAGCTGGTTTGACCAACCTCTTCTCCTTGCCAATTCTTAACTGTACTCTCAACCATTTTTCTGTCCTTTGTTAGTAGTCAGTTGTCAGTTTTTACTGACAGCTAATCAACTAAAACTATTTGTTACCAACTTTAGTCGTGGGCACTACATTGACTAAGCCACCGGGTTTGCCAGGAATTGCTCCCTTGATTAATATCAGGTTACGTTCCGCATCTACTTTCACCACGGTCAGTTTACGAACGGTGACGCGACTACCTCCCAATCTTCCTGCCATCCTTTTACCAGGATAAACACGACCAGGGGTTGTACCTGCTCCAATGGAACCAGGGGCTCTGTGGTTTTTGGAACCGTGGGACATTGGTCCCCTGCCAAAGTTATTGCGCTTCTGGTTACCCGCAAAACCACGCCCGATACTCGTCCCAATCACGTCTACAATCTGACCTACGCTGAAAATATCTGCCTTGATCTCCTGTCCTAGGGCATAATCACCTGCTGTGTCAGTCCGATATTCGTTTAAATACCGTACTGGTCCTGCTGATGACTTGGCCAGGTGACCTAACTTGGGTTTGTTTAACGCTTTTGGTTTTACTTCCCCATAGCCAACCTGAATGGCACAATAACCATCCGTGGGTTGGGTTTTAACTTGTGTAACAGTGCATGGACCAGCTTTGATGACGGTCACGGGAATGGATACTCCCGCTTCATCAAAAATTTGGGTCATGCCCAGCTTGGTGCCGAGAATACCTACAGACACAGTAACTGGTTCTCCTTAATCTAGTTGCTGACCTTGGGAGCGGATTTTCAGAGGATTTTACTACGTCCACAACAGAGTTGTACTGGCGTTAGACAGCGCAAACCGCTAGTGACGTAACAAACTGTGAGCCTACTGTTTGGTGAATCCGTCTATTGTTTCTCTTTTTTATCCACCAGAACAGTGATAATTACCTTTTTAATTGGAAGGCATTATTTCTGGTATCAGTGCAAAAGCTTATAGCTTTGCTTTTGTGCAGCAATGGGTTACTTTGTTCCACTGCTTTGGCACTCTCCGTTCGCAACAGGACTTAAGCAGTGATGCTCAGTATCCATTTTCTGATAACTTTCAGGTTGCTCTTAAGACCTTAAACTACTGTTTGAGGATCCGCCTTTTTAGGGCTGGCCGGAGCGAACTATAACTTAACTTCGTCAACTCAACTTCGTTTTGGCTGTGGGTTAGGGGCCTTCACTTGAGTTTTACCTAAATTGTCTCTATTTTAGCAGCTTTTTGGTTTTTTCACCAAAAGACCAAAGGCTTTGTGCTACTTTTTTCCAAGGCGGCTAAGAAGACCACTAGTACGGTTTAGTTACAATCTAACAATATAATCCATAAACCTGTTTTTGTCCAGTGGTTGATCAAAGATATTTTGGCAAGGTGTAAATGTATTGCCAAAATCCAACTTCCCAACCTATCCTAATCTACCATTAAGGTGAATAATAATAATAGAGATATATAGGTGGGAGAAAAATCTATGGCACTAATTACCACTGGCAGCGGTTTCATCCGGGATTTGGAAAAATTTGGTTCCTTGGGTGTATTTGTTCCCTTGGAAGGGGGGCATGAAGGTCGCTATCGCCGTCGTCTCAGGGCTGCAGGATATGTTAACCTTCATATTACAGCTAGAGGTTTAGGAGACGTAGCAGCCTATTTGATGGGGATTCACGGGATTAGACCTCCCCATCTGGGCAAAAAGAGTACCAGCAATGGTGCAGCGGTAGGTGAGGTACAATATTTACCCCCCTTAATCTCCTCCCATTTAGCCCAGCTACCCCCCAATTCCAAAGGATTGTTATTGTGGGTAATTGAGGGCAATATTCTTTCCGATCAGGAAGTGGAATATTTCACCAATTTACCCCGGTTGGAAACACGGGTCAAGGTAGTGATTGAAAGGGGTGGCGATCGCTATTTTCGTTGGACTCCCCTAGAAAAAACCTTACTGGCCAGTTAATTGCAGTTAATCACATTTAATTGTACTTAATTACCGGCGAACCTATTCGCCGTTGGCCAGGTTTTGGTCCAGGTCTGCAAATTGAAGCAAAACAATATTTAAACTGCTAAAGCAAGTAGTTAAGTAAAAATGAGACGTAAATCAACTCCTAGAACGGCTACAAGTTCCAAACCATCTATTTTTCAATCTCCCATATTTAATTTAACCACCATTGCTGTTTTAGGGGGAGTATTGGTCTTGGGTATTGGCATTGGCATTGCTTTTAGCTCCACCACCACCCTTACTCCCTCAAATGTAGCCAGCCGTGAATTTATTGATTTAAAAGCCCCAAATCCAGAAATTTGTGTTCAGTATGGGGCCAGTGCAATGGTTATGGATGCCCGATTGTTTGTTACTCTTAACCCATTTAATGTCTACGTATCACAACCAAATATTCGTCCTGGGTGTGTAATCCGCCAAAATAACTGGGCTATTTTAGAAAACAAGAAATTGGTCACATCTGATCAGGTAAGAGAGTGTAAAAATCGTCTGAATACTTTTGGATTTACTGGCAATTTGGACAGTGAAAAGCCTGATATTAGATGTATCTATCAAAATGAGGCGGGTCAAAATTTCTTCTTATCTCAACCAGGTGCAGTAGCACCCAATCAGGAAACAGACCGATTCTAGTTATTGATTGATAGTCATTTTTTTACCTCAAGAAAGGTATTGGTTGACCAAATTCAATAACAGGAACTTGAAAACCTTGATTTGAAGGCTCCGTTTTGGGGGTAGCGGTTGGCTGAGAGTTAGAGGGCATGATCAGGAATTGAGAAGGTGCAAAAGTGCTTCGATTCGGAGGTGGCACCATAATAAAGGGTTGTTGGTGATTGATCGGGTTAGTAATTGCTGATGGCAAACTAGAAGAGGGGAAAGATTTGGTGGTGGTTTGATCATCGGAAAATACCGGGCGTAATATCCAGCGTTTGGACTGGTGATCGGTGTGCACCCCCATAGCGTTCATATTCACCACTGTCCCCGGCTTAAATTCAATCACCATGCGGGTAATTTGAGAGCTAAATTGGGAAAGGCGAATTTTCTGAATTCTACCAGAATAGGTTTTTTGGGTTTCCACATTGCCCAGTTGAGTATTAGGTAAATCTATCACCAAGCGAGAAGGTTGTTCAAGGTAGAAGTAATCCGCTTTGGTCTTGTTAGAAAGGTTTAGTTCTATCTGTTGTGATTTGACATGAAGTAGCCACTTATAGAGTATAGCTTTAGGGAATGAATTGGCTAACGCTAACTCCATCCAACTGTTAAAAGTTAACAGCGTAAACAAACTCAACACTTGCAGCCTAAACATATAAAATAAAAAACGGGTCTTATTACTGATCGGATTGTTCATTGTTGTAATTTGAATTGGTATGTCAGTGATTTGGGGGTGTTGTAGCAAAGTTTTTACATTATCCAAATTCCTTAACCAGTGATCTGGTCAATTCTGACTCAACAATGTGGTCGTTCAACTTGAGAATCAAACCAATCAATATGTTGTTAACTTTTGTTAAGATTGAAAATGACCTCAAAGTTTCGCTTTTTTGATCTTCTATTCCTTATTCGAGAGATATTTCATGTTAAGACTGGAACACATTAGTAAAATTTACCCGACAGGTGAAGTTCTACAAGATATTAACTGGGAAGTCAAACCAGGCGATCGCATTGGTTTAGTGGGCGTTAACGGTGCGGGAAAGTCTACCCAATTGAAAATCATCTCTGGGGAAATAGAGCCCACTGCTGGTCAGATCATTCGTCCTGCTAGTTTGCACATAGCCTATCTTAACCAGGAGTTTGAAGTAGATCCCACGCGAACAGTTCAGGAAGAGTTTTGGACCGTTTTCAAAGAAGCTAACGCGGTACAATTAGCACTACACGAAGTGCAGCGTGACATGGAAACAGCGACCATAGAACAACTAGACAAACTAATTAATAAGTTAGACAAATTACAACGTCAGTTTGAGTCCCTAGATGGTTATAATTTAGATGCTCGCATTGGTAAAATTCTCCCAGAAATGGGGTTTCAGGTAGAAGATGGGGATCGTCTGGTCAGCGCTTTTTCGGGGGGTTGGCAAATGCGCATGAGTTTGGGCAAAATCCTCTTACAAAAGCCAGACTTATTACTGCTAGACGAACCGACAAACCACTTAGACTTAGAAACCATTGAATGGTTAGAGAATTACCTCAAGAGTTTGACCACCCCTATGGTAATTGTTTCCCATGACCGGGAGTTTTTAGACCGACTTTGCACACAAATTGTGGAAACTGAACGAGGGGTTTCCACTACCTACCTGGGTAACTATTGTGCCTATCTCCAACAAAAGGCTGAAAATGAAGCGTCTCAGTTAAGTGCCTTTGCACGTCAACAAAAGGAAATAGAAAAACAGCAAGCGTTTGTAGACAGATTTCGTGCTAGCGCTACTCGCAGCACCCAGGCAAAAAGCAGAGAAAAGCAGTTGGAGAAAGTTGAAAGAATTGAAGCACCAACTACAGGGGTGAGAACCCTACATTTTCGTTTTCCACCAGCACCGCGCAGTGGTAGGGAAGTGGTAGAAATTAAAGACCTTACCCACACCTATGGAGACAAAATCCTGTTTCTAGGGGCAAATTTACTCATTGAAAGGGGAGACAGGATCGCCTTCTTAGGACCTAATGGAGCAGGAAAATCCACTTTGTTAAAAATGATTACGGGTATGGAAATTCCTACGGAAGGAACTGTTAAACTAGGAGAACATAATGTTATTCCAGGTTATTTTGAACAGAATCAAGCGGAGGCCCTGGATCTAAATAAAACCGTCATGGAGACTATTCATGATGAAGTTCCTGATTGGAAAAATGAGGAAGTGCGTACGTTGCTAGGAAGGTTTTTATTTGCTGGGGATACGGTTTTCAAACAAGTAGGGGCCCTAAGCGGAGGGGAGAAAGCAAGACTGGCATTGGCAAAGATGCTATTATGCCCAGTTAATTTAATCATTTTGGATGAACCCACTAATCACTTAGATATTCCCGCTAAAGAAATGCTGGAAGAAGCACTACAAAACTATGATGGTACAGCTATAGTAGTGTCTCATGACCGTTACTTTATCTCCCAGGTGGCAAATAAAATTGTAGAAATTCGAGATGGAGAATTTCGAGTTTATTTAGGAGATTATCACTACTATCTGACTAAGATCGAGGAAGAAAAGCAACAAGCTAAATTAGCAGCCAAAAAAGCGGCAAAAACAGCAAAAGCGGCTGCTAAGAAAAAGTAACTTAGTGTTAATTTAGACCTTAGATTAAGTAAGTCAAAGAACCTGGGGACTGAATCGCCTGTCCCCCGTTTAGAATCTTCGTGAATTCTCTCATACTCTCATAATTGTAGATGCTTGCTTGATCATAAAGTTTATCACTTAAACTAATTTATGGGTGATAATTGAGTGATAAGAATTGTGGTGAGGTGCAACCCGTCTTTGAGTGTTGGCTACTGCTGGGTATTATCTAAGGAGTTTCTCAACCGCATCAGTTGTCTTCTCATTTGAGGAGAGGCCTTAAATTCAGAGATCTCCTGAGCTTTAACAGATGCTTGTAGCATTTCCAAAAATTCGTCCGATCCCTCTGTAAGTGCGTCTAAGAAGACTTGCAGAAGCTGTTCACGATCTCCCAACAAACTTTTTTCTTCTATTAAGCGAAACTTAAGGTGAATTTCACATTCATAAACACCGACTTCGAGATTATTGACCTGGCGTGGTAATGCTTTGGAGTTCATAGTTGTGAGGATTCCTTTACTGGGTTAGAAACGGTGTTCATACAGGTGAGGAGCCAAAATATCCAGAAAAAAATCTTTATATTTTCTCAATATTTTCTCAAACACAGCGAAGACATAATTTAAGTTTACTCATCTGCTAAACTTCTTTCTCATTGCGCCCTCCATAGTGATGAAAAATTGCTTTTAACTGTTCCAATTTTATCCCTCCTTGTGTAGTTGTTGTATGTTGAAGTAGTAAAGCATGATCGGATTTTTAAGTTCTACATAATAAAGGTTCTGTAAGAACTCATCCCACCTTTTTAAAAGTTTGTACAACAACTTTATCCAAACGTCAATACTGGGAAAATATATCACTTTATCAACTGGTAATTATATTTAAACTTATTTTTTAAAGTCTATACAGGTAATACAATTTGATGTTAAGAACAGTTTTATTAAATAAAAACAGTGCTATTTGGTACATGCACAAAAATTTGTGACAAAAGTGACATAAAACCTAGCAGTATTTGATATGTATAAGCGAAGCCCTACCGATTTGTTAATCAATCTATTTGGCAAATCCAAACAATTAAGATCGGGCACAGCAGTTAAAATAATTGCAGTGTGATTAACCAAAATCCTAGACCTAATTATGGATAACCCAATACTGCTCAAGTCCACAACCCGTCATATCCGCATTTTTGCGGCGGAAATAAACAAAGACGAATTAGTCCCTAGCAACCAGGTTCTTACTTTAGACGTTGATCCAGATAACGAATTTAACTGGAGCGAAGACGCACTACAGAAAGTATATCGTAAATTTGATGAAATTGTAGAATCTTCAGAAGGTGTAGACCTAACAGACTATAATTTGCGTCGGATTGGTTCAGATTTGGAGCATTTTGTGCGATCGCTGTTACAAAGAGGTGAGATTAGCTACAATCTTGCTGCTCGCGTCACTAACTACAGCATGGGACTACCCCAAGTTGCAGCGAATGGCAATCCATGAGATAAAAATTTGCTTCCAGTCATGGTTGATGAGTTAAGGTAAATGAAAGTTTCTAACCCATCAACAAAATTAGGGCTCTGGTAAAACCAGGCTCTAAAAAGTTGGGCTAAAAGCTGAAAAAATTCTACCCAGATATTAACAAATCTGCCGAAATGTCCACATACTAAAATTTTGAAGGAATTCATATTCCGATTCGTTCGGATCAAACGGTAAGCTCTACCGAGATAGCTTGTGGAGTAGACAAACCTCTCAAGAATCATCTTGAGACTACGATGAAACAGGAAGTAGGTAGTCCAGATCTGTAAAGGTCTGGGTAGCTTTGGGTAGATCCTATAGAGCGGGACATCTCCTAAACATAGTCTTGAATAATTGCTAGTCGCTGCTTGGTGCGAGAAATATGGAAAATGAAGTAGCAATGCTTTTCTGCCCAAACGAATATTGTCAAGCCCCCAACCCTCTAAACCACAGGTTTTGCCAGAGATGCTCCACACCCTTGCCTAAGCGTTATCTGTGGACGGTCGGGGTCCATGATCTGGGTACTCCTGGAAAAATTGTCGGAGACCGTTATGTAATCATTGAGGGGTCGATAATTTTAGATCTCAAACCTGGATTACCACCCCAAGCACCTGATTTAGCTTATTTAGATCAAATAAAGCCCTATCTAAAACTCATTCCCCACCGCCTGCACATACCACAGATTTATGGGGTTCTTTGTGTAACTGAACAAGAACCTAGAAAAAATACACTACTTTTAGAAGCCATACCCCTAATCTATGATAACAAAAACCAGCAAGTAGATTTGTGGAGTGATCTAATTACAGCTTGGGATAAAGCTTCTTCCATACGACAAATTAATTGGTTGTGGCAAATAGCGAGACTGTGGCAACCCCTACACGAGCAAGGGGTTGCTAGTAGTTTGTTAGACTGGGACTTAATTAGAGTACAAGGGGGTTTAGTTAAACTCCTGGAATTACGCAGTGACAGATCACCCATAAACCTGTCACATTTAGGAAAAGCTTGGCAACAACTTTTACCAAATGCTCAACCATTCTTAGTGGACTTGCTCGAGCAAGTTTGTGAATCTTTGATTAAAGAAGAAATTATTTCTTCTGAACATTTAACTATAACTTTAGACCAAGCGCTATCACAAATAGATAAGTTGCAAAAAAACACTTCAAGCATTGCCATAAAGATTGTGACTCAAACGGATTCAGGTCCGAGTCGTCAAAGAAATGAGGACTCCTGCTATCCGCCCCCGGGGATTGTAGTTAGTCTATCTTCCCCAAAGGATGGTTTAGCTATTGTTTGTGATGGTATTGGCGGACATGAGGGAGGAAATGTAGCATCCGATTTAGCAGTGAAGACCATTGTACCACAAGTAGAAGAAATATTAACAATTCAGGAAAGTGCAGACAACTATAGAGACTCATCAACAGTTGTCCAAATGTTGGAACAAGGAGTAGCACTAGCAAACGATAAGATCAGTCAGCAGAACGATATTGATCACCGTCAAGGTCGTCAGAGAATGGGAACCACCCTAGTCATGGCCGTACCCATTGCTCACCAGATGTACATTACCCATGTGGGAGACAGTCGTGCTTATTGGATTACCCATCATGGTTGTTATCAAGTGACCCTGGATGATGATGTGGCTTCCCGTGAAGTGCGTTTAGGTTATGCCACTTACCGTGAAGCTATACAACATCGTGGTTCGGGTTCCTTAATTCAGGCCCTGGGTATGGGTAATAGCGCTTTACTTTCCCCCACTTGTGAGCGGTTTATTCTGGATGAGGATGGTATTTTCCTGCTCAGTTCCGATGGACTGACGGATTTTGATCGGGTAGAGGACTACTGGGAAACCGAAATCCTACCTGTTTTGCGTGGGGAGTCTAATTTAGAAACTACGGCGTCTCGACTGGTAGAAATTGCTAATACCAAGAATGGGCATGATAATGTCACTATTGCTCTCTTACATTATCAAGTTCAATATCAAGAGCCCAATACAGTGCTAGAGGCAAAAATCCCACCCATTGGTTTCGGTAAAACAGTTAATATAACGGGTAGTAATTCCCAAGCAAGGGATGTAAATTATTTCCCTCAATCAACTCGGGTGATTCCTGAAACTCCATTTAGTAAGGATCATAACCGCAAAATCCCCATACAGCTATTAATTCTGTTGGCTGTACTTTTGGGGGCTGGATTTTTAGGATCCTGGCTCAAGCGAGAAAAAAAATCCCCGGTTCCCACACCATCGGTCATCCCCACGATTACCAATCTTCCCATTGGTCAATCATCTGGAAGAGAGATATCAAGGTAGGCGTTCTGTCTAGAGGTAAAAGGTATAATTTGATTTTATCATAACTAACTGGAATTTATCTGGCGTTTACAAATGCACCAACATACTTTAGCTGCTGAAATTTGCCAAACAGGTGTGGGACTTCATAGTGGTGTAAATAGTACCGTGCGAATACTACCAGCTCCAAGCGGGAGCAAACGCTACTTTGTGAGGGTGGATTTACCTGATTTGCCAATTATTCCCGCTGAAATCGCCGCAGTTAATCAAACTCTTCTCTCTACTGAATTAGGCACAGGAAATGCTTACGTACGTACAGTAGAGCATTTGCTAGCGTCCCTGGCTGTTATGGGTGTAGATAATGCCCGGATTGAAATTGACGGATCCGAAGTACCACTTTTAGATGGTTCTGCCCAAGTATGGACTAATAGTATTGCTGCTGTGGGATTAACTTCACAGCCTGTTAGTGATCAATATTTACCCATAGTAATTAACGAACCTATCTACGTTTATGACAAGGACGCATTTGTTTGTGTTCTACCTGGGGAAGATACACGTTTTAGCTATGGAATTGATTTTGATGTGCCAGCAATTGGCAATCAATGGCACAGTGTTGTCCTTTATGATTCCTTTGTCACCGAAATTGCCCCAGCTCGAACCTTTGGCCTATTACATCAAATTGAACACCTACAGAAATCCGGTTTAATCAAAGGTGGTAGTCTAGAAAATGCCCTAGTTTGCGGAATGGATGGCTGGGTAAATCCACCATTAAGGTTTATGAATGAACCAGTCAGACATAAAATCCTCGACCTGGTAGGTGATATCAGCCTATTGGGACAGTTTCCCAAGGGCCACTTTCTAGCTTATAAAGCTAGTCATAACCTGCATATCCAGTTAGCACGCAAAATTTTAGAGAGTGTGTGAAAAGTTGTGCTAAAAATTAAGTAAACTTTAAGATTGTACGCTATTATCTAGGCTAATTTAACTTCCCACATCTCAATCAAATCCATTGCCAATGTCAACCCTCAGCCAAACCAATTTTATCCAAGTGACTACATCCCAAGGAGAAGACCAAACCATTAATACATCAGCAACTAAAACAACTTTCACCATAGAAGAGATTCAGCAACTAATACCTCATCGCTACCCGTTTTTACTAGTAGACAAAATAGTTGACTATATTCCGGGAAAGTTGGCTGTAGGTATCAAAAATGTTACTTTTAACGAGCCTCAGTTCCAGGGACATTTTCCTGGACGTTCCCTAATGCCAGGGGTTCTAATTGTGGAAGCTATGGCTCAAGTTGGAGGAGTTGTTATGAGTCAAATGCCTAACATGCCCGAAGGGCTGTTTGTATTTGTAGGTATTGACAAAGTGCGGTTTCGTCGTCAGGTGGTACCCGGTGACCAATTAATTATGACTGTGGAACTGTTATCTGTCAAACAACGTCGGTTTGGAAAAATGCAGGGTCGAGCTGAAGTTGACGGAAATCTCGCCGCCGAGGGAGAACTAATGTTCTCTTTAATTAGTTAAAATTGGACCGATAAAAAACCTGCGTATTTAGATGCAGCCGTGAAGTGCATCATCCTAATTAATAAATAGTTTGTCATCCCTGCTCCCTAATTTCAAATCTCATTCACATCTCAAATTCGCCTTCCTCACACATCACTTATTTTGCCCGACACTTTTTCTATGAAACCAGTTCTGGAGAGTTACCCTTGAAGACACTTATTCATCCAACTGCTGTAATACATCCTAACGCGGAACTCCACTCAACGGTGCAAGTAGGTGCCTATGCTGTGATTGGAGCGAATGTTCAAGTCGGACCAGAAACCGTTATTGGCGCCCATGCGGTGGTGGAAGGACCATGTAAAATTGGATCGGGAAATCACATTTTTCCAGGCGCTGTAATCGGTATGGAACCCCAAGACCTGAAATATGTGGGGGAACTATCTTGGGTTAAGATTGGTGATAATAATGCCATTCGTGAGTATGTGACTATTAATCGGGCTACCGGTCATGGTGAAGCGACGGTTATTGGTAATGGTAATCTGCTAATGGCTTATGTCCATGTGGGTCACAATTGCATAATTGAAGACTCAGTTATTATTGCTAACTCTGTAGCTTTGGCTGGTCATGTGCATATTGAGTCCCGAGCCAGACTCAGTGGGGTTTTGGGTGTTCACCAATTTGTCCACATTGGTGGTATGTCCATGATTGGAGGTATGACACGTATTGATCGGGATGTTCCTCCCTATATGTTAGTTGAGGGAAATCCATCACGTATCCGATCACTCAATCTGGTGGGACTAAAGCGCTCAGGAATGCCGATAAATGAGTTTCAACTACTGAAAAAAGCTTTTCGTATTCTCTACTGCTCTGATATGTTGTTTAAGGATGCTTTATCTGAGTTAGAACTATTAGGGGATACATCACAGCTAAAACATTTACGTCGGTTCTTGCTACTTTCACAAATGCCAGGAAGAAGGGGGTTGATTCCCGGGAAAAGTGCCACCAAGGGTACTGATAATAATGAGTTGTGATTGGTTGGTTAGCTAGTCTTGACAAATCCTGAATGATGAGTTTACTTATATTCATAAATTAATACATGAGTATAATCAATGGGTAGAGTAGTTACTCATCATTCTAATGATTAGCTCTTTCCCCAGCGTACTGGCTAAAGGTATATATAGCTAGTGGTCTTAATTATAATCCCTCATTTAAAATCTAAAGTTCATGCGAGTATTTATCAGTACTGGGGAAGTTTCGGGAGATTTACAGGGTGCCATGTTAATTACAGCACTAAAAAATCAAGCTGCTACTTTGGGCTTGCCATTAGAGATAGTAGCACTGGGTGGATCCCAAATGGCTAAAGCTGGGGCGAGAGTTTTGGGAGATACTAGTGGTATTGGTTCCATGGGAATTGTTGAGGCATTGCCATATATTATACCAACTATTATGGTGCAAAGACAGGCGATCGCCTATTTAAAAAAAAATCCCCCGGATATAACAGTGTTAATTGACTATATGACACCAAATATGGGAATTGGTAGTTATATGCAGCAGCATTTTCCTCAGGTTCCCATAGTATATTACATTGCTCCCCAGGAATGGGTATGGTCAATGAGTTTAGATAGAACTAAGAAAATCGTTAGTTTTACTCATAAGTTGTTGGCAATTTTTCCCCAAGAGGCGAGATATTATGAGGAAAACGGAGCTAATGTTAATTGGGTGGGCCATCCCTTAGTAGATAAAATGGCGAACACACCCAGTCGTGAAAGTGCCAGAAAAATATTGGGTATTAAGGAGCAAGAATTGGCGATCGCTCTTTTGCCTGCTTCTCGTCATCAAGAGTTAAAATACTTACTACCTGCAATTTTTCAAGCTGGGAAAAGTATACAATCACAACTATCAAAAGTAAAGTTCTTTGTACCCTTATCCCTGGAAAGATTTCGAGGAAAAATTACCGCAGCAATTAGAGATTATGGGTTAGAGGCCAAAATATTGTCTGGGAATCAGAGGGAAATTTTTGCTGCTGCTGACTTGGCAATTACTAAATCGGGGACGGCCAATTTAGAATTGGCCCTGGCCAATGTTCCTCAAGTAGTTGTTTATAGTCTTAATCCTTTCACTGCTTGGTTAGGTAGAAAGATTCTCAAAGGTTCCATTCCGTTTGCTTCCCCCGTCAATTTAGTTCTTATGCGAGAAATTGTACCTGAGCTATTACAGGAACAAGCTACAGCAGATAATATTACAAAAGCAGCCATGGAATTATTATTAAATTGTGATAAAAGAGAAAAAACCCTATTAGACTATCAAGAAATGCGTCAATGTTTGGGTTCGGTTGGAGTGTGCGATCGCGCAGCTAAAGAGATTTTAGCAATGGGAAGAGTCGAAAAAACACAATAGATGACTATGACGCTCCCCGATTTATCGGGGGATTCTCAGTTCTTCCAATAAAATGTACTTAATCATTCAATTACTGACTCCTGTCCATTTTTTCGATTGGTCTCACCTGTGATAATTTGAAACAATCTATGGATACGTTTGAAACCGCTCAGAATAATTAAAGTTAGTACTCCACCGATTAATCCCATTTGCCACAAACCACAACCAATCGCTGCTCCCAATCCTGCTGCTATCCAGATGCAAGCTGCAGTTGTTAATCCTCTAACTTTTGGACGCAGGGATTTTCCAGAAGATTCTTGTAAAATCAATCCCGCTCCCAAAAATCCCACACCACTAGCTACTCCCTGAACTGTTCGACTAAGTGCATTAGTAGCTGCATAGGAACTATCTCCCTCAGCTTGTAAAGGAATCATTACGAACAGAGCTGCTCCCATACTTACCAACATAAATGTTCTCATTCCTGCTGGTCTACCTCTCTGCTGACGGTTAAACCCTATCATGCATCCAACAATGAGAGCCAAAACTAGTCTAAATCCTATTTGTAACCAATCATTTGTGGGGAGTAGCATATTTGTCATTATTAAGTTCCTTAATTTTCAAATCTGGAATATGGGTTTACACTTACACACTGGATGATATAGCCTTAGTCAGAACACCAGTCATTGTTGGGTTCTGAATATGACTACTAAAAGTCTATAGATTTAGTAAACATTAAGGAGAGTTTAACAAAAAGTTAAGAATAAGTAAAGGAATAACTTTGGTGCTTTTTTCCATGAATCCCATCCGTGGATTAAATCATGATAGAAGTGTGATGATTGTGCTATAAAATAGCACAAATAGGATGTTTGTAAACCTAATGCATTAGGTAATATACATAGCTTGTACAGCTTTAACTATAAAGAAGTGAAAATCATGTATAACAATTATAAAAGAGTTAGTGGATTGTCAGCATTTTCAATGCTAACAATCCAGCAAGTTGATCATTCAGCTGCAACTCTTACAGCTGGATAGGGAAAGAAATTTCTAAATCCTTCCAAGCGTTGTTCCAAAGTTTCAGGAGAGCGATTCCACAAAGTTTCATAGTAAAAGAAAACGATACCTAACTCTTCCCTTTGCACAGTTCTGACCTGTTTAGTAATTTGTTGTATAGGAACAGGACTAGTTCTTAAACCGGCCATAATGCCAATTCCAGTAGGAATAATTTGGCGCACTTCTTGTATTTCATCCCGGGCAATTTTAGAGGTAAAACTTTCCAAATCAGAACGATAAACTTGCATAACCAACTCATCCACAATATTCAGTCTTACCCAATTCAACCAATCTTGTAACTGAAACCTATAAGCATGATTGTAGTAATTTGGTGAAACCGAAAAGATGAGTTTTGGTTTAATTTGCTTGATAGTATGGTTCAACCTCACCATGAATTCCGTGATTTTATTGGCCCGCCATGCTACCCATTCTGGATCTTGAGAATTGGCCGGGGGATTTTTACCCGTTTCTTGCTTATACAAGTTTACGGTATAATCATCATAGCCAAATTCATGGGGTAAACTGGTGTGGTCATCAAACTGAATACCATCAATATCATAATTGTTAGTCAGCTCCACCAGTAGATCAATAATAAATTTTTGAACCTGGGGATGAAAGGGATTTAACCAAGATACTTCACCAGCAGCACTAATAGAAACTACAGCACCATCTCGCGTTTTAGTGAGCCAATCTGGCTTATTTAACGCCAGCTCTCCAGTATTGGGGGTCATAAATCCAAATTCAAACCAGGGGATTGCCAGCAGATTTTGACTATGGGCCTGATTAATAATATCTGCTAGAATATCATGACCATCGGATCCGCGAAATACAAAGGGTTGAATATCCAAGCTCTTAGCTACATTGCTAGGATACATAACATAACCTGAATTCCACACCACGGGGTAAATTGTATTAAAATTGAGCCGCCGCAATTTCGTCACAGCATCTCGGACTTGGTCACGATCCTTGAAAACATTTAAATCGTTACTTGTTACCCAGACACCCCGAATTTCCTCGCGAGACATTTGAGCGGTTACACTTGGTACTGAGTGTATGAGTACCACTGTCAATAGGGAAATTAAGCATAGCCAAGGGGAAAATTTCTTCCAGATTTTTCGTGGCCAGTTGGTTTGGTCCTTAGGATGATAATTGAACGAAAAAAGATGGAGTTTCATGTTGGTCAAGGAGTTATTCGTGTTGAGATTGGGAGGCGTTGCGGATTATCAACTCAAGTTGTCATCCAATCCCTAATCATAACTTAATAATAATCGTTATTCAAGAGATGTTATGTATATATAGCTTTATCCAAAACGCTATATACAGAGTTAATGGATAAGAGCGACTCACCTTTACCTCCTATTGCCAAAGCTATAAAACAGCGTATTGGTTAGCCTTCTCTAGTATTAACTTAGAACTCTTCACCTGTTGAGGAATCGCTACAGGATAATCACCCGTAAAACAAGCAGAACAGAACCCATTTGTATCTTCCCCGGTGGCGGCTAACATTCCTTCCCAACTTAAATAAGCGAGAGTATCCACCTCTAAATGTGTACATATCTCACTAACTGATTTTGTAGCTGCAATAAGCTGATCCTGTGTATCCGTATCTATTCCATAGAAACAAGGATGAGTCACCGGTGGAGAAGATATTCTCATGTGCACTTCCCTAGCGCCTGCTTCCCGCAGTGCTTTTACCAGTTTGCGGCTAGTAGTTCCCCTGACAATAGAATCATCAATTATTACTACTCTTTTTCCCGATAACACATCTTTGAGGGGGTTCAACTTTACTTTTATCCCCGCCTCTCGCATACTCTGAGTGGGTTGAATAAATGTTCTACCGACGTAACGATTTTTAATTAGTCCCTCGCCATATACTATACCTGATTTTTGGGAAAACCCTATAGCAGCAGGTATACCAGAATCGGGTACACCAAAGACTATATCAGCATCTATGGGAGACTCCTGTGCCAAAGTTCTTCCCAGTCGCATTCTATAACTGTATAACGTCTCATTGTGCATTAAACTATCTGGACGGGCAAAGTAGATCATTTCAAAAATACATAACTTGCGCTGGGGTTGGGGATTCCAAAATAAAGATGCTAAACCCGTTTCTGTAATCCAAACTAACTCTCCCGGTTCCACATCCCTTATATATTCCGCACCAATAATGTCTAAAGCACAGGTTTCAGACGCCAAAACATAACGTATTGGCTGACTATCCAACTTACCAATCACCAGGGGACGAATCCCATGGGGATCTCTTGCTCCCATAATTCCATCCGGTGTTCCAATTACTAAACTAAATGCACCCTGACATCGATGGAATGCATGAGTTGCAGCGTCTAACCATCCCGCACCAGTATTTATCTCCTCAGCGATCGCATGGGCTATCATTTCTGAATCCGTACTTGTCACCAGGTGTAAGTTGGTTTTGAGCAATTCTTCCCGTAATTGTATGGTATTCACCAAATTACCATTGTGAGCCAATGCCAGGGTTCCTAAACGAGTGTCCACCACTGCTGGTTGAGCATTCACTTTACGACTAGAACCGGTGGTGGAGTAACGAGTATGACCAACTGCCATATTACCTGGTAATTGCTCTAAAATCGCCTCGCTAAATACCTGAGAAACCAAACCCATATCCTTATGTTGATGTACATAAGGTCCTTCAAATGTAGCAATACCAGCGGATTCTTGTCCCCTATGTTGCAGCGCATATAATCCAAAATAGGTCATTTTTGCCACATCCTGTTCCGGGGCATATATACCAAAAACACCACAGGCTTCTTCTGGTTTGTCACAGAGGTTTTTAGAACTGTTCATGGTTAGATCAAAAGTGGTAGGATGCTGGGGAATCATGCTGGTTTTTGCTCCTGGTGAGTCACTAAATACTAGAAAATACGGGTGGCTAGGGTTAGAGAATGGTTAGGTGTCAGTGGTTATTGATCCGGAAATAAATGTCGAACTTTTGCCATCCTTGTTCTTAATTAAAACTTAACCATTCACTAACAGAGTATCGCAAATCGGTCAAGGATAAAAAGGATCAAAAAGAAATTGTTAGTTACTTCAGTAAAAAAACCTTACTCATGGCCATAAAAAGCCAGTCGCTGGGCGATCGCCTGATGATAAACATTGTCCATTTGAGGAATATCTATACGCATTACCTCATAGTCATCAAGGGTAGAAACGGTCAACCCGGATGATAAATTGACAACTGAACCCAACTTTTGCCAATTATTCCCTAGGTGTGCTTGTAAATAGGACTCCCAAACTTGTTGATAGGTTCCGGGTACGGAAACTAGGATTCGGGCCCCGCCTTCACTAAAAAGTACTTCATCAAAGCGACATTCCTCATTAGAAGAAATTCCCAAATTAATGGAAGCTCCTAAATTACCACTCAAACAGCATTCCGCTAAGGCAACTATTAGACCACCCTCAGCACTATCGTGGGCAGAACTAATCCATTTGTGACTAATACCATAACGACAGACCTGTTGCACATCCCGTTCCAGGGCAAAATCAATTTTTGGTGGTTTACCAGCAACAGTATGATGAATGACTGCTAAATATTCAGATCCACCCAACTCCAACTTTACGGAAACTGGTAAACCCAGCAGATAAATTCCATCACCTACATTTTGCCAACCCTGACCACAGATTTTTTGTAAATCTTCAATCAAACCAACCATTCCCACCACCGGGGTAGGGTAAATTGCCTGGGGATTTCCCTGTGCATCAAAGGTCTCATTATATAAGGAAACATTACCACCCGTTACAGGAGTTCCCAGCTCCCTACATCCTTCACTAATTCCTTTACAAGCATAAGCTAACTGCCAATAACCTATTTCCTTTTCTGGACTGCCAAAATTCAGGTTATCAGTCACTGCTAACGGTTGTGCACCCACACAACTAAGATTCCGCGCTGCTTCAGCCACTACTGCCTTAGCACCCTCATAAGGATCAAGATACACATAGCGCGAATTACAATCTACTGTAGCCGCTACTCCAGATTCCCAATTCGTTACCGTAGATCCTGATAAGGGACGTAATCGCAGCACTGCTGCATCCGCACCACCTGGCAACAATACCGTATTATTTTGCACCTGGTGATCATATTGACGATATACCCAACTCTTAGAAGCAATAGTAGGTGTATTGAGTAATTTCAAGAGAATATCTTGCCAACTTAAAAACTCTCCCTGCACCTCAATTCCCCTGACATCGCAAGTTGGTAACTTGGCTGAAGTCCACTCCCAAGCTAGTTTTACATATTCTGGAGGTTCGGACAATAGTTTCCTTTCATACAAAGGAGTATTTTCAGCCAAAGCCTTTGCTGGAATGGACGCTGCTACTTCCCCCTGAAATAAAATTCTCACCACTGGTTCACTAATTACCTCCCCTGCAACTACTGCATGGAGTCCCCAACGCTGGAAAATATCAATTAACTCCTGCTCTCTCCCCTTCTGGGACACAAATAACATCCTTTCCTGAGATTCGGAAAGCAAGTATTCATAAGGTGTCATTCCTAACTCTCGAGCCGGAACCTTATCTAAGTCAAACTCAATACCTACACCACCCTTAGCCGCCATTTCCGAAGTAGAGCAAGTAATCCCTGCAGCGCCCATATCCTGAGCAGCTACTACTGCTCCTGTCTTGAATGCTTCTAAACATGCCTCAATTAAGGACTTTTCTAGGAATGGGTCGCCCACCTGCACTGCGGGACGGTTATCCATGGACTCATCAGTTAATTCAGCGCTGGCAAAACTAGCACCACCCATACCATCTCTCCCAGTGGTAGAACCAACGTATAGAACTGGGTTCCCTATTCCTGCTGCCCCAGATTTAACTATGGTGGGTGTTTCCATTAATCCCAAAGCCATCACATTAACTAGAGGATTTCCCGAATAGGCTGAATCAAAATAAACTTCACCGCCCACAGTGGGAACACCTACACAATTGCCATAATGAGCTATACCTGACACTACACCCGTAAATAATCTTTGGGTTTTTGGATCCTCTAAATTGCCAAACCGGAGGGAATTTAATAGTCCAATGGGACGCGCCCCCATGGTAAATATATCCCTTAATATACCACCTACACCGGTAGCAGCGCCTTGAAAGGGCTCCACAGCAGAGGGATGATTATGGGACTCTATTTTAAATGCTAATTGCAGTCCCTGTCCCAAGTCTACCACACCAGCATTTTCACCAGGTCCCACCACAATGCGTGGTCCGGTAGTGGGGAACTGTTTGAGCAACGGGCGGGAATTTTTATAGCAACAGTGTTCGGACCACATCACTCCAAACATTCCCAATTCGGCCTTATTGGGGTGACGACCCAGACGACGCACTATGTCAGCATATTCATCTGGTTTAATGCCTTGGGAGGCGATTTCTTGGGAAGAAAAGGGACTTTCTGTGGTACTCATGTCTGTTTT
Organism: Cylindrospermopsis curvispora GIHE-G1; assembly: GCF_014489415.1. Taxonomy (NCBI): domain Bacteria; kingdom Bacillati; phylum Cyanobacteriota; class Cyanophyceae; order Nostocales; family Aphanizomenonaceae; genus Raphidiopsis; species Raphidiopsis curvispora. The sequence continues at coordinate 197,842 of NZ_CP060822.1, forward strand.
ACACCAAAGGTACAGATGTTTATTTTATCGAAAAGTTGCGATAAAACCGGTGTTTCTAGCACGGCTTTTTTAGAAAATCTGCTTGACATCTTGAACAAGACAAGGTAATATCCAAAGATAGTCGAGGGGTTATAGCTCAATTGGTAGAGCGCTTCAATGGCATTGAAGAGGTCAGCGGTTCGATTCCGCTTAACTCCACTCTAAATACGATTAGAAAAGCAAGCTTGTCAAAAATCTGCTTTAATAAAATTAGACTAGTATGGAATTCTTGCAGCAATGACTGTAGAGGGAAGCACAAATACAGAAGTATTTCTCAATTATGTAAATCAGGTTTTATTACCCCAATTATGGAAAGGGGCTATTGTTGTTTTAGATGTGGGGAAAATTAATCGCCTCACAAGAAAATCGCCGAAAGGCACGGAAGCCACTTGGCTTTAGACAGGAAGTGCCAACGGCGAATTTATTCGCCTTGATATTTAACCGTGATGCGGCTCTTCAATATACCTTTTAATAACATCTGCTGAAACCTGTCCAGCAGTGGAATAAAAATAACTATTAGTCCATAGGCTAGGAAGTTTAAGTAATTCAGGAAATTTTCGTCTTAACAAGCAAGATGACCGTCCTTTAAAAGCTTTAACCACTTGATTTATAGCAACATCTGGTTGATGTTCTACAAATAAATGAACATGGTGCAACCTCAAGAGCGAGGATATCCCAGTCTTTTTCTTTGGCTAGTTCGTAAATTATCTGTCGAAGGCATTTAGGTATCTATACAAGATGCACTACTGCATTACCTTTTGAGTGATTTCCTATTCTGTATTCCAGTGTTGTCTTCATATTGTTTCGTGGCTGCTATTGACAAGTAAATCATATCTCAACTATACTTTTGAAATCAACAAACATTGAAGGTCGAACAATGTACGGATGCCAACAAGTTCTTATCAAGTCCGATAAATCAATAACAGCCATATTGGAGTACGTCTGCACAGAAGCTAAAAAGCTGACAAATTGTGGCGTTTACTATTCTAGGCAGATGTACTTTAAAACTGGTTATATTCCTAGTAGAGCAGATTTGCATAAACAACTAGGAACTTATCAGAAAAACGTTCATTTGTTTCTAATCTGGGAACATCATTTATTGTTGATGGACTTCATTTAAAAAGTTTAAATCAGTGGTACAACAAATCAGTAGCTAAACTTAAAAGTGATAAACCGCAAGGTTTTTGGTCTAACAGATTAGCTGCTATTACCGAAAAAAGAAACCGACAAATGCGTGATGCAGTTAACAAAGCTGCAAGAATAGTCGTTAACCACTGTATTGAAAATAAGATTGGTGCTATTGTTTTTGGATGGAATAAAGGACAAAAAGATAGTATTGATTTGGGGTCTAAAAACAATCAGAAGTTTGTCCAAATTCCCACAGCAAGATTAAAAGACCGTATTGCTCAATTATGTAAACAATACGGAATAGATTTTATTGAAACAGAAGAATCATACACTTCTCAATCATCGTTTTTTGATTGCGACAATATACCTAAATTCGGTGAAAAACCCGAAGGGTGGAAAGCAAGCGGGAAACGAGTTAGTCGTGGAGTATATGAAACTTCTGATGGGTTCAAAATTAATGCGGACTGTAATGGTGCTGCTAATATTTTGAAAAAAGTAGCGGTGATGCTAGGAATTGATCTTAGCGGAATCAGTAGAGGCTGTTTAAGCCAGCCTCAGAAAGTTCGTTTATGGACTCTTCAGAAATCTCCGTGTCTTCAGACCGGAGAAGCTTAATCGACCATAATATCAAATTTGTTGCATAAGTCAAGCCGTAATTGCGGTTAATTTACATTTCTTTTCAATTCATACTGGTCAGGAGTCAGATTGCTGTTGTGTCAATTTAATTTATCCTAGTGTTAAAAACGCAAGATTTGGAAACAATCAAGGATTTACTCAGGATCTAAAGCGTGATCGATATAAGATTCCTAGTCGTTAAAATTTCTGTTTAGAAAATTCTGCACTTGCAGTTTATTCTCTTACTACGCCAGTTCAACTTATCTCAGTATTTACCACGTGAACGATGATGAGTTTTTATTTCTGGTAGCAGGCACTGTAATAGTGTTATGATCTCCCACGTGGGCTGTGTGTGGTTTTTGAGTTTTCGTTTTGCAAGACTATAACTCTACTACATTGGCCCTTCCTTTTCATACTCTTTTTTTGGCTAAGGTATTAATTGACTACTACTATTGCTCCCCCAATCAGCAAGTTGCCAACCAGTTGGCATCCTCTCCAACCCATTTGGCAAGGTGAGGAAGAGGAAATTCAAGGAGGACTGCCACACACCCAATTAGCTCCCCCATGGCAGTTGTTATTATTGGGTGATGGTTCCCCCACTAAACATCTACAATTACTCACCTGTGAACCAATAGAAGTGGACGTAATTGATATGTCATTTGTGGGCATGGATTTAGATCAGGCTCCCAATTTAATTGAAACCGTACCGGGCCCAAGATTACGACGACAGGTATGGCTAAAGACATCATCCGGTCAAAGATTGGGTTATGCTACATCTTGGTGGGAGGCCAGTCATGTAGATGAATTTTTGCAAAACCGCTCTCTACCAATTTGGGCAAGTTTAGCAAGAATTCGTACAGAATTGTATAGGGACATTCGGGGAATTTATTGCGGTTACTCGGATGGGCTACAGTTAGGTTTTGGGCAACCAGGACCTTTTTGGGGTCGCCATTACTTGTTTTGGCATCGCGGAAAACCTTTAACCTTAATTTATGAGGTTTTCTCACCCTATTTAACTAAATACTTGGGTGAAACTGTGGTATCCACTTCACCAGTGGATTTGAGTAGGTTGTAGATACCGGAGAACTGTTTATGAATCTGGTTGTACTCCAGAATTGGCTAGATAATGCTTCCTTTGCTATTTTGTTCTGTACCATGCTGATATATTGGGTGGGGACGGCTTTTCCCAGTTTGTCCATCACCGCAGCACTGGGAACCGCTGGAATGGCCATTGCCAATTTGTCCATTGCTGCTCTATTAACAGCAAGATGGATAGAGGCGGGTTATTTCCCTTTGAGTAATCTTTATGAATCCCTATTTTTTCTCACCTGGGGAATTACTGCTATTCATCTAATTGCCGAGTATACTAGTCGTAGCAGATTGGTAGGGGTAGTAACTGCTCCTGTAGCTATGGGCATTACCGCTTTTGCCACCCTCACCCTACCATCGCAAATGCAGAATTCAGAACCACTAGTACCAGCTCTCAAGTCTAACTGGCTAATGATGCACGTCAGTGTGATGATGTTAAGCTACTCAGCTTTAATGGTAGGTTCTTTACTGGCGATCGCATTTTTAATTGTCACCCAGGGTCAAAATATTGAATTACAGGGTAGTTCGGTAGGTAATGGTGGTTATCGTACGAATGGTTATAAACTGCTCAAACCCCAGGAATTAATAATGGAAGGTTCTGGAGGAGAAAAGAATGGTTTTGCCCGGGTAGAAAGCAATCAAAATGGTAATGGATATGGTACAGCGGTTTTAGAAGTGGTGAAAGCGGACCATATATCACCAGTTACAACCCTTTCTCCCCAACGTCTGACCCTAGCGGAAACCTTGGACAACATTAGCTATCGGGTAATTGGTCTTGGTTTTCCCCTACTAACAATAGGTATTATTGCTGGTGGGGTATGGGCCAATGAGGCCTGGGGTTCCTATTGGAGTTGGGATCCTAAAGAAACTTGGGCCCTAATTACCTGGTTGGTTTTTGCTGCTTACCTTCACGCCAGAATTACCCGTGGTTGGCAAGGGAGAAAACCAGCAATTTTAGCAGCTGGTGGTTTTTTAGTGGTTTGGACCTGCTATTTAGGCGTAAATCTATTGGGTAAAGGCTTACATTCCTACGGTTGGTTTTTCTAATTCTAAGTAGGGAAGGGAGGCACAATTATTTGTAGGATGGGTTTCTTTCCTCAACCCATCCTAATGTTCATCTTATATTTAATTCCACCCACCCACTTATCAGGGGGAATCTCCCCTGATCCCCATTCCCGATTTGAACAATATTTAGATAGAATAACTGGGCATAACCTAAAGTTACCAAATCGCTTTTGACTAAGACGAAATGATGATAAGTCAATTAAATAATGGTTTTACTCTATTTCTAAGTCTGCTGGTCGAGGCAATGCCTTTTTTGCTTTTAGGTGTTTTATTTTCTAGCTTGTTGTTGTTTTTCGTTGAAGAGCGCAAACTTGTAGATATAATGCCTAAAAATCCCCTCCTGGGAGCTTTGTTTGGCAGCATGATTGGCTTTTTATTTCCAGTTTGCGAGTGTGGTAACGTACCAGTAGCTAGACGATTATTAATGCAGGGAGTACCTACGTCAGTTGCTATTGGTTTTTTGCTAGCAGCACCAACTATTAATCCAATTGTGATTTGGGCAACATGGACTGCATTTAGGGATCAACCAGAAATAGTAGTTTTAAGAGTGGTCTTATCTTTATCAATTGCTACTATTATTGGCTTTGTGTTCAGCTTTCAAAAGGATATTACTCCTTACCTGCAACCCCAGATCGCCCGTTATTTGAAATTTAACCCTCCAGCACAGACAGAACCAAAAACCTCAGCAAGACAATTACAAGAACAGGTTACAACTCCCAGTCCCCTTTTACAATCGGGAACCTACATCCTCGGTGGTAAAGCAGGTATATCCACCCGGTTAAGTGGAAATTCTTCTCAAACAGCTCTAAAAACAACCAATAGAACTTTAATGGGGAAACTTGGTCTGGTTTTAGACAATGCTATCCAGGAACTCCGAGAATTGGGAGCTGTAATGGTAATAGGTAGTGCCATAGCGGCTGCTATTCAAGTATTAGCCCCTCGGGATGTGATCCTCAGTTTAGGTGCGGGGCCAATTAGTTCAATTCTTACCATGTTATTACTGGCTACAGTGGTATCAATTTGTTCCACGGTGGACTCCTTCTTTGCCCTCTCCTTCGCTTCAACTTTTACCAGTGGATCTTTATTAGCCTTTCTTGTCTTTGGTCCAATGATTGACATTAAAGGTGTGGGATTAATGTTATCAGTTTTTAAACCAAAGGCTCTGTTTTACTTATTTGCCTTAGCAGGTCAACTGACACTTTTATCTACTTTGTTTTTAAATCTCTACATCATGTAGCTTAAATACCGTAAATTACCGTGTATGAGTTCACTACGAAATGCTAAATCCCTAACCATTAATCATTTACTCTCTTGGTTAGAAGTAGTAGCCATTGCTGCTTGGGGAGTGCTAATCTTGAAATACTGGCTAACTGATAAACTGAATCTCTTAATTCATCCTGATTTCTTTTGGTTAGTCATTGTAGCTGCTATTGGTTTACTGACCATGAGTTTTTGTAAAAGTTTACAACTTTGGCACAAAATTCCTCCTGATCAAATCACCAGTGGTGAACAACATATTAATGTGTTTCCCCCTGGATGGAGTAGCAGCTTGCTATTAGTTGCTGCGGTTTTAGGATTTATTATTAGTCCTCAAGTCTTTGCTTCCCAAACAGCACTGAATAGAGAAGTTACCGAAATACTAGGAGCAACACGGACTCAACCCCAGGCCTTTCGTGCTAACACCCGTCCAGAAGAGCGAACTCTAATAGATTGGGTAAGAATACTCAGTGCCTATCCGGAACCGGACGCTTATACTGGACAGAAGGTCAAAGTCCAAGGGTTTGTGATTCACTCCCAGGAACTCAATCTAGACCATCTTATCTTAGCTAGGTTTGTGATTACTTGTTGTGCTGCGGACGTTTATCCCGCTGGATTACCTGTCCAACTCCCCACTAATCGCGACCAATATCCCCCAGATACCTGGTTAGAAGTGGAAGGACAAATGATCACGTCCAATATTGCCGATAAACGCCGACTCACTATTAAGGCTAATTCTATCCACCAAATTCCCCAGCCCAAAAATCCTTATAGTTATTAGGTGTATTAGGTGACTAAAATATGTTAACTAACTCGAGACTTGTTTAGATTTGTTTGGATTTGTACAGGAATTATTTTCCATTTCTACCGATGACTAAAACCTATAAATCTATTTTGTCTTTTTCACAATTAGATCGTGCGGCGATCGCCGTGATATTAGTGTTAGGCTTGTTGATTGGAATAACCATTGCTCAGGGGGATGGTGTAAAACCCACTGTGCGCAGTTTTAGTTGGCAAGATCGACAAATTGGTGCGGAAGATACTGCATTTAGTCTGGTCTTTAGTCGTCCCATGGATACCAAAAGTGTGGAGGATAATTTGCAAATTACCCCACCACTAGCTGGTAAAATCAGCTGGGCGGGGAAAAGGATGGTTTACACACTATTAACACCAGCTCCCTATGGCACAAATTATCAAGTTTCGTTAAATAAAGCCAAGGACAAATTTTCCCGCAGTCAGAATAAAAACAGATTAATCAAATCCTTTACCGGAAGTTTTTCTACTCGCAATCGTGCGTTAGTTTATATTGGTACGAGTCCCCAGGAATATGGCAGGTTGGTTCTTTATAACTTAACCCAAGAGCAGAAAACCATACTTACCCCTAGAGATTTAATTGTTATGGACTTTGAGCCATTTCCTATGGGAGATAAAATCCTGTTTTCCGCTCGTGCGAGTAATAATCCAGATTTACTGTCGGCGCAAATTTATACAGTGACCACAGGAATAGCTAACGGACAAGAAGAAAAGTCAGAACCAGCAGGTAAACTGGGTTTAATGTTGGACAATCAGGAGTATCAAAACCTCAAGTTTGACTTGTCCCCTGATGGAGTGACCCTTGTGGTTCAAAGAGGTAAAAAAGATAATCCTGGAGATTTTGGACTATGGTATTCATCCCTGGATAACCTAGATTCTAATGGAAAAGTAATACTAAAACGCTTAGAAGGTAAACCAGCAGGTGACTTTATCATTACACCGGATAGCAAAGCAGTAGCAGTTGCCCAAGGACAAGGAACTGCGATTTTATCCCTAGCAGGGGATACAAGTAAACCATTGGACTTTTTACCTCAGTTTGGTTTGGTACAAGCTTTCTCTAAAGATGGTTCCCAAGCTGCTATGGTAAAATTTAATGGCGATTACACTAAAGATTTATTCTTGGTTACCAATCAGGGAGTTCAGAAACCATTACTAAAAACTTCAGGATCCATACTTTATTGCAGTTTTGATCCTTCCTCACCCACTCTATACTGCTTGTTAACTAGTTTAGTATCACAAGATAAATATGTGGAACAACCTTACCTAGTGGCGATCAATCTGGATACAAAAAAGTACAAACCAATTTTAATGTTACCCGTAGGACAAAGAAATGTACAAATGAGCCTGGCTCCCGATGGTTTAGCAGTTTTGTTTGACCAAACTGTACCTATAAGTAATAACACCCTTTCCTTACCACCTAGTATCTTGAAAACTGATGATGGAGAGGCGATCGCCAAAAGTAGTCTATGGTTCATGCCCCTACTACCGATTGCTGAAGATCAAGCCAAGTCTCTGATTAAACCGGAAGCACTTCCCATAGATGGGTTTAACCCGGTATGGCTCCCATAACCTTTCTATTATTTCACAATTATACAGAGAGAAACAAGTCATGGTAGATCCAGAAATACAACAGTTAGTAACCTTAAATCAAGAACTAAAAAATGTTAACAATGATTTATGTCGAAAATTGGAGAAATTAAGCAAGGAATTAGGGGAAGCGGAAAAAATTCTACAGTGGCAAAAAAAACGCTCCAGCGTCAGCGAATCCATGTTAAACCAGCAGAATCAGGAGATAACAGCTGCTCAAGAGCGAATACAGTCTCTTTCCCAACAATTGGAAACTGCTTTGCGGAATATGGAAAGTCAGGAGATGTTTATCGAAACCCATAAAGCAGAATCACAACTAAATCAACAAAGAATCGCCCAACTAGAAAGAGAATGTACCCTCCTACAAACTAAGTGTAGTGAACAGTCTCAACAGTTACTACATTCAGAGAATACCTGTCGTGAATTAGGTATGCGACTTTTAAGACAACAGCGTCAAACCTTACAGTTTAAAGCTGCTTTAGAAAAGTGTTTAGATAATCCTGGTTTTAGTGATCAAGAGATAGATGATAATGCTTGTTATTTAGATGGAAATTCGGAGGACAGTAGATTTTATAAAAAAGTGCAGTCTTTATTATTACACAGGGAACCCATTAGACCTTGGTCAGCAATGGACTATGTGGAGTCAGAATTTAACCAACCTACTAATGAAAATACAGAAAACACAATGGATGTCTCTGAGGAGATTTCCCATGTAGATCAGAGATTGGAAGATATTCTGTCCGTGTTTTTTGCTTCTAATCCGGACTTGTCAAGTACATCAGATATATCACATACCAATCGGACAAATAACACCAAGGAGACCAGTATCAAAGGTGAGAGTACCTCTTTTCTGGGTGATGGATTGACAGTCCAAAATTTAGATTCCAATCCGGAGGAAAATGAACCCAGACTAACCATGATTCCAGAAAGTCCAAAAAATATGAATAATTTACCCACAGTTAACTTGTCATCTGATAATACCATAAATACCAGTGACCAACAAAATAATTACGATCTACAATGGTCAATTCATAATTTGTCTAATAACTTCTCCCCTGTGGAACTTTTAGAGCAAGATTCAGAACAGAAATCACCCTCACCTTTGATTTACCCTGGTCGAACGGTTAAAGTGAGAAAAACCTTAGCAGCAGTAGAGCTGCCAAATTTCCCACCTCAGTCTCAAAATCAAGATGCTGCTCGGTAATTAACTCTTCCTAAGCTTCCGCTCTATAGGATCTACCCAAAGCTACTCAGACCTTTACAGATCTGGACTACCTACGTTTCATCCTAGTCTCAAGATGATTCTTGAGAGGTTTGTCTACTCCACAAGCTATCTCGGTGGAGCTTACCATTTGATCCGAACGAATCGGAATATGAATTCCTTCAAACCATTGTTCTAGATTTTTTGCTATTGAGATCCCATAGGCAAATTTGAGGAAATGGAAGTGACAAACCGAGTATTAACACGCTTACCAATGGTAACGGCATAATTAATTTCCAACAATTGTAGCCAAAGTGCGGGATACTTGGGTTCCAACCAGGACTGATTCCACTGGAGGAATGGGGTGAACCAGGTTCCCAGTAAAGCGCTTACCAGAGCATGAAAACCAAAATTAAAATAATTGCCCAACCATTTAACTAGATCCTGAAAACCCGCCATTTGCCAAATCCAAATCAGTAGAGCAGGATTTTTGCTAGCAGCTTTTATGGCTAGACGATTAAAGGTTAACCAGTCACAGCGGTCTTTAATAAAATTGTCCACTACCTGTAAAGGTTCATCCACCAGCAAGCCAAAGAAGGTATTCAGCATAGCATTTACCCTTTGGGGAGGAATAAATTTCCCCGTGGGAACCATCATTCCTTTAGAGAATAACCAAGTTACAGAAACGTTACTTTGGTAGGCACGAATTCTATTGAGATGTGTAAAACTCAGTAGATTATGTTTTAAAGCCGTGTTCAGCAGAGTCGTTAAACGCTCCAGATTGCGAACCAAAGAACCAAAACCAGTAAACACCAAAGGAGATTGTAAAGAAGCGGAATCACCAATGGCAATTATGCGGTTAAAAGCCACCTTGCGATCTTTACTACTGGTGCTAAAATGCCCGGGTATATAGCCAAAAGTAGCCTTTTTCCACACCAGGTTATCCAGTTCACAACGGCGATATTCTGGCAAAATTGCGAAAAAGTCCTCATACATTTCCAAAAGAGAACCGGGATTTTCACCATTTACCTGATGATAGTGAAATAGATAAATTGTCAGTTCTTCCCCCTTTCCTGGAAACAACTCCCAAATTAACTGTCTTCCTCTGGAAATATCCCCGTGACTATACAAAACATCTCCATACTGGGAATCCCACACCCCAGGAGCGAATCCTTTCTCTATAATAGCACCTACCGTAGGACACACACTATCAAAAGCTCTACCACCATTTAATTGCCAAGCTATAGGAGAAGCAGTACCCATAGCATCTACGAGTAATCTACCCCCAACTAGTTTCTCCTTTTCCGTATTTATACTCTTGACAGTTACACTAACTTGTGAGTCAGTGACATCTGCTCGCACAAATTCCGTTTCATCCCAAATATCACCACCAGCATCTCGCAGTTTTTGACCACATAGGGTTAATAATTTCTCAGCATCCAGAGCCACATTGAGAACCGTAGGTGTGTGTAATACAGGTGCTTGCAGGTCAGATGGATTATTGGCATCAAAAAACTTATTAAAACCATCTTTATACTCTCTAGCAATAATAGTTTCTACTTCTTCATTTGTGAGTAAGTTTAGATTGATTAAACTTTGAATTTCATCGCGAGAAATATTCCATTCCCTATTCATTCTGCCAAAAGGTAATCTTTCAATCAGTAGCACCTTATAACCCAATCTAGCCATAACTGCAGCGTGGATTGAACCCAGGGCACCACCGATATAGATTAGGTCATATATTAGGCCAGATGAGTTTTCTGGTGGGGTTGTTTGGTGGTCAAAAACTACCTGACGGGGTTGCTGAGGACTTTTGACACCTTCTCGCCAACGTTGCTCCCACCAGTAAACACGTTTAAGATCATATTCCCCATTGGGAATTTTCTGAAAATACTTGACAGTTAGAGGATAATAGGGTTCTAATTCTGTAAAAATTGACCTTTGGGGGTCAATCTTTGGGGGATCGGGGTATTGGTAGGGAAAGCGGCTCCGAATACCCACAGTTAAGCGTCGTAAAACTAAACCTTCTCTTCCAAACGGTTTATCTCCCCAACGAAACACCTTTAAGTATGTTGTCCGCTGTACAGACCAAACAAAAATCGAGAGTTCCGTAGCTAAATGTTTTTCAATAGATAAACCCTCATTTACCACGCGAACTCCTTGTGGAGTTAGTAATTTTTCTCCATCTCCCGGAACAAACTCTGTTTGTAGCCAGTCCCGGACAGCACCACTATCGCTGGTGGGAATTTCTAAGTAAAGAAGCTCTTTCATTTTCTAGTGATATCTCCCCATGTTTTTGTGATGTTGTTGTAAACGTACCCAAACTTACCTAAAAAATTTATCCTAAATTCGCGCCATGAATTATCCTATCCCACAGAGTCCCCAAGAAATCGTCGCCCTGCGACAACAACCCGTTGATGAAGAGTTAGTAGCTGCCGCCATTGCAGGATTAGTCCAGTTAGGTCGCGCCCAAGGGCAGTCGCTAGAAGATTTAACCGCTCAAGTGCTAGAAGAGGATCCCATGTTAGACCGCCAACAAAGAAGATGGCTGAGCCAGTTGGTAGCACAAGCATGGGAAATTTTCTCATAAATCTTGCCCTCATCTCCTGTACTCATCACCACAGTCTCCTATCACCTCATACAAATCTCGTGATTGTTGGGAAACCCTATTGATGATTTTGATATCTTCATCATCCAAATCAAACTCAAAAACCCGCTGATTATCTGCTATGTGTTCGCTAATTCCCAGCCTTGCGCCTACGATTACACCTGCTACTGCTGGCTCTTTTAGAATATAATTGATAGCCACATTAGCAATAGTAGCGTGATACTTATCTGCTACTTGTTTAAGAGTGGCAAGTAGGGACTGGAACAATTGCCATCCACCCCAAGCATCAATCATGTTCTTGTACTTTTTCAAGCTAATGGTATTTAAATCAAAACTGCGCGGTTCTGGTTGTCCCAAATATTTTTCGGATAAGAAACCACCGCAAATGGTACCATAAGTCAATAGCTTAATATTGTGTGCTTCACAAAATTTACTCATATTTACTTCTGGTCTTCTATCAACCAGAGAATACTGGACTTGATTGGAAACAATTCTTATGCCAGCTTGGGTAATGATTTGTAAGTGTTCCGTATCGAAGTTAGTCAAAGCTATGTGTTTAATTTTACCCTCAGCTTGTAATTCTGCCATATACTTGAGAGCGTCTAGGTAACTAGGGTTACCATATTCCCACCAGTGAAACTGCATTAAGTCCAGGGATGGTACATCCATTCTCCTCAGGGAAATATTAATATTCTCTTCGACGATGGATTTAGTCATATTGACAGGGCGAGGGACCCATTTAGTGAAGGTTTGAATATTATTAGCTGCTAACTCTCCACGCTGTGCTATTAACTGACGACGAAACTCCCCGATTAAATCTTCTGCTGGTCCATAATGATCTGCTAGATCCCAGGTGGTAAAACCAGCATCAATATATTTGAACATTGCATTTAAAGCATTTTTTGGCACAATGCGTCCGTGTCCGCCAGAAACTTGCCACATTCCATTTAAAATGCGGCAAATTCGTAAATCAGGAGTAAGTTGTAAATAGCTTTTTGTAGGTAGCATAATAGTTTGTTTTAATGGATTTTAAAAAGGGGTTATTTAGTAGTAGTTAGTCTAAATATAGCACTTTTTGTGAGCTGTATATTTTGAAAGCAGTTTTTGCAGGTTGGATTGACGCAAGGAAAACCAGCGGCCTAAAATTTTGCCATATTTGGCAGATTATACCAGAAAGGCGATCACTCCGCCACAGGAGTAGGAGTACCCTTCTACAAATACAGCAGATTTCATGTAAATAAACCACAATGATTGAACCAATTAAGCGCATTCTCTACTGTAATATAATTTACTGCACTTGTCATGGACTCATTTAGGGCTTCTAAGGTTCGTGCCTCACGACTACGGAGAAATTGCTTTAATTTTGACCAACATAATTCTATCGGAGAGTGGAGTCTCCTGTTCACTGGCATTTAAGTAGGGAGGCACAATTATTTGTAGGATAGGTTAGCAGTAGCGTAACCCATGGGGGTGTTGGGTTTCATACTTCAACCCAACCTACGTTCATCTTATATTTAATTCCACCGACCTACTTAGACTTTTTTTATGACGTAGACCCAACTTTTCTAAGGCTCGATGCATGGTTGTGATACTAACACTAGTGCCCGTCGTTTCTCTCAGGCGATCGCATAATTCTGAAAGCAGTAAATCATTTTTCTCATCCAGCCAAGACTTGATCATGTTTAAATATTGGCCTGCAATTATAGGCTTTTCATATCCTCCACATTGCTTTGGCTCAACTTGCCCAGTTTCACGATAACGACGTACTAAATTTCTCACAAATGATAAGCTGACCTTGAATCTTTCTGCCAACTGGCGTTGAGATCCCTCTCGAGCAACCCATGCTACAATCACGCGATTACGCAAATCTATTGAATAAGGTTTTGGCATATAATTTGACAGCATTTTTACTCTATTTTAGTTTATTACCCTTATTATAGCTTATCTTATTTTGGAGTTTAACTACATGAAAATTGCTGTAAAATAGATTTTTATGGAATAAAATCATTAAAGGGGTTTACCACAAACCCGCGCCCTTGATAGCTCAGACTTCACCATGCCCAAACACTTTAACACTGCTGGTCCTTGCCAATCTGATATCCACTACATGCTCTCCCCAACAGTTCGCCTACCGGACTTGAAAGCACTAATCGATGGACGCAATTACTTTATCATTCATGCACCGCGACAAGTAGGCAAAACCACTGCTATGATAGCCCTAGCCCAAGAATTGACTGATAGTGGGGAATATATCGCCGTGATGCTTTCTTTAGAAGTAGGGGCACCCTTCTCCAGGGATCCGGGTATGGCTGAACGTGCAATTTTGGATGAATGGCAAGAATCCGCTTGTGTTTACCTATCAACTAATCTCCACCCACCCCGTTGGCCAGCATCTCAACCAGGACGGCAAATTGGAGCCGCGTTAGCCAGTTGGGCTAAAGTTGCTACTCGTCCCCTAGTGGTTTTCCTGGATGAAATTGATGCTTTAGCAGATGAAACACTGATTTCTGTTTTTAGACAACTACGCTCAGGTTACAATCGCCGTCCCCATAGCTTTCCCCATTCGGTAGGGTTGATTGGTATGCGGGATGTGCGGGACTATAAGGTTAAATCTGGTGGAAGTGAACGACTTAATACGTCAAGTCCTTTCAATATCAAGGCTGAGTCTTTAACTCTCAATAATTTTACCTTACCAGAAGTAGAAGAACTTTACTTACAACATACACAAGCGACGGGACAGGTTTTTACCCCCGAAGCCATCTACCGTGCATTTTATTTAACCGATGGACAACCGTGGTTAGTCAACGCCCTAGCTCGTCAAGCTACCCAGGTTTTGGTGAAAGATATCACCCAACCCATTACTACTCAAGTGATTAACCAGGCTAAGGAAATTCTTATTCAGCGCCAGGATACTCATTTAGACAGCTTAGCAGAAAGATTACGGGAAGATAGAGTCAAAACCATTATTGAACCAATTTTAGCGGGTGAAGATTTACCTGATGTACCCCAGGATGATATTCGTTACGTCCTGGATTTAGGACTGTGTCGAGACCGAGGACAGGGTTTGGAAATTGCCAATCCAATTTATCGGGAAGTTCTACCCTTGGTGTTAAGTTACACAACCAGGGCTTCCATTGGAGTTATTGAACCTCGTTGGTTAAATGAACAAGGGGAGCTATTACCCGATGAATTATTGGAAGCATTTCTGGAATTTTGGCGACAACATGGGGAACCACTGCTTAAAAGTGCGCCCTACCATGAGATTGCTCCCCATTTGGTATTAATGTCATTTTTACATCGAGTAGTAAACGGTGGTGGTACGCTAGAACGGGAATATGCCATTGGTTCTGGAAGAATGGATATTTGTTTACGCTATGGCAAGGTAGTGATGGGCATAGAATTAAAGGTGCGGAGGGAAAAGTTGGATCCCTTAACCAAGGGTTTAACACAATTGGATAAATACCTGGATGGGTTAGGATTGGATAGAGGGTGGTTAGTGATTTTTGATCGCCGTGCGGGATTACCACCCATGGGAGAGAGAATTAGTACGGAGGAGGTCATTAGTCCAGGGGGACGAACCATTACCGTCATTCGTAGTTAGGGAGATTACCTACAGTATCACACTCTTATTCCCCCTTATAAACATAATATAGTCTAATACTCATACCTCACCATGCCCAAACACTTTAACACTGCTGGTCCTTGCCAATCTGATATCCACTACATGCTCTCCCCAACAGTTCGCCTACCGGACTTGAAAGCACTAATCGATGGACGCAATTACTTTATCATTCATGCACCGCGACAAGTAGGCAAAACCACTGCTATGATAGCCCTAGCTCAAGAATTGACTGATAGTGGGGAATATATCGCCGTGATGCTTTCTTTAGAAGTAGGGGCACCCTTCTCCAGGGATCCGGGTATGGCTGAACGTGCAATTTTGGATGAATGGCAAGAATCCGCTTGTGTTTACCTATCAACTAATCTCCACCCACCCCGTTGGCCAGCATCTCAACCAGGACGGCAAATTGGAGCCGCGTTAGCCAGTTGGGCTAAAGTTGCTACTCGTCCCCTAGTGGTTTTCCTGGATGAAATTGATGCTTTAGCAGATGAAACACTGATTTCTGTTCTTAGACAACTACGCTCAGGTTACAATCGCCGTCCCCATAGCTTTCCCCATTCGGTAGGGTTGATTGGTATGCGGGATGTGCGGGACTATAAGGTTAAATCTGGTGGAAGTGAACGACTTAATACGTCAAGTCCTTTCAATATCAAGGCTGAGTCTTTAACTCTCAATAATTTTACCTTACCAGAAGTAGAAGAACTTTACTTACAACATACACAAGCGACGGGACAGGTTTTTACCCCCGAAGCCATCTACCGTGCATTTTATTTAACCGATGGACAACCGTGGTTAGTCAACGCCCTAGCTCGTCAAGCTACCCAGGTTTTGGTGAAAGATATCACCCAACCCATTACTGCTCAAGTGATTAACCAGGCTAAGGAAATTCTCATTCAGCGCCAGGATACCCATTTAGATAGCTTAGCAGAAAGATTACGGGAAGATAGAGTCAAAACCATTATTCAACCCATGTTAGCTGGTGAAGACTTAGCTGATACGCCAGAAGACAACTTACGATACGTGTTAGATCTGGGTTTATGCCGTCGCGATCGCGGGGGTGCACTAGAAATTGCTAACCCCATTTATCGGGAGATTTTACCTAAAGCTTTAGCCTCCGTGGCGATCGCCTCTTTAACCTCGGTGGAACCCAACTGGTTAAACCCTGATGGCACACTCAACCCTCAAATCCTATTAGACTCTTTTTTGGAATTTTGGCGACAACATGGGGAACCACTGCTTAAAAGTGCGCCCTACCATGAGATTGCTCCCCATTTGGTATTAATGGCATTTTTACATCGAGTAGTAAACGGTGGTGGTACGCTAGAACGGGAATATGCCATTGGTTCTGGAAGAATGGATATTTGTTTACGCTATGGCAAGGTAGTGATGGGCATAGAATTAAAGGTGCGGAGGGAAAAGTTGGATCCCTTAACCAAGGGTTTAACACAATTGGATAAATACCTGGATGGGTTAGGATTGGATAGAGGGTGGTTAGTGATTTTTGATCGCCGTGCGGGATTACCACCCATGGGAGAGAGAATTAGTACGGAAGAGGTCATTAGTCCAGGGGGACGAACCATTACCGTCATTCGTAGTTAGGGAGATTACCTATAGTATCACACTCTTATTCCCCATTCGGTAGGGTTGATTGGTATGCGGGATGTCTGGATGGGTTAGGATTGGATAGAGGGTGGTTAGTGATTTTTGATCGCCGTGCGGGATTACCACCCATAGGAGAGAGAATTAGTACGGAAGAGAAACTTCCTAGCCTATGGACTAATAGTTATTTTTATTCCACTGCTGGACAGGTTTCAGCAGATGTTATTAAAAGGTATATTGAAGATCCGCATCACGGTTAAATATCAAGGCGAATAAATTCGCCGTTGGCACTTCCTGTCTAAAGCCAAGTGGCTTCCGTGCCGGCGATTTTCTTGTGAAGAACGTCAACGAGAATATGAAGAACGTCAACGGGAATATGAGGCACGTCAACGGGAATATGAGGCACTTCAACGGGAATATGAAGAACGTCAACGGGAATATGAGGCACGTCAACGGGAATATGAAGAACGTCAGCAACGGGAGCGTGAAGAACGTCAACGGGAAAATGAAGCACGTCAGCGAAAACATGAAGAAGAGATGAACCAATTCCGTATATCTATGGAAGAAACTAGGAAGATGGTAGCTGAAACTAATAAGAATATGGGATCTATCACTAGTAGATGGGGTGAGTTTGTAGAAAACTTAGTCAGACCTGCTGCGGTGAGATTATTTAAGGAGCAGGGTATTAATGTACACTATACCTCTCTTCAGGTAAAAGCTCATGATTATGCAGGTTCCATAGAAATTGATATTTGGGCAGAAAATGATGGTGAAATTGTAGCCATTGAAGTTAAGTCTCACTTAAAAGTACGAGATATTAAACGATTTATAACAGTACTTGATCGGTTCAAGGATGTATTTCCTAAATATAAAAATTATAAGCTTTATGGAGCAGTAGCGGGTATCAAAGTAGATGAGAAAGCAGATCAATACGCGTTAGAACAAGGTCTCTTTTTAATCCGTCCAGCGGGAGATTCTGTAGCTATTGATATGAAGAAGGATTTTCAAGCCAAGGTGTGGTAACTGGGTCACAATCATTGCCCACTTGGTACATCTACCTTCTAGAATTAGATGATTGATGACACCAGTGTAAGATTTAGATGATAAGTAAATAATATGAAAAAACCATTTATCTATATAATCATGATTGTTACCGGTATGCTGGGGAGTTCTGCTCTACTACTCGAACCAAAGTTAACAGCTATTGCCCAATCACCCAATTGTGTTAACCGGATTACTCAGTATGATATGAATTTATGTGCGTCCCTTGATGCTAAGGTTGCGGATGGAAAGTTAAATCAGATTTATAAACAAGTTCGAGTCAGGTATAATGCAAATCCGGAAGCAAAACTTCTTATAGATGCACAAAAAGCCTGGATTAAATATCGAGATGCTAGTTGCGCATTTTCTAGGGGTAGATTTCAGGGAGGATCTATTGTACCAATGGTATATCACGGTTGTTTAGAACGATTGACTAAAGAACGAACGAAGGAACTTGAAAGTTACTTACAAGAAGGAAGTTTTTCTAAGCGCTAGCGGAGATACTAACGAACCCGAATCTGAACCATGCAATCGCATTGATCTTCGAGTTTTGGGTTTTCTCAACTGCACCCAGGAAAAGCGATCGCCTGTTTTTGTGGGTAATCATGGGATTTTAAAGTAAAGTTGACTTTCACACAAGTTTCGTGTACTATTAGATATTTATATGCCTCAATATAACCCATGACTTTCACAAGGGCACAGTTTCAAGTTGTAATCAAAGATAAAAATGACAGCAGTCGCGTTGCAGCTTTACAACAACTGTTAGGATACCCTGTGGGAGAAAAGGATCCGGGAGGTTCACGATTCTGGTATTTGCGCCCAGGGGTGGATGGGGAACAAGCTACTGACACATGTCCTATTGCAGTGGGTTTTTATGAAGAACTGGTGTCTTTAAGTGAATTAGAGGCTAAAAGATTTTTCACTGAGGAAGCACAACAAAGAGATATTTACGGACATTATATCAGTCGAGTAGCTGAAGAACAACCGGTCATGTATGTACTTTTACCCCATGGGTCATCTGGTAGGGTTTCTTTAATCCTTCCTGGGGAAGGTAAATTGCGTCAGCAACAAATTCAAACTTTTAGTTGTGATGATGAGCAGTTACTGTCACGACTAAAAAGAATTACACAAGATGAAATATTTATTGCTACTAAAGCACTGATGTCTGTTCCTTTGGTGGAATGGGTGTTTTATGAACCAATCAAGACTGCTAAGGAATTGGCTCTAAAATTAGCACAAGCAGCACGTCAGATTGAGCAGGTAATACCTATCGCTTACAAGCAAGAACGGGAAGATGGATATTTACATACATTACTTAAAAGTTTTCAGCGGGAATTATTACCTTCTCTTAAACTTAGTGCAGATAATGAAAAAGATTACAGTTTCGCTGATATTTATGCCCAAACTATTGCCTATGCTTTGTTTACAGCTCGGGTATTCGGTTATGTGAGAGATAAAAGAGCAGGAAGGACACAAGAAACCTTATTTGATAGAGAATCAGCTTGGCAACAATTACCCGAAACTAATCCATTTCTACGTAAGTTGTTTCAGGATGTTTCTGAACGCAGTGCTGAGAAATTGGGTGATGATTTGATAGGGGCGATCGCGGATATTTTTGTCATCCTTCGTACTACTAAGATGGATGCGATTTTATCGGATTTTGAGATGAAAATGAACCGGGAGGATATTGTAATTCGGTTCTATGAAGATTTCTTAGCAGCATATAAACCCCAAATGCGGGAACGACGGGGGGTTTATTACACACCTGAACCTGTGGTTTCTTACATGGTGCGTTCTGTGGATATTTTGGTGCAGGAAAAGTTTAATAAACCCTTGGGTTTAGCAGATCCCACAGTGACTATTCTTGACCCTGCTTGTGGTACTGGTACATTTTTATTATATATTTTTCAACTTATCTATCAACGCTTTCAAGAGTCCCCAGCAACACTTACGGAAGGCTTAGCTGATAGGTCTTGGTCTGGGTATGTTGAGGAGCGGTTGCTACCTAGAATATTTGGTTTTGAGCTGTTAATGTCTCCCTATGCGATCGCCCATCTGAAAATAGGTTTGTTTTTGCAAGAAACTGGGTATAGGTTTGATGGTGCTAAGCGATTGGGAGTTTATTTAATTAATACTTTGGAGGATATTACGTTAAGGGAAGAAACCCAGCAGTTAAGTTTAAATATTCCCCAAATGGAGGAATTAATAGCTGAGGAAGCGAAAGCAGGGGCTAGGGTTAAGAAGGAGGAACCGATTATGGTGGTAATTGGTAATCCTCCCTATTCAGGACATTCAGAAAATAATAACCCTTGGATTAAGGAGTTAGTTAATGATTATTATTTTGTAGATGGCAAACCATTGGGTGAGAAAAATCCTAAATGGTTACAAGATGATTATGTTAAGTTTATCCGTTTTGCTCAGTGGCGAATTGATAAATCAGGTCAGGGAGTTTTAGCTTTTATTAGTAATCATGGATTTTTAGATAATCCCACCTTTCGGGGAATGCGTCAGCATTTGATTGATAGTTTTAATGGCATTTATATTTATGATTTACATGGCAATAGTAAGAAGAAGGAAACTGATATGGATGGAGGGAAAGATGAAAATGTCTTTGATATTCAGCAAGGTGTAAGTATTACTTTAGCTCTTAAAGTAGAGAATGAATGTATTAATAATCATGCTCATTTATATGGATTGAGAGATTACAAATATAATACTTTGACTGAAAATACAGTTAATACTACTAGGTTTTCTGAGGTTAAACCAAAGTCTGAGTTCTATTTATTAATTCCTCAAGATACGGATTTATTTACAGAATATGAGCATTATTTTAAAATAACTGATGTTATGCCTGTGAATTCTGTAGGTATTGTGACAGCTAGGGATAAATTAACTATTCAAGACAGTCCTGAAGAGGTTTGGAATATTGTTACTGATTTTGTAAATTTAGGTATTGAAGAAGCAAGAGAGAAGTATAGTTTAGGTGAAGATACTAGGGATTGGAAAGTTAATCTAGCCCAAGAAGATATTAGAAACAGTAATCTTGATAAAGATAATATATCACCGATTTTATACAGACCATTTGACCAGAAGTTCACTTATTACACTGGGAAGAGTAGAGGTTTTATTTGTATGCCTCGTCCCGAAGTTATGAGAAATATGTTATTAGGTGATAACTTAGCTCTAATAACTGTTAGAAAATCACCACCTATGAGTATTTCTAATTACTTTTTGACAACTTCTCAAATTATAAGTAATGGTGTTATTAGGTCTGATAATCAGAGTATTGATACTTTATTACCGCTTTACCTCTACCCAGATAAAAACAACCCCAAAGAACTCCAACAAGAAAAACGAGCCAACTTTTCAGAAGACTTCCTAAAAAAAATAGAAATAAACCTGGGTTATCTCCCCACACCAGAAACCATATTCTACTACATATACTCCATCTTCCACTCCCCCACCTACCGCACCCGCTACGCTGAATTTTTAAAAATAGATTTTCCCCGAGTTCCCATCACTAGTGACAAAAACCTCTTCTCTCAACTAGCAAAATATGGAGAAGAACTAGTAGCACTACACCTGATGAAATCCCCTAGATTAAATAACCTCATCACCCAATTCACTGAAAATGGAGGTCATGGAATAGTAGATCCCGCTCACCCTAAATATACCCAAAGCACAGTAGTCATCAACAAAAAAGGTGACAAATTTGTGGGAGTACCAGAACCAGTCTGGAACTTTTATGTTGGAGGTTATCAAGTTTGCCAAAAATGGCTTAAAGACCGTAAGGGACGCACCCTAAATGATAATGATATTCAACATTATCAGCGCATAATTGTAGCACTACAGGAAACTATTAAACTCATGCAATCAATTGACGAAACCATACTAAACTGGCCCATTCAGTAAATATTGCATTAGTTATTTTTCATCTGCTACAATCAAACTAATTATTTCCCCAAACCGCACCTGTGATTTTTAGATATTTTTAACCTCAAATGCTGGACACCTTTATCCAAGAACTGATCCGAAAACAGCGTCCTTACTACATCATCCAAGGTACACCCATAAAAGGGCTTGAGAATCAGTATTGGTTGGTTTTCAAACATCGTGATGCAGATAACCTGCTGCATAAAGTTGTTAAATTCTTAGGTGCTAGTAAAAAACAAACAACTTATAAACTATTAAGAATAGACCAAAAAGCTGCTAAGGTCTTTACATATACCCCCATCAAGCAAAATGACTTACCCAGCACCAGCTTACTGAGAACATCCAAGCTCGATATTATTGAAAAATTCTTGGATGTGGAAAATGTCACTAAAGAAAAAGCCTTATTAACTGGTAGTTTCCGAGAAATCTCTGGTCGTCAGCGGCGCTTCAATCTGCCCAATGATTTGGATAAGTACCATCAATTCTTTAGTAAAGTATTAGAACGCAGTCAAATTTATCGTCGTTCCACAGCTTATTTTGATAGTGGTATTCTGAAATTATATGAGGAACCATTGGCTGCTATTATTCAAGCAGAAGGAAGAATTCGCTTGTTAATGGACTGGCAAGGATTTACTAAAAAGTCCGATGTTCAAGAACTGGAAAAACTTCATGACTCTAATTATCGCACTCAGTTTATTCAACGCACCTTACAAGAGTTTCTACGAAATTTAAAAGATAGAGAATTAGATCACACAGAAATATTAGCTGAGTTAGTCAGACTAGGATTTATGGTGATTAAACTAGTCAAAATGGAATCAGAAAGGGCCATTTATCATAAAAAAACAGGTATTCTCAGCGACTCCCTGGGATATCATATTCAACATGATGGTTCGGACAACTTCACCCGCGCTGCTTATTCTCGAAATGCTGAAAGTATCACTTTTTTATATTCCTGGGATGAACTGGATACAGAAACCATATTAGAGAACATTCGTCAATTTGATAGGGAATGGGAACGGGAAGATATAGCATTTGATATCAGTTTAGAATTCCTCCAAGAAGTATTAGCAGAAAAGGAACGTCGCAGTCAATTAAAAACACCAGTTATTGATTCTATCACTCCTGACACCGTTCCCTCGGGAAAAACTACCAACGTTGAAATTACCGGTCAAAACCTAGATCGCGTAGAAGAAATCCAAATTGTTGATAATGACCTGGTACAAGTTACCATTAATAGTAAAGAACCAGAGCGTATTTTCGGTCAAATTACTATAAACACAAACCATCCACCAACAGTTTTAAAAGAGTTTAAGGTAAGAACTACTGAACAAAGTTATGAAATAGCACCGAAAAAACCTCCGGTGGTCACTAATTCCCCAGAAATTCCTGAGTTTGCAGAAATTGAGGGATTTAAACGAGCAGTAGAAATGATTTTAGCGGGTAATCATGGTACACCTAGTGACTTTCTTTATTGGTTAGCACGGCAAAAACCCCAACAGTTTCAAGTAGAACGCAGTGATTTATTAGACGAACTGTTAAATAATAGCACCCTCTTTGAACACCAAAAGTCAGGCGCTCAACATTGTTTAAGAGTGATGAAAAATTTTGGTGTAGCTGTGTGTGCAGATGCAGTAGGCTTAGGGAAAACCCGTTTAGCTGCTACTGTAGCCAGACTATATCGTCAACAAAATGCACAAGCTAAAATTGCTATTATAGCTGCTAAAAAACTTCATCCCAACTGGGAACGGGAACTGGGAGAATTAGGATTATTTCAATCCCGTGATTACGAACCCTATAACAAAAACCTCATGAGTCGTAAAGGTGGTTTTATAGAAAACTTTGGTCGTTTTGGGGGACCAGACTTAGTAATTATTGATGAGGCCCACGAAGGTATTCGCAATTATAGAAACCGTATTCACAAAACTTGTTTAGAGATACAAGAACAAGATAGAAAAACTGGCAAGCAACGTCATTTTCTGCTTTTGACCGCCACTCCCTGGAATAATCGCCGAGAAGATATTTATAATATCCTTTCACCCTTTATTAGTCGTCCAGAAGGTTTTAATGATTTAAAATTCCCCCCAGAAGTAACCCACTGGTTTCAAAATCGCGAAAGTGGTGTAGAAAATTTTACGGACAATACGGAACTATTTCGCCGCACCTATCGGGAACTGTTTCTTCAACGGACTAGACAAATGCTACGAGAAGCTACTCCGGATTTAAACTTGTATGCCAAACGGGTGGCGGAATGGTTACCAGTAAAATTTGAAGATGGTACTGAATTAGCGCTAAATCAAATTTTCACCCAGTTTGAAACTAGTTTATATATTCCTTTTGCTGACCCTATTCGTTATTTAACCAGTAATGTGGAACAACGTAGTTTGTTATCCAATCAGCGCCGCTTTTTCTTACAAAGAGCTGAATCTAGTATGTATGCCTTGGGTAGAACTATTGGGAGTTTTGGTTACCGAATTGAACAAATGCAGAAACGTTTAGAATCAGTTTCTTCTGATGCGGAGGGACTAAAGGAGTTTTTACTAGTCCACTATAATTTCAACTCCGATAGAAAAGATAACTCAGAAAAGTTCTTAGATCATTATTTAGATCATTATGAAGATGAGGATTATGAAGAAGAGGAGGAAGAAGAGGAAAATGAAGCAAATCAAGAACAAAACCGTCAACAATTAAGACGTTCTATAGATACTCTCACAGGTAATCTACAGAATGATCCTGACAATGCCCAAAAAATTTATAATCGCATGCTAGATGATTGTGAAAAAGACCTACAACAATTGGATGAAATTCACGCCTTATTAAAGAATGAGTTTTTGGTTGATCACAAAAAACAACAAGTTACCCAAAAAGTTCGTGAGTTAGTGAAACT
Organism: Cylindrospermopsis curvispora GIHE-G1; assembly: GCF_014489415.1. NCBI lineage: Bacteria > Bacillati > Cyanobacteriota > Cyanophyceae > Nostocales > Aphanizomenonaceae > Raphidiopsis > Raphidiopsis curvispora. The sequence continues at coordinate 222,323 of NZ_CP060822.1, forward strand.
TGGTCATAAGGTACTACTAATTTCTACCTTTAGCGATACTGTGATTGATTATTATCATTATATGACCCGCGACAGTGCGATCGCAGCTAAGGGTATTGGGATGTTAATTGGTTCCACAAAATTATATTATCCGGACAATTCAGATAAACCACAAAGAGTAAGTCCTGCTTATGTAGTACAACCTAAACAAGGTCGAGTTGTTTCCAATCGCCAAAGTATCTTTAGATTGTTTGCTCCACATGCTACCTGTAAAAGTCCTGAAGAGCTTCCCAAACCAGAAGAAGAAATTAGAGTATTAATTGGTTCAGAAACCTTATCGGTGGGTCAAAATTTGCAAGATGCGGATTATTTGATTAATATTGATTTGCCTTGGAATCCCATGATTTTAGAGCAAAGAATTGGCAGGATTGATAGACCGAAACAACATAAGACGGAACATATTTATATTTATTATGCCAACAGCGAAAGTCAGCTACTGAGACAAGCATCTCGATTAACAAATTTACATAAAAAACTAGTAGGTGAATTAGCTCAACTAGATGGGAAGATCACAAATATTGAAGACCATCCTCCTATTCCTACTATTTCCAGTGTTAATAAATTAGGATCTTCTATTTATGGTGATACATTATTTGATGATGAAATTTTACCAGGATATGTGGATTTCATCCAAAGTCTAATTAAAGCTAGAAAAATGGAACAAGGTAATTTACAGGAGGATGCTTATAAAAAACAAGAAACCAATCGAGATGTTTATACCCAAAATGAAATATTACACAGTGAAGAGCTGAGTGAACTTTTAAAAAAAATGGGCGATGATTACCAACCAAATCCCATTGCTCTAGGTCGAATCAATGAACCAAACCAACCAACCGGATTAGTAGCACTAACAGTGCGATATTTCGGACCCAATGGTGAACCTATAAAAAATAAACAAGAAACCCTATTTTGGAACAATATCACAAGAGAAAAAGATGGTTATGGTTTGGCGATCGCCACTGCTATCAAAACCCCAGCAGCTAACAATGTGTTTTCTTCAAAATATTTAATATCATTAGCTGAATCAATTTATGACGAACTGGTGAAACTCAAGGAACAACGCAGTGCAGAACTAGAGGAACCAGAAACCCTAGAAAATATTAATATTACTTCGGAACGGATTACCAAAATACAACGTCGTTTAAATAAGCTAGATAGGTTCCCAGGTAATTTAGACCGTGTTATGGTGAAAAGTACGCTGAAAAAACTGAATAGTTGGAAAGAGGGAAAATCTGTACAAAAACTTTTGAAGGAATATACAGATGGGGATAAATCAAATTTGGATGATGAGAAATTTATTATTCAGTTGGTGGAAGATACGGATAGGTTAAACCTAATTTTGGATGAAGGAATTAAACCTACCAGTATGCAAATTTCCTTAACAGCATTTTTATTAAGAGGTTGAATGCAACCAGTAATTACCGCTTATAAAAATAGATGCACATCTAATTAATTATCTTTAAATTAGGGTTTAACTTTCTACTTTGGGCTGAGAATTTCACAACATAGGAATTCTATGCTGATTCCATGACCAGTTAGGATTTGATAAAACTTAGTCCAGTCTGAATCAAGAGCATTAACGATGGGAGGGCGATTTGGCGTAGCGAGGGCGACAGCGACAAATTTTCGATCTGATGGGTCAAATTTTTCTAATTCAGGATCATTAGGAAATTCTTTAAAGCTGTTATCTATCTTACAGCAGTTTTCATCTATTTAAACCAGATTTTGATTACCTTCTCCCTTTGCGCGAAACAAAAACCGTGGTTCATTTACCTGAAATTCGCTGTATCTAAAGGATGAATCTCAGTCCACTCACAATGCTGTGAAAATAGTATGTCGTGCTGGGAGCTTTCTGGATTAAAAATTGTTAATTCCTCTAGTAAATCCCATTCTATTTCATAATAGATTGTACTGGGAATAATGTGATTGTGAGTAATATCATATAATGTGCCTAATTCTACATAACTTCTTTCATCTCCTGTATTTAAAACCCTCTGGCGATCGCTCGACTCCATAGTTTGTTTAAGCAGCAAAAAGAACTGGATAATGCTTGATTTTCCGGAGCTATTACTGCCAAAAAATCCTGTGATAGGGCCTAAGGTAATGTCTCCTGTATCCCGCCACGATTTAAAGTTTTGAAACTTGATTTTTTTAAACATAAATATGAACTATGGTAACACCATATCAGCATAACTATATATCTCAATGCCTAGAGATTTCGCTACCGGTATAGCCCGTTCATCCACCATAGGGGAAATCACAATTTTACGGTCAACCACTCTATTTTGACTTTTAGCGTAGAATTCCACCTTGCGACCAAAAACGTACATACCAGCTTTGTCAATGGAAGACTTAAGTTCACAGACAATAGTCAGTCCATTTTTGATAATTATATCCAATTCCACCTGCTCTGGGCGTCCAAATACTTCCCCCTCCTGGTCATAAAGGGTGAGATTGAGCACCTCCACCCCGAAGGACTGACCTAAAATAGCTTTAAGTCCATTACGGAAACTAGCTTCAGAATAGAGACCCCAGCGGGAACCAATAGCACCAATGGCGCTTTCATAACGACGGTTAGCCTTCTGGATCTCCTCCAGGGTAGCACTGTTCTGGGCTTCGATTCTGTCAAGACGTTGAGTATTTTCCTCCCATTTGCGATTTTGCTCATCCCACTTACGAGCTTGCTCCTCCCTATCTCGCTGTAACTCATTCAAAACTCGGTCAAATTTTTCGTCGAACTCAGTCCGGGGGGTGTAATATTCTGACACCGTGCGCAAGACGAAATCCCGTACCCCCGGTTCTTCGGCGAGCTCCCGTAGGGAGTGCTTCGCAATCGCCCGGGGCAATTCTTTTTGGATTAATGCTTTAATTTCAGCCTCTATCATAGGTTTTGGTATAGATGTTGAAATGCTCCCCTCAAATGGTAGGGATTCTGGTAACTAGTTTTTAGCTACTTACCCATATTATAACCTCTAATTTTAGGATCTTTGTAAACTCTACTAAGTAAAGATGCACAATTGCAGGATGGGTTAGCGGTAGGTTAACCCATGGGGGTGTTGGGTTCATACTTCAACCCAACCTAGCTTCATTTTATATTTAATTACACTCACACACTTAATTCCTTAACAGAGTAGAGTGTGATTATAAGCTATGATACCACCATGTCAGCGTAACTATATGTCTCAATACCTAGGGATTTCGCTACCGGTATAGCCCGTTCATCCACCATGGGGGAAATCACAATTTTACGGTCAACCACTCTATTTTGATTTTTAGCGTAGAATTCCGCCTTGCGACCAAAAACGTACATACCAGCTTTGTCAATGGAAGATTTAAGTTCACAGACAATAGTCAGTCCATTTTTGATAATTATATCCAATTCCACCTGCTCTGGGCGTCCAAATACTTCCCCCTCCTGGTCATAAAGGGTAAGATTGAGCACCTCCACCCCGAAGGACTGCCCAAGAATAGCCTTGAGTCCATTACGGAAACTAGCTTCAGAATAGAGACCCCAGCGGGAACCAATAGCACCAATGGCGCTTTCATAACGACGGTTAGCCTTCTGGATTTCCTCTAGAGTAGCACTATTCTGAGCTTCGATTCTGTCAAGACGTTGAGTATTTTCCTCCCATTTGCGATTTTGCTCATCCCATTTACGATTTTGCTCATCCCACTTCTGAGCTTGCTCAGCTTGAAAAGCATCGAATTTGCGATTTTGCTCATCCCACTTACGAGCTTGCTCCTCCCTGTCTCGCTGTAACTCATTCAAAACTCGGTCAAATTTTTCGTCGAACTCAGTCCGGGGGGTGTAATATTCTGACACCGTGCGCAAGACGAAATCCCGTACCCCCGGTTCTTCGGCAATCGCCCTGGGCAATTCTTTTTGGATTAATGCTTTAATTTCAGCCTCTATCATAGGTTTTGGGTATAGATGTTGAAATGCTCCCCTCAAATGGTAGGGATTCTGGTAACTAGTTTTTAGCTACTTACCCATATTATAACCTCTAATTTTAGGATCTTTGTAAACTCTACTAAGTAAAGATGCACAATTGCAGGATGGGTTAGCGGTAGGGTAACCCATGGGGGTGTTGGGTTCATACTTCAACCCAACCTAGCTTCATTTTATATTTAATTACACTCACACACTTAATTCCTTAACAGAGTATGGTGTGATTATAAGCTATGATACCACCATATCAGCGTAACTATATATTTCAATGCCTAGGGACTTCGCTACTGGTATAGCCCGTTCATCCACCATGGGGGAAATCACAATTTTACGGTCAACCACTCTATTTTGACTTTTAGCGTAGAATTCCGCCTTGCGACCAAAAACGTACATACCAGCTTTGTCAATGGAAGATTTAAGTTCACAGACAATAGTCAGTCCATTTTTGATAATTATATCCAATTCCACCTGCTCTGGGCGTCCAAATACTTCCCCCTCCTGGTCATAAAGGGTAAGATTGAGCACCTCCACCCCGAAGGACTGCCCAAGAATAGCCTTGAGTCCATTACGGAAACTAGCTTCAGAATAGAGACCCCAGCGGGAACCAATAGCACCAATGGCGCTTTCATAACGACGGTTAGCCTTCTGGATTTCCTCTAGAGTAGCACTATTCTGAGCTTCGATTCTGTCAAGACGTTGAGTATTTTCCTCCCATTTGCGATTTTGCTCATCCCATTTACGATTTTGCTCATCCCACTTACGATTTTGCTCATCCCACTTACGAGCTTGCTCCTCCCTGTCTCGCTGTAACTCATTCAAAACTCGGTCAAATTTTTCGTCGAACTCAGTCCGGGGGGTGTAATATTCTGACACCGTGCGCAAGACGAAATCCCGTACCCCCGGTTCTTCGGCAATCGCCCTGGGCAATTCTTTTTGGATTAATGCTTTAATTTCAGCCTCTATCATAGGTTTTCGGTTATAGATGTTGAAATGCTCCCCTCAAATGGTAGGGATTCTGGTAACTAGTTTTTAGCTACTTACCCATATTATAACCTCTAATTTTAGGATCTTTGTAAACTCTACTAAGTAAAGATGTACAATTATTTGCAGGATGGGTTAGTGGTAGGGGTAACCCATGGGGGTGTTGGGTTCATACTTCAACCCAACCTAGGTTCATTTTATATTTAATTCCACTCACCTACTTAATTCCTCAACAGAGTATGGTGTGATTATAAGCTATGATACCACCATATCAGCGTAACTATATATCTCAATGCCTAGGGACTTCGCTACTGGTATAGCCCGTTCATCCACCATGGGGGAAATCACAATTTTACGGTCAACCACTCTATTTTGACTTTTAGCGTAGAATTCCGCCTTGCGACCAAAAACGTACATACCAGCTTTGTCAATGGAAGATTTAAGTTCACAGACAATAGTCAGTCCATTTTTGATAATTATATCCAATTCCACCTGCTCTGGGCGTCCAAATACTTCCCCCTCCTGGTCATAAAGGGTAAGATTGAGCACCTCCACCCCGAAGGACTGCCCAAGAATAGCCTTGAGTCCATTACGGAAACTAGCTTCAGAATAGAGACCCCAGCGGGAACCAATAGCACCAATGGCGCTTTCATAACGACGGTTAGCCTTCTGGATTTCCTCTAGAGTAGCACTATTCTGAGCTTCGATTCTGTCAAGACGTTGAGTATTTTCCTCCCATTTGCGATTTTGCTCATCCCATTTACGATTTTGCTCATCCCACTTTTGAGCTTGCTCAGCTTGAAAAGCATCGAACTTACGATTTTGCTCATCCCACTTTTGAGCTTGCTCAGCTTGAAAAGCATCGAATTTGCGATTTTGCTCATCCCACTTACGAGCTTGCTCTTCCCTATCTCGCTGTAACTCATTCAAAACTCGGTCAAATTTTTCGTCGAACTCAGTCCGGGGGGTGTAATATTCTGACACCGTGCGCAATACAAAATCCCGCACCCCCGGTTCTTCGGCAATCGCCCGGGGCAATTCTTTTTGGATTAATGCTTTAATTTCAGCCTCTATCATAGGTTTTGGTATAGATGTTGAAATGCTCCCCTCAAATGGTAGGAATTCTGCTAACCAGTTTTTAGGTGTTCACCCGTATTATAACCTCTAATTTTAGGATCTGTGTAAACTCTACTAATTCCTAAACAGGGTAGGGTGTGATTATAAGCTATGATACCACCATATCAGCGTAACTATATATCTCAATGCCTAGGAATTTCGCTACTGGTATAGCTCGGTCATCCACCATGGGGGAAATCACAATTTTACGGTCAACCACTCTATTTTGACTTTTACCGTAGAATTCCGCCTTGCGACCAAAAACGTACATACCAGCTTTGTCAATGGAAGACTTAAGTTCACAGACAATAGTCAGTCCATTTTTGATAATTATATCCAATTCCACCTGCTCTGGGCGTCCAAATACTTCCCCCTCCTGGTCATAAAGGGTGAGATTGAGCACCTCCACCCCGAAGGACTGACCTAAAATAGCTTTAAGTCCATCGCCACTTAGGAAGCTAAATCTGCTACAATCAGTAAAGGTCAAAAGAATTTTACGGACAAATCTTTCTTATGCTGCTGCGACCAGAACAACGTCTAAAAATAGACGACACCGATGATAACCTATTTTACGACTACCCACGATTGGTAACTCATGTTGATGATGGGTTTATTCAGCAGCTAACCGATATATATCGTCAATATCTGCAACCCAAAACCCGCATTTTTGACATGATGAGTAGCTGGGTATCCCATTTACCACCAGAAGTAGACTTTGACCATGTGGAAGGGCACGGACTAAACCCTGAGGAATTAGCACGCAATCCTCGTTTAAATCACTACTTTGTTCAAAATATCAACGCCCAACCCCAGCTACCACTAGCCAACCAGGATTTTCATGCTGTGATCAATTGCGTTTCTGTGCAGTATATCCAATATCCAGAAGCTATATTTTCAGAAATTCATCGTATTCTCAAACCTGGTGGTGTGGCCATTATTAGTTTTTCCAATCGGATGTTCTATCAGAAGGCAATTCAAATCTGGCGTGATGGCACAGAATCATCCAGAGTAGAGTTAGTCAAACGTTATTTTGCTTCCGTACCCGGTTTTACCACCCCTAAGGTGATTGCTACTAGAGCACAAGCTCCCCATTTAATACAACAATGGTTGGGTTTACCTGGAGGAGACCCATTTTACGCGGTGATAGCTCATCGAGCCTTCAAGTAAAAATACTTAAAATTAAGTAGCATATTTTAGAAAAGAATAGAAAAATAATAAGGAAATAATAAATTTTTCCTTACAAATGATCACAAGAAAATCGCCGAAAGGCACGGAAGCCACTTGGCTTTAGACAGGAAGTGCCAACGGCGAATTTATTCGCCTTGATATTTAACCGTGATGCGGATAATATACCTTTTAATAACATCTGCTGAAACCTGTCCAGCAGTGGAATAAAAATAACTATTAGTCCATAGGCTAGGAAGTTTAAGTAATTCAGGAAATTTTCGTCTTAACAAGCAAGATAACCGTCCTTTAAAAGCTTTAACCACTTGATTTATAGCAACATCTGGTTGATGTTCTACAAATAAATGAACATGGTGCAACCTCAAGAGCGAGGATATCCCAGTCTTTTTCTTTGGCTAGTTCGTAAATTATCTGTCGAAGGCGTTTAGGTATCTATACAAGATGCACTACTGCATTACCTTTTGAGTGATTTCCTATTCTGTATTCCAGTGTTGTCTTCATATTGTTTCGTGGCTGCTATTGACAAGTAAATCATATCTCAACTATACTTTTGAAATCAACAAACATTGAAGGTCGAACAATGTACGGATGCCAACAAGTTCTTATCAAGTCCGATAAATCAATAACAGCCATATTGGAGTACGTCTGCACAGAAGCTAAAAAGCTGACAAATTGTGGCGTTTACTATTCTAGGCAGATGTACTTTAAAACTGGTTATATTCCTAGTAGAGCATATTTGCATAAACAACTAGGAACTTATCAGAAAAACGTTCATTATCAGGCATTGTATTCTGATACTTCTCAACAAATACTAACCAGTGTAGCTGAATCCTTTAAATCATACATTGAGCTAGTAAAAGCTGCAAAAAAGGGCGAAGTTTCCCAAAAACCCAAATTACCTAATTACTGTAAAAGTGTTATGACTGTAGCTACTTTTACGGGCAGGTCATTAAAGTTAATTGATGGGATGATTAGGTTTCCTTTGGGAACAAAAGTTAAGGCATGGTTTGGGATAGATTCTTTTTGTCTACCAATGCCATCTAACCTTGACTTCAAATCAATCAGAGAAGTACGTATTTTACCTAGAAATAGACAATTTTATGCAGAATTTGTCTATCAGGTAGATGAAATAAAATCTGATGTTGATAGAAATAATGTTTTAGGGATTGACCACGGGTTAAATAACTGGTTAACTTGTGTTTCTAATCTGGGAACATCATTTATTGTTGATGGACTTCATTTAAAAAGTTTAAATCAGTGGTACAACAAATCAGTAGCTAAACTTAAAAGTGATAAACAGCAGGGTTTTTGGTCTAACAGATTAGCTGCTATTACCGAAAAAAGAAACCGACAAATGCGTGATGCAGTTAACAAAGCTGCAAGAATAGTCGTTAACCACTGTATTGAAAATAAGATTGGTGCTATTGTTTTTGGATGGAATAAAGGACAAAAAGATAGTATTGATTTGGGGTCTAAAAACAATCAGAAGTTTGTCCAAATTCCCACAGCAAGATTAAAAGACCGTATTGCTCAATTATGTAAACAATACGGAATAGATTTTATTGAAACAGAAGAATCATACACTTCTCAATCATCGTTTTTTGATTGCGACAATATACCTAAATTCGGTGAAAAACCCGAAGGGTGGGAAGCAAGCGGGAAACGAGTTAGTCGTGGAGTATATGAAACTTCTGATGGGTTCAAAATTAATGCGGACTGTAATGGTGCTGCTAATATTTTGAAAAAAGTAGCGGTGATGCTAGGAATTAATCTTAGCGGAATCAGTAGAGGCTGTTTAAGCCAGCCTCAGAAAGTTCGTTTATGGACTCTTCAGAAATCTCCGTGTCTTCAGACCGGAGAAGCTTAACCTGCATTAAATTGGTAATTGCTTCAACAAAAACCACAATAAATTACAATAATTCCAGGAGAATCAACATGAATTTATCCCGTGGACGCAGGGTATTAGCCAGCTTGCTACTGTGCATTTTACTTTTGACAACAGCTTGCGCAGCCAAAGCACCTAGTCGTTTTGATGCAGTACAACAAGAAAGCACAAAGCAAAAAAGTGGTCAAGCAGTTTCTAAAAATGCCACCCAGGGTAGTAAATTAAATGCTTTCTTTCCTAAAAGTGAGGATGGCTACAGTCGAGTTTATACCCAAGAGAAAAAGGGTTTCTCGGAGGCTAATTTGAAAAAAGATGGTAAAGTGGTAGCACAGTTAGCCATTTCTGACACCACTAGCACTCCTGGAACTGCTTCAAAATATGCCAACAGCACCAAAACAATAGATGGTTATCCTGCAGTGGAACTGGGTAAAACCCAAACCTCTGTTTTGGTAGGTAAGTACCAAGTAAAAGTGATTTCTAAAGACCCATTATTTAACGCCAGTGAGAGGGAAGATTGGATTGAAAAGTTCGATCTTGATGGTTTATCCAAGTTGAAATAACCTTTCAACTGAATTCAAATTGTCCCCTCCCACAACAACCTAAAATAGCACCATACCAATCAACAGATAAATCAGGAGATTATTGTGAGCAAGCCAATTTTTGAACTAGTTGATGAGTTACCTACCAGTGGTTTAACTGTTTCTTTATTGAACGCTTTGGACTTTGTTGCTCCTGGTGAATGGCAAAATACAGTAGGGTTTGTCAATACAATTAAAACTGTTACTGGTGAAACTGACGAAGATTTAATTCAAGCCATTGGTGAACGGGCGATTTACCTTTTTAACGATAAATCTCAAGGTTATCAAACTGCCTTATGGCTCTATCAAACCGTAGATGGCACTGATAAAGCTTTGGGTGCAGCAGCTTTGGCAAATAAGGTTGGTGAAACCATACCCCTATTTGGTTTCTTAAACTCTATCACCCCCAAACCCGATAAAGCTCAAACTATTGACCTCACCTTAAAAGTTGTGGCGGAATTAGTGGCTTTTTGTCAAATTAATGGCATTCCTGGTGATAGTATTGGTGATTTTGTAGCCGCTTTGGGAGAATATGCTGGTGAATCACTAATTAGGATGGTAGCATTAATTTGTGTGGATGGTATTCTCCCCCTCGGTCCTGATTTTGTGCAAAAATCATTGGCCTTCCTCAGTAGTATGAATCCCCAGGAATTGGACCAAAATTCTACTTTTAGAAGCATTAAGGATGCAATCCCCGGAAATGGTACCGGGGGAAAAATAGACTTTATTGGTCAAAGTCTGGACTCTGTTCAGGGTTGGATGAATGGAATAGTTTCTGCTAATGCCTTAACTGCTCAAAAAGTCCTGAATAACATCAGTGGTTTTCTTGATTTTGCTGATGATAAATTAGACTATGTAGCAGCCTTTTTAGATGTATCCACCAACTATTATGAACACACGGGAACTCAAACTCTAGCTCGTCGCTTGATTGAACGGGCTGTGGCTGAAATATAAGCCCCATTAGTCCACAATCATCTCCTATAACCCTAACCATCTGGTCGCAGCCAGAATGCTTCATAGGCGTTCTGGCTAAAGCTGTACAAGCTAAAATGGTATCTCGTCCGGATTAGGTGCTGGCTGAATCACTGGTTGAGGACTTACCGGTTGAGAACTGGAACTAAGGTTAGTTACTAAAGGTGCTGTGTCTGCTACCGTGGGAGTTGGAGTGGGTCTACTTGCTTGATAGTTAGCGGTCTCTTGGAAGCGTGGTTCACCCGATTGGCTAGGTTCTATATTTTTGGTGACAGGGTGAATCTTTTGCACTGTTAACTCCGCACGTTTCTCTTTAAATCCTTCAGGACGCTCAAAAGTGTTCATTCCCAGACGACCCTCTAAAATGACCCGGTCACCCGCATGATAATTCTGGTGAATATCCTTAGCTAAATTTCCCCAACCTACTACTTTTAGGGGATGGGTAGGGTCATCAGCGCGTAATCCTGGCACATGAACTATCATCTCTGTGACTTCCAATCCCTCTGTTGTGTGTCTCAATTGAGGTTGGTCATAAATCTCTACCATTAAAATACAACTGTTCATAATATATCCTCATTCAATTTCTTAGGAAGCTGAATAACTTGGCTTATAATTTGAGGGGTGATGCAAAATCGACCCCTCAAGACCTCAAGTTTAGATCTTGGTTATATTCTAGTCCAACCTAGTCTCCAGTAATGGAAAGTTCACCTACCCAAATTCTGGGACAAACCCCCCCCGGTGTTAACTCTGCTTCCTTCTCTATGTAAACAATAGACTGCAATAGTTCTAGAAAATCCCCTGCCACAGTTGCTGAATCAATGCTGATTTTTTCGCGCTTGTTCACTAACCAACCATCAAAGGGTAAGGAAAAAGAACCTTGTAAAGCTTTAACACCCGCATGAAGGGCCTGTAAATCATCAATTAGTATCACATTTTCTGCTGTTTGTAAACTGAATTCTTTTTCAGTTGTATTAGCAGCAAACACATGATAAAAATTAGGACTCACAGTTACTTTGGCACCAATACTCGCATTACCTGTAGGTTGAGCATTGAGTCTTTTGGCAGTTCCCGCACTGTGTAAAAAACTGGTTAAAATTCCCTTTTCTATTAGCTTCACTTGACGGGTAGGTGTACCCTCTCCATCAAAGGTTTCTGCTCCTACATTAGCTGGATGCAAGGCGTCATCATAAACTGAAAGTAAAGGAGAGGCAATTTGCTTCCCTAGGTCATCTACCTGGGATAAACTTTGATTATCTAGAATATTTTGGGCATTAAATAAATTAGAGAACGCACCCAATAAACTCAAAAAAGCTTCAGGAGAAAAAACTACCTGATATCTACCAGTTTTAACTTTTTGGTAATCCAAATGACTGATAGTTTTATCTGCTGCTTCTTTGATGCAACCTGCAATATCTAAACCGTCTACATTTTCTTTCACCCGATAAGCACCAGCACTACGGGGCTTTTTCCCTTCCTGCTCTGTTTTACTGTATAAATAAATTGAGGCTAAGGAGTGAGACTCTCTTCTTAATGCACCATCACTATTGAGATAAAACCGCTCTATGTCTCGTTGAGATAAGCCATTATAAGGTACACCATTAATTGCAGGGTGGGAGTCTAAAAGTTCTTTTTCCGCCAATAGCAGTTTGTCAATCAGTTCCGAAACAGGTGCTTGAGCAAATTTCTCTTTGGATGTACTTTCAATGGGCAATGTTGCTTCTGGACTAAAGTCAGGAACATTTTCCTTCACCCCGAAGAAACTGGCTTCATAAGCAGTTTGCAAGGCTAATTCTAAACCTTTGAGATCTACATCCGTGGTGCTGGTAACCCCCATTGTATTCTCCTCGTTCCAAACCCTGACTGTGACCCCAGAACGATTGGAAGCTTTTACCTGTTTGGGTTCTCCTTGGTCAACTTGTACGCTAGTGTCATCTACAGTTGAACCATAAATATCGAATTTTTGAATGCCCAGTTTTCTAGCGGTTTCCTGGGCGTTTTTAGCGACTTGTTGGATATTAGACATGACAATTCTAGTATTTAAACTTTGTTATTGGTTACTGATAGTTATTGATATGTGCTTCCAATCCCCAACTATCTTCCCCCTACGGTAATGGAATCTACCTTAATATGTGGCTGTCCTACTGTGGTGTAAATGCTACCACTCACAGAACCACAAAAACCAGGTGCCAATTCTAAATCCTGGGAACAAAGGGAGATTTTGTTCATGATTTCCTTAGCTTCTCCAATTAGGGTAGCGCCCTTTAAAGGTTTGGTGACTTTCCCATTTTCTATGAGATAGGCCTCATCAACGCTGAAATTAAATTGCCCAGTTGCACCCACACTACCTCCACCCATTTTTTTGCAGTAAATCCCCTTGTCGATGGAAGCAAACAGGTCTTCGTTGGTGTATTCTCCAGGAGCAATATAAGTATTTCTCATGCGACTGGCAGCAGCAAAGGTATAATTTTGACGGCGACCACTGCCCGTTCTTGGGTGTCCAGTTCTCACAGACCCGGTTCGATCGGCTAAGAAGTTTTTGAGAACTCCTTTTTCTATGAGTAATGTTCTTTGGGCTGGCATTCCCTCATCATCCATGTCAATTGTGCCAAAAGCATTATCCGATCTCCCTTCATCCCAAGCTGTTAGACTTTCATGGGCAATTTTCTCGCCCTTTTTATCCGCAAATGGGGTGGTTTTTCTTTCTATTTGGGTGGTTTCTAATAGGTGTCCACAAGCTTCATGGAAGATGACCCCGCCAAAGTGATTGGCCATGACAATGGGGTAATTCCCTGATTCTACATAATCCGCATAAAGCATTTTACCAGCTGATTCCGCAATTTGGTCAGCTGACTGTTCATAATCCCAGCTTTTGAGGAAGTTAGGATCGCTGGTATTACCCGCTCTTTCACTGATGGATGTACGGTGAGATCCGTCAGCACACAGGAGGCTAAAACCTGCGGATTGGGTCAGGCGAATATCCCGAGCAAATGTACCATCACTGGCTGCAACTAATACTTCTTGCCAATCACGAAAATAGCTGGCACGACGGGACTGAATGTGGGTGGCCTTTTTATGCAATTGGGCTGTACCCTCTAACAGTATTTCCCCCATTTCCCTAATTGTGGTACACAGGGGTAACCAACTATCTTTCCCCCTTTTGCTGGCGTAGTCTCGGAACAATTCCAAATAGATTTCTGGGATGAAGGCATTTGCTGCGGGTAGTTGTAAGCCTAGTATGGAAAGTGCCTTTTCTAAAGCTGATTTTAAACCCGCAAAGGTAAGATTGTTGGTGCTAACATAACAATCGGCTTTGCCACGGAACACCCTCACCCCCGCACCTGTGCTGAAACTGGGTGAAATGCTGGTGATAATATCTTCTTCTGCTAAACAGCTAATGTAATTACGACGCTCTAAAAAAAACTCCACAAAGTCCGCACCAGCAGCACGCCCCAACCCCAATAGGGTTGCTAATGGAGCCTCCCAGGTTTGGTCAAAACGCTCTGTGGTGGATGAGTAATTTAAGTTAGGGATTTGAGAGGAAATAAGTAAGGTATTTATAAGCATGTATGGCCTCGCCTGCTGGCTTTGTGTGGAAAATATCCATTTACATTCTAATTACATTCTAACAATTTTTAGAATTCGCCACATCACCTACAAGGATGTGATGGTTCCTGTGGTGGGTGAACTGGCACTGGCATATTCTTTGATTGGCATTCTACCTGATAGGTATGCCATTCTTCCCGCTGCGGTGGCTAACTTCATAGCATAGGCCATCGCTGGTGCATTCTGCGCCAGGGCGATCGCACTATTAATTAATAAGGCATCAGCTCCTAACTCCATGGCTTGTGCTGCTTCTGAAGGTGAGCCAATTCCCGCATCTACCACCACTGGTATTTTACTGTTTTCTATGATAATCTGAATATTGGCACTGGTTTTTAATCCCTGTCCTGAACCTATGGGAGCTGCTAAGGGCATAACTGTAGCACATCCTACCTCCTCTAAGCGCTTTGCTAATATTGGATCGGCATTAATATAGGGCAACACCGCAAAACCTTCTTTTACCAGTTGCTCTGCTGCTTCTAAGGTACCAATGGGGTCGGGTAACAAGTATTTGGGATCGGGTATCACCTCCAATTTGACAAAGTTATTATCTTCTTGTCCTAACAATTTAGCCATTTCCCTACCTAAGCGAGCTACTCGGATGGCCTCCTGGGCGGTTTGACATCCAGCTGTATTGGGCAACATCCAAATTTTACCCCAATCTAAGGACTCTGCTAAACCCTCATGTCCAGGAGCATTAGTTTGCACCCTGCGCACAGCTACGGTAACTATTTGACAACCACTAGCATTAATGCTTGCTTGCATTTCCCCCATACTGCGATATTTTCCTGTCCCGGTCATTAATCTGGAATGGAAGACCTTGTGACCAATCTTTAATTCTGAATCTATCTGGTTGAATTCTGGAAATTTTAAGTATGAATTATTAGCTTTGCTGTCAGTAAAATTAGCGGAATGAGTGAATGGTATGTTTGGCACGGGTGAATGTTCAAAGCGGGAGTAATGGAAATGGCTGAGCAGGGGATCGGGTTTTTGTGACACAATCAGGTCAGCTAGTAGTTTGGCTGTCACTGGTGCTAACAAAACCCCATTGCGATAATGACCGGTGGCCATGGTCAGGTTTTGACAGTAACTTTCACCCAAAATGGGCAATTCATCGGGTGTAGCTGGACGAAAACCCCACCACATTTCTTCTAGGGAATAATCTGCCAGGGACGGGTACAAACGGGTGCAGTGGTTGAGTAAATTTTGAATCCCCGCTGCTGTGTTATTGGGTGTAAACCCTACCTCCTCCACGGTAGCACCCACAATAATAGAACCGTCTTTTCGAGGAACAATATAAACATTTTCACCATATAACACTCTTGTTAGAGGTATTTCTTGCACAATTCCTGGCACGCGCAACCGCAACATTTGTCCTTTACAGGGACGCACTGGTAAAGGTAACAGTTGATTTGACCAAGCACCAGCAGCTAGAATATAGTGACCAGCGTGGAATAAACCTTTGTTGGTTTGAACCCCCATAATCTGGGACTGTTGCTGTAGGATTGCCTCAACATTAACCCCATCCTGGAATTCAATCCCTAAAGACTCTGCTGCTGAGCGCAAAACCTGAATCAGGGCTTGATTATTCACCTGTCCGTTTTCAGCATACCACCAACCACCAACTATATCCGATCCTAAACCCTGTTGATATTGTTCAATTGTTGCTTTATCCAACCAGTAACCTGGGGACTGGCTGTGATTGCTTGGTTTTTGACTCACGGGAGCAACAATACCACAAGGCCAATAACCCGTATTCAACCCTGTCAACTCCTCCAACTTACCAACCCATTCTGGATATAAATAAAGCGATCGCTTGCTGAGTGTCAACATGGCTTCATGGGCTATGTTTTCAGCATCAGGAGCCAACATACCTGCTGCTGCATGACCAGCTGCTTCAGTAAAGTTACGACATAAAACCGTAACATTTTCACCTCTTAATTTCAACTCTACAGCACAGGCCAACCCAATAATACCACCACCAATAATTAAAATATCCGTATTCATTACTCAGTATTTATCAGTATTTATTTAGCTGTTATTAGCTATTAAGTAGGGAGGCGCAATTATTTGTAGGATGGATTAGCAGTAGCGTAACCCATGCGGGCGTTGGGTTTCATACTTCAACCCAACCTACGTTCATCTTATATTTAATTCCACCCACCTACTTAGTTGACAATTTCCATAGTAAATTAAGTGAAACATTAAATGGTAGACTGGGGGCTTTAGCCCCCTAACCTAGATTACACCTTATATAATTACTTTACTACCACAAAGCACGAATAGGTCGTTTGTTTCGATTAGTTCTAACAGATTCCGATCCATTATTTATATCAGAGCTAGATCCATCACTGTTGTTCAGGTCTTGGGTGGTACTAGAATCTCTGGGTGAACCGTTGGTAGAATTGCTTTGAGCTACCCTAGCACCTCTGGGAGTATTGGGAAAATCATCGGGGATATCCGTGTTATTGGCACTTTCCGAATTGTTTTGATTATTTCTATTAGCAGATTCCCCATCCTCTCCCGGAGCAGAGGTGTTAACATTAATATTAGCTGGGAGAACGCCCGAAGCACGCCTTTCTGGGGGAACATTAGCAGACTGGTCTCCACCCATGGGAAAGTTAATCCCCAATAGGGTACCCACTAGGATTGCCACGCCTCCAGCCATTAAAACTAATGGTGTCCATTTACCCATCTTGTTTATCTCCTTTGTAAGTTTCCGGTGTGCAAACTGGCTGAGAACCTTGACCGTGAAAATCCATGACGTGTCATCTTCAAACTACCTAAAATCCACATTTGATAGGCTAAGAACAAATCATATCTCACTTTGGGGATAACAGGTGGGACTTCCTTGGAAAGGAAGTACATATACCACCCCAAAACGACACAATCTATCGGGGATGCCTTGCTTTCTACCTTAACCGTACAAGGGAGGTAACGGCAAATTCCGCTTCGTGAGATTCAACTTTTTTCCAATCTTTTTAACTTTTAAGGATATTTTAAACATATTTAAGTTACGGCTAATTAATAGCTACATTGCACAGTGATGAGAGAACATAGAAAATAGGTAGTAGTTTACCAGATCTTTGCTTTATGACCAAAGCTCTATCCAAGCCAATTCTAATCTATGACACCACTCTCCGAGACGGCAGTCAACGGGAAGGCTTGTCATTATCTATACAAGACAAATTATGTATTGCCCATAAACTGGATCAATTAGGTGTACCTTTTATAGAAGGTGGTTGGCCAGGCGCTAATCCCAAGGATATAGAGTTCTTTTGGCAAGTGGGCAAAAATCCCCTGCAGCAAGCTCAACTAGTCCCCTTTTGCTCCACCCGTCGTCCTTTTTCCCAAGCTATTAATGAACCCATGCTAGAACCGATTTTAGCTGCGGGCACAACTTGGGTGACAATTTTTGGCAAATCTTGGGATCTACATGTTACAGAGGGCATTAAGACCTCTTTGGATGAGAATTTGTCCATGATTGGTGATACCATCGAGTATTTACGTTCCCAAGGTAAGCGGGTAATTTATGATGCTGAGCATTGGTTTGATGGATATAAGCAAAATCCAGATTATGCCTTGCAGACCATCAAAATAGCTGCCCAATGCGGTGCTGAGTGGTTAGTTTTATGTGATACTAATGGTGGAACTTTTCCCCAGGAGGTTTCCCAAATTGTTACTATTGTTAGCAAGTCAATTTCTGACTGGTCATCAAATGTCCATATTGGCATCCATACTCATAATGACGGAGAAATGGCAGTTGCTAATGCTATTACAGCTGTAATGGCGGGAGCTACAATGGTTCAGGGGACGATAAATGGTTATGGTGAACGCTGTGGCAATGCTAATCTCTGTTCTTTAATCCCCAACTTACAATTAAAACTAGGTTATAATTGTATTGGCGAACATCTACTAAGTCAACTGACATCTACAAGTCGTTTTGTCAGTGAAGTGGTTAATTTGGCACCAGATGATCACGCGCCCTATGTAGGACGTTCAGCTTTTGCTCATAAAGGTGGCATTCATGTCTCAGCTGTGGAGCGCAACTCTCTCACTTATGAACATATCCAACCGGAGCAAGTGGGGAATCTCCGTCGAGTCGTGATTTCTGAACAAGCTGGGGTAAGTAACGTTTTAGCCAAGGCAAAAACTTTGGGCATAGAATTAGATAAACATGACCCGAAAACCAAGGAAATTCTCAGACGCATTAAGGAACTAGAAAATGAAGGCTATCAATTTGAAGCTGCAGAAGCTAGTTTTGTCCTATTAATGTATGAAGTATTAGGACTCAAGCAACAGTTCTTTGAAGTCCAGGGTTTTCGAGTACATTGTGATCTAGCCAACGAAAAAAACATCACCAACTCCCTAGCTACAATTAAGGTAGGTGTGGGGGGAGAAAATATTTTAGAGGTAGCAGAAGGAAACGGTCCCGTTGCAGCTTTAGACGCAGCGTTACGTAAAGCGCTGTTGAATTTTTACCCTCAAATTGCCGAGTTTGAACTAACAGACTACAAAGTGAGAATTCTCAATGGTAATGTGGGCACCTCTGCCAAAACCCGGGCCCTAATTGAGTCTGGTAATGGTCAAGCACGTTGGACAACCGTAGGAGTATCCACTAATATTTTGGAAGCTTCCTATCAAGCGGTGGTAGCAGGTTTGGAATATGGTTTACTAG
The DNA here is from genome assembly GCF_014489415.1 of Cylindrospermopsis curvispora GIHE-G1. Lineage (NCBI taxonomy): Bacteria > Bacillati > Cyanobacteriota > Cyanophyceae > Nostocales > Aphanizomenonaceae > Raphidiopsis > Raphidiopsis curvispora. Next base: position 241,306 of record NZ_CP060822.1, read on the forward strand.
TACATTTTCCATCTTCCGTTCCCTACTGTAAAATCTAAACTTGCCCACCTACATCAGCATTTCTACCAGGTGGGATCGGTAAAAAGATGTATGGTTAATTCCTCCGTTACTGCAGGAACAGGTGTAATGCAGGCACGGATAACTTCACCATCATCTAATTCTACAGTACAAGCATGACAACTCCCCATTAAACAACCAGTGGGTATGCACACTCCTGCTCTTTCTGCCACATCTAATAGGGATTCTCCTATTGTGGCTTTGACGGTAACATTATCTGGTAAAAAGCGAATATTAATCGTCATGGTAAATGGGAATGTGAGATAAAGCGTTTTTACAATCTGATGGTGTCAACATTAGTTAGGGGACTCAGATTCAAATGGCTTTCAATTTCAGTAGCTAGGGAATCTAAAATCTTTTCTCTGTGTTCTCCGTAATTGGCAACACCAGTGGGCAAAGACTTGAGACCGCGCTGTTGACGAAGACGATTTAGCCAACTGCGTCTCCAAGCTCCGTTATCAAAAATTCCGTGTAAATAAGTACCCCAAATTGATTGACAATTATCTACTAGACCTAAATTAGCATCATCAAATAGGGGTTGACAGGGGGATTCATGACTGGATTTATCCGTGGGTTCTTCTACGCGAGAACGTCCTTGGTGAATTTCAAATCCCTGTATGGGTAGACCCATCTGGGGATAATTGGAAATTACCTGACGCTGACGGGCGGTTTTTTGCCCTGTAATTATGGTTTTAATTGGCAATAGGTTTAATCCCTGATATTTCCCGGGTGGACCCTCAATTCCTTCTGGGTCTGCCACTACTTGACCTAACATTTGAAAACCACCACAGATACCTAAAACTGTGCCTCCACTGGCCGCATATTGTTGAATTGCTTCCGCCATGCCACTTTTTTGTAGCACAATTAGATCGGCTATTGTGGTTTTTGTCCCTGGAATAATGACCGCATCAGGATATCCTAACTCCTGTTTAGGACTTATATATTTCACCGATATTGTTGGTTCCGATTCCAATGGATCAAAGTCGGTGAAATTAGCAATTCTTGGTAATCGGATAACTGCTATATTCAGATCAGATTCAAATTTAGTGGATTTGCGATCCAATAAGTCCAGGGAATCTTCTGCGGGGAATATTTCTGAAATGTATGGTATCACCCCAAGTACTGGAATTCCCGTCCGTTCTTCTAGCCATGTAATTCCCGGATCCAGCAGGGAACGCATTCCTCGGAACTTATTGATGATTATCCCCTTGATTAGAGCTCGTTCCTCTGGTTCTAACAATTCCAGGGTACCAACTACATGAGCAAAAGCTCCACCTCTATCAATATCAACTACGAGAATAGTGGATGCTCCTAGATATTTGGCCACCCGCATGTTGGTTAGGTCCCGATGCTTGAGATTAATTTCCGCAGGACTGCCAGCACCTTCACAAACAATCAAATCAAATTCCGAGCTTAATTGTTTCAGAGATTCTTGGATCGTTTGCCAACCTATTTCAAAATACTGTTCATAATAATCCCTAGCACTAACCTTACCTACAACTTTTCCCTTAATAATGACCTGAGAAGTCATATCTCCCTGGGGTTTGAGTAAAATTGGATTCATTTCTACCGTTGGAGGTATTTTAGCTGCCCAAGCTTGTACAGCTTGAGCGTAGCCTATTTCTCCACCATTAGCCGTGACATAGGCATTTAAAGCCATATTTTGGCCTTTAAAGGGAGCCACTCGCCATCCCTTTTGAGAAAAGATACGACACAAAGCTGTTGTGATTAGAGACTTACCCGCGTGGGATGTTGTTCCCACCACCATAATTGATTTCATACTTCCATCCGAAATTTAGATTGACGGTAGACGCAACCAACGAGTTATAGCATCCTGCAGGCGATCGCCCCATGAAGCTCTAGTCCAGGGTTGGTGGGCAAATTTTTCCACCAATTGATGACCAAGGGGTGTGAGACGAAATCGATCAGTGATTCCTTGTCCATCAACTTCTCGACGTAATACCCCGACTTCAATCAACCAACCCAAAGCATTATCACATCTTAACCCTGAGAGACTAACTTGGGTATAACCCTGTTGGACACCATTTACCGTGGCGATCGCTCCTTGGGGAATACTTTGACTTTGCATGTCTCGAAAGAGTTTCAGGCGAAAGGGTGAACAGATGAGGGCTCGCTCTGCTCTAGATAGTGTTTTTCGAGTATACACAAAAGATTTAGGATTTGGCGAATTTACCATATTCATAAGTTTACATATTTAGAGTTGAGTTATAGTATCATGTAAGTCCTACAACAGATGCAATTTCAGCTATTATTTATTTTCATTTGGTGGGGTTGACTATTGACCTTTGGATGTGATACCCTGACAATGGAAGTCCTTGCACTTTTCCACAGATGCTCACACTCCATTATACTTAACCCTCATATTGCCACATTTTTATCCCCTCGACCATAAAAAAAGTTATCTCATCCCCCTAATTTTTTCTTATTATTTATCCCTATATAAATAAATGTAGATAGATAAATTTGATTATGCACTTATATCCGGTTGGTTTGTTGGGTTTCGTTCCTCAACCCAACCTACGTTGATCTTATATTTAATTCCACCCACCCACTTATTCCTAACTTTTTTAAATCCTCCAAATTTTGTAATGATCTTTTTTGATGTTAAACCCATTTCCTTGAATCAAACTATTAACTCCAACCTCTGGTGTTTTTTATAATAGTCGGTTAGAAACCGACTTAATGTACCCTACAATAAATCAGCGAGTCTCTCCCTGAGAATCTGAGCTTGTTTTTCTGCTTCTGCTAGAGTATCTCTAGCGGTTTGCACCACAGCTGGGGGAGCTTTGTCAACAAAGTTAGGATTATTCAACCTTCCAGTTAAAGCATCTATTTCTGCTTGCACTTTACCTAGGCTTTTTTCCAATTTGGCTCGCAACACCTCCACATCAACCACCCCAGTTAGGGGAATTACTATCTGTACTGTACCTACCACACCTGAAATCGAATTTTCCTTCACACTGACGTTAGGTTCTGTGGATTCTGTAGATTTGGTTTCCGATGCTGGTGCTTTTGAGGGAGCTGTAAGGTATTTGTCCAAAAATTCCCGTCTGGCTTTCCAATTGACCAAATGACGCAAAACAAACCAAACTACATAAAACAAACCCACAGCTTCAAATAAAGCTCCAAAAAGTGGTACACTCAATAGTGTATTGCCCACAAAAAAGGCAACTTTGAGTATCACCAACACACCCAAAATTATGGCTAGGGTTCTGAAATTATCCCAATAGGGACTGCTGAAAATCTCGCTATTCTTGAAGATATTCCCGAGATTATTCGCGATATTAGTCCCTACATCAGTTCCTACATTAACTTCTGGTTCTTCCTCAACCTCGCTACTCTCTTGAGGAATGTTAATAGTTAAAGTTTCCACCTTAGCTAGGTCTTTGATATAATCTTGCCCAACAACTAAAATTGCTCTTTCCTTTTCGCTATCACTTTCTAAATTAGCAGTTATTTTTGCCCCAGGTTTAACATCAGCTTCTGCACGCAAATTGCGAATATTACGAATGGTAGCAATCAACAAATCAAACTGTTCTTCTAACTCAGAATCAATTAATTTATTATCCGCTTCTGGATAACTTTGCAAGGCTAAAAATTGCCCGTTGTCTATTGGTTGTTGGGTGAGGGTTTGCCAAATTTCTTCCGTAATATGGGGCATGAAAGGATGTAATAACTTTAACACTCCCGATAAAACTAAGGCCAGTATTTGCTGGGCAGTTTTCCGCGATACGGGATCCGCATCCTTTTGTAATCTGGATTTTACCAGTTCAATATACCAATCACAAAAGTCTCCCCAAATAAATTCATATAACCCCTTAGCTGCTTCCCCTAACCCATAATTATCAATATGGTTGTTGGTTTGTTTTACCACTTGATGATAACGGGAAAGAATCCATCTGTCACTCAGTTCTATCCCCTGGGGTTCCCCCAACTGCTCTGGTGTTTGTCCGTCCAAATTCATCATCACAAATCTGGCCGCATTCCATAATTTATTAGCAAAATTACGAGATGCTTCTACTGAAACTGACTCATCCTTTTTACGGTCATATTCTAAACGAATATCTTGACCTGCACCAACCACTTCTTTTACTAGGGTGTAACGTAAAGCGTCCGTACCATATTTGTCAATCAACAATAATGGATCAATCCCATTATTAGCTGACTTGGACATTTTCTTGTTGTTCTCATCTCGGACAAGACCATGAATATAAACCGTTTGAAAAGGCATTTTTCCGGTGAAATGTCCAGCCATCATAGTCATTCTTGCTACCCAGAAAAATATAATATCAAAGCCCGTAACGAGAGTGGTTGTGGGGTAATATGTGTCAAAATCTTGGGTTTTTTCTGGCCATCCCAGGGTAGAAAATGGCCATAACCCGGAAGAAAACCATGTGTCTAACACATCCGGATCTTGAATTAGTTGCACATTTTCAACCCCTAAAGCTCGGGCCTTTTCTAGGGCCTCCGTTTCGTTGTGAGCCACAAAATAGGGTGTGCTGTCGGTAATTTCTCCCCCAGTTTCACTCACAGCATACCAAGCGGGAATTTGATGACCCCACCACAACTGACGGGAAATACACCAGTCCCTTAGATTGACTAACCAGTCACGATATACTTTTCCCCACCTCTGGGGGACAAATTCCGGTGAGTTCTCTTGGTCTAGGAACTCTAGGGTTTTGTCCGCTAAAGGACGAATTTTCACAAACCACTGGGTAGAAAGTAGGGGCTCAACAGGAACTTTACCGCGATCGCTATAAGGTACTGTGTGTTTATATTCTTCTACTTTTATTAGTAGATTTTCCGATTCCAAACGACTAATTACATTCTTTCTAGCAACAAATCGGTCTTGTCCCTGAAATTCCCCCGCATTGTCGTTAAGAGTGCCATCTTTATTCATAATATTAATAAACGGCAAGTTGTGGCGTTTACCCATTTCAAAATCGTTAGGGTCATGGGCGGGGGTAACTTTCACACATCCCGTACCAAAAGCAGGATCAACCAACTCATCAGCAATAATTGGGATTTGTCGGTTCATAATCGGCAAATTTAGGGTTTTTCCGATTATATCCTTATACCTTGAGTCCTCTGGGTTGACTGCAACTGCTGTGTCTCCTAACATGGTTTCTGGTCTAGTGGTAGCTACCTCCACATATCCAGTACCATCTGTAAGATGATAGCGAAAATGCCACAGATTACCATTTACTTCCTTGGGTTCTACCTCTAGGTCCGATACAGCAGACTGGGAAGCTGGACACCAGTTGACTAAATAATTACTACGGTAAATTAACCCCTCTTCATAAAGTTTAATAAATGCTTCTAAAACAGCTTTTGATAACCCTTCATCTAAGGTAAAGCGTTCCCGTGACCAATCCACTGAAACACCCAAACGTCGTAACTGATTAATAATCGTACCACCAGACTCAGCTTTCCATTGCCAAGCCCTTTCTAAGAATTTCTCTCTACCTAATTCGTAGCGGTTTTTACCTTCTGATTTAAGTTTTTTTTCTAAAATAGTTTGCACTGCTATACTTGCGTGGTCAGTACCAGGTAGCCATAGTGTATTCCTTCCTTTCATCCGATGATATCTCACCAGGGCATCAATTAGCGCACTTTCAAAGGCATGACCCATGTGCAAACTACCAGTGACATTTGGAGGCGGAATAACAACACAGTATGGCACGCCAGGGTGATTAGGATCTGCTTTGTAAATTTGATTTTCTTCCCAGGATGTTTGCCATTTTGCTTCTGTGGAGAAGGGTTCGTAAAGACTAGGAAGATTGGTGATTGCAGTCATGCTAGAAATAATCTGTTTAGGGACTAGTTTTTGAGAACTCGGATCCATTGTGCCATAAGGTTGAAGACTATGCGAAAAATCAATGGGGAGAAGGATTGAAAAAACGCGTCCAACCACCGAATTAGACCCCCCTGAATTAGACCAGCTAAATTAGTCCTGCTGACTCATATAGTCTTTTGAACAAGGCTTTAATTTTTGTTCCATAGTCTAAATCCGCTGACCATCTCCCAGAAAGTTGATCCACTGAGGGTGCTACTCCCCTGGTGACAAACCTAAAACGCGGATCTACTTCTTCTTGCACTAATGGTTCCAAACTTGCGTATGCTTTTAAGTGTTGAATATGGGCTCTAACACCAATTCTCGCACTACTAAAAGAAGCTGCTTCTGCACCACCACTAATTCCTCCTAAACCGGCAAAATTGTTTTGTTGTGGTTTAATATCACCGCCAAATCTTAAAAATCCGGTTTCTAAACACATCTGACAAAAGGCAATGTCATGATTTACACCCTCTAATGTGGCTTCTTCTCGATAGAGTTTTGGTATATCCCCAAACTGATTTAAGGCATTTTCGTTGTTGTTGCGCAAAAACAGTTGTAATTGCACTTCTGTGGTACTACCATTGGAAATTATTTTATCAATATGTCCAGCACAAATTGCCAAAACCGAACGCAGTTTTACGGTTTTGGTGCTGCTATCCCAAGCAATGGAAATGTTAAAGTCCCGCAGTTCGATGGCTTTAACATAAACAATACGACGATAAGTTACACGATTAATATTAGATCCCTGTGATAAATCAATGCGCAGTCTATCTACTAGGTCTACAGGGATATAGGAATTACCATTAATTAATATTCCTTGTTCACCATAGTTTTGCCCATTAATATTAATGTTAATTGCCAGATAATTGGCATCTACAGGGGTCCCAGGTTTAGGATCAATGATTTGACTCCAACCAACTAATCCATCAACAATTCCTAGGGCAAAATCCCGACGACGAGTTTGTAATAAATTCCGGTCTTCTGGACTGGTGATAAACCCCACCTGCATCAGTAATGCAGGAAGATTGGTTTGACGACAAAATTGTAAACTCCCCAAACCACTATCCGTATCTGGTCTCACTCCCCGACTGGGCAGTTGATTGACGCGACGCAACAAACCTGTTAACAGTATTTCTGCATTTTGTTTCCGCTCGGTGTTGTTAGCAATATAAAACACTCCCGCACCTCTGACTGTGGGGTTATTAGCACCATCAGTGTGAATTTCCAGCGCCACATCACCAGCACGACTACGAGAATTAATCCAAGAGATGGTTTGGACAGCACTTAAATCATCGGGAACAGATAAAACTTCTAAGTTACGACCTCGCAGTTCTGTAACAATTAGGTCTCGTAACAGAATCATTTCTCCGGATTCTGTTGTACCCCCAGCTATAGATCCCGGGTCAATTTTGCCATTTTCTTTACCCCCATGTGCAGCGGAAATGAAAATACGTCCCATTTTGATGAATTCCTATGGTTAAAAGGAAATTTTTTGAATTAAATTTTACTCCAGTAATATGCGATTCTGGCAATCCCATTCTACTAATTTTAATGGTACTATGAACTTGTGCGATAAATAGTTCCTGAAGAAATGCAAATCCCCCGTTTACACCCAGATACCGTGGAAGAGGTTAAACATCGTGCGGACATTGTGGATGTTATCTCAGATTATGTGGTTTTACGCAGACGAGGTAAGGATTTTGTCGGTTTATGTCCTTTTCATGAGGAGAAAACCCCCAGTTTTACCGTCAGTCCTACTAAGCAAATATACTATTGCTTCGGTTGTCAGGCTTCCGGGAATGCTATTAAGTTTATCATGGACTTGAATAAGAGACAGTTTGCAGAAGTGGTTCTGGACTTGGCGAAACGCTATCAAGTGCCTGTGAAAACTTTAGCACCCGAACAAAGACAGGAATTACAACGTCAGTTATCTTTACGGGAGCAATTATTTGAGGTTTTAGCGTCTACGAGTCAATTTTATCAACACGTTCTAAGACAGGATATAGGTCAACAAGCACTACAATATTTACAAGGAAAACGGTTTTTAAAAACAGAGACTGTGGAAAAGTTTGCCTTGGGTTATGCTCCTCCAGGTTGGGAAACTTTATATCATTATCTGGTGGAAAATAAAAATTACCCCGCCCACCTGGTAGAAAAAGCTGGTTTGATTAAACCAAGAAAGGAAGGTGGTGGTTATTATGATGTATTTCGTAATAGGTTGATGATTCCCATTCGTGATGTTCAAGGTAGGGTGATTGCTTTTGGTGGTAGAACTTTGACTGATGAACAACCAAAATATTTGAATTCTCCCGAAACAGAATTATTTGATAAGAGTAAAACCCTATTTGCTTTGGATCTGGCTAAAGATGCTATTTCTAAATTGGATCAGGCGGTGGTTGTAGAGGGATATTTTGATGCGATCGCCCTCCATGCCAAAGGAATTAATAATGTGGTAGCTTCTTTGGGTACGGCGTTGAGTTTAGAACAGGTAAGATTATTATTGCGGTATAGTGAATCAAAACAATTAGTGCTAAATTTTGATGGAGATAAGGCAGGTATTAATGCCACAGAACGAGCAATTGGGGAAATCAGCAACTTGGCATATAAGGGTGAGGTACAGTTAAAAATCTTGCATATTCCTGATGGTAAGGATGCGGATGAATACTTAAAAAATCACTCGGTAACAGACTATGGGCAATTATTAGTTGACGCCCCCCTGTGGTTAGACTGGCAAATTGCACAAGTTATTCAAGGTCGAGATTTAAAACAACCTACGGATTTTCAATTGGTGAGTAGGGAGTTTGTTAAGCTATTGCAAAAAATTTTAAATAGTGATACTTTGAATTATTATATCTCCCACTGTGCGGAAATCCTCAGTTTAGGAGATAGTAGATTAATACCCCTGAGAGTGGAAAATCTCATTACTCAGGTTACACCCACTGCAATTTTACGCCCCACCCCAAATTCTACAATATGGTCAAAAACATCCCCCATATCCCATCCTCAACCCAGTCTGTTGGAGCAAGCTGAAGGATTATTATTAAGAATCTTTCTCCATTGTCCTCAAGAGCGTCAAGTAATCATCGAAACCTTGGGATCCAGTAATTTGGAATTTAGTGTTTCCCATCATCGTTTTTTATGGGAAAAAAGTTTGCAGTTCCCTTCACAAACCCTAGATTTAATTTCTCAATTACAGAACCTCTATTTGGAAACACAAAATGATCTAGGTCCGGTTCAGCATATATTCCAACTGAATGAGAAGAATAAACAAGAAATATTACTACGCACAAATCAACTAGTACAAGCTGCGATCGCCTGTATGGAAAAAGTATTTAGGGAAAATCGCTATCGTCACTTTTTAGAACTTTGGCAAAAAACAGATCCCAACACGGATCCAGATCAGTATAATCTTTATGCCCAAACTATATATGCTGACAAGATGCGAATACAAGAATTAAGCAAGCAACGTCAATTATCCATAGCAGACCTAATTGATTAATAGATTCTACTCTGGGAAATTATTTGTAGGATGGGTTTTGTTCCTCAACCCATCCTACGTTCATCTTATATTTAATTCCACCCACCCACTTAGCAGATCTTTGATATGATAAAATCAATTACATCTGTTAATCCCACTTGGGTTTTCAAGTTGGTCAAGATAAAAGGGCGATCGCCACGCATTCTCTTGGTGTCTCGTTCCATAACATTTAGATCTGCACCAACGTAGGGAGCGAGATCAGTTTTGTTAATGACCAGTAAATCCGACTTAGTAATTCCCGGTCCACCCTTGCGGGGAATTTTATCCCCCGCAGCAACGTCTATAACATAAATGGTTAAATCCACCAGTTCCGGACTAAATGTAGCAGCTAGATTATCTCCCCCACTTTCTAAAAAGACCACATCTAGATCGGTAAACTTCTCTTCTAACTGTTCAATAGCTGCCAAATTCATAGAAGCATCCTCTCTAATCGCTGTGTGAGGACATCCCCCCGTCTCCACCCCCAAAATACGATCCTTTTCTAATGCTTGAGAGCGAACTAAAAATTGTGCATCCTCTTGAGTATAAATATCGTTGGTAACAACCGCTAATTTATAACTCTCTCTCAATGATTTACATAGTGCATCCACTAAAGCCGTCTTGCCAGAACCCACAGGTCCTGCTACTCCTACACGATAGGCACTCATAAGCAATAATTAGTTATTATTAATGTTAATGTTTATCAACTATTCTAACTTCTGAATAGTCTTGTGTACTGAGTTTCGTGTTGCATACTAGCTAAAGATAAACCCCAACTACAACAACTGAGATGATCATCTTCCAGGGAGAGAATTTCCTCCACTGTTGTATCTAATAGTCCCTGTAACTCCCACAACAATTCTTGACCACTGGTTTGACCTAAGGGAATGAGTTTTATGCCTGCTGTAATTAAATTACTCACCCAGCTATGTAAATATGCCAACAACGCTACCCGAGTATCAATTTGCCAGTGTCCACAGCCAATACCAAAGGCGATCGCATAGTTACAAGGATAACCAACCGTATTGGATATGGATGTAATTGGGGGTGATAACTTGCCCAATAATTGTAAGAGAGATCTTCCCATTTGCCAACTAGCAGCGCGCAGTTCTTGTGTATCTCTAAAAGCAGACAACCAAGAGTTCCATTTTTTCAACCCTTCTAAATCTTCCAAAGTAGTGGCTTGTATGGTTCTAATCATAACTGCACCATCAATACGAATTGAGCCGTAGCGCAATTCGGAATCTAACCAATTTTTCAGTCCAACCCTGTCGTGAATAGTCCTATTTTCCACGAGCACTTCTAATCCCTCAGAATAGCTATAAGCACCCACAGGTAAAGAGGGACTGGCTAGTTGTAAAATAGACAAAAAACGACTATTCGTGAGAGTGATGGTCTCCATAAGCTCCTAGTTCGGGGTAAAAAGGTGCCACTTCTTCTGTCACCTCCAACTGCAATTTTTGCAGCATCGATTGTAGCACTAAATCGGGAGACAAGCGCAAATAATCAGTAGTAAGTTCCACTGGTACATGACGATTGCCCAGGTGATAAGCTGCTCGTAGTAATTGTATAGGGGTTGTGCCAACCACTGTCAAAACAGGTTCGGGTTTGGCAACAATTTTTATCCAAGTTGTTTCACTTTCATCTGCGAGCATATCTCCATGATGAAGAACCTTCCCGCGAGATAAACGCCAACATATTTCCTGATGGTTTTCTAATATTAAGCGATAACGACTGCGCCTGCGTTCCTCAGCAGTAAGGGGTAAAACTAAGTCAAAAGCAGTGTGACCATGGTCGCTTTTCAGTTTTGTTAATATCAACATGGCAAGCTGGAATAAGATTCACCACAAGTTTGAAAACCATATAAGTAGGGAGGCACAATGTTCATCTTATATTTAATTCTACCCACCCACTTACGCCTATTCAGAATTAAGAGACGGAGAGGGAGGGATTCGAACCCTCGTTGAAGTTTCCTCCAAACAGCATTTCCAGTGCTGCGCCTTCAACCACTCGGCCACCTCTCCAGTAGGTCATGAGTTATAACTATAAACTAAGATCTTAAAAAATGCAATGGTTAAATCAAAAAATTTTTGCCATTTTTGCCAGGTATGTTTTTTACAATAGGGTGGTTATATATTTTTCCAACTCCGACGAAACATGACTCAAACCCACACAATTACAGTTCATAATCGCCAAACTGGCCTATCCCATAGGGTGCAAGTTCCCCATGATCGTTACATTCTCCACTCCGCAGAAAACAATGGTGTGGAATTGCCCTTTTCTTGTCGCAATGGGGCTTGTACCACCTGTGCTGTGAGAGTTTTATCCGGGGAAATTTACCAACCCGAAGCTATTGGTTTATCTCCAGAATTACGTCGTCAAGGTTACGCCTTGTTATGTGTAAGTTATGCTTGTTCCAACCTAGAGGTAGAAACTCAAGATGAGGATGAAGTTTATGAACTTCAATTCGGGCGATTTTTTGGCAAAGGTAAGGTAAGGGCTGGGTTCCCCTTGGAAGAAGACTAGAGGCAAATTAATGAGGATTATAGAACTTTTCCTAGGGAATGATAACAAAGTACCCAGGATGGCAATTAGGGGCAATTCCTGGAATTGTATAAGTTTGCTGCCAATTGTACTTTGTTGTTCACTAATGTTCCTCTTAGTAGGCTGTCAAAGCAAGGACAAAACCAAAGATAGTATAGTTCAAGCGAGAGTAGTAAGAGTAGTAAGCGGGCAAACCCTAGAAGTGGCAAAAATAGGAGAGCCAACAAATTCAGTCTCCTCCGTGCGACTAATTGGTTTAGACGCACCCGACCTGCGTCAGTACCCTTGGGGAGAAGATGCCAGAAAATTGTTAGAAAAGTTGATTCAAGATGCCAATAGTGATAATACTACCAATAATAATACCAATAGCGCCCAAATCACACTAGAGTTTGATTTACAAACCCAGGATAAATTTGGACGCAACCTAGCTTATGTTTGGAAGGATCAGGTGCTAGTGAACGAGCAGATCATCAAACAAGGGTATGCTCTATTTGCAGGAAGATCCCCTAATCACAAATACGATTTACGCCTGGAAAATGCCCAACACTGGGCTAGACTCATGGGGGAAGGGATTTGGAATCCAGAAAACCCCTTACGTCTAACTCCCGGTCAATTTCGTCGGATCAACGGTTAGGTTCCCGCTTTTTTATTTGCCATTGGCCATGGAGATGACGAATTTACAAGTTTTTCTAGACATTGCTACGGAAGCAGCCCTAGCTGCTGGTGTGATTTTACAAGACTATTTAGGGAAGGTAGAAGATGCAATTAGTGAAAAAGGTAGACCGGGTGATTTAGTCACTGCTGCTGATCAAACCGCTGAAAAAGCAATTCTGGCAGTGATTAATCGTCACTTTCCCGAACACCGTATCTTAGCTGAAGAATCAGGAAAACTGGGAAATCAAACCAGTCAGTATCTTTGGGTAATTGATCCCCTGGATGGCACCACTAACTATGCCCATCAATATCCCTGTTTTTCTACTTCCATTGGATTGCTAGTGGAGGGAGAGCCAAAAGTAGGTGTGATTTACGATCCCCTCCGGGAGGAACTATTTCAAGCTGCTGCTGGTCTAGGTGCAACACGTAACCGTCGTCCCATTAAGGTCTCCACCACCACAGAATTGGGCAAAAGTCTCCTAACTACGGGTTTTGCCTATGATAGAAGAGAAACAAGTGATACTAACTATCCAGAATTTTGCCACTTTACCCATCGGACCCAAGGTGTGAGACGGGGGGGATCCGCAGCCTTGGATTTAGCTTATGTTAGCTGCGGACGGGTGGATGGATATTGGGAAAGGGGTCTTGCTCCCTGGGATATGGGTGCTGGTATAATTTTAGTGCGGGAAGCAGGAGGTAAGGTTACCGCCTATAATGGTAGTGATTTAGAAATTGATTCTGGGAGGATCCTAGCTACTAATGGTTATCTTCACCAGGTCATTAGTGATGAACTAATGCAGGTTAACCGCTAATTTGGATTTGGTTTAGTTATTTGTTTGGTGGGAAGAAAAAATCATGGTGTATCAACCAGCAGCGGGAGCTAGAGATTTATTACCCTTAGATGTGGCTCAAAAACGCTGGATTGAAGATAGGTTACAACAGGTTTTTCATCGTTGGGGATATCACAGGATTATCACCTCAACTTTGGAGCGTATGGATACTCTCATGGCCGGAGAGGCTATTGATCGCCATAAAGTTATACAGTTACAAACCGGTCAAGATGAAGAATTGGGTTTACGTCCCGAATTGACTGCTTCTATTGCTCGGACCGTGGTTACCCGTATGGCCATGGCTAATTATCCCCAGCGATTATATTACAATGCCAATGTGTTTCGTCGTAATTGGGAAAAACGACACAATCGTCAGCAGGAATATTATCAAGCAGGTGTAGAACTGTTAGGTGCTGAAGGTTTATTGGCTAATGCAGAAGTGTTACTTTTAGCCTCTAACTGTTTGACAGCTCTAGGGTTAAACCAATGGCATTTAATTTTGGGTGAAGCAGGAATTACTAAGTCCCTACTCAATGCTTTCCCCCCAGAAATGAGAAGCCAGGTGAGAATGGCGATCGCCAATTTAGATAGGGTAGCCATAGATACTTTACCCCTGGGTGAGGATCTACATAAACAGGCGAAAATCATGATGGATTTACGGGGAAAAAGTGGGGAGGTGTTGCAAAAAGTCAGTAATTTCCCTTTAGATTCCAGTCAGCAAGCAGCGGTCAACCATCTGAAATCCCTGGTGGAATTATTAGAAGCGGAAGGGAAATTTTCTCTCATTCTTGATCTGAGTCTCATTCAAACCATTGATTATTACACGGGAATTGTGTTTGAAGTGGTGGGTGACCTGAATGGTCAGGCCCAGGTTTTAGGACGGGGAGGTCGCTATGACCAACTGTTGGGTTTATATAATCCTCGAGGAGAAAATATTCCTGGTATTGGGTTTGAATTGAGTATTGATGATTTATATCAAGTTTTATCCAGTACCCAACAATTACCCCAAACTATTCCTTCCAGTAATTGGTTAGTAGTACCAGAAGGGGACAATGCTCAAGTTGCCACTTTTGCTTATGCACAAAAGTTACGAGATTCAGCCGATTTAATTAGGGTGGAAATGGAATTAGGAGGCAAAGATCCTCAAGGGGTTCGTGAATATGCCAAAGAACGCTCCATAGCCCAAATTGCCTGGATTAAATCCGATGGCACAGGCAGAATTGAAACCGTTAGTTGATGGAAAAATAATTAAGAGAGGAGAATCTATGCCACATACAATAGTTACAGAAACTTGCGAAGGAGTTGCAGACTGTGTTACTGCTTGTCCAGTAGCGTGCATTCATGAAGGTCTAGGTAAGAATATGAAAGGTACAGATTGGTACTGGATAGACTTTACCACTTGTATTGATTGTGGTATATGTTTACAAGTTTGCCCAGTAGAAGGAGCAATAGTTCCCCAGGAACGACCTGAATTACAAAAAATACCACAATAATAGGTGATAATGATGATAAACAACCCGGAAAATAGTCCTAAAAACAACTCCAGAAATAATTACCTACTAGAAGTAGAAAACGTCCACGCGGGGTACATTAAGGATGTGGATATTTTGCAAGGGATTAATTTTCGGGTTGGTTATGGAGAGTTGGTCACTGTCATTGGTCCTAATGGTGCAGGGAAATCTACCTTGGCTAAAACCATTTTTGGACTCTTGACACCTCACACGGGTACCATCACCTTTGGGGGAGAAAAAATCAACGGGTTAAAATGTGATCAAATCGTTAAGAAGGGTATGTGTTATGTACCCCAAATAGCCAACGTTTTCCCCTCATTAACCATAGAAGAAAATTTGGAAATGGGCGCTTTTGTCAGAAATATCCCCCTAAAACCCTTGAAAGATAAAATCTTCACCATGTTTCCCAGATTAGGCGATCGCCGTTTGCAACGTGCTGGAACTCTATCTGGTGGAGAAAGGCAAATGTTAGCTATGGGTAAAGCTTTAATGTTAGAACCGAGACTACTATTATTAGATGAACCGTCAGCAGCTTTATCTCCTATTTTAGTGACCCAGGTCTTTCAGCAGATTAAACAAATTAATCAGGGGGGAACAGCTATAGTTTTAGTAGAGCAAAATGCCCGGAAAGCACTAGAATTAGCCCATACAGGATATGTATTAGTCTCTGGAAAAGATGAGATCTCCGGATCAGGTCAGAAATTGCTCCAAGATCCCAAAGTGGGAGAATTATACCTGGGTGCAGGAGAGGTGAGGAGATAGTAGATGCGGAAATGTTGGGTTGCGTTCTACCCAACCTACAATCTACCTACCATATTTACACTACCACCAGCAGTTAAAAGTTGTTTTGCAGTTAATTGTAAACTGGGGAAAATAGCAGAAACAAGAAGATCATCATGTTGAAACAACTGCTTTTGATACTCATCTTCAATTAACTTACAAATAGTAATAGTTGGCTGCTTAACTTTACCAATATATTCCCTACCACCTAAACCCAAATAATCTATAATCCAATATTCAGGTACACCTAATAAAGCATAATCTTCCACCTTACGAGCATAATCATTTTGCCAGTTTGTACTCACAACTTCTGCAATTAACTTAATTAATTTTCCTGATGTAATTACAGGTTCTTGTTGCCATAAAGGCTCATTAATTAATTGAGTTTGATCCAGTACAATCACATCAGGACGAAAAGCCGTATTAGTTCCCAAAAGTTTCACCAAGCAGCGAGAAGGTGTAAAATATGGTAAATCTTGATGATCAATTTCTACATTGAGTTTACGACTGGTAAAAGCTGATATTTGTTCATGTGGTCCAGTGGGTTCCATCTCGATTAATTCCCCATCAATTAATTCATAATGATTATTGTCACCATATTGAGTAATAAACTCATTGACAGTGATTAGTTTTGGTGCTACTTGTACCATGATGATTTTTCCTCATAATTTAGTTCAATATAATTCAACTATACTTTAGCTAAAGTTACTCTTTCAGGCTGATTTTGATATTTACCTACTCTATCTGCATAGGTAGTTTGACATGGTTCTCCTTCTAAAAACAATAATTGCACAACTCCTTCATTGGCATAAATTCTACAATCAGCACTTGATGAATTACTAAATTCCAGGGTAAGTGCGCCATTCCACGAAGCCTCCGCAGGTGTAATATTTGCTATCAAACCCACACGAGCATAAGTGCTTTTTCCCAAACAAATTGCAGTTACATTAGGAGGTATTTGTAATTTTTCTAATGCTACTCCTAGTCCATAAGAATGTGCAGGAATAATAAAAAAATCTCCATCTTCATCATGTTGTAAATCCACAGATTCTAAATTTTTGGGATTAAATTTTTTAGGATTAACAACTGTTCCAGGAATATGTTTAAATACTAAAAATTCTTTAGGTGATAAACGTATATCATAACCATAGGAAGATAAGCCATAACTCAATGCAGGTACTTCTGCGCCAGATTCTAACCTGATAGTGCGAAGTAAACTAGGTTCAAATGGTTCAATCATTCCTTTCTTTGCTTCTTCAATTATCCACTTGTCATTCTTCAGCATTTGATAGTTACCTAAATTCCTAACCTCGTTATTCTAGCATGATTAAGGATACCAATACAGTAACTCCCGAAGAAATTGCTCAGTTTCGGACCCAATTAGCGGATTATCCCAGTGCGATCGCGGCTTTTGGATGCAATTGAGGGGTGTGAGGGCTATTTGGAGGATGCTATACCATGTTAATGTGCCCACCAAAGCGGGTACAGAATGAGACAAAAAGCGAGCGCGGCAGGGTTCGAACCTGCGACCAATTGCTTAGAAGGCAATTGCTCTATCCACTGAGCTACGCGCCCAATTTCAGCACTTGTAAATTCTCAAAACATCCCTCACTATCCCCAGACTCAACACAGTTCCTGTATTGATCGTGGAAGATTTTTTAGGCTTTCGTGTTTGGTGGAGTCCCAAATGCCATACAATTCTACAATAGACAGGAATTTTCGGAATGTCAACCTTTTACCCAAAAATTAAACTGTGCCTCTAGGTTTGTATAAGTTTCTGATCCATGAATCAAAATCTGACGATAGCTTGTCAATGGTTACTCAATCTCGATATACTGGACAGATGGCGAGCTAGTTATTATAAGTTAGTGGTTAAATGTGACGAATCCCGTGCTTCCAAAGCTCCTACTAATTCTAGTTAATTTGGTAACAGACTAAGTGAGAATAAGAAGTTTAAATTTCCTGATAATTGCTGATAGGGATGTAAATGGTGCATAAAAGTTCGATTAGTGCCTTACAGACAAATAAAGTTAACAAATTTTGGTGTCTACCGTGAGAAAACTAACAGATTCAGACAAGACTGAAATTCTCAAACTCTATAGAGAAACCGCCGAAACTACCTCAACTTTGGCAGAACGCTATGGAGTGAGTAACTCCACCATTAGCCGTCTGCTTAAAGGTATTTTACCGGAAGAAGACTATGAGTATCTAGTTTCCCTCAAGCGCGCTGCTAGAACTCCGGAAGGTAGGGCCCTAGTAAGCTATGAACAACTACCCCTGCTGGGTCAATCCCAGGGGGATGAGATTGCAGCTACCCAAACTCCGCTGGAGGACTTAGAACCTCCCAAGGTTGAGGTAACCAGAGTTGATACACCTGAGATGGAAGTGTCCAAACCTGTAATAAAGGAAATCAGGGATGTTGTAGATATTCAAACGACACCCATTCCTGCTCCCATCATTAGAAGAGTGAAGACACGCTCCTCTGCAACGGACAAGCCTCCCTTTGCAGTCTCTCCAGACCTGGAACCAGTCAAAGACCAAGCTACAATCCTGGAAGAAACCGATTCCCAAGCTAGTATCATTGCTAATATGTTTGGTGATGATTTGCTCGACGAGTCTGAGGATTTGGATGATTTAGATGATGATTTATATGAAGACGAGGAGGATTTTGAAGAAGAGGAGTTTGAAAGACCTACACCTTTTGTAACCAGATCTAGAGCAGGAGATGGCTCTGTTCAAATCTTGCCACTTTCAGTTGCATCACTACCAAAAACGTGCTATTTGGTAATTGACCGCTGTGCAGAACTAATTACCAGACCCCTAAAAGACTTTGGGGATTTAGGCGCTATACCCATTGTGGAAACCCAACAAAAAACCCTGCCAGTATTTGATAATCATCGAGTGGCTAAACGCTTCTCTACCAAACGCGATCGGGTGATTAGAATACCTGACAGTAGGGTGCTGCATAAGACTAGTAACCATTTGCAAGCTAAGGGTATTACCCGACTATTAATTGATGGTCAGGTTTACTCTTTGACCTAGGGTGTACTTAAAACCACAGGTTCTGGTGGTCTTTCGCTCTCCATGAGGTAACATGGCTTTTTCTCCCGAAAGTACTTGCCATGTTCACCAGAGAAATGTACAATAATTTAACTGATAAATTTTGCCCTCCACAGTCAACCGAAGAGAGCGGGGGTCTCCATGAGGGAAAATAATGAAGGCTAAATGTCAAAACTTGCATGAAAACAAATAAATATTCAGTTACATTTATTGACTAAATATATGTACTTGAGGTATTAACAATCAGGAGCAATTCTGAATACTCATAACTCAATATAACTCATACCTAATTACCTTACTACCAACACTACTCACAATTGTGTCACTGTAATGATTAACTCTGCACCTTCCTCGATTAGCGATCGCAAGCCTTCTAAAGTAGAGGGGATAAAAGAAAAAAGTAACTTTCTTAGGGAGCCCCTAGCCACGGAAATCCTTGAGGATACTACCCATTTCACCGAGGACGCAATACAAATTCTCAAGTTTCACGGTTCCTACCAACAGGATAATAGGGATAACCGAGTCAAAGGACAGGAGAAAGACTACCAGATGATGCTGCGCACAAGAAACCCTGGTGGTTTGGTTCCGCCCCAGCTATACCTAGCCTTGGATAAATTAGCTGATGAATATGGTAATCATACACTAAGAGCCACTACCCGTCAAGGCTTTCAAATTCATGGTGTGTTAAAAAAGAACTTGAAAACCGTAATTGGGACTATCATCGAAAATCTTGGGTCCACCTTGGGAGCTTGCGGGGATATTAACCGCAATGTGATGGCACCCCCCGCACCTTGGAAAAACCGTCCAGAATATCAATATGCTTGGGAATATGCCCAAAATGTTGCTGATTTACTGTCTCCTCAAACGGGAGCTTATTATGAAATTTGGTTAGATGGGGAAAAAGCCATCACAGCCCAAGAACACCCAGAAGTAAAAGCAGCAAGGCAAAAAAATGGCACTGGGACTATTTTTCATGACTCCGTAGAGCCCATTTATGGCACCCATTATATGCCACGTAAATTCAAGATTTGCGTGACCGTACCCGGTGATAATTCGGTGGATTTGTATTCTCAAGATTTAACCCTGGTAGTCATTACTAATGAGCAAGGAGAACTGGAGGGTTTTAACGTCTTTGCTGGTGGTGGTTTAGGAAGAACCCATAACAAGGAAGAAACTTTTGCTCGGTTAGCAGATGCTATTTGCTATGTAGATAAAAAAGATGTCTATGAGCTTGTGAAAGCAATTGTTGCCACCCAAAGAGATTATGGCGATCGCACGGACAGAAGACATGCCAGGTTAAAATATCTAATACAAGACTGGGGAGTAGATAAATTCCGGGCTAAAGTAGAAGAGTATTTTGGCAACAAGGTTAAACCTTTCCAAGAGCTACCACCATTCAAATATCAAGATTTTCTGGGATGGAATGAGCAAGGGGATGGTAAACTGTTTCTAGGGATTTCCATAGACAATGGTCGAGTGAAAGATGAGGGGAAATTTCAACTAAAAACTGCCTTACGGACCATAGTTGAACAGTTTGACCTACCCATGCGTCTTACCCCCAACCAGAACCTAATTTTCTATGATATTGTCCCCAAAGATCGGCAAACCATTCAAGCCATTTTAGAAAGATCCGGGGTAATTACCAATCCCCAGACCATTTCTACCCTAACCCGCTATGCCATGGCTTGTCCAGCCTTACCCACCTGCGGTTTAGCTATTACCGAATCAGAAAGAGCAATACCTGGAATATTAGAGCGGATTCGCACCTTACTGGATAAGGTAGGTCTGCAAAAAGAACACTTTGTAGTCAGGATGACCGGTTGTCCCAATGGGTGCGCTCGTCCCTACATGGCCGAATTAGGGTTTGTAGGGAGCGCGCCAGAATCCTATCAGGTATGGTTAGGTGGTTCCCCGGATCAAACCAGATTAGCACAACCAATAATTGAGAAATTGCACCACAATAGTATTGAGAGCTTTTTAGAACCCATCTTTGTCTTTTTCAAGAAGTCCCGTCAAGCGAAAGAGAGTTTTGGTGATTTTTGTGATAGGGTTGGTTTGGATGCCATTCGGGAATTTTCAGCTAGTTACAAGCCAGAAGAGGTAGTTAGCACTAGTAAATACCGACATCGGGTAAGTTTGCAAGATGACATTTACTTACAGCTCAAGCAAACCTCAGAGAGAGTAAATAAACCCATGACTCAGCTGGTCAATGAAGCGTTGGCTACCTATTTGGCACAGTTGGACTAAACACACCTGACTAGAGCTTTAATCCAGGGAATTCAATTCCCTGGATCCCCCTATGATTGGTTAGAAACTAAAGGTAGTTCTCAACGCGCCAATAATAACACTGTCATTTTGCTTGTTGTGATTTGGTGCAGTTAGCCAAATCAGACCGGGAGTGACGGTGATATTGTCATTGACTTTAAACTGATAAAAACCTTCCAAATGATAGGAAGTATCTTTGTCTTTAAGTCCGGACAAAGTGGTGCTTGCATTGGTCACTTTTGGCTGCATACCGACTATTAAACCACCCAAGTTGCCTTTTTTCCACAAATCTGGAAAGGCCAGGTTAACAGCATAGTTCCAAATATCCACATCTCCTTTTATACCCGTTAACAACTGGCTCTTGGTATATCCCGCCCAACCTTCTAAACGCAGTTTGGGGGTAACACCCAGGGATGCTTGTACTCCGTAGGAATTGCTGGAGAAATTGCCCAAGAAATTGGTTGTAGCATTATTGCTACCCGCAGCAAGTGGCAAATTGTAGGAGTTGATGTAGGTCAGTCCCAGAGTAACACGGTCACTTGGTTTAACAGTTAACTGAGCTAAAGCTCCGTAGGGTCCCTCAAACAAACCCTTACCAGAAGCGGGACTAGCAGCGCTACTGCTTCCAGTACTCATATCTCCACCCAAGTACCCTAGGCTCAATGTTAAATTTTTATTGAACTCGTGGTTTATTCCCAAACCGCTAGCACCCAATTGGGAGTAAATAGGGTTACGCGTACCAAAGGTAGATAAAGCACCAAAAGCACCATCACCATTAAAGCTGGTAATAGTGGTAGTTAGGTCCTCCGCTGCACCATCGTTAGCAACAGCTATGACCTGGGTTTTATCACCTATGGGGAATTTGTATGACAATGCACCCACGGAAAGAGCTGTACTAGCTCCACCACCCCCAAAGTAGAAACCTGCTTCTGTAGTTCCCACATCAGGGGTTCTAATGTTATTACTTTGAAGTCTGGTAAATAGGGTATCTTTACCTGTAAAACTGGTAACCAGCTCCAATCTTGTCCGCGCTCCCAAGGTGGCACTCCTACCCGCTCCCGGATTTCCGTCAACCTTCCTAGCAGAAATGTCACTAACAACAGCTACTACCTGACCTTGCAATTTTGTGGTTGTGGAAAATTGGGTTGCTTCCAATCGGGTGGTTTTAGCCTCTAATGTATCTACACGACGCTTGAAAGTTTCCAGTTCCGGACCAAACTGTTTTTGCAGTCTCTCTATATTGGCAATGTCCTGTTTAGTTACCTGATCAGCAGTAGCACTACTAATTAGCTCATTAACACGGTCTAAACAAGCACTTAGTGCGGCGGCAAATTCAAATCTGGTCAGTGTTCGATTACCACGAAACTTGCCATCGGGATAACCACCCACACAACCATAACGCTCAATTAATGACTGTATTGCTTGAAATGCCCAATCCCCCGGTTGCACGTCTGATAGCTGGGACACGGATGTCATCTGGGATATGTAGTTTGGCTCAGATACCTGTACAGATGATTCTGTTTTTGACACATCCTCGGCTAAAGCACTGCCACTCATAGAAATGGCATATCCAAGTACAGAACTTGTTAGCAAATACAACAGAAATTTTTGCATGGCTTCCTCACACCTCTTTATCATTAGCATCAGCATCTTTCCCAACTACTGGGTAAATGCAAACACTCAAGAAAAATCCTTTCCTTCTCACCTTAACACCAAGCAAACATTTTTTTAACCTCAAGTTAACAAACCCTGATTTATTTCCCAGTTGATCCTGGTAGTATCCATATTTTCCTTAGCTCCCATGAAAATATTGCTTCACCTCCACTCCGCTCTATAGGATCTACCCAAAGCTACCTAAACCTTTACAGATATGGACTACCTACTTCCTGTTTCATCGTAGTCTCAAGATGATTCTTGAGAGGTTTGTCTACTCCACAAGCTATCTCTAATGTCTGGGTAGAATTTTTTCAGCTTTTAGCCCATTAGCTATTGCCTGATAATGATAATTATTATAATATTTTTCTGGTGATGTTTTTTAGTATGGTTCGAGGAGAGAACATGAAAAAGTTTGGCAAAACTACCAAAATCACTAAGATTGCCAGAAAGATTCTGGGTTGGTCATCTTCTGTCTTATTTATTTCTTTAATATATGGTTGTGAGCGATCGCAGGTTAATTTACCAACAGAAAAATCAACATCAACCGAATCTAGTCCAGCTACTCAAACTAAAATAGTGGCAACATTTTTACCGGTCTACCTATTCACCAAAGCTGTAGTAGGGGATGTGGCCAAGGTAGACGTGTTAGTAAAGCCTGGTACTGATATTCATGAATATCAATCTACTCCAGATAATGTCAAGGCGATCGCCAGTGCGAACATTTTGGTAAAAAATGGTCTAGGGTTGGAAGAGTTTTTAGAGGGTACAGTGAAAAACGCTAAAAACCCTCAATTAGTAGAAATTGATGCTAGTAAAGGGATTAAGATTATAGACGAGGGTTCACCAGTAGAGGAAATAAAAGGGGAGGAACACGACCATAAACATGATCACGCCCAGGGAAATCCCCATGTGTGGTTGGATCCGGTATTAGCTAAACAACAAGTGATTAATATTAGAGATGGTTTAATTGCTGCTGATGCGCGAAATAAACAGATCTATAAAACTAATGCAGCGACTTATATTCAGGAATTAGACAATCTCAACAATGAATTTGAGCAAACTCTTAGTAAAACTCCCAACTGCACCTTCATCACTTTTCATGATGCTTTCCCTTATATAGCTAAACGTTATAATCTGAAACAGGTTGCAGTGGTAGAGTTACCAGAGGATAAACTCGCACCAGGAGATATACAAGCGGTAATTAATACGGTGAGAAAGTACAAAGTTAAAGTTTTATTTAGCGAACCAGGAATAGATAATAAACTACTTACCAGTCTTGCTCAAGATTTGAATCTAACTTTATATTCCCTCAATTCGTTAGAAACAGGAGAGAGAAATCCCCAGTATTATTTTCAAGCCATGAGAGACAACTTAAAAAGTTTAGCAACAGGATGTCAAAAATAATAATGACTCAAAATCCGTCAAATCAGTCAAAAATTACATTACCAATATTAAAGGTAGAGGGGTTGAACATCTACCAGGGGAAATATTTGGCCATTAGAGATGTTTCCTTTGAATTGTTTCCGGGGACGGATACAGCTATAGTTGGACCTAATGGTGCTGGTAAAAGCACCCTGGTAAAGGGGATTTTAGATTTGATTCCCCACACTGGTGGGAGAATTGAGATTTTTGGTCTTCCCCTTTCCAGGTTAGGGAATTTACGTCAATTACTGGGCTATGTACCACAAAACTTTATCTTTGATCGTAGTTTTCCTATTTCCACAAGTGAGTTAGTAGGACTAGGTATTGGTCAATATGAATCAGTCGGTGGGAGAAATAGCTCTTCTGTTAATTCATGGTTATGTAAATTTCGGCAAATCCGACGACAAGAATCCACAGCTATTAAGGTAGCATTACAGCGTACAAATTCCTACCATTTAAGAAATAAGACCATTGGCACACTCAGTGGTGGTGAATTAAAAAGGGTTTTGTTGGCCTATTGTTTAGTAACTCCCCGAAAACTGCTAATTTTAGACGAAGCTTTCGCTGGGGTGGATATTCAGGGAGCAGCAGATTTTTATGCTTTGCTCAATCAGTTAAAATTAGAAGAGCAGTGGACTGTATTACAGGTTTCCCACGATATTGACATGGTGAATCGCCATTGTGACCGCGTGCTTTGCTTAAATCAAACCTTGGTCTGTTCTGGTAAACCGGAAATTGCTCTTTCACCACAAAATCTGTTAGCAACCTATGGCCCAGGTTTCAGTCGTTATCAACATCATCATTAAATAATGACTAGTCTTATTACTAATATTCACGACTTGTTTAATCTTTTGCAATTTCCATTTATGCAACGTGCCATGATAGGCGCAGTATTAATGGGAACATTGGGGGGGTTATTGGGCAGTTTTGCCACTCTACGCCAACTATCCTTTTTTAGTCATGCGGTGGGTCATGCAGCACTGGTGGGAGTTGCTTTGGGAGTGTTATTAAATACTAATCCCCATTGGATGTTATTGCCATTTACCCTAATTTTTGGT
This sequence comes from Cylindrospermopsis curvispora GIHE-G1, assembly GCF_014489415.1. Classification (NCBI taxonomy): domain Bacteria; kingdom Bacillati; phylum Cyanobacteriota; class Cyanophyceae; order Nostocales; family Aphanizomenonaceae; genus Raphidiopsis; species Raphidiopsis curvispora. The sequence continues at coordinate 266,517 of NZ_CP060822.1, forward strand.
GTCATTGTCCTCTACATAATCGACCAAACTGATTTAGCTAGTGATAGTGTGCTTAGTATAGTCTTATCAGGATCCTTAGCCATCGGTGTGATCCTCACCACCATGATTCAGGGATATCGTGGTAACCTAATGGCGGTTCTCTTTGGGGATATTCTGGCCATTGACCATACGGATTTAATTTTAACCCTGATCATCTTATTAATAAGTAGTATTTTTATATTATCAACTATGCGATCGCAAATTTTGTTGACGTTAAATCCGGATGTGGCTAAGGTTCAAGGTATACCGGTTGAAATTTATCGCTATATTTTTGTGATTTTATTATCTTTGGCAGTTGCGGTAGCAATTAAAGCAGTAGGTATATTACTAGTGAACGCATTTTTAGTAATTCCCTCAGCGACAGCCAAATTAATGAGTGAGCATTTCAGTAAATTTTTAATCTTATCAGTGTTAATAGGTTGTATGAGTAGTATTGTTGGCATGATAGTTTCTGGTCTGTTTAACCAAGCTTCTGGTCCGACCATAGTAATTGTGCAGTTTCTTTTGTTTGTGTTTACTTTTAGTTGGGTTAGATTGAGGAGGATATAAATGGAGTATCAACATTAAGACCTTAGCTAGTCAAATATTAACTCTAATTGTCTGACAGTAGTAATTTTGTTTTGGTTTTTATCTTTAATATATTCATTAATACAGTTTGCAACATATTCGGCAAGTTTTACTGGAACCGCGTTACCTATCATTTGCTCTAGATCTGTCTTACTACCATTGAAAATAAAATCTTTGGGAAAAGTTTGAATTAAACTTCTTTCTTTAGTTGTTAATGGTCTTACCTGATCTGATATTTCAATTGGGTCACCATTATGCTTCTTATAACCTTTGGGAATTGGTCTATTTACACCACGAATTGTTGGACTTGGTTCATAGATGCTAAAAACTCCTCTTCTTGCATAACTTCTAGGATGTCGGTAGTAGTATTCAACACCTAATGAGTTGCCAAAATATTCGAACAATGTCATGGGTTGACCGGATTGATTTTTATTCAAATATGGGGTTAAAAAATTGTCAGGTGACTGGTTATTTCCTACCAAAAAGAAACGCTTTCTTGACTGTGGAACTCCACAGAAACTTGCATCCAATACTTGATAAGAAATTCCATAACCAGCTTGCTTAAAAAGTAATATAGCTTCTTTAAGAATAGGACTTTTAACTATTCGCTCAACATTTTCCATGACAAACCATTCAGGTTTGGTATCTACCACAATCTTGGCGTATGAAATGGTCAAGTTTGCACGGCCCAATGTTTCATCTCTTTTTCCTGCACTTGAAAAGTCTTGGCAAGGTGGACCACCAATAATCATTTGTGGTTTAAGATCTTTGATAAATTCAAGTCCTACTTGAGTTCCCAAATCCGTTTCGTAAACTGGGTGCTTGAAATTGTCCCGGTAAACCTTTACAGCAGCTCTCCACTGGTCAAATGCTGCCAATATTTGAAAACCTACATTTTGAAAACCCAGCGATAATCCCCCACATCCTGCAAATAAATCTACTGTTTTCATCATCGAAAAAGTGTTGGATAGTTATAAATAATTGCATCAAATCTTCTTTCCGGACTCAGGGAGACAGGGAATGAATTGTCTCAAAGCCTAAGTCGGTTGAAAACCGACTGGTTTTGTAGTGAGTCATTATGGGTAACCCATTCTACAAATAATTGTGCCTCCCTACAAGGAATAGCGATCGCTTTTTCGTGAAGGGGGGATATCAAATATTAGTAGTGTTGGGTGGAGAAAACACAACAGGCAATTTACCAAACATGACCAAATTATGTGGGGTTATAAACTTGTAGTTAATAACGCTAAAAAACGGTTGCACAATTGTATTAACACTTAAACTCATGTATAAAATATAAACAATAAGAAAAAATTATGTTTATAGGGGGTTGAGATAAGTTTTTTTGTGGTCGAAGGGGTAAAAATGTGGTACTATGAAGGTTGATTATAATGGAGTGTGAGCATTCGCAAAAAAGTGCACAGATTCCCATTGTCAAACTATCATGTCCAAGAGACAATAGTCAACCCCCTCATGGAGAAAAAAATGGGCGCGTGGGTAGATTCCTCACTTGAAATTAATTGCGATCGCTATTTTATAGGATTTTCGGTGTAATTACCAAAGGTAGGAAAAATCCTGCTAGGAGATAGAAGGAAGAGCGATCGCTCTTTCGCGAAGGGGGGTAATATCAAATATTAGTAGTGTTGAAACACCAGCGGGATATAGAGTTCCATTATTATTAGGTGGAGAAAACTCAACAAGCAATTTACCAAACGTGACCAAACTATATGGGGTTGTAAACTCATTGTTAATAACGCTAAAAAACGGTTACACAATTGTATTAACCCCTAAATTCATGTATAAAAGATAAATAATAAGAAAAAATTATGTTTGTAGGGGGTTGAGATAAGTTTTTTTGTGGTCGAAGGGGTAAAAATGTGGTATTATGAGGGTTGATTATAATGGAGTGTGAGCATTCGCGAAAAAGTGCACAGATTCCCATTGTCAAACTATCATGTCCAAGAGACAATAGTCAACCCCCTCATGGAGAAAAAAATGGGCGCGTGGGTAGATTCCTCACTTGAAATTAATTGCGATCGCTATTTTATAGGATTTTCGGTGTAATTACCAAAGGTAGGAAAAATCCTGCTAGGAGATAGAAGGAAGAGCGATCGCTCTTTCGCGAAGGGGGGTAATATCAAATATTAGTAGTGTTGAAACACCAGCGGGATATAGAGTTCCATTATTATTAGGTGGAGAAAACTCAACAAGAAATTTACCAAACGTGACCAAACTATATGGGGTTGTAAACTCATTGTTAATAACGCTAAAAAACGGTTACACAATTGTATTAACCCCTAAATTCATGTATAAAAGATAAATAATAAGAAAAAATTATGTTTGTAGGGGGTTGAGATAAGTTTTTTTGTGGTCGAAGGGGTAAAAATGTGGTATTATGAGGGTTGATTATAATGGAGTGTAAGCATTCGCGAAAAAGTGCACAGATTTCCATTATCAGACTATCATGTCCAAGAGACAACAGTCAACCCCCTCATGGAGAAAAAAATGGGCGCGTGGGTAGATTCCTCACTTGAAATTAATTGCGATCGCTATTTTATAGGATTTTCGGTGTAATTACCAAAGGTAGGAAAAATCCTGCTAGGAGATAGAAGGAAGAGCGATCGCTCTTTCGCGAAGGGGGGTAATATCAAATATTAGTAGTGTTGAAACACCAGCGGGATATAGAGTTCCATTATTATTAGGTGGAGAAAACTCAACAAGAAATTTACCAAACGTGACCAAACTATATGGGGTTGTAAACTCATTGTTAATAACGCTAAAAAACGGTTACACAATTGTATTAACCCCTAAATTCATGTATAAAAGATAAATAATAAGAAAAAATTATGTTTGTAGGGGGTTGAGATAAGTTTTTTTGTGGTCGAAGGGGTAAAAATGTGGTATTATGAGGGTTGATTATAATGGAGTGTGAGCATTCGCGAAAAAGTGCACAGATTTCCATTATCAGACTATCATGTCCAAGAGACAACAGTCAACCCCCTCATGGAGAAAAAAATGGGCGCGTGGGTAGATTCCTCACTTGAAATTAATTGCGATCGCTATTTTATAGGATTTTCGGTGTAATTACCAAAGGTAGGAAAAATCCTGCTAGGAGATAGAAGGAAGAGCGATCGCTCTTTCGCGAAGGGGGGTAATATCAAATATTAGTAGTGTTGAAACACCAGCGGGATATAGAGTTCCATTATTATTAGGTGGAGAAAACTCAACAAGAAATTTACCAAACGTGACCAAACTATATGGGGTTGTAAACTCATTGTTAATAACGCTAAAAAACGGTTACACAATTGTATTAACCCCTAAATTCATGTATAAAAGATAAATAATAAGAAAAAATTATGTTTGTAGGGGGTTGAGATAAGTTTTTTTGTGGTCGAAGGGGTAAAAACGTGGTATTATGAAGGTTGAGTATAATGGAGTGTGAGCATCAGCGAAAAAGTGCACGGATTTCCATTGTCAGAGTATCATGTCCAAGAGACAATAGTCAACTCCCCCCATGGAGAAAAAAATGGGCGCGTGGGTAGATTCCTAACTTGAAATTAATTGCGATCGCTATTTTATGGACTTCCGGTGTAATTACCAAAGGTGGGAAAAATTCTGCTACGAGATAGAAGGAGTTGCGATCGCTCGTGAATATCAAATACTAGTGAGTGGAATTAAATATAAGACACAAATTTCCATTGTCAGAGTATTATGTCCAAGAGACAATAGTCAACTCCCCCTGAAAAAAATTCCGTGGGGATGTAATAGGAGATAGATGGCGATCGCTATTTTATGGGTATTATACAACAATTTTCTTATGAAAAAATTTCTTTGAAATCCCCTTGACAAATAACTATAACTTTGTTATGGTTATCTAATGTGAGCAATAAACAAACCTAGCCGGGATAGCTCAGTCGGTAGAGCAGAGGACTGAAAATCCTCGTGTCACCAGTTCAAGTCTGGTTCCTGGCATTTTCAAATCCCCTATTTCCCCGTTTCCCAACTTAGTGGTGATGGTGATGATGGACGGACAATTGAAGATTTACTTCCTGTCCTGCTTCCTTCATCAACTCGCTAATCTGGGTGTTAGCCCAACCGGCAGCCATTTTTAAGAATTGTGGGTGGTCATTAACACAAGGCATTTGCACATAGTCTAGACCAGAATACTGTTTCTCCAAATCATGAATTATATGGTGTACATCCAACAGGGTTTCATGATTTTCTGTGGCAAAACCAATGGGCATAAATATCACCACTTTAGCACCCAATTGAATTAAATTTTTGGCAGCTTGAGTAGCATTGGGTTGAGTCCATTCAATTAGAGGTGTGTCGTGGTTTAACCAACCCACAGAAATTAAGGGATAACGGTGAATTAATTTCTCCCTGACTAACTCATAGAGAATTTGACTTTCATCAATTCCTGATGTGAATCCTTTGGCTTTGTGTGGACAACCATGATTGAGCAGTACAATGCCAATTTGGGAAGGTAAATAATTAGTCGCCAAATCACTACTAACTTTTTCCTCTACTAGTCTTGCCATTAAACTTATATATTCTGGCTCATTGTAAAAGGACGGAATATAGCGCGTTCCCTTGAGCCAATGTTGTTCCCCATCCGATAATTCTGCTAAAGCTTTATTAACTTGTTCGATCGCTATACCACTGGTGAAGATAGAGTCTACTACTAATAAGGGATAGATTAAGATTTTTTCAAAGCCTTGATTTTTGATCTCAGCTAAAACTTGTCCAGGCAAAAAGGGAGCGCAAAAGTTAAAAGCTTTGAAAACTTGAACCTTATTACCCCATTTATGTTGTAATTCGTGTTCAATCCCTGCTCGTTGCTTTTCAAAAATGGCGTTGTGAGGAGAAATAAAATCATGATGGGTATGTCCCCATTCATGACGGTCAAACAGTGCCAAAAGTTTAGCTAGGGGAGGATAAACCCAAGTAGGAACGGGTGCAAATTTGGCAGTGAGCAGATTTAACGCCTGTTCATTATAATTAGCAAAATCCTCATAACTCTCCACTTCACCATAACCCATTAGTAATACCGCTATGGAGTCATGGTTTGGTAGATGCTCGTGAGTATGTTGTAGTTTTTCTGGTGTTACAACCACAATAATTACCTCAATATTTTAGTGGAATCATCTTGGACTCTTGATGTCGATGTTAAAAATCATCAAAGCCAAAGATTACAATCTATACCTACTATCCCCAACCATTATTATCCTATCCCAGGGGATAGGATACTGTTGCACACAAAAATATACATATTGTTCCAAAAAAATGGGGTCAAGGATTAAACCTATGCAAATTGTAATCTGTCCTGGAATTCATCAGCGGGAATTGACTCAAAGATTCATCGAGGATTTATGGTCTCTAGGGGAAAATAACCTCAACAATCTACAGATGGATAACATGTTAGTATTTCCCGAAGAGGGAATTTTAACTTTATCAACATTTCATATTTTACTGTTTATGGGCGATCGCCTGGGGAATAGGTTAGAATCACCGGTGATATTCATTGGGTTTAGTGCGGGTGTGGTGGGAGCGATGGGTGCTGCTATCAAATGGCAAATGCGGGGTGGAAATGTAAAAGCGTTGATAGCTATAGATGGGTGGGGGGTTCCGGTAGGTGGTAATTTCCCCATTCATCGTCTGAGTCATGACTATTTTACCCATTGGAGTTCTGCTATTCTGGGTAGTAAGCAAGATAATTTCTATGCAGATCCACCAGTGGAACACTTGTCAATGTGGGGATCACCGGGAAAAGTGCAAGGTTATTGGCAAAACCTATCCACAGGGTTTTTCGGGTGTCCAACCTACCTGAGTGCAACGGAATTTTTACATTTGCTGCTAAAAAGTTATGATAGTGAGTTATGAGTAAACCGACCATGGAGGTTAAACCTTGGGTCTTGATTTTCGCCAATCACCAATCAAACAATTCTCATGTTTCCCACGGAACCTACTGCAATTAATCAAGGCTTTAGTGCCCTGGTCAAAAACCGCAATTTTATGCTGCTGTGGATTGGTCAACTAATATCCCAGTTAGCTGATAAGGTATTATTAATACTAATGATTGATTTATTGGAGAAAAAATACTTACCTCCCCATTTATCATCGGGGACTGGAAGGTTTTATCTGTATATGGCATTTACCCTACCAGCAATATTCTTTGGTTCGGTTGGTGGTGTAATTGTTGACAGAATGCCCAAGAAGTTAATTATGATTGGTTCCGATGTCATTCGCGGTGTATTAACACTGAGTATAGCGTTCTTACCTCGACAGCTGGGGATTCTATTAGCACTGAATTTTGGTATTTCCTCGGTTACTCAATTTTTTGCCCCAGCGGAACAAGCTACCATACCTCTTATGGTCAAAAAAGAGAACTTGATGGCAGCTAATGCTCTATTTAGTAGTACCATGATGGGTGCACTAATAGTGGGTTACGCCTTAGGCTCTACTATTTTAAATGAGGCGGAACATATTGGTATTGATTTTGGTAAAGAACTACTGGTGGGTTTATTATACTTGCTATCTGCTGCTATTATGCTACCCATCCAGTTTCGAGAACAGCGTCACACTTCTGTAGTCAACCCGGTGGCAGAATTTTTACAGGGTTGGCAATATCTGAGGACAAACCGCTTGGTATGGAATGCTATGATTCAAATTGTAGCTCTATACTGCGTTTTTGCATCTTTACTGGAATTATCCATTAGACTAGCAAACAGACTAAAATTAGAACAAACAGATTTTAGCTTTTTCGTAGCTGCAGCTGGTGTAGGTATGGTTCTGGGCGCAGCAATAATTGGGCATTTTAGTCAACAGCTAGATCGTCAACCCTTACCCCTAATTGGGTTTATATTTATGGCATTGGCACTGGGAATGTTTATTTTCACCTATAACCTTCCCTGGGGTTTATTTCTATGTGTTTTCCTGGGTCTAGGAGCATCCCTGGTTAACGTGCCCATGCAAACCCTAATTCAACAATATACTCCCCCATCCATGCACGGGAAGGTATTTGGCTTTCAAAATCACGCCGTGAATATTGCCCTTTCCTTCCCCCTACTAATTACTACTAAACTGGTGAATGCTCTGGGTTTATCTTTATTTCTGTTTGGCATGAGTCTCACTGTGGCTATAATTGGCCTGTGGACCTGGCAAAATACTAGAGAATAAATAAAGTGTCGGTTTTTCAATTAAAATGGTATCCTAAATACAAAATCCAGGCTTAATTTTAGTTATATTTTGAGGTTAATCGTGCGATCGCCTTCTCAAATCAATTCCTCACAGTCTGAAAAACGCAAGTCTGCTCCTATCTCCCACTCCTGGACCCAACCCATAAGAGCAACCGGTGGTTTTGCTCTGTTGGATAGTCTACTCCGTCATGGAGTGGAGTATATTTTTGGTTATCCCGGAGGAGCTATACTTCCTATTTATGATGACCTGTATAAAGTAGAAGAAACAGGTAGTATTAAACACATTCTAGTTCGTCATGAACAAGGTGCTTCCCATGCTGCGGATGGTTATGCCCGTGCAACGGGCAAGGTGGGGGTATGTTTTGGTACTTCCGGACCGGGAGCTACCAACTTAGTAACAGGTATTGCCACCGCCTACATGGACTCCATACCCATGATAATTGTCACTGGACAAGTACCCAGACCCGCTATTGGTACTGATGCTTTCCAAGAGACAGATATTTATGGTATTACCTTGCCCATAGTCAAACACTCTTACGTGGTGCGGGATCCCAAGGACATGGCCAGAATTGTGGCTGAAGCCTTTCATCTAGCTAGTACGGGTAGACCTGGACCAGTTCTCATAGACGTTCCCAAGGATGTAGCCCTGGAAAAATTTGACTATACCCCAGTGGAACCAGGTTCGGTTAAATTACCGGGATATCGCCCCACAGTTAAGGGCAATCCTAGACAAATTAATGCCGCTATTCAACTAATCACAGAAAGTCGCAAACCACTCTTGTATGTCGGTGGAGGAGCGATCGCCTCTGGATCCCATAAAGAAATCAAAGAACTGGCGGAATTATTCAATATCCCAGTCACCACCACCCTGATGGGAATTGGTGCATTTGACGAACATCATCCCCTGTCCTTGGGAATGTTAGGTATGCACGGAACTGCATACGCTAATTTTGCCGTAACAGACTGTGACCTACTAATTTGTGTAGGGGCAAGATTTGATGATAGAGTAACAGGAAAACTAGATGAATTTGCTTCCCATGCGAAAGTAATTCACATTGATATTGACCCAGCGGAAGTGGGCAAAAACCGAGTTCCGGAAGTTCCCATAGTTGGGGATGTGAAAAACGTCTTAGAAGACCTATTGAGGCGATGTCATAACAATCATCACAATCACCATAATCGCAATCAGGAATGGCTAAACCTAATTGGTCGTTGGAAACAAGATTACCCTCTCATTGTTCCCCACTACCCTGATAGCATTTCCCCCCAAGAAGTAATAGTGGAAATTGGCAAACAAGCTCCCAACGCCATTTACACCACTGATGTGGGACAACATCAAATGTGGGCAGCCCAATTCCTCAAAAATGGACCAAGACGGTGGATTTCTAGTGCGGGTTTAGGCACCATGGGTTTTGGCGTACCCGCAGCTATGGGAGCCAAAGTAGCCTTTCCTGAAGAAGAGGTCATTTGTATTAGTGGTGATGCCAGTTTCCAAATGTGTTTACAAGAACTGGGAACTTTAGCACAATATGGCATAAATGTCAAGACCGTGATTTTAAATAACGGTTGGCAAGGAATGGTAAGACAATGGCAAGAGGCCTTCTATGGTGAGAGGTACTCCTGTTCTAATATGGAAGTAGGAATGCCCGATATTGAGCTTTTAGCTCAAGCTTATGGCATTAAGGGCATGGTGATTACTAAACAAGAAGAGTTATCACAAAAAATAGCAGAAATGTTAGAGCATAAAGGTCCAGTAGTGGTTAACGTTCACGTCACCAAAGATGAAAACTGCTATCCTATGGTAGCACCTGGTAAAAGCAATGCCCAGATGTTCGGGTTACCCAAACCAGGACCAACCACAGTAGTAGAATCAACTTATTGCAACCATTGTGGCACCAAAAACCCTTCCACTCATAATTTTTGTTCCCAGTGTGGGTCTAAATTGTGATTGTGACCAGTCACGGGGGAGAAAGCTTCCCCGGATTTGGCACTTAGAACAAATTCCAGACCAAAATGCCAGTGAAATACAAAATAGCCACCACGCCAAAGGTCATCTGTAAGCGTCCCAAAATGGGTTTAATTTCATAAGCCACAATTAAACGATCTCGATCAATAATTTCCCGTGGCTTATGCCATATTTGTCCATCATACCAGCCAGATTCCTCATATAAAACCGTGGCACTGTAAAGGCGATTTCTTATATAAAACCAGCCTAGATACAACCTGATTAGTACCAGAACCACCACTAGACTAGCAATAGCACTACCACAAAGGATAAAATGAAATATATGCTTTTCTACAGGGAAACTAGAAGCTGAAACCGGACCAGCTATCAACCAAGACCAACCCCAAATCCATAAAATTCTGGTCAGGTAACCACGCCAACCTAGGGTACTATCCCCAAAAAACCAGGAATTTTTTAATTCCTCGTACTCGTGGAGCGGTTGCTGTTCAATGGGAACTGGACAATTATCAACCGAAGATCTTATCATTTGGACCATCCTCAAGGTCTTTAGGGTTTTCTAAAGGAATATGCTCTGCATGACTCCAGAACGCTTCCAAATTATAAAATTCTCGTTCCTTGGGCATCATAATGTGAACAATCACATCTCCATAGTCTTGTAATACCCAACTACCTTCCCCTTTTCCTTCTGTGCGCAAAGGACGACGTTGTAATTCCGTTTCCACCTTTTCTTCTATAGCAGAGGAGATGGCCCTAACCTGCACCCTGGAATAACCAGTCATCACTAAAAAATAATCCGACAGGTAGGAGACATCTGTTACCTTGAGCAGTAAAATTTCGCCTGCTTTACGTTCTGATGCTGCTTGTGCTATGGTGAGAGCTAATTTCCCACTGCTATCTCCAGTTTCCACCATTGGGGTGTTCACTGTCTTTTTGCTATGTGGAATTGATTTTAACGGTAAATTGCTTGGGAAATAATCAGTCATTAAACCTCAACTGTTACACGCCATAAAACATATCATAACAGAAAACCTCATCCTCAGCAATGCGGAGTTTATTCCACCAGCAATTCTATAACCAACCACGCAGAGCATAAACTAGGTAACCAATATATTCTTTTAAAGCGTTGGTAAAATTATTTAAATTGTCAGCACTGGGGAACAAATTTAATATGGTGGACTTAGGAGTAGCAATTAGTTCTTCTAGCTCACTCCGACTAACAATAAAATCCGTGGGAGCGGGAATTACTTCCACACCCTGACGTTGAAAAATTTTCAGAGCCCGGGGTGTGTGCATGGCTGAAGTGACCAATAACACTTTTTTGATTCCCCGACTTTCCAGGATTTTCTTGACATTGACCGCGTTCTCGTAAGTATTAAAGGAATTTGGTTCCTCAATAATTACTTCTGGAGGAATACCTAGAGATATGAGAATGGCAGCCATATCCGCTGATTCTGGTGGTCCACCACCACGCCAATCAATACGTCCACCACTTAAAATAATCAAAGGTGCTTTTTTTTGTCCATACAGTTGAGCAGCATAGATTACCCTGTCTCCGGACTCGTTTAAGTCTACTGTGGAACGGGGCCAAGTAGCTGGTTTGGTAGCACCACCCAGAACCACAATCGCTTCAGCTTCGGGTATTTTTTCCAGGGGGATATTTTGCCATTCCAGGGACCTAACCAAACTTTTAGATACCCACCCATTACCAGATATCATTAATGTAGCTAAGGATATGGCAATGCAACCTGCGGCAATTTTAGGACGCTTCCACAAGGTGATAAAAGCAATAACTAAACTGACACCAGCTAAACCTAAAGGATAAAAAAATAGCGGTAGTAGTTTAGAAAGATATAAAAACATATTTTGTCTATATTGGTTTGACAACGGTTGGGCAAAAAGTTACCTTCCTATTTTTCCCAAAATCGAAAATTGAAACTTCCGGGAGGACGACGTAACCGACGAACAGGTAATCTTTTTTTCCGCTTAGTAACTCTAGTATCTGATTGTTCGAGATCATCATCCTCTACCAAATCATCTTGAATTTGAGTGACGGTTAATTCCTTGCTTCTCCACCAAGCAATAATCCAACCTCCACCTAAACCAGCTATACAACCAAACAAAATACTAATAGGAGCAGAATAACCCATAAATAAAAAACTAAACATGAAAACCAAACAGTATTTCAGCGCAGCATCAATACCATCATTAGCCGCAACATTGGGAATTGTTGCGTCATTTTCGTTAGCAATAGTGAACCAACCTAAAGCTAAACCACCCGCAATTCCCAAAAATACGCACAGAATTAGAGAAGCTCCCGCAAACCTGGAAATCGCAGCTAATAAAAACCCAAACACGAATTGGGAAAAAAAGTTGGGTGATGTGGATAGTATTTCGCTGAGGATATTTTTGTTGGATGCCATAATTTCACCAATCTCATCTAGCTTTAACTTACCTAAATTTACCACTAATCTGTTGAGCCAAAGGTTGAGTAGTATCTACTACTATAATGTAGGGTAGTTCCTCCTCGGTAAATGCTTCATACTGCTCAACTTGACCTGCCAATAATTCGGGAGTAGCATCAGTAATATCACCACTACGGTGTATTATGCGTTCCTCTAATACCTCTAATGGTGCAGTACAGTAAACAATTTTCCCAGGTAGCTGGTGCCTATTTGCTTGATCAATTACCTCTTGACGTAAATGCTTACGATCATATTTAGCATCTAAAATTACAGACCAACCTTGATTGGCCAGTGTAATTCCCAATTCTAACAACCGATTATAGGTCTTTTGAGTCATTTCTGGAGTATATATTTCATTCCTACCCCGCTCCCTAAGAGAAATACCCGCCAGATGTTTTCGCACCGCGTCAGAACGTAAATGAACCGCGCCCAGTTTAGCAGCTACATACCTCCCAGTAGTACTTTTGCCAGAACCAGATAGACCAGACATCAATATTAATTGTCCCCGTCTGGGTTGGGTATATTTCCACGCCTGTTGATAATATTTTTCAGCTGTTTGGGCTGCGATCGCTCTAGTTTCTGACCCTATAGCTTTATCATCTAATAAAAATGAATTTACTTTGGCTCTTACATAGGCTTGACGAGTTAAGTATAAATGTAGTATTTGCAAACCCTCCCAGTCCCCGGTTTCCTCAACATAAGTGTTTAAAAAGGTATTTGCTAAGTCTTCTCGACCTTTCGTCTCCAAATCCATGACTGTAAATGCCACATCATACATAACATCCACGAAGCGAAAGGTCTCATTAAATTCAATACAGTCAAAAAGGATAATTTCTTCATTCCACAGAGCAATATTTGCTAAGTGTAAATCTCCATGACATTCACGGATGCGTTGGTGGGCAATTCTGCTGGCAAATAACTCCGAATACTGCTGACAAAACTTATCTGTATAGGCTTTTGTTTCTTCAAATCTGGACTGAGTTTGGGGCCCACCACTATATTTTTCAATATATTTTAATGTTTGAATATAATTTTCATCAATAGCTGACCGCACCAACCCTACTTGGCCAAAACCACTGATATAATCATTGGTAAGACATTTAGTGTGATAGTCAGCCAGCACCCTTCCTAGTTCTTGTAGATGGAGCTGATTTAACTTACCTTGGGAGAGCAGTTGACTAAATAAAGCATCTTCAGGAAATTGACGCATTTTCACCGCATACTCTACAATTTCACCCCTTCCCCCCAAATGGTATTTTCCCTCACTCCAGGTAATGGGTACAACTTGTAGATATAACTTACTGGCACCACGTTGATTTAAGCGTAATTCTTCCTGACAAAAGTGTAAGCGCCTATCCAGAGTTGAGTAATCTAAAAAACCAAAGTTAACAGACTTCTTCAGCTTATAGACATAATTGCCTGTCAAAACTACCCAAGAGATATGAGTTTGAATAACTTGAATAGGTTGGGTTACAGCGTGAGGATAAAATTCCGTCTGTAACATCTGATCAACTAAATTTTCAAGACTTGTAGTTTCCATTGAAGTTATAATTTAGTTCTCACTCCAAGAATCCCCGTACCTGCAGCACGAAGATTCTTGCCACCTCGAAAGACTCCTTAACTCTTAGCTGCAAAAAAACTCAAATGATAGGGAGTTCCCTTCGCTGGGTGAACTTGAACTTCCCTCAAAACAGTTTTACCAGTCCATTGAAGATCTGGAATACTCAGTTCAATTTCCGTCTTATTAGGTGCAGCTTGTTTAAGCAAGCGGTCAACTGTTTTAGCTTCCAGAGCCAAGGAAATTGACTCAGTACCGTTGTGTCCATACAAATTAGCGGGGATCAAACCAGAACGGCGTAAAGCCTTGGGTTTAATGCCTTCTGGACGTTTTTGAGATTCTACTGTCAGTGCCATACTAGTTTTAACTTGTCAATTAGTTATCAGCCATCAATTAATCACCAATCACCGCTCCAGCTAAACTGCAACTGGTGTACCATTGGGTTGCAATAAAGCCCGTTTTGGGCCGTGGATTGGATCCTCCACAATTATAGTCTGATCACGACTTGCTCCTAGGGAAACAATCGCGATCGGGACTTCCATCAATTCGGCTAGGAATTTCAGATATTCCAAAGCCTGCTTAGGCAAGTCCTCTAGGCTACGGCATTCTGTAGTAGAGACTTGCCATCCAGCTAAGGTTTGATATATGGGAAGACAACGAGAGAACTGACGGGCACTAGTGGGGAAATGTTCACACCTTTGACCATCAATTTCATAAGCTACACAAACCTTGATTTCCTTCAACTCATCTAGAACATCTAGTTTGGTAATAGCCATACAATCCATGCCATTAATACGGACAGCATAACGTCCAATTACTGCATCAAACCAACCACAGCGACGTTTTCTTCCCGTAGTCGTGCCAAATTCTGCGCCCCGACTGGCTAACAAATCACCAATTTCCCCCTGGAGTTCCGTGGGGAATGGCCCTTCACCCACTCTGGTAGTATACGCCTTGGAGACCCCAATTACCCGATCTATCATTGTTGGTCCCACACCCGTACCCACACAAGCTCCTCCAGCTACAGGATTGGAAGAGGTAACATAGGGATAGGTTCCATGATCTAAATCCAGAAGAGTGCCCTGAGCACCTTCAAACAGAATATTACGTCGTTTTTGCACCGCGTCATATATTCTCACCGAGGTGTCAACCACAAAAGGACGTAATCTTTTGGCATAACCCAAATACTCCTGAAAAACCTGTTCTGGATCCAGGGGAGGAAGATTATACAACTTCTCTAAAATTGCGTTTTTATAGTTTATTGTCCATTCCAACTGTTCTCGTAACCCGTCAGCATCCATCAGATCTAAAACCCTGATCCCAGTTCGTTCTGACTTATCCGCGTAGGTTGGACCAATACCTCTTCCGGTGGTGCCAATTTTATGACTTCCCCTCTGCTCCTCCGAGGCCCGATCAATCAATCTATGATAGGGCATAGTAACGTGAGCAGTCTGGGATATGCGCAAATTGTCCGTGGAAATATTTAATTTTTCTAGTTTGTCGAGTTCTCCTATTAACACCTGTGGATCAATCACTGTCCCACAGCCGATAATACACTCGGTATCTGGATACAATATACCAGAGGGAATTAAGTGCAACTTAAATGTTTGACCGTTCACCACTATTGTATGACCGGCATTAACTCCCCCCTGGTAACGTACCACCACATCTGCAGAGCGGCTGAGTAGGTCAGTTATTTTACCTTTTCCTTCATCGCCCCACTGAGCACCTATGACAATGACGTTAGCCAAGAGATTATATTAAAAGTAAAGTTTTCACAAACAATCATTATCACCAGATTGTTTGGCATTTGTCAAGAGGTTTTTTCACCTAGGAAAGTGAACTGCTTCTCACCGTTTAACCAAAGGAGAAAACCATATCGTTAAAATCATAATCACTGACCCCTACACCAGCAGGTAAATCCTCAAATCCAAAGACATTGTTCCCAAAGCTCTTGATATGAGCCGATCCGTCTGGGTTAGCTGCACCAAAGCTAAAGTAAGCAACTGGCAAACTAGTGTAATTTTGCGCAGTGGCTCCACTATTATTTGGATTAACCTTAAAAAACTCGTTAATGGCATTTTGTATGCTACCAGAATAATTACCACCATTAGCAATGACGAAGGGTGCATAAATTTTCCCTTCAATACCAATTAAATCACCACTAACACTATGACCCGCTCCCCCAGCTCGTACGGTGAAATTGCTAACTACCCTATTTTTGTCTAAAGCAGCTTTCGCGTAATTAATTTCTCCCGGTGCAATACCATTAACCGTTCCTGTAGCATCATCTACCTGATATAGCCCAAATATGTTCTGAAAGAGTGCACTGGTTTGACCCAAGGTGTTTTCCAGTCCTGTCTTTGCTTCCGTTTGTTTATAGTTAGTGGGGAAATTGTAGGACACATTATTAACTATATTGGTTTGATCACCCCCTTGCTTAGATATGAGAGGGTCTCCAGGTTTTAGGATGGTTACTGGATACATGATAATGTTTGTTGTTGTCACAGTAACGTTGACAGTAACATTCACATTAGCTGTAGCTATTAAGCCCTCTTTATTGGAAATAGTGTAAGTAAAAGTATCATCCCCTACATAGGTGGCACTTAACAGAGTGTATATTAAATCATTACCATTAATATCCACTTTCCCATATTTACCACTTGTGACATCAATAATTTTCAGTTGGTCGTTTAAATCTGATAGAGATGGATTTGTGTCATTTATCAGGGGGTTAACAGTCCCGCTAGTAGTTCCTTTAATAATGGGTAACAGGTCATTAATCGCAACGGGAGGTTGATTACCCGTCTTAATGTTTAGGCGTTGATTAATAGGAGTGGCAAAATAATCTTTAATTGTTATGGAATTACCAGATCCTAATGTTATCAATAGGTCGTTTCCAGCTTGGGTTTGGCTGATATTACCAGCGTAAAAACTTGATAAATCTAGGATGTCAGCACTGTTGGCATTCTCAATGGTATCTTTCCCTGTGGTGGTGGTTGGACCATAACCGGTAAATCTATTAGCCGCTGAATTGGCAATAATATAATCATTACTAGAAGAGTTAATTAAATTCTCTATGATTACCCCATAAGCCAATCTTGTTCCCGATGCTGTAGCCTTATAAATTCTTCTACTATCAGTAAAACTAACCAAATTTGAATCCAGCACAACATCATATTCAACCGTATTAAAATCAGCCTGTTTTGACAACCAACCACTCGGATTCATGTCTAGGCGATAACCAGTACTATCAAATAATAAATTGGCAAAATTTAAAGTGTCCGTTCCACCACTATCCCAGATTGTGCTCTTACTCCTAAGATTTGAATCACCAACAGTTTTTATTCCATCTGAGTATAAATCTATCTTAGTGAAATTATAAGTAGTGTTACTTTCATTATATACCTTACTTCCATATAGATGCTGTAATGCTATAACATCAAATGGCATTGGTGTAATGGGCTGAGATCCGGAATTGAAGTTGTATGTCATCAGGGTGTTATCCCCATTGTCTTCACTATAAGCAAGATAGGGAGGATTATCCTCTGACGAATAGCGATTGGGATGTTTTGTACCTAAAGCATGCAGCATTTCGTGCATCAAAGCAGTATACCCGGGAGTACCTGGGCCACCCTGGAATCCACTTGGATCTGTATTATTATCTTGTTTAGCATTAAGAAAAATATCACCTCCAATAGCACTACCATTAGGCGGGTATGTATAGGCATATTGAGGAGTGGTAGAAAGCAAAAAGCGAATATTACCGTAGTAGAGAGGAGAATCTTCAACTTCTACAAAATTGCGGCCAATTAGTGGAGCAATTGTATCGTTGAAAATTTGTCGCACATTATTTTTAACCGCATCACTGACAGTTACTAATCCCTCTTCAGTACCGTAGTATTCACCTCCAACATAAAAACTATAGGTTATAGTGTTGTTACCCCATTTATCACCGGTTAAAAGTGCATTATTTATGGCTTGGTTATTTATTGTACTCATAAGAAATTCTTCTCATCTGCTCAAACCTGATTATTATTGTAAAATGAAACAGGAATTAGGTAGTCCAAATCTGTAAAGGTTTGAGTAGATCCTATAGAGCGGTCAAACCATAGGCCAAAATAGCACTACCAATGGGAACCGTTAAATTATCAATCCCCAAAAAGGAAACGGATTCTAACAATGTGGCAGTGATAGATACTAGCGCTGATACTAACCATATTTGCCAACTACTTCCCCGTGTTGCTAACAAAATAATTACACTTACTAAGTAACTGACCACTGTCATGGTTAAAGAACCTTCCCAACTTTTATTCGCGCCAAAGAGGTAATACTTGTGCTTACCAAATCTTTGCCCAATTAGTGCTGCTAGTCCATCACCCCAGGTCATAATTAAAATACCTAAAGCTGCATATTCAGGTTTTTTTAAATACCAGAAATATCCAACCAAAATTCCAATACTCACAGCATAAAAAAAAGTGCCTAAACTTTGTCTCCCCACACTATTAATTCCAGGCAAAATTGGCACAAAATATGATATGACGCTAATTAGACCAGCTAAAATTGCCGCACTAATTCCCACGTAAGCAGGAATATGGAACCACCAAGCTAATAAAATTACATTACCACTACCAATATGCACAATTTTACGGATGATTTCCGGTTGACTAGGAGTAAACCGACTGACTAACCAAGCAATTAATATGATCAAAAAGACCCAACCAGCAGCGATCGCAATTTTCAGCCACAATGGAAACATGGATTCTAAACCGGAGAATATAATCTTGAGATATACAGTTATTATCAAATATTAGGGAATTCCTCAACCCAACTTCTTTAGTCTAAACTCCAGATCTCAAACAAGTGAGGTACTTCTCTAACCAATAGAACCTCCGTTTCCTCCCTTTCGCTTTCTAAAGTCTATCCCCGGATTTATGAATTCCTGAGCAATAGTGCTTATGTTTATATTATTAGATGGAAATGATAAGAGTTAACAAAGATGACCTTTGGTCAATAAATATCTATGGCTATTGCTAAACGTTACTGAGTATTGGCGCGTATTTGTAAAATCTTGCCATAAAATACTGTGAAATCTTTATACCAATATCAAGGAGATTCTCAAGACCATATTGAGAATGGATATCCAAATTTTGAACATTTACACCCGTTTGAAGTGAATGAATTTCTCCCTCAAATTCATAGGTTGACTACTATTGGTGCGGGGATAATGTTGACTATTCTTTTGGTAGGGATAGCTCTAGCGACTATAATGACTTATAAAACAACCGTTAAAGTAGCTGGTACTATTAGACCAGTGGGAGAAATCAAATTAGTTGAGTCAGCTATTTCTGGGGAAGTGCAAAGAATTTTAGTGCAAAATCATCAGGTAGTTCGTCAAGGAGATAGCATGGCTTTTGTTGATGATTCTCAATTACAAACCCAAAAGAAACAATTAGAAGATAGCATTCAAAAATCTCAATTACAACTGCTAGGAATCGACTCTCAGCTCAATGAAATTCGTAATCAAATCCTAGATCAAACTAATTTAAATGAGGAGACAATTTTTGCCGCACAATCGGAACTTATGGGAACTCAACGTAATTTTGATGATCAACGGATTAAGGGAAATGCAGAATTATTGCAAGCAGAAATTACTTTTCACTTTGCCAAATCACAACTACAACGACTGGAAAAACAGGGAATTCTCAAATCTACCATCCAAGAAGCAGAAACTGCTTTAAACCTCGCCATACTTCAAAGGGATAGACTACAGGCGATCGCCAGTTCTGGTGCTATTTCAGTGAGTCTTTTAGAAGAAAAACAACAAGCAATAAAATCTGCACGAGCCAAATTAGAAAGTGCCAAAAATAATGCCCAAAGTCTGTGGGATGATAAACAACAGGCTTTGAAAATTGCCCAAACAAACCTATATAAAGCCAGAACAGCTATGAATCCCAGTAATTCAGCTGTGATTATGGCATCACAACGTATAAAACAGGAACAAGCTAGGGGAGAAATGACTATTGCAGCTTTAAATAAAGAACTGGGCAATTTATCACAACAAAGACTGGAAATACAAAAACAACTAACTCGTTACCGTCAGGATTTACTGCAAACAGAAATTAATCTACAAAAAACTGTAATTCGTGCACCTATTACTGGAACATTACTACAATTCAAACTTCGTAATCTTGGACAAGTAGTTCAATCTGGTCAAGCGATCGCCCAAATTGCTCCGCTCAATGTTCCGTTAGAAATTAAGGCTTATATACCGAGTCAGGAAATTAATAAAGTGCAAGTGGGAAGAAAGTTCCAAATGCGAGTTTCTGCTTGTCCTTATCCAGATTATGGTACTCTCAGGGGTAGGGTTAAAAATATTTCTCCAGATGTTTTGTCCAGTAATATAATAACCAACAATATGACCAATACCAATACTGCTGGCGTAAATGGATATGAAGTCACCATGGAACCAGAAACATTATATCTTGGTAAAGGACAAAATAAATGTTATCTACAACCGGGGATGGAAGGAGGCGCTGATATTATTTCCCGCGAAGAAAATGTGATGCAATTTATCCTCCGTAAAGCTAGACTAATTAGTAATTAGGGTTAATTTCCATAGTTTACAATTGTTACTCATCAATAAGTCCCACACTCAAATATGATGTTTAATCCATTCCAATTTAGGAAAAAATATGAATGTGTTTTACAAGCAAGTGAAGAAGACTGCGGAGCAGCTTGTCTAGCTTCAATCTGCAAATATTACGGGAGATTTCTCACCATTAATAAAAGTCGAGAAGCAGTAGGAACGGGACAATTAGGAACAACATTATTGGGCTTAAAACGTGGATCGGACAGTTTAGGATTCAATTCCAGAGCAGTTAAAGCACCACCGGAAATTTTAGACCGAATCACGGAAATTCCCTTACCAGCTATTATTCATTGGCGGGGTCATCATTGGGTCATTCTCTATGGTACTCGGGGCAAAAAATATGTTATTGCTGATCCAGCTGTAGGTATTCGCTATATTGAACGCCAAGAATTATTAGCAGCGTGGAATGGAGTGACTCTATTATTAGAACCTGACCCAGAACAGTTTTCTACCCAATCTCAAGAGCAACCTCATGGTGGTTTGTTACGCTTTTTCTTGAGAATTTTACCCTATCGTGGACTGCTAGCACAAGTTATTGTTATCAATATTATTCTAGGTGTGTTAGCTTTAGGAACTCCAGTTCTCATTCAATTATTAACTGATGATGTTTTGGTCAGGGGTGACCTACAACTACTGACGGTCGTAGTATGTGCTGTGGTCGTGATGACCATATTTAGTAGCAGTTTACAACTAATACAATCTACTATGATTGCCCATTTTGGGCAAAGATTACAATTGGGATTGGTTTTGGATTTTGGTCGTAAATTGTTGCAATTGCCTTTGAGTTATTATGAGTCCCGTCGTAGTGGTGAAATTACCAGTCGCTTGAGTGATATTAACGAAATTAATCAGTTGGTTTCTCAAATTGTCATTCTTTTACCTAGCCAATTTTTTGTGGCAGTTATTTCTTTAGGACTAATGCTATTTTATAGCTGGCAATTAACCATAGCAGTGATAATTTTCGCCACTGTTATGACTGTGGTTGCTCTACCATTTTTGCCCATACTGCAACAAAAAACTCGTAGTCTATTGGTTTTAGGAGCGGAAAATCAAGGAGTATTAGTGGAAACCTTTAAAGGAGCTCAGGTTGTGAAAACCACCAATGCTGCGCCCCAATTTTGGGATGAGTTCCAAAGTCGTTTCGGTCGATTCGCCAATCTGAATTTTAGCACCATTCAACTCGATATTATTAATGGCACTATCGCCAAACTTCTTTCTAGTTTGGGTGGTGTTATTTTATTAGGTTTGGGCAGTATATTAGTGATTAACCATCAATTGAGTATTGGACAAATGCTGGCGTTTAATACTTTACAAATTAATGTTTTGGCTTTAATTGTATTTCTGGTGGGACTGGTGGATGAATATTTTCGTTCACAAACGGCAATCTCCCGATTATTAGAAGTAATTGATGCTACACCAGAAGTAGTGGGCGGTGGGCAAAAACCAATTGCTCAAATTGCTGGTGATGCGGATATTTTTTTTTCTCACTTGACATTTCACCATCTGGGAAGGGTGGATCTATTGGATGATTTTTCTCTCAAACTTCCCGGTGGTAAGGTTATTGCTGTTATTGGTAAATCAGGTTGTGGTAAAAGTACCTTGGCAAAACTTTTAGCTGGGTTATATCAACCCAGTTCAGGAAACATCCGAATTGGAGTTTTTAATATTCATGATCTCGCCCTTGATTGTTTACGCCAACAGGTAGTTTATGTACCTCAAGACCCTCATTTCTGGAGTCGTTCAATTTTAGAAAACTTTAGATTGGGTATACCTAATCTTTCTTTTGATCAGATAGTTCAAGCTTGTGAAATTGCTGATGCTGATGGTTTTATTAGTCAATTACCTAATAAGTATCAAACCGTTTTGGGAGAATTTGGAGCTAATCTTTCCGGTGGACAAAGACAACGATTGGCGATCGCTCGAGGAATACTCAATAACCCTCCAGTTCTCATATTAGATGAAGCTACTGCTGGATTAGACCCTGTCAGTGAAACCCATGTTTTAGACCGACTATTGGCATTTCGCAAGGGAAAAACCACAATTTTAATTACCCATCGTCCCAGCGTGATGCACCGTGCTGATTGGATTGTCTTATTAGAACAAGGGAAAATTCAATTACAAGGTAGTTTAGAAACTTTTATTGCTCAACCTGGGGAGCATTTGCACTTTCTCACTATTTAGCGGTTATAAACTGTTTAATCTCCATAAACACCTAAATCCCCGATGTCTTTAAGATATATCCTAAAGATGTCGGGGATTCAAGACTGTCTTTAAGTCAAAGAAACAGTTAAAGTTCCCGGTTTACTCAAATCACCTGTCAAAACCACACCTCGATTATTAGCATGAAGATGACGGAGAATTTTGTAAATGGGTTCTACCTGATCACTAGCACCCGCTTTATCAGCGATCTCCCCAATGGTTAGTCCTTTCCTTTCTGATTGTAATACCTTGATTACCTTATTCTGTAAGTCCAGTATTACTGCTGCTGCTTTTTTCCCTGCTTCTACCCCTGGTTGATGATAAGCATTAACATTTACCAAGCTAGCATATAAACCCACAGCTCTCTCATACAACGCAATTAATGCTCCTACTGTTTGAGCATTAACTTGGGGAATTGTCACAGTAATGGAATCCCGATGATTCTCATAAAGTGCTTGACGGGTTCCTAATAAAAACCCAGATAGGTAATCACCAGCAGTTACACCAGGATCAATTTCCGAAGATGCACCTTGACGATCTTCCAATACCTCAATTAAGGTGGCAAAAAAATTAGGCACTCCTTCTCTTAATTGTTGTACATAAGCATGCTGGTCTGTTGAACCTTTGTTGCCATACACAGCAATACCTTGGTATACAGTCTTGCCATCTAGGTCTTTCTCTTTGCCTAAAGATTCCATTACCAACTGCTGTAAGTAACGGCTAAATAATAACAAGCTATCTTTATAGGGTAAGACAACCATGTCCTTTTCACCCTTACCATTACCAGAAAAATACCAGGACAAGGCTAATAAAGCTGCTGGATTATTTTTAATGTTGGCAATGCGGGTAGCATCATCCATTTGTTTAGCACCATCTAGCATAGCACGAATATTAATACCCTGCAATGCTGCTGGAACTAAACCCACAGCGGACATTTCTGAAGTCCTTCCACCTACCCAATCATACATGGGGAAGGTCCCTAACCAGTTTTCTGATTTGGCAACTTTATCCAAATTACTACCCGTACTAGTAATGGCGATCGCATATTGGGCAAAGTCTAAATTTCTACGGGAGTATGCCTGTTTCACCTCTATCATACCATTGCGAGGTTCAGGTGTACCACCAGACTTGGAAATCACTAATACTAGGGTGCTACTTAACCTATCTCCCACGCGGGAAAGCACTCGGTCAATTCCCGCAGGGTCAGTGTTGTCGATAAAGTGAATGTTAAGAGGGGGAAGGTCAGGAGCAAGTGCTTCTGCAACAAATTGTGGACCTAAAGCTGAACCTCCAATTCCAATGGAGATAATATCGGTAAAGCGGTTTTCTTTAGGAGGATGTATGGCTCCAGTGTGCACTTGATCTGCAAAAACTTCGATTTCTTCTAAAGTTCTGACAATTTCTGCTCTCAGTTGGGAATTGGGTGCTAAATCGGGATTTCGCAACCAGTAATGTCCCACCATGCGGTTTTCATCGGGATTGGCAATTGCTCCCTTTTCTAGAGCTACCATTTCCCTAAATGCTTGCTCAAATTTTGACTGTAATGACTCCACGAAAGTGTTATCAAACCGCATTCGGCTGATATCCAGATACAGTCCCAATCCCTCGTGGTAATATAACCAGTCTTGGTATCGTTGCCAAAGTTCCTTAGCATCCATAATGAGGGAATTCTCACATAACTTAGTCAAACTCCAGTTTAATCTATGGTTTTGGCGATCCCTGCTCTGTCTTATACAGTTTGTAATCAGGAGTTATGACTTTGGTTAAATATGGTTAATTTTTGTTAAATATCCTTATTATATTACATTCATGCCCTATCTTATGTGAGAATGGCTCACCCTTATCCCTTTTGAAACATCCCTGGTTATGAGTGAATACCTGATCTTTTTGGCTATTTCTACCGCTACTTTTTCTCTGTTTGCATTGGGACTTAATTTACAGTGGGGTTTTACTGGCCTGATTAGTTTCGGTCACATTGCTTTTATGACTTTAGGTGCCTATACCACTGTTATTTTAAGTCTACAGGGTGTTCCTCTATTTTTATCTGCTGTTGCTGGAGCAATTGTAGCTGCTTTGTTGGGTCTGGTCATTGGTTTTGCCACTCTACGTCTGAGAGAAGACTATTTGGGTATTGTCACTATTGGTACTGGTGAGCTAATTCGGTTAGTTTTTAACAATCAAGATTTACCAGTGGGCGATCGCTGGATATCTGGAGCTTTTGGTATTCAAAGTTATGTGATTCCCCTAACAACAACACCTAATTTATTGTTCCGATTACTGATGATTGGGGTGCTTACTTTACTTACAAGTATTACTTTATTTTCTCTGTGGCGCTGGGTAAAAAATACTCGCAAGAATAACCATAGAGCAGAATTTACTTCCCATTTGGTGGTAGCCATAATTTTGGGTTTGTTGTCATTAGCGATTTATATTGCTGGTGTACTAGGACTTTACAACTATAATCCTAAAGCAGGGTTAATGTTACTGGTCTTATTAGTTCTAGCTTTTGTATTTTGGCGGTTAGAATTTTTAGTCCAATCTCCTTGGGGACGTGTTCTTAAAGCAATTCGAGAAGATGAAGAAGTACCTAAAGCTCTGGGTAAAAATGTTTTTTCCTACAAATTACAATCTTTAATCTTAGGTGGTGCGATCGCTGGAATTGCTGGTGCTTTTTTTGCTTGGCAACTGAGTGCTATTTATCCCGATAACTTTCAACCACAACTGACCTTTGATGCTTGGATTATGGTAATTTTAGGAGGGTCTGGCAATAATCTGGGGACAATTTTGGGAGCGGTAATTTATTTTGCCTATGATGCTCTAACCAGGGAATTTTTACCCAAAATAGTTCCTTTAGATGCGGAGCGTATTGGTGCTTTTCGGATTATGTTCATCGGTTTCATTCTTATGAGCTTAATGATTTGGCGACCTCAAGGTATTTTAGGAAAAAAGGAAGAACTAACTCTAGGAAAATAGTTGATTGGTTTCAAATATGAATCTCAGCGACCAATAATTAACCATACAACTATAGCTGTTATTAAGGGCACGCTTAAGTTATCCGTGCCACGGGGAGAAATCCCCTCTAGCAAGGTAGCAAAAGTGGCACTGATCACAGCAGCAAGCATTGCCCTCCACCCATCTATGGGGGTTGCTAATGGACTAAATAAAGAACCGGGAATTAGTAGTAATATCAGAAATATCACCATTGTGGTGACAAAAAACATCACAGCTGATCCTTCCCAGGAGCGAACGGAGGTTCCTACCTGGTACTTGTGCTGACCAAATTTTTCCCCAATCAATGCTGCTAGTGCATCTCCCCAGGTCATAGACATGACCCCTGCTAGTGCAATTGTAACCTGGTCTGTGGGTTCATTGGGTCTCCAGAATAGGGCAAAAAGTATGGTAATGGAAATGGCAAAATATACTGTACCAGGGGAGCTATTTTTTCTATCTAGGGAATGAATCAGAGGATATTTATACAATAGGTAATTAACCATTATAAAACTAGCAAAGGGAATAATTCCTATTTGCCAACTGTTGAATAAAATCAAAATTCCAAATACCCACATACCGGCAGATATGTGAACGATTTTGCGGGTGATACTTTGTTTAATTTTAAATACTCTATGCAGAAATTCACTAATAATTAATAGGCTCATAGCATAGCCATAGGAGATTAATAATCCTAGGAGGTTTTGCTTATCCATACTTTTAAAAAACTGGTTTTTTTAGTTTTCAGTCATGATTATTTTCCGGGTTTATCCCCTAAGTTTACACTACCAAGACCCTGGAGTACACCACGAGCAATTAATCCTAAACCTCTACCAACTATTTTTGTTAAAATAAAAACTATAACATTCCCCACAAAAGACAATAGAGACTGTAACCGAGGTGCGATCGCATCTCTAAACTCCAGT
Source organism: Cylindrospermopsis curvispora GIHE-G1 (assembly GCF_014489415.1). Taxonomy (NCBI): domain Bacteria; kingdom Bacillati; phylum Cyanobacteriota; class Cyanophyceae; order Nostocales; family Aphanizomenonaceae; genus Raphidiopsis; species Raphidiopsis curvispora. The sequence continues at coordinate 293,073 of NZ_CP060822.1, forward strand.
GCTAGTGTTACTGCTAGGGGAATACCGGAAAGGTTAGCTAGTTGGTGATTACGGGGGGAATAAATAGAAGTTTTAGTAATACCACGAGGTGCAATGACAAACAGTTCATAACGACTTTCAAAAATTGCCTGGGGTTCACCAAAATGGCGAGTTAACCAGTACTTCCAAGATAGGTTGTTTCTAAATCTTTCAATTTCTCGTGTGGAGATAAAATGACGGTCATAAAAATGTTGTTTGACAGTTTCCACATCGGCTAAAAGGTTAATTAGGGGTTGCAATACACCATTGGCAATTTGAATCAATAGATTTTCTAAAATCATTAATATTTGATAATTGGCTGACTCTGAACCTGGAGAATACAACCTATTATCCACATATAAGTCCGTTTGCCAAATTAGATAGGATAATAATTCTTCAACCAGGGGAATTTTATCTAAGATTTCAGTTTCTACTCCCCTAGCATTATCTAATAAAAATCCCACTGTTTCTATGGTACTCTTACCCACATTTACCTGGGGGATTTGACCATAAAACTCTCTCACTACTCCCTCCCATAAATCATAAAGTATTTCCTTTTTTAAATTGGATAGTTGGGAAATCTCAAATTGGCAATCTCGGAGTTTATCTAGGCGTTGAGATAATTTTTGTAATATCAGATAAAGCAGTTCCTTTTTTTTCTCTTCCCGTAAGATATCAATTTCTAATGGCACTTCCCCTATATTGGATAAATGAGAATGCAGCTTGTCAAGGCAAGACGTAAATATTATTGACTGTAGAGCTTTTTTAGTTTGTAATGGTGAGCTAGCTATTGGTACTGACTCAGATTCACCCCGATTCCTGGGAACAGGTTGTGGTTCCGATGAACCAAATAACTGATGTACTAACCAACCCGCAGCTAACAGTTCTCTCCTATGTCCAGCTAAAATGACTCGCTCCAATAATGGGATTCCAGGAATCCTTAGTCTTAGCGTAATCTTGGTCAAATCTCGGGTGATATAACTAATTCCCGATGAGTGGATTTTATGTGTCCAGCGGGTCAAGGGTGAATCTAGAGATTTACTAGGATTTTTCTCCCACCAATAATAACCACCCTTGGCAATTTCCTCCATAATCCCCACTAATAGGGAAATTGATATACCTTTGGGACAATAGCCATTCACACCTAGATTTTTTGCTGTCAAAAGAGTTTCTGAATTGGACACAGCTGTGAGTAATAGAACTGGTATATGGGGATATAGAGCTTTCAGTTGTTCACAAAATTGTAACCCTAACTCTGCTTCTTGAGAGTTCCTACCCAATTCTAAAACTATTAGGTTAATTTCTCTGTGGTCTTTTTTTGGTTCTTGACTATTTTCGTTTTCATCAGTCTGTTCCTGACTAGAAGCAGTGTCACCTAATAACTGTAACGCGGCACTATCATTAGAAACGTCACCTACTACTTTAATAGAAGATGAAGCTTCCAAAGCAATTCTTAAACCCAGACGAAAAATAGGATCTGAGTCGATTAATAGCGCACCCAGATGTGAGAAAGTCAAAAGGCGATCGCTCATGTCAGGTCAAGTAAAAACAGAATTTTTTCCCAGTTCGGTCAATATTCGTCTCTAACTCACTCAAAGGAATGTAAGTAATCAACACTATCAATACTATCACCATGTTTAGGATCACGCATACCAAAAAAGTTAATGGTATAACTTTTTATTCTCACGCCTGTTTGTAATTCAACTTGGCGAATTAAGTCCAAAGGTAATTCCACGTGTACATCAATAACTTCATGATTGTCAATACAGCTAACATGACTATGAGCTTGGGTAACACTGCCATATAATCTGCCATGACTATGTTCAATACACTCAATAATCCCTTGACTGGAGAGCAATTCCAAATTTTGATAAACAGACGTATGACCTATTTCCTTACCTTTTCTATTCAGACGATCATAAATCTCCCTAGCTGAGAGATGTTCCTTAGATTCCCAAAGTAACTCTAATATAAAGCGACGCTGACGGCTAATTCGCAGGCCTAAAAGTTGACATCGTTCTAAAGCATCTTCCAGGGAATGAATCCCCAGTGTAGAAATAACAGGTTTCTGCATATTTTTAGTTTTAAATGTATGAATATGGCTTTAGCTGGAACTGGCTTCGCTCCATTTGATTTCCCCCCCCACTGGGAATCGGCAAATTGCTGGCATTAGGAAATGAAAACTGCTACCGTTGATGTAGAAATACAAATCAATAAGCTAACAGGTCAATGACAATCAGCATTCAGGTAGGTCGGGATTCCATCAATAACTTAGATTTATCACCCGCACTAAAAGTAATTGAATCAATCCTCCAAAAAGAGTCAATCATATCCCAGGAGCAGCAACTGCGCTTTGATGTTGACTACCCAAGACAAGACAACGATCCCAGAGAAATCTCAGAAATTCCAGAGATCCGACTATGGTTTGTGCGATTAGATGCCCAATATCCATGGCTACCATTTTTACTAGACTGGAAATCTGGCGAGCTAGGACGTTATACGGCCATGTTAGTACCTCACGAATTTCACAAGAAAGAAGGTATACAATATAACCCTGAAGCTCTAGAAATTTTCTTGATGCACAAAATTTTTATTTTGAGTAACTGGTTAAAGCAGAATCAGATACCTGCCAGGTTCCGTTTAAAATCTCTAGCGCAAATGTTAGGTTATGAATTAGAAGATGGTTTTTTTGAGATGATTGATAGTTAAGAGGATTTAGCTACTAACTACAACTATAATAACAAAAACACAAAGATAACAGCAAAAATTTCGTCCCCCTTCCCTCTTAACTACCTAACCCCCCCAAATTGTTTTTAAAACAGTTGCTGGTGGAATATCAGCCGTTTTACCTGTGGGGGATTTAATGGCTAAGAACTTGTCATTAACAGGCAGTAACTTAGTTGAATCCGCAGAGCTTAGTAAGGCAATAGTATAGGTTTGTATAGCTATGGCTAATTGTAAAGGAGAACCATTAACAGTAACCATTAAACTGGCACCACCAATAATAGCAGCCAATTTACCCATGTCAGGAACGGGAATAACCTTAATGTTAGGGAAAGATTCTACTAGAGAAGGGACAAAATAGTCATCACCCTGTTCCTTAACCACTAGTATGGGTAAATCTGGCTGTTTTTGCTCACATTCTCCAATAATTTGCTGCCAACTATCTATGGGGTAGATATTGTCAGGGTCAGAAGATAACTCACCATAACCACCATAAATCAAAATGTAGCCTGTTTCACCAATACCTAATCGTTTTTGTTGCTGTTTAGCCCACTCCACATCTGGTTTGAGCAAGTTGATGGCTAGGGGTGGACAAGGTGTGTTAATGCCTAAAGGCTGTAATAGATCATGGTAGATATGAGGTATGTATTGGGAAGTGTTGGGAGAAATGACATGGGTAAGAAAATTGGCTCCACTACCCCGGAAGCCAATACGGGTAGGAATACCACTCAACCAAAGAAACAAACCAACAAACCAACTTTCTCCCGCAGTAATAGCTAGGTCATACTCACGGTCGCGGATTGTTCCCAACAGGTTGCTCCAATCTGCTAAACTATTACGGTCTTTGTAATCAAAGAGAAATACCTCGTGAACATACTTGTTCACCTGGTAAGCAACCTTTGATCTAGGTTCCACAATCACATCTATCCAGGCATCTGGGTAAGAACGCTGTAGAGAGTCTAAAGTGGGAAAGAAAAGAATCTGATCGGCAATGGAACCAGGTACAAGGGCTACTACTCGCATAAATAATATATTTATTGAGGCTTATCGTTCCTATTTTATCGAAAATCGGGTTCAGAAAATTCCTTTTCTCAAGTCTTAGTGGTCGTAAAATCGAGGAAAACAGTGTATTTATTAATTCCAGCCGCTGGTAGCGGCAAAAGAATGGGTGCTAATTGCAACAAATTGCTATTGAAGGTTCACTCTCAGTCTATTATCGCTTGGACCTTATTGGCCGCAGAAGCTGCTAGCCAGATCCGTTGGATCGGGATTATTTCTCAACCCTCAGAATGGCACGATTTTAAAGCTATTGTGGCTGGTTTAGCCATGACTAAACCTGTGGAGTTTATTCCCGGCGGTACTACTAGACAAGAATCTGTTTACAATGGATTACAAGCATTGCCATCAGAGGCTAAGGAAGTGTTGATTCACGATGGAGCACGCTGTTTAGCAACACCAGAATTATTTAATGCCTGTGCGATCGCTATTCTCAATTGCCCAGGACTGATTGCTGCAGTACCAGTAAAAGATACAATCAAGGTGGTGGGTGAAAGTGGTATAATTGAGTCCACGCCAAAACGGGAAAAGCTTTGGGCAGCTCAAACCCCCCAGGGTTTCAATGTGCAGTTGTTAAAACAATGTCATGCAGAAGGAGTACGTCAAGGGTGGGAAGTAACCGATGATGCAGCCTTATTTGAAAAGTGTGGCATCCAAGTACGCATAGTCCCAGGAGAAGAAACCAACCTAAAAGTGACAACTCCCCAAGATTTAGCGATCGCTGAATTGATCCTCAGTCTCAGATGATTGCCCTCCCTATCAAGAGCAGAATCTCCCAACATGTCCCAACAAAATATACCTATAGCTCTAAAAATAGAAGCAGTTTTATACTTAAAGGGTCAATCCTTGTCCCTAATTGAAATTGCTGAATATATAGGATGCGATCGCCACACAATTGAAGAGGGAATAATAGAACTAATGGACAATTATGCCCGTAGGGAAAGTGCCCTAGAAATTGTAGAAACAGAAGGTAGTTATGGTTTACAACTAAGAGCAGACTTTCAAGATTTAGTACAAACCCTAATACCGGTAGAGTTGGGAGTCGGGTCCTTACGAACATTAGCAGCGATCGCCTTAAATAGTCCTATTTTGCAAACCGACTTAATTAATTTACGAGGATCCAGTGCATATCCCCATGTTGCTGAACTGGTAGAGTTAGGATTTATTCGCAAAAAAAAGGATCCCAATTCCCGGTCTTACTCACTACAGGTAACATCAAAATTTCATCAATATTTTCAGATAGACGAACTACCCATAGAGCAGCAGAAAATCAAGGAAAGAGAAATATAAAAGGTTTCTCACTTGGGCTACCCTTTTTCTTGCACTATGAGCTAAAGTAGAATTAGCAACTAAGGTAAGAAGAATTGCCAATGGTGTTTGATCCTGACTTTTTGAATGACAACTCTGAGGAACACGGTAATCAGGTTCTGAACGATCAATTTGGGGAAAATCCAAACCAACTATTAAAATATTTACAGCATCAATCTCCTGACGTTCTAGCCCGTGTTGCCCAGTCCGTCACGCCGGAAATCAAACAGATTATCTCCCAAAATGTCCAAGGTTTGGTAGGAATGCTACCACCAGATCATTTTAATATCCAAATTACTACGGATAGGGATAATTTGGCTGGACTTTTAGCATCAGCCATGATGACCGGTTACTTTCTCAGACAGATGGAACAAAGAATGGAGTTGGACTACCTATCTAATCAATAGAAGTACCCACCTAAGAGAGCGGGGGTTTGAAAGAGCCTAAATTGACATTACCTATCTAAGGATGGTTATAGCTATGTTGCTTAGACCTCACCCCTCCCCCACCTAAGAGAGTGGGGGTCTCCAGGAGGGAACATAAGTTACTGACGGAAAATTTCTACACTATCCAGGGTCACATCTTGGTTAGGGCGATCGCGCGTGGTAGAAACATTAGCGATCTTATTGACCACATCCATACCATCAACCACATAACCAAAAACACTGTGTCTTCGATCTAAATGGGGAGTTGGTCCTTCCGTAATAAACCACTGAGAACCATTAGTTCCAGGTCCTGCATTAGCCATGGATAAAATACCCGGTGCATCATGCTTTAGATCGGGATGAAATTCATCAGGGAACTTGTATCCGGGACCACCGGTGCCCCAACGACGAGCCAAATCGGGGTAAAGGGTGAGAGGGTCTCCACATTGAATCATAAAACCAGGAATCACACGGTGAAACCTGACACCGCTATAAGCGGAGGTTCCTTGCATAGATTTGCCAGTTTGTGGGTCTTTCCAGTCAATTGCTCCGGTTGCTAGACCAACAAAGTTTTTAACGGTGTTGGGGGCACGCTCTTCTTCTAGTCTCACCACAATCTTACCCAGAGAAGTATTTAGGTTGGCGTGAAGTTTTCCCTCACCGGCGATATTAATTTCTGGAAAGTTCATTACTTGTCCTGCTTTTCAAACTGTCCCAGCTATTATATCTCATTATGGCAAACACCAGGTTTCATCCAGCTGCTGTCTTAACCCAGGATTATCCTCCAATAAACGCTCTAACTGAATACGCTGTTTATCAATGGACATTTTCCAGCTAGGGGAACGGTGATTGGGTTGAAACTGCCATTTGAGCAGATGCAATGATAACTGCTCTATAGCTGATACAAGGGCTCTATATTCACTCCTTGCCAAATCTTCAATTTCCTCAATAATATGATCCCAGTCAACCTGCTGAAATTTTTTCTCCCGTAGTAATTGAGCTTGTTGTAATGCCCATGTGTAAAAGTCTTGATGGTACAGCATATAGTCTTAGTGTGGTTTGATCAAATGACCATTATCTTTTTATAGCCAGTGAGTCACCCTCCCGTTTGTCTTTTAAATCACCATAATAACCTCTATAATAATAATATCCTCCATATCCGCTATCTTCACTGACACCATTGACCACCATACCTAAAACTGGCACTTTGGACTGGGCCAGTAACGAATTGGATGCTTTCACAGCTGAAGATTCTACCTGACCAGGGCGGACAACTAACAACACCCCATCTACCAACTTGCCCACAATCAGTGCATCAGCTACAGCAGTTAGGGGTGGTGTGTCAATAATCACAAAGTCGTAGTCCCGGCGAGCTGCTGCGATTAAACTGGCCATGGATTGGGAATCTAATAGCTTAACTGGATTGGGCGGAACCTTACCAGCTGTTAAAACATGCACCGAGGATACATCCTGTAAGCAATTTTCCAGTTGTGTTTGGGCAACTAGCACGTTACTAAGTCCCACAAAGTTGGGCAGTCCCCACACTTTATGTTGACGGGGACGACGTAGATCCCCATCTACTATCAAGACTCTTTTGCCTAGATGGGATGCTGCTAGGGCTAAATTGGCTGATACAAAGGACTTACCTTCACCAGGAGAGGAACTGGTGAGTAAAATGACCCGCAATTCTTTATCCGTAGCAAAGCCCAGATTAGTTTGCAACATTTCAATGGATGTGCTAACAGGTGAATAGGGATTATCAAGAATCGGTAGCTCTCTTTGACTTTCTTCCCCCCCTGCATTTTTCTGTCTTTTAGTGTTCTCGTACTGGGGAATGGTTCCCAACATGGGTAAATCTAGTATTCGATTTAACTCCTCAATATTCTTGACGGATTTATCCAAGGTTTCTAATAGTAGTGCTGTTCCCACACCCAAAACCACACCCACAAGCGCCCCAATACCAATGTTGAGTGCTGTTCTGGGAGAGATTGGTATTTCAGGTACCAAGGCGCTGGATATGACCCTGGCATTACCAACATTTTGATTCTCCAGTACCTGAACTTCTTGTAATTGTTTTAATAATTGTTGATAAGTACCTTGTGCTACCTGTAATTGTCTTTGTAGTTGCAGTTGTTGCTGCTCCAATCGAGGTAAGCTGTCTAAACGTCTTTTGTTAATGATAAATACACTCTGTAAAGCTTTAACCTGATTAGCTAGTGCTAGTCTTTCTACTTCCGATCTCACCAAATCTTGAGTTAGTCCTTGTTTTAACTCTCCTATTTGCAAGTTACTCTGTTGTAAAACTTCCGCATTACCTAGGGTTTGGGATACTCTCTCTTGCAATTGCTTTTTCAGGGCCTGTTCCTTGAGCTGCAAATTGACCACCTTGGGGTTGTCACTGGTATAGGTTGTTTCAGCTATAGCCAACTCCTGCTGGGTCTTCTGATATTCTGTCAGCACCTGCTGCACTCCTGGAATTTGACTGATGTTACTGAGAGCGACTGCTTGCTGGGTAGTCAGTTGTAACTCATTTTGTAGTGCTAATGATCTAGTAGAAGCTGCTGCCAATTGACCTTGGGCTTGGGTAATTACCTCATCTATCCTACCCAGGGTTTCTATACCTACTTTAGCTTCCGCATCTAGGGCTACTACTCTATTAATTTCTTTAAACCGACGTAATTCCAGTTCTGCTTTAATAACTTGTTTTTCTATCCTTGGTAATTCCTGAGATAAGAATTTCCTTGCTGCTGTTGCTTCTGAACGATTGATGAGAATATTATTATCTAGGTAATATTTCATTAGGGTGTTGACTGTATCCGCTGCTTCCTGGGGGTTTGTACTATTATAAGAAAGCTCCATTACGTCCGTACCCCGAATTGTTTGCAGTTTCAGTTGTTTCAGAAACCGGTCAATGTCTATGGGTTCACCTTTGGTATTTTTTATCCCTAGTTGATTAATAGTCTTTGTAATCAGAGGATGGGAACGAATCACTTCCGCTTCTGTGTCTATAGGGTTACTATTATTCCCAAGTCCTCCTAGTTCTCCCACACTTGTGGCTAAACTTGTTAGGGAAGAAACTCCATCTTTTTTCTCAAACAGCAGTTTTCCCTTGGCTTGGTAAACTGGTTTCTGGGAGTAAGTGTAGGAAATGGCAGCCCCCAACACTGAAGCTATAACAAGTAATATTACTAGCCAGCGCCGTTTAAGTATTAGCCAATATATCTGTAAATCAATTACATCTGTTTCCTCTTGGTTAATGGGCATATAAACTCCAGTCGCAATAACAGGTTCTACCATAACACAAAATATTAGCACAACAAAAAGACCAGCTTCCCACAGCTGGTCTCAAGAATGTTGTTCGTTTTGTCTTCTTAGTAGAGTCAAACCAAATTGCACGCGTCTAAGATACAGTGGGCAATGGTCAAACTGAAGGGTCGGAGATGTATTTCCCCGACTTTCTGTCATCAAGAATTGTAACAGAAGAATTGTAGCAGTCGGTACAGATTTTGGAAAACGGCAAGAAATTGATCAGTCCTCATTACTCGCATAATAGCTTCATGTAGTATTTACATGCTATGTTTTATAGATAGTTGTTTTAAAAAATGTGTTGGTACTTTCAAAGGTAGGGAGGAGAAGGTTTTGAGAACGATAAAATTTGATGATTTTAAATAGTCCTCTCCCCAATCTATCCATTAGACCATAATCTTTGAGCATTTGGGCAATCAGAGGATTGCGATAATAGGAAATTCCAGCTAAAGCTCTCTCTAAGCTCAGGGTGTTAGGTAAACTACCAGGGGAAAATATTTCCAGGCGATCGCCAAATAAAGACAGACGAATACGTTGACCGAAAATAGACCAGTCTCGGTGGGCAAAAGCATTAACTAGTAATTCTCTAATGACAAATGGTTGATAATCAGGTAGGTCATGACGACGGGTTTCTTCTGGGTTAAAAATAGGAAGATGACGAGAATTTCTTCTGACAAAGGATTCACTAACTTCTATAGCTTCAGGGATGGTTTCGGTTAAGGTTAAACTATCAATTATAGGAGAGGTAATATCATTACCACTAAAGGCATTTAATTCAATTCCTGCTTGTGGTAATATTCTGGCTACTTGTCTGGAAAAAAAAAGACTTCCCCCAATGGTCAATCTTTCTTGTTCATCGATTATTTGTAGGTTATACCAGGTACGTGGGTTGTTCTCTTCTGCTGATAAATCTCTCATTTTTTGACAATAGTAACCCAGTCTTAATGGTTCTAGATCTATTATTCCCGTTCCGGGTAAGGAGGAAATCTCAAAGTGAAATTGTCCACCATCTTGTAATAATCTGACCAATTCTTCTTGAGTTGGCTCAATGGCCACCGTACCCGCTCTAATATAATAGCGATTTAGGGATTTTACCTTATAAGGTTTGCAGATACCCTTTTCAATTTCTATAACCACAATATATTTATCCTGATGAGGAATTGATATCAGTTCGGGAATTAATGGTGGTTGAATGTTATTGCGGCAAATTTGAATGATTCTCTCCATCAATTCCTGGTAATTTTCTACTCCTGAAATTTCGCCGTTATCTTCCACCCCCACGAATATTGTCCCCCCTCTCATATTAGCAAATGCCACAATTTCTTTGGCTAAACTTTCATTGCGAAAGCCACCAGATTTAAACTCTACCCGGGAATTTTCTCCCAGTTTAATTAGGTCTAAAAACCTACTAATAGACATACTTCTATACTCCCTGCTGCAAGTGATTAATTACCTGACTAATTTTCCCTGGGTTACCCCATATAATTTTCTCTTGCTTGTAAATTACTAGTCCTGGCTTGGCACCTTTGGGTTTATATACTCTATTGGGTCGAGTATACACTACGGGAACCTGTTCGCTATGACGAGCGCGACTAAAATAGGCTGCTATGTTGGCTGTATATTTTAAATCCGCTTCTTCAGGAACTGTGCCAGGTGGCAATCTCAATAAAACATGACTTCCGGGTATTTCCTGCGCGTGAAACCACAGGTCATAATCCCCTGCTACTCTAAATGTTAAATAATCATTCTGATGATTATTACGACCAATTAAAATTTCTAACCCACTGGGGGTGCGATAATGGTGAAAATTATGGCTGACTGTTTCACTCTGACTGGGACGACGATATTCTAATTCCTCTAAGTACTTTTGTTCTATTAGTTCGTCTCTAATTTCTTCTATTGCTTCTAAATCTTCTTTTGTTTGATAATTATCTATTTGATTAGTAGTAGCTTCTACTTGCTCTAGATACTCTATCTCTCTATTTACTTCTAATAGTAAAGGATATACTGCATTTCGGGCGCGTTTCAATTTCTGATGTTGTTTATAAAACCGTTGGGCATTTTGCACAGCATTTTTGTCCGCTTCCAGGACAATTCTCTGGGGTTGATCTGTCTCAAAGTCCGGAAGGATAATTTCTGTCATACCTGGTTGCCATTGATGCAAGTGCGCCATTAACAAATCCGCTTGCCGTTTGTACTTATCCGCATCCTCTGACTGTTCTAACCTATCCCTAAACGCTTTGGCTTTATTATTTAACTTACCAAGAATATTTTGCAGTTTCTGGGTCAATTGATGGCGCAGCTGATAAAACCCTTGTCGATTAAGTTGCTGCGTATAATACTGATTAATTAATTCTTGAATGTTGTCAACTGATTGGATTTCACCCCATCCCACAACAGTATAACCTTGTTTTGTCCACGCCGGTTTAAAATCACCCTCCTCTAGTCTCCGTAACCACTCTTGCCATCTAGCAAATAGTGTGGACCAGTCTTGATTAGTTAAACTGGTAGTGCTGGTTTCAGGAGATATGTGGGCTACTAATAACAGAGAATCCAATAATGCAGCACTAACCCCACTATAACTCTTCAATATTTGCTTTTTAATACTCCCTGGGACTAAACTTACCCTTTCTTGCCATCTGGCTTCAGTTTCCTTTAAATTTGGTATATTCCCCGTAAGTTTGGGCGGAATTTCGTAGGGTTGACCGGTTTGAATAGGACGAACACTAGATTTTTGTTGACTCACCTGATGAGCAGCAGTAATGATTTCATTTTTAGCATCTGTAAGAATGACATTACTGTACTTACCCATAATTTCCACATACAGATGATAAAGGGGAGCTTCTCCTGGACGACGGGCAAATTTTAGGTCTATTACCCTTTCCCAAGGGGCGATAAATTCCATACCTACTAATGCTAACCCCCCTAACTGATGTATAAGCTGGTGACTAAAGGTAAAAGTATCTATAACACGTGGCGGTGGTTCGCCGATGCAAATACGCGTAGCTTGCGGATGCCATGATATGTCTAGCCAGTCCCGCTTTTTCATGGTCCGCAGGGCTAGAGATATGGTGTAGCGATCGCGCTGGTAGACCTGTTCTGTACGAGCTGGTAGCCAGTTAGTTCGGAGGTGGCTACAGATTGCGGTGAGGGTAGTGAAGTCGAGGGGTTGCAAGATAGTTAGAGAAGGTGCGGGAGAAGCTGGATAAGGATTATCCCCAGGGTGAGGGAATAGCTGTGGTGGATAAGATTTTACTGGCCATCAGTCTAATTCCAGTCTTACCACAATTGGGACAGGGGACTTCTAAGAACTGTGAGGATGTGATATCCACCTCACTCAAAATCCCTTGTCTACAATGCCAGCATTCAAATATAACCCTACTAACCGGTTGATTACAATCCAATACTTTAATGTGTTGTGAAGGGGTTGGTTGGCTTGATATCTTTCTGGGCCTGGGCAGTTGTTTAATTTCTTGAGTTTCCATGTTTTTGCTTGTGTGTTTTTGGGTAGGGGGAACTTAGCGGTTTATGTTCCAAGAAATCATTCTTAGTATAGCTCACCGGACAAACCAAAAACTTATCCCCAGCTATTGTACAATACAAAAAAATATTTAAATTATCAAAGCTGATCCGATGACCAACCCAGAAGTTAACACAAAATCCAGTGATAAAAGCTTAGAAGCAATGCGGCACTTTTCAGAACAGTACGCCAAACGGACTGGAACGTACTTTTGTTCAGAACCATCCGTGACAGCAGTGGTCATTGAAGGTTTAGCCAAGCACAAAGATGATTTAGGTGCACCATTGTGTCCTTGTCGTCATTATGAAGACAAACAAGCGGAAGTTAGCGCTGCCTATTGGAATTGTCCTTGTGTACCAATGCGGGAGCGCAAAGAATGCCACTGTATGCTTTTCTTGACTCCTGACAACGAATTTGCCGGGAAAAACTTACAAGAAATTTCCATGGCAACCATTAAAGAAGTACGAGACAGTATGGGATAATTTCCGATGAATGGAAATCAACCAGAAGAATTTTGGTTAGGTGTAGAACAGTTCAATGCTGGACAGTTCTACGCTTGTCATGATACCCTGGAAGCACTGTGGATAGAAGCAACAGAACCAGAAAAAACCTTGTATCAGGGAATTTTGCAAATTGCCGTGGCCTTGTATCATCTGGAAAATGGCAACTTGCGAGGAGCAATGATCCTTTTGGGTGAGGGTACGAATCGTTTACGTCGGTTTCCTGATGATAACGATTATGGGATTAATTTGCGGCAACTTTTAATTGATAGTGTGAACTTTTTAAGAGCCATTCAGCAGGGAAAACCAGAAGAAGTTTCAACGATGACTTTGCCTAAGATTGTCAGGTCAAATCCCCTGGATACTGATTCCAAAGTTAGCAAAACTCCATAGTCGAGAAACTTTAATTAGGGGAAAACGTCGAATGTTTCGTTGGCAAGATTTAGACTGAAAGACCTATGCTCAAATCACAAATGCACCGTCTGGGATTGGCTATAATGCTCCCTGTAACTATCATTATGGTTACCCTAACTGGTAAGCTATCCACGGCCCAATCTTCCGGGGGAAATCGCCCATTGACCATCCGTGCTGACATTCAAGAATATGATGCTAAAAGTCAAGTGATTACTGCCCGTGGTAATGTGCAGATGCTTTATCCTGCTCGTCGAATTCAAGCAACTGCTGCACAAGCCCAATATTTTAGCAAGGAACGTCGGATAGACTTTAGCGGTAATGTATATATTTTGCAGCAAGGTAATAATAGCATCAGAGCTGAAAAGGTTACTTATCTCATTGATGAGGGACGATTTATCGCCCTACCCCAATCTAACCGTCAGGTGGAATCAATTTATATGATAGAGGATGATGATTTGAGTCAACCAACTAGCAGACCAATTCCTAAGCAAGGTTCTAAAACTCGGTCTCCCCTCTAGTTACTATTAATCATTGCAAGAGCAGCGATAGTGAAAATCTTTCTGGAAAATATTCACAAGTCTTACAGTAAAAGAGTAATTGTCAATCGTGTTAGTCTTTCTGTATCTCAAGGTGAAATAGTTGGTTTGTTAGGACCCAATGGTGCTGGCAAAACAACGACGTTTTACATTGCTACAGGTTTAGAAAAACCAGATCAGGGCAAGGTATGGTTAGATGAACTAGATATTACTTCCATGGCTATGCACAAGAGGGCTAGATTGGGTCTTGGCTATCTCGCACAGGAAGCGAGCATTTTTCGTCAACTATCTGTAAAAGAAAATATACTTTTAGTCCTGGAGCAAACTAATGTGCCAAGACGAGAATGGTCTAGTAGACTACGAGAACTATTAACAGAATTTCGCCTGCAAAAAGTTGTTAATAGTAAGGGTATTCAACTTTCTGGAGGTGAACGACGACGCACAGAGTTAGCTAGAGCTTTAGCAGCAGGTAGGGAGGGTCCGAAATTTCTGTTTTTGGACGAACCCTTTGCTGGGGTTGACCCCATCGCGGTGGCCGAAATTCAGCAAATTGTTGCCCGATTAAGAGAGCGTGGTATGGGTATTTTAATCACTGATCACAATGTTAGAGAAACCTTGGCCATTACTGACAGAGCTTATATCATGCGGGAAGGACAAATCTTAGCCTTTGGCATTGCTGATGAACTATACAATAATCCTCTTGTTCGTCAATACTATTTAGGAAATCACTTTCTCCTTTAGAAACAATTAAACTAGTTCAACTGGTTATATTAATTATATAGAATTAACATCCCTTCTTGGTAATCATATTTCCCCTTAGTGCGATTGCGAAGATCGCCCAATTTTGTAGGTTAGGTTGAGGAACGAACCATCATATGCAAACCAAACCATTCTATACGATTAATTCCCTGGTGCCATTTTCTATTATGGATCGCTACTTAGCGATGCAGTTACTACCCATCTTTCTATTTGGTGTTGGTGCTTTTACCTCTGTAGTCTTAGCCATTGACAGTTTATTTGAGTTGTTGCGCAAAGTAGTAGAATCCGGACTACCAATTAACATTGCATTAAAAGTGTTTGTGCTGAAATTGCCCTACGTCATGGTTTATTCCTTTCCCATGTCCACTTTACTAGCAACTTTAATGACTTATAGTAAGTTATCCAGTGACAGTGAACTGATAGCTTTAAGAGGATGTGGTGTAAGCGTTTATCGAATGGTACTAACAGCAGTTTTGCTAAGTGGTTTAGTTACTGGAATGACCTATATATTTAATGAATATATTTCCCCTGCAGCCAATTATGAAGCTACTACTACCCTAGAAAGGGCATTAAAATCAGATCAACCATCATTTAAACAACAGAATATTTATTATCCAGAATATAGAGAAGAAAAAACAAAAGATGGTGGTACTAGTAGACTATTGGCTCGCTTATTTTATGCTGATGAATTTGATGGTAAAAAAATGAAGGGATTGACAATTATTGATCGCTCTCAAGCGGGAGTAAATCAAATTGTTGTATCTGAATCTGCCCAATGGAATGCATATAAACAAGTTTGGGACTTTTATAATGGCACCATTTATTTAGTTGCTCCTGATCGTTCCTATCGAAATATTTTGCGTTTTGAACATCAGCAATTACAATTGCCCAACACACCCTTAATTGTGGCTAAAAATAGTCGAGACTATGAAGAAATGAACATTGCCCAATCATTACAACAACTGGAAATAGAAAAGTTAGCAGGTAATCCCCAAAGAATTAAAAAATTGGAGGTAAGAATTCAACAAAAAATAGCCTTCCCCTTTATTTGTATAATTTTCGGTTTAGTTGGTTCAGCTATGGGAACCATCCCCCAACGCACTGGTAGGGGAAGAAGTTTTGGTGTCAGCATTATAGTCATTTTTATTTATTATTTATTACTGTCTGTTTGTGGAGCTTTAGCACAAGCGGAAATTTTATCTCCCTTTGTCGGTGCATGGTTACCTAATCTGTGTGGGTTAGGAATGGGAATTTTAATTCTTATGCAATTTTCCCAAAAGTAAGTGGGTGGGTGGAATTAAATATAAGATGAACATAGGATGGGTTTCGTTCCTCAACCCATCCTACAAATAATTGTGCCTCCTTACTTAGATGGGGCTATTTAACGATTTAAGTTTGAGCACATAACTCGGAAACCTAAGTTGTTCTTGTCAGAGAGGTGACGATTACGGGAACCACAACGACAGTGGTTGGCAGAATCACACCAAGAACCACCACGTAACACATGGCCGCGAAAAACACTAAAAATTCCCTTCTCAACCCATGGACTACCATCCTTTGGTATATCTTGGTAGTGATCATGCCAATGATCTAAACACCATTCCCAAACGTTCCCGTGCATATCGTATAATCCAAATGGGTTAGGAGGAAAACTTCCCACCTCCGTAGTTTGTTTGCGATATTTTCCTTGAGGTGCTAAACTATTCCCATGGTCTCCATGATAGTTGACCAGATCTGTGGTGATGGTGTCACCAAAATGAAATTCTGTGCTGGTTCCCCCTCTGCAAGCATATTCCCACTGTGCTTCACTAGGTAAGGTGTATATCTTCCCGGTAATCTGACTGAGTTTCTCGCAAAAATCAACTGCTTGACTCCACTTTACCCGTTCTACTGGGCGTTTGTCACCCTTGAAATAAGAAGGGTTATTTCCGGTAACAGCTTCATATTGTTCTTGTGTTATCTCGTATTTTCCCATGAAAAAACTGGGTATTGTGACTAAATGTTCAGCCATGTCCTCCGAGGTTCCCCGATTTTCAGCTGACTTGATGGTAAATGTCCCTCCCGGAATTTCTACCATTTCTAAGGTGATATCATCACCTAAATCCTCCAAAAAGTATATGGCACTAGCGTCACGTTTGATTATCTCTCCGGAATTTTTCTTACTAACTACTTCAAAGCTGAGGATTTTTAAGTTAAGGTAATTATGAGGTGTAATGGTCAGTGTTAATCCTCCCTTCTCCCAAAACTTGAGGTTGTCCGTTAGGTCTAAACTACCAAGACTTAAAGCTCGGTTAAAATCCTCTATTGCTCCCTGTCTATCTCCCAATTCGTAGCGAATGTTCCCTCGCATGTTATACGCTTCAACACAATTGGAGTTAATATTTAAAGCCTGATTTAAATTCTCTATTGCTTCTTGTTTATCTCCTAATTCATAGCAAACAATTGCTCGATTGTTGTATGCTTCTGCATAATGAGTATTTATTTGTAGAGCTTGACTAAAATCATCTTTAGCCCACTCCTTATCTCCTAAATCTCTGTAGGCAACTCCCCGATTGTTGTATGCTTGGGCGTGATTGGGATTAATATTTAAAGCTTGATTAAAATCTTCTATGGCTTTTTGCCTATTCCCCAGTTCATAGCGTACATATCCTCTATTAATATACGATTCTGTATAATTATAGGCAATTATAGTAGCTTGACTGAAATCTTCTATAGCCAATTGCCTCTCGCCCAAACAAATACGCACAATTCCCCTATTGTTATAGGCTTGGGCATAGTTAGAGTTAATATTAATAGCGTGATTGAAATCCTCCATTGCTCCCCGATTATCCCTCAACTCATAGCGAACAATTCCCCTATTGTTATAAGCTTGGGCATAATTGGGATTAATATTAAGAGTATGATTGAAATCCTCTATTGCTCCCTGGTAATCTCCCAGCTCATAGCGAACAATTCCCCGATTGTTGTAAGCATCAGCATAACTAGGGTCAATATCCAGACCATGATTGAAATCATTTATTGCTCCTTGGCTATCTCCTAACTTATAAAGGGCAGTTCCTCTGCCAATATAGGCATCAGCACAATTAGACTTAATTTCTAGAGCTTGAGTGTAATCATCTATTGCTCTCTGGTAGTTTGCTAAATCATAGTAAGCAATCCCCCGATTATAGTAGGCATCAGCATAATCAGGACTAATATTAATGGCTTCCGTATAATCATCTATTGCCGTTTGATAGTCTGCCATATGACTACGAACAATTCCTCGATTGTTATATACGTAAGCATAATCAGGATTAAGATTCAGGGCCTGGGTATAATCATCTATTGCTCCCTGGTTGTCTCCCAACTCACTTCGGGTCAGTCCCCGTGCAATGTAGGTTTCAGTATCATCAGGGTTAATATTGAGTGCTTGAGTATAATCATTTATCGCCCCTTGTTTATCTCCCAGTTCGCTGCGAAGCATTCCCCAAGCGTAGTGGGCTTGAGCATAATTAGGATTAATATTAATAGCTTGAGTATAATCATCTACCGCTCCTTGTTTATCTCCTAAGCTAGTGCGAGCAATTCCTCGGTTGTAGTAGGCTTGAGCATAGTTAGGATTAAGACTCAAGCTCTGGGTATAATCATCTATTGCTCCTTGTTTATCTCCTAGGTTAAAACGAGCAATTCCCCGACCGTAGTAGGCTTGAGCATAATTAGGATTAATATTAATGGCTTGGGTATAATCATCTATTGCTCCCTGGTTGTCTTCTAAATTAATGCGGGTAGTTCCCCAATTATAATAGGCTTCAGTATAGTTATAATCAACTCTGAGAGCTTGAATGTAATCATCTATTGCTCCTTGATAATTTCCCAAGTAAGTACGAATAGCTCCCCGATTATTATACGCTTGAGCATAATTGGGATCAATTCTGAGAGCTTGGGTGTAATCATCCATCGCCGCCTTTTTAGAACCCAGGTCACTACGAATTATGCCCCGGTTGTAATAGGCACTAGCAAACTTAGGATTAAGATTCAGGGCGCGGGTATAGTCGTCTATTGCTCCCTGCTTATCTCCTAATTGACTGCGAGCAACACCTCGATTATGGTATGCTTGGGCATAATTAGGATTAATTGTAATTGCCTGGTTGAAATCATTTATAGCTTCTTGGTAGTTTCCTAAGTCACAGTAAACAAATCCTCTGGCAGCATACCCATCGGCAAAGTGGGAGTTAATCCTGATAAGCTGATTAAAATCATCTATTGCTCCCTGCTTATCCCCCAAATCATATCTGGCAAGTCCCCGTCTAGTATAGGCATCAAAAAAAGCAGAATTAAGGTGAATAGCTTGGTTGAAATCATCTATTGCTTTTTGGTGATATCCCATGTCACCGTGACTAACCCCACGACCGTAATAAGCTAAAGCAAGATTGGGGTTAATATGAAGAGATTGGTTAAAATCCTCGATTGCTCCTCGCTTATCCTCCAAATTATATCTGGCAATTCCCCGCTCCATGTATGCCTGAGCAAGGTTAGAATTAAGACTTATAGACTGAGTAAAATCATTTATTGCCCCCCGATTGTCTCCTAAGTCGCTGCGGGCAATTCCTCGGCAAAGGTAGGTATGGGCATCCTCTTCCAGGTCAATTTCTAAAACTGCCTGATTACCTAGGGAGATAATATTGTCAGTCTGTCTTGGTGATAAGGTGCTAGAGATAGCCTGTAGTTGTGCTAAATGAACTGAAAATATGGGTAATGCCTGTTCAAATTCAATTTCTATATGTTCCAATATTTCCAACTCTGCCCTATTATCAACTGGACTAGAAGGACATATAAAGGGATTGGGGGTAAAGGTGGTGTCTCCACTAAATGTGCGATGAAACCAGATAGCTAACTCCCTAGCTATCTTTAATATAGTCAAAGCCTGACTAAAATCACTAGTATACTCATAGGTTGCTCTATCACTAACAACCCTAACTTGATGGAATAGAAGGGCTACCTTTTGTGGTAGGATTCGTTTGAACTCTAATTGGCGCAATAAATCTGCTTGGTTTTCAACAGTGGAATGGAAATTTCCCGTTCTAGCAGCAATTAATTGAGCTAAGGTTTCGCCCAAGTAGCGCAATTTAACCAGACAAGTGTTGGGTTTATGCCACACATAGCCCTCAGCCAAAATACCAAGACGTACTAACTGTAAATCCTGCGGTTGTAAAAACTGGAAGTTGACTGATTCTTTTGTCATAACTCAATTTGACCAGCGTGACACAAAATTAATGGTAGTGGATTGTGGGAGATACTTCAATATTACATTACTACACACCACTGATGACGGTCAATCTTAATCAAGCCCACGCTGGCACGAAAAATTACCTAAAACTTTTCTAGGAGGTGGACATCATGGCTGCTAAGACTTTTCCTATAAGTAGTCTCTCTATAAAAGGATACAAGTCTATCAAAAACCTTCAAGACTTCCCCCTGCGATCGCTCAATATTCTTATCGGTGCCAATGGCGCAGGAAAGAGTAATTTTGTCACATTTTTCGCAATGCTCAGTGAACTGGTAGAGCAGCGATTACAAGTTTGGGTACAAAAGCAGGGCGGTGCGGAGCGAGTTCTGAGCTTTGGAATCAGAGAGACTCCTGAGTTGTATTCTAGAATTTATTTTGCGCGGAATCAATTGTGAAGGACAGACAGAAGAAGATTTTATCAAAGAGGTATTGCGTCCCCATTTTTCCCAAAAGGGAATAGCAGTCTACCCCTCCCTCATTGGTAAGCCAGGTCACAAGGGAGGTAATTTCAAGATTGAACGCCTACTGAATGATGTGCGTAACCGCATCAAAGGGGACACAGAGGCTTTCTGTACTACTATGTTTGACTACTATGGTCTTCCCACCTCATTTCCTGGGAAGACTACAAGCACTGCGGGGATGACCTCAGAAGAAAAATCAAACATCCTGTGTCGGGAGCTAGCACAGGTGATTGAGAGTCAGCTTGGTCATTCTATTAGCAAACGTTTTATTCCCTACGTTCAAATGCACGAGTTTGAGGCGCTACTATTTAGCCATCCGATAATGTTTGCCAAGAGTATAGACAAACCTGCGATCGCATCGGAGTTATTAACCATTAGGAATAGTTTTGCTTCGCCAGAGGAGATAAATGATGGGCCGATGACAGCACCGAGCAAACGAATACTGACCCTCATTGCTGAGTATCAAAAGCCAATAATGGGCGTAATTGGCGCTCTTGAGATTAGTCTCCCCGTTCTGCGACATGAGTGTCAGCTTTTTAATAAATGGCTTTGCTGTCTGGAACAGTTATCTTCTTAGATTTTCAGATGTTACCCTGGAATAAGAAACTTAGCTGCTGTCTGTACATCCTTATCACCCCTACCAGAACAGTTAATCACAATTCGTGGACTACCTACTAACTGGGGACATAAAGTTTCTAAATAGGCGATCGCATGGGATGTTTCCAAAGCTGGTATAATCCCCTCCAATTGGGACAGTCTTTGAAAAGCCTCTAAAGCTTCCTTATCTGTTACGCTATAATATTCGGCTCTACCCGTATCCTTCATGTAACTGTGCTCTGGTCCAACACCGGGATAATCAAGTCCTGCACTAATAGAGTGTGGTTCAATAACCTGTCCCTCCCCGTCTTGTAGCAAATAACTCATGGCACCATGCAATACACCCACTTGTCCTTTGGTCAAAGTAGCAGCATGTTTACCAGTATCCACTCCTTCACCAGCTGCTTCTACACCAATTAATCGTACAGAAGGTTCTTTAACAAACTCATGGAAAAGTCCCATAGCATTAGAACCCCCTCCCACACAAGCCAAAAGAATATCTGGTAAACCGCCCCATTTTTCCATAGCTTGCTCCCGGGTTTCCCGACCAATCACAGCATGAAAGTCTCGCACCATCATGGGGTAAGGATGGGGACCAGCAACTGATCCTAGAATATAGTGAGTTGTTTCCACATTAGTCACCCAATCCCGAATGGCTTCAGACGTGGCATCTTTAAGAGTACCTGTTCCCGCAGCTACCCCTCTCACCTCCGCCCCCATTAGTCGCATTCTAAACACATTTAAAGATTGGCGTTCCATGTCATGAACGCCCATATAAATAACACATTTTAAACCAAACCTGGCGCATACCGTTGCTGTGGCTACCCCGTGCTGTCCTGCTCCGGTTTCAGCAATAATTCGCTGTTTACCCATGCGTTTGGCTAAAAGTACCTGACCAAGAGCATTATTAATTTTATGAGCACCTGTATGATTTAAATCCTCACGCTTTAAGTAAATTTGCGCTCCAGTACCATCGGGACGAGCATAATGAGCCGTAAGTCTTTGGGCAAAGTATAGAGGTGTGGAGCGTCCCACATAATCTTTTAATAAGATCTGTAATTCTGTCTGAAAATCCGGATCATGGCGGTAACGCTGATAAGCAGCTTCCAATTCAAACAAAGCTGGCATTAAAGTTTCTGGAACGTATTTGCCCCCAAAGCGACCAAAACGCCCCAGATTATCGGGGACAGAACTAGCTTGGGACAGGTTAGGAGAAAGGGGAGTAGTAATCACAGATTCAGTAAAAGGAGACAACAGGGTTAATTTTAAGAGTTAATTCTAATTCTATCTGCAATTATCTTGCAGATAGATATTGGTCTGGACAAGAGCATGAAAAATGCTACTTAATAAGCATCTTGCAACTCGTAGAAATCCGGTGAAATGTAGTCCTTACGTAAAGGCCAACCCACCCAATCTTCAGGCATGAGGATTCGTTTCAAATTGGGATGACCCTCATAAATAATACCAAACATGTCATAGGATTCCCGTTCTTGCCAGTCAGCAGTCCGCCAAATCCAGTACACAGATGGTACAACGGGATTCTCTCTGGGTAAGAATACCTTAATTCTTACTTCGGCTGGTTTATCAGCATCACTACTGACCTTAATCAAATGGTAAACACTAACCAAATCCTGCCCAGGACCTAAATCAATACCTCCTTGAAACTGGAGATAATTAAACCCATAAGCATATAAAGCCGTTGCGGTGGGTAGTAAAAAATCCGATGCCACCTTAATAATTTCTACACCGTTGACATCAGGATTTAAAGACTCATGGTCAAAGCCATTTTCCGTTAACCAGGTAGAAACCTGACCTGCAGGAACCAGTTTAGATTCCGCTTGAGATTCCACATCAGCCACGCTTTTGTTCCTCCTTTGTCCTAGATGTCAACAGTGCGGGTGGTACGGGCATACCAATTGCTTGGGTTAATTCCTTAGGTGGATTATAGCGAGTTTCTGATTGTAAATACTTACCAGTTAAAATCTCTGGAACTGGTTTCATGCTGTGAGTAGTACTGTAATAGCGATGGGTTTGCTTGATTTGATTCCGTTCCTGCATAGAATCATTAGCAATTTTCTTGCGCAACTTAATAATCGCGTCAATAATCGCTTCCGGACGAGGTGGACAACCGGGTAAATACACATCTACAGGAATCAACTTATCCACTCCCCGCACTGCACTAGGAGAGTCCACGCTAAACATACCACCAGTAATAGTACAAGCCCCCATAGCGATCACATACTTAGGTTCAGGCATTTGTTCATAAAGACGTACCAATTGGGGACCCATCTTCATGGTAATTGTGCCAGCAGTAATCAATAAATCAGCTTGACGGGGGCTAGAACGGGGAATTAACCCAAAACGGTCAAAGTCAAAACGAGAGCCAATTAGGGCAGCAAATTCGATGAAACAACAGGCCGTGCCAAATAACAAAGGCCACAAACTGGAAAGCCTGGCCCAGTTATAGAGGTCATCTACCGTGGTTAAGATCACATTTTCTGACAGTTCCTGAGTAACCGTGGGTCGCTCAATAGGATTAATAATTCTTTCTTTGTCCTGGGTGGTTAAATTAGAACCTACGACCATTCTAATGCTCCTTTACGCCATGCGTAAACTAATGCGACTACAAGAATCGCAATAAAAATCAATGCTTCTATAAATGCCAATAATCCTAAACGGTGGAAAGCCACCGCCCAGGGGTAAAGAAAAACTGTCTCCACGTCAAATACAACAAAGACCAGAGCAAACATATAGTAGCGAATGTTAAATTGAATCCAGGCACCACCAAAAGGTTCCATACCGGACTCATAAGTAGTGCGTCGTTCGGGACTGTAGCTACTAGGTCTCAGGATTTTAGATGCTGACAGCGCCAGGGCTGGAACTAGGCTACAAAGGATTAGGAAGCCTAGAAGATATTCGTAACCGCTAAGGACAAACACAATGGATATCTACCAAACTATGGGGAAAATAAGGCTGTGAGCTTCTTTTACATTATATCTTTTCGGCATGTCTGAAATCTAGAAAACAGACAGACTAAACTATTGGATTAGGTTTTGACAATTATCGAAAAGTTTTACAAATATAATGTCATAATTTTTAACGTATCTTTAAGATTTCCCCTCTAGGAGAATCCGACCATGAGTGAACAAGCTCAAGAAGCTCTGGAGACTCAGGCGCCAGACCGTTATGAGTGTCGCGCCTGCGGTTATGTTTATGAACCAGAGAAGGGAGATGATAAATATAATATCCCAGCAGGCACAGCTTTTGCCGACTTACCGACAAATTGGAATTGTCCAGTATGTAGTGCTAAGAAAGTGGCTTTTGCCAATATTGGTCCTACGGGCACTGCTTCTGGTTTCAAAGAGAACTTAGGTTACGGGTTTGGTGTTAATCAACTAACACCAGCGCAAAAAAACATCTTGATTTTTGGTGCCTTAGCCTTGGGATTCTTGTTTTTTATTAGTCTCTATGGCTTACAATGATAGCCCTTTGGGCCTAAAACCTGTAAAAATTCAACTCTTGATAAAGACTAAAACATACTGATGAGTTCAATAACAAAAAAGTGGCAAGGATTATTTGCCGTGTTACTAGTGGTGCTGACCTGTATTGCTTGTAGTAAGGTTCCATCTACCAGTTTTAACCCTTGGGAAATAATTAGTGTACCAACAGAGGAAAAACTGTTTGATATTGCTTTTACGGATGAGCCCAATCACGGTTATTTAGTAGGTAGCAATGCCACCCTATTAGAAACTAAAGATGGTGGAAACACTTGGCAGCGTTTAGAATTGGCAGTGGAAGAGCCAAAGTCTCGTTTTGACTCTATTAGTTTCGCTGGTCAAGAAGGTTGGATTGTGGGTGAACCCTCTGTACTACTACATACCACTGATGGCGGTAAATCTTGGTCTAGCTTACCTCTGAGTCAGAAACTACCTGGCAACCCTATTTTAGTAAAAGCTTTGGGCGAAAATGTGGCGGAAATGGCTACTGACGTGGGGGCAATATATAGGACCACAGATGGCGGTTTAAACTGGAAGGCCCAGGTAGAAACCGCTGTGGGTGTGGTGCGCAATTTAGAGCGTTCTAGTGACGGCAAATATATTGCTGTTTCCGCTAAGGGTAGTTTTTATTCTGTTTGGGAACCGGGTATGACTGCTTGGGAACCTCATAATCGCAATAGTTCCCGACGGTTGGAAAATATGGGTTTTGCTGATAAGGGTCAATTGTGGTTGTTAGCAAGGGGTGGTCAGGTGCAATTTAGTGACCCAGCTAAACCAGATGAGTGGTTAGAAGCTGCATATCCCGAGTTGTCTACCAGTTGGGGGTTATTAGATTTAGCTTATCGCACACCCCAGGAAATCTGGATTGGTGGTGGTAGTGGTAATTTATTACGCAGCACCGATGGCGGTCAAACTTGGGCAAAAGACCGAGAAGTAGAAGAAGTTGCTGCTAATTTATATAAGGTTGTATTTTTCAACCCTGATCAAGGTTTTATCATCGCTGATCATGGTGTGTTGCTTAAATATAATCCTCATAATCCCAACGAGGAAAATACCACCCCAGCTGATGCGGTTTAGTTGATGGTTTAGTAGCCAGAACGCCATCAACTATTTATATAGCGTTCTGGCACAAGCCATAATTCATAAAAATGAACCAAAATAAGGAAAGACAAAAAAGAAGACCAATTGCCATTGATTTATTTTCTGGAGCGGGTGGACTTTCTCTGGGAATGGAGTCTGCTGGTTTTGAGGTGGTGATATCTATTGAAATTGATCCCGTTCACAGTGCCATTCACAACTATAATTTTCCCAATTGTGCTAATATTTGTCGAGACATATCAAATGTGTCTAGCGAAGAGTTATGGAATATTTTATATGATAAAGATATAAGTGAAGTTGATTTATTAGCTGGGGGACCCCCCTGTCAAGGATTTTCCCAAATGGGACGCAGACAAATAGAAGATCCCAGAAATAAATTAGTGTTTGAATATGTAAGAGTTGTCAGAGATATCAAACCAAGGTACTTTATTTTTGAAAATGTTCCTGGTATAGTATCTGGCAAGCATAAGGGATTTATAGAGGATCTTTGTCAGGAATTTATCCAGATAGGGTATAATACTATTGTCCCGGTCTTAATTTTGAATGCAGCGGATTTTGGTGTAGCTCAAAACAGATCTCGTTTAATTTTGCTCGGTTGGCGCAAGGACATGCTAAAACCAGTATATCCCGAGATTCTGTTTGAAAAACCCACAGTAGATGGTAAAAGTAGGGACCTATCTTCTCTACCACCATGGCTAGGAGCATCAGACGTGTTGAGCGATTTGGAGGGTGTTTCAGTTTTTATTGGCAAAGATGAAGGGATCAGTCCTCATAAATTGAACTATTGTGGACCCCGATCTAACTTTTCCTTTGATCCCAATGGTGTGTTTGACCTATGTCACAGAAGAACCTTTACCGAAAAATTAATTTACGGTCACTTGTCCTCTACCCACACAGAACAATCAATCATCAGATTTCAGAATGTTCCCCAAGGAGTAGTAGAACCAACAACTAGGCTCTTCAAATTACATCCTTATAAACCCTCTAACACACTTAGAGCTGGTACAGATAGTAAACGAGGTGCACATACTGCGCCTCGACCCATACATTACTCTCATCCACGTTGTATTTCCATCCGCGAAGCTGCAAGATTACATTCCTTTCCGGACTGGTTTCAGTTTCATAGGACTATTTGGCATGGACATAGACAGATTGGTAATTCTGTACCTCCCCTATTAGCTAAGGAAATTTCCCAAAGCTTAATTGAGCTTTTAGATTATGACCTCAGCAAGATTCCCGTGGAGAATTTACCAACTTCAGATCCAGGACTTCTTTCTTTAACTATGCACCAGGCTTGTAATTTATTTGACGTGCCTAAGGATGTGATAGGAAAGCGGAATCGTAACAAAGGAACCACCTAAAATGGTTCACTAACAATATTAAACAATATATGTCACATTCTATCCTTCAACAAAATATAACACAAAATAAAATTAGTCGGGTCAGCTTTTTTGCGGACTTTCTCTTAGCAGGAATGGTATTGGGTCCATTCTTAGCTCCCTTCTTGGCCGCATCTAATGTATTTGTACTACAAATTATCAGTAATATAATTTATTTCATAGGTGATCATGTTTGTCCTCAACCTGAAACTGGTTTGGAATTAGCGCCTCCTTACATTATGTCGGTTTGTATGCGGTGTTATGGAACAGTTACGGGATTATTAATAACACGTGTTTTGTATGGTCTAACCCGGGGGAAAGGAGTTTTTTGGTTGCACCAGTATGGTTGGATGGGCGCATCCGTGGCTACGATTTTGATGACAGCTTATCCTTGGGAGTTAGCTGCTGAGGTTTTTGGTTTGTGGGAGTTTAATAATTATGTTGTTACTCCCTTTGGTTTGGTTACCGGTTTGGCTTGGGGGTTGTTTGCTATGCCAATTTTACATTCTAGTAAGACAACTTTTGAATCTAAATACTAGTCAAATCTGTTGTTACTATTTACAGTATAAAATCTTCGAGTAGCATTATTTCACCTCATCAACTGCTTTAGCCATACCCTCAATCAACTTTTTGTTTTTGTGACTTCTAGCGCCATAAAGACGACTGGAAAACACTTGAATCAACTCTATCATGTCCTGTACAAGTTCTTGTTCAAAACTGATTTCTTCTGATGATTTGTTAACAATCACCACCTCAGTTTCAAACTCCTCACACATAGCGAAAACTAACTCTGAACCAAATCTTAAAAGTCTGTCTTTGTGAGTGATAACAAGTCTGCCAATCTCTCCAGACATAATTCTTTTAAGCAGTTTAGTTAGACCTTTTTTCTTGTAGTTCAAACCAGATCCAATGTCTTGAATTGTTTCAAACTGCCAACCGTTAGAAGCGCTGAAAGCTTCTAACATTTGAACTTGACGTTTTAGATCTTCTTTTTGGTCATCACTAGAGACTCTTGCATAATTGATTGTAATGCGAGTCTCTAGCTTGTCTAAGTCTCTGGGAGTGATGCGTTTAATATCCGCTAAGTAGTAACGTCTATGACCGCTAGGACTTCTCTCAAACCTTAGTTTTCCTGAATCAGACCACCTCCTTATAGTTTTTACGGAAACGCCTAATTCCTTAGCCGCTTCGCCAATGCTTACCGTCACTTCTGAAGTCTCCATATTGAACTCAACAATATATACTACATTTTAGTATATTGACATTCCAGGAGACTTGTAAATATCTGGGCAGAAATTTTATTTCAGCTTTTAGCCCTCACATTGTCAGCAAAGCGAATTCTCAGGTAGTCACCCTCCATTTTTGCTCCCGCAGGTTGGAGAGCAGCTAAAGCTTGGGGTAAAACTAAATTACGTCGGTGATTACCAATAGTAATATTTAATTCATCTCCACTTTTACTTAATTGAATCTGACTTTTAGGAATAGTCGGTAAATAAAGTTCCAAGCTGTACTGGTTGTTTTCTTGCACCACTCTAATGGTCGTCTCTCGATAATAAACCTGGGTGGGATCTTCACCTGGATACAAAGTATCCTTCAATCTCTCTAATGCAGCTAGACCACACATCTCCTCGGAAAATAAGGGGACTTCCTTCACCGGTAACGGGAGAAAGTTGTCATGAATTTCTCGTCGATATTGTTCTTGATTTTGTTTCCATCTTAGGAAAAATGGATCCGCAACCTCCTCTGGAATAATCCTATTGGCTACGACTAAATCTGTAGCTACATTATATAAACTCAAGTAAGCATGTGCTCGTAATGATTCTTTGATTACCATTTTTTCTGGATTAGTCACTAGTCTAACTGAGGTCTGAGTGTTATCAGTTAAAACTTTTTCTAAGGCTTCTATTTGCTCATAAAACTCATATGGTGCATCCATTACCTCCTTGTCTGGTAAAGAAAATCCCGCTATGGGTTTAAAAATCGGCTCTACGAATGGTCTCAGGGCTACTGATATGTTTTGAAAAGGTTTATAAAACCGCCTCATATACCAACCACCTACTTCTGGTAAACTTAATAGTCTTAAAGCTGTACCAGTAGGAGCAGAGTCTATAATTAAAACATCAAATACTCCTTCATCGTAGTGACGTTTCATTCTCACCAAACCGAAAATTTCATCCATCCCCGGTAAGATTGCTAGCTCTTCTGCTTGGATTCCTTCTAAACCCCTAGCTTGTAACACCTGGGTAATATAACGTTTGACTGCTCCCCAATTACCCTCTAGTTCTTGCAAAGCATCCAGTTCTGCACCCCATAAGTTGGGACGCACTTGTTTTGCATCGTGACCTAACTCTAAATCAAAACTGTCTGCTAAGGAATGGGCTGGATCTGTACTTAAAACTAATGTTTTATAACCTAGTTCTGCACAACGCAATCCAGTTGCAGCGGCGACGGAAGTTTTACCTACTCCACCTTTACCAGTCATTAAAATTACGCGCATGAATGATTCTGTCCTACCTGAATTTTGTTGACATTTATTTACATTATCCTTTGTTTACGGAAAATAGGTGTTGTTTTAGTACATCTAAACGTGAACAGTACCAATAATCTATATGGGAACTAATTAATCCTTGATTATTAAGATCTAATTGGGTCCATCCGGAGATAGAAATTCTCGGTTTCCACGGTAGGTAAGCACTCCAGCTTAATGTCCATTCAGTCTTAATCATGTTTTGCTCTTGTTCAATGTGGTGCAAATCCATCCGTAATTTGCTGAAAAATATGTGAATAAATTTAATCATCCACTTATAAAGTTCTAAACCACGAAATTTAAAAACTGGATCTTGAAAGTAAACATCTGCTGCATAAATGCTGTAAGTTTGCTCAAGGGGAAATCTTTGGTAATCTGCTTTTAGGGTTTCGATAATGTTCATCATAAAAATAAAAGGAATAGGTGGCCTAACTACAAACTCAAATCCGCTTGGGTAATTTCTACATAAATATGTTCTAAACGTAGGGATTGACGCGAAATAGAGTCAATCTCTATACCATCGAATTTAGTCAATAATTCTTTTAGTTCTATTGGTTCTGGTACTAAAAAGGCTAAATCACTCCCATACCGTCGGACAATAAAACCATGTTCCCGTCCTACTGATATAGCTGTACTTTCTTCTTTGGTTTGCACCAAAACAATTTCCTTCCCCGGAACCCGGTTTTTTAATTCTGCTAAACTCCCCTCAGCTAATATCTGACCATTTTTTAAAACCCCAATGCGACTACAAAGTCTTTCAGCTTCATCTAGTAAGTGAGTAGTTAGCAGTATGGTCATACCTTGATTTTTTAAATTGCGAATTAATTCCCAAATTTCATATCTAGCTTCAATATCTAGTCCTGTAGTTGGCTCATCAAGAATCAGTAATTGAGGTTGATGTACCAAAGCAACGGCAATATTTAAACGCCTTTGCATACCTCCACTGAGAGTTTCTACGGGACTATCTGCTCTATCTAACAAGTTTACGGATTTTAGGGTAGTCACTACTTGTTTTTGTTTGGTTTTGGGGTCTAAACCATAAATTTCAGCAAAAAATCTCAAATTTTCCGCGCAGGAGAGGGTTTTGTATAGAATATTTTCCTGGGGAGCAATACCAATGAGTTTTTTTGTAGAACGAGAAATTGGCTCATGATTTACTGTGATGTAACCGCTATCCGCTTTAAGTAGATTACAAATAATATTGATGGTAGTTGTTTTACCAGCTCCATTAGCACCCAGTAAACCGTAAACTTCCCCTGGTTGGATGGTAAATGTTAAATTTTGCAGAACTTTCCGGTTTTTGTAAGACTTGTTTAAATTTTTAATTTTAAGCATCTTGGTAACTGATATTTTTCAGGAATGGGAGCTGGAATTGAATCATGCTCCCCCGCTCTTGGCTTTAATTCACCAAATTCAACTCTTTGTATAGAAACAGGATATTTATTTGTGATTATACTGTTTTAAAGTCTTTTTTCTACCATCAACATCCGTCTATAAGATATCCAACCACAAACCAAGGTAAGTGTAGCAAAAAATAATAAAAAGCGCAAGTGTAAGCTCACATCGCTAAATTTTTCTCCATTAGCGGAAACACCCAAAAGAGCTTCATTCATGTGGTAAATGGGATTATACTTAGCAATATCTAATAGAGTCTTAGGAAATAGGGAACTTGGGAAAAATGTCCCCCCCAAAATTAACAGGGGTACGCCAAAAGTAGCTACCAAAGCATTAACATCTTCCGTACGACGAGCTAGTTGTGTACCGAGGACAAATCCCAGACCCACGTATGCAATGATGCTCAAGAAAATAATGACTATTCCTAATAATATTGAACCTTGAAAGGTTGCACCCCAGAAACCAGCAACTATATAAACTAGCAGAGTTTGTCCAATTCCTATACAGCTATGGGCTAAAAAAATTCCCAGAAAATAAGATGTGCCACTTAAAGGTGAAATAAATAATCGTTTTAGAGTTTGTTGTTCTCTCTCCGCAACCACTGTTGCAACAGTTCCACCCAAACAACTGAAAAATAGTGCAGCACCCACTAAACTCGAAGGTGCAGCTTTTTCTAAGGCCAGCTCCATGGCTAATTCTCCCCGTTCTGACAAAATAAAGCCATTAAGTATCAAAATAGAAACCGGGAAAATGCTCCAAAAAATTAGACTTCGTCTGCGTCGTAGTAGTTCCGTTAAAATGCGCTGAGCTATAGCCAGGGTTTCACGCCAATATTTCATGTTAATCTCTTACCAAATTACCCGAGGTCCATGCTACCATGTCTCCCACAATTTTCCGGAACATACTGAAAGCGAGTCCTCTTTTCTCGACTTTCCACAATTCTACTAATCGGTAATCGCATTCATTAGAACTTCTGTTAAACTCATTTCTTCTAATTCATCTAAAGTCACAGTGTCACAAATATCAAATTTAGCTCCTACACTTTGCAACTGATCATCAAGAGCTTTGAGAAATTTTGTAGCTTGTGGATCTGTACCTACTTGAATTAAAGAAATTGCTAATTCCTCATCTTTATCTATTTTGCGAGAGGCGTTAATAACTACTTCAAAAACCGCTTTCCGATCATCCGGTTCCCCGTCAGTAATTACCAGAATGGTTTCACCATTCGGTTTGGCTTGACCAGATGCTTTACGTTGAAAATAGTGATTGGTAGCATCTAAAAGCACTCCAGCCAAGTTGGTTGTACCAACAGGATCATTTTCTTGAAATATCTGGGTGACCTTTGCTGCTGTCACATTTTCGTATCGTTTAAATTTACCGGAAAATACATAAACAGTAATACCATCTGGGTCAAATTGCTCACACTTTCTGGCTAGGGCTATGGTAGATTCTTGGGCTATGTCCCATCTGGTTCTTCCACCCCGTTGATCCGGAGTTGACATGCTCCCACTTTTATCAATGATTAGTGTATAGTCGCGATCGCTCATCATGTTTCACTCTAAATATTAGTTTATTCTCATTTTATCTTTTACCTGGCATTTTTGCACAAGGTGGGGCGGCTATTCCGTCACCGTAATTCTCAGTTGAAAAATGCGATAAATTTGGACCACACCTTAAATTATTGCCGATTATGTCTAAACACTTTAATACTGCTGGACCCTGCAAAGCTAGCATTCACTATATGATTTCCCCCACAGGACGACTACCTGAGTTGAAAGCATTAATTGATGGAGAAAATTACTTTATCATTCATGCACCGCGACAAGTAGGCAAAACCACTGCTATGATAGCCTTAGCTCAAGAATTAACTGATAGTGGGGAATATACCGCTGTCATGCTCTCCGTGGAAGTGGGGTCGGTTTTTCCTGATGAACCAGAACGTGCTGAAAGGGCCATTTTGGGTTCTTGGCAAGATGCAATTGATATTTGGCTTCCGGAAGACCTCCATCCCCCTTTTGATCCGGAGCGTAGGGAGAGTATTGGAGCTTTCCTCAAAAGTTGGGCAAAAAGTTCTACCCGTCCCCTAGTGGTCTTCATTGATGAAATTGACTCATTGCAAAATCAAACGTTGATTTCGGTATTGCGACAGTTACGGGATGGTTTTCCCCGTCGTCCCCGGGGTTTTCCCCATTCGGTGGGCTTAATTGGCATGCGGGATGTGGGGGACTACAAGGTTAAATCTGGTGGAAGTGAACGACTCAATACGTCTAGTCCGTTCAATATCAAGGCTGAATCCTTAACTTTAAGTAATTTTAGTTTTACAGATGTGCAAAATTTATATGAACAACATACAACAGCTACAGGGCAAGTACTTACCCTGGGAGCAGTTCAACAGGCATATTATTTAACCGATGGACAACCGTGGTTAGTTAACGCCCTAGCTCGTCAAGCTACCCAGGTGTTAGTCAAGGATGTGAATCAACCCATTACTGCTGAGGTGATTAACCAAGCCAAAGAAATCCTCATTCAACGCCAGGATACCCATTTAGATAGCTTAGCAGAGCGATTACGGGAAGAGCGGGTTAAGACCATTATTGAACCAATTTTAGCAGGTGAAGACTTACCCGACGTACCACCGGATGATATTCGTTATGTCCTGGATTTAGGTCTGTGTCGAGATCAAGGACAAGGCTTGGAAATTGCCAATCCAATTTATAAAGAAGTTCTACCTCTAGTGCTAAGTTACACAACTAGGGTTTCTATTGGAGCAATTGAACCTCGTTGGCTAAACCAACAAGGGGAACTATTACCTGATGAATTATTACACGCTTTTCTGGAGTTTTGGCGCCAACACGGGGAACCATTACTTAGAAGTGCACCCTACCATGAGATTGCTCCCCATTTAGTTTTAATGGCATTTTTACATCGGGTGGTAAATGGTGGTGGCACGTTAGAACGGGAATATGCCATTGGTTCTGGGAGAATGGATATTTGTTTACGCTATGGCAAAGTGGTAATGGGTATGGAACTCAAGGTGTGGCGTGAGGGAAAGTTAGATCCATTAATGAAGGGTTTAATCCAACTCGATAAATATCTGGATGGGTTAGGATTAGATACAGGTTGGTTAGTGATTTTCGATCGCCGTCCCGGATTACCACCCATGGGAGAGAGGATTAGTACGGAGGAGGTTATTAGTCCTAATGGGCGCACCATTACCCTCATTCGTAGTTAGATTCCCATAAATTTGAATCACAGTAGTACCTTAACTTATTGCCAATTATGCCTAAACAATTTAACACTGCTGGTCCCTGCAAAGCCAACATTCACTATATGCTCTCTCCCACAGGGCGACTACCTCAGTTAAAAGCATTAATTGATGGAGAAAATTACTTTATCATTCATGCACCACGACAAGTAGGCAAGACCACTGCCATGATGGCCCTAGCTCAACAATTAACTGACAGTGGACAATACCTAGCTGTGATGTTAACCCTGGAAACCGGTGCGCCATTTCCAGATGCACCAGAACAAGCGCAACAAAGTATCCTTAGACGCTGGCAGAATGAAATTCGGTTTCGAAAATTACCCTTGCCCACTTTAACCCAAATTCAAACAGAGACTGAGACCTCTCCCTTAGATATTCAAACAGTCCTACAAGGGTGGGCCATGGCTTCTCCCCTACCCTTAGTTGTCTTTCTGGATGAAATTGATTCCTTACAAGATCAAACTCTAATATCCATCCTCAGACAATTGCGAGCGGGTTATCCCAATCGTCCCCAGGGTTTTCCCCATTCGGTGGGCTTAATTGGCATGCGGGATGTGCGGGACTACAAGGTTAAATCTGGTGGAAGTGAACGACTAAATACGTCTAGTCCATTCAATATCAAGGCTGAATCCCTAACTTTAAGTAATTTTAGTTTTACAGATGTGCAAAATTTATATGAACAACATACAACAGCTACAGGGCAAGTATTTACCCTGGGAGCAGTTCAACAGGCATATTATTTAACCGATGGACAACCGTGGTTAGTTAACGCCCTAGCTCGTCAAGCTACCCAGGTGTTAGTAAAGGATGTGAATCAACCCATTACTGCTGAGGTGATTAACCAAGCCAAAGAAATCCTCATTCAACGCCAGGATACCCATTTAGATAGCTTAGCAGAGCGATTACGGGAAGAGCGGGTTAAGACCATTATTGAACCAATTTTAGCAGGTGAAGACTTACCTGACATACCACCGGATGATATTCGTTATGTCCTGGATTTAGGTCTGTGTCGAGATCAAGGACAAGGCTTGGAAATTGCCAATCCAATTTATAAAGAAGTTCTACCTCTAGTGCTAAGTTACACAACTAGGGTTTCTATTGGAGCAATTGAACCTCGTTGGCTAAACCAACAAGGGGAACTATTACCTGATGAATTATTACACGCTTTTCTGGAGTTTTGGCGACAACACGGGGAACCATTACTCAGAAGTGCGCCCTATCATGAAATTGCTCCCCATTTGGTGTTAATGGCATTTTTACATCGGGTAGTTAATGGTGGTGGCACATTAGAACGGGAATATGCCATTGGTTCTGGAAGAATGGATATTTGTTTACGGTATGGCAAGGTAGTAATGGGTATGGAACTCAAGGTGTGGCGTGAGGGAAAGTCAGATCCATTAATGAAGGGTTTAACCCAACTGGATAAATATCTGGATGGGTTAGGATTACATACTGGCTGGTTAGTGATTTTCGATCGCCGTCCTGGATTACCCCCCATGGGGGAGAGAATTAGTACGGAGGAGGTTATTAGTCCCACTGGGCGCACTATTATCCTAATTCGCAGTTAGAAAAGTGCGATCGCTAAGTAAAACGTACTTTATTATTTTGATAATTACAAATTATACCTTACTATGGCTAAACAATTTAACACTGCTGGACCCTGCAAAGCTAGCATTCACTATATGATTTCCCCCACAGGACGACTACCTGAGTTGAAAGCATTAATTGATGGAGAAAATTACTTTATCATTCATGCACCGCGACAAGTAGGCAAAACCACTGCTATGATAGCCTTAGCTCAAGAATTAACTGATAGTGGGGAATATACCGCTGTCATGCTCTCCGTGGAAGTGGGGTCGGTTTTTCCTGATGAACCAGAACGTGCTGAAAGGGCCATTTTGGGTTCTTGGCAAGATGCAATTGATATTTGGCTTCCGGAAGACCTCCATCCCCCTTTTGATCCGGAGCGTAGGGAGAGTATTGGAGCTTTCCTCAAAAGTTGGGCAAAAAGTTCTACCCGTCCCCTAGTGGTCTTCATTGATGAAATTGACTCATTGCAAAATCAAACGTTGATTTCGGTATTGCGACAGTTACGGGATGGTTTTCCCCGTCGTCCCCGGGGTTTTCCCCATTCGGTGGGCTTAATTGGCATGCGGGATGTGCGGGATTACAAGGTTAAATCTGGTGGAAGTGAACGACTAAATACTTCTAGTCCGTTCAATATCAAGGCTGAATCCTTAACTTTAAGTAATTTTAGTTTTACAGATGTGCAAAATTTATATGAACAACATACAATAGCTACAGGGCAAGTATTTACCTCAGGAGCAATTCAACAGGCATATTATTTAACTGATGGACAACCGTGGTTAGTTAACGCCCTAGCTCGTCAAGCTACCCAGGTGTTAGTCAAGGATGTGAATCAACCCATTACTGCTGAGGTGATTAACCAAGCCAAAGAAATCCTCATTCAACGCCAGGATACCCATTTAGATAGCTTAGCAGAGCGATTACGGGAAGAGCGGGTTAAGACCATTATTGAACCAATTTTAGCAGGTGAAGACTTACCCGACGTACCACCGGATGATATTCGTTATGTCCTGGATTTAGGTCTGTGTCGAGATCAAGGACAAGGCTTGGAAATTGCCAATCCAATTTATAAAGAAGTTCTACCTCTAGTGCTAAGTTACACAACTAGGGTTTCTATTGGAGCAATTGAACCTCGTTGGCTAAACCAACAAGGGGAACTATTACCTGATGAATTATTACACGCTTTTCTGGAGTTTTGGCGACAACACGGGGAACCATTACTCAGAAGTGCACCCTACCATGAGATTGCTCCACATTTAGTTTTAATGGCATTTTTACATCGGGTGGTAAATGGTGGTGGTACGTTAGAGCGGGAATATGCCATTGGTTCTGGAAGAATGGATATTTGTTTACGCTATGGCAAAGTGGTAATGGGTATGGAACTCAAGGTGTGGCGTGAGGGAAAGTCAGATCCATTAATGAAGGGTTTAATCCAACTGGATAAATATCTGGATGGGTTAGGATTAGATACAGGTTGGTTAGTGATTTTCGATCGCCGTCCTGGATTACCACCCATGGGAGAGAGGATTAGTACGGAGGAGGTTATTAGTCCCGGTGGGCGCACCATTACCCTCATTCGTAGTTAGAAAAGTGCCAGAACCTCGGTAATCCCGACTTGGGGAGATTAGACACTTCCAAATCAATATTAATGTTCATTTATCTAATCTGGTTATTAAATAATCCATGTTTGCTGCTTCCCATCAATTATTATGGTCTATGATTGGCTTGCTGTTGACCATTGGCGGCACCTTTTTAGAAGCATACGGTACCACCCCACCCTGGAGTTGGAGTCAACAGGGAATTAAAACCTTTCCCCTAGGTGCTAGCTATCAAATTGCTGCTGTACTGTTTGTTGGTTGTTTAGGGGGTAAAAGTGCTGGTGCCCTTTCCCAAATTGCTTATTTAGTGATGGGATTGACTTTACTACCCGTATTTGCCCAAGGAGGAGGTATAGGATATGTTAAACTCTCCCAATTTGGTTACTTACTGGGGTTTATTCCAGGAGCATGGATTTGTGGACATTTTGCCTTTAAAGCCAGACCCCGATTAGAAACCCTAGGTTTTAGTTGTCTGTGCGGGTTGTTAACTATTCACATTTGCGGTATTTGTTATTTGGTAACCAGTTATCTTTTCTCCTGGGGGGACAATCAAAATTTGTCCTTAATGGAGGGTATTCTTAAATATTCCTGGTTTTCCCTCCCTGGACAATTGGCCGTGCTTTGTGCTGTTACTGTCATGGCTTACCTTCTGCGACACATTATGTTTTATTAATGTTTTATTAGTAATTTTTGCCTCCCACATAATTAATGGTAGAACTGTCATGGGTTTAAAAAATCGCCTGTTTTGGATTGCTGCTGTAATAGCTTTTGCTCTAGACCAACTGACAAAGTTGTCCGTGGTTCAAAGCTTTGATTTACACCAAACCTTGCCCTTACTACCAGGAGTCTTTCATCTGACATACGTAACTAATACAGGTGCAGCTTTTAGTCTTTTTAGTGGTAAGGTTGAGTGGTTACGTTGGTTATCCCTAGTAGTAAGTTTACTGTTACTAGCGATCGCTCTTTGGGGACCATTATTAAGTATATGGGAACAGTTGGGTTATGGTTTAATTTTAGGGGGAGCTATAGGTAATGGTATTGATAGATTCATATTGGGCTATGTGGTGGATTTTCTGGACTTTCGTCTATTCAACTTCCCAGTCTTTAATTTAGCAGACTCATTTATTAGTATAGGTATTGTTTGTCTACTAATTGGTTCCCAGAAAAAAGCCTAAGCACAAAACTCCCAATTAATTTTGATATAAATTAACTTTACCCAATCTTAGACCATGAGTTCCCAACAACCACCCCAAAAACCCCAAACCTTTCTTGGTCACATCACTCAAGCTGTAAATACCATTCAAGCTAGAGTAGACTTTTCTAAACTGACTTTGAAACCCAATGCTAAAGTACCGGAACTGTGGGTGCAAAATGGGGAAGAAAACCAAACATATCCTTTATTGGGAGAACGTTACATTTTAGGTCGCAGTTCCAGATCCTGTGATATCATCGTTCCCAACCCAGTAGTTAGCCAGGTTCACCTTTCCCTCACCAGGGACTCAAGCCAAAACAACCCGGTCTTCACTATCAAAGACGAAAATTCCACTAACGGTATTTACTTAGGAAAACGCCGAATCAAATCTCTCAAACTTAGACATGGTGACATTGTTACCCTGGGTCCACCAGAACTAGCTGCTTCAGTAAGTCTTGAGTATATTGATCCACCCCCTGCCCATATTAAATTTCTTACTTGGGGAATGTATGGTATCAGTGGTATTACTGCCCTATTTGCCCTGGCTATCGGTTGGGAATGGACAAAATTTGACGTTAACCCCCTACCTACAGCAACCAGCGGACCAGTAGTAATTTACGCCCGGGATGCCTATACCCCATTGCGAGAACCCCGCAATATCTCTCACGTAGATCTCAAGGAAATAGCAGATTTCGGTCCTTACATACCCGGTGCAGTAGTCGCTTCCGAGGACAGTCGTTATTATTGGCACTTTGGGGTTGACCCCCTGGGAATTTTGCGGGCAGTATTCATTAACACCCAGAGTGGGGATGTGCAACAAGGGGCTAGTACAGTTACCCAACAGCTTGCACGGAGTTTATTTCGTGATTATGTAGGTAGACAGGATTCTTTAGGAAGAAAAATTCGTGAAGCTATTGTCTCCTTAAAATTAGAAACCTTTTATAGTAAGGATGAGATCCTGCTTACTTATTTAAACCGAGTATTTTTAGGAGCTGACACTTCTGGTTTTGAAGATGCGGCTAAATATTACTTTGAAAAATCTGCCAAAGAATTAACCCTGTCAGAAGCAGCAACTTTAGTGGGAATATTACCTGCACCCAATGGGTTTGACTTTTGTGGAGATGGACCGAGGAAATTAGCAGCAGCAGATTATCGGAATCGGGTCATTCGACGCATGTTAGATATGGGTACGATTAATTCCACTCAAGCAAATCGAGCTAGAAGATCCCCCGTACAGGTAAGTCCTAGAGTTTGTGAAAGACAAGCTAAAACTATTGCTCCCTATTTTTACAACTACGTTTTTCAAGAACTAGAATCAATTTTGGGTGCAGGAGCAGCCAGGGAAGGTAACTACATCATTGAAACAAAATTAGACCCAGTAATTCAAGCTAAAGCTGAGTCAGCCTTGCAAAATTCGGTGAATAAGATTGGTTCCAACTTGCGATTTTCCCAGGGAGCAATTGTCACCCTAGATTCCAAAACTGGGAGCATATTAGCCATGGTGGGGGGGAAAAATTACAAAGAAAGCCAATTTAATCGTGCTGTACAAGCTCAAAGACAACCCGGATCTACTTTTAAAGTTTTTGCCTATGCTGCAGCTATAGAAGCGGGAATACCCGCCTACAAGAGCTATTCTTGTAATTCTTTTCCTTGGGGAGGATTTACTTATAGACCCTGTCGCAGTGGGAGTGGTAGTTTAGATGTAGCTACTGGTTTTGCACTGTCAGAAAACCCCATTGCTCTGAGACTAGCGCGAGAGGTAGGATTAAATAAAGTGGTAGAAATGGCCCAGAAGTTAGGGATAAAATCCCCATTAGAACCAGTTCCGGGTTTAGTTCTGGGTCAAAGTGTGGTCAATGTTTTGGAAATGACCGGTGCGTTTGCAGCAATTGGTAATCGAGGAGTATGGAATCCTCCCCACGCTATTACCCGGATTCTAGATAGTAGTGATTGTGAAGATCGGAATAATTTAAAAACCTGTCGGGAGATTTATTCCTTCGCTCAAAATCCCAAAGCTAATCAAACCGTGTTAAAAAAGAATGTAGTTAATACTATGACTGACATGATGCAAGCTGTGGTGGCTAGGGGTACTGGTCGTGCTGCTTCCATAGGAATGGGTGAGGAAGCAGGTAAAACCGGAACCACGGATAAAAATGTGGACTTGTGGTTTATTGGTTTTATTCCCAGTCGTCAATTGGTCACTGGTATTTGGCTAGGTAATGATAACAACTCTCCCACCCTTGGTAGTAGTGGTCAAGCAGCACAGTTATGGGGAAATTATATGCGACAAATTAAGTAGCTAAGACGGGGCGATTTATAATGCGTGTTTTACTTTCTGGTTATTATGGTAAGGGTAATGGTGGTGATGAAGCTCTCTTGGCTACTCTTTTACAAATGCTACCACCTCACATCACGCCCGTAGTTCTCTCCGGTAGTCCCCAACTAACCACTAGAAATTATGGGGTGGAAAGTCATGACCGGATGGCACTTATCCCCTTGATTCGAGCTTTACGCTCTTGTCAAGGATTTATCTGGGGTGGAGGTAGTTTAATGCAGGATGCAACCAGTAGTATTAATCCCTTATATTATGGGGGAATAATGGCTTTAGCCCAATTTATGGGTCTAAAAACCATAGCCTGGGGCCAGGGTATAGGTCCCCTATCCCTACCACAAAACCGTTGGTTGGCTCAAAGAAATTTTGCCGGTTGTGTGGGAGTAAGCGTGCGGGACAGGTCAAGTGCTAGTTTATTATCAAGTTGGCACATACCACATATCCTAGCACCTGATCCGGTGTGGGGTTTAGCATCTGAGTCAGTACCAGAATTAGCGGGTCTACCGAAACCACGAATTGCAGTTACCCTGAGAAAACATCCCCACCTGACAGAGAGTAGATTGGCAAATCTAATCCGTGGATTGGTGGATTTGCAGAAACATACCCAAGCATTTATTTTAATTCTACCATTTCAAAAAACCGAAGATTTAGAAATTTCTCAACAAATTCACTCTCAACTGCCAAATAATAGCCAGGTTTTTTGTTTGGAGAAACCACAAATGTTAAAAGGCGCATTTAGAGGTGTGGATATGGTAATAGGAATGCGCCTACATAGTTTAATTATGGCCGCTAGTGAAGGGTGTCGTTGCTTTGCTTTAAGTTATGATCCTAAAATCAACAGGTTGATGGAAGATTTACCCATACCAGGTTGGAATCTTCCAGATTTACCCAATCATGCTAATTTAATTGCCAAAACTTGGTTGGACTTGTATCACAATGCCGAGTGTTTGTCAAGAGATAAATTACAGTCTTTGTTGAGTAGTTGCCTGTTGCACCGCGACTTGTTGTACCGAGTATTTAGTTAGTATGGTGTTGTACAATTTTATGGGTAACCGGGTAAGTATGTTAGTCTACTTACCTTTAGTTTCTAAACTTAGTACAGCTTGACGAAAACCCAAGACAATTAAAATATTAGCAAAAGTTAAGAATAACTCAGCACTGCCATGAAGCCAGTCTATATTCGCTAGGGCTTCTTGGTAAGCAATTTTGGCGTAAATGCCAGCTGGAATGGTAACACCAACAAATACTAAAGTGCCATAGAATCCATAGAGTGCTAAACGTGGCATTTGTGGACTGCGACTGATAAACCACAAGAAACCCAAATAGGGGAACAAGGAGAGAGCAAATAGAGTTTCTTTTGAGATCATGACCGTCTACTCCTTATTTGAGATATTAAGAACTCCACTCGCTCGAGTAGAACGCCAAACCCAGACTGCTGCTGCCCAAAGAGTAAAATTACCTACTAGCGTGGTAGTGGCCTGGAGGGTGACTAACCATTCTAGGGACTGGGGATTATCGAAATAATGCCAGGTACAAGCACATAGGGCGCTGATTAAGGCAGGTATCATAGCTAGGGCAAATCCCCTCCAACTATGGTTTTGGGTCAGTTCCCCATATTTCCAGATGAGGGAAATGGCAACTACCCATTCAATAACACTAGAAATATGGATAACCCAGGTGGGAATTGAAAGAGCGTTCATGGGATATAAATATGGCTTTGGAGAGCTTTGGCTATTAAAATCAAGACTGCCCTCATTGTGGACTAACTCATATTTTATATCTACTGTTGGAGGAGCGCCACTAGAAATTGTTAAACTTTATATTCAAAATCAAAAAGAAACTTGTCGGGGATTTCAATCCCCGACGGATTTCATCCTTTGATTTTTGGTTGTCCACTTGAAAAAAATCTCTTGACAAGCCAAAAATTGTCTGTTAAGGTTGTCATATCATAATTTTTAATAGACTTGGAGAGGTGGCTGAGTGGTCGAAAGCGGCAGATTGCTAATCTGTTGATGGAATCGTAAGGTCCATCCGAGGGTTCGAATCCCTCCTTCTCCATTTAGCTCAACTAAAATTAACCTATTCACTAACTAGTCATGGAAGTTATCCCAGCAATAGATCTATTAGAGGGGCGTTGTGTAAGACTCTATAAGGGTGACTATGCACAATCCCAGGTTTACAGCCATAATCCTGTGGAAACCGCTAAAATGTGGGCAGACCAAGGAGCAACAAGACTACATCTAGTAGATCTAGATGGAGCAAAAGCTGGTAAAATAGTAAATCTATCTACTATAGAAGCTATTACCAATGCTGTTTCCATACCTGTTGAAGTTGGCGGAGGAATACGCGATAGCTCCAGCGTCATACAGTTATTTAATCTTGGGGTACAGTGGGCAATTCTGGG
Source organism: Cylindrospermopsis curvispora GIHE-G1 (assembly GCF_014489415.1). Taxonomy (NCBI): domain Bacteria; kingdom Bacillati; phylum Cyanobacteriota; class Cyanophyceae; order Nostocales; family Aphanizomenonaceae; genus Raphidiopsis; species Raphidiopsis curvispora. The sequence continues at coordinate 336,237 of NZ_CP060822.1, forward strand.
AACTGTAGCAGTAGAGCAACCAGATTTGGTTCAAGGACTGTGTGAACAATTCCCCCAGCAAATTATAGTTGGCATTGATGCGCGGAATGGTTTAGTTGCTACCAGGGGTTGGTTAGAAACCTCTCAAATTTTGGCCCCCCAATTAGCAACCCAAATGCAGGAATTGGGTGCAGCAGCTATTATTTATACGGATATAAATCGTGATGGTACGCTTCAGGGACCAAACTTGGAAGCATTAAGAGGGTTGACATCTGCCATTTCCATACCCGTGATTGCCTCTGGGGGTGTGGGTTCTGTTACTGACCTATTAACCTTGTTATCTTTAGAACATCAGGGGGTTACAGGAGTAATTGTCGGTAAAGCCCTATATACTGGAGATATTAGTTTACCAGAAGCACTGCGGGCTATAGGTCCTGGAAGAATTCAGGATATTCCACCCACTTTGGATTTCTCTAGTTTTGCCTGAACTAAGTAGGGAGACACAATTATTTATAGGATGAGTTTAATACGAAACCCATGGGGGTGTTGGGTTTCATACTTCAACCCAACCTACGTTGATCTTATATCTAATTCCACCCACTCACTTAAAAGGCACAAATGTGGAAATATTCGACAAAATTTCTATAAAACACTTATAATTTAGGCAAATTGTTGTATTGAATACAATAATTTTGTGTTCCCCAATATGTGTCCTCAATTCGTGAGGATCATAACTAGTTGGAAACAAAGCCCAGTACATTCTTACAAATTTTTGTTGTCAATGTATACTACTGAATTGCCTAGGTACTCCACTAAATCGGATATTGAACCAGTTAGTCGCGTTTTAATAGTGGAAGACGAAGAACTAATCCGAGAGATGCTTGTAGTAGCCTTAGAGGGTGAAGGTTATGAAGTTGTGACTGCTAAAGATGGTCGTTGTGCTGTGGAATTAATCAGAAATTTAGAGGCCCAACCTGGTGAATTATTATTCGACCTGCTTGTGCTAGACTTGATGTTGCCACAAATCAACGGATTAGATATTTGTCGTTTATTACGTCACCAGGGTAATTCCATCCCGATTTTAATTCTGAGTGCGAAAGGTAGTGAAACTGACCGGGTGCTAGGTTTAGAGGTAGGAGCGGATGATTATCTAACTAAGCCCTTTAGCGTAAGAGAAATGGTGGCTAGGTGTCGTGCCTTGTTACGTCGCCAGCGGTTTTCTAATTTGCCCTTGGCACCCACCTTAAAACATAAAGATATTAGTTTAAATCCTCAGGAATGTCGGGTGTTAGTGAGAGGAAGAGAGGTGAGCTTGTCACCGAAAGAATTCCGGTTACTAGAACTATTTATGAGTTATACTCGCAGGGTGTGGTCACGGGAACAGTTATTAGACCAGGTTTGGGGTCCTGATTTTGTTGGTGACAGTAAAACTGTGGATGTTCATATTCGATGGCTGAGGGAAAAATTAGAGTTAGACCCTAGCCATCCAGAATATATCGTCACAGTCAGGGGTTTTGGCTATAGATTTGGTTGATTTCTATATCTGGGCTATTCCGTTTTTGGTTTTCCTATTCCTTTAGGTGGTCGTGGTCTTTTTATTTTAAACCATCCCCTGGATTGGGGTTTTTGGCTCTTGTCTCGGGAGTTATCATTTTGGGAGTTGTCATTTTGATTGGACATAAAATTCGGCAAGAAGTGTATCAGTTACCTTATCCAGTCTAACCTGTAGCACAGGAATGGTCACAGATACCTAGGCGATCGCATTTTCCGGGAGAAATCCCTAGGAATTATGATTATAGTAATAATATAACAATCAAGAAAAGCCGTCCTAAGGAGACCTTGCTTGCACCCTTCCCCTTTAATTCCGGTCAAATAGCACACTTACTATCAAATGTTCTTATTGGGATTTCTTCTGGGTTTGGCAGTCGGTTTTGGTTTTTGGCTGTGGCAACAATTTCAACTTAACAGCTATTTAGAGCAGTTAACCAAACCCTTAAACCCCCATGCTGAAAAGATATTATTACCCCTATTAGCTGGATTACACCGTAAAATATCTAGTGTTAGGGATGAGCAACAAAACTTACGCTTGTCACTCAAAGCTTATGAACAGTTGCTGGATGCTGCACCATTGGGATACTTACAAGTAGATGAAGAAAACCAACTACTATGGTGTAATAAGTGCGCACGGGAAATGCTACATTTACAAAGATGGCAACCGGGTCAAGTGCGCCTGCTACTGGAATTAGTGAGGTCCTATGAACTAGATCAGTTAATTGAGCAAACCCGGGATTGGCAAAAACCGCAAATGCAAGAGTGGATTTTTCACCCTTCCCGAGACCATGGTCAGGGTGTCTTAGAATTAAAGCCATTGTCCTTAGCAGCTAACAGTTTTCCCCTTCCGGAAGGACAAGTAGGTGTGTTTCTGGAAAGTGACCAACAATTCTTGGACATTAATGAGCAACGTGACCGCTCTTTTTCTGACCTGGCCCATGAACTGAGAACACCTCTGACCTCCATTCGTCTGGTGGCGGAAACCCTGCAAACTCGCTTAGATCCTCCCTTGAACCGTTGGGTCATCCGCCTGATGCAAGAGGTTGACAGACTAATTAATTTAGTCCAAAATTGGCTAGACCTGACCCAGATGGAAATAACCTCCTCCATACAACTGAATTTGGAAATGCTAGAAGTCCGCTCCCTGATTTTTTCAGTCTGGGAAAATTTAGAGCCCTTGGCAGCAAATAAGCATCTTAGCATTTCCTACTCCGGTCTAGAAAAGGTCTATATATGTGCTGATAAGTCCCGAATTTATCAAGTGTTTCTTAATCTGTTAGATAACTGCATTAAATATAGCAACCTCAATGGTACTATTCTCATTGAAATGAATTCAGGTGCTGGGGAAAAGTCTATTAATGGGGTTGATGCAAAAACAGATACAATATCAAATCAAATTTTAGAAATTAACATTATTGATTCTGGTGTTGGATTTGCTCCTGTGGATTTACCTTATGTCTTTCAAAGATTTTATCGGGGGGACAAAGCTAGACACCACGAGTCGCGCTCTGACAATGAAACAGTAGAAATTACTGGTAGTGGTCTAGGTTTATCCATTGTCCGCCAAATAATTATAGCTCATGGTGGCAAAATCAGGGCCATGAACCATCCTGATACCGGTGGTGCTTGGATACAAATTCATCTTCCCCAGGTAGTTCAACATGATAGCGGATATTTCTGAATCAAGACTATAATAGCTAGAAATATATTAAACTCGAGATTAAAAATATGAAAGCTGTTGTGAAATATACAATTTTTGAAAAACCTCAGCCTATACGTGCCATTAAAAGACTGGAAAGAGATGTTTTACGTATGGGTGCTTTAGTAGAGCAGTCATTCCGTCTGAGTCACCAAGCTCTCTTTAATCGGGATTTAACAGCAGCTGAGCAAATACGCAGATTAGACAAAAAAATTGATCGCTTTTACAGACAGATAGAAGTCGATTGCGCCTCAATTATGAGCAGTCAAGCTCCCACAGACCAAGAATCTCGTTGTTTAAGCTCATTCATGCAATTAGTTAGAGATTTGGAACGTATTGGGGACTATGCCAAAGATTTGGCAGAAATAGCAATGAAAATATTTCCCTATCCCCCCCATCCTACTTTGGGGGAGGTTGCCATTATGTCCGATCATGCCCAATCTATGTTGGCTACTAGCCTAGTAGCTTTAGCGGATTTGGATGAGATTAATGGTAGAAGAATTAAATTATTAGATGACACAGTAGATGATGCTTACAAAAAATTATATCGTAATTTGGCACAGCAGAAAGATGTTCCTGGGGTAGTGGAGCCCATTCTACTATTAACATTAGCAATTCAATGTCTAGAGAGAATGGCAGATCATGCTACCAATATTGGTCAAAGGGTAGCATACATTGTCACAGGGCAAAGGTAAAGAGAGCTTAATTAAGGTTGGGTTGAGAAAACCCAACAACTCTCCTATATTCAAGGCACTATCGCTCCTGATAAAGTGCCATTATGCTATAGTAAATTAAACCGATTGAGTCAGTACCAAAGTGAATGGGAGGTATAGATATGGTGAGGCAAATTGCACCAAAAACTCAACTGGGGGTGATAAAATCTAACGTTAATCAGGTTGGGGAGACGATCGCGCCTGAAATTGTCTACCCAGAAAGTGATGGTGAACCCATGGCGGATAACACTAGGCAATTTACATGGATTGTCAAAATCAAGGAGAATTTAGAAATACTATTTAAGTCTAATGCGGATGTGTTTGTGGCTGGGGACTTATTTTGGTATCCAGTAAAGGGTAGTAACAAAATTAAACTGGCTCCTGACACCATGGTAGTGTTTGGGAGACCCAAGGGACACCGGGGGTCCTATCGACAGTGGGAAGAGAATAATATTCCTCCCCAGGTGGTTTTTGAAATTTTATCTCCCAGTAATAGTGATAGTGAGATGACGAAAAAAAAGCTCTTTTATCTCAAATATGGAGTGGAAGAGTATTATGTATATGACCCAGATGGGATTAGTCTAGAAGTATGCATTAGGGAAAATAATTCGTTTAAAGAAATTGAGAATTTTGCTACTTGGACTAGTCCAAGATTGAATATAACATTTGACATGACTGGAGATGAATTAGTCATCTATTATCCAGATGGGAGTAGGTTTCTTAGTCCTGTGGAATTGAGTAATTATGTAGAACAGGCAAATCAACGTGCAGAACGAGAAAGATTTCTTAAAGAGCAGGAAACTCAACGTGCGGAACAAGAAAGATTTCTCAAAGAGCAGGAACAACTAAAGTATCAAACTTTACTAGCACAATTAAAAGCTAAGGGTATTGATATTACTGCACTCGAATAAACTATTTGCACTCGAATACCCTTGGGGGTTTTTAAAAACTGGAGTTTAGACTAAAAGCACTCCCTATGGGAGATCGTCAATTACCTGTTATTGTTTGAATTAATCCACACCTGGAGACTGTCCGTGGGGGAGACAATCAATTCCCGGTCTCAAAGCTCAAGTCAGTTAAAACTGACTAGTTTTGTCATATTGTAGTTTGGGTTGATTAAACTCAATACTCCTACACAAACCATGTTATGGTAAATTAAACCGATTGAGTCAGTACCAAAGTGAATGGGAGGTATAGATATGGTGAGGCAAATTGCACCAAAAACTCAACTGGGGGTGATAAAATCTAACGTTAATCAGGTTGGGGAGACGATCGCGCCTGAAATTGTCTACCCAGAAAGTGATGGTGAACCCATGGCGGATAACACTAGGCAATTTACATGGATTGTCAAAATCAAGGAGAATTTAGAAATACTATTTAAGTCTAATCCGGATGTGTTTGTGGCCGGGGACTTATTTTGGTATCCAGTAAAGGGTAGTAACAAAATTAAACTGGCTCCTGACACCATGGTAGTGTTTGGTAGACCCAAGGGACACCGGGGGTCCTATCGACAGTGGGAAGAGAATAATATTCCTCCCCAGGTGGTTTTTGAAATTTTATCTCCCAGTAATAGTGATAGTGAGATGACGAAAAAAAAGCTCTTTTATCTCAAATATGGAGTGGAAGAGTATTATGTATATGACCCAGATGGGATTAGTCTAGAAGTATGCATTAGGGAAAATAATTCGTTTAAAGAAATTAAGAATTTTGCTACTTGGACTAGTCCAAGATTGAATATACGGTTTGATATGACGGGAGATGAATTAGTCATCTATTATCCAGATGGGAGTAGGTTTCTTAGTCCTGTAGAATTGAGTAATTATGCAGAACAGGCAAATCAACGTGCAGAACAGGCAAATCAACGTGCAGAACAAGAAAGTCAACGTGCAGAACAAGAAAGTCAGCGTGCAGAACAGGCAAATCAGCGTGTAGAACGAGAAAGATTTCTCAAAGAGCAGGAACAACTAAAGTATCAAGCTTTACTAGCACAATTAAAAGCTAAGGGTATTGATATTACTGCACTCGAATAAACTATTTGCACTCGAATACCCTTGGGGGTTTTTAAAAACTGGAGTTTAGAGTAAAAGCACTCCCTATGGGAGATCGTCAATTACCTGTTATTGTTTGAATTAATCCACACCTGGAGACTGTCCTTGGGGGAGACCGGGAATCAATTCCCGGTCTCAAAGCTCAAGTCAGTTAAAACTGACTAGTTTTGTCATATTAGTGAATGGGAGGTATAGATATGGTGAGGCAAATTGCACCAAAAACTCAACTGGGGGTGATAAAATCTAACGTTAATCAGGTTGGGGAGACGATCGCGCCTGAAATTGTCTACCCAGAAAGTGATGGTGAACCCATGGCGGATAACACTAGGCAATTTACATGGATTGTCAAAATCAAGGAGAATTTAGAAATACTATTTAAGTCTAATCCGGATGTGTTTGTGGCCGGGGACTTATTTTGGTATCCAGTAAAGGGTAGTAACAAAATTAAACTGGCTCCTGACACCATGGTAGTGTTTGGGAGACCCAAGGGACACCGGGGGTCCTATCGACAGTGGGAAGAGAATAATATTTCTCCCCAGGTGGTTTTTGAAATTTTATCTCCCAGTAATAGCGATAGTGAGATGACGAAAAAAAAGCTCTTTTATCTCAAATATGGAGTGGAAGAGTATTATGTATATGACCCAGATGGGATTAGTCTAGAAGTATCCATTAGGGAAAATAATTCGTTTAAAGAAATTAAGAATTTTGCTACTTGGACTAGTCCAAGATTGAATATACGGTTTGATATGACGGGAGATGAATTAGTCATCTATTATCCAGATGGGAGTAGGTTTCTTAGTCCTGTGGAATTGAGTAATTATGCAGAACAGGAAACTCAACGTGCAGAACGAGAAAGATTTCTTAAAGAGCAGGAAACTCAACGTGCGGAACAAGAAAGATTTCTTAAAGAGCAGGAAACTCAACGTGCGGAACAAGAAAGATTTCTCAAAGAGCAGGAACAACTAAAGTATCAAACTTTACTAGCACAATTAAAAGCTAAGGGTATTGATATTACTGCACTCGAATAAACTATTACCTGCACTCGAATACCCTTGGGGGTTTTTAAAAACTGGAGTTTAGACTAAAAGCACTCCCTATGGGAGATCGTCAATTACCTGTTATTGTTTGAATTAATCCACACCTGGAGACTGTCCGTGGGGGAGACAATCAATTCCCGGTCTCAAAGCTCAAGTCAGTTAAAACTGACTAGTTTTGTCACATTGTAGTTTGGGTTGATTAAACTCAATACTGCTACACAAACCATGTTATGGTAAATTAAACCGATTGAGTCAGTACCAAAGTGAATGGGAGGTATAGATATGGTGAGGCAAATTGCACCAAAAACTCAACTGGGGGTGATAAAATCTAACGTTAATCAGGTTGGGGAGACGATCGCGCCTGAAATTGTCTACCCAGAAAGTGATGGTGAACCCATGGCGGATAACACTAGGCAATTTACATGGATTGTCAAAATCAAGGAGAATTTAGAAATACTATTTAAGTCTAATCCGGATGTGTTTGTGGCCGGGGACTTGTTTTGGTATCCAGTAAAGGGTAGTAACAAAATTAAACTGGCTCCTGACACCATGGTAGTGTTTGGGAGACCCAAGGGACACCGGGGGTCCTATCGACAGTGGGAAGAGAATAATATTCCTCCCCAGGTGGTTTTTGAAATTTTATCTCCCAGTAATAGTGATAGTGAGATGACGAAAAAAAAGCTCTTTTATCTCAAATATGGAGTGGAAGAGTATTATGTGTATGACCCAGATGGGATTAGTCTAGAAGTATGCATTAGGGAAAATGACTCATTTAGGGAAATTGAGAATTTTACCACTTGGACTAGTCCAAGATTGAATATACGGTTTGATATGACGGGAGATGAATTAGTCATCTATTATCCAGATGGGAGTAGGTTTCTTAGTCCTGTGGAATTGAGTAATTATGCAGAACAAGAAAGTCAACGTGCAGAACAAGAAAGTCAACGTGCAGAACAAGAAAGATTTCTTAAAGAGCAGGAAACTCAACGTGCAGAACGAGAAAGCCAACGCGCAGAACAGGCAAATCAACGCGCAGAACAAGAAAGTCAGCGCGCAGAACAGGCAAATCAGCGTGTAGAACGAGAAAGATTTCTTAAAGAGCAGGAAACTCAACGTGCGGAACAAGAAAGATTTCTCAAAGAGCAGGAACAACTAAAGTATCAAACTTTACTAGCACAATTAAAAGCTAAGGGTATTGATATTACTGCACTCGAATAAACTATTACCTGCACTCGAATACCCTTGGGGGTTTTTAAAAACTGGAGTTTAGACTAAAAGCACTCCCTATGGGAGATCGTCAATTACCTGTTATTGTTTGAATTAATCCACACCTGGAGACTGTCCGTGGGGGAGACAATCAATTCCCGGTCTCAAAGCTCAAGTCAGTTAAAACTGACTAGTTTTGTCACATTGTAGTTTGGGTTGATTAAACTCAATACTCCTACACAAACCATGTTATGGTAAATTAAACCGATTGAGTCAGTACCAAAGTGAATGGGAGGTATAGATATGGTGAGGCAAATTGCACCAAAAACTCAACTGGGGGTGATAAAATCTAACGTTAATCAGGTTGGGGAGACGATCGCGCCTGAAATTGTCTACCCAGAAAGTGATGGTGAACCCATGGCGGATAACACTAGGCAATTTACATGGATTGTCAAAATCAAGGAGAATTTAGAAATACTATTTAAGTCTAATCCGGATGTGTTTGTGGCCGGGGACTTATTTTGGTATCCAGTAAAGGGTAGTAACAAAATTAAACTGGCTCCTGACACCATGGTAGTGTTTGGTAGACCCAAGGGACACCGGGGGTCCTATCGACAGTGGGAAGAGAATAATATTCCTCCCCAGGTGGTTTTTGAAATTTTATCTCCCAGTAATAGTGATGGTGAGATGACGAAAAAAAAGCTCTTTTATCTCAAATATGGAGTGGAAGAGTATTATGTATATGACCCAGATGGGATTAGTCTAGAAGTATGCATTAGGGAAAATAATTCGTTTAAAGAAATTAAGAATTTTGCTACTTGGACTAGTCCAAGATTGAATATACGGTTTGATATGACGGGAGATGAATTAGTCATCTATTATCCAGATGGGAGTAGGTTTCTTAGTCCTGTGGAATTGAGTAATTATGCAGAACAAGAAAGTCAACGTGCAGAACAAGAAAGTCAGCGCGCAGAACAGGCAAATCAACGCGCAGAACAAGAAAGTCAGCGCGCAGAACAGGCAAATCAGCGTGTAGAACGAGAAAGATTTCTTAAAGAGCAGGAAACTCAACGTGCGGAACAAGAAAGATTTCTCAAAGAGCAGGAACAACTAAAGTATCAAACTTTACTAGCACAATTAAAAGCTAAGGGTATTGATATTACTGCACTCGAATAAACTATTACCTGCACTCGAATACCCTTGGGGGTTTTTAAAAACTGGAGTTTAGACTAAAAGCACTCCCTATGGGAGATCGTCAATTACCTGTTATTGTTTGAATTAATCCACACCTGGAGACTGTCCGTGGGGGAGACAATCAATTCCCGGTCTCAAAGCTCAAGTCAGTTAAAACTGACTAGTTTTGTCATATTGTAGTTTGGGTTGATTAAACTCAATACTCCTACACAAACCATGTTATGGTAAATTAAACCGATTGAGTCAGTACCAAAGTGAATGGGAGGTATAGATATGGTGAGGCAAATTGCACCAAAAACTCAACTGGGGGTGATAAAATCTAACGTTAATCAGGTTGGGGAGACGATCGCGCCTGAAATTGTCTACCCAGAAAGTGATGGTGAACCCATGGCGGATAACACTAGGCAATTTACATGGATTGTCAAAATCAAGGAGAATTTAGAAATACTATTTAAGTCTAATCCGGATGTGTTTGTGGCCGGGGACTTGTTTTGGTATCCAGTAAAGGGTAGTAACAAAATTAAACTGGCTCCTGACACCATGGTAGTGTTTGGTAGACCCAAGGGACACCGGGGGTCTTATCAACAGTGGGAAGAGAATAATATTCCTCCCCAGGTGGTTTTTGAAATTTTATCTCCCAGTAATAGTGATAGTGAGATGACGAAAAAAAAGCTCTTTTATCTCAAATATGGAGTGGAAGAGTATTATGTGTATGACCCAGATGGGATTAGTCTAGAAGTATGCATTAGGGAAAATAATTCGTTTAAAGAAATTGAGAATTTTACCACTTGGACTAGTCCAAGATTGAATATAACATTTGACATGACTGGAGATGAATTAGTCATCTATTATCCAGATGGGAGTAGGTTTCTTAGTCCTGTGGAATTGAGTAATTATGCAGAACAGGCAAATCAACGTGCAGAACGAGAAAGATTTCTTAAAGAACAGGAACAAATAAAGTATCAAACTTTATTATCACGATTAAAAGCTAAGGGTATTGATATTACTACACTCGAATAAACTATTACCTGCACCAGAATGACCTCGGGGGTTTTTAAAAACTCTCCTCCTGTTAGAGTCAGCTCTCAACCGACTCTCAGAGTTTTTCAAGTTGCAGCAGTGCGATCGCTCCCCTAGGGTGCGGAATGTGGGATTGAATCCCAACTCCCAGACATAAGGGACACCGGGGGATATTAAGCTGGTTTCAATTTTTTACCGGATGATAACTCATTCTTAACCTTTTAATTATTAATCTTTGCTATTGTAAGTGGGTCAGTGGAATTAAATATAAGATCAACGTAGGTTGGGTTGAAGCATGAAACCCAACACCCGCATGGGTTTAGTTCCTCAACCCATCCTACAAATAATTGTGCCTCCCTACTTAGTCACATATTGTCAAACAATATGTTATGGCTTTAGCCAAAAGGTGATGGGCCCTAAAAATTGCCTTTAAGCCACATAGCTAAAGTTTGTCGAACTTAACAACTGATTATAAAGCCTAACAATTATATAAGATGTAACCATTTAACATTGCAGTGACTAACCTCTATTAATAAACCCTTCTGGCATTTCTGGCAATGAACCCTACTGAAAATATCATCCATCTACCAAGAAAGAGTTTGCCGCAACAGATACTTACCCAGCACTCAATCATTCCGGTCAGAAATGACGTTCTGTGGCGGATTGAGCGTGGTGTAGTGCGCACATTGACCTGGAATGAAGAGGGCACAGCTATCACCCTAGGTTACTGGGGACCTGGAGATATTACTGGTCATGCTTTATCAAAAGTGACACCTTATCAAATTCAGTGTTTAACCAGTGTACAAGCAACAATTATACCACCTCATTTGTGGCATGAGCATATTGAGGCCTTGCTCTCTCATATTCAACAGACAGAACAAATTTTACATATTCTCCATTGTCAACCCACATCATTAAGATTGTGGCATTTTTTGCTGTGGTTAGGGGATAAATTTGGTAGGGATTTGGAACAGGGCAAGTTGATTGATTTGAACCTGACCCATCAAGATATTTCAGAGGTGTTGAACACAACAAGGGTGACAATAACTAGACTGTTGCGGAAATTTGAGACCCAGGGAAAAATATCACGTCCTAAACGCAGTATTATTCTCCGGTTGGATGGGGATAGGAGACAAATTGACTGCCAAAATAATGGCTTGAGCCAAAATACTTAGCACACCGGTGAGCGCAGGATAGCCGTTCTGGCTTGGCTCCCCTCTGTTGCAGATGGCTACACTATAAGAGCTATAACAAAATCAAAATTATAATTTGTGTTCCGGAACAAAAATAGTGTATAGTGGTCAATGAGGATGTGGTATGTAATTCCCCGACCCCTCAAAAGTAAGCACGATGCTTTAGGCGGAGTGCCCACGGACTATTTGGCACGGCCGTTGAGAGTGGGAATCTCTTAAAAGTCTCTGTCCTTAAACGGGGCAGTAAAATGTCAAAACTATTTTTTTAGGTGTGAGAAAAGGTAAAAACATGACAAAACTATTTTGGAATGTTCTCAGAGTGAGTCCCGTTGTTGCAGCTACCATCCTTTCTGCCAACAGCGTATTAGCAAATGAAGTGAAAGAGCCAACCACTAGCGTTGCTCAATTGTCGTCTGATAAGATTAGTCAGACAACATCCGTTTCCCAGTTTCGTGATGTACAACCGAGAGATTGGGCGTTCCAAGCATTACAGTCTTTAGTTGAGCGTTATAATTGTATTTCTGGTTATCCCGATGGTACATTCCGTGGTAACCGCACCCTAAACCGCTTTGAATTCGCGGCTAGTTTAAACGCTTGTTTAGAAAGAGTTAGTGAGCTAATTGCTTCTTCAACGGCTGATGCAGTTAGAAAAGAAGATTTGGCTACCTTACAGCGTTTACAAGAAGAATTTTCCGCTGAATTGGCTACTCTCCGTGGTCAAGTTGATGCGTTGGAAGCACGTACTGGTGAGTTGGAAGCTAATCAGTTCTCCACCACCACCAAGTTGAAGGGTGAAGCTATTTTTGGTCTGAGCCAAGCTTTTGGAAAGGGTGTAGCTGGTAGTCCGAGTACAGACCTAAATTCCAACTTCACGTTCTCTGACCGGGTAAGGTTGACTTTGGAAAGCAGCTTTAGCGGTAAGGATAGGTTGCAAACTAGGTTAAATGCTGGGAATATCTCTCCCTTGAGTAACGCAGGACTGACACGCAATACAAGTAGTCAACCTGTTGGAAGCATTCCAGCTAATGAGACACCTGACCAATTTGCGAATAGAGTTGCATCAGCAGGTGGTACAAATACTAACATGGCCCGCTCAAGCTATGATGGTAACAATAGCAATGCAGTAGTAATTGACAAAATCAACTACACCTTCAACCCCTTTCCCAATCTTAGTGTGAAGGTTGATGCCATAGGTGCTGACCTAGATGACAACTTTGAAGCCTTTAACCCTGACTTTAAGAGCAGTGGATCAGGTTCCATTTCCCGTTATGGACGTTTTAGCCCCATCTATCGCCAAGCTGCTAGTGGATCTGGTATTGCAGTGAACCTCAAAGCTAATGACGCTATCACCTTGGGTGCTGGTTATTATGCTAGGGGTAATGCTACTGCATCCGATCCAGGTCCCAATAAAGGACTTTTCGAGGGCGACAGCACCATTTTTGGTCAGTTGGCCTTTAAACCAAATCAGGCTGTTAATCTCGGTATCACTTATGCTCATACTTACCTGACACCTCCACTAGTCGATAGTAATGGTAGAAATACCTCTACATCTATTTTTGATAGTACAGGTGGTACAGGTGGTTCTTACTCAGTTGGTACTACTGGTGTGAAAACTGAAGCCAATCACTACGGTGTGGCATTGAACCTAAAAGCTACTCCTAGCATTTCATTAGGCGGTTGGGCAGGCTACACAACTGCTAGCACCTTGGGAGGTACTCCCACCAGTCGCGATTATTGGTACTGGACTGGTAATGTGGCAATTAAAGACTTCCTGAGAGAAGGCAACACCCTTGGTTTCGTCTTCGGTCAACCTCCCAAATTTACTGGTGGTAAAACCAGAAATGCTGCTGGTGTAACCACCAATATAAACGGAGAAACTGATACTTCCTTCCACTTAGAAGGCTTGTATAAAATCAAGGTTTCTGACAATGTTCTCATTACCCCAGGTGTGTTAGTCATCCTAGATCCTGAACACAACAAAAATAACCCCAATATCTATGTAGGTACAATACGTACTACCTTCAGCTTCTAAGCTCAACATTGACTTAGTAACCTGTTAAACTCTAATAACCCGCCCTAGGGCGGGTTATTATTTGGAACCTATTTTGCCAGGATTAGGTCATACTATCCAAGACAATTATTGGTAATATCTTATGAGTGGTCTAATAACTTGGAAAGCAACTGCAGCTACACTAATGACCATAGCCATTAACACAGGGGCTGTTATTCCCTGGATCTACCCTAATCCTGCTCAAGCACAATTTAACTTTAACCAACCGCGCACGATTACCATTCCAGCTAATGTGACCCTACCTGTAACCTATGAAAAAGAAAAAATAATTCTCCAACCGGGGGAAAGAATACCCCTGACCCTGAGAATAGCTAATGATATTATGGATAGTAATAGAAATATCTTAATCCCTGCTAATAGCGAGGTAACAGGAGAATTGACACCGGTTAATTTAGGTGGCAATAATAGAAGGGGGGTAAGATTCGTCGCTACAGAATTGGTGTTTCCTAATGGTAAAACCCAACCAATTAGTGCCAACTCCAGAACCATCACTAAAACTGAAACCATCACTAAGGGAAGTAACACCGGTCAAATTTTAACCGATGCTGCTATTGGTGCTGGTGCAGCAACCTTGATCGCTCTGGTCACTGGTAATAAAAAGGTGGAGGTTTTAGAACCCATTGGTGGTGCAGCAGCGGGCGCTTTAGCCAGTGTGTTACTGAGAAAAAACAGGGCTGATGTGTTTGTTCTACGCCCAGAACAGGATTTGGCTATTACATTAACTAGCAATCTGGTGCTATCCCGCTAATATTCCTTAAATCATAAGCAGGAGCGTAACCCATGGGGGTGTTGGGTTTCATACTTCAACCCAACCTACATTCATCTTATATTTAATTCCACTTACCCACTTGGGGGAAGGTGTCAAATCTTCCCCCACATTAGGGATTAGTAGTCCAAGTCTCCACTAGCAGGAGCAGCTTCCTTCTCGCTAATATTCCTTAAATCATAAGTAGGAGCGTAACCCATGGGGGTGTTGGGTTTCATACTTCAACCCAACCTACGTTCATCTTATATTTAATTCCACTTACCCACTTGGGGGAAGGTGTCAAATCTTCCCCCACATTAGGGATTAGTAGTCCAAGTCTCCACTAGCAGGAGCAGCTTCCTTCTCGCTAATATTCCACAAATCATAAGTAGGAGCGTAACCCATGGGGATGTTGGGTTTCATACTTCAACCCAACCTACGTTCATCTTATATTTAATTCCACTTACCCACTTGGGGGAAGGTGTCAAATCTTCCCCCACATTAGAGATTAGTAGTCGAAATCTCCACTAGCAGGAGCAGCTTCCTTCTAATATTCCACAAATCATAAGTAGGAGCGTAACCCATGGGGGTGTTGGGTTTCATACTTCAACCCAACCTACGTTCATCTTATATTTAATTCTACCCATCCACTTAATTAGGGAAAGGGTGAAACCTTCCCCTACATTAGAGATTAGTAGTCGAAATCTCCACCACCCATACCAGCACCAGCAGCAGGAGCAGCTTCCTTGGGTTCTGGTTTGTCAACCACAATACACTCGGTTGTTAGCACCATACCAGCAATAGAAGCAGCATTTTGCAGTGCAGAACGGGTTACCTTCGCAGGATCCACAATACCCGCAGCTAACATATCAACAAATTCGTTGGTAGAAGCGTTAAACCCTACGTTGAACTCTTTCTCTTTCACTCTTTCAGCAATTACAGCACCGTTTTGTCCAGCGTTTTCTGCAATTCTCTTTAAAGGAGCAGGTAAGGCACGGGCAACTATTAAAGCACCTGTTAACTCTTCACTGGTTAAGGTTTTATTGGCCCATTCCTCTAAGTGGGGTGCTAGGTGAGCTAGGGTTGTACCACCACCAGGAACTATGCCTTCTTCTACAGCAGCTTTGGTAGCATTGATAGCGTCTTCTAAACGCAGCTTCTTATCCTTCATTTCGGTTTCCGTAGCTGCACCAACTTTGACTACTGCTACACCACCAGAAAGTTTGGCTAGACGCTCTTGCAGTTTTTCTTTGTCGTAGGAAGATTCAGTTTCATCCATTTGACGACGGATTTGTTCGCAACGAGCTTTTACTGCAGCTTCATTACCTTCAGCTACAACGGTGGTGTTGTCTTTGGTAATGGTGATGCGGCGCGCTTTACCTAAACTATCTAGTTTGGTGTTTTCTAGTTTTAAACCAGCATCTTCTGTGATTACTTGTCCACCAGTTAGAACCGCAATATCTTCTAACATGGCTTTACGACGATCCCCAAAACCAGGAGCTTTCACTGCTGCTACGTTCAGTACGCCGCGTAGACGGTTAACTACTAGGGTAGCTAGAGCTTCTTTTTCAATGTCTTCAGCAATGATGACTAGGGGTTTACCTTGACGTGCTACTTGCTCTAACACAGGTACTAAATCCTGCACTAGGGCAATCTTCTTGTCGGTAAGAAGAATATAAGGATCGTCAAATACTGCTTCCATGCGCTCAGCGTCGGTAGCAAAATAAGGGGAAATATAACCCTTATCAAAACGCATACCTTCGGTGATTTCCAATTCTGTGGTCATGGATTTCCCTTCTTCCAAGGAAATCACACCCTCTTTACCCACTTTATCCATTGCTTCCGCAATCATTTGACCCACTTCTTCATCGTTACCAGCAGAAATGGAGCCTACTTGTGCAATGGCTTTGGAATCTTCCACGGGACGAGCATGTTCCGCAATCTTGTCTACTAAGAATGCTGTGGCTTTATCAATACCACGCTTTAACTGAATCGCATTAGCACCAGCAGCAACGTTACGGAGACCTTCCTTCACAATTGCATGGGCCAATACGGTGGCTGTGGTGGTACCATCACCAGCAGCATCGTTGGTTTTAGAAGCAGCTTGGCGAATCAAGGAAACGCCTGTGTTCTCAATATGGTCTTCTAATTCAATTTCTTTAGCAATGGTGACACCATCATTAACAATTTGTGGTGCGCCAAATTTCTTCTCTAGAACTACGTTACGTCCTTTGGGACCTAGGGTCACAGCTACAGCTTCGGCCAAAATGTCAATACCTTTTTCCAAAGCTCGACGGGCGTTTTCGTTGTAAATGATGCGCTTTGCCATAATCTGTTTACTTCTTGAATTGCTTATGTGTTAACTATCAACTTTTTAGGGTAGTTTCTAGGGTAGTTCGTTCTCCTACCCAACTACTATTACCCAACTACTGCTAGAATGTCTTTTTCAGAAAGTAGTACAAATTCGTCTGTACCCAGTTTGATGTCTGTACCTGCATACTTGGAATATAGTACTTTGTCCCCTACTTTCAGCTCAATTTCTTGACGGGTTCCGTCATCATTACGCTTACCAGGTCCTAAAGCTACTACTTCCCCTACCTGGGGCTTTTCTTTTGCTGTGTCGGGCAAATATAAACCACCTGCTGTCTTTTCTTCAGCTGCTGTGACTTTTACAAACACGCGATCGCCTAGGGGCTTAACTGTGGATACGCTTAGAGATACTGCTGCCATATTTTTTCCTTATCTTTAAATGTCGTTGATTAGCACTCTCAACTCCTGAGTGCTAATGTACCGAAAAAAGACCACAAATGGCAACAATCTTATCTGTACGGGTTTCCGAACCAGATAAATTCCCAATAGGTGAGGAAAACAGAATCAACTGGATTTTTGCTTTTCCACCCCATACTTAGCCATATTTATTACCTACTAATTGAGCGTAAATACTGAATTATTCTAGTTGTCTGGTTCTGTTGCGTAAGTAGTGAATATTTTTATATGAACAACTTTATTTCCAAATGAGGAAAATTGTTATAGAAATGTAGTCAAGGAATCCTTGAATGAGTAACAATACAGGAGTTCCCAACTTTTGGCTATTGGTGCAACCAAATTTCGTCAATTTCCACATTCTACTTGCAGGAGAAAACTAGATGCAGTTAGTTAAAATGCATCCCATTTACAAAAATGATAAACATTGGCAGGGATGTGATTTAATCTGCTTTAGAGCCAAAAATCTCTACAATTTGTGTACCTATTATCTAAGGCAGTCTTTCTTTAAAACGGGCAAGATACTTTCTAGTGGGAAGTTATATGGCTTAGTATTTCGTTCCAGAGCTTATCAGGAGATAGCAGTTACTCACAGAGGTTTGTCAGTAGTTAGACAGGTATTACGAAGGTGGAAAAACTATATCAGATCTTGGCAAGATTGGCAAGCTAATCCATCTAAATATGTGGATCCACCAAAAATCCCCAATTACAAACACAAAATTAAGGGACGCTTTCCAATTGTCGTATACAATGTATATCAGGGTTGTCCAACCATGGATCAACCATCTCTAGTCCAAGGAATGTGCCAGTTATTTGAAGGTCTATTTGAGGGTGAAGTGAACGATTCCATCGGTAAGGCTAGAAAACTGGTGGAAGCCATGATTATTCCCAGGAATAATGGTTCATACCTCCTCAAGTTCATTTATGAGGTGCAAGAGCCTACAACTAAATCTACACCAGTTATAGCTGGTATAGACTTAGGAGTTAATAACCTGGTTGCCTTGACAACTAATAGTTCAACTATTAGACCTTTATTGGTGAATGGTAAACCGTTGAAATCCCTCAATCGACTGTTCAACAGAAAGCGGGATCTAATAGGATCTTATCAGTCTGAGAGTCAACCCAGTCAAAGATTGGGTGGAATAACCATCAAACATCATAACCGAGTAGATAACTATCTTCATCAGACATCCTCTATCGTAATCAATTATCTCAAGTCTAATGGTATTAAAACCTTAGTAGTGGGAAAGAACGATGAATGGGAAAAAGAGACTAGGATGGGTACAAGCAAGAGACACAACTTTATGCCAATACCCCATAGTAGACTCATTGATATACTGGAACACAAATGCCGACTAGCACAGATTGAACTAATCACAGTTAATGAGGCATACACCAGCAAGTGCTCTGCTTGGGATTTTGAACCCATAGCAAAACATCAAAAATATTTGGGGGAAAGATTACATCGAGGACTATTTAGATCCGCCAATGGTCAGGTTATTAATGCAGACCTCAATAGTAGCCTGAACATAATTAGAATGTATTCCTCAGAGGCGTTAACTGCCGAGAGGATAGGGAGTTGTGGCGTTCAACCACTAAAGGTAAATCCTTTAGCAAGAGTTAAACAGATATAGAAATGTAAAATCGGTTCTCCAATTTTATTTTCTTGTGTGATTTAACTTCAACGCTAAAAACTGGATATTGTATGGGCAATAGTAACCTAATAGAAATGCAGGTAGGGTTGTAAAGATCATCTTTGGCTCAACACTGAACTTGTCAAAATGATTAAATCAGATTCTTGTACCCGTTTCTGGCAAAGGAAAATATAATAGCGCATTATAAATACTTTTGCTCTCCGTATCCTTACTAGACCTTTGTCATTAAGTTACTAGTATTATGTAAGGAGTAACAACCACCCTCACAAACCACAACCAACAGGAATGAGTTAGGTGGAAAGAAGCTCCTCCATCCCATCCCGGGAAGGATCTAAGCGCGAAAAATGCCAACGCTATAAAAGAATTCAGCATGAAAGACCAAAAACGACTTTTACTGATTGATGACGATCCTAATTTAATTCTGCTAGTCAGAGACTATCTAGGATTTAGGGGATATGACGTTCTAACAGCTGAAAATGGGCGAACAGCTCTAGGTGTTTTAGAACAGGATATTCCCGATATGATCATCTGTGATGTGATGATGCCAGAAATGGACGGTTATACCTTTGTTGAACAGGTGAGACAAAACGAGCGGACTAGTTGGGTACCCGTCCTTTTTCTGTCAGCGAAAGGACAAAGTGCGGACAGGGTAAAAGGGTTAAATAAGGGAGCTGACGTATATATGGTCAAACCCTTTGAACCAGAAGAACTTGTGGCCCAAGTAGAATCCTCACTCAAGCAAACCAGTCGCTGGAAAGAACATCAAACTAAAGTAGGGGAACCTGGTTCTCGCATCCAAGTTCCTTTTGATGTTCAATTGACCCCCACGGAACTAAAAGTAGTTCAATTTGTGGCTAGGGGTTTAGCAAATCGGGAAATTGCTGAGGAATTAAATGTCAGTCAACGTACGGTTGAAAGCCATGTGTCTAATATGCTGGGTAAGACTAACCTGCATAATCGTACTGAGCTAGCACGCTGGGCAATTGAAAATCAAATGGCTTAAAGCCATAGCCATGCAGTTGAATGAAATTTTGAGTTTTGAATTGATGTCCTTATCACTCAAGGCTCAAAAAATCATTCTTCTGAATTTTATAACTTGATGAGTGAGTTAAAAATCCCTGTTTTAACAAGCCCTATATATTACTCTTCCTGGATATTCTTCCTCATTTACTTTTGCATATAAGCGGAGGCAAGATAAAACCTCTCCTGGAGTTCCCCCATCCTCCAGTTGTAAATCATCCTTAGCGTACTGGCAAATATCAGCATATAGTCCTGATAGTTGCTTGATCTTGATGTTATTACCTGCTTTCGTAGCTTGATCAGCCATTTTTTTGAGTATACGTCTTGATTCTTGTTGTAGTTTTCCCCACCAGGAATATCTTTCTGCTGGGGGGACAAATACTAGGGAATGTATTGCTTCATCTAGATCTAGCCAACTGCGTAAATTTATGATACTGGTGGAATCATCATTAAGTTTTTGGTTACGTTGCAGGCGATCGCTAAATGCTTCCAGATATAATTGCTTTTGTTCGGGATGAGATTTAAAAGAAATAACATCAAAGCTAAAGACACTTTTGAGGGCGTGATGTAGATCGGGATCAAGATCAATGAAACTAGTATATAAGGAGAGGAAACCGGTTAAAAAATGCCAAGTATCGGAGTTATGTGATTGAGCCAGGTTTGATTTGAGCAAAGCTTTTTTAGACAAAGAGAGTCCGGGAGAGACGATTGTGCCACTTAGACCGGGATAAATAATTTCATCGCGCACAAAAGGTAAATAACGAAGATTCACATAATCTTCCATAGCACCGAACCTTTTGGCAATTTCCAGAGTGCGATTTTTCCAGATTGTAGCCAAATCTTCTGGTAAGCGCAGCAACTTGCGGTGAATTTCATTCCAGAGATCACAGTCATTATCACTGTGTAAAGGTTGATCTCCCAAGTAAAACCTGACCTCTAAATCAGAATTAAAAATTTCCCTTAATTCTGTCAGTAATTGACCAGATGTGGAATCATGGATTGTGAATTCAACATCTTCAACCTCCCCAACAGACTTCAACTGTAAAAGACCATCTATTTCCCCAATGACCTGGGAACATAAATCATTGCCTGGATCTGCGGGATATGCTGTTTTGGCCTGTCCTAGGGTCTCCTTGAGTCCGTATAGGTTAAACCTCAATAGTTGAGAAATAACCGAATCTTGAGTTGCTAATAATTGTTGTAGATGTTGTAGATGTGGAATCATGATTATGTAAAGATATGACAAAATATAGTTTTAATGCACACCACAAAAGGGGTCTCGTTCCTTATCAATTTCATTGGGTTGTAATTCCAAGTCAGTAAAATAAACACATCCTGGTTGTTGCAAAGATTCCAGACTATGGGATATCCAGTAGGGAACTGCTCCTGGGTGCATTCTTAATATCCCCTTACTATCTAGGGTGACATAGTATTGACAAGGGTAATCTGTAGAGATTTCTGGTTTGCTAAGGGATCCAATACGGATCCATTTTTTAGTCTTGGTCAAACTATCAGTTTGACAGATATAGAAATTATGTTGACCATTTTGGGGAAATGGTGGTAAAGGACTACTAATTAATCCCTTTCCAGTTTCTTGGCTTCCATCTTGTAAGTAATGAAACGTTTCTAATATCTGATTTTGACTGTTGTCAACTGCAAAGACTAAATGATAGGCATCCGGTTGATCCACTGTAGCAGATTCTAAGACATTGATAGCAATATCACCATCTTTTAAATTTTCATAATCCCCTATAAGAGCAATATTCCATTTTAATTTTCCATCAACAAATATATCAGAACCAGTTGAATGGGGGTCAATGACAGAATTGATATCAATTCCTGGCACATCTATTAAATAATGGGGACTACCTTGACAGAGTAAAACAGTAAATTGAAGAGTTTGGTCAATTTCAAATTGGACTTGAATTTTTTTGAGAAATTCAGCTTCTTCCATTCTCAAATTTTCCATGAGAGTTTTACCATCCAAACTACCCCAAAGACGTAATTCCCCATCTTGGTAATCTTGACGATAGATGATATTAGTTAACTGAATACCTTGCCAGGTTGTTCTTACCTTAGCGACACTTTCCCAAGGGATAAGTTGATAGAGTTCTTGTCCAGCATTAAAAATAGATAATAACTCCTGAGTTTGGGTTTTGCGCTTGAAGTTGCACGGTAAATAATAAAAGAGATTTTTCACATCTATTTCCAGCTGATTTGCTCCCTTGCGCAGTAAATTTTTAGAAGCTTCAGGATCAAATCTTAACCTTCTTAATTTTTCCGCATAACAAGCACCAGCAGAAGTTGCCAACTTAGTGAATTCTAGGACAAAGGTAATCCGTTCTGGATTCCAGATAAAGTAGGGAGATTTGCTAAATTCTTGGTAAATTTGGGTTTTCACCAAATCCAGATTACAAGTTTTACCTGAGAGAATTAACCAATCTACCTTTTCATCTCCATTTAAACGACTTTCCATCAGTCCTTTGGCGATTCCTATAGCTTCTCTAATACTAGAAATAGCACAACGTTGAAATTGTTGGGCGTTTATAGTTAGGTAAATAGAATCAGCACTAACCAGTTGAAATTTCACCCCACTTTGTAAAAGCAACTCGCTAATTTCTTGCTCATTGAGGGTAAAGGTTAATAAACCATCTTCAGATCCTTTCTCCCCTAATTTTAATTTGGCCGATTCTGCATGTTCCCACAGAGTATAGAAGGTTTGGAGACGTTGAGGAGCTTGTTGCCATCGAGTTGGTAAGACTTTTTCAGCGGTGTCTAAAGCGTCTTTGAAAGCAACATCCCCTTCTGGATTCTCTTTATCCACACATTTTAATAAACTGCCACTTTTGAATTTGCCATCTTGTAAAAATCGCTCGTTGAGTTCTGAATTAATTAAGTCTTCTAGCTTATCACTGGTTATATTGCCATCGGTAACCGCTGTTAATAAAAAATCAGCTAGGGCAATTTTTAACAGTCGAAAAACTCGTAAGGTAATTAATTCCCCACCTAATTGTAAATGTCCTGAAGAACCCAATAATTTTGGTGTCAGTTTATAATAACGTCCTCCCAAACCTCTATCCTCACTATTGGCAAAAACAGGGGTTTTATCTTCTAAGGTGAGTTTGATTAATGCTAGGTCGGTTGTACCTCCACCAATGTCTAATACCAGAACATTTTGGGACCAGTTATTTTTTTCCTGACGACAACGGGTTTTAAATGATTCAATACCAATATTCAAATTGCCACCAAATTCTCGCCATAAAAAGAATATGGCTACGGAAACAGCTTCGTCATAGGCCGTTTGCACATCATCCAACCCTAATTCTTCTACTAGTGCTTTAATCTCCTTTCGCACCACCGGAGGAGCAACTGTGGGATAGGTGACCACCGCTGTTAATAAGTCTCCTTGAGAAAATCTTCTACCTGCACGTTGACGATAGTCTTCGGTTAATTCAATGAGGTGTGCCCATGCTGCTTGAATTAATTGGTGAACTTCAATGTTGTTATTTTCTAGATCATTTTTTTCTCCCTCATTTATCACCACAGGAAAAGTGCGATTTTGCCCAAAATATCGTTTTGGTGAATGATGAAATCTACTAATAATATCTTTAACTGCAGGAATTGTCCCCTGGGCAATCGCCTTTTTGCGGTTATCTCTTGCAGCTCTACCCATTTGCAATTTCAATGGTTGTATTTTACAGATTTCTATTTCACTAGGAATTTCTGTTTGTCTTCTATTAAAATCCAAAACCACTGGAATCAAATTTTGGGACTCCAGGGTAGGAACGCGAAAAACCTCATGATATATTTGATAGAGTTTTTTACTGACAGCACGACGAAATCTTTCACTGTTTCCCAAACATAGTTCGATTTGACGCAGAGCTTCTAGAAATTTTTCTTTATGGTCGTTTTCAAAAATTTCCCCTATTGTTTCTGGTGGAATTTCCAAATTCCTACTCAGATTAACCAGGAATTTTTCCCATTCGTTCACACCAATATCTGGTAGAGCTAAATGGGGAGGTGAGTTTAACCATTCCCCCAACCGCTGACGCAGTCTTACTTCTTGTTCTCTAGGTAGGGTTTCTGCAATTGGCACTTCAATAGGGTCAAATAGTGTTACTGTAGAGTTAGAAGTGCCAAAATCCACTGCCAACCAGCCCGGAAATCTCTTGTGAGAGTCTTCATTTAGGTTTTCACTTAGTTTCTGACTTAATCGGTTAAGGTAAGTGTCCAGTTCAAAATTGTTCATAGTTTATTTGTTATTGATTTTTATTGTTACTACAGGTAAAACTACTTTAAGTGTACTCATAGATACGTTGCTGGTCAATAGATGCAATATCGCTGAGAATTTCTAACCAGGTAGGTATGGTCAATTCTAGGGTTGTGTCTCCAGCAGCAATATATCTAAGTAGTTCTTCTTTTTTCAATAAGTTTTGCAAACTGGGGATAATTTGATCTAAAATTCCCTCCAATTCTAAATTTATCTGTCGGTTTACTTCACTCACATATTGAACCAGATGTAAACTAGCACTAGTAATAATTTCATCTCTTAATCGTAAAATAAAAACTTGGTGATTTGTACTGCTAGACAAATATTGACTTCTTTCCCCGGACCAATCAAATACTTGTCCTGTATCATGCTTTTCATCCTGTTTGGCTAGGGGAAATATATTTTCCGGTATTATGGGTTTATCTTGGTTCTCTATTTCCTCAATAATTGCCTCCTTCCATTGATTTGGTTTTGATGCCAACAACAGTCTATAAAATAGGTCTGCTGCTTCTGCTCCAAACTTATCTTCTATCAATTCTTCCAGTTCGGGATTGAGCGCTAATTTTTCTGATCCCAATTCTGACTCCAGATTGATGGTATTAGTTAATTTGACCAATAAATCTATTACAGCTTGTCTAATACAATCTCTGGCAAATTTTTCCATATCTTTAATAGTTTGGGCAAAAACAGGATAGAAATCATCACTTTTGGTGGGTAATGTATTATTAACCTTGCTTCCACGATCTGCGCGATCGAATAGTTTTCCCGCTGCACCTTTAGATTCTACCAAGGCAATTCTACCACCTTGCAATTTATTAAATAATAAAGTCCACTGATTCCAATTGAGAATTTGATAAGTTAATTCATCTTTGATAATACTACTCACTACTAAACCACGTCTATCTTTTAGAGGTTCCTTACCCAAATCTCTACGAAAATTGCGGTAGATTTTATCCAAACTCTCAATGGCCAATCGCAAATCAACTAGGGCTTGACTATCAGCAGCAGGTACGCCTTGGGCATGAATTTCAGACACAATATCTTTCAATTGTTCCTGTTGTTGACGAATAAGATCCGCCGATCTACGAGTATCTTCATATAACTGTTTTAAACCATGGGTATTCACATGATTTTGAATCAATTCCCTTAACTTGCTCACACCTCCATCCCGAGCAAAATAATCCAATTGTCTACCCAAAATACTGCGGGAATCCTGGGTTAATAATTTCTGGCTTAACCTTCCCCACTTTTCTTGTAATTTTTTCGGTCGTTCCAGATAATCGGGATAATCTATATTTGCTAAAAATTCATCCGAACCAGCTTTCACCTTAGTTGAACGTTTAGATAATTCCGCTAACCCCAACAATGGCGATAATAGAACAATTCTTTCATCTTCACTGGTAAAAGCTCTCCCACTATCAATAATAGTTTCCAAAATTTTTAAATTTTCTAAAACTACTTCAGTTTCTAAAGCTTTACCATGGTACTCCTCAGCAATTAGACTGTCTAAAATTCTTTCCCCCCCTTCATTCTCTAAAGGTAATTGATCGAAACGTCCTACCCCTACCAAAATTAAATCCTTTAAATCTTGACCCGGACGTTGTTGCTGCATCATCGTAAATATCTTATTGGCGCGATCGCTCCCTGGGGATTTGCCATTTAATAGCACCAAAATAGTTTGTACCTGGGACAATTCTCGTAAAGAAAGAAAAGTATCTCTAGCACCGGAATTGGCCGCACCCAAACCAGGAAAATCCAACAGAACAAATTCTTCTGCTCCAGTCAAATCCCAAATTTCCCTAGATATTTTCACCTGAATATCCACTCTCCGAATCAAGGGAAAACTATTTTGTAATAATTGGGATGGCAAAATTTGTGGAGCTTTGGGCAATCTAATCTGAGCTGGGGGTAAATCCTCAAATCGTAACGTTTGAATTGCCATAGGCAATTCAACTAACTGTAGACCATTTTTGGCAGTTTTGGCATCAATAGTATAGATTTTATCGCATAGAGATTCACCATAAGCTTGATAAGAACGTAAAAATAATATTAACTCTCGTAATAAATAGCGCAGTTCCAAATTATTAGAGCTTTGCCAAGCTTCCTCACACCAAGAAGAAATATCCTTACCAGTTTTAATTTTACCAACCTGTAAAGGTGGTAACCCAGCAGCAACCGCACGGCGATTAGCTTCCGATAACATAAAATGTAAACATTCATTCACACCCTCATGGGATAAATACTCAACACCATAACTAGTTACTTGAGTAGTACTAAAATTCTCCTGTGGTTGAATATGAATAGCAGTGACATTTCCCGTCGTAGGATTTTCACTAACTGGTAGAGCATCCGCATAACCAATTAAACTACCCAATAACAAACTTTTGCCACTGCTAAACTCACCCATTACACCAATTTTCACAGGAGAGTTAGCCATTTCCACTGTTTTTTCAGCTGCACCTCGTAACTGCAGCAAACACTCATCTAAACGGGAGGGAATCCAATCTTCCTGCTCAGACAGATGGAGAGGTACAGAGTCAATTTTACGAAGGATAAATTCACCGTAGTCTTTAAACCTGGTTAATTTGTCTAGTTCCATATTAGTCTTTTTAATCTGAGTGAAACACTATTGAATTTGCGATTCCTCCCATTTTATTCATCTTACTCAAGTTTGGGAGGCTTTTTCCAACTTTCAGCTAAGGTGGAGAGTTTGGCGAGTTCTTGAACCGAGAAAGATGAACCTTATAAACATAGCTTCCTGGGGATAGATTTCCCACATATACCTTGTACTCTCCAGGGGACCAAAATCCAGTCATTTCTGGTTGATTTCCGTCTGGTAACATACAAAAACGTCCACCCGGGCCATCAACTAGTAATGTGGCTTTTCCTTCCCCTTCCAGTGTGAGTCTCAGATAGGGTATAGATTCTTTGACCACAATAATTTGGTTGGGTTGGCTAGGGATAAGGCCACAGTCCTTTTTAACTCTTGCTCGGGAGTTCCCACTAATAACTAGTGGATCCGGAGAAAGTTCCTGTTTAATCTCGATAACTCCCTGTTGTGCTACCACGACCTGGTTCAATGGCAAACCCATGAGGAGGTTAACTGTAAGAAAGGTTAGTAATTTTACTGTTTTCATGTTCGCCTTTGTATTTGTCAACTCTTGGATAAAAATTTTGGTTAGTTTGACTAAACCACTCAAGTTTTGTTCCCGGTTTTATCGTGTTAGGTACAGTATTTATTGAATACTAATCAATACCAGTCAATACGAACAGGAAATCAACCTATCTGAAAAATATCCTCAACTGCGGTGATAAACTATCCTGAAATATTACGGTAGAAATGGAAAATCCTGACTGTGGGTAAGATCCTGTTGACCTTCTCCCCTATTCAATTGTAGATTTATATGTACATGTAAATTTACAGGGCGGTGATAAAACATCATGAGTTCTCAACCACAAGAAGAATGGAAACGTCGCATCCAAGAGTTAAAATCGGAAATTAATTCATTTTACTCTGATCGACCACAAGGTACACAACTGCGTCAAAATGTTATTAATCAGGTCAACAACTATTGGAATCAATACCAAACTTGGTTTCAAGGTTTGTCCACTATGAAAAAGATCGCTGTTGCTACCATTACCGTCATATTATGTTTTATCACCTTACAAACAGTATTTAGACTGTTAATTTCCATTATCAGTCTAGCAGTGTTGGGGGTGTTATTATATCTTGGTTATAGGTTTTTACTTAACAAAAACTTATTCAATAAGCCTTAACCTATTTACTTCAAGTATAGTTCAACTATATACGAACTCGTCAATGGATAATCAATCTAGTCCGTCTCCCCAACCACGAAAAACCAAATCCCTACCCCTACCAGCAAGACGCTTGCTCGCTTGGTTAGCAGAAATAACCTTAGTGACAGCTAGTGGGGTTATTCCCTTTAGTATTGGGGCTTATATTAATTCCCAAACCGATTTACAAAGAACACCTTTAAATCCAGTTTTAGCAGGAATAGAAAGAGCGATCGCACAGCCATTAGCCCTACCAGTTAATTATGGTATTCGCAATGTAGCCAGTCCCACCAATTTTTTATGGACTATAGGTTTGTTAACACCTATTACTATTGGAGGTTGGCAATTATACTTATTAGCTACAACAGGTAGCACCCTTGTCAAAAAGAAATTAGGAATCAAGGTAGTTAACAAAGAAGGAAAACCCCCCGGTTTTAAAGCCATTATCATTCGTGAAGGAATAGGACGTTGGGGTGTTCCAGTGAGTATGGCTTATGTATTGTGGCGTTATAGTTTTGCCTTTCCTAACCTGGAACTATTTACATTTTTGGTTCTGGTAATGGTAATAGCAGAAGGCATGGGTATTAATTCTCGCAAACGTGCCATCCATGATCAGTTAGCTGATACATACACCCTAGATATTAATATAGCAATCACTGGTAAACAACTAACAGAAAGTTCCCCATCTCACCCCATTGCCAATTTTACCTTTAACTTTCCCCCCAATCTGACCCTGATTGTAGTAGGTGCAACGGGTATAATAGCCCTATTGTCAACCCTGGTGGGTACACAAATATATATTCAAAACCAGGCCAATGAAAGACAAACCCAGCTGGTAAACAATCAAAACTTCCTAGAACTGAACAAACAAATTAACCCCCAGTCTGGTACTGGCATTGAGGAACGCCAACGGGCAATTCTTGCCATGGGTGGAGTTAATGATCTCCAGTCAATCAAGTATCTAGTGGATTTACTGACTAAAGAAACTGATCCCAGCATATTGAATACTATCCAACAAGCATTATCTAATATAGGAATCACATCCCTACCGGAACTAAAACGGGTCAACCAGTTCATTGGCAAAGAAATCAAATCCGGTGCTATTTCTAGTAGTATGGGGGAACAACTGTTAAACATCAACCAACAGACTATCAACAAAATATTAGCGGTTTATAGTGGCAAAACTCACAACTTGGATTTAACGGAAATTCAACTAGGTCCGCAAAATGCCGAAGAAAATTCCCAATCCCCATTAATCCTAGAAAATGTAGATTTATCTGGAGTTATACTCAAATCCGCCAATCTTAACCAAGCTAGTTTTAAAGGTAGTCGTTTTCGTAGTGTGGGAGAAGATGGTCGTTGGGACACCTACGATGATATTATAGCCGACTTGAGTAAAGCCCAACTAAAAAGATCCAATCTATCTAACGCCAATCTCAGTCGGGTTTTAATGAGTCGTGTAGATCTAAGTCGTTCGGTGTTAAACAGGGCAAACCTAGCAAATAGCAAGTTGATAGGTGCTAACCTCAGCAGTGCCCAACTTGTAGGTTCGGATTTACAACAAGCGACCTTGCAAGATGCCATTTTGACCGGAGCGGATATCAGCGGTGCACAACTACAAGAAGCTGATTTATATGCTGCTCAATTGGCTCGAGTTTCTGCTATAGGGTCCCAACTTTCCCATAGCAACTTAACTAAAACTAATTGGCAAGGTGCAGACCTCTCCGAATCTTATTTAAATCATGCCAACTTAAACAGTGCCAATTTCAGTGCTGCCAATCTCTCTGGTGCTATTTTGCGTTATGCTAACATGACTAACGCTAACCTACGCAATGCTGATATTAGTCGTACTGATTTAAGAGGAGCAAATTTGGAAGGTACGGATTTTCAGGGAGCGATCTTATTTCCTGGTAAACAGGATCCTAAAGATAGATTTGTAGAAACCTCCGACCTTGGTTCCCAAGCAGCTATTGTTCAGGGTGTAGATTTTAGCAATGCTAAAAACTTAGATGTGCAACAATTGGCCTTCATTTGCACCAATGGTGGAATTCATTCTCGTTGTCCATAACTATAAGAAGTGGTAAACTGTTATGAAATATATGAAATTTACTCAACACTTAGTTTCTCTGTTAGGTACTGGGTTGGTTTTTAGCTTATTGATGAACCAAAAACCCGCACTAGCGCAAGTAGCTTATGGTAGTTATGTAGGTGTGGGACCAACGGTGGACACTCAAAACGGTCAAGTTGGTGGAATCTTAGCCTTTCGATATAAGTTATTAGAAGCTCCAGTTTCCTTCCGCACCCAAGCTCTAATTGGTAAAGGTACAGCAGTGGTGCCCACTGTTTCCTACGACGTTCCCATTAATTGGCAAACTGATATTTACTTGGGAGCAGGTGTGGTTTTGACCAGTGGTGACACCCCTTCCCCCGTTGGTAATAAAATCAGTTTTGCCCTGCAACCAGGTATTGATTATACCATACCCAATAGCAGTGCAGTAATTTTTGGTAACGCCATTATTGCCTTTGACGCTTATCGTAATAGTAGTTCCACAGCTGTTTCAGTACAAGGTGGTGTTGGTTTAAGATTTTAACTAACCTTTCCTTATATTTATGATACGGGTTTTAATTCTTGGTGGTACCGGTGATGCCATAGAAATCACTAACAAAATAAATCACATTCCGGAAATACAGGCGATCGCATCGTGGGCGGGTCGAACCAGGAATCCGGTTATGCCCCCCAACGTGCGCATTGGCGGTTTTGGGGGTGTACCTGGGTTAGTAGAATATTTACGGGAACAAAAAATTGATATTTTAATTGATGCGACCCATCCGTTTGCGGATAGCATATCTTGGAATGCGGACAGAGCAGCTAGAGAGGTAGGGATTCCCCGATTATTATTTCATCGTCCAGGTTGGGAAAAAGAAGCGGGGGATAATTGGATTGAAGTAGGGAACCATAGGGAAGCTGCGGCCATTTTGCATAACCAGAGTATGAGTCACCAAGTTTTTAAAAACCAAATCAACCCAATCAAAAGAGTTTTTTTAACCATAGGTAGACAAGAAATAGCAGCTTTTGCCCACCTAGAGAGAATATGGTTTTTAATGCGAATGATTGATCCTCCTGCGGTAGATAGCAAGATTCCTTGTGGAGAGATATTATTCAACAGAGGACCCTTTGATTTGAGAGACGAAAGAGAAATTTTAACCCGATATAATATAGATGCGATCGTCAGTAAAAACAGTGGGGGGAGTGCCACCTACCCTAAAATCATAGCAGCAAGGGAGATGGGTATACCAGTGGTGATGGTAAAGCGTCCACCTTTACCACCTGGAGAACAGGTAACAGATGTGGAAGCTGTGATCAATTGGCTAATGGCTAATAGAAGGAAATAAGGTAGGGATATTTATTTGGATTAGAGAAATAATTTCTGTAATTTGTTTTGTCATTAGAGTTACTGCTATGATGATCATCATAGCCAATGTGATTTTCCCACCGGGAATTAGGGACTGATAAATCCCATTTGTTAACTTTTCCCGTTCTTGCCAACTAATAATTGCGGGAATAATAGCACCCAAAATTGAAATAGTGAGGATACCACTATATTCTATAGCTATAAAAAAGATGTAGGGGTTGATTGTACCCAAACTCAGAGGTGGAAGCAGCACCAGAGAGAAAATGGGTAACCGGGAAATTTCCACCTGTTTAAGACGATAAATATCCTGAAAGAAATCAATCAATCCATAGACAAAACCAATAAAGGATGTGACAATGGCAAATTCGGAGAAGACAGTTAATATTATAGCTAAGACCTCTCCTGCTTCTCCTGATTGTAAAACCTCTAAGGGGTCGAAAATAGAACCATTAGGTTGGTTGATTTGCCAAGATTGAAAATTTACACTGCCTAAAATAACAGTATTCCAGGCAAGAAATAGAATCATGGGAATACCGGAACCAATGATAATAGATTTTCTAATTTTGGAGATATCTCCTTCCAGTTGGCTTACCACCAAAGGAACAACATTCTGATAAAAAAGGGTCACACAAATAACTGAAATAGCACCACCCACAGCAGGCCAATTTTGGAATAGGAATAGGGAACTTTTTACGTGACCAACTCCCAAAAATAATATTCCCATAAAGGAAACAATCACAATTCCTACCAACACATTATTTAATTTTTCCAAAAATTTCTCTTTCCCCCAATACAACATCCCTCCAAATAATATGGTAAAAGTTGTTGTACCTAACCAATGGGGTAAATCCTGATCTAAATTGCCTATTTTGGCAAAGGTAGAGATCAGGATATCTCCACCTCGACTAATATATGCTACCAAAATAGCATAGTGCTCAAATAAATAAGTAGCACCTGCAATTCTTGCTCCTAGGTTGCCCAATTTTTTTTCCACAATTGCCAAAAAACCGATGTGGGCAATTCCCTCCATACCCATCACATTTACAGTAATTTCTGCAATTAGTAACCCTGATAATAGGGTATAGATCCAAACTAGACAAATAGCAACATTAGAAGGCAATACACCCGATGGTAGGGTAACTGCAGGTAGGGCAAGAATACCAGCACCAATGGTAGTTCCAGTAATTAAAGCTGTGCTACCTAAAAGGCTACCCGGTTGATGATTTAACTGCTCTCGATCAAATTTGAGGTGAGAAAACAATCGGGTGCTTTGGTCTGGGAAATTTTTTTCTGGCATATCACAAGGTACTAGCAAGTTTTCAAAAACTTATTTTACTATCATACTACAAAACTACCTTTGGTAATTGTAATGTTATAAGTGGGTGGGTGGAATTAAATATAAGATGAACGTAGGTTGGGTTGAAGTATGAAACCCAACACCCCCCGTTCCTCAACCCATCCTACAAAACTACCTTTGGTAGTTTGATAGTGAATGTACTACCTTTACCCAATTGTGAATATAGCTCTATTTTACCCCCATGTGCTTCAATAATCCGTTGGGAAAGATGCAGTCCTAAACCACTACCAGATCTTTTGTTTTTGCCTTGACGAAATCTCTCAAAAATAATAGTTTGATCTTCCGGTGCAATACCATAGCCAGTGTCCGATATCTGAATAATAACCTGTGCCATATTTTTGTGGCGGGATTTTTCAAAAATCCTTACTTCCACAGTCCCGTGATCAGTAAATTTGATGGCATTGCCAATTAAATTGTTGAGAACCCGACCTAATTCTAGTCTATCCCCTAAAACCAGGTTTTGTTCTTCTAAACGGGTTTCTAATTTCAGAGTTAGGTTTTTTTCCATAGCCAATGGAGTTAATTCATTAACTACTTCCTGGGCTATTTCATGCAGATCACATTCTTGCACATTTAAAAACTTCTTATCAGCATCAAACCGATACACCTCTAGAAGATTATTTACCATTTCTAGCAGGTTCTGGTTACTGCGAATCATCATGGCGATCGCTTGTTTCATTTCAGGAGGAATTTGACCAAAGGTCTCCTTTTGAAACAGGTCTAACATACGATCTGCTGCTAATAAAGGAGTGCGCAAATCGTGAGTTAGTCGCGAGACAAAATCTTCTCGTTGTCGGCTCATTTTTTGTTGTTCATCAATGCTGTGTTTCAGTCTCAGTAAGCAGCGGACTCTTGCCAATAACTCATTGGTATCAAATGGTTTACGAATAAAATCATCTGCACCCGCATCTAATCCTTCCACCACACTAGATTGATCAAAAGCTGTGATCAGTAAAATAGGAACGTAGTCAATATTAGTATAGCTACGAATTGTGCGGGTTACTTCATAACCATCCATTTCTGGCATCATTACATCCAAAAGAATTAGGTCTGGAGGTGATTGGACAGTTTTTTGTAAAGCTGTTGCTCCATCAGAAACTGAATCAATTGCATACCCTTCACTCTCTAATAGGGTTTGGACTAAAATTAAATTATCTCTTATATCATCGACCACAAGAATACGCGCAACTTGATCACTCTTGCTAACTGACATACCCTATCCACCTGAGTAAATTTAGTTTAATTGGTAAGTAGGGAGGCACAATTATTTGTAGGATGGGTTGAGGAACGGGGGGTGTTGGGTTTCATACTTCAACCCAACCTACGTTCATCCTATATTTAATTCCACCCACCCACTTAGTTGTTTATTGACGCTCCCCGGACAAGTAAAAAACTAATATCTGGCCCTCCATTTTTCTGGAACTGACATGCTGTGACCTTTTTTCTCCAAATAGCCCAGTTTTTCTTCACTAAGTAAATTTACACTAACTTGTCTTGGTAATTCAACTCTAAATAGTGAACCTACTGCTAATTGACTTTCCAATATTATTTTTCCTCCCATGATTTTCACTAATGAATCAATAATTGCTAAACCCAGTCCAGTCCCTGGATACTTACGACTCATACCTTGATCTACTTGTCTAAATGCTTCAAAAATATGTTCACAATCTTGACTGGAAATACCAATTCCAGTATCCCTAATAGAAATAGCTATGCGACTTTTACTGAGTTCGGTAACTCTAACCCAAACACACCCGCTCTCTGTAAACTTAATGGCATTTGAAAGCAAGTTAATTAAAATCTGACGCACTCTGATAGGATCATTAAACACAAGAGTATTTTCCAAATCTATTTCTACAGATAAAGATAATTTCTTGGCTTCCACTAAAGAGCGGATTTCACCCACAGTATGATTAACCATCTTAGATAGATCGAAAATTTCTGGTTTTAATGCTAGTCCACCAGAATCAATCTTAGAAAAGTCTAAAACTTCATTCAGTAACATCGACAAATCCTTGGCATTATTCAGAATGCGTTTTAAAATATCTGTCTGTACACTACTTAGCTGACTAAATTTAGGACGCAGTAGAATTTGGGCAAACCCAATTATGGCATTCATGGGAGTTCGCAACTCATGAGATATGGTTGACAAAAATTGTGATTTCAATCTTGATACTTCTAAGAGTTTTAAATTCTGTAATTGAATTTGTTGTCGTTGTCTCTCTAATTCCTCATTACTACGAATTAACTTTTCATGGCTTTCTTTAAGCTGCCCATAGGCTAACTGGGCTTTAATCTCGGACTGGTGTAAGCGAATTGCATTTCGCAATGTTATAGATAAAACTTCTGGAGTGAGACTGGATTTATTCAAATAGTCTGTAGCACCGTTATGTAATAAATTGAGAGCGGTTTTCTCTTCTCCTGGACTTGTGAGAATCACCAGGGGGACTTTATTCTGGGAGGAATGTAATTTGTCAATTAGGTTCAAAGTTCGATCCACCAAAGGAGAACCAAGAAAAATACAATCGAATTTAGCACTTTCTAGGACACAAAAAACATTCTTGCTGTCACTGATCTCCCATAATTCCAAGGATAACCTGGTTTCGTTTACTACCAAACGAAATACCTTACGTGCTAAGTGATCCTCATCCACAACCAAAATTTTCAGCCTCTCTTCCATTGGTTTCCATTTCCCCTATTGAGTAGCAGAGGGAAAAAATAGAGTATTTGATTGATATTGACTACCTCCAATTTTTTCTCCCCGTTTACATATATTTGTTTAATTTCCACATAGACCAGTTTTCCGTGTTAACACGACCAGTTTACCGGACTCAGTTATACCGACATTATTTCGTGTTCGCATCAGTATTTCATATCCCGGAAATTTTGGCATATATCCCTGGTTATATTTTTACTCTTCCCTAAGATAGATGTAATTTACAATATATATCATCTAAGATTCCCCTGGGGATGTTAGATACACAAGGACTTTGACCTAATGGGTAAATTTCCACGACAATTAGATAATTATGATAATTTGGTACGACAATGAGTGAAATTAGCATTATTTTAATAGAAGACCATGATTTAACTAGAATGGGTTTAAAGACTGTCATCCAGTCCCACCCGGGGTTGAAGGTAATCGGTGAAGCAGCAAATGCAACTCAGGGACTAAAACTTTTAGAAACTACTAAACCCGATGTGGCAGTGGTCGATATCGGTTTACCTGATATGGATGGGATAGAATTAACTCGTAAGTTTAAGCGCCATCAGGGTGAAAACGGACAGGACAATACCAAAATTCTGGTTTTGACCATGGATAGTACGGAAGAATCAGTTCTAGCTGCTTTTGCAGCGGGGGCAGACTCCTATTACATGAAAGAGACCAGCATTAATAAATTAACAGAAGCTATAAATGCTACTTATGCGGGAAATTCTTGGATCGATCCAGCGATCGCTAGTGTAGTTTTAAGAAAAATGCGTGTCCAGTCACCGGGGGAAGCGGGGAGTACGGATAAGCCAAAAATGGTAAAAATAGAGGGTTTAGCCATAGAGTATGAACAGGTGTTAGAAAGCTCTCCCCTCACCCAACGGGAGTTAGAAATTTTGGAATTAATAGTGGATGGTTGTAGCAACGGACAAATAGCAGAGAAACTCTACATTACGGTGGGAACGGTAAAAACCCATGTTCGCAATATCTTGAATAAGCTCTGTGCGGATGATAGAACTCAAGCTGCTGTGCGGGCTCTACGTTCAGGATTGGTTGGGTGAACCCAATCTCACTTCTAAACATTCAGCAATGCGTCTTGCTGCTCCTGGTTTCCCCATACGTTCCCATCCATTTGTAGCAATTTCTTGGAAAAAGTCAGGATTTTGGAACAGATTTGACACAGTTTTGGGAACTTCTCTGGGGTGATCTACTAATATTAAAGAAACTCCTAAAAGACGACTTTGAGCTTCAGCAAAATTGGGATTATATTGGGGACCTTTACCTGGAAAAGCAATTACAGGTTTTCCCAGTCCTACAAATTGCTCTGTAGCGGTACCCGCCATAGCAATGGCTAAATGTGCCCAGTGTAAACAGTCATTATAAGCTGTTTGTGTTAGTAGTAAATAGGCATTTCTTTGTTTAAAAACTAGAGCATGAGGATCCCTAATAGCAATGGGGGATGAATGATGATTTTCCCAACCTTGAATTTTTAAACTTTCAGATAAAATTGCCTGGTCTAAACCGGGGGCGATCGCACCGAGAAAAATAATTTTTCGCCCGTGAAAACTCTCCATTAAACCGGATATAGCCACCATAATCATTTCCCAATTATTATATGCTTCACCAGTGCGGGAACCGGGGAGCAAAGTAACAATGAGGGGGTAATAGCTTTCTGATTTTTGGAGATTAGAATCTAGAAATTGGGGTGTATTAGAAGAAGGTTCCAAACCATCCATCATGGGATTTCCTGCATCAAAAGCTGGGATAGGCCACCTTCTTAAAATTTCCGTTGTTAGGGTATCTCGAGGGAACACTGCACGACAGCGACGACGACTCATCAACCATCTTTCCCAGGGGTGGTAAATGGAACCAGAGAAGTTTTCCCACCAAGATTTTTGGGAATTTCTCCTGAGTAAACTGGTTTTATCCCGCACATAATATTCTGATTTTGCAGTTCCCACAAAAGCATAATTAGCACCGCTGATGGTGGCAAATAATAGAGGTATGATATCACCCACCGCCACAATCCCTTGGTGATTGCCCAATTTTCTTTGACATTTTACCCAGGTACGAACTGCTTGAAGTTGCTTCCAAGTCAGTTGAATTAGACCACTTTGGATATCCTGCACTAGTTGACTTTTATCCATATAGATAAAACCACCTGAAGGCATGGTTTTTACATCACCAATACGGGGTATATTTAAACTTTGATATGTATGACCTTCTCCTACTATTGGTAAGGCAAAAATATCGGGAGGTGAGGGGAGCTTTCTTAGTTCCTCGATAATCCTTCCTGCAATTATATCCTCTCCGTGACCATTACTTAAAATAAGTAACTGCCAATTGGGGCTTTTTTTCAGGCTATGGTTTGAGGGTAACGATGAATGTTTCATATTTACAAAGGGA
Source organism: Cylindrospermopsis curvispora GIHE-G1 (assembly GCF_014489415.1). Lineage (NCBI taxonomy): Bacteria > Bacillati > Cyanobacteriota > Cyanophyceae > Nostocales > Aphanizomenonaceae > Raphidiopsis > Raphidiopsis curvispora. Next base: position 374,082 of record NZ_CP060822.1, read on the forward strand.
AATAATATATTTTAGAATTAGACCACAACTGCTTTTAAAAACAATTCGTGGATAAGTGGGTGGGTGGAATTAAATATAAGATGAACGTAGGTTGGGTTGAAGTAGGAAACCCAACGCCCGCATGGGTTAACCCATCCTACAAATAATTGTGCATCCCTACTTAGGGTATTTTGCCCTCAGCTTGCAATCTTTCTAAACAGGATTTCAGGGTTCTAGGGTCAAATAAAATTGGCAAAAAATGGATACTTTTGATTTCTCTAAAATAAAACAAAATTGGCACCCTATGCCAAAAAATTCGCCAACTTTGCCACTCCCTATAAGGAAATCTCCTAATTAATTTCTCACCTCGGTAAATATCAAAGTCATTCCCGGTAAATAAAAACCGCAACGACACAGCTTGAAACATCAGAAATAATCCGAATAGGGCGATCGCACCACCCAATAAAGGTTGAACCACCAAGAGGGGAATGGAACTAATTACTAATACCAGAGGAATATTGTAACTGGCTTTGAGTTCCGTGGTAGATAAACTACTAGATAAGGGATAATTTGTCATAATTTTTGAGAGTTGTAGGTGAAATAAGTGGGTAGGTGGAATTAAATATAAGATGAATGTAGGTTGGGTTGAAGTATGAAACGCCCGCATGGGTTAACCCATCCTACAAATAATTGTGCCTCCGTACTTAATTAAGGTCTAATAGATGGATTACCCGCTCCCTGAAACATCAACCATGATAAAAAGAAATTGCTGATGAAAATCACTAACAGAGCAGTAACCACTGCTGTGGTGGTCGACTGTCCCACACCCTTAGCTCCCCCTGTAGTGGTTAAACCCCAGCTGCAACCAATTATGGCGATTAAAACCCCAAAACATGCTGCTTTAATCATGGCACTAATTATATCTCGGAGATCTAGAAAGTTACGCGCTGAGTCTAAAAATACCGTATCCGAAAGATTGTAAAGATTGGTAGCAATTATCAATCCCCCCCACATTCCAGTAACCAGAGATAACAGGGTCAAAATTGGTAGCATTAATAAACAGGCTAAAAGACGAGGTATGACTAAAAAATCAATAGGATCAGTCTTTAACATTAATAGAGCATCTATTTGTTCTGTAACCCGCATAGTACCAATTTCTGCCGCAAATGCAGAACCTACTCTACCCGCTAAAATAACTGCTGTGAGTACGGGTGATAATTCTCGGGTTAAAGCTACTGCTAATACCCCCCCTACCAAATTCCCAGCACCAAAGTTGATAAACTCTCGCGCTACCTGAATTGTAAATACTGCACCCACGAAAATCGCCGTTAGTAAGGCTATAAATAGGGAATCCGGTCCCACCACCGCTAGTTGCTCTAGTGTGTTACGACGATGAATTTTTCCCCTGAGCAAGTGCAGTGTCACTTGTCCCCCTAAAAAAATGGCCTCCACCAGTCTTTGACCCCATAGTCCTAAACTGGATTTAGATATAGTCTGGCTCAATGTCTTCTATCTAACTCGGTGACTCTTCTAAGAATAGCGAAACTTCTCGCTTTTTTCTCCTGACCATTTTGATAACTATATTAACTTTGGTTAAGGACTTTCTCACTAATTATATCTTAATATATCTTAATTTTTAACCTGGTACAACACATCCAAATGCAATTAACTAACCAAACCCATGTATATCAAGGGTTTTACCACTTGAGGTTACTCAAAACTCACCCTGCACCAGATGGTAATTTTTATCTTTATTTTAATTAAGATTTAAGATTTTTGACAAATCCGTATTTTCGTCGCGATCGCCCCTATTGTAGAAATTGACGTGCAGGTTTTGGTCTGTCGTCGTCTTAATCTTGGAGATGGCCTGAAATGATGGTTTTTACTAACTTTCTCCGCTCAGTTTTACTAGCTATAGTATTGAGTTTTATAGCTCCAATATTATTTGTTGGTTTTTTATTGTCCTGTCTATGTTTGTTTGGACTCATCCCTATTTTGCATGGAGTGACTCAGGACATACCCAATGACATACTGCATTTTTTAGCTACCTTTGGCACTGGTAGTCCCCTCCATGGATTGTTAATCATTGGTCTGACCTTTGGTTTTGTCGGTGGGTTATTTGACGTTTATGCCTACTATCGTCATCAGATTTTTAGTTTAAACAGTGAGGGATTGATTCAAAGTTCAACAATTACAGTGTTTTGTGAATCCTTAGAGAATGAGGAAGTATATTTAAAACCTTTAACCAGAACACCATAAAAGAGTTGATAGGTAAAAATGGGTGCTGGCCCAGCTATCTCTTAACAAACAAAGCGCGGTAAATGGGTTCACCCTTATTCTGGGTAGCTATTTCCCGTTCTGTGGGGACTAGGGGGTTTTCTGATAACCATTCGCCCACCCCGTTAAATACCCTAGTAAATGCTGGGTGTTCTTGCAGGCGATCGCACATTTGAGTAGCTAGAAAATGTTGATCAGATTGTATAAACACTTCTCCACCCACAACCAAGTAATTAGCCAAGTGTGCCACCAATTGGGGTTGTACCACACGACGTTTAGCATGACGGGATTTAAACCAAGGGTCGGGGAATTGGATAGTTACCCGTTGTAGAACTCCCGTTGGCAAACTGGACAAAATTGGCTCTAGGGAATTATTCACATTACAAAATAAATAATGTAAATTTTGCCAATCTAATTGATTAGCTAGTCTGTTAGCTTCCATCACCAGAGGTTCTCTAATTTCTAAACCCAAAAAATTCCAGTTTAATTCTCTTTGAGCCATTTGTAATAAAAACCTACCTCGTCCCGAGCCAATATCCATGTGTAGAGGTTGGTTTGTTTGAGAAAAAACCTGTTCCCATATTGGTGGATCAATAGGAGTTTGAAACTTTCTGGCTAGAGGGTTAACGTGCTGACGCACCCGAATCAAAGGCAAAATTTCCACCTCCAAAGACTAGTCTAATTTAATGTACATTTTAAATTAAACAGATAAGTGGTTTTAACATTTTTTTAAATCAACAGATATGAAATTTCGCTTTGCCATAGTTAGCGATTTGCACATTGCTCTACCCCACACCATATGGGATCATCCTGATCGGTTCCACCTGGTGGAAGTAAGTATCCCCGCTTTGGAAATTGTCTTAGCACATCTGACCCAACTGGATCTGGACTTTCTTTTACTCCCGGGAGACCTCACCCAACATGGTGAACCAGAAAATCACGCCTGGTTGACCAAAAGATTACTAGAGTTACCATTTCCCAGCTATGTTGTCCCTGGTAATCATGATGTCCCTGTATTGTTAGCCAATCACCAATCTATTGGCTTTGTAGAGTTTCCCTATTATTACCATAAATTTGGCTATGATCACCCAGAACATTGTTATTATAACCGTCAAATATTGCCAGGTGTGAGACTAATTGGGTTAAACTCTAACACCTTTGACTCCGATGGTAAACAGATAGGACTTTTAGACCCGAAACAATTTCAATGGTTAGAGTCAGAATTGGCAAAAATCAAGGATGAATTAGTTTTGGTCATGATTCATCACAATGTTGTTGAGCATTTACCAAATCAGGCAAGTCATCCCATGGCTAATCGTTACATGTTAGAGAACGCCAGGGAACTGGTAAACCTGTTAGGTAAACATGGAGTGAAACTGGTATTTACAGGACATTTACACGTACAAGACATAGCCCACGCTCATGGGGTTTATGATATTACCACCGGTTCCCTTGTGAGTTATCCCCATCCCTATAGAATATTAGAATATGAACGAGACCATGTAGGGAGAGAATGGCTACAAATATTCTCCCATCGAGTCCAATCAGTACCCCAATTTCCCGATTTACAACAATCATCCAGACAATGGATGGGCGATCGCTCCTTTCCCTTTGTGATCAAACTATTAACCCTACCCCCCTTGAACTTACCCTTAAATCAAGCTCAAAAGTTAGCTCCCGAGTTACGAGAATTTTGGGCCACCATAGCAGATGGAGATGGAATCTTGGAATATCCCACTTTTCCCCCAGAAGTGCGGTCTTACATTGAAAAATATGGAGCCATTAGTCACACTGGTGATCCCACTTATATTGATAATAACAGTCGTCTTTTGCTCAATGATTGGTAAAATCATACCGGGATTCTTATTTCCCCTTCCGCATTCGCGGATGGATCAGTTCATTTAATCCCTCACCCAGTAGTGATAAACCTACCACCATAATAGTCATAGCTAACCCAGGGAAAAGGGTAGTCCACCAAATACCGGTGGGCAAAGCTTCTAAAGCTTGTCGTAAATCGTATCCCCACTCTGGTACTTCTTCTGGTAGTCCTAAACCCAAAAAGCCCAAACCACCCAGAACTAATATGGCATCTGCTGCATTAAGAGTGAATAGCACAGGAACACTCTGAATCACATTTAAAAATAAATATCGAGATAACACAGTCCAAGTAGAAGCACCCATAGCTTGGGCAGCTTCGATATATACTTCCGTTTTCACACTCACCGTATGATTACGGACAACCCGATAATATTGGGGGATGTAGGCTATGCTAATGGCGATCGCCGCATTTAAGATTCCCCTACCCACCACAAATGCCAGGGTAACAGAAAGTAGAAGTCCGGGTAGGGTGTAAATGCTGTCCATGAGAAATAGCAGGGTCTTATCTAATTTGCCACCTAGATAACCACTAACCATTCCCAGGGGTACGCCCACTACCATACTCAACCCTGTAGCTAATATGACCACTTGTAATGCTGCTTGAGCGCCAAAAATGGTACGGGAGAAAACATCATAACCCAAGCGACTAGTGCCAAACCAATATTTTCCCGAGGGGGGTTGATGAATGGGATTGGTCAAAAGTTCTTTAGGGTCAGATAACCACCCCCAATTTTGCCAAACTGGTGCCATAAAAGCCAGTAAGACGAAAAATAGGGTAATTATCAACCCTAGGAGCATGAGTTTGCCAGAGAGATTGGACTGAGCAAAGTTTAAAAAAGAGGGTATTCGTCGTTTTTTGATCTGCATAATGCAAATTGGGGAAGTGGTCAATTGATTTTAACTCACAACCAATCAACCATTAAGTAGGGAGGCACAATTATTTGTAGTACGTTCATCTTATATTTAATCCCACCCACCCACTTACCACAAACAAAATCAGTTGCACCTACAAATTACCCGCAATTACCTGACGATACTCCCCCTTGGGTTTTACACCCTTCCATTCTTGAATCAACTCCTTGTTTTTAAAAACTTGCACCGTCGGTGTACCCACAATTCCAGCATTTTGGGCAATGTCCTGATCCTCATCAATATCAATTTCCACAAAATGTATCCTCCCATCAAACTCATCCACCACCTTGTTAAGTATGGGTTTAAGGGTATGACAAGGACCACAACCAGGAGCAACATACTTTACCACTAACAGGCGATCGCTTTCGTGGAATAGTTTCCTGAGAGCATAACCACCATGATGGCGTGTTTTCTGTAGATTGAACTCGGTTGGGGGAATTTCTTCCTGGGGTTGTGTTGTGGATTCTGGAGTTGGTTCCGATTGGGTTTGATGGAATTCCTGAATTAAACCCCCTGATGATAACCATCTTTCCGCTAACAGCGCTGCTTGACAACCAGTACCCGCAGCGGTGATCGCTTGACGAAATTCATGGTCTTGAACATCACCAGCAGCAAATACGCCCTCCACACTAGTTTCCACACTTCCATGTCTGGTGACAATGTAACCTACCTCATCTAGCTCTAATTGTCCCCGAAACAGCTCTGTATTTGGTTTATGTCCTATGGCGTAAAATAAACCCCTAGCAGGAATGGTATTTTCTTCCCCTGTGTAGTTGTTACGCACTTGCACCCCCACCATTTGCTCCTTACCGATTACGTCTAACGCTTCTGTGTGCCAGTGAACCTTAATCTTAGAATTAGTTAAAACCCGATCTTGCATGGCTTTAGAAGCACGCATCTTATCAGAACGCACCAATAAATGGACTACAGAGCCATACTTGGTTAGGTAAACAGCTTCTTCCGCTGCAGAATCGCCAGCACCAATCACCACCAACTCTTGACCGCGAAAAATAGGAGTTGCACCATCACAAATGGCACAAGCAGAAATTCCCCGACTCCAAAACTGCTCCTCACTGGGTAAACCCAGACGTTTAGCAGTTGCACCAGTCGCAATAATTAAACCATGGGTTTTTACCTCCCTTTCTGAAGAACGAACAATAAAAGGACGCTGACTCAAATTAACGGATATCACATCCTCTGTGTACAATTCTGCCCCCCAGCGTTCCGCTTGGGCTTTCATATTAGTCATTAACTCTGGTCCCGTTATTCCCTGGGGAAATCCCGGAAAATTTTCCACTTCCGTGGTTGGTTAAACTAAGCCAAAAGGTCACCCTTCTAACTCGTCTTCAAAACCGTGCATGAATTTTTCAATTCACACGGCTCCTCAATGGGGTGGGACTTGTCTTGTCTACCTAGCATACCGTTTTTAACAGCTTTTACCTGGGGATGAATATTCTCTATAGATGTGCTTCCAGATCTTCTTAATTTCAAATCTTGGTGGATATGTTGGTGCTTCATCAGTTCGTAGGTTTTACCCTCCGAGTTCTGGTGACCAAATCTCCAACCCTCTCCCTTGGTGATTGACCAGTATCTTTTACTAATCCATCTCTTGCCTTTTTGGTTGTGTCTTCGTCGTGACCAAGCTCTTAATTTTGAGTGCAACTCAAAATCCACCTTGCTAAAAATGCGATCGCTGATTAGGGGAGAGTAGTATTTTGTCCAGCGTTCAATTAAGGGATTAAGCTTACTGATCAGCACCGATTGTTTAGCAGATCGGTGCTGGTCAATAATCGCTCCTAAGGACTTAGTATGTTCTTTTAGGCTTTGTTGACTAACAGTAATCAAAGTATTATAGTTAGATCCATCAGTCAAAGGTTGACCATGTGAATTCCTTTGTCTGACAAACTGTCTAATATAAAACCCCAAAAAGTTACAACCCACATTTCCCTGATAATCATAGAGACTGTGGGAGATTTTTAACCCTTCCGCTTTTAACTTTAAACCCACTTCTGATAGCCATTGGGTGATAATGCGCTCACAAGAAATAATCACTGCCAATTCCTGATGTACCAGCACAAATCCACCTTGGTGCTTAACAAAATGGGGAATTACATTAATTACATTAGAGTTAAAAGCAGTAGTTTTGGGTTGATTAGAATCAGCCATTAGACCAATTAAGATCCCATCTATCCTCCGTTGTAATTCCCCCAAAGCTACACCCAGTAGAAGAGATGATAGGGAGCATATAGTAGTTCTTTCCCTTGGGAACAATAGTTGTTGATGATTGAGAACACCCAACTTCAACCATAACTTAATTTGTTTCCCCAGCAATGGAAAAGTATTAAGCTCCTTGAGGAAATATTCAGAGTTAACCCCCTGGAAACTTTCTTCCAACTCACCAGCTAAAACATACTTAGGTTTTTTTACCACTTCCCTGTGAATAGACTTAATAGCATTGTAACAAGAAATATCAGAATTACCCTCATGTAAACCCAAATTGAACTTTGCATCCCATTCTGGACTCATAGCCATACTAATAAGCAAAGTCAGAGCCTGATTGTATATAGTAAACACAACCAAAGAAAGATTCTTCCTGACCAGTAGTGATTTGGCAATGACAGAGAGTTGCCTGGCCAAAACCAGTTTTTGTTCAGGAGAGAAAGATTTAGCACCCTGGTTTTGTGGAAATACCCCCTTCACAGCAATACATCTTGCTGACCAAGATTTAATTAACAGCTTCTGGAGCTTATGAACCGTTTTGACATCCCCACGCTGCGAGGCTTTGTATATTCTCTTTTGCAGCTTAAAAACATGACGTTCCAGTTTTTTCCAGGGAATTTCTTGCCAGTTTACATCTGACTCCATTTCCCCAGGAACTGGACCGTTGTTTTTCCATTCCATCCTCAAGTTATTTTCGGCCTTGGACATTTTTACTGCTACTTAAAACCATACATTCCAACCCATCGTGTCTACGTCAGCTTATCCTTTGGCTTTCCCAAAGGCCAATGCTTCTTAGACAATCCCTCCCACTATGTTGCTTGCGGTTAGCACCTACTCAAGTTTTCGACCTCAACTCAAGAGCTCACATAGAGGTTACTTCGTTCCTAATCTTCGTTTGGCGTTAGTTTTAGAACCTCTCTCTCCACCGGGTTACTTCCAGGGTGCAAGGTTGCAAATAATGAATTTTCCAACCCTTTTCACCATTCCTATTTTAGGAAAAGCCTAATCCGCGTTGGCTTATTGGTCATTACGATGGTTCTGTCGAAAGTTTGACCCCTAGGTCTGTTCATGACTAACTGTGCTAGAAGGGATTCCCAGTCGGATTCTATAGGTTACCTCCGTTTATCCCCGCTTCATTAGTTTGATGGCTAGTCTCTCCAATGGGGGATATGCTTTCACCCATGCACCTTGGGGGAAGGAATTACCTGATATTCAACAATGTTCAGGTTCACCTTCACGAAGATTAAGTTATCTGGGTTTGTTCCACCCAGTGACCTATCCCTCAATCTAATTATCCATTAAGTAGGGAGGCACAATTATTTGTTCATCTTATATTTAATTCTACCCACCCACTTATGCAAGTTATAGCTATTTTATAGCTATTATTTGCACTCATAACCAAGATTGATTTCAGATCAACGAATCGCACTCATTAGTTGACCACCAGGTAAACCACCTGTTGCAAACCCTTCAAACACAATCGGTTTTAAATTGGCTCTCCCAGCATAAATAGCTGCTGTATATCCAGCTGGCCCAGAACCAATAATCACTACATTTTCTACGGTTTCTACTGTCAACTTGGTCATATTTTTATCCCACGTCATATTGACTACACTCTACTGAATATAGTATAACAGAATAATGCCTGTGCCTAACCTCTTATATCAAAAGTAAACTTAAATTTTAACGGTTATGTGAACCATTGATAATATCATTCCATATCATCAACTTTTCCTTGGCTTCAATAACCGAAAATTACCCACATTCCCTTTGATTTTTGGTATAAATAAATCAGAATGATATTACCAACAAGCTACCATGAAAACCAAATTCCAGGTTAGACTACTACAGTATATCCTGATTAGGGACAAAACAGCTCAAGGTTTTACTCTGCTAGAACTACTAGTGGTTATTGTCATTATTGGTATACTGTCCGCGATCGCCTTGCCCTCTTTTTTAAACCAAGCTAACAAAGCTAAGGAATCGGAGGCTAAAACCTATGTCAGTTCCTTTAACAAAGCCCAAACCCTATACAGGCTAGAAAATACCGGGTTTGCTACCACTCTTAACCAGTTATCAATTACCATTCCCACATCCACAGATTTTTACAATTACACTATTGGAGGGAGTGGTACTACTACCAACCTTACAGCAAGTACTAAGGACCCTAACTCCCTCAAAGGGTTTAGTGGTGGAGTAACGATCTTGTCAGCAACCGGACAAACCCAATCTGTTGCCTGTCAAACTGAACAAGTGCAGCAAGTTCACCCTGTTGTTGTTCCCATTCTGGATTCTACCCAAGCCAAATGTGATGATACAAAAAATATGACCGCGATGAAATAATGACATAAATTATAACTTGAGCCAGAAAGCTTAGTACAGTGTTGATAAGCAAAATTAAGTGCTGACTAGGCGTTCTGGCTCTCCCTTTAATGTAATTAAAATATTTGTAATCGATTATAAGTAATTGCTATCCTAGCTAGGTTGATAATTGATAGCTGGTGGTAGTAATTACCGTACAAAAGCTAAAGATTCTAAATTTGTGGGAATTTTGTATGATATACTATGGGAGTTAAAACCAAAAGTTAAATGTTGCACGGTAGGAAAATCGCCAACAGTGGATCATCTTCCTCTTGACTAAAATAATAGGATAGTTTACAATGGGGCGTTAGTTATCAGGAATTAACCCTGAAACTATCTGTTAAATGACTGCTAAAAGCAACCACAATGCTAAAACAAATCCCTAGCAAGATTAGCACAAGTTGTTCAAATCAGTCTAAGACAGTCCTCCGTGGACTCCTCAACAAATCTCTGTCTACCCCAAGCAAGAAAGCTCAAACACCGGTAATCATCAATCCTAAGACAAACTTGCTAGTAACAAAAACCCAAGCTACACTTTTCCAATTACGTGCATGGCTTTAAACAGCTTTGTATAAATTCGAAAAGGTCAAATGTTGCACAGTTTTAACTGAGCATTTATTTCAATAAAATCTGAACACAATCCTGGTTATGACTCAACAAGTGATTCACCACATGGTGAAATTGCAGCGTAATGTTCAATCATTAGTAGAATCGAATATTATCAAGCCTAGCGACAGTATATGGAAGATTGCCTTTTTATATGCTGACGAATGGAAATATTGGAAACAAGAGCTACTAGACTTTGGTTTTAGTATGCAAGATCCCATAGGGGATCTATTAGCAGTAGAAACCTGGGACGAAGATTAGGGCCACAACATCCACAATTAACATTCCAACAGTGCTTGAGCCAAATCCTGAGCGCTTTGAAAACGGTTCCCCGGTAATGGTTCGGTCACTCTCTCAATAACTTTCTGAATTTTCGGTGTAATGGTCGGAATGTTTTGCACATCAAAACAAAACCCCTTCCCCTTAGGACGAAAGAACTTGAGAGGATTTTGTCCAGTTAACAAAAAAATCAAGGTTGGTCCTACTGCATACAAATCCGACTGAGTCAGCGGTTGTCCCCGTTCCTGTTCGGGAGCGCAGTACCCCTCAGCACCAATCCTTGTTCCCGATCCACTACCAATTTCCTTCACAGCACCAAAGTCCAAAACCACAATTCGATGATTACCATTTCTCACCATCAGATTAGCTGGTTTAATATCCCGATGAATCAAAGGTGGGTTTTGAGAATGAAGATAATCCAGAATCTCACAGGTTTGCACCATCCAGGCGATCGCCTGGGTTACCGTTACAGGTCCACCATGGGATACAACTTTTTCTAAATCCTGTCCCTGGATTAATTCCATGGCCAAGAATTTTTTCCCCCCTTCCACAAAAAAATCGTAATATTTAGGGATTCCCGGATGATGGAGACATTTCAGCGTACTTGCTTCTCGCTCAAATAGTTCCTGAGCTTTTGCAATTCCGCTCATGTCTCTGTTCATTTGTTTCAGAACTAAAAGCTGTGGTACTCCCGTAGTTGTACCCGCACTATCCCAAGCTAGATAGGTAGTACCCATACCTCCCTGTCCTAAAATACGTAACATTTGATAATGACGTATTTGTTTAATAATAGATATAGGCTGACCACAGTGCACACAAAAAATGTTATTGGGTAAATTTCCTTCGTGTTTACAAGATAAGGGTGAGACTTGACCCATCACTTGTGGTGCCATCCAAGGGGGATTGGTCAAGTTAGGTATGTTTTGTATTTGAAAGCGTACTATAGGACCACCCTGTGCCAACTGCAACAGATAATTATCCATCAACCTACACTTTGAAGTTAGTACACCATTGACAAAAGTCCCATTTGTCCCCCGACTAACTATTTGCCAGCTATCAACATCTCCAGCCTCTGGGAGTTTTTTTAGTTCTAAATGATACCTTGAAACTAAGTTACTATGTAATACTACGTGATTATCTACAGCTCGACCAATGCGAATGAGAGTGGTATTCTCGAAACGCCATTCTTGGACTGGAGTTTGGTATTGGGGATCTAAAAGGGTGAGAATAACCAGCATGACTAATTATATAACTAATTATACAAATACAAATATAGATAAGTAATAGAGACTAACAATTAAACTAAAAATTCAACTAACAACTTATTAATTTAAATTTATCATTCATTTTATTTTTTGCTTCAATCGGTACAAAATAGTATTTTTTTCCACCTGGGTCAAAATTTCCTCAATTACGGTGTTAGCACCCAACCTTCCCCAGGTACAACCATTTTCTAAATATACTTGTGCGGCTTTTCCCACGGCATAAGCACCATAGGAAGCCACACCGGACTGAGCTAGGGCACCACCAGCAAAAGTAGTAATATTTATAGAATTTTCACCACTTACTACTGCTGCACTTTTACCCATCCCTAGAACCAAGTTACTAGCTATTTCTGAAAGTAATAAACCACCAGAACTCAAGAGGATAGTTTTTAATAACTTAGTTGCTTCATAGCTAGTCATAGGGAGAGAGTATAATCTAGCCAAAGAACGAATTAAGGCCAAATCGGTAATTAGACCACCAATAACATCTAAAAAAGCAATGGGATTTAAAGCAATAGCTAAGGCTTTATATTTACAGAATCGCCAAATCAACTCCTCTGCTTCTTGTTGACGAAAATGCAAGGTTTTTTCCGCCATAATTGCTTCCGATTCCCTAGCTTGTAACAGTGCATTTAAAGCCAAAAGCGATCGCCCTTCCCGATTTAGTATATTTAGAATAGTTTGCTTTAGCTCTTGTATTTGAGGTTTGGGGGTTTCCCATTCATAACTGATCCTACCATCCGCATATTCCACCCTCACCTCCATGGGTGCAGGTTCAGCGGCTACCATCACAATTTCATCTGGTAATAACGGATCACTTTGCTGACTACCCGTAGCTGCTCCTAAAACTTGTAAATTGTGATAAATTGCGCTTTTATCGGTATCTGGATACAAATCTATTTTATTAAACACTAAAATCAGAGGTTTTTGAGCTTGTCGTAATTCCAGTAAAGCTTGGTACTCTGTTCTAGTTATATCTCCGGATACAACAAACAGAATTAGATCAGCCTGTTGTGCCACAGTGCGAGCCATTTCTCCCCGAACTTCCCCATTGATTTCATCCAAACCAGGAGTATCAATTAATTCAACATACACCTTAGTACCTGGTTGCCAACGGAGGGAGCGGGGCCATTGAGTGACACCATTAAGAGGTCCTGTTTCCAGGATTTTTTCCCCCAGGAGGGAATTTAACACAGCGGACTTACCACGACTGACCAGACCAAAAGCAGCTATTTTGATCAGATTTAAGTCCAGCTTGTGCAGGGTAGCATTGAGGATTTCTATTTGAGGTTTAATCAAACTTGCCAAATCTGGTCTAGACGATAAGTGTCCTGACTTACGAAGATAGGCATACCAAGACAGAGTTTGTTTGATGCTGGCACGAGCGCGATTTAGATGGGTTTCTTGGGAAACTACTCGCGACTGAAATTCCTGCATTGTGAACACTAGGTGACCAAATAAGTTTAGTTTATCATGAAATCATTGCCGACTGCTATACCAATGCTCGCCAGACTACTTCCTGAAATGGCGATGCAAACCTAGAACGGTTATTAAGGCAACCAAGCTTCATCTAAAAGCTGCTCCAGAGTAGCAATAGGTTGGGAAGGAAATGTATCCAAAGGCAATTGGGACCGCTTGGATGCAATTTTTCTTCCATCCAAATAACAATCGCTGAGGACTTGTTCAGCAAATGTGTTTAAACTAGGACTACGCTTTAACAAACGATTGATTTGCAATCGAAAATTGAGGATTTCTGCTTCCCAATGGCCCCGATTGCGCTCTAATTCAGATTCCCAATAACGCCACTTCAATAAATGCTCCCATAATCTGATTAATAAGCTTTCCAATTTATTTTTATCTCTTTGACTCAAATCCAAGACTTCTTCTAACAAATTATCCATATCCAGATCGGCGAAGTTTTTGGATTGGAGTTGTTTGGCCGTTTCCAGTACCCAAAGATTATAATCAAGTTCGTAGAGCTGTGTGCAAGTTGATACTAACCTAGCATGTTGATTTTTCATTTTACTCCTCCATTATCGCCCTTTTGATTTAAAATAAATTCACATATACGAATGAATTCCTCAACTCAACAGTCACCCACGACAAAACCAAATGATCTACCATAGAACTCAATCAATCGTTGGCAAGTCTTTGTATGAGTCCGATTTCTGGTTATGGACTCAGGATACCATAGCTAAACTCAAAGCTAGAGATTTTGACCGTCTAGACCTAGAAAACTTGTTAGAGGAGATCGAAGCATTGGGGCGATCAGAAAAAAAAGAACTGGCCAGCAGACTAGAAACCCTATTATGCCATCTCCTAAAGCGAGTTTATGTTAACCTACCTCAAGACTTTAATGGCTGGGAGCGCACTATAAGAGAACAACGAAGACGTTTAGCCCAATCGCTCAGACAAACCCCTAGTTTGAAAACCTTTTGGGAAGAACTATTTAGTGACGCTTGGGAGCTTGCACTAGATACCGTTCGAGACGATTACCCCCAGTATCAATTTCCAGATACATGGGAGTTTGGCACTGATATTGACACCATACTCAATGCCCATTTTTGGGAATAGCGATCGCAAACTGCATTGCATAACTAAAATAAACAGAATTAATGTTATAAAAAATGGCTTATAGTGAATTTACTATATGCAAAACCATTATAACGGGTAAATCCCCAGATCGGCCTTTTGATTTAAAATAAACTTACAGATCAACAAAGGCGTAAGCTTTGTAAAGAAATGTAGATTAAGTGCCATATCCCCTTGACTTATGCAAGAAATCTGATATGATCAGACAGCGAGGTAATTAATGGCCTCGTGTCGAAATAAAATATAAGTCAAACCATAAGGTGCAGAGCTTTGACGGTCTACATGATCTCAGTTCGTACCAACCAGACTCACCCACCCAAGTAACTACAAGAGTCAAGTGGTAAGGGTTTTCTGTCTCAATTTTAACCTACAAACAATAATTACCTACGGACAGTATCCGGGCGTGGGTTATCTCAAACAATCATTGTTAATTCCGTAGCGAGATCCCACAGGGAGTCCTTGGCAATCGCCCTTTTAATTGAAATTCACAAGAAAATCGCCGAAAGGCACGGAAGCCACTTGGCTTTAGACAAGAAGTGCCAACGGCGAATTTATTCGCCTTGATATTTAACCGTGATGCGGCTCTTCAATATTCCAGTGTTGTCTTTATGTTATTTTGTGGCTGCTATTGACAAGTAAGTCTTATCTGAGGCTATACTTTCGAAATCTACTTAAAGTAGCGGTGATGCTAAGAATTAATTTTAGCAGAATCAGTAGAGGCTGTTTAAGCCAGCCTCAGAAAGTTCGTTTATGGACTCTTCAGAAATCTCCGTGTCTTTAGACCGGAGAAGCTTAATATAAGTTCCCAGATTTGACCAAGGAGATGATTATGCAGTTACTGGATTTTAGACAGATTTCTGATTTAGAAGCATGGTTAAAAGACACAGAAAAGTCCAACGATATAGCTGAATCTCCACCCTTAAATTAGAAAACTGGATTTCATCCTGATGCAAAAGTTTTATTAAATTTAGTAGTCCACCTCCCTGACTTCCCTTTTCAAGACATCCACACCCACGGGAATACTTATGAGGAAGCAGCCAAACATGGTCAGCAAGTGATTGACAGTTATCTTCAGCTTTATCAAGAAAATAACCAACCTCTACCCCAGCCTAAAAACCTCTTGAAATATATTCAGGTAGCATAACCACTCTGGAAGATTGCCTTGACCAATATCTTTTAACCAAGAGCGATCGCCCGACTGCTAACCAATAATCACCCGTAAGGTGACGAGTTGCCTTTTACGTTAAAGAAGCCATGTTATAGTAAATTAAACCGATTGAGTCAATACCAAAGTGAATGGGAGGTATAGATATGGTGAGGCAAGTTCCACCAAAAACTCAACTGGGGGTGATAAAATCCAATAAAAATCAGCTTGGGGAGACAATCGTCCCTGAAATTGTCTACCCAGAAAGTGATGGTGAACCCATGGCGGATAATACTAGGCAATTCACATGGATTGTCAAAATCAAGGAGAATTTAGAAATACTATTTAAGTCTAATGCGGATGTGTTTGTAGCCGGGGACTTGTTTTGGTATCCAGTAGAGGGTAGCAACAAAATTAAACTAGCTCCCGATACCATGGTGGTGTTTGGGAGACCCAAGGGACACCGGGGGTCTTATCGACAGTGGGAGGAGGATAATATTCCTCCCCAGGTGGTGTTTGAAATTTTATCTCCTGGTAATAGTCAAGATGAAATGGACAAAAAAAAGCTGTTTTATCTGAAACATGGAGTAGAAGAGTATTATGTGTATGACCCAGATAGAATTAGTCTAGAAGTATCTATTAGGGAAAATAATTCATTTAAAGAGATTAAGGATTTTAGTGTTTGGACTAGTCCAAGAATGAATGTACGGTTTGATATGACGGGAGATGAATTAGTCATCTACTATCCAGATGGTGGTAGGTTTCTTAGTCCTGTAGAGTTGAGCAATTATGCAGAACAAGAAAATCAACGTGCAGAACGGGAAAGATTTCTGAAAGAGCAGGAAACTCAGCGTGCAGAACAAGAAAGACTGCTTAAAGAACAAGAAAGATTTCTGAAAGAGCAGGAAACTCAGCGTGCAGAACAGGAAAGACTGCTTAAAGAACAGGAAAAATTTCTGAAAGAGCAGGAACAACTAAAGTATCAAACCTTACTAGCACAATTAAAAGCTAAGGGTATTGATATCAGCACACTCGAATAAACTATTACCTGGACCGGAATACCCCCGTGAGAAGGGTTTTCTCAACCTGAGATTTTTCTCTACTTAAAACAGTACGAAGTAAGTCGTCCGTGGCAAGGTTTGCTGATTTTGCCCAGTCAGGGTTATAATGTGGGTGCCAAGAGTAACGCGGCTTTATCTAACGGATTTGAGGGAAAGGCAAAACCTGAGTTCCAATTTGACCTTGTTACAGTTGTTAGGAACGAATGAGGAGGAGAGTGGGGAGATAGGTAACCACAGGAGAATTTCTACCGACGGTTTTTTATGAATTTCCAGATACATAGGAGTTTGGGACTGATAAGAAACCATGTAATAGTAAATTAAACCGATTGAGTCAATACCAAAGTGAATGGGAGGTATAGATATGGTGAGGCAAGTTCCACCAAAAACTCAACTGGGGGTGGTAAAATCCAATAAAAATCAGCTTGGGGAGACGATCGCGTCTGAAATTGTCTACCCGGAAAGTGATGGTGAACCCATGGCGGATAATACTAGGCAATTCACATGGATTGTCAAAATCAAGGAGAATTTAGAAATACTATTTAAGTCTAATGCGGATGTGTTTGTAGCCGGGGACTTATTTTGGTATCCAGTGAAGGGTAGTAACAAAATTAAACTAGCTCCCGATACCATGGTGGTGTTTGGGAGACCCAAGGGACACCGGGGGTCTTATCGACAGTGGGAGGAGGATAATATTCCTCCCCAGGTGGTGTTTGAAATTTTATCTCCTGGTAATAGTCAAGATGAAATGGACAAAAAAAAGCTGTTTTATCTGAAACATGGAGTAGAAGAGTATTATGTGTATGACCCAGATAGAATTAGTCTAGAAGTATCTATTAGGGAAAATAATTCATTTAAAGAGATTAAGGATTTTAGTGTTTGGACTAGTCCAAGACTGAATGTACAGTTTGATATGATGGGAGATGAATTAGTCATCTATTATCCAGATGGCGGTAGGTTTCTTAGTCCTGTAGAGTTGAGCAATTATGCAGAACAAGAAAATCAACGTGCAGAACGGGAAAGACTGCTTAAAGAGCAGGAAACTCAGCGTGCAGAACAAGAAAGACTGCTTAAAGAACAAGAAAGATTTCTGAAAGAGCAGGAAACTCAGCGTGCAGAACAGGAAAGACTGCTTAAAGAGCAGGAACAACTAAAGTATCAAACCTTACTAGCACAATTAAAAGCTAAGGGTATTGATATCAGCACACTCGAATAAACTATTACCTGGACCGGAATACCCCCGTGAGAAGGGTTTTCTCAACCTGAGATTTTTCTCTACTTAAAGCAGTACGAAGTAACATGGGAGTTTGGAACTGATATTGACACCATGCTCAATGGCCATTTTTGGCAATAGCGATCGCAAACTGCATTGCATAACTAAAATAGCCTCGTGTGGAAATAAAATATAAGTCAAACCATAAGGTGCAGAGCTTTGACGGTCTACATGATCTCAGTTCGTGCCAACCAGACTCACCCACCCAAGTAACTACAAGAGTCGAGTGGTAAGGATTCTCTTACCCCAGCCTAAAAACCTCTTGAAATATATTCAGGTAGCATAACCACTCTGGAAGATTGCCTTGACCAATATCTCTTAACCAAGAGCGATCCCCCGACTGCTAACCAATAATCACCCGTAAGGTGACGAGTTGCCTTTTACTTTAAAGAAGCCATGTTATAGTAAATTAAACCGATTGAGTCAATACCAAAGTGAATGGGAGGTATAGATATGGTGAGGCAAGTTCCACCAAAAACTCAACTGGGGGTGGTAAAATCCAATAAAAATCAGCTTGGGGAGACGATCGCGTCTGAAATTGTCTACCCGGAAAGTGATGGTGAACCCATGGCGGATAATACTAGGCAATTCACATGGATTGTCAAAATCAAGGAGAATTTAGAAATACTATTTAAGTCTAATGGGGATGTGTTTGTGGCTGGGGACTTGTTTTGGTATCCAGTAGAGGGTAGCAACAAAATTAAACTAGCTCCCGATACCATGGTGGTGTTTGGGAGACCCAAGGGACACCGGGGGTCTTATCGACAGTGGGAGGAGGATAATATTCCTCCCCAGGTGGTGTTTGAAATTTTATCTCCTGGTAATAGTCAAGATGAAATAGACAAAAAAAAGCTGTTTTATCTGAAACATGGAGTAGAAGAGTATTATGTGTATGACCCAGATAGAATTAGCCTAGAAGTATCTATTAGGGAAAATAATTCATTTAAAGAGATTAAGGATTTTAGTGTTTGGACTAGTCCAAGAATGAATGTACGGTTTGATATGATGGGAGATGAATTAGTCATCTACTATCCAGATGGCGGTAGGTTTCTTAGTCCTGTAGAGTTGAGCAATTATGCAGAACAAGAAAATCAACGTGCAGAACGGGAAAAACTGCTTAAAGAACAAGAAAGATTTCTGAAAGAGCAGGAAACTCAACGTGCAGAACAGGAAAGACTGCTTAAAGAACAGGAACAACTAAAGTATCAAACCTTACTAGCACAATTAAAAGCTAAGGGTATTGATATCAGCACACTCGAATAAACTATTACCTGGACCGGAATACCCCCGTGAGAAGGGTTTTCTCAACCTGAGATTTTTCTCTACTTAAAGCAGTACGAAGTAAGTCGTCCATGGCAAGGGTTGCTGATTTTGCCCAGTCAGGGTTATAATGTGGGTGCCAAGAGTAACGCGGCTTTATCTAACGGATTTGAGGGAAAGGCAAAACCTGAGTCCCAATTTGACCTTGTTACAGTTGTTAGGAACGAATGAGGAGGAGAGTGGGGAGATAGGTAACCACAGGAGAATTTCTACCGACGGTTTTTTATGAATTTCCAGATACATGGGGGTTTGGGACTGATAAGAAGCTATGTAATAGTAAATTAAACCGATTGAGTCAATACCAAAGTGAATGGGAGGTATAGATATGGTGAGGCAAGTTCCACCAAAAACTCAACTGGGGGTGGTAAAATCCAATAAAAATCAGCTTGGGGAGACGATCGCGTCTGAAATTGTCTACCCAGAAAGTGATGGTGAACCCATGGCGGATAATACTAGGCAATTCACATGGATTGTCAAAATCAAGGAGAATTTAGAAATACTATTTAAGTCTAATGCGGATGTGTTTGTGGCTGGGGACTTATTTTGGTATCCAGTGGAGGGTAGCAACAAAATTAAACTAGCTCCCGATACCATGGTGGTGTTTGGGAGACCCAAGGGACACCGGGGGTCTTATCGACAGTGGGAGGAGGATAATATTCCTCCCCAGGTGGTGTTTGAAATTTTATCTCCTGGTAATAGTCAAGATGAAATGGACAAAAAAAAGCTGTTTTATCTGAAACATGGAGTAGAAGAGTATTATGTGTATGACCCAGATAGAATTAGTCTAGAAGTATCTATTAGGGAAAATAATTCATTTAAAGAGATTAAGGGTTTTAGTGTTTGGACTAGTCCAAGACTGAATGTACGGTTTGATATGATGGGAGATGAATTAGTCATCTACTATCCAGATGGCGGTAGGTTTCTTAGTCCTGTAGAGTTGAGCAATTATGCAGAACAAGAAAATCAACGTGCAGAACGGGAAAAACTGCTTAAAGAACAAGAAAGATTTCTGAAAGAGCAGGAAACTCAACGTGCAGAACAGGAAAGACTGCTTAAAGAACAGGAACAACTAAAGTATCAAACCTTACTAGCACAATTAAAAGCTAAGGGTATTGATATCAGCACACTCGAATAAACTATTACCTGGACCGGAATACCCCCGTGAGAAGGGTTGCTGATTTTGCCCAGTCAGGGTTATAATGTGCGTGCGGAGTTATCTTCCTTAAATTAGAAAACTGGATTTCATCCTGATGCAAAAGTTTTATTAAATTTAGTAGTCCACCTCCCTGACTTCCCTTTTCAAGACATCCACACCCACGGGAATACTGAGGAAGCAGCCAAACATGGTCAGCAAGTGATTGACAGTTATCTTCAGCTTGATCAAGAAAATAACCAACCTCTACCCCAGCCTAAAAACCTCTTGAAATATATTCAGGTAGCATAACCACTCTGGAAGATTGCCTTGACCAATATCTTTTAACCAAAAGCGATCACTCTTCTAAACAAAACCCTGAGAAAAAGCAAGCCTCATACTGCTTTTGTGAGTGGCGATCGCATTTAGCAAAGGGAGAATCATCAAACTGGTCTCTGATTGTACTGCATCTTTGTGAAACCCGCTATATATTTATTTAATAACTTTCAATTGAATGCCTAAAAAAATTCGAGAACTAAAGGCAATGTTGTTAAAAGCCGGGTTTATCCAACGGACTGGTAAAGGTAGTCACACAATCTGGATTCACGAAAAAATGCCAGATATGCCAATAACAATTGCAGGTAAGGATGGTGACGATGCTAAAATCTATTTAGTTAGAGAAACAAGTTAAACAAAGACTCGCAAGACTAGAAGAATTGCAATGAATTCACATTACAGTATGATTATTTTCTGGTCTCAAGAGGATAACTGCTATGTAGTCCACCTCCCTGACTTCCCTTTTCAAGACATCCACACCCACGGGAATACTTATGAGGAAGCAGCCAAACATGGTCAGCAAGTGATTGACAGTTATCTTCAGCTTTATCAAGAAAATAACCAACCTCTACCCCAGCCTAAAAACCTCTTGAAATATATTCAGGTAGCATAACCACTCTGGAAGATTGCCTTGACCAATATCTTTTAACCAAGAGCGATCGCCCGACTGCTAACCAATAATCACCCGTAAGGTGACGAGTTGCCTTTTACTTTAAAGAAGCCATGTTATAGTAAATTAAACCGATTGAGTCAATACCAAAGTGAATGGGAGGTATAGATATGGTGAGGCAAGTTCCACCAAAAACTCAACTGGGGGTGGTAAAATCCAATAAAAATCAGCTTGGGGAGACGATCGCGTCTGAAATTGTCTACCCAGAAAGTGATGGTGAACCCATGGCGGATAATACTAGGCAATTCACATGGATTGTCAAAATCAAGGAGAATTTAGAAATACTATTTAAGTCTAATGCGGATGTGTTTGTAGCTGGGGACTTGTTTTGGTATCCAGTAGAGGGTAGTAACAAAATTAAACTAGCTCCCGATACCATGGTGGTGTTTGGGAGACCCAAGGGACACCGGGGGTCTTATCGACAGTGGGAGGAGGATAATATTCCTCCCCAGGTGGTGTTTGAAATTTTATCTCCTGGTAATAGTCAAGATGAAATGGACAAAAAAAAGCTGTTTTATCTGAAACATGGAGTAGAAGAGTATTATGTGTATGACCCAGATAGAATTAGTCTAGAAGTATCTATTAGGGAAAATAATTCATTTAAAGAGATTAAGGATTTTAGTGTTTGGACTAGTCCAAGACTGAATGTACGGTTTGATATGACGGGAGATGAATTACTCATCTACTATCCAGATGGCGGTAGGTTTCTTAGTCCTGTAGAGTTGAGCAATTATGCAGAACAAGAAAATCAACGTGCAGAACGGGAAAGACTGCTTAAAGAGCAGGAAACTCAGCGTGCAGAACGGGAAAAACTGCTTAAAGAGCAGGAAACTCAACGTGCAGAACGGGAAAAACTGCTTAAAGAACAAGAAAGATTTCTGAAAGAGCAGGAAACTCAACGTGCAGAACAGGAAAGACTGCTTAAAGAACAGGAAAAATTTCTGAAAGAGCAGGAACAACTAAAGTATCAAACCCTACTAGCACAATTAAAAGCTAAGGGTATTGATATCAGCACACTCGAATAAACTATTACCTGGACCGGAATACCCCCGTGAGAAGGGTTTTCTCAACCTGAGATTTTTCTCTACTTAAAGCAGTACGAAGTAACATGGGAGTTTGGAACTGATATTGACACCATGCTCAATGGCCATTTTTGGCAATAGCGATCGCAAACTGCATTGCATAACTAAAATAAACAGAATTAATGTTATAAAAAATGGCTTAAAGAAATGTAGACTAAGTGCCATATCCCCTTGACTTATGCAAGAAATATGATATTATCAGACAGGTAATTAATAGCCTCGTGTGGAAATAAAATATAAGTCAAACCATAAGGTGCAGAGCTTTGACGGTCTACATGATCTCAGTTCGTGCCAACCAGACTCACCCACCCAAGTAACTACAAGAGTCGAGTGGTAAGGATTCTCTTACCCCAGCCTAAAAACCTCTTGAAATATATTCAGGTAGCATAACCACTCTGGAAGATTGCCTTGACCAATATCTTTTAACCAAGAGCGATCGCCCGACTGCTAACCAATAATCACCCGTAAGGTGACGAGTTGCCTTTTACTTTAAAGAAGCCATGTAATAGTAAATTAAACCGATTGAGTCAATACCAAAGTGAATGGGAGGTATAGATATGGTGAGGCAAGTTCCACCAAAAACTCAACTGGGGGTGGTAAAATCCAATAAAAATCAGCTTGGGGAGACGATCGCGCCTGAAATTGTCTACCCAGAAAGTGATGGTGAACCCATGGCGGATAATACTAGGCAATTCACATGGATTGTCAAAATCAAGGAGAATTTAGAAATACTATTTAAGTCTAATGCGGATGTGTTTGTGGCTGGGGACTTATTTTGGTATCCAGTGGAGGGTAGCAACAAAATTAAACTAGCTCCCGATACCATGGTGGTGTTTGGGAGACCCAAGGGACACCGGGGGTCTTATCGACAGTGGGAGGAGGATAATATTCCTCCCCAGGTGGTGTTTGAAATTTTATCTCCTGGTAATAGTCAAGATGAAATGGACAAAAAAAAGCTGTTTTATCTGCAACATGGAGTAGAAGAGTATTATGTGTATGACCCAGATAGAATTAGTCTAGAAGTATCTATTAGGGAAAATAATTCATTTAAAGAGATTAAGGATTTTAGTGTTTGGACTAGTCCAAGACTGAATGTACGGTTTGATATGACGGGAGATGAATTAGTCATCTACTATCCAGATGGCGGTAGGTTTCTTAGTCCTGTAGAGTTGAGCAATTATGCAGAACAAGAAAATCAACGTGCAGAACGGGAAAGACTGCTTAAAGAACAAGAAAGATTTCTGAAAGAGCAGGAAACTCAGCGTGCAGAACAAGAAAGACTGCTTAAAGAACAAGAAAGATTTCTGAAAGAGCAGGAAACTCAGCGTGCAGAACAGGAAAGACTGCTTAAAGAACAGGAAAAATTTCTGAAAGAGCAGGAACAACTAAAGTATCAAACCTTACTAGCACAATTAAAAGCTAAGGGTATTGATATCAGCACACTCGAATAAACTATTACCTGGACCGGAATACCCCCGTGAGAAGGGTTTTCTCAACCTGAGATTTTTCTCTACTTAAAACAGTACGAAGTAAGTCGTCCGTGGCAAGGGTTGCTGATTTTGCCCAGTCAGAGTTATAATGCGGGTGCGGAGTTACCTTCCTTAAATTAGAAAACTGGATTTCATCCCGATGCAAAAGTTTTATTAAATTTAGTAGTCCACCTCCCTGACTTCCCTTTTCAAGACATCCACACCCACGGGAATACTTATGAGGAAGCAGCCAAACATGGTCAGCAAGTGATTGACAGTTATCTTCAGCTTTATCAAGAAAATAACCAACCTCTACCCCAGCCTAAAAACCTCTTGAAATATATTCAGGTAGCATAACCACTCTGGAAGATTGCCTTGACCAATATCTTTTAACCAAGAGCGATCCCCCGACTGCTAACCAATAATCACCCGTAAGGTGACGAGTTGCCTTTTACGTTAAAGAAGCCATGTTATAGTAAATTAAACCGATTGAGTCAATACCAAAGTGAATGGGAGGTATAGATATGGTGAGGCAAGTTCCACCAAAAACTCAACTGGGGGTGGTAAAATCCAATAAAAATCAGCTTGGGGAGACGATCGCGCCTGAAATTGTCTACCCAGAAAGTGATGGTGAACCCATGGCGGATAATACTAGGCAATTCACATGGATTGTCAAAATCAAGGAGAATTTAGAAATACTATTTAAGTCTAATGGGGATGTGTTTGTAGCCGGGGACTTGTTTTGGTATCCAGTAGAGGGTAGCAACAAAATTAAACTAGCTCCCGATACCATGGTGGTGTTTGGGAGACCCAAGGGACACCGGGGGTCTTATCGACAGTGGGAGGAGGATAATATTCCTCCCCAGGTGGTGTTTGAAATTTTATCTCCTGGTAATAGTCAAGATGAAATGGACAAAAAAAAGCTGTTTTATCTGAAACATGGAGTAGAAGAGTATTATGTGTATGACCCAGATAGAATTAGTCTAGAAGTATCTATTAGGGAAAATAATTCATTTAAAGAGATTAAGGATTTTAGTGTTTGGACTAGTCCAAGAATGAATGTACGGTTTGATATGACGGGAGATGAATTAGTCATCTACTATCCAGATGGTGGTAGGTTTCTTAGTCCTGTAGAGTTGAGCAATTATGCAGAACAAGAAAATCAACGTGCAGAACGGGAAAGACTGCTTAAAGAACAAGAAAGATTTCTGAAAGAGCAAGAAACTCAGCGTGCAGAACAAGAAAGACTGCTTAAAGAACAAGAAAGATTTCTGAAAGAGCAGGAAACTCAGCGTGCAGAACAGGAAAGACTGCTTAAAGAACAAGAAAGATTTCTGAAAGAGCAGGAAACTCAACGTGCAGAACAAGAAAGACTGCTTAAAGAGCAGGAACAACTAAAGTATCAAACCTTACTAGCACAATTAAAAGCTAAGGGTATTGATATCAGCACACTCGAATAAACTATTACCTGGACCGGAATACCCCCGTGAGAAGGGTTTTCTCAACCTGAGATTTTTCTCTACTTAAAACTGAATTTAAGTTTGATGGCTTTTTACAGCGGTAACGGATGACCCTACAATACCCATAGTGTTTGCGGAATTCCAGATACATGGGAGTTTGGAACTGATATTGACACCATGCTCA
This sequence comes from Cylindrospermopsis curvispora GIHE-G1, assembly GCF_014489415.1. NCBI lineage: Bacteria > Bacillati > Cyanobacteriota > Cyanophyceae > Nostocales > Aphanizomenonaceae > Raphidiopsis > Raphidiopsis curvispora. The sequence continues at coordinate 399,579 of NZ_CP060822.1, forward strand.
ATGGCCATTTTTGGCAATAGCGATCGCAAACTGCATTGCATAACTAAAATAAACAGAATTAATGTTATAAAAAATGGCTTAAAGAAATGTAGACTAAGTGCCATATCCCCTTGACTTATGCAAGAAATATGATATTATCAGACAGTGAGGTAATTAATAGCCTCGTGTGGAAATAAAATATAAGTCAAACCATAAGGTGCAGAGCTTTGACGGTCTACATGATCTCAGTTCGTGCCAACCAGACTCACCCACCCAAGTAACTACAAGAGTCGAAGAGATGCCTCTTGTTGGGAGTTAACCAAAAGATAACACCTATGTGAGATAATTTATTTTTAGCCAAGTCCAAATCTTGATAACTAAAATAAGTAGGTTCCCATTCGGAAACGAACAAGTCCACAAATAGTCATGATTACCTGTTCATACTTACTTGAATTTAATCGAAATCTTTCTTGTGCCACTCTGAATATTTTCACTACACGAATTAAATGTTCAACAAAAATTCGTTCGGAAGCTAACTCTTTATTTTTTTCTTTTTGTTCAGACGTTAATTCTTGGTTTTTAGGTTTTTTTGTCGGAGTTTTCATTAACTCCTCTCCTTGATAAGCTTTATCACCACTAAATTTTTGTTTTTTATCAAATATATTTCTGGTTTCACGGAATAAATTTACATCACTTTTTGGACCAGGTTTACCCGCTACTACATCAACAATATCTTTACCATTTGGTAAAACGATTAGTTGACTTTTTCTAGTATGACAGGCTTTTTTACCTGAATAATATTTTTTTTGTTCTTGGTACTCTCCAGGTCTGTCTATAGGCTGTTCATAGCTATCCACTATTAACTCAAATTCTGTTAATATTTCTTTAACGACTTCGTAATCACTGGAGTTTTTTTTTACCTGTTCTAGCAAACTTGGTGGCAATAATTCTCCTATTATTGGCAACCAATAGAGCTACCCAAATTTTTCGCTACAATTTAGCAATGTGGTTAATGACGATTAGAGGAATCTTATTTACACGTGGTGATAGAATTGTTGTGGGTTCGGTCTTAGGTCCAGAGTCTCTGGCCATTTATGCCATAGTAAGTGATGTTGCATCTGGAATAAATTTCCTTGTAGCGCAGCCAATTCAACCATTTTTACCTGTGGTTAGTCGCCTTGCACTATTACCTGTGGCTGAAGCTGATCCAAAATGGTTACCGCATCGGAAACTTACCTGAAGTGTTGTTGTATTTTAGGGTTGGCAACGGTATGATTAGACGCAGGCATGGATGGGAATATTTGAAAAAAGAGCTTAAATTTTATTACCGAGTAATGCTTAATGGACTTATACCGCCTCAAACCCTTGTTGTCTCAGTTTTACTGCGACTGCCATTGCGGTTATTACCAATCAGGCTATTACAATTTTTATATGAAAAAGTGGTTCGCTACTGAAAATTACGATTCAGACATTTACTGAGTATATCATATCTCATATTATTTAGTGGCTATCCCAGCAAATATCAAGACATACTTTTCTATTTTGTAAAAACCCATACATAACCTAAGTACAGCCAATAATGGCCCTTGCCTTAACTCCTTACCTGTGCCATCCTGTTTATAACTAGAACCCACTTTCAGCCCAGTTGTTATACTGCTATCCTCTAAATAGCCCATAATGAGATACATGCTAGAAGTAAAACTTGAAAATCCCAGATTAAAAATCAATGCTTCCAGAGTCAGCAAAATCTTGCGCTTAATCGCCCCAATTATCTTGACCGCTGACCTCTTTGGACTAGTTATTTCCCTAGCACTAACATCCTATTTAAGGCTTGGACACGTACAACTCATACTCAACCCAACCACATGGGCATTTGTCTTACTAATTCTTACAGGGATGTACTTACTAGATACATACCATCCCAATAAGCAAATTGCCGGAATGCGAGCTGGGGCCAGGGTCATCATTAGCAACTCTACCACTGCTCTCCTCTGCTCACTGTTAATTTATCTCGCCAACTCCTGGCAAAAAGATTTATCCTTAGACCCAATAACATTTCTAATTAGCTTAGTCGCTTTTACAATCTGGGCTATCAATATCCGACTATTGGCAGCTCAGTGGGAGCGATCGCACGTACAAAATTCCTATTGGCTAATGCTGGGCGCTGGGGATAGGTCTATGAAATTTGCCGACATTTTCTCCCAGACCAAGCATAGTGGACAATTGATAGTCCTAACGGAAAATCCCCATATACCTAAGCTCAATGGCATGGACCCTCCACTCATCTTAGACAAACTAGATAATCTGCCCAATTGGGCTGACCAAAAGTGGTCTGGAGTAGTTGTGGGAGATGGCATAGATATATCTGATAACTTACATCAGACATTGATGAAACTTCGCCTACAGGGCATTCCAGTGTATAGACTGCCTGATGCTTGTGAAGAACTATGTTGGAAAATCTCCCCCTCTTTGCTAGAAGATCATTGGTTCGCCTTCAGTAGTGGGTTCAATTTGGTCTCCGGTAGTCTGAGAATTAGGGTTAAACGTGTCATCGATATTATCCTAGCTACTCTATTACTAGTAACACTGTTTCCAATTATGGTAGTGGTGGGAATCTTGATTAAATTGGAGAGTCCCGGACCCATTTTCTATAGCCAGATCCGCACAGGACTCCATGGCAAACCATTTCGAGTGTACAAATTCCGCTCCATGTATCGGGATGCGGAAAAAAGAGGGGCTCAATGGGCAAGTGAACGGGATCCACGGATCACCACGGTTGGTTACTGGCTGAGGATATTACGCATTGACGAACTACCACAGATTTTGAATGTGTTACGAGGGGAAATGAGTCTGATTGGTCCCCGTCCAGAAAGACCAGAATTTGATATCAAGCTGAAAGAGGCCATTCCTTACTACGAATTGCGTTATCTGGTCAAACCGGGAATTACTGGTTGGGCTCAGGTTCTCTATCCTTATGGAGCTTCCTTGGAGGATTCCTATGAAAAACTGGCTTATGACCTCTACTACATCAAAAATTATTCTCTATGGTTAGACTTTGCTATCATTTTCAAAACCATCAGAGTGGTCTTTTTAGGTAAAGGTAGATGAATAAAAAGGTTTTAGTGACTGGGGGTGCAGGCTATATTGGCTCCCATGTGGTGCTTCAGTTAGCTGAATCGGGATATGATATAGTAGTATATGATAATTGCTCCACTGGTACGCCTGATTCCGTACTTCATGGGGAGCTAGTTATTGGTGATTTATCAGATATAGACCGACTTTACCAAATATTTAGCCAGCACAGATTTAGTGCGGTATTACATTTTGCAGCTAGTTTAGTGGTCCCAGAGTCTGTAGCCCATCCCCTAGACTACTATACTAACAACACCCGTAACACACTCAACCTGCTACGGTGCTGTAGTGTGATGGGAGTCAACCAGTTTGTTTTTTCCAGCACAGCTGCAGTTTATGGTCAACCCCAGGAAAATCCTGTAACAGAAGATAGTCCCACCTTACCCATGAATCCTTACGGTCGTTCCAAGCTGATGAGCGAGTGGATAATTCAGGATCATGGATTGGCATCTGATTTTCGCTACGTAATTTTACGGTACTTTAATGTTGCTGGAGCCGATTCCCGGGGGAGACTTGGTTCCAACTCACCCCATGCCAACCACCTAATTGCCAATGCTTGTAATGTGGCACTGAAACGCCAACCGGAACTCAAGATTTTCGGTGTGGATTTTCCCACTGTGGATGGTACGGGAGTGCGTGATTATATTCATGTAGAAGATTTAGCTTCAGCCCATGTGGATGCCTTGAAGTATTTGGAGAATAATGGAACGTCCCAAATTTTAAACTGTGGGTACGGTAAAGGTTATAGTGTGTTGCAAGTAGTAGAAAGAATCAGAGCTATTTCTGGGATGGATATTCCCATAACCATAGCCAGTCGTCGTCCGGGGGATCCAGCTTGTGTGACTGCTCATGCACAGAAGATTAAGCAAGTTCTCAATTGGGAACCTAAGTATGATAACCTGGATGATATAATATCTACCACTCTGGATTGGGAAAAAAGTAAAGCCACCAGGTAGGTGATTGTTTTAAATTGGACTTCGTTATTTATTGCCTTATTCGTGTAAGCTTGACAAGCTAAAAGGAGATAGGGAATAAATTCACTTTCTCAAAGCTCAAGTCGGTTGAAAACCGACTAATTTTGTCATATTGTAGGTTAGGTTGAGAAAACCTAACCTACGGTACAATACAGTATGATGTTGATAACGACCATAGAAGTCTTGTATAGACCATACATACCAAGTTTCCACAAAAGTTCTAAACAAGGAGATAATGAATCATGTATCAAAGTGAAGCACCTCCACTAAAAACCATACCCACTGATTTACCCAGTAAGGATATTGATGAAGAATTAAACTCCACAATTCATCCCCGTCCACCCTGGGAAACCTTGCCCACCATGTATGACTTACCTAGTGAAAATCCGGAGGAACCAGGGTTGCCAGACGAATTTCATAACTTTCAGCCTCAATTATTGCGCGAAACTTGCCAATCTTCGGTTTATCCCCGAGAGGAAATGTTCATTGGTACAGATTTAAACTTGTACTATGATGTGCATCATTTCTCATGGTATAAAAGACCAGATTGGTTTTTAGTATTAGGCGCACCTGCTTCCGAAACCCAGCAAGATATGCGGTTGAGTTATGTGATTTGGCAAGAGGGATTCGCTCCATTTTTAATCGTGGAATTATTATCGCCAGGTACAGAAGCGGAAGATTTAGGAAAAACATTAAGAAGTGCCAATAAACCCCCAACAAAATGGCAAACCTATGAGCAGTATTTGCGCTCACCTTACTATATCATTTTCGACAGATATGAAAATCAACTGCGAGTATTCCAACTATTGGGAATAAAATATCAAGCGGTGGAACTGACAGAGCCAAAATTCTGGTTTCCTGAGCTAAAATTGGGGTTGGGAGTTTGGTCAGGAAAATATCAAGGTACAGAAGGTTTATGGCTACGTTGGTATAATGAAGATGGTGATTGGATAGCTACTTTAGCTGAAACAGCAGAACGGGAAAAACTACGAGCAGAACAGGAAAAACTACGGGCGGACAAATTAGCTGAAAAATTGGCAGCTCTGGGTGTAAGTTTCGATGAATGAAAACGCTCATTAATATCTACCCAAACCTACCTAGATATTAACAATCTGGGTAGATGGGGTGAGCGTGCATGACTCCGCCAGAAAAAAGAGTTACCTACCATCAGGTAAGGTTGGCTACGAAAGACAGGTCATGACACCTACAAATTAACTCCAGTTTGTAGCTCTGTCGGTAACTTCAACAAAAGGCGAGACATCTTAGAAAGCCCTCTGAACTACCATGACAAGCCTGTTTTTCATTGTCGAGGAGCACATTACTAAGGACTGGTCAAACCGACCAAATTAAACTATGTCAAACTTCGTTTTTCTAATTGATGCCAACAAACAGCCAATGAATCCAATTCATCCGGTACACGCGAGAAAATCGACCATTGCGCCCGATTCACGGTTTTTGCACAGGTGACATTGTGAAAACGGTCATCCCGAACTGGAAGGCAATCGCTCCCTGATAAATCTACTTTGAATGTAGGGAGGCACAATTATTTGTAGGGTGGGTTAGCGATAGCGTCAACAAACGATTAAACAAATTGGCAGCTTTAGGGAGCTAAATATGAATTTAGAAGCTGAATATGACCTGGATTTCTATGCTTGGATCAATAAAAATGTGAAATTATTGCGGTGTGGCTGTTTGTCAGAAATTGACGCCGAACACATTGCTCAAGAGTTAGAAAGCATGGGAAAGCGCGATCGCCGTCAACTTCGTTGCCGCTTACAGGTTTTAATTATGCATCTACTCAAATGGCAATATCAGCCAGACAAACAAAGCAAGAGTTGGTTAGCTACTATAGATCATCAACGAGAGGAAATCCAAGCTCTACTCCTGGATAGTCCAAGTCTCCGTAGGGATTTAGAAACCGCACTGGTAACGGTTTATGCTAAAGCTGTGCGTGATGCCCAGGAAGAAACATCTCTCCCAGAAACCGCATTTCCCCTGTCTTGTCCCTTTGCGCTAGAAGAAATTCTAGCTGTACGTTTCTTACCTGAGGCGCTATAGAAAAATTAGACTGCCCATCACCATGATAAAAAATATACTGAAACTCTAGAATGGAATTAAGCTTCTCCGGTCTGAAGACACGGAGATTTCTGAAGAGTCCATAAACGAACTTTCTGAGGCTGGCTTAAACAGCCTCTACTGATTCCGCTAAGATCAATGTTCGACCTTCAATGTTTGTTGATTTCAAAAGTATAGTTGAGATATGATTTACTTGTCAATAGCAGCCACGAAACAATATGAAGACAACACTGGAATACAGAATAGGAAATCACTCAAAAGGTAATGCAGTAGTGCATCTTGTATGGATACCTAAACGCCGAAAAAAGGTATTATCTGGAGAGATAGCTAAACGCCTTCGACAGATAATTTACGAACTAGCCAAAGAAAAAGACTGGGATATCCTCGCTCTTGAGGTTGCACCATGTTCATTTATTTGTAGAACATCAACCAGATGTTGCTATAAATCAAGTGGTTAAAGCTTTTAAAGGACGGTCATCTTGCTTGTTAAGACGAAAATTTCCTGAATTACTTAAACTTCCTAGCCTATGGACTAATAGTTATTTTTATTCCACTGCTGGACAGGTTTCAGCAGATGTTATTAAAAGGTATATTGAAGATCCGCATCACGGTTAAATATCAAGGCGAATAAATTCGCCGTTGGCACTTCCTGTCTAAAGCCAAGTGGCTTCCGTGCCTTTCGGCGATTTTCTTGTGATTCTGACAAAAATTCAACTATCAAGGTTATCCCTTGTGGCTAATCCTCCAGACCTTTACGGGTCTTAGTTTCTAGCCAACGAATCCCACGATTTAACCGACTTTAGCCGCTAATGCAGGGAATTAATTCCCTGCTCCTGTGATCCTGCTTCCTTCCTACGACCACCATAACTATAACCGTAGTAATAATCATGATATTGATGAATGGTCTTATTATATTGATTAGCAACTATGCCTAATATACTAATAGATGACTGCCTTAGAGCATCCTGAGCTTGCTTGATCATCGAGCGGTCTGTCTTGTGCATTTTAACCACTAAAATCAAACCATCTGTTTGCGAAGCCACCAGTCTACTATCCACTATACCCATAACAGGTGGTGTGTCGTAAATTACTAAATCGAATTTTTCACGAAAGTATGCCATCATTTGTTTCATCTTCTCAGATGAAATTAGTCGCATGGGATCTGGCGGTTGAGTTCCCGAGGTAATTACTGATAAAGTATCCAAATCTGGTAACTTTTGCATTACCTCATCAGGAGTAAGATTAGAAGTGATAGCATTGCTTAAACCAACTAAGTTGGGTAAGTTTAACCTCTTGTGTACTTGAGGAAGTCGCAAATCAGTATCCACCAGCAAAACCCTTCTTCCCACAGAAGCTGCCATTTGAGCTAGGTGTAGTGCCAATGTACTTTTTCCCTCCCCTTTGAGAGCAGAGGTGATGGCTACAGACTTGACAACTTCGTCGGAGTTGAGTAACTGAATGTTGGCATACAGCACTTGCAAAGATTGCCAAAAATGACCCTCTCCATAATAGCCATATCCATAACCATAGCCATACCCGTAGCTTTTCTTCCTTTTTTTGCGGGAGAAAGAAAGAAGGGGTATATCTAATGGATTGGTTTTAGCAGGTTTATTTTGGCTTTGGTCAGAATCATGGCGAGATTGATAGCTGACACCAATATTTTTCGCCCTTGGCAAAGTCCCCAACAAGGGGAGTTTGGTCCTCTCCTGCATGTTTATGGCATCATGATAGGAATTGTCTAGTTTCTCTAAAAGGAAGGCGATCGCAACACTTATAGATAAGCTGCCAATTAGTCCAATCAATAAACTCTGGTAGATTTTACGAAAAACTGGCAATTCAGGCGTCATTGGAGCTTGGACCAGTTCCCAAGGTATTTCTGTTTGGGCTACTTCAATGGCCAGTTTTTCCCGGGCTTCTAAGAAGCGATTTAAACTTTCACTAGCTAGTTGTAATTTTCTTTGCAGATCCGTGTTTTGTCTAGCTAAACGGGGTAATAGATCGAATCTGGCTTTGCTTTGCTCTTGCGCTCTGGTGATTTCTCTGTTTTCCGATTCTAGTAATAAAATGGTATTGGCCACTTCCGCTATTTTCAGACCTATATATCTCTCTTTCTCTTTTTCTATGAGAGGTAATATGTTTTGTCTTTTTTCTTCTAATGTTGTTATATATGGATTATCCCCTTGAAATCTGGCTAGTTCTCCAGATAGTTGGGCTTCTATTTGTCTAAGCTGAATAACTAATATATTGTAAGGCGACTGAGTTTGACTCTGAGTCTGGTTTAATGCAGCTTGTTGTCCTTCTGGTGTGAGCAATGTGGCGTAACTGGTTCTAGCCACAGCCAACTTCTGCTCTATGGCTATTCTTTGTGTTTCTAAGCTCTGAATTTGCTCCACCAACTTACCGGACTGATCCTCTGGATTAACAAACTTGTACCTTTGTCTAAATACTTGTAATTCGCGCTGTAGTTGATCCACAGTAGCGCCAATTCTAGGTAGTTGTTCGTCTATAAACCTTAGACCTTGATTTAATTTAGTCTTGCGTTTCTCTAAGCTATATTTTAAATAAAATTTGGACAGGGTATTTAACACCAAGTCAATTTCCGCCCGATCTGGACTTTTATAGGTAATTTCTAGAACTTTAGTTTCAGCTGATCTCTGGATGGCTAAGTTTTTGATAAATAAATCGTATGTAAGCTCAGGATATTGAGATTGTATGTCAGGTAGGGCCTGATTAAGCAATTCAGGGCTTTTGAGAACTTTAATTTGGCTATCGTAGTCTAATCCTGATTGGTCAAGTTGAGTGCTTTCTAGGGCTGCGGTCAGTAAGTTATTTTTTTCGCCACTAACTGGTTCTACTAAAATCTCAAAACTGCCTTGGTAAATTTTTTCTGCTGTAAACAGGTAGTAACTACCTCCAGCCATGATCAGGGAGGCAATTGTCAAAATGCCTAATGCTCGTCTTTTGAGGATGGACATTATCTCTTTGAGATCAATGTCATCCTCAGTTGTTTGAAGGGATATCAGATTCCCAGAGGATATCACTTCTGGTTGGAGAATAATATTTTCTTTTTCTCTGGTGATGAGACCTTTGCTTTCGTTGGTACTGTTCATACTTAACTTATGCTTGACATTTAAACTACGGAGAATTCATTTTTAGCAGAGGGTATTCTTACTGATTGAACAGAATAAACCTGAACTACATGGACATAATATCATAAACTGTACCAGTTTAACATTTTAATACAAATTAACAAGTCCATTTTCAACCGACTGGTTTTGTCATATTCAAATTCCCACCTGATAATTACCACATTTTTTTGAGTCACGCATTAAGCGATCGCATTTTATTCTAACTCAAATTAAGAGAGGGAGTGCTTCGCAATCGCCCACCTCCAATTTAACACTGGACCTGCGGGGAATATAGCGCAACCTCATCCAAGTGGATTAGGAATAAATTAGTGTAAGAATTTCTGATACTATATTGACATGGGGTAATTAACTCACACCACATCTAACAAATTCCGGTTATGGTAAGTAAAAAACCCAAACTTCAGAAAAAAAAGGACACCCCAAATAGAGACTGGCACCGCCTATTAGGAATGTTTATGACCGTCCACTTCTATAATAGCCCTTATGAGGTAGAAGTAGAAAAGGATCTAACCATCAGAAAACAACTGCTAGACATTATAATCATTAAGAGATATAAAGACAGCGGATTTAATCTGTATCCAGCAGGTTTAGAAAACATGTCTAAACACAACCTAATCAGCTATAAATCCATTCATGAATCATTCACAGTTTGGTCACTAATGGAATTAATAGGACACTATGTCAATTATCGGAAGCAAACGAGTAAATCCTTGTCGAACCTGCTACCAGAGGAGGATTACAGACTGTACGGATTAACAACCCACGAACCGACCCAATTAATGGGGAGATTAAAATGGAAAACTGTCAGTGAAGGGGTTTATGATATAGAATGTGTTACTATGAACGTGAGACTGATAGTGCTGTCGAAAATACCCAAAAGTGCCAACAATGAGTTGTGGAGACTGTTTAGTGCGAGAGCAGAAGTGGTGGAAGAAGCGATTAGCCATTATCAAGAAAGTTATCGCAAGAGCGAGTATAGCATATTAATGCAACAACTGTATGAGTTTTACATAAAGGAGAAACTGCCAATGACATACACATTAGAGCAATTCAAAAAAGATTTTGTAATAAGTCACTTGAGAGAGATACCGACTGAGGAGGTATTAAAGCAATATTCTCTCGAAGAGATTAAGCAATATTCTCCAAAAGAGCTGTTAAAGCAATATTCTCTCGAAGAGATTAAGCAATATTCTCCAAAAGAGCTGTTAAAGCAATATTCTCCTCAGGACCTCGTAGAAGGACTTTCACCAGAGACACTACAGCACTTGGCAGTTGTTCTATCTCAATTGGGTGTCAACCAAATAAAAAATCAGGAGCAATGATATTGGGATCTTAAAACTGTAAAACACACAAAAACGGTTCCTGGGAACTCTATTTTCAAATTCCCACCTGATAATTACCACATTTTTTTGAGTCACGCGTTAAGCGATCGCATTTTATTCTAACTCGAATTAAGAGCATAAGCGTTAACCGACACTAGCAATAATCTGCCCAATATCTTATCGCCATCACCATGCAAAAAAGGTTTGAGATAAGTTTTTGTGGTTGAAGGCGTAAAAATCTGGTGTTATAACAAGATGTTAGGTTTTTAACGAATAAAATTAATCGGACAGATTTGTAAAGGTACAATTCGGTCGAATTCATGATGATCTGAAGTCAGTAATATTCCTCGAACGGTTGTGGTTAATGCTAGAGCGAAACAGTCAGCTAAAGAGACACGGGCAATCTAAGCTTTATATTGTCCTACTAATTTCCAAAAAGGTTCAGTCATAGTCTTTCTAATAATTACTCCCGCTAATTTTAATTCACTGATTATTTGCTCTGCATAAACTTGATTATTGCTTCTGATAAAATCATAATAAACCTCACATAAATTAATCGCATGAATATAAGAATTACAATCAGGATGAATTAAAAACTCTTCAACAATATCACCTCCCTCTTCGTCCCGAAAAAAGGAAATGACCGCACAAGCATCTAAAATAATATTCATTTATTTCTTTCTTCCCACTCAATTTCTCTTTGTTTTTGTTGCATAAAAAAATCACTGGGACTCAAGTAATTTTTATACTTGCCTCTAAGAGAACGAATAAACTCTTTCCGCTGATTAGAGACATCTTCCTTAACCTGATCTAAGCCAATGGTAGACACAGAAATTTTTTCTTCGGCTAAAGACATTACAAAGTCTCGATGGCTTAATCCTGCTATTTGAGCAGCTTTTTTTTCAGAAATTTCGCCTTTTTGATACCAATGAATAGCAGCGGCGAGTTTCATTTTTTTCACAAACTCTTGAGGTTTACAGCGAAAACTGTCAAAGATTTCATCAGGTAATTGAATCGAAATGTCCATCATAATTCTACACGTAAATTTAATAAGTTAATAGAAACTTTATCTGGCAAATATCCCCATTTCTCAAATTGTACCTGCAATTCCGGATTATACTGTATGGTGTCGATAACCGGCAAATTCATTTTATCTCCACTGGCACTTACCCAATGCCATAAGGATTGATTGCCACTAATACCACTTGTTATTAGCTTAGGCTGGGCTTTGCGTGCTGCTCGAAAACTACCCCACACTTGGGTTTGCTCATAAGCGACGCATTTTATTTTAACTCGAATTAAGAGGGCGATTGGGAAGCACACAGAATTAACCAGGTAAACGTACGGACAGTTCATAGAGTGTTTCTGGCGCAATATCAATTTCCCCGGGCCACACCACTGTGCCATAATTGACAGAGGCCAGTCCAAAAAAACCTGGATTTTTCAATGGTTGAAAGACAGTCATGTCCAGATAGGGACGCATATCGAACCGACGTTTTTCGTCATTACTAAATCTCAAAATAAGATGGAAGTCTGATTCAGCAACAACGGTAAATACTCTTATCATAAGACAACCTAACGTAGTGGTTCAATCTTGAATATAGGCTCACCCTTAACTGCTAATGACCAATCAGCCATCAGCTCTTCTTCATGTATTACTATCCATGCCTGAAGCATTCTCAATTTTTTGGGCGGCAACACACCTTGAACAATCTCCCCATCTGGTATAGAAACAACTGCTTCCGCACCTTGATACTCCACATGCAGATGCGGCAAATTGTGTTGCTGGATATCTGTAAAAAACATTCGGATAATCAAACCATAAAACATACTAATGGTAGGCATAGGTGGTTCCTGTTTATTGGGGAATAATAACGATCTGAGAGTTGATGCCATTTCTCTAGTAATTCTAAAGGTTTAGTTGTGAAGCTTGGGATATCGTAATCAATCCGATAAGCGATCGCATTTTATTTTAACTCGAATTAAGAGGGAGTGCTTTGTAATCGTTCCCCTCCAATTTAACACTGGATCTGCGGATACTGGAATATAGCGCAACCTCATCCAAGTGGATTAGGAATAAATTAGTGTAAGAATTTCTGATACTATATTGACATGGGGTAATTAACCCACACCTAATAAATTATGCGAACAGTCCGGTTATGGTAAGTAAAAAACCCAAACCTCAGAAAAAAAGTCTTCCGACACCCCAAATAGAAACTGGCACCGCCTCTTAGGAATGTTTATGACCGTCCACTTCTATAATAGCCCTTATGAGGTAGAAGTAGAAAAGGATCTAACCATCAGAAAACAACTGCTAGACATCATAATCATTAAGAGATATAAAGACAGCGGATTCAATCTGTATCCAGCAGGTTTAGAAAACATGTCTAAATATAACCTAATCAGCTATAAATCCATTCATGAATCATTCACAGTTTGGTCACTAATGGAATTAATAGGACACTATGTCAATTATCGGAAGCAAACAAGTAAATCCTTGTCAAACCTGCTACCAGAGGAGGATTACAGACTGTACGGATTAACAACCCACGAACCGACCCAATTAATGGGGAGATTAAAATGGAAAACTGTCAGTGAAGGGGTTTATGATATAGAATGTGTTACTATGAACGTGAGACTGATAGTGCTGTCGAAAATACCCAAAAGTGCCAACAATGAGTTGTGGAGACTGTTTAGTGCGAGAGCAGAAGTGGTGGAAGAAGCGATTAGCCATTATCAAGAAAGTTACCGCAAGAGCGAGTATAGCATATTAATGCAACAACTATATGAGTTTTACTTAAAGGAGAAACTGCCAATGACATACACATTAGAGCAATTCAAAAAAGATTTTGTAATAAGTCACTTGAGAGAGATACCGACTGGGGAGGTATTAAAGCAATATTCTCTCGAAGAGATTAAGCAATATTCTCCAAAAGAGCTGTTAAAGCAATATTCTCCTCAGGACCTCGTAGAAGGACTTTCACCAGAGACACTACAGCACTTGGCAGTTATTCTGTCTCAATTGGGTGTCAACCAAATAAAAAATCAGGAGCAATGATATTGGGATCTTAAAACTATAAACGCACAAAAATGGTTCTTGGGAACTCTATTTTCAAATTCCCACCTGATAATTACCACATTTTTTTGAGTCACGCGTTAAGCGATCGCATTTTATTTTAACTCGAATTAAGAGGGCGATTGCGAAGCACAGCGATATCCCATAGGGAGTGCTTCGCGATCGCCCACCTCCAATTTAACACTGGACCTGCGGATACGGGAATATAGCGCAACCTCATCCAAGTGGATTAGGAATAAATTAGTGTAAGAATTTCTGATACTATATTGACATGGGGTAATTAACCCACACCTAATAAATTATGCGAACAGTCCGGTTATGGTACGTAAAAAATCCAAACCTCAGAAAAAAAAGGACACCCCAAATAGAGACTGGCACCGCCTTTTAGGAATGTTTATGACCGTCCACTTCTATAATAGCCCTTATGAGGTAGAAGTAGAAAAGGATCTAACCATCAGAAAACAACTGCTAGACATTATAATCATTAAGAGACATAAAGACAGCGGATTTAATCTGTATCCAGCAGGTTTAGAAAACATGTCTAAACACAACCTAATCAGCTATAAATCCATTCATGAATCATTCACAGTTTGGTCACTAATGGAATTAATAGGACACTATGTCAATTATCGGAAGCAAACGAGTAAATCCTTGTCGAACCTGCTACCAGAAGAGGATTACAGACTGTACGGACTAACAACCCACGAACCGACCCAATTAATGGGGAGATTAAAATGGAAAACTGTCAGTGAAGGGGTTTATGATATAGAATGTGTTACTATGAACGTGAGACTGATAGTGCTGTCGAAAATACCCAAAAGTGCCAACAATGAGTTGTGGAGACTGTTTAGTGCGAGAGCAGAAGTGGTGGAAGAAGCGATTAGCCATTATCAAGAAAGTTATCGCAAGAGCGAGTATAGCATATTAATGCAACAACTATATGAGTTTTACTTAAAGGAGAAACTGCCAATGACATACACATTAGAGCAATTCAAAAAAGATTTTGTAATAAGTCACTTGAGAGAGATACCGACTGAGGAGGTATTAAAGCAATATTCTCCCGAAGAGGTATTCAAGCAATATTCTCTCGAAGAGATTAAGCAATATTCTCCAAAAGAGCTGTTAAAGCAATATTCTCCCGAAGAGGTATTAAAGCAATATTCTCCCGAAGAGGTATTAAAGCAACACTCTCCTCGGGAATTCCTAGAAGGACTTTCACCAGAGACACTACAGCACTTGGCAGTTATTCTGTCTCAATTGGGTGTCAACCAAATAAAAAATCAGGAGCAATGATATTGGGATCTTAAAACTGTAAAACACGCAAAAACGGTTCTTGGGAACTCTATTTTCAAATTCCCACCTGATAATTACCACATTTTTTTGAGTCACGCATTAAGCGATCGCATATTATTTTAACTCAAATTAAGAGGGCGATCGGGAATCAATTCCCGGTCTCAAAGCTCAAGTCGGTTCAAAACCGACTGGTTTTGTGGTGGGTGATTTGTGGGGTATTGAGTAATCGTAGGTTGGGTTGAGGAACGAAACCCAACAAACCAACGGGATATGTATAAATGCGATTGCAAAGCACTCCCTACGGGAGCTCGCCATCATCATCCAAGTTCCCAGTCAATTTCTAAGGGAATGAATTTATCTCCTTGCAGAAGTCGTGATTCACAAGAAAATCGCCGAAAGGCACGGAAGCCACTTGGCTTTAGACAGGAAGTGCCAACGGCGAATTTATTCACCTTGATATTTAACCGTGATGCGGATCTTCAATATACCTTTTAATAACATCTGCTGAAACCTGTCCAGCAGTGGAATAAAAATAACTATTAGTCCATAGGCTAGGAAGTTTAAGTAATTCAGGAAATTTTCGTCTTAACAAGCAAGATGACCGTCCTTTAAAAGCTTTAACCACTTGATTTATAGCAACATCTGGTTGATGTTCTACAAATAAATGAACATGGTGCAACCTCAAGAGCGAGGATATCCCAGTCTTTTTCTTTGGCTAGTTCGTAAATTATCTGTCGAAGGCGTTTTAGGTATCTATACAAGATGCACTACTGCATTACCTTTTGAGTGATTTCCTATTCTGTATTCCAGTGTTGTCTTCATATTGTTTCGTGGCTGCTATTGACAAGTAAATCATATCTCAACTATACTTTTGAAATCAACTTAAAGTAGCGGTGATGCTAGGAATTGATCTTAGCGGAATCAGTAGAGGTTGTTTAAGCCAGCCTCAGAAAGTTCGTTTATGGACTCTTCAGAAATCTCCGTGTCTTCAGACCGGAGAAGCTTAAAATGGGAACTCCATTTTCAACTTCCCACCTCATAACTACCACTCCGTCAATGCTTAGCCACCCCTCACCAACTGTACCATTAAGCATAAACTGGGCATCACTATTAGTCAAAACCGTACATATCATTTCTGACCAATTAAATTCTCCTACTAGTCTCCGACTTGTCAAGACTAAGCGGGAATGGCGAGAACCAAAGCAAGGAGAATACCAACTGTCATTATCCACGGAAGTGCTAGCATCGGAACTATAGGTCAGTAACTGTAACCGCAAAGGATTTTCACGGTCATTCTTTTTTGACCCCCTGTTATCCACTTCTAAATTCCAACCATGCTGGTTTTCCCTACAAATAACTCCTGGACCTAAATGTAGTCTATGAATCCAACCTAGGGGAGACTTACTCTGTATCCAGTCTAACACGATAAGGATAAACTTATTGTTCGATACACCACTGTCTATTTCTGAACACCCTAACCAACGATGATGGCTGGCTTTTAACCAGTCATAGCCACTGTGACTGGCACTTACCCAATGCCATATGGATTGATTGCCACTACTACCACTTGTTATTAGCTTGGGCTGGGCTTTGCGTGCTGCTCGAAAACTACCCCACACTTGGGTTTGGTCAAAGGGATATCCCCCTTCTATTGGCGTAAGGGTAATGGTATTATGGGCTAGAGTACCCCTTTCCCGTTGACGGGTGCTATCACTGCCATACTTACTAGTTCCTGTTTCTACAATTAAGGGTTCCCCTCGCCAATAAACATCAAAACTTAAACAGTCTGAGTGAGCATGGGCAGGCAAATCAGGAGGACAAGGAGGTGCAGCGTCAAAGGTAATTTCAAACCCACTGGCAGTTCGCAGCAAGAAGTAGCCAGAATCGGGAAATTCCAATATACCTGTTGCACGGGGAGAAGGTGAACTGATGGTGGCTAGTGCTAAATTGGCGGTTCTACAACTTAAAAGACGTTGATTGAAGGGGGAAACTGCTGCGGATGACCGTCCCAAAATGCGATCAGCACAAGCTACAATTTCATCTAGTGGTTCGGCAATGTTGTAGGCACAGTCATTCCAAAGGGGATAATTACCATTTCTCAAACGTATCCCTTTTGCAAATTCGGTCATTGATGTTAGGGTGGTGATAAGTGTTTGTGGGATTTCACTACCCGCACTGCTTAAACAAATAATTACTTCACACAACCGCTTCAGTAAAATAAGATGGTACATGGGGCTGCGTTCAAAGTGACCACCATCACCAAGAATCTGCACTGCCAGTTGCTTTTTTAAACGATTAAGGGATGTTGCTACTATTTTTTCCGCTCTCTTACCCCTGAAGTTTAACCCGGCAATAATTAGGGCAGCTAGGTTCTCAAACCAGTGATTTCCCTTAAAAAATGTCTCCTGATAGTGATATAAATAACACAACTGTAGCCACAGGGAGTGGTTGACCTGGAGGCTTTGCAGTTCGGGTGCTGTTCTCAGTAGCCAGGTCCAGTTAATTAAACGAAGGGAGGTGGGATAGGGATGCCAACCATCAAAGGTGCCTAGGGGGTTATGGGTAATCCAATCTTGGAGGAGGTATAACCTTTCTATTGCTGATTCAGACCAATTATGTGTGGTGTAAAGGTGATTGAGATCATCTCTTATCCAATCAAAATAATGGAGGTTGAATTGCCAAAGACGAGAATAGGTGGGGGAATTCCAAGGTATTGGATAAGGTAATATCTTTGATTCACCGACAAACTTAAATGGCAGTGCGGTGGGTGGAATGTTTCTATGCGCTATTCTATGGCTTTCTATATTGGTTGGGTTGCCATGGCTAAGTCTCACTAGATAATCTTCCCGATTTAAGGGAGGGGGAAATTGGGCGCCAATCCAAACCTTTTTCATTAGGTCTGGCAATCGCTTATAAACACGGCGACGGCTTTCAAACCAAATTCGATCTAACAGTTTGGGAATCGGTACGTCTTTTAAAGTGTAAAACCAGAGGCTTGGGTCCATGGAATATGTGAAAATATACTAAATTTTACTTGCTCGCTTACTTACTTGCTTGTATATAAGAAAGTAAGTGATCTGCGTACTTCCTCATGATGTTCCTCCGATCATATTGCTCGATGAATTCATCTCGGTTGTGCCAGCCTGTTTTTATCTGTTTGAGCTGGTTGAGAAAGGATTTTATGTCTTTCTGGGTGAAAAATTGCACTCCGGGAATTTGACCGATAAAGTCCCGGGTGTATCCTCTCACACCAGCTAGAATTGGTAGTCCCGTAGCTGCATACTCGAATATTTTCGATGGAATCACCATGTCTAAACTTCGGTAGCTGCCAACCTGCAAAAATAAGGCATCAACTTGTCCGTATTCTCTAATCAGCTCCTGTCTGGGAATGGGTCTTAATACTGTGATTATTTCTCTGAGGTGAGGGAACTTCGCTAGTTCTCTGAGTGCTGGAGCTTGGGCTCCGTCCCCCATAATCTTAATTGACCATTTTAGCTCTATTAGCTCTTCTACTATCTCTTTTTCCTCAATTAATGGTTCTAATAGTTTCAGCAGGTCTTGTCCAATACCTAGGTTGCCAGCATACAAAATTGTCTTGGGTTTATCCGTGTGGTTTGTTTGCTTAACTGTGTCAATTTCTAGTAATGTGGCGCTATTTATTTTATTATCTAATGTTTTTCTAACAACTAGTGTGTTATTGGTTGTATGGTTAAATGTTTTATTAAGAAAAGTTTTCAATGAGGGGTGCTGACTGTTGGCATAAAACTCCACAAATTGCTCATCCACACCGTTGGTGAAGTAGGAAACTTTACTGGAATCTAAGAGTTCGTCGTAAAGTTGGGAAAATCCTGGGGATACAAGGTTAATACTTGTGGCCCGATTGGCTACGAAGTTCTCTATATATAATAGTATGAGGTAGACTAGAACCTTTCTCTGTCGTCTAAAAAAGCTGAGGAAGTTTTCTGAAAAGGTGTCTCTAATATCAACACATAAGATGGCTCCTGTGATTAAAGAAGCTAGGGCTCCTAGATAACTGGTGAGTAGTTTGGCACTGGTGGCAAAAATTAGATGGGGTCGATTCCAGATTAATACTGGTAGTGCTTGAATTAAAAAAAAGAGGTAGGAGAAGCTCTCCGCCACAAAGCCTCGACCAAACATGGGAACGTCTAGTCTAATAATGTCAACATCCTCTAATCCTCGAATTAGATTGTGTTTGGGGGAGGATGAACCTGGCTCGTTTTTGTTATTGTATTTGTATCTAAAGGGTTTAGCGCAAACCACCGTAATTTTTAAATCTATCTTCCGAGTTGAAGCTTGTTTTTGAATGGATTCAACTAGAGAAAGCATTCTAAAGGAGGCAGCTCCGAAATCCGGGGGGAAATTAAAAGTGACTATAGCAAGACGTTGTTGAAGCATGTTAGTCTTTGGGATTATCTAAAAATATCTGATGTTGGAACTTCCGACTCAAATAACGAATTTGTGGGCGCAAAAATATCAGTGGATTCCGCAAAAGTCCAGATATGGTTTGTTAGCAAGATCCAAACCGATAAATTCCCTATGACCCACCAAAAAAACTAATATATCCGCATTCTCCAGGGCTAATTTCCATGGAGTTAATTCTAAGGAAACATGGTACTGTAAATTGGGCTCAACAACTAAAACACTATATCCACTACTAATTAAGGTTGTAGCTATTTCCAGCGCTGGTGAACCCCGCAGGTCGTCAACGTTGGGTTTAAAAGCTAGTCCAAAACATCCAATGGTGGGAGCGCGATGGTATTTTTGCTGAAATTCTTGTGCAAGGGTAATAATTTGCTGGACTACCCATTGGGGTTTGCTATCATTGATATGGCGAGCAGTTTGAATCAGTGATGTGTTTTCTGAATCCGCTGCGGCAATAAACCATGGATCAACTGCTATACAATGTCCACCTACGCCGCAACCGGGTTGCAAGATGTTGACTCGGGGATGGTGGTTAGCTAGATGAATGAGTTCTCGCACGTCAATTCCCAGGTGGGGACACAACATGGACAGTTGGTTGGCAAAGGCTAGGTTTACATCCCGATAGGCGTTTTCCGTTAATTTACAGAGTTCCGCCGTGCGAGCATCGGTGGTTAGTATTTGTCCCTGACAAAAGGTTTGATAAAAGGTTTGGACTAAGGTTGTTGCTGCTGGTGTTAGCCCACCTACTACCCGGTCATTATGAATCAGTTCTTGCAGAATCTTTCCTGGTAACACCCGTTCAGGACAGTAGGCTAAATGTATGTGGTCTGGGGATAAACCAGCTGAGTTGAAGATTTCTCCTACCTTTTCCGTGGTTCCCACGGGGGATGTGGACTCTAAAATGACTATGTTACCCGGTTTTAATACGGGGATGATTGATTGGGCTGCTGCTAATACGTAGTCAATGTTAGGTTGGGGAATGCCGTTATCATTTTTGTGGAAGGGGGTAGGTACACAAATAATGAAAATATCCGCAGCACTGGGGGTGGTACTAGCACTGAGTTTTTGGTTATGAACTGCCTCGGATACTACTAAATCTAGATCTGGTTCGACAATGTGGATTTTACCTTGGTTAATGGTTTCTACCACTTTGGGGTTGATATCCACCCCTTTTATTTGGTAGCCATGCTGGGATAAAATTGCTGCTGTGGGCAGGCCAATGTAGCCTAGTCCAAGGATGCACACTTGGTACGGATTAGCTTGCATAATAGTTCAATAATTTAATGCACTAGCAATATCTATGGTCGCTTTACTCACCTCTAGTAGTTCCTCAAACCCAATGGGAATGGGAGATCCCTGAAGCAGGGATTGAACAAATTCTGCCACGCAAGCTGTTTGTCCCTTATTTTGTCGCCAACTGCTCTGCTGTCGGAATCTGGACCAACCCCAACCTCTTAATTGCCGATAATTGTCTAGTTGCAAAATCTTGCCTCCACAAAATACTTCTACACGCTCTTTGGCAAATGCTTTGGATCCGTTGGCTAGGTAGTGTATTGTGCCTATGGATCCGTCGGCAAAGTTGAGGGTAATCGTACTACTATCTGGACAGGTTTTACTATCGGGTAGCATACTAGTTTGCCATTTAACTATGGAACTACCTACTAAAAATCTCATCAGGTCAACAAAGTGACAAGCTTCACCAATAATGCGCCCTCCCCCTAATTGGGGATCTTGGGTCCAGTGGTTACTGGGTATTTCTCCGGCGTTAACTGTTATGATTAATACTTTTGGCTGGGATAGGGTTGTCAACATTTGGTGCATGGTCTGTACCATGGGTGCAAACCGTCGGTTGAATCCTACCATTAGTTGCTTGGGTTGACCCGTTTGAATATTACTAGTATATATTTCTTCTATTTCTTCCAGTTCTTGATGGCTCAGCGCCAGTGGCTTTTCCACGAAAATATGTTTCCCTTTAGCGAGAAAGCGACACACTAGATCTGCGTGGCTGTCGTGTCTGGTGGCAATGACTATGGTGTTAATTTCTGGGTGATCTAGCAAGCTATCTATATCCGTAGTAATCTGTTTGAAGCCAAACTTGGCTCCATAGTGGCTAGTGTTGACTCCCGAGCTAGCTGCTAGGGTGTGCAACAGGGCAGGGGTCTTAGCAAAGGCGGGAATTAAAACTCGACTGGCATAGTTACCAGCACCAATACATCCTATAACTACGGAAGATGGGTGAATGGTAAGATTGTCAGTGAAGCGAATGGTAGTTTGGTGCGGTTGACTGGTGCTGGGATAATCAATAAGAATACCTAAACAAGGACCACTGGTCAATACGCTGTAGGCCTGGTGGGCTTCCTCTATGGAAAATCGATGGGAAATTAGGTCATGGGTGTTGATCTTGCCTGTGGCTAGAATATCTAGTACAGCTTGAAAGTTCCTTTGCTCTGTCCAGCGGACATAGCCTATGGGGTAGTCTTGTCCTTTTTGTTCATAGTTAGGGTCGTAGCGTCCCGGTCCGTAGGAACAGGAAACTTGAAAGGAGAGTTCTTTTTCGTAGAAGTCAGCACGAGAAAGTTCTAGTCCTGTTACTCCCACTAGTATGATGCGCCCCCGTTTGCGGCACATTTGGGCAGCTTGGTGGATGGGTTCGTTGCTGGAAGTGGAAGCGGTAATAATCACCCCATCTACTCCCACTTGGCGGGAAAATTGGGATGCGGCAATTAAAGGGTCTTCTCCAGCACCTAGGTTAACAGTATGGATACCCAGTTTATTGGCTAGAGCTAATTTGTCCGGGGCGAAGTCCAGTCCCAGGACTCGACAACCCTGGGCTTGTAGCAGTTGGGCTGTGAGTATGCCGATTAGTCCCAATCCAGTAACGACAAAGCATTCTCCCAGGGTGGGTTGGGCAAGGCGGATAGCTTGCAGTCCTATGGCAGCTAGGACGGTAAAAGCTGCTGCATCGTCACTAACTGGATCTGGAATAATGGCACAGAGGTTGGCTGGCACATTGACTATTTCCGCGTGATGTCCGTTAGAAACAATGCGATCGCCTATTTGAAAGCCGGTAACTTTATCACCGATGCCAATTACCGTACCTACATTACAGTAACCGAGGGGTAAGGGTTGGTCGAGTTTAGTTTGAACTGCTTCTAAGGTGGTGAATATTCCATCAGTGTGGATTTTTTCTAGGACTTGGCGGACTTTATCTGGTTGTTGTCGGGCTTTTTCTAGCCAGTTACTTTGACCAAATTCTACCAGCATTCTCTCTGTACCCGCAGACACTAGGCTACGGGAGGAGCGAATCAGTAATTTGCCTGGCTGAATTTTGGGGGCGGGTACGTCTGTGACTTTGGTTACTCCTGTGCTTAGCGATTGGAGGATTTGTTTCATGTTATTTTCTGGCTTGAATTAGCATGAATATACCAGCACTTGGCAAAAACTTTTGGATGAACCATCGCGGCCAAATCTTTTTAGCTAGGGATAAAATTATACCTCTGTGTCGTTGTCCAGCGTCTGAGGTGAGCAGATCCCCATGGGAAAGCTGTGTATGAATATCTACATGGCTAAACTGCGCAAACATCTGCTGTGCCTCACTGACAGAATATGCCTTAGTTCCAGGACTTTCTAAGTAGTTACCATAGATGGTCTTCATGCTGGTGAAGGGACGTAAACGAAATAGACCATAACGCATCCATAGCATTATGCCCACCATGCTCCATTTATGATAAATCATAATTTTTGCTACCCCCCCCCCGCTTAAGTACACGCCAACATTCAGATATTGCGGCTGGAGTATTAGGACTATGATGTAATACTCCCCAGGAATATACTACATCAAAGGTTTCTGCATCAAAGCTAAGATTTTCCGCATCACCCACTGCAAGGGAAGAATGGAGTCCAAAACGGTCAAGTCGTTTTAACGTGTGTTCTATAGCTCTTTCTGTGAGATCTATGCCATACAATTCGGCTCCAGCTTTGGCAAACTCCTGATGATCTGCGCCTAAACCTACCCCAATTTCTAACACCTTCATTCCTTTAGTGGATTCAAATGCAGCAAAATCTAAAATGATGGGTTCTAACTGGTAGCGTTTTCGCGCCTGAGCTTCATAACCTTCTATATCTGTTGATTTTAAATATAGGGTTTCACCACATGCAGCTTGGTTCCAGAAGTCATGAACCTGTTGCTTTTCATTAAATGCTGTCATATTTATATCTAAGTTATGGAAGTTGTGATTGTTTATCTGTATCAATAAAGCGACGACACCACAGTTCAATAGATATGAGAGATAGCAGAGTATAAGTGGCATCAACCCTACCAGAATCATTATCACTTATCAACTGTTGGACGGCGCGAGGATCGAACAAGCCCCTTTGTTTAAGACTTTCTGCACTGAGAATATCACCCAGAAGTTCCCGCAACTCAAAACGCATCCAACGACGCAGGGGAGCTCCAAAACCACTTTTAGGACGATAAATAACCTCTCTGGGTAAATAAGGTTCCATTGCTTTTTTTAGAATCCATTTGCCTACTCCACGACGTTGTTTTAAGGATGGAGGAATTTGGGCGGCAAAATCAACTAGTTCTAGGTCCAGAAATGGTACTCGCACTTCCACACCTACTGCCATCGCCATTTTGTCAGTATAAGTTAGATTGTGATCACTCAAGAAAAAACGTTGTTCCAGGGCGAGCATCTTTTCTAGAGGAGGAACTCCATCACATAATGGGGATAAAAACTCTAACATTGGAGTTGCAGCAACCGTATCACTTAAGGCTGCACGAAATTCGGGGGTATAAAGTTTTAGGAGATCGGGTTGGCGAATCCAAGCAAAGTAGTTGACTAAACGCTGGTCTCCCGTTAATGTTGGTCCGTTAAAAAACTTACTTACACGGCGTAAAAAAGAAATTTTTTGATTGAAGCCTCCACTGATGTGTTCTAGCCAACTACGAATACTAAGGGGTAGCCAACGCCAGTAAGATTCCCAGCCAAGTGCCAGATGCCGTCTATAACCGGTGAATAAATCATCACCACCAGACCCGGATAGCAAAACTTTAATCCCCTGCTGCTGTGCTAATTGACTGATGTATAAGACGTTTAATGGTGCTGGATCAGCCAATGGTTCATCTAGTTGTTCAACCATCTTGGGCAAGTCTCTAGCCATTTGAGCAGAGTCAATTTTCACCACATCCAGGGGGACTTTTAAATGAGCTGCTACTAGACGACTATATGGTAAGTCATCACTCATGCCCTCCTCCTGCCCATTTACATCTATGGTAAAACAGCGGATATGTGGGTTGACTTCCCGTGCAAATGCAACAATGGAGCTGGAATCTAATCCCCCTGAAAGGAAAGCTCCTACAGGCACATCGGCTATCATTTGTCGGTGAACAGCATCTTTTAGGTGCGTCACTGTTTGCTCCAGGACGGTTTTTTGGTCACTAATGATTTGGGGATAACGAAAGATAGGTAGCTTATACCAAGTCCATTGGCGGGTTACTCTCCCGGTTACAGTCATTGCTTCCCCTGGTAAGAGCTTCCTAACGGAGTTAAACGGCGTACCCGCTCCGGGACACCACAGAAAAGTCAGGTAGCGATGCAGTGCTTCATAGTCGAGAGATGGTGTGGATGGTAAAAAAGGCGACAGGGCTTTTATTTCGCTAGCAAAGGCAAAATAATCTGGTGTATTGGTATAATAAAGAGGCTTAACACCTAGGGCATCACGCGCAATAAAGAGGCACTGCTTACTAGTGTCCCATAAAGCGAAGGCAAAAATGCCGTTGAGGCGAGACAGCATGGAATGTCCCTGGGAAAGATAAAGATTTAGTAGCACCTCTGTATCTGAATTACCACGGAAGTGAAAACCTTTATCTATGAGTTCTTTTCGTAGCTCTAAGAAATTATAAATTTCACCGTTAAACACCAGGGTGATGGAACCGTCTAAACTTGCCATGGGTTGATGACCCAGGGGAGAAAGGTCAAGAATGGCCAACCGACAATGGGCAAGACCAACTCCTGATTGGGAGTCTAAATATATACCCGTGTCATCTGGTCCACGATGAATTTGGTTGTTGACCATTTTCCACAGGGTTGATTCATGACCGCCATTTACAAAACCGGCAATTCCACACATGGTTTATTATAGTTTATTTATTAAAAACAGCTACTCAGCAAGAACTATTAGTGTTTCCCCGCCCAGCAGTCGTGTCCCCCAGTCTTTGTTGACAGCATAAACCACATACCTGGGAAGTCGGAATAGGTTTGTTTTTAGACTGCGATTTGGCATATTTAAAGCTGCACCAGTATAACGCCACTCAATAATTTTAAACCCACATTCTCTTAAAGTTGCTAGAGCCAAATCTTTAGTGTAAAAGTGAAGGTGCCCAGTGCGATCGCGAGCTTCCAGCAGAGGTTTTCCTCTCAATACGCTACTGGCACTTAAGTCCAAAGGAATATGAAAAACAAATCTATCAGCATGGCGATGGGATTCCTCAAGAAATGTGAATGGATCCCGTACATGCTCAAAAACATCCAACATTAATAGGACATCATATTTATCCGTGTTATTCTCATGAAAGTCAGCCAGTACAAACGAGATTGTTTCCCCCCCCCCGATATGTTTAGTATTATTTATTGCATCTGATTCCCAAAACTCAGCAGCTTGTGGGGAGATATCATAACCAACAAGGTGAGTATTGGGATAAAGTTGGTGTAGATGGCGGAGAATATCTCCCGAACCACAGCCAACTTCACAGATGGATAGGGGATTTATCTGATGGTCTTTCAAGATCGAACTGACTTGGGAGGCTTTCCAAATCGCGTCTTCACTATGCCATGACGGATTTCCATTTAGGTATGATTTATCAATGTAACGGTTCTCTATTTTCATTATCTTTAAGTGTGAGAGCAACTGTATTACTCGGTTCACCGAATTCAAACTTGATTTGCTGAGGAACTTCACTTGCAAAACGATGCCAAAAATTCAAATGTTTCTTCGGCACATCGCTTCCAGTCAAAAGCCTGAGATTTTAAGTATGCACGTTCAGCCAAATCCTCTCTGAGAGCTGGATCATGAATGAGTTTTTCTAAAGCGCTGGCAATTTCATCTACAGATTCTGGGTCAAAATAAACTCCCGCATCTTCTAAAACTTCCGGCATCGGTCCCCTATTAGAACAAGCAATGGGTAAACCTGATGCCATAGTTTCTAAAAGAATATTAGGCATATTTTCACAGGTAGATGCAAATACACCTAAGTCAGCCTTCCTATAGAATTCATGAAGATTCTGGTAAGAAATAGATCCACGATAACGGCACCAATCTCCACGGGGATCACATTTATCCAAAGTTTTACGCAGTCGAACTAGAGAAGGAGCATAAGCTGTTCCCACCAGATCTAGTTGCAGAGGTAAACCAGAATGACGTAAAAGAGACACAGCTTCTACTAAATTCCATTGATGTTTATATACGTCAACAATTGAAACGTAAAGGATACGATAGGGGTTCTCCGGACTATATTCCAGGATGGAAATCTGGGGCTTTACGGAGTGTCGAAAACGGAGGTTCAAACCGTGAGGAATAATGGTTGTCTTTCCTTTCAGAAAACCTGTAGTTTGAGTGACACGTTCTTTGGCATATTTAGTCAAAAAAATTACACCATCGGCATTCCTAAAACTCTGGCTTTGAAATTGACGTAATAAAAAAATTCTTAGTCTGTTTAATGACCAGCCATAGCGCTCCATTTCTGGAAGATCGAAGGGTAAAAGATTTTGACTCATGGTAACCACAGGGTGGAAGTTACCAAAATAACTCCCGCCAGGCACGAAAAGTAAATCGCATCCCAAATGTCGAGCGGATTTGGATAATTGCAGGCTTTGCCAAGAAACACGACTGAAAATGCCTTGATTCAGCTGTGGGGGATTGATTTTTTTCAACCAGGGCTTTTCGCTTAAACCGGGTAGAGTTTTAGATCCACCCCATACAATTACACTGGAAATGCCATGCTTTATGGGTTCAGCAGCATCTAGTAGTTCAGTTAAATGAGTTACACCACCGCCATTTCTAATATTAGTTGCATCAATTCCAATTACAATTTGGTTTCGGTCAGCTCTGTTGTTAGATATGAACATACAGTTTTTTTGATAACTCGATAGCCAATTGGGTATATGTTTCAGATTTCGTTGCATCCATAGCATAAGACAGGCCCTGTTGGGGGAGGTGCATGGGTTGATGGCCCAGGGGGGAGAGATCAAGAATTGATAACCGCCGATGGGCCAGACCTACGTGCCCATGAGACCTACGTGCCCATTATCCGACCACCACTCCCCTGCATCATCGGGGCCTCTGTGGGTGATCGGTTTGGGGGGTGGTTGAGGCGAGTCCGACTATTCCGCACATTGCATCAATTCCTCTGTACTATTTATTACTTCGAGCAGGGGTTGTATTGATCGCTCTACAGTCCAGGTTTCGGATTGGATTCGGGCTGACTTAGCGATCAACATAATGTCAGAACCAATGGCACGTAATTCTCTGATTTGTGTGGAGAGTTGTTGCCAATCACCAGCCCTATGGATGAAGCCACTGATTTTGTTCTCAATTCGATCAATAGCTGAGCCACAGACATCTGATGCCATCACAATACAACCTGCAGCCATCCCCTCCAATACCGCATTTGGATAGGGGTCATGAACAGGACTCGAGTGTATTAGTATATGACTTCTTGACATTCGATGAATGAGTTCAGAAGGCTCCACCCAACCTAAAAAACGGATATAATCTTCGATACCGAGACCCCGAGCAAGATCTTGAAGTTCTTTTAGATCCGGTCCTGTCCCTGCGATCTCATATTCCCAATTTTGATTCGAACCTAACGCGGCAGCAACTGCACGAATACTTATGTCATGGCCCTTTACAGAATTCTTTAATCTTCCCGAACTGATAAAACGCAAAGGATAAGGGTATTCATATTTTATCTCTAGAACTTGCCATGTAGGGTATTTTTCTAGATCTAAAACAAAAGGTAGATTTCTCGTTCTTTTCGGTGCTGATCCCATACGAATTAAAGCATTGATTCCAGGACTACCCGTTCCAAAGATGGCCTTCGCACCGAGCATAATCCATTTTAGCCACCTATCTCTTGCCCATTCTCGTAGATGTGGTGAGTTTTTTTTGCGTGGTCTTGGTACATCTGTCCAGATTGAGTATGTCCGACCCAAAAGTCTAAGCAGCGAGAGTAGAATAAGAGTTGTTGGATGATCCCACCCTGCGATAACAAAAAGGGAGATGCCTGGGTCAAATATCAAACTTAGGGACCTCCAATCGACACCCAAAAAGGTGTTATAAAAGCGGTTTTTATAGCCTAATCCAAGCGGTGATTTCCACGGATGAGATGACAAAACCTGCGAGCGATAATTAACCGAAAGATCAATTTTTGGGATAAGAGCAAGTGATTTGAAGAGGACATCATTGTAAGGAGTTGGCTGGCAATTAAACCACTCAATCCTGATTTTTGCCATGATATTGTACCTTTAATTAAGTAGTCGCACGTTGAGGTTAAGACGAGATTTTATATTATCTCGCAAAAGTACACACACATCCGTAGCGAGAGATAAGCCTTAGTAATGTTCGTGATTCGATTAGTTTAATCAAGTTATCAACATCAAAGTGCTTATTCTCGTAAGTAGTAGCATGCAGCTCAAAAATTGCTAACTTGCATGCTAACAAAGATTCAGTATCGTTAAAAATAATTTCGACTTCAGCGCCCTCAATATCACAAACCAATGTGTAATCAGTGAGGTCTTCGGACTGTATTATATCTTTTAGTTGTATTGCGGGCACTAGTAATGCGGTGTCTCCTTCTCCAAGGGATGAAGAAAGGGGACAGTGGCTTATCGAAAAACTAACTTCATCAAGCCCATTATAAGTGACCGCTCCATTTATGATCTTTGTTTTTTTCTCTGGAGCATTCACAGTCAAGTTTTTGGCTAAAAGGTTCAAAAGATTTGGGTTAGCTTCAACACAAATAAGCTTATTCTGTGGTGACAGCTTTTTAGCAAGGACACATGAAACACCTCCAATACTACTACCAAGTTCGATAACGTCCATATTAACTGGTAAATACTTATTAATCATCCTGATTTCGGCACTTTCATAGAGCCCAAAGAACAGGTAAGATTTTAGCTTCCCCCCCCCTGGGGGAACTAAAATACGGCTGCCTTGATGTGGGATAAGGTTTTGGAAAATGATACCTATTGTCCAATTAACAAGCGGATGGCAAATGAAATAGGATACAACCCGTTTTACGGGTAACCATCGTCCAACTGGCTCAATGGATGGATTCATAGTAGTTTACGTGCAACGATATAAAGTTGAGAATCGACTCTATAATATGTCCGATTGCGGAGACGGAAGAACCGCTCGACCAGACCTAATGGATAGAGTAACCAAGTAAAGCCATGGAATAGAAATGTACACAATACCACCAGGTCTCAGCAAGGCATTGATTTGCTCAATCACCTTCCAAGGATGGGGAGTATGTTCAAGCATGGAACAATTTGCTAAATAATCATATTGTTGAGTTAAGTGCTGACTCATTTCTTCCGCATCAACCACTATATCTACAAGTTCCAAAGGTTTTAAGTCTATTTGGGTGATTTTATTGGGTCCAAAATTAAACTTGTGGGGGGGTGTTTTCACCCTCGCCCATTTAGATACTTGTTAAAGTGTCGCTCACTTAGAGCTATTCCAGGGTGAGGATGTGGCGGAACAATATTCTTCCACCACCAAATACAGAATCTCAGGAGCTTTCCTTTGATACCTGGGATGTTATCCCTTTGCCGATAAAGATCTTTAATGTTCATTGGTTATAGCTTTTAGAAATTGTTTGGCTCTGCTGTTTACATCATGCCCATCTGCCCACACGCGGCGCAGCCCTGCAGCGGCGATATATTCCCGGATACTAGGATTCGCCAGTAACCAGCGTACTTTTTCGATCAGTTCGTCATTGGAGGAAAAGAAGCAGGCCTCCTCATCTTCCCTGAACATGCACATTAGGTCGTCGGTGCGCTCTGCCAACATTAGCCGCCCACAGGCGGGAATTTCAAAACACCGTCTGGTGTAGGTATCCCTATTCAACTTTGAGAGAAACGCTAGACAGATCTTTGCACCACAAAGCGCTTTGGCGTAATTATCTCCGAGGGCTGGTTCTATAGGCTTAAGGCGATCATACAAATGACCAAGAGCATGACGTGGCCAATCACCCCCACTCCAGATCTTGACCTCAATTCCAGCATCTATGAGTGATCGTATAGTTCGTTCTCGACCATCAGGCTCGTAGTGGCCTACGAAAACCAAGTCAGTCGAAAATCTCTCCTGATCCTGCAATGTCAAGTCCACCGGGCGATCCTGTTGAGGAATAAAGTAGGGCATCAGCACTTCTGCATGGCGGACACCATGCTCTACCAGGGCTTCCCGACAATTAATCTTACGGTAGAAGAAATTACAGTCGAACTCAGGAAGACAGCGCAGATACCAAAACCAAAGCCAGTGGTGATGCCAGGGTAACCGTCCATGAGCCTTTGGTCCAAGGGGGTCATCGTTGTTGTATGAGACAGTCTTGATGCCTAACCGACGGAGCTTTCGCAGTGTTGAGGGTAGCACATGGGTGGATCGCCAGAACAGAATCCAGTCCGGCCGTTCCTGCTCTGACTGACGAATCAGATCTCTATTCAGACCTAACAATGCCCATCCGGGTAGTGGCAACCTTAACTGAAGGGATCCGAACCAACCTGAAAAATAGGAACTTGTGGAAAACCGGCTGACTTCCACTCCGTTTCCCTCAAGACCTTTAGAAAAGGCATCCTCATACTGAACCCAACGCCAGGTACCAACTATCAAGAGTTTCATAATAAGTTTTAAAGTTTTACAGCTACATCATTACGTGCTAGGAACTGCTCAATAAGCAGATTTTTTCGGGTTGTGGCAAGATCCCGTATCAAGTTGACGGTGTCTACACTGCGAGCATTCTGACGGTGTCTACACTGCGAGCATTCTAAAATCTCAAAAAATGGTCACTAGCAAAGTAAGCAAAATCACAAGTTTAAAATCTCTCCCAACCATGGCAAAAACTATCACTGTTAATAAAATTATCAGCCGCAAAAATCAGCTGTTTGTCATGCAGCTTCTGGCTTAACCAAGCCCCCCACCAATAATAAGAACTATTGGTAAACACATGGTGGCGACACTGAGAAAGGAGCCACATCCTCTCCAAAGTTCCCTCATAACCATCATCATGGGTAACAAAAACACTATTCTCGGGAAGATTTAACTTTTCCAGGATTGGGGAGCGATGGGTGCAGAAGATGAAAAAACGAGCATTTGGGCGTTGAGATAGTAGTTGCAATATAGCATTGTTGATTTCCTTGGGTGTTTTTAAAACTCCACCCTTAGCATGCACGCTAGGATTAGTACTTTCTTCGTACAATCTAACCCCTAAAGCAACGGATTCATCTTCACGTAACTGTTGCCCCAAACTCAAAAATCTAGGATCAGTTGGCGAGGGAGGTGTAAGTTCTCTCAGTAAAGTGTCTGTGTGGTTTTTGAAGTACAGAGGACTTTGCCAGTAACCCAATAGCCAAAAGGAAGAATTGAGGTTTAACCCATTGAGCTGCTTAAGATAAGCCTTCTCTGTCTCTAAGATGAATTGACCATACCAGTGTATTTCAATAAACGAGTTTTTTCTGTCTAAACGTTTTTCCAAACGATGTAACCAGATTGGTAACGTTTCCCAAGTTTGGATGGTCCGACCACTAATGGGTAAAGCATGGAGTTCATAGTGACGGCGATACTGAAAATCTCGAACAAATCCACTCCAGTTATCTAAGACTAAATGTGCTTTGTGACTCAAAGCAAGCGATCGCGCTGTGGCATATTGGAACATTTGATTTCCCAGTCCACCACAAAGGTATGTGTATATTTTCATGATATTTTGTTGAAAAGGCTAAGTTCCAACAGCTACATGCCGATTTACCCAGCTATGGTAGATTTCCTGAAAAATCTCTGGCAAGCCTTTAGTGATTTGCCAATTGGGATAGTGAGATTGCATTTTGCTGAGGTCGCTGTAGTAGACAATGTGATCTCCCTCCCGAGCCTTTTCTGAATACTGGTAATCCATGGGCTTACCACTGATCGACTCAATTAAAGCAAAAGATTCTATCATGGAAATACTATTACCCTTACCACCTCCTAGATTATATACTTCCGCAATTCTGGGGGATTGGATAAACTCCCCTATAAAATTAGCCACATCCCAAGCGTGGATATTATCTCGCACCTGCTTGGCTTTATAACCATAAACGGTGTATTGTTTACTTTCTACATTACATCTAATCAAGTAACTAAGAAACCCATGTAGTTCCACACCACTATGGCTTGGACCAGTCAAGCAACCTCCTCGTAGGCAACAAGTTGGTATGTTAAAGTATCGTCCATATTCCTGAACAAGAATGTCAGCAGCTACCTTAGAAGCTCCAAATAAAGAGTGCTTAGACTGATCTATAGTAAAGTTTTCTGGAATTCCGTTGTTCCAAGGTCCAAGGGCAAATTCCCAACGAGTTTCCAGTTCTACTAGAGGTAATTGGTTAGGAGCATCACCATAGACTTTATTTGTGGACATGTGAACAAAAGAAGATTCAGGACAATGCTGTCGAGTTGCCTCTAACAGATTTAGAGTGCCTACTGCATTAGTATCGAAGTCATCAAAGGGAATAGATGCTGCGCGATCGTGGGAAGGCTGGGCAGCAGTGTGAACAATTGCATGTGGCCGAATAGCATCTATTAAATTAAGGATCCCAGAGCGATCTCTTATATCTATCTCATGATGGGTAAAAGTGGGAAATTTTTCTTTTAACCGCTGTTGGTTCCAACGGGTGGAACCATGAGGTCCAAAAAACACTTCTCGTTGATTGTTGTCAATGCCATGGACTTGATAGCCCTGAGCAGCAAAGAAGCTGACAACTTCGCTGCCAATTAATCCACTGGAACCCGTAACTAAAATGGTTTTCTGCGTCATAGTTCACGATGATGGACAAAGCTAATTAACTAGTAAATCAGTTTGGTAAATACAAAAATCGCTAGGTTATATGTTTGTATAGCAAGTTTAAGAAGTGAATCTTCACTGATTTGTATATTTTGGACAACACCATACTGGCTAATGACTGTCAATTGCTCAAGTTGTAACCCTTCTGAACTTGTTACGCGTATGATAGTCCTGGGATCAAACACCCAATTAGCATTGAATTCCACACGTTCTCGCCCAATGGGAGTGGAAAGATAAAATTTACCACCAGGTTTTAACAATTTGGACATGGTTTTAATTCCGGATGCGTAACCAAATGGGTTAATTTCATCACCGTAGCGCCCTAAGCCAAAGTGTTCTATGGCGTGTAAGCAGGAAAGAGAATCACAGTATCCCCCCCCCATTTGTATAACTAGTTACAGATTTCATACTTTGGAAATCTGCCTGACGGAAGACTATTCCCGGAACTTGCGTTGTAATATTACGAATATCGAAAACCTCAACTTCACGAAAGCTGGCCACGTGAGCAACAAAACCATCCACTCTGGAACCCACATCAACATGTAGTTGAGGTCGGGCTTCATATACCCAACGGGACACTAGCAGGTCTTGCCAAAAATACTCGCTTTTGGTGGTGCCACCTTCTTCAAAACGATCGTGTAGGCATGGCATGATAGTAATCTTACCAGTATAGGTTTTTCTAAACTTCCACCAATCAGAAATAAAAGTAGGAAGTCCACAGACCGATCGCCACAGGCGTAGCGGGTCTATGCCAAATTGGGAGGAAGTGAGCCAGTGAAGTTTGATAAGAATTTGTTTCACGTTGTGTCATTTATGTAGCTATATACTTAAGACCCACCGCTCTCAGACAAAGGGATAGGCAAAAACAGAGCGGTGGGTCTGGGACAATTATTACAGGCGAATTATCGATTAATCGGAAATGAAAGCAGGAAACCCTAGGAGCGATCGCCACAGGCGTAGCGGGTCTATGCCAAATTGGGAGGAAATGAGCCAGTGAAGTTTAATAAGAATTTGTTTCACGTTGTGTCATTTATGTAGTTATATACTTAGTTTTTTACTGCTACCACATGCCAGCCAAAACATGCTAGATCCTCTCTGAACTGCTTACCACGCAATGTAAAATACATATACCCCAGCAAAGCGTAGGCATAAGCCATTGGCCAGATCCAATTACCTCTCTGTCGCTCCATCGAGCCTAGACGAGTAATCTCCTGATACAAAAGGGCATACCAGTCCCCATTAGCTACGAGTTCAGTAATCTGAAAATCTCGTTGAACCAAATGATGCTCATACCAGTATTTGGAAAAACCACTACAGAAGTGGTATGGTGCCATATGTACGTTGGAATAGAATGGGGCAGTCAAAATCAACACTCCCCTAGGTTTTAACAAACGGGTAAACTCATCCAATGCATGGGTAGGTTCAGGTAGATGCTCAAGTACTTCGCTTTGTTAAGCGGGATCATCAAGACGATAATTAGGATTATGGATCCAGAGGAAATCAAAGATGTTGATCGGGTGATTGTCAATCTGTTAGATGGGTTAACTGTGGACGAAGGATCCCCATGAGTATTTCCTTCTAAGGTTACTAAATAGTGTTTACGCTTGCTATTTCTTATTAGCCTTTCCCAAATGCTTACAAACAACAGTAAGACTAAGAGAAATGTACCAATCTTATAAAATACATCTAAGGAGGCTAGTCCGGTAAAATTAAACGGCCGATGACGCTGAAAAGCATATTTTTTCGGGTTAAGGTAAAAAATAGGCATGGTAACAGCCTGGGTGATGAAGCTTGTCCACACTACAATTTTAGTAGATAAAAAGCTACTCTTCGTCACCCATATCAACGCGGGAATAAAACAAGAAAGCATGATCCACCACGCGATAACTATTTCTAACTGATTAGTAAGAAGCAGTGTTAAACTGACAAAACAACTTAGCAAAATTAGCCTATTGATCAACCTTTTGGGGAACATTGCCAGGGATTTATTCATGGAAAATAATTAGGCATTGACAGAATGAGAAAACCAGTCTTGTGCATTATAAGAGACATCTCTAACGCCAGAAGTGTTGAATGTTAAGAAAGTTGTGATAAAAATTGCCCAAAATATATTAGACATCTCCGAAAAAGAATCAAAGTGTGATAAAATAATAGAGCTGTTGGGAAATAAAAGCATATTTCCGGATGACAGAACTTTCCCCATCCCGATTGAATTTATGCTGCATCTAAATAGAAGTTCCATAGCCCTGCACTGACCAACATCAACTGAGAAAGGAGCCACATCGTCTCCAAAGTTCCCTCATAACCATCATCATGGGTAACAAAAACACTATTCTCGGGAAGATTTAACTTTTCCAGGATTGGGGAGCGATGGGTGCAGAAGATGAAAAAACGAGCATTTGGGCATTGAGATAGTAGTTGCAATATAGCATTGTTGATTTCCTTGGGTGTTTTTAAAACTCTACCCTTGGCATGTACGCTAGGATTAGTACTTTCTTCGTACAGTCTAACCCCTAAAGCAACCGATTCATCCTCACGTAACTGTTGCCCCAAGCTCAAAAATCTAGGATCATTTGGTGGATGGGGTGTGAGTTCTTTCAATAAAATGTCTGTGTGGTTCTTGAAGTATAGAGGACTTTGCCAGTAACCCAATAGCCAAAATGAAGAATTGAGGCTTAACCCATTGAGCTGTTTAAGATAAGCTTTCTCTGTCTCTAAGATGAATTGACCATACCAGTGGCTTTCAATAAATGAGTTAGTTTTATGGAAACGTTTTTCAAAACGATGCAACCAGATTGGTAAAGTTTCCCAAGGTTGGATGATCCGACCACTAATGGGTAAAGCATGGAGTTCATAGTGACGGCGATACTGAAAATCTCGAACAAATCCACTCCAGTTATCTAAGACTAAATGTGCTTTGTGACTCAAAGCAAGCGATCGCGCTGTGGCATATTGGAACATTTGATTTCCCAGTCCACCACAAAGGTATGTATATATTTTCATGATATTCCGTTAAAAAGGCTAGGTTTCAACAGCTACATGCCGATTTACCCAGCTGTGGCTGGGCAGCAGTGTGAACAATTGCATGTAGCTGAATAGCAGCCATTAAATTAAGGACCCCAGCACGGTCTCTTTAACGAAATATAAAGTTGTGGGTCTTTAACTTAGCTTCACCTACTTGAACCCTTTTTATCAAATCCTCAGAGACGGGTTGGGACGAATCTTCAGCCGTAAATGCTTTATATCCATGTCTAAGGAACATATCGAAAGTGTTGCTAAAGTTGGGATTAATTGTAGTGCCAAAGGGTTGGTGCTCAGTGGTTGAAATTTCTACCATCCATACCGGACGAGGGTGATGTTTAAGAGTAGCAAGAGCACCCTTCAGGAGCATATACTCTGCTCCCTCAATATCAACTAAAATTAGGGAGCGGCGATTTTCAAGCGCATTACCTAAAAGACGATCAAGGGTAATAATGGGAACTTGAGTAACATAGCTTTCTGGTATCGAAGCCCATCCCTTAATTAGGGAGGCCCCTGTCCCCCCCCAAAAATTTCCAAAATATCAATACTTTGACCCAGTGCTACGGGAAAAATTTCTGCTTGCTTTGCCCAGCCATTATCACGAATGTTCTTCAGAAGGTAGTGTAAGTTACGAGAAATTGGCTCGGCGGCAATTACAGGTTTGCCTAAACTGAGAGCATGCAGACAATAATAACCAACATTCGCGCCAATATTTACTAGTACATCTACTTCCTTTAGTAAGTGTCGAACAATTTGAGTTTCTGAAGGCTCAAAATCTCCCATGGCCATAAACCGATTACCGGCTAGAGTAAATCCGTACTGAGTTTTAATAGGTTGATCATTCCTGTCCAATTGATCCCGTAGAGTACGTAAAAAAAGGGATGTTTCAGGAGAAAGTTTAATGATTTTTTTGATTAAGCTCTTGATCATATCTTGTATTTCAGAAGTGTTGAATGTTAAGAAATTTGTGATAAAAATTGCCCAAAATATATTAAAATTCGGGCAACACGTATCAAAATATTGATTTGATAATGACCATAAATTCATTCCCCAAGATTGTCAAGGAAATCCTCAGACCGTTACCAAAAAATGATTATCCAGTTTTGAAAAGCCGTCTTTATGTTGAGTGTTGGTTGGCTTATGCCTTGGATAATAGTTTAATAAGTATGCGGGACTTATTTACAAGATTAAACCATAAAATGTTATATAAGTTCCGCTATCTTCAAGCTTGTATGTGTCAACAAATCAGTTATGTTCATTGGATGGAAGATATTAAAGGATTTCTGGTATTTTAATCACTATTTCCAAACAGGTCTAATATCTGAATAGCCTTGCATGCTGGAAAACGTAAGTAGTAAATTCCATAATCAGAATAAATAAAAGTGGATAGGTCCATGGTATGCGGAATGAACGGTATAGCAACATGGGTACTAAGAAAACAAAGGAAGGGGTGATGTAATTGTGAAAAGCCGTAGCACCGCCTAAAACGCCAAGGCTGATGCACAGACCAAACAGTAGGCTGGATCTGACAACCGGATCCAAAATTTTAAGTCTTTTCCACCCTAATATCACGGCAAGAAAAAGATAGACTCCTGTGATTGCCGACAGCATGTGTAGGAAAAAATGTAGCCAAGACCCTCCAAAATGAACTTGGATGATAAAATTATACTTGTACCATGGAAAAGGAGACAATAATGCAAAAACATATTTGTACAAAATACTGATGATGGGCAAGTTTTGCCCCGGATATGTAACACTTGATGACACAACTTTAGCTTGCTCTCTGATTCCTTCCGCAGCATCCAGAAAGAAATTCTGTAGATCTGAATACAAATACATGCTAGATGCCACAAAAAGGATTAAAGATACTATTTTTAGGTTCCTTGTGTTCCGAACTAAAACACTTTTGTATTCAAAAAGTTGATTCGAAAACCGTTCTACAAGAAAGAAGAATCCATAAAGAAGCAAATAAGCCGGTTTACTTAATATCACCAAGGTAATTCCCAAGAAATATACAGCTGTCCGATCCCAACTAATTCTCTTACTAATCGCCAAATGACCAAAGAACAAAGCGACTAGGGAGAATTGGGTCACGAAATGCCTATGAGGCGCATAGGTGAACACGAGGAGTGATGGAGAGAGACCCAGGAACAATGCGAATATCAGAAGTATCTTTTCGCTTGCGACATTCCAACTTCTCACCAAAGGTAGGAAGGCTGCTAAAAGGATCAGGATCACTAAATTTTGGGAGATGATATAGGCTTCCTGAGGTGCTTTTTCGAGGAGTATTCTTGGAATGGCAAAGCCAGGCACTGCTCCCAGTGATAGTACCTTAGAGATGAGTAACGGATTAGTTGTTCCGTATTCACGGGAAACTTGAGTAATTCTGGCAATGAGTCCGGTTTGGATAACCCTTACCGCTTCCTGAGTGTGCGCCACTCCATCACCATTGTCAAACCAATTGTTGGCGACGCTAAGGCTAATGATCAAAAGCAGAAAGGGGTGCAGCCAGAATAGTACGGAGTAGTGATATCGTCTGAACAGGTAAACAAAATATGCGCTGAAACACAAATCCACTGCAACTATTGCAGCAAGAGGCATATCAATGAGCAATCGGGTCAGCAAAAATGAGATTAAAAAAGCCGAGCCTAGTACAAAGTAGTTGTAAACAATCTCTTTAGAGGAGTTGAATCGACTGCCGGATCCAAGACTTAATTCGGTTTTCACCATTCTAATAAGTGGTCGTGCAAAATAAATTTCGCAGTTCAGGGAGGGAACTGATAACTGAAAAGACCTAACAGATAACCCTTACAGAAATTTCTTCTTCAATATAGTTGTTGGGTAATAAGCCAGAATATCCCTGAAAGGCTTTTCCGACAAGGATTTCGGGAATTATACCGTGAAACCCCTCAAACCTAGACTGCATAAGGATTTCTGGTATTTTAATCACTATTTCCCAACAGGTCTATTTTTTGGGGTGATTGGGTCATGAAAGTGAGTGCGTCCCGGATGGACCTTGGGAATTTGCAATACCTTTCTAATTGGCCAAGATAATTTAGGGGTTTTAATTGACAAGTATATTACACAAATAGCAAGGGCTTGAAAGAATGGTAAGCAAGAATATGCTCTTCTAACCCACAGCAAGTGATGATTCTTAGTCGGCGGGCGATTGTACAGTCTGTCTATTTCTTCTCGTGTCTTAAATGAGTAAATGTTCTTGTACCCGGCACCAAAGCAATCAATAATTGGTCCCTTAACTAGTAAATGGAGAATCAGGAATTTTTCTGGCGTATACACATCCCTTTCAAACTTATAGTCCCTCACATAATGGGTGCAAAACATGCCATACATTATATGATCTGTAATGTTATTAATTAAATATACTCTTAGTCTTTCAATTAGAGAACCATCAAGTTGATATGGAGGTTCATCGCGAATAAAGGCCTCACCGCTACTATCGATGTAGTCTACTGTAGCCATAGCACCGGAAGCAGCAGGTGCCAATTCCAATGATTGGACATATTTTTCAATGAGGTTTGGATCATCATAATGGTCATCATCCGGAAAGATTATGAGGTATTTTCCTTTTGCATTACTGAATAAAAACTCAAAATTGAACAACGGACCCATGTTTTTCTCATGACGTACGTAGCGAACTCTGGAGTCAATTTTATGCACTTCAACGATTTTGGTAACGTCTTCTTTTGGCTCTGTACAGTTGTCAGCCACCAAAATCTCCAGATTTGCATAAGTTTGATTCACTGCGCATTCCATAGTGTGTTTTAGACCCTTTGGTCGGTTGTAAGTCGGTATGCCGATAGTTACAAGCGGTTTAAAGAACTCCATAGAATAATTGATCCTATAATGAGAGACAATAATTTAAGTGTGCAGCCAACCTCATGCGTCCAAAATCCATCATTCAACTCACAGAGGACCTAAAATCCCCGTACATAAAAACAGCCAACAAACTCAAGGGAACTGATCGAAGACAATTCATGGCAGAAGTGGTCAAAAGTTTGGGAATAGGCGGACAGATTTTAGCAGAACGGGAATTAGGATGGTACGTCCATTCCATCCGAAAAGGTATGCGGGAGTTGGAGAGTGGTCAGCCTTTTATTGATGGTTTCCGGCGTAGTGGACGGAAGCGGGTAGAAACAAAATTACCAAACTTAAAGGTGGTGGCAAACTGTCAAACACCGTTTTACTCAAACTGGTAATTAATCAGGATAATGGACCGGAAAATCATTCTCCTCATAGTTATTGGATCATCTTTTTTGTGGATTTCTCTTAGAAATTAAAGTATTTAAGGAACTGACAAAAACTGTCTTTACTTGTTTACGTACCATATTAGCACCTAACGTAGCCGCAAGGAAACTACTAACAGAAGCTAAAGCCAATGTTCCCAGTTGAGGAAACAGGCCGACCGGACTGGGGAAAAAGCAACGGATGACAAATACAACAGCACCAGCTGAAATCAGTGGATAGAGCAAATCTTGCCGATACCAAAACCATTTCTCAGTTTTTAGAATACGACGGTGCATGAAGTGTATACCTATCAAAACATAACCAGCATTAAGACTTACCCATGCCCAAGATGCTCCTATTGCCCCATACATAGGGGTCAACCACAAAACAGCAGGGACAATAAAGACAACTGCTACAGTATTAATTTGCAGTCCTAGTCTAGTCCAACCATAAGCAAGTTGGGTTTGGTAAGGAATCCACATTAGACTATTGAGCATATTCCCCAGTACTAAAATACTCAGCAAAGGGGCGACCCGCTCAGCCAATTCCGAATTCTTACCCCAAAGCTGAAGAAAGGTTTCCGAAAAGAAGATCAGCACCATGGCAGTGCTCCCCATTACTACGGTTACTAATTGCGCTCCTTGATGATAGGTTCGGTTCAACGTGGAAAAGTCTTGAGACGCAAAGAGTTGAGTTAATCGCGGAAACCAAGCTTGTGTTATTGGACTTATTAACATATATAAAGCACCTGCTACAGTGGTTGCTAAGGTATAATATCCATATTCCGACAGTGTTAAAAGCTTAGACAGTAAAACTTTATCAACCTGGGTGAGTAACATAGCAAGAAAGGTAATACCAATCATACCCCCTGCATAACCCCAAATGTCGCCCAATACCTGCCAAGAAAACCTTCCAGAACGATTGGAATGGGGCAATATTTTATATATTGCAAAGGATAATGCAACCAGGGTCACTATGGAAATCAGTCCTTGCCAAAGAAAGAAGGCCTGAATGGTAGGAGAACCCCAGGCTAAAATTGCTACTGACCCTAAACCCCGCAGGGTGGACAAAACAATGTTCATTGTGTTGAACAGCACTTGCTGTTGCAGACCCACCAAACTACCACTGTAAATGGTTTCTATAAATCGCAGGGCGCTAACTAGTCCCATAATCCTAAAAGCATCAGATACCGTTGCTATAGATAGATCTTTGGATTGGATCCAAGAACTGGCTAGCCACTCAGAACCAAGAGCAAGGATAAGCGCAATTAAAGCAGCAGTGATAAAGGTAACAATTTCAATACTGCGCAGCAGGTCTTTGATTGACTCAGTAGTGTGTTCACCCCCAGTAAAACGGGCCATCTCTCGGCTCAAGGTAGGAGTCATACCCATATCTAACAGATTTAACCAAACAGTTACTACTCCAAACAAACCTATTAACCCATAGGACTCAATGCCAATGTAATGAATATACAAAGGCAAGAATCCCAGCGCCATTACACCCTTCCAAATCTGACCTAGGTAGTTGGCAATTAGATTACGTTTGAGCATTGCTAGTTTCGTTTTGATGAGATATATGTTTTTATGGGAGAGTATTAGACTGTTGGAAGCAAATCTGAGAACTGGGGAAGGAGATTCAAGCGATCCGTTTCAAATACCCATCTGGAGCGACGGTGATCAGCAACTTATGCTGAATACTCTTATCGATCGCAAATTCCGGGTGGGTTTTGAGATATTCCCAAACGGCGGTCTTGGGGTTGTTACCGGGACCCCAAGGTCTGTCGCTAAACATGTCCCCTGGTAGATCTTCTACTACAGTATCAAAAACAACGCAATAACTTCCCACGGATGTTAGAGGAGCATAGGACTCAAGTTCTGCTAATACGTGACTATGGGTATGATTACTGTCTAAGCAAACAAGAATCTTTTGCTTGTCTGCTGCTTTGGATTTCACTTCCTCAATTACCTCTGATGCGATACTTGAACCTTGAATCATGGAAATTCGCTTAAACATCGGATGGGTTTCGATAGCTTCTCGGTTGTGTTGACGAATATCAATGTCAATGCCCAAAACCTCGGCATTTTGAGGACCTCCACATAAAGCGTTAAGTTCTAGCATGGAAGCGGAAAAAATCAAAGATCCACCATGAGCTATACCGGTTTCAATAATTAAATCTGGTTGGATGGACCAGATCAATTCTTGCATGGCAACAATGTCTTGGGGATATTGAATAATCGGACGACCTAGCCAGGAAAAATTGTAAGAATATTTACTGAGGATGGAAGTTTCCAGGAATCTATTGCCAGCCTCGCACAATAGAGCGTTTTCATTTACTTGGTCAATTCTTGCTTGGACTTCATGTTTAAAATTAATCATTATCAATACTCACATAATTAAAACAATGGCGGGACATTTCCCTAATTTCTTCTAGATAATTAGAATTCATTACAAACAATTTTGAATCTTTGGGAAGTAGATCAAAAACTTCTACTGGAGAACTCACCTTTATACCCGTAGCAGGCAAGTATCTTTTTTGCTTCGCAGGATTAATATCAATCACAGCACTTATTGTGTTACCTAATCGCGACATCAATAGGGAAAATATCACACCTTTGGATGCTCCTCCCCAGACCCCTATTCTGTCAGTTTCTTTTGACTCATGTTGTGTTAATTTTAACAGAAAATTAGACGGAAAATCTACACGATCATAGAAGTCAATTTTTGGCACTTGTAAACTGGCAAGTTCAGCCACAACATAAATATACTGTCCACCAAATAGCTGACCGCTATCCATAACATTTGAAAACAGACGGTGAAAGTCCGATAATCGGAAATAATTAACGTGCTCATAATAGATATCAA
The DNA here is from genome assembly GCF_014489415.1 of Cylindrospermopsis curvispora GIHE-G1. NCBI lineage: Bacteria > Bacillati > Cyanobacteriota > Cyanophyceae > Nostocales > Aphanizomenonaceae > Raphidiopsis > Raphidiopsis curvispora. The sequence continues at coordinate 443,243 of NZ_CP060822.1, forward strand.
ACCAGGCTCGACGTTGACATATCCAGTCAAAACAAGGAACTTCAATGTAAATTTTACCCTCTCCTTTGTTAGCATCTTTTAACTGAAAGAGAAAATTGACCGGGTCTTGTATGTGTTCCAGGACATGTCGCAAGACCAAACCTCTCGAGTGAAATCCCAGACCGGAAGTAAAATACTCGCGCTGAATATTAGGATTGCTCCCTTCGTATGTTGGATCGAAACCGGTAACGTTAAAACCTTTGTTCGTAAGCAGCTCTAAGAAAAAACCCTTGCCGCATCCGACTTCCACTAAATCTGTTTTTCCAATCTTGTCTTCAATGATCAGGGCAACATTCTGTAAGTGCTTTTGAAACACCGGGCTTAATGCCTGCTCGTTTTGATAATGCTGATCGTACTTAACTAAGCTGGAACAAAATGATTCGTTGTAAATTAATCCCGTTGCTGCACTCTCAACTAAGTGCATACTACCTTTTTGACAGTCTTTGGCTTCCAATTCAGAATCATACATCCGGTTCTGAAATACTGGTAAATCTTCAACTTGATACAGCAATCTACTTGTTTTGTGTGTTCCCAATTTTAGATCTCCTATAGTAACTAGTAACCGAATAATTCGGTGTTATTAACAAACCAACCTATCATAGGGAAGTTTCAACCCAACTACCAGTTTTTATTTGGAGCAAATTTAACAGAATATTAAATTTTTTATACCTTACAATTCAGTTAAATTACTAACATAAACGTTGAGACTTTCCCAAATGTTATATTCAGGCAACCAACCTTGTGATACAAGGGACTGATTGTCCCCTAACAAAAAATAATCTGGGTAAAGAGAACTGTCAGCTTCAACCATAAGCAGGTCAATATTTCTATTGAGCATCACTCCAATCTTTTGGATCACCTCAGACAATTGAGTTGGTTTTCCAGAACAAATATTAAAAACTCCAGAGCTTTCCTGCGCAACTAAAAAAACTAATCCGTCAGCAACTATTTCAACAGGTAAAATATCTCGCCACTGGTGAACACGAATGGGAAAGGGGGGACGCAATCCTGATAAAGCATGGGTAATTGAAGGAATAAGTCTTTGGGAACTTTCCCCTAGACCAAATGGCAGAAAAATTCTGCCCCACGCTAGTGGTACACTTTGCAGGGCGCAAATTTTCTCGGACATGCGTCGGGCACAGTCCTTGGCAGTACCATATAAGGTAGATGGCCGACTAGGAGTCTTTACTTCATGACAATAACCAAAAGACCAATCATATTCCGCGCATGAACCTGCCACAACAACTCGCTTACCTCCTTGGTTGACAAACGCATTAACTAGATGAACTGTTGCATCGCACCAATTTAGGTTTAGTGGAGATGTCCAATATTTTCCATGTTCAGCATACCAAGCTAAATGTAGCAAATGAGATGGTTTATATTCTGAGATCCAGTGATGATTTTTTTCCTGTAGTAGGTCTACTGGCAAAAACGACAACTTTTGACCTGGTAAAGGAGCAGAACGTCCAACAGCTAAAACATCGTACCCATTGGAGACTAAAGCGTTAACTACATGACGACCAATAAAACCCGTTGCTCCTGTAACAGCAATTCTCATACCACCTCTAGTTTTGGTACTGCAGTAACAAACTTTGCTCCCCATTCGCGCACATAATCAAGCTGATTCACAATTTCATTCTTTAAATTCCAGGGTAAAACAACTATATAATCTGGTTTAGCATCTTTCAAATAACCCTCATTCACAATTGGTATGCGACTTCCAGGCATAAATTTCCCCTGCTTCGCCGGATTTCTATCTACCACAAAAGGAATTAAGTTGGGACGCACCCCTGCATAGTTCATCAATGTGTTACCCTTTGCTGCAGCACCATAGGCAGCTATTTTCTTGTTTTGACGCTTAGCTTCTAATAAGAAGAACAAAAAATCCCTACTAATTTCATCTGCTTTCTCCTGAAAGCCCTGATAATAAGCAGCTGTTTTAATTCCAACTTTTGACTCCCGCTCCAAAAACTCGCCCACCCTGGGAGAAACATCATAATAATTTCTGTCAGCTCTTTGTGCAAACACTCGCAAACTACCTCCATGGGTATCCAGTTCTTCCACGTCAAAAACACAAAGACCATGGCTTTGAAAAAGCCCCACCACTGTGGTAAAGGAAAGGTAGGAAAAATGCTCGTGATAGATTGTATCAAACTGACTTTGATTAATCAAATTGACTAAATGAGGAAACTCAAAGGTGGCTACCCCTTCAGGTTTTAGCAAGGTGGCAAAACTGGCGGCAAAATCATTAATATCTGGTACATGAGCCAGAACATTGTTAGCTATCATCAAGTCAGCTTGCTTACCCTGTTCAACTAACCGTTTAGCTAAGTTCAGGTCAAAAAACTCTTCTATGGTCTCAATACCCTTTAGTTTAGCCGCAGCAGCAGTACTAGCCGTTGGTTCAATACCAAAACAAGGAATACGCTCCTTTTGAACATACTGTAACAAGTACCCATCATTAGAGGCTACCTCTACCACGCAGCTGTTTTCATTTAGTCCCAACAGCGATACCATCTTGCTAACATACCGCTCTGAGTGATCTAGCCAGTAGCGAGAGAATGAACTAAAGTAGGCATACTCATCATTAAACAACTCGGCTGAACGGGAGTAAACTTCCGCTTGTACTAACCAACAATTGCCACACACCATTACCTTCAAAGGAAACCACTTCTCTGGACGACGCAGTGTTAAAGTGCTTAAATAAGCATTAGATGGTGGAGCACTTCCCAAATCAATTAGGGGTATTGTGACATGTGAACCACAGTGACGGCATTTCATACGATAAGACCCTGGAAATTTTCAGAAAGTAGTGGGTGAGATTTGTCCCGCTGGGAAATGGTAGTTACTCCCATTGGCCACGAAATATTCAGTAGTGGATCGTTGTAAAGTAATCCCCCTTGATGATTAGGTTGATATGGAGCAGTGTTCAAGTATAACATTTCTGTCCCAGCTTCCAAAACCTGGAAAGCATGACCACAACCTTCAGGAATTACTATCATGTCACCATTTTCTCCCGACAATTCCGCAGAGAACCAATGGAGAAATGTTGCTGATCCCTGCCGTAAATCCACTGCCACATCCCAAATCTTTCCACGAGTGCAACGGATAAATTTCATCTCACTATGGGGAGAACACTGGAAGTGTATTCCTCTAATAGCCCCTACATCTTCAGTTTTGGATACATTCACTTGACTAATGGTTCTGTTTTCTAAAACTGATTTTAGTTCCTCATTACAAAAGCCACGGTAAAAGTAGCCTCGCTCATCTATAAATGGAATAGTTTTGACTATCCACACCCCAGCAATAGGGGTAGTCAGAATTTTCATAGAACACTTGCGTAGGAGTGAGTTTTTTGATAGCCAGCAATTTGCCACAAAGAAAAGTCACGCATATCCTTACCTTCTAGCCAGGCTCGGTGCCAATCTACGGTAGCTTGCAGTGCTTGTTTAACTGTCCATTGGGGATTCCATCCCAGCTCAGTACGTACACGACTGATGTCAAGTCTTAACAGTCCAGCTTCATGGGGGTGGTTTTTATTCTTGTCTACGTCAACTGTTGCATTGTTACCCCAAAGATGAGCAATGGTTTTGGCAACTTCTCCCACTGTTGCATCACCTCGATCATCTGGACCGAAATTCCAAGCAGATGCATATCGATTACTTTCTGAACTCATCAGTTTTTCCGCCAGAAGTATATAACCTGAAATTGGCTCTAGCACGTGCTGCCAAGGACGTACTGCTTGAGGTGAACGTAAAACCACAGGTTCTCCACTCTGAAAAGCTCTCAGGCAATCCGGTACTAAACGATCTGTTGACCAGTCTCCACCACCTATAACATTACCGGCTCTCGCTGTGCCCAGTGCTATATCTTTCTCTGAGTTAACATGGTTAAAAAAGGAATTGCGATAAGCAGCTGCTACCAACTCCGCACAAGCCTTACTGCTACTATACGGGTCATATCCACCCAGTGCCTCAGTTTCTCTATACCCCCAGACCCATTCCCGATTTTCATAGCATTTGTCAGAAGTAATGTTTACCACAGCACGCACTGTTTGTGTCTGGCGGATAGACTCCAGTAGGTTTACTGTACCCATTACATTTGTGGCAAATGTGTACACGGGTAACTTGTAAGACTCTCTTACTAATGGTTGGGCTGCTAGATGAAATACCACCTCTGGAGAGAAATCTTCTACCACTTGCTTCAGGGTACTTAAGTCTTGAATATCCCCTATCACAGAGGTCATGTCACTATCAATTTTAGCTAGACTAAATAAATTGGGATGAGTATGGGGATCTAAGGCATACCCAATGACTTTGGCACCCATAGACTGAAGACACAAACATAGCCAACCACCTTTAAAACCAGTGTGACCCGTTACCAAAACCCGCTTTCCTTGCCAAAGACTTGTATCCATTTACCAGACCCTCCATGGAGCTTGCCCAGAACGCCACAAATCCTCTAACATATTTTTGTCTCTTAAAGTGTCCATTGGATGCCAAAATCCATGGTGGTAAAATGCGCCCAACTGATTTTTGTTAGCTATTAGGGGAAGGGTATCACTTTCCCAACTGCTGCTATCCCCTTCTATTAGGTTGAGTACTTGTGGTTCTAAAATAAAGAAACCTCCATTGATCCAGCCCCCCTCTCCTTGAGGTTTTTCTAAAAAATTCATTACTAATCCTTCATGGTTGATATTTAAAGCACCATATCTACCCGGTGGTTGCACTGCTGTCACCGTGGCCCATAAACCACCCTTCTGATGGTGGTTGATCAATCTTCCTATATCAATATCACTGACCCCATCTCCGTATGTAAAGCAAAACGCTTCATTGCTTATATAATCCTTAACTCTTTTCAATCTTCCACCCGTAAGAGTTTTTTCACCCGTGTCTACCAAAGTTACCCGCCACGGCTCTGCATGTCTATGATGCACTTGCATCTCATTCATCTGCATGTCAAAAGTCACATCAGACATGTGTAAAAAGTAGTTTGCAAAATACTCCTTAATTACATAACCTTTGTATCCACAACAAACTATAAAGTCATGCACTCCGTAGGCTGAGTATAACTTCATGATGTGCCAGAGGATTGGGCGATCGCCGATTTCAATCATGGGTTTTGGTTTTAAGTGAGTTTCCTCGCTCAGTCGAGTGCCATACCCCCCCGCCAGAATAACTGCTTTCATATTCTGAATTCTTTTACTTAAAGTTTATTATTAGAAAGTAGTAACTTTGATGGTGCAGGCTTAATTGCTTTAAAATTGACTGGTTTTTTTTGTAATTGATTATAAGTTGGGTTAACAAAAACTAACATCTGTTTTATCAATTATGGTATGTGTGAGTTTGTTTTAAATCAAGAACGCGATCGCCAGTCTGTTTTGCACCTACTGCTTAGTGCTAACCTGTCAGACTGTAAACCGGCACAAACCACTAAAAACTTAGAAGACCAGGTGTGATGATCACTGATGACTTCCACACCAGAAGAATTGACCACCATATCCTTCACCGATTCACCCAAGAAGATTTCCGCACCTGCTTCCCGGATTTTTTCCCCATACCTAATAGCCACAGCCTTGTAATCCACAATACCAGTTTGAGGAACTCTAATTCCCCGTAAACCCACACAATGAGGTTCAACCTCAGAAATTTCCTGGGAGCTTAACCACCGTATTCCCTCCAACTAGCTATTACCCTGTGCTAAAGCATTTCTAATTGGGGGAGTTCCTTCTCGCTAGTAGCGACCACTACCTTACCGCAAATTTCATGCGGGATTTCTTCATCTTGACAAAAAGTCAAGAGCTGGCGATAGCCTGCTATACAGTTAAGAGCTTTTAGGGAACCGGGACGATAATAGAGACCGGAGTGAATGACACCGCTATTATTGCCAGTTTGATGTTTAGCTAGGGTGGATTCTTTTTCCAGGAGGACTAATCGGAGATCGGGGCGAGATTGCAAAATACGGAGGGCGGTAGCCAAACCGACAATACCACCTCCCACTATTAAGATGTCACAGGATTTGTCTATATGGGTCATTGTAGCTTGGGTTGAGAAAAACCAAATGGGAGATCGCTGGGAGATCGCTTTTTAGTAAGAGGGGGATGCGATTGGGAAGGAATTACCCGTGTGGTTGGGCTAACCCAAGCCTGGAGACTGTCCGTGGGGGAGACTGGGAATCAATTCCCGGTCTCAAAGCTCAAGTCGGTTGAACCCGACCGGTTTTGTCGTAGGTAATCGTAGGTTGGGTTGAGGCACGAAACCCAACAAACCAACGGGATATATATAAATGCGACTTCAAAGCACCCCCTAGGGGCGATTGCGAAGCACTCCTTACAGGAGCTCGCCAGAGAATTAACCGTGATTGGGTTGAATTAACCCAAGCCTGGAGACTGTCCGTGGGGGAGACCGGGAATCAATTCCCGGTCTCAAAGCTCAAGTCGGTTTTAACCGACTAGTTTTACCGTGGGTGATTATGGTGTATGTGAATTTGTTTCAAATTAAAAGGGCGATTGCAAAGCACTCGCGAGATCACCCGTTGTAGACATTGTGACCGATTACACATCCAGTTGATTGCCATTTTGGATATCAACTTGTGGTCTTAGATCATCGGTTAAAACCGACTGGTTTTGCCGTGGGTGATTATTGGTTATAGGTTAGAATTAAGACAGAAAATCCATGCCACTCGACTCTCTTAGCTGTGGGTGAGTCTGGTTGGTACGAACTGAGATCATGTAGACCGTCAAAGCTCTGCACCTTATGATTTAGCTTGTATTTTATTTGGATACGAGGCAATTAATTACCCCATGCCAGAATGATATCAGATTTGTTGCATAAGTCAAGAAGCTATAGGGATTAATTTACATTTCTTTACAAACCTGATGGTTTAACATTACAGATTTCGATTACACATCGGGTCAACCGGTTTTGACCCCCTCAACAGCGTTGTTTATATGAATTTATTTCAAATTAAAAGGGCGATTGGGAAGCACTCCCTATGGGCGATCGCCAGTCTGTTTTGCACACACTGCTGTTAACTACCACCCCCGAGGTCTAAATTTATCGTCATTGAGATAGAAGTGTTACTGGCTAAATTATGGTATATGTGAGTTTGTTGTATCTATTATCAGATACCGTTCCAATCCATCCGGTGCCAAATCTTCCCCTTCAGGCCAGCAAATCCCCCCTAGTGTATCTATCTGAGCCTGACGAAAATAACGAGGACTCTTTAGACGCCAGTAACGCTCTCGGGTTTGAATTAATTTTTCCAGGGAAAGCCTCATCTCTTGCCCATTTTCAAAGATGACCTGCAAAGGGCGATTGCTTCGCAATCGCTCGTTGTAGACACTGTAACCGATTACACATCCAGTTGATTGCCATTTTGGATATCAACTTGTGGTTTTAGATCATTGGATTTTTCTGCGTCTTTTAACCACGCTTCTAAATCAGAAATCTGTCTAAAATCCAGTAAAGATTCACCCATTGCTTCTAATTGCTCTAGTGATAGTCTGTTTATCCTTTCCACCACAGGTGACTCGATTCCATCAAACTTGTGATTCAGCAACAGTAATATTATCTTTCGCTGTCCTTCTTGTCTTCCTTCTTGTCTTCCACGTTGTTCTCCTCGAAGTTCGCCTTCCTGAAGACCTTTCTGAAGACCTTCCTGAAGACCTTCCTTAAGAATTTCGTTGTACCAGGGCGATTCACGTAATACCGTCATGTCCCACCTCATCATTTGTTGTACTAAAGGGATATCAAATACAAAGCTAGCAAAAAAAGACAACAACGGCTCCAAATCCCCCAACACTTGATTCTTGCGAAGATTGAGTAGAGCCTGACGCAGATTTACCTCACTATTACCCCCCTTCAAAATTGGGACAAACGGTAGCAAGGAAGACAGATTTTGCTCAAACACCGTCTCCGCCTCAATCTCCCACAAATTAATCACCCGATAGTCCTGATAGGCCCTACAACCCATAATTTCGGACTCATAACGGCTGCGAATTATCTCCGTCGGCCCAGGTTGAAGAATATTGACGACCACTGGATAGACTAGTAGCCCATACTTTTCCTCTACTAGAGCAGCATAAGCTCGCATCCTTCGGGGCATCTTAGCATCATGGCGCAGTTGTAGCTCATTCAGTAGAATAAAATCGCCACACTCAGGACTATGGGCCTTGAGCAAAACATCACTTTCCCGCTCGATCCATTGAAGTTCACTGTTAATAATTTCCTGAACTTTGATCGTTTTATCCCCCGTGACCCAACGCCCCCAAGCTTGTGGACTAAGTCCAATTAAACGTTTACCGCCAATATCTGATTTTTTTACCATAAACAATCACACAATGGATTTTTCTGCGTCTTTTAACCATGCTTCTAAATCAGAAATCTGTCTAAAATCCAGTAAAGATTCAGCTTCTGCATTTTGCAACAGTTCCTTACCTATCTCCTCTTCATTCGTTCCTAACAACTGTAACAAGGTTACATTAGGACTTAGGTTTTGCCTTTCCCTCAAATCCGTCAGGTAACTCCGCACCCACATTATAACCTGGACTGGGCAAAATCAACAAACCTTGCCACGGGCGATTGCTTCGCAATCGCTCGTTGTAGACACTGTAACCGATTACACATCCAGTTGATTGCCATTTTGGATATCAACTTGTGGTTTTAGATCATTGGATTTTTCTGCGTCTTTTAACCACGCTTCTAAATCAGAAATCTGTCTAAAATCCAGTAAAGATTCACCCATTGCTTCTAATTGCTCTAGTGATAGTCTGTTTATCCTTTCCACCACAGGTGACTCGATTCCATCAAACTTGTGATTCAGCAACAGTAATATTATCTTTCGCTGTCCTTCTTGTCTTCCTTCTTGTCTTCCTTCCTGAAGACCTTTCTGAAGACCTTTCTGAAGACCTTCCTTAAGAATTTCGTTGTACCAGGGCGATTCACGTAATACCGTCATGTCCCACCTCATCATTTGTTGTACTAAAGGGATATCAAATACAAAGCTAGCAAAAAAAGACAACAACGGCTCCAAATCCCCCAACACTTGATTCTTGCGAAGATTGAGTAGAGCCTGACGCAGATTTACCTCACTATTACCCCCTTTCAAAATTGGGACAAACGGTAGCAAGGAAGACAGATTTTGCTCAAACACCGTCTCCGCCTCAATCTCCCACAAATTAATCACCCGATAGTCCTGATAGGCCCTACAACCCATAATTTCGGACTCATAACGGCTGCGAATTATCTCCGTCGGCCCAGGTTGAAGAATATTGACGACCACTGGATAGACTAGTAGCCCATACTTTTCCTCTACTAGAGCAGCATAAGCTCGCATTCGTCGGGGCATCTTAGCATCATGGCGCAGTTGTAGCTCATTCAGTAGAATAAAATCGCCACACTCAGGACTATGGGCCTTGAGCAAAACATCACTTTCCCGCTCGATCCATTGAAGTTCACTGTTAATAATTTCCTGAACTTTGATCGTTTTATCCCCCGTGACCCAACGCCCCCAAGCTTGTGGACTAAGTCCAATTAAACGTTTACCGCCAATATCTGATTTTTTTACCATAAATAATCACACAATGGATTTTTCTGCGTCTTTTAACCATGCTTCTAAATCAGAAACCTGTCTAAAATCCAGTAAAGATTCAGCTTCTGCATTTTGCAACAGTTCCTTACCTATCTCCTCTTCATTCGTTCCTAACAACTGTAACAAGGTTACATTAGGACTTAGGTTTTGCCTTTCCCTCAAATCCGTCAGGTAACTCCGCACCCACATTATAACCTGGACTGGGCAAAATCAACAAACCTTGCCACGGGCGATTGCTTCGCAATCGCTCGTTGTAGACACTGTAACCGATTACACATCCAGTTGATTGCCATTTTGGATATCAACTTGTGGTTTTAGATCATTGGATTTTTCTGCGTCTTTTAACCATGCTTCTAAATCAGAAATCTGTTTAAAATCCAGTAAAGATTCACCCATTGCTTCTAATTGCTCTAATGATAGTCTGTTTATCCTTTCCACCACAGGTAACTCAATTCCATCAAACTTGTGATTCAGCAACAGTAATATTATCTTTCGCTGTCCTTCTTGTCTTCCACGTTGTTCTCCTCGAAGTTCGCCTTCCTGAAGACCTTCTTGTCTCACTTTTTCTATATCTTGCTGGTACAGTGGTGCTAACCTCATAATTAACTCCTTATCTTCCCTTTCTTCAGCTTTTCCACTTTGCTCCAAGTTTTGTCTCAAAGTATATAGCAATTCTAGCACCTTTCTTCGTAATGGGTGATCTTCTGTCAGTTTTTCTAACTGATCAATTGCTTTTGTTCGTACTTTCCCCCTTCCCAATATTCTTAGCCATAATGTTTCCGGCGTGTTTGGTAAGTGGTGAATCGCTACAATCTTTGTCCTCAGACTTTTTCCTAAATGGTACAGTCTAACTTCTCCTGGAACTCGCTTAGAAGATTCTATTTCTCCATAGGGCCTGAGTATTTCCTCTAAGTAGTCCTTGGCAAATTGGTCGTGAATGAATCGGGTCATTCTCTTAATCTTCCTTGTTCTTTCCTCTCAAAATTTCTTTGTGTCACCCATTAAGCGATCGCAGTTTATTTTAAACTCGTATTTGGTACACAAGTCAAGAGAATATGGTGCTTAATTTACATTTCTTTGCAAGGCTGATGGCTTATTACACATAGGGTGAGCTGGTTTCTACACCACCCAACATTTGTTTCAAATTAAAAGGGCGATTAGGAAGCACTCCCTATGGGCCGTTCCAGCCACTGGTGTTAATTACCACCCTCGAGGTCTAAATTTATCGTCATTGAGAATGACTAAATTATCTCCCGACTGCCCAATTACAAATAATCCCTTCCGATAAGCATAACGAGAAACATCCAAGGGATTAATTTACATTTCTTTACAAACCTGATGGTTTAACATTACAGATTTCGATTACACATCGGGTCAACCGGTTTTGACCCCCTCAACAGCGTTGTTTATATGAATTTATTTCAAATTAAAAGGGCGATTGGGAAGCACTCCCTATGGGCGATCGCCAGTCTGTTTTGCACACACTGCTGTTAACTACCACCCCCGAGGTCTAAATTTATCGTCATTGAGATAGAAGTGTTACTGGCTAAATTATGGTATATGTGAGTTTGTTGTATCTATTATCAGATACCGTTCCAATCCATCCGGTGCCAAATCTTCCCCTTCAGGCCAGCAAATCCCCCCTAGTGTATCTATCTGAGCCTGACGAAAATAACGAGGACTCTTTAGACGCCAGTAACGCTCTCGGGTTTGAATTAATTTTTCCAGGGAAAGCCTCATCTCTTGCCCATTTTCAAAGATGACCTGCAAACGAAAACCATCCAAAGGAACTACCTTTATCGCTTTTAGCCAGGGAGTTTTAATCTGAGAGTTCATGCCATTTCTCCAGTAATTCTACTTGATTATTCAGTATAAATATTTTGATTTTTTTTGCTTGAGCAGGGGGCATCTCCCCCGCTAGAGGTTCACCGTCTTCAAGGCTAAATGAACCGGCAAAATCTCCATACATGGCATGACAATGAGGTATCCCATGGTCATCCATGTACATATAAATGGAAATTCCAAAGAAAAAAGCGACTCGCGGCATTGTCAAATTCTCGCTACTAGGTTCAATTATTATCACATATTACGCACCGGGTTTTCCATAAAAAACCAAAACATTTTTATTCCAGCTTCAATTAAACTTAGGTACGTCTGAGTAAGTTTCTAAGAGATAGGAATAACTCAATCGGGTAAAAATATATCCCTCAGCAATTGTTCTGGACTATAGGGGCAATCTTTAGGATAATTAGACAGGCCTGCTTCCCGCTTAGCATTTATTACTGCCAAGGGATAGGCTGACAAAATGATATCCGATACGATGGGTTTTAGACTGGGGTTTTCTTGCAAAAGCTTGCCTAACCGCAGGCGTTGTTCTTGGATGGTCAACTGCCAACTCTGAGATCTGAGATTGGGCTGATAGTGCCACTTTAGCAGATGCATGATGAGCACCTCCAGGCGAGTGGCAAGCTGGCGTTTTTCTGAACGACCCATTGCTTCGATTTCTTCAGCGAGATTCATCCAGTCTAAGAAACTCGCTTGCCGTTGTCGCAGAAGTTCTGCCTGCTGGCTTGCCCAAGCATAAAAGTCGGCTTCATAATTGATAATCTCCATCGTGTATACCTCAAAAATGGCAGGTCGCCTCGCTCGCCATATTAGTATCTAATTAAGTATAACACTTGGTAGGTTGAGTTTAAAACGAATCCCACTTCATGAACGGTTTAAAAGGGCGATTGCGAAGCACTCGCACTTGCGAGATCGCGAAGCACTCCTTACAGGAGATCTGCTTTGCGATCGCTCGTTGTAGACACTGTAACCGATTACACATCCAGTTGATTGCCATTTTGGATATCAACTTGTGGTTTTAGATCATTGGATTTTTCTGCGTCTTTTAACCACGCTTCTAAATCAGAAATCTGTCTAAAATCCAGTAAAGATTCACCCATTGCTTCTAATTGCTCTAGTGATAGTCTGTTTATCCTTTCCACCACAGGTGACTCGATTCCATCAAACTTGTGATTCAGCAACAGTAATATTATCTTTCGCTGTCCTTCTTGTCTTCCTTCTTGTCTTCCTTCTTGTCTTCCTTCCTGAAGACCTTCTTGTCTTCCACGTTGTTCTCCTCGAAGTTCGCCTTCCTGAAGACCTTCCTGACGACCTTTCTGAAGACCTTCCTGAAGACCTTCCTTAAGAATTTCGTTGTACCAGGGCGATTCACGTAATACCGTCATGTCCCACCTCATCATTTGTTGTACTAAAGGGATATCAAATACAAAGCTAGCAAAAAAAGACAACAACGGCTCCAAATCCCCCAACACTTGATTCTTGCGAAGATTGAGTAGAGCCTGACGCAGATTTACCTCACTATTACCCCCCTTCAAAATTGGGACAAACGGTAGCAAGGAAGACAGATTTTGCTCAAACACCGTCTCCGCCTCAATCTCCCACAAATTAATCACCCGATAGTCCTGATAGGCCCTACAACCCATAATTTCGGACTCATAACGGCTGCGAATTATCTCCGTCGGCCCAGGTTGAAGAATATTGACGACCACTGGATAGACTAGTAGCCCATACTTTTCCTCTACTAGAGCAGCATAAGCTCGCATTCGTCGGGGCATCTTAGCATCATGGCGCAGTTGTAGCTCATTCAGTAGAATAAAATCGCCACACTCAGGACTATGGGCCTTGAGCAAAACATCACTTTCCCGCTCGATCCATTGAAGTTCACTGTTAATAATTTCCTGAACTTTGATCGTTTTATCCCCCGTGACCCAACGCCCCCAAGCTTGTGGACTAAGTCCAATTAAACGTTTACCGCCAATATCTGATTTTTTTACCATAAACAATCACACAATGGATTTTTCTGCGTCTTTTAACCATGCTTCTAAATCAGAAATCTGTCTAAAATCCAGTAAAGATTCAGCTTCTGCATTTTGCAACAGTTCCTTACCTATCTCCTCTTCATTCGTTCCTAACAACTGTAACAAGGTTACATTGATTGTTTGAATGTAAGGATTCAGGTCTGAACTGGAGGTATTAGGGATATTATTTTTGTAATAATTCAAAGAACATTTCTTTTTTTAAACTTTCAAGATACAATTCAATAGCTTCTGTAATATTATCAATTGTTTCTTCAAAAGTGTCTCCTTGAGAATGACAGCCTTTCAGAATCGGGCAAAAAGCATGATAGCCTCCATGTTCTTCCTTTTCGAGAATCACGGTGTAATTGTAAATTTGTTTGCTGTTGTTGTTCATATATATTTTTTACTTGAACTGGTTTGAGCGCAAAATATTTTGGGTAAATCTCGAATTTGTCGTACCAGCTGATTTAATTCTTGGGGTTCTAAGGAGGCCTGATGCTCCGGACTAGGGAGAGTGCGATCGCCAACGAATTACCCGTGATTATTCGTTATAGTTTAAAATTGAGACAGAGACATCCTACCGCTAGCCACCTAGGTAGATGAGTCTACTTGGTACGAACTGAGATCATATAGACCGTCAAAGCTCTGCACCTTATGGTTTAGTTTATATTTCATTTAGAAACAGGAGGAACAATTACCTCATGCCAGTATAATATCATAACTTGTTGCATAAATAAACCAAGGATTGCGATTATTTTACATTTCTTTACATCATTGGGAGATCCCCAAGGAATTACTCGTCATTGTTTAAATTAACCCTTACCTGGAGACTGTCTGTGGGGGAAAGCTCAAGTGGGTTAAACCCGACTGGTTTTGTCGTGGGTAATCGTAGGTTGGGTTGAGGCACGAAACCCAACAAACCAACAGGATATATATAAGTGCGATTGCGAAGCACTCCTTACAGGAGATTGCGAAGCTCAAGTCGGTTGAAACCGACTGGTTTTGTCGTGGGTGATTATTGGTTATAGGTTAAAATTGAGACAGAAAAACCCTCGAACGCGATACTACCGCACCCGCACCCACTACAACTCCATTTCCTAAAGTAACACCTGGTAGGATAATAGCTCTATAGGCAATCCAAACGCCATCGCTTTTTATGTATGATATGTCTACTTCAAGGAAACTTTTGGTGAACTAAACTACTGGCTACAATCAATCGATCTGCTGGATCACCATGAAAATTCCCTGGTAATCTAGTTGACAGCACCGCAATTTCTGGTGTTAAAGCTAACAGTTGAATTTTTGGATGTTGAAGTGCGAGATTTATCCAAATTTGGACATCCATTGATAAACCAATTCTATTTTTGGCAACCAGCATTGCTAATTCCCAGCAACTAATTGCAGCAATGCCAATGATATCAGCTTTGTTAATGGCTTCAGTAGCTTGTACCGAAAGATTTTTAGATTCTGTTATCCACCAAATCCAAGCATGGGTATCAAGAATAATCATCTCTCAACATCCCACGTTTCATCAATGGGGCTAATAATATCTTTTTCATAGATGATACTATTCTTGAGTGGGTTATTTGCGAACCAGCTAATTTCATTGTTAGCCACAGGTATGGGATGTTTAAGTGCCATCACAATACGATACACTACGTTAATGGTAAAATCATCGATGTAATCCAGTTCCAGTTTGAGTTTTTCTCGATCAGTAATCATTTTTCTATGCTTATTAGTATCGGTTGGTAGCTCATATTAGCTATTTTTGAGTTACGGTATTTAATTATTTTAGCTGGATTGCCAACAGCGATCGCTTGAACCATCATCTGATAGTAAAATCTCATAAGGGGCTTGGGTTTGTTCAAGACAAGAAGATATTGTGGTGCGAATAAATTTTTCAGCATTGTAAGTGGGAATACAAATACTTATTTTCAGTGCGTTATTGTGCATTGTAAATTGTAAAAATTTTGTTAATTTTTCAATCAAAGTAACCAAGGAAAGTAGGTTCTTGCGCCTGTTTTATGGAGAATTAGTCGCCATATTCTCCCGCTCCAATATACTCTTACACATCAGCTTAGCTGATTTCGACTCCGCTCAACCACAGGAGTTGTTTATACGAGTTCATTTTAAATCAAAATGGCGATTGCGAAGCACTCCTTAATCGACATGGTGGGATGAGAGGGACAAAGCTTCCGGAATTAGGCAATATTCACAACAACCATTGGCGCGATCGCCCACTATTCGCCGCAGGGACGCATAAATATAGCTTTTACTCATCCTTCTTAAGTTTAAGGAGGGCTTGAGCTTTTGCTAGTCGCACAAGATGCTCTATAAATTCGTATTGTTGCCAAAGACGCTGCTCGTCGTTGTTTAAACTCTGAGTGCGATTTTTTTCCAGGAGGATTTCAACTTCAGTTTGCACTGGAGGTGATCAAATTTATTTATCTACCCTACCACTCGACTCTTATAGCTACTTGGGTGGTTGGGTCGAGTTGGTACGAACTGAGATCATGTAGACCGTCAAAGCTCAGCACCTTATGAAGTTTATATTTCATTTGGATATGGGCGGGATTAATTACCCCATGGCAACATGATATCAGATTTGTTGGATAAGTCAAGGGTAAGCTCTACCGAGATAGCTTGTGGAGTAGACAAACCTCTCAAGAATCATGTTGAGACTAGGATGAAACAGGAAGTAGGTTCTAAAGTCCAGATCTGTAGGGGGAGACCGAGAATTCATTCCCGGTCTCCCTGACCTTAGCTTTAACCAAAGGAGAAGACCGTGTCATTGAAGTCGTAATCATTGACCCCTACACCAGCAGGTAAATCTTCGAATCCAAAGATATTGTTGCCAAAGCTCTTGATGTGAGCTGCACCGTCTGGGTTAGCTGCACCAAAGCTAAAGTAAGCAACTGGGAAAGAGGTATAGTTTTCAGCGGTGGCTCGACTATTATCAGCATTGAGTTGGAAGAAGGTGTTAATAGCATCCTGCATACTACCGAACAAGTTACCACCATTGGCAATGACGAAGGGAGCGTAAAATTTATCCCCGCCCACAACCACATTTCCAGTTATGCCATTTCCCGAACCCCCAGCTCGTACTGCAAAACTAGATACTGCTCTGTTTAAAGCAGCCCTAGCATAGCCAGGTTGTCCTGGAGCGATGCCATTAACTGCGCCTGTAGCATTATCTATTTCATAAAGACCAAATAGGTTATTAAAGGCTGCATCAGTGCTAACTAAAGTTCTTTGCAGAATATCCCTTGCTTGAGTTGGATTGTAGCCAGCACGGAAATTGAAGGACACATTATTAACAATACCAGATAGGGAACCAGCTTCTGAAGGAATTAAGGGGTCACCAGGTTGGACATCTGTTATTACGCCCGAATTTACTACAACTTTTGTTCCCGTCACATTAACCTTGACGTTTGCGGTTGCTGTTAAATTTCCTTGGTCAGAGATAGTATAGCTAAAAACATCATCTCCTGTGTATGCAGCATCTAAGAGGGTGTATTTTAGCTGATCACCAATGATTTCAACCTTGCCCTGTTTACCATCGGTTACGCCAATAATTTTCAGTTTATCACCGCTATCAGGATCAGTATCGTTCTTCAAAGGTTCAATGGATCCGCTAGTATCTCCAACAATGGCTAAAAAGTCACCAATAGCAGCGGGTGCTTCATTGACATCTTCAACCTTGATATCGATATCTTGGGTTACGGGAGGGGTGTTACCATCTCCGACTGTAACTTGTACTTGATAAATATTATTCTTGCCCGCATCCTCGGGTTTTTCAAAGTCTGGTGCTTTATTAAACGTCAAGTTACCTTGGGAATCAATGGACAGCAATTTAGCATCAACTCCTGCTAGGGCAAAGGTAATAACGTCTTCCGGTTCCGGATTTTGAACACTGATTCTACCAACTAATTTACTATTTTCACGAACAGGGAAGGAGACAGCAGAGAAAACAGGTGGTTCATTAACATCCTTAACACCAATAGTCAGCTGTTTCTCAAAGAACAGTCCACCTTGGTCGGTGCTGCGAACTCTAATGTTATAAGTATTCTTGGTTTCAAAGTCAAAGGCAGCAGCAGTTTTTAGTTGACCACCATCTATGGTAAAGGAACTATTATCGATAGAACCTGTTCCCGTAACTAGGCTATAGGTAAAGGTGTTGCCAGCATCCGGGTCTGTGGTAGACAAGTTACCCACCACTGTGCCAATTGCTTGATTTTCTGCAATGGTAGTAGCTGATAGGGTCAGGTCTGTGGGTGCTTCGTTAATGTTGGTGACATTAATGGTTAACTGTTTCTCAAAGAACTGTCCACCTTGGTCGGTGCTACGAACTCTAATGCTGTAGCTGTTCTTGTTTTCAAAGTCAAAGGCAGCAGCAGTTTTTAGTTGACCACCATCTATGGTGAAGAAACTGTTATCGGTAGGACCTGCTCCTGTAACTAGGCTATAGGTAAAGGTGTTGCCAGCATCCGGGTCTGTGGTAGACAAGTTACCCACCAATGTGCCAATTGCTTGATTTTCTGCAATGGTAGTAGCTGATAGGGTCAGGTCTGTGGGTGCTTCGTTAATGTTAGTAACATTGATAATCAAGTCCTGGTTAACAGTATTTTTACCATCCGTAACCCCGATTCGTAGGTTGTAAACGTTATTAATTCCCCCATCTCCTGGTGCTTCAAAATTAGGAGCAGCAACAAAGCTCAAGTTCCCTGTATTGGCATTGATGGTGAATAAACTTTGGTCTGTTCCCCCACTAATGCTGTAGGTAAGAGGATCACCATCCGCATCGGTAGCAGTAATATTTCCTACTGTGGTACTGTTTTCTGCCACGGAGAAGTTGGAGCTGCTAGTTATCACCGGTGGATTGCCAATTTCTACCACATCAGTGACATTAACGGTAACTGTCTGGGTAGCGTTTAAACCCCTAACATCGGTGGCGGTTACCGTTACACTGTAAGCATTGGTCCCCGCTGCACTACCTTTCGCCTCAAAATCAGGGGGAGTTTTAAAGCTAAGGGCGCGAGTAATGGTATTAAAATTAAACTTGGTTGCGTCTGCTCCCGATAGGGTGTAGTTAAGAATATCCCCCCCATCTGGGTCGGTAGCAGGATCGATGGTTCCTACAGTAGTGCCATTCTCCGCTACAGGGAAAGTGGCGGTAGTATTGGTAAAGCTGGGCGCTTCATTAACGTTGGTGACATTAATGGTTAACTGTTTCTCAAAAGACAGTCCACCTTGGTCTGCGGTACGAACTCTAATGCTGTAGCTGTTCTTGGTTTCAAAGTCAAAGGCAGCAGCAGTTTTTAGTTGACCACCATCTATGGTGAAGAAACTGTTATCGGTAGCACCTGCTCCTGTAACTAGGCTATAGGTAAAGGAGTTGCCAGCATCCGGGTCTGTGGTAGAGAAGTTACCCACCACTGTGCCAATTGCTTGGTTTTCCGCAATGGTAGTAGCTGATAGGGTCAGGTCTGTGGGTGCTTCATTGACATTAGTTACTGTGATTGCTACTGCTTGGGATGTGCTTAAACTGCCATCACTAGCACTAACGGTAATGTCATAAATATTGTTGCCACCACCATCACCGGGAACTTCAAAGTTGGGTGCGGTTTTGAAGGTAACTGCTCCTGTACTGCTGTTTATATTAAACAGTGGGGCGTCAGTTCCCAATAGGCTATAAGTAAGGGTGGCTCCAGCATCTGGGTCTGTGGCTAGAACGGTGTAAGCAGTACCTGTTCCATTTTCTGCAAAGCTGGCTGTAGCTGAACTGGTAATGGTGGGTGCTTCATTGACATTAGTTACTGTGATTGCTACTGCTTGGGATGCACTTAAACTGCCATCACTAGCACTAACGGTAATGTCATAAATATTGTTGCCACCACCATCACCGGGAACTTCAAAGTTGGGTGCGGTTTTGAAGGTAACTGCTCCCGTGGTGCTGTTTATATTAAACCGTGCTGCGTCAGTTCCCAATAGGCTATAAGTAAGGGTGGTTCCAGCATCTGGGTCTGTGGCTAGAACGGTGTAAGCAGTACCTGTTCCATTTTCTGCAAAGTTGGTTGTAGCTGGACTGGTAATGGTGGGTGCTTGATTGACACTAAGACCGGCTAATCCGGGGTCAACTATGATGCCATTAGCTAAACCGTCCCGATCCCACTTATCGCCATCTGTGAGGGTGAGGGTGAGGACAACCTGCTCACCTGTCTGCCACAAGTTATCGTTGTTTCCACCCTCGACCCTAAATGCATAGAGATCGTTGCCGTTGTTATCTGTAAACGCTTTAAACTGGTTGTCTGTGCTATCTAGTTTATAGTAAGTCCATCGGGTTAGGGGAGTGTCGTTAGCTGCTAAGCGAGATGCTACGTTTGCTGGCAGATAGAATTGAGTTGTGACAGTTGCACCAGGTCGAACTCCGGACACTGTCATTGCTAGGGGATCGGCAACTGGTGTAAAGCTGGATCTAGGGGGAGCAGAAATAGGGGTGCTGCTGCCATCTGATCCGGGAATGGTATAAGTGCCGTCTTGGCCGGTTTCAAACTGTTCAACACCCTGGATGGTACCTGTGGAAGTGTTAAGACCAGCTCCTGTTCCTTTGTCGGCAGTATCAGCACCGGCATTGAATTCGTCGGCGGTACCATAGGTGAAGACCAGGGCATTGGGTTGGCTGGTATCTACTCCCTGGAACTCCACACCCAATGCCTGAAGGTTACGCAGCACGTCAGCAGTTAGTCCCCCGGGCTGGGAGGCATCAATAACGGTAGGAGCGGTGCGATCAGCTAGTACCCCTTGAGAAATGAACAGGGTGCGAGATGTTTTACCTATGCCAATCTGGTTTCCTTCAGTGCGGGTGAATCGGGCGGTGACTTGGTTGTCCTCATTGCCCACTAACCAGGTAAGATCTGCTGCAGTGAGGGTGTAACTCCAGGCAACCGGACTGGTGGTACTAGTACTAGCATCACTTATCCTATTTCCATCCGTATCAACCGCAAGTCTTGCTACTCGGGTCTGTCCCCCAAATGTAAGGGTGACAGAGGTGTTAGGGCTGGTGACTGTACCAGTGAGGGTGAGTCCTCCAGCTAGGCTGCTAGTATCGTTGTTCACAGGAAACTCTTCCACTGAGGCAATGTCATCCCCGTTGGATGTCATGGCATCAAAGCTACCACTGGCTACCGGTGGTGGCGCAGTTTGGATGACACTAGTTGCTGCAGAGTAGATGGTGCTGGTGAAACCCTGGAGGTCGGTGTAGGTGATTTGCACTCGCAGGTTTTGGTTCAGATCTTCATCTGTGACGACATAAATGGCTTTGTCACCATCTTTTAAGATGTTATTCCAACTACTATCGTTGTTAGAGCGTTGCCATTGGTAAATCACATTGGTACTGTTGGGATCTAGCCCATCCAGGTCTCCGACCACGGAACCAGTTTTTAAGGTTGCCCCAAGCACAAAGCTGGGCTGGCTACTCTCAGGAGCAATGGTGATGGGACTGACAGTTCCTACTCCGTTGTCCACGGTCTGGATAAACAAGGCTGGGGTGGGAGTACCATTGAGCAGCAGACGCACCTGACGACCACCTAGGTCGTTTTTAGTCTGGAGAGAGGCCCTGGTTTCTCCGGCTAAATCTTGCCAACCCGTGCTGGAGCTGAACACTTGCCACTGCGATGTGGCAGGCTGGGCGGAAAACCATGTAATTACAACTCCCTCGCGGGCATTACGAATTACATTGGTGGTGGGACTTGATGTGATGGTTTCAGAGAATCCCTGCTGGTCAGTGTAGCGGGCAACAACACGCAGTGGGCTACCGGATACTGTGTCGGCAATTGTGTAGGTCGCACCTGTGGCAATATCAGACCATTCACCAACTGTTCCACGAACTGAAGTGGTGGCTGGATTTTGCCGCTGCCAGGTGTAGGTTACGCCACTGGGGGGAATACCGTCAGCATCAACTAGGGTGCTGGCGGCTGTGAGAACTTGACCAACTACTAGGAATCCATTAATACCAATGCTACCTGTGGGCAGATCATTGACGGGTCTAACTTGACCAGGTATGTTATTAAGACTGCCCACTGGGGTAGGGACTATTTCTGTGGTGCCGCGCAAATCCGTATAGGTGGTGACCAGGCGCAGACGCTGACCCGACTGGGCATCACCTGGGGTGAAGGAGCGACCGGTGGCGTTGGTGATGTTATTCCAGTTGTTACTGTCAGTGGACTGTTGCCATTGGAAACTGAAGGGGGTGGTGGCGTCAATTCCATCAGCATCGCTAATGCCACTAACATTTACTGTTAGGGTGCTGTCTTCCTGGGCTGCACCATTCACCAAACCACTAAAGGTGGGGATGCCTTCTGGCTGGTCATTGACATTAACCACTGGGGCAGTACCTTTGGAAAGGAGGGACGAGCTGAGACCAGTGGGGGTAACAGCTACGGTGATCACCTTGCCCACATGATCGTCACCTGGTGTGAATAGGTCACTGTTGGCACCAATGATAGCCACCCCATCCGCATACCACTGATAGGAGAATTGCACCCGTCGTATACCATTGAAAGTAATCTGGGTTGTCCAGGGATCAGCCACTAAGGTGACGTTTTCTTGGGCAATCAGATTACCGCTGGCATCTACACCCTCCAGGGCATTAGTGGAAAGAATTGACACATCTCCAGTAAGGAGTTGGTCAGCGCTAATAACTGCTAAGGAGTTGGGGGATAAGACACGTTCTACAGTCCCACGTTGATCTGTGTAGGTGACCTGGACAGTTAAGGTCTTGTTCAGGTCGTCGTCGATGGGGGTATAGGTGGCATTGGTGGCACCCGTAATGGAAACTCCGTTGGCAAACCACTGGTAACTAAAGGCTCGTACCGAATTAACCTCATCATCTGGATCAACTAAACTCCTGGTGTCAGCAGAAAGGGTTACTCCAATGGCTGGAGTCCCTCGAACTGTAACTGATCCGGTGGGCGCATCGTTAACATTCAGGATGGGGGTGGTGGCAGTGGAGGTGACGGTTTCTCGTGTGCCTAGACCATCTATGTAGTTTACTCGTACCCGCACCTGGCGACCAACCTGATTCTGGGTGAGGCGGTAGGTATTGCCAGTGGCATTGGGGATATTGTTCCAGGTAGTTCCATCGGTGGACTGCTGCCACTGGTAACTGAAGGTACCAAATCCATCCAAATCCGCTATGGAGCTAGGATCGGCTGTGAGCAACTCACCCTGGGTAAGAGTACCACTAATGGTGGGTTGACCAGTGGGCCCATCGGGTAGGTCAATGACTAACCCGGTTGCTGTGGAGAACAGGGTTTCTTGGGTTCCCCTACCATCGGTATAGGTTACCCTCACCCGTAGAGAACGATTCACGTCTCTCTGACTGGGATTATAGGTGGCAGCATTAGCACCGGTGATGGCTTCCCAGGTAGTGTCGTTGAGCCGTTGCCACTGGTAATTGAAAGTACCAAGTCCATCAATGTCGCTGATGCCGTTGGTGTTGGCAGTGAGGGTCTGTCCCTGGTTCGGGACGGTGACCCCAATTGTAGGATCCCCCAGGGGCGCATCGTTGACGTTGAGGATGGGGTTAGTAGCAACCGAGGTGACGGTTTCCGAGAAACCTCCGTTGTCGGTAAAGGACATGGTAACCCGTAATCTTTGACTTACCAGGGTCTCTGTCAAGTTCAGCCTTGCAGTTGTGGCATTGGGGATATTACTCCAGGTAGTACCATCGGAGGACTGTTGCCACTGGAAGGTGTAGTTGGTAATGTTGCCCTGGGAATCACGCTGAATCGCTGGTGCGCCATCTAAATCGGTGATAGAGTCAAGCTGAGCTGTTAGGGTTTGGTTCTGAACTATTGCCCCTGTTAGTATTAAGGCCAGGGCAGGGTCGTTCACATTCAGTACAGGCGGGGTGGCTGGGGAGCTGATTTCTTCGTTGGTCCCTCCACCATCGATGTAGCGAACCCGTACTGCGATCGCCTTGCCTACTTGAGGTTGACCTAGGGTCAGGCGATCGCCTGTGGCACCACTAATCACCTGGCCATCAGCTAACCATTCGTAGCTCAAGGCTCCTATACCATCACCATCTCGAATACCGCTAGTGTTGGCTACCACAATCTGGTTTTGACTGGGGGAACCAGTGAGGGGATTTCCGTTCAGGGTCAAGACTACTGCCCCTTCCACCGGATTGAGGTTGCTATTACTGACCAGTGCAGTTGCACCCGATTCGCGAGTTTCTAAGGTGCGCTGGGTTTCTGGTCCTCCGGGATAGTCGCGATAGCTTACCCGCACCCGCACTCGGTTATTGACCTGGCTATCTCCTAGAGTTAGGTTACTACCAGTGCCACCAGATATATCACTCCAGGTATTACCATCACTGGATTGTTGCCACTGGTAACTGAAGGTACTAGTGTCTATACCGTCGGCATCGCTTAACCCTTGAGTAGAAACACTGAGAACCTGTCCCTTAGCTGGTGTACCTATGATTTGGGGCGTGCCACTGGCAGGGTCATTGATGTTGGCAACCTGGGTCGTGGGGTTAGAAGTTAAGGTTTCCCTATTACCATAACCATCAGTGAAGGAAACCAAATTACGGACTAACTTGCCAACCTGGTCTTGGCCCAGTCGCAGGCTGGTGCCAGTAGCACCACTGATGGCGGTCCAAACAGAGTTATCACTGGATTGTTGCCATTGATAGCTGAAGCTACCTAACCCATCCAGATCGCCAATACCACCGGTGTTCACGGTTAGGGTCTGTCCCTGGGTGGGAGTGCCTGTAATTTGCTGACCACTCCAGGTAGGGGTATCGGGGCGATTCTGAATTAGGTTAGTGGGGTTGGAGATGACGCTTTCTAGGTTGCCCCCCTGGTCAGTAAAACTCACTTGCACCCGAATCACTTTGTTGATATCCGTGGCAGCTAACTGGTAGGTGGGGGTTGTAATACCCGTAATCTCCTGAAACAGACCGGGATTGCTGCTGCCATCCACCGATGCCCGGAACCACTGATAACTAAAACCACTTGCGGGCAACCCATCCACATCGCCAATACCACCGGTGTTCACGGTTAGGGTTTGGCCCTCTTCCAAAGTGCCAGTAATTCCTGGTTGCCCGGTGGCAGGGTCATTCACAGCAGTGAGATTGATGGTAAATGTGGCGGGAGAAGAAACCCCATCTCCCTGGTCTAGGACCCGGAATTGGAAGGTAGCATAAGGCCCATTGGCATTAGCTGCGGGGCGGAATCGCAGGGCACCTTGGCTAATTTGTTCCCGTGTTACTTGCAGGGGATAGGTGACAGGGTTGCCATTTAGGAGCAAACTGCCAGCTGTGGGGGGGGCGACAATCTGCACTGCTTTGAGTGAGTCCCCACTGTCCACATCTGTGAAGGCAAAATCCGAGAGTTGGAGGGTGATATCCGTGTCTTCTTGTCCAGTGCGACTGGTTGATGCGGTTGTGGGCGCATCGTTCACATTTTGCACCACCAATTTAAAGTTATAGCTCCCCAGCAGGTTGTTGCCGCTATCCAGTTCATTGAGGCGTAACTGCACCGCTTCTGCAAAGTTGGTAGGTGGTGTACCACTGACTTGCCTGGTGCTAGGATTGAAAGATATCCAATCAGGACGGGGCGTGCTATCTAGGGATAATAGCTGATAACTTACCGCTCCAGAACTGCCTACCACCGGCAAAATGAAAGAGTTAATTGAACTCTCTTCCTGAGTTATTTGGTCGTTGAGGGACTCCCGCAGGTCTCGGATATTGATGGTGAAGGCTTGATCTCGGGATAGCCCTCCTTGATCTGTAGTGCGAACATTAATGCGGTAGTTGGATTTGGTTTCAAAGTCTGGTGAAACAGATAATCTTAACTGTTCACCAACAATGACAAAGCTACTATTGTCTACATCTACCCCACCTGTTCCTGAGACTAGGGTGTAGGTGAAGCTTTGGGGACTGGCATCCGGATCCGTGCTGGAAAGAAGACCGACTAGGGTTCCCACCCCTAATAACTTCCAGTCTTCATGGGTTTGATGAAGAATACTATCAACGGCATTAGCCAAATAATCTTGACCATTATAAACTGGTATAATAATAGATATTGTCATAAGTTTAATAAATCAAGTGGGAGAAACTTCTATTAACCACACTATTGTAAACAGTTCAGGCATAATTTTAATCATCAAGTTTCTTAATTTAACTAAGGTATCTTGTTTTAGCACTTTAGATAAATACTGTTCAAAAGGAATCATGCCTTCTGTCGGAATTAATTGAACTACTTGATAACCCGATTTCTCAAGCAAATCTTTCCAAGTATCAGCCGTGTAAAAATGTAGGTGTGTTCTGTCCATAATTCCACTCTCGGAATAATTCCACCTTCCTAGCAAAAGATTTTTACGAACTGCCCAATAACCCACATTCGGTCCTGTTATAATAACCTTTCCATCAGGTTTGAGCAAAGATTTTAAAGACAAAAGAATTTTCTCTGGATAAACAAAGTGTTCAACAACGTCCATAAGAAGAATAACATCAAACTTTTGGTCTATATTTTTTTGAATATCTATATTTTCAATATTGCAACATAAAACTTTACATCCTTTTTCTACGGCAACTCTTGAGGCACTTTCATCAATTTCTATGCCGAGAACATCATGACCATTTTGCATAAGGAATTGAGTAAAGTATCCAGTATGACATCCGATTTCTAAAATAAAACTTTGAGGTGGTAATCGGTTAGCAACTTCAGCATATTTACCAACTATTCCTAAAGAAAAATCTCTGTTGTAGTTTTGTGCCATTTGAGCTATGTCCCTATATTTTTAATTATAGTTTCAAACTGATTTTCATAGTTCCACTCATCTAAAATCCGCTGTCTCCCCCGTTCTCCCATCACCCTCATTTCTGTAGGATGCTCTAAATACCAACGTAAAACATCAGCGATACTATCAGCATCTTCAGGATTACAGGCTAAACCATAACCTGGTTCTACATACATCTGTTCCCAGTCGGGTAGACTTGACACTACCAAGGGTAAACCACAAGCTAGGTAGTCAAAAGGCTTATTAGAAGCGCCTGTCATAGAAACTAAATTAACATCGTCGCTAGTAATTGGCATAAAAGCAAGACCGATATCACTTTGTTCAGACCATTTCAATAGCTTTTTTCTGGGTAAAGCCTCAATAAGCTGTAGCCTGTCAGTGAAACCTAATTCTCTAGCAACGACCTTTAATTTATTTACATACCCTCTAGACCCCAAGGTTTCATATCCAATCACCCTCAATTTAACTTTTTTTGGCAATCTAGATATCGCATCTATTACAGTCATGGGTAGCCTTTCTGGTACAATTGAGCCGTGATATAATACCCAAATATCATTATCATGTCGATACTGTAAGCGTTGAGAAACTACCTCCTCCTTATCGGGACAATTCCAAACACAAAAAACTGGTTTATGAGTCCTAGTTTGGCTCACAAACTTCTCTAATCTTGCTTGATTAGGCAAAATTGAGAAATTAGCAGCACTAGCTAACTTGATTCGCGCCTGTGAACACCAACGTAGAAACAAACTCTCGGGGGTAGTAGTGGGCGAATCATGCTCATGGTAAATCACCTTGACTTGGGGCAAAAAAGTTAATATGTAAGCCAGGGGACAGATTAAAATATCCGAAGCATAGATCCATTGGGGTTCCCAACGCAACACCCACATTACCACCCACAGGCAAAACTTAATATAATGCAATTTCTGTCGCCAACCAGGACGACAAAAAGGAATTTGATATACAGTAATCTGAGGGTGTGGGGCAAATTTCAAAGCATTTGCTCCCTCTGCTCCCGTGCCTAAAAATAGAACTTCCCATCTATTACTTCCTAATATGCGTGAACTATGTTCTAAGGGAGGATAGCCTGCGGGGTTGGTGTATTGGATATATAAAATGCGTTTTAATGGCTGTTTTTTGTTGTAAGTCATCTTAATCCTCTAATTGTCTCGATAGATAGGGAATTTTTTTAAAGGCAACTCTCCATTGTTTATGAATAATATTATTAAGAACCCAAAAACCTATTAACACTTGTAACAATGGCTTCAATTTGTGAGAATTCTAGTTGCGGAAACATAGGCAATCTTAACAAACAATCCGAAAGATGATTGGTATTTTCCATGGAACCGTGAACTTTTGTCAGGCGATGACCTGCTGGAGAACTATGTAGCGGAACATAATGAAACACCGCATTAATCCCCTGAGATTTTAGCATCTTACAGCGATTTTCATGTAGTTAAACTCCAAAATAAGATAAGCTATAATAAGGGTAATAAACTAAAAAGGATGATGCAATCACAGAAAAATAACCTTCATTCCCACCAACATCCAAAAAGCTATCATTCGGACGTAAGAGGGTTTGCAACAAGCGAGTCATTGAAGACTCATAAATTCCCTCAGATAAAAGGGTATAACCGAACACAGAGACAGGATCTGCAAAAAATGTGTAACCAATACTGGTAACTATATTTTGACGCCTAATTTGAAGAACATTTTTGATAAAGCTACCTAACTGGGCAGGACGAATACTTAATAAAGTTTTGTAATATTCTGTTGAATGAGTCATATTTTTGATGTTTAGTATTGTCGACTATGTCTTAACTTAGTGGCTAGTATTTCTAGTCAATTCATACTGATATAAAGTCCGCTCTATAGTATCTACCCAAAGCTACCCAGACCTTTACAGATATGGACTACCTACTTCCTGTTTCATCGTAGTCTCAAGATGATTCTTGAGAGGTTTGTCTACTCCACAAGCTATCTCGGTAGAGCTTACCGTTTGATCCGAACGAATCGGAATATGAATTCCTTCAAACCATCGTTCTAGATTTTTTGCCGCGATCTCTGTGTTGGGTGTGTCCACATTCAGGACAAACGTAAACTCGTTAAAAATGCTTTGATACTCAAGTCCTCAATTTTGATAACGCTGTGGTTTTTAGCGAGATCATAAGTGAGTTACCCAGTAGCATTATTTCACCTCATCAACTGCTATACTCTCAATCAACTTTTTGTTTTTGTGACTTCTAGCGCCATAAAGATGACTCGATAACACTTGAATCAAGTCTATCATGTCCTTGTTCAAAATTGATTTCTTTATTGAACTTAACAATAATATACACTACATTTTATGGACATTTTGGTAAATTTGTCAATATCTGGGCAGAAATTTTCTTTCAGTTTTTAGCCCCCGTCTTTTGATAAATTAACTTCATCTTCTGAGCTACCATCTCCATGGTTGGAGGCGGAGTAATTCCAGACTGGAGTCGACCTAACTGCTCCCTGTTATCACATAGAAACTGTAATTCCTGACCCCAAGCTTTTATACAACCAGCTTCAACAAGTATACCATTAACATGATGCTCCACTAACTCTCCAATACCTCCTAAATTGGAACCAATTACTGGAATACCCGCAGCAAAGGCTTCTAAAACCACCATTGGTCCTGTTTCCAACCATTGGGAAGGAACCACAAGTAAGTCATAATTTTTCATGGTTTTGACGACTTGCGCTGGTAACACGGGGGTTTTCCAGTTAATTCGGTGGTCATTGCGGGATAAATGTTGAATTTTTGCTTGGTAAGAATCACCAGAGGTAGATTGGCAAATACCATAAATATCCAAGGTAGCATTGAGCTGGGGGTGAGCGATAAAAGCTTGAATGAGAATATCAATTCCCTTGGTGGGATCAAGACGACCAAAAAAGACCAACCGCAAGGGTACACCAGATACGAGGGAGGAAAGGGGTGAAAATTCCCCTGTTTCTAGGAGAAGTTCTTGACATAATCCTTGACGAATAACCACAATTTTTTGTTGAGGAACCTGGTTAAGGATTAAAACCTTTTTGACCCAATCACACACAGCGATAATATGATCAACTTCTAACATTAAAGATTGAAAGGCTTGGGTACGAGAATTAACTAATTCTCTCATTTGTAATGCAGTCCAAATACCTCCACTCAGACCAATTCGTGTGAGAGTTGCGCCGACTATGGGGGGTAAGTTGCTAATTATCTGAGCGGTGCTTGAACTTATCCCCAAGCCTTGAAGAGTACAAGCGGTACATTGAGATAATTGAATTTGACCACTACACACTTGATTTCCCCACTGTAATAAGGTACCCCGTTGACAGCTAACTGTAGGGGTATGATAGGTAAAGATGACTGGTATTCCCCTCGATTTAGCTAACCTAACTAGGCGTAGAGATACACCACGGGTGAAAGCATGGAGATGGATTAAATCTGGTTGTTCCGCATCCAGGATTTTACTAAACTCCATAGCGCCCAGTTCATCTCCCTGTCCATAGATTTCTTTGAGATGTTTCACCTGGGGGGATATGGCAAAGCGCCTCACAGGGGTTTGGTTATAGATGTAAGATTGATTAGTTGCTGCTGGTGCAGCGATGATGTTGGTAATTCCCTGTTTAGTTAATTCCCTGGCTAATGCTTCGACATAAATTTCTGTGCCTCCCATGGGATCTGGGTGAAAGCAAAAGGGAAGATGAATAATTTTCATGAAAAATTTTTATATGCTTCTCACTTTGGCAGCAAAACATAATCCCTAGAACTGGTCCAATTAAACTCAAAATATTGGACTATCCCCTCTTTAGTAAGATTATATAAATTGTATGATTGATGCAAAAATTCTAGAGAGTTTAATTTTCCTTCATACATACTTAATACTTCAACTATAATTGTTGGCTTATAACGAAGGATAAAATTTTTCATCCCTGACAAAACCTCAAATTCCAATCCCTTTAACACCTGTTGCTTAATTTTGTGGAAAGGTAAAGGTTCTAATATGAAACTCAGAAAGTAGACATATATATGACTCAAGATAATTGATTTAGACACCAAGGAATGGAATAAAATAGCATTATTTTTTAGAAAATTTTTAAAGTTAAACATCAAGAAATTATCCTTTTCACTTTCCGATAAATTAAAGCGATCGCTTCTGCTTGTTCATAACCTAACCATTTTGACAATTGGCGCAATCCTTGGGGACTGGTAGGAATGTATTCTTGATCAATTCTACGGATTCTAGTTAATACTTCGTGAAATTTATTGTGATCGTGTTCAAAGAAAAATCTAGCTAATTGTCCATAAATCTGTAAGAAAATATTTAATTCATTTTCGCCTAATTGCGAAGCATCAATTAAATTTTGCACGTATACAGCGTTTTCATAACAAGCATTACAGAACTCCAATTTTCTAGAACTGGATAAACTTTGACTGTTACCCACCCTATAAAAAAACAATGGTTCTTTACTAGGAAAAACTATAAAGTTAGAGTTTATTTTTGATAAATCTATTAAAAATCTCACATCTTCAATCAACCACTGATCTTCTCTAAAACCTCCAGCTTCTAAAAAAGATTGTCTATTAATTAATCCAGACATTAAAGGGACGAATCCATCATCTTTGATTAGTGAAAGAGGAATAGGATTGCTAAAATGAGGCTGGTAAATGCAAATATCTTTTCGATGATTCCAATCAGATTCCCATGTTACCCTTGCCCAATTTGAAGTTATGAAGCTAGGAAAATTATTTTCTAATGCGAAGTTATATTGACGAATGATTTTAACGGGATTAAACCAGTCATCAGCATCTAATAATTGAATATATTCACCTTGAGCTTTTTCCACTCCTCGATTACGAGAGTAACTCGGTCCATAATTTTGGTCAAGGAAAATAAATCTTGTTGTGATTGAAGAAGAAACTTGTTGCTCTTTAAGATACAGAGTTTGTCTTAGGGATTCCGATTCAGAAGAAAGGTTATCAACCACAATCATTTCTACTTGATAAGGAAACCAATTAGATTTCCACAAATAATCGAGTAGTGGAAGTAACAACTTTCCTTGTTGATAGTTGGTAATAATAATACTTACATCCATAATGTACAAAAAACTACGAAGTGAGAATTCGTTTTAAAGCCCCCATCGTGAACCTTGTCCATCGAATCTGAGGATCTCTAAAGGACTTAAAAATTATATCCTTTGACCGAAGTAGTTTATTCCCTTGAATAGTTAGTTGTTCGGAAATATATCTATTCCAACTTTTTTTTCTATTTCTCAATTTGATTAAATGGTGAAGTTTATAATATTTTTCATCTTTGAGTAAATTATTTAAAACAAGATCTCTTTCATGATCAAAACCTTTTACATAGTTGATCGTTTTTGACACATTATGAAGTCTAAATTGAGCTAATACCATTGAAGTATAATTGATATTGGGAAATAAGTATAAATATTTAATAGTCAAGTCCCAATCAAAACAGTAGTTATAATTGTCCATAAGCCCACCAATGTTTTTAACTAAATCTGTTTTTAACCACAATCCTGGTTGCTGAAAAGTTATATTTTTTACGTCTCTTACAATATTGTAAGAAGATAGGTTATTATTGGGGATAACTTCTACTTTATTGTCATTGTCATGAAAATTCAAAACTTGTCCACCCAGGGCATCTGCATTTTTAATCTCTTGAGCAATGGATTTTAAACTTTTTTGAGATAAAATATCATCAGAATTAATCCAGTTAAATATCTTCCCTGTCGCTTGCTCAAATCCCTTATTAATCGCATTTGCCTGTCCCCTATCCTTCTCACTCACCCAATAACTTAACCATGGCTCATACTTTTTAATAATCTCGACGGAATCATCTGTACTACCACCATCAATCACAATATATTCCAAATTGGGATAACCCTGAAGCAACACAGAACGAATGGTTTCCTCAATAAACTGCCCGTAATTATAGTTAGGAGTAACAATACTAATTCTTGGCCATTCCCCGCCATCGGGCATGGTATTAGGTAATCGTTCCGTTTCCTCAGTCCAAGGCCAACCGGTTTTCCCCGGTGGAGGTGGTGGAAGCTCGCTTAATTTAGGACATTGCATAGACATGACTCCGCTTTTCTATTACACATACAGTTAACATACAGATTGTATCTGCCAATAACTGGCATATTTGGATCCTAACTCCAGTAATTCCTAGATAACATTGTAATCCTCTAAAACCTATAGTCTTCAATCTTCCAATACCCATCCGGATGATCTGAATCAACGCGGACAATTTTTTGAGCATTATATCCCCATCTAGATATTATGGAACTTCTTAACTTAGGTATTTTCCTAATCTGGTGGAATACTCGGTTTTTTCCTGTCTTAATATAATAATTTAAATTTAAGTGCTGACGCATAGCAAGCAAAGCTAAGGTGGCTTGTGATATGTATTCTTGAATATTTTTACTTTTTTGGTAGTATTGAGACCTAAAACCACCTAGAGGTGACGCTGTGCCATATAAGTTAGTATGAAGATAGAAGCGACACCATAATTCAAAGTCGCCAGCAAGCTTGAGGTTGTTATTTAAGCAACTTCCTGACCTTACCCATAAACTCCTACGCCAAAACGTGGATTCCTGCTGAATCCAATACCCTACACCATTAGTAGGCAAGTAGTACCCATCCAGGAATGCATCAATTGAGAATCCTGGAGTATTGCCAAATCCTTTACAAAACCCTGAATAATCGTAATGACCAGGGTAAAGAGTTGTTAACCATTCTACAGTAGGTAAGGAGTACATAATGTCAGCTACTGTTTTTAATGCCCAAGGTAAATACATATCATCACTATTTATCCATGCCATAATTTCGCCTTATTTGTAAGAATCAGATAGAAAGAAAGGAGGTTGCAAATCATGGACTTGACAAACTGAGTCAATAGTAACAACTGGCACTTTGATTTTACTACTTTGAGATGGAGCATGTGAAGCTAACCCTCCGAAAGGATTCAGAAGCATCAAAATATATTTCGCATTCAATGTCTCATGCTGCTGCGAGGATAAAGTCAACCTTTTTTTGTGATGATTTAAATTCTTGTAATGCACTCAAGTGAATTGGGTTGGCTTCAATCAAGTAGTAAAAAGCCCATGGAAAATAGGCTTTGACAACTTTAGTCCACTGTCCATCAGAAGCACCAATATCAATCACAGTCTTAATTTTAATGTCTTTAGTAGTAATTCTCGATAAAGCTGATTGCAAGGACAAATCCTTTGTCAAGCTTGTCTTGGGGATTTTTTGAAGACCTAGTCTTTTTAATATTAGTTTTACAATAATAACTATTAATTCGGGACGTTGCATAAACAAAAATAACCTCGCTTTTCTATTACACATACAGTTAATGGGCAGATTGCATCTGCCAATAATTGGCATATTTGGACCCTAACTCCAGTAATTCCTGATGAGTACCCCGTTCCACAATACAACCCTGTTCCATAACCAGAATTTCATCAGCATTCACAATAGTAGACAACCTGTGAGCAATCACCAAAACAGTGCGCTCCGCTTGAAACTGACCTAAAGCCTGCTGCACCAAACGCTCAGACTCACTATCTAACGCACTGGTAGCTTCATCAAGAATCAGTATTTCTGGCTGTTTTAGAATCGCTCTGGCCAGGGCTACACGTTGACGCTGTCCACCAGATAACCTATAACCACGTTCCCCCACCACTGTTTCATATCCCTTGGGTAATAACTGAATAAACTGATCAGCTTGAGCTACACGAGCTGCTTCTAGCACTTGTTCATCCGTCGCATTGGTCATTCCATAACGAATATTCTCTAAGATACTCTGATTGAATATAAATGTATCCTGACTTACCACCCCCAATTTACTTCGCCAGCTTTCCCAACTATAAGACTGTAAATTTAACCCATCTACTAATATTTCCCCCGTTGTTGGTGCGTACAGTCCAATTAATAAATCAGCTACGGAAGATTTACCTGCACCAGAACTCCCAATTAGGGCCACCACCCGATTCCTAGGCAATTTAAAACATATGTCCGATAAGGCAGGTAGGGAAGTGCCTTCATATTTCAGGGATACATGATTAAAGGTAATGGCAGACTTTAACCCCTTAAATATCTCACCACCCACTCGACTAAATTCCTGTCCCTCACCTCCTAAAATTGCATCTAAACGATCCATCCTCCCGGAGTTTTCTGCCAGTCCATTCATTGTTCCCGCCAAACCCTGAACCTGCATTGATAAGCGATTTAAAGCTAGAATAAAGGTGGCTAAAGCTGGCAGTACGTTTCCTTGCCCTCTCTGGAGCAAAAAGGAACCGGTGAGTAACAAGGCTGCAATGACAAAAATAGTCAGCGCGTTATTTAATGGGCTAGTGATAGAAAGTAATCTAGCTTGTCTTTGCAAGAAGACTAATACCTGTTTTTGTAAATAAACTACCCTGTTAATAGTTGAATGCTGGTAACCAAAAGTATGCACTACTCGCAAACCTTGAATGTTTTCTACCATGTCCTTAGCCACGTCAACCTGAGCTTGGGAGAGTTCCCTAGCAGTTGATTGAATTCTGGGTATTAAGTATCTTTGAAGCCAAATTAGCAAAACAAATAGTAAAATTGCCACAGCGGAGAGAGGTAGAGAAATGGTTAAGACTGTGATACTATAGGCGAAAAACATCATTATCCCAGTTAAAAACCCGCTCCACAGTCGCATTTGCATATCTACCGTACTACCAGCTTGACCTACGTATGTACTCAGGTCGCCTATTTTATAGCGACTGGCGCAGGAAAAAGTGAAACTCATGATGCGGGCGAAGACTTTCTCGGTCATCTGTGCTTGCACTCGGGCGGTTAAATCTCCAGATGATACTAAGCTGATGTAGGTCATCAAGCTGCGCACAACTTGTGATAGAACTGCTAAGCCAATCAAGAGTAAAAAAACTTCTTGGTTTTCTCCTTTCCATCTGTCAGCTAACCAGGGAAGGGCTGATTTTATTGTGTCCGGTAATTGGGGTAACTGATTGTCTTGTAAAACTCCCAGGGCTAGAAAAATGATCCCCAAGGTTGCAGTTTCTAAGGTTGCTGAGAGCAGATTACTCACAAAGGTAAATACCACTAAACTGCGATTGCGGTTCATGGTTGTGGCAATTGTTCTATAAGCAGGTGTGTTATATCTTGGCAGCGATCGGAGGAGAATTTTTTTAATTGGGATCATGGTGATCACTGATCTTTATCATGTTAAATATAGGGCAATTTCATGTGAGTAAGCTGTTATACACTTTTATATATTTTCTGGCTTGTAATTCCAAAGAGTACTCATTAACAGCTATCTCTCTACAGTTTTTACTCATTTGCTCCCGTATTGCTTGATTGGTTAATAGATCTACTATACCTTTGGAAAAATCTGCTGTATCTTCTGCTGGTGCTAAATATCCCGTAATCCCAGGACGGACCAAATCAGGTACACCACCTACATCAAAAGACACCATGGGTGTACCACAGGCTAGACTTTCTTGTAGTACTAAAGGTAAGTTATCCGCACGGGTGGGGAAGATAAACAGATCCGCTGCGGAAAAAACTACTGATTTTAGGCGATCGCTACTTATGTAGCCCAGATTCAAAGTGGAGATTCCTAGTCTAGACGCTATCGTTTCACCACCACTACCAAGGGTCAAAAGTATAATTTCTGTTTTCAGGCTTTGAGGCAAAGCTTCTAAGGCTCTCAGAAGTAAGTCACCACCTTTACGGGACTCTTCAAGACTAGCTGCACCAAATAATAAGACTTTTTTATTGGGGAGAATATCTAATATTTTTTTACATAGACTGGGGTCTATAGGTTTGTAAATATCTATGTCGATTCCATAGGGAATATGACTAATCTTAAACCGATTTAGCATACTGACTTGAGCCTGCTGTGTTAGCCAACGGCTAGGGGTAATGACACTTAGATTGGATTGTCCATAAACTAGATCTTTTAGCTTCCATTCTAAATGACTACTATCTACTCTAATAGACGGGTAAGTTTCCGGGTAGGGACATTGACCACAGCCGATTTTCCATCTATCACAATCGTAGCTATAGGAACAATGTCCAGTAAAACTCCACATGTCGTGAAGAGTGAAAATAGCGGGTTTGGATGCAGTGAGTTTAGATATAGCCAGGTAGTTAAAATAACCAGTATGCAAGTTATGGAAGTTGAGAATATCCGCATCCTCATAGAAGTTTTCGCGGTGGATGTAGAAGCTATTGAACAGGTGAATGTAATTTAATCCTAACCTTTGTGTAAGCCTGCCTATTACATTTTCTAATCTACTACTACGTTTCACAGTTCCTACACGCAAGTCGCGAGTTTGAGCAAAACCAACTAACAGTTTTGAATCAATGGATTGATTTAACAGTCCCTGATGAAGGCGGTAAGCTGCTATACCAGCACCTCCCCCGATATCGGATTGATTGATGTGAAGAACTCTCATTTTATTTTACTGGTTTTACAGATTCTACATAAAAGGGTATACCAGTTCGTAAATTATGGGCAATTACACTTTCACCTGTGAATATAAAGTTAATATTTGTCCAATCGGGGTGATAGCGGTTTCCAGAACCTAGATTAAGACAGGTTGTATGGGGGCTAGCTTCAGAATTTTCTGAGTTATGTATTGTTTTCACGAGTTATTCCTTTGAGAAAACCGGGTTTTTGCTCATTTAGTTGTTGAGATTGATGATCTAGAACAATTAGTAACGTGTGACCTGGTATGTAATGTCGTAGTCCTAATAATCTAATAATCTCAGTGGTGAAAACGTTTTTAGTTCAGCCTGGTCAAGTAAGTTGATCCATAATTTTTCAAATCTTTCATCATTTGAACAATAAAAACTACTCAAATATCTCTTTCTAAGATCACGGTCAATAAATGGAAAAATTCTGCCCCTATCTATTCCCAAAATTAGCTTTGCAGTGAGTGAGCTAGACGATGAACAAGAAATAATTTTTGAGAAGTTCAGGTGGTTGAAAAAAAACTCGACCGGAAGGTGGGAAAAATTCTTATCGATAACTGCTGCTTCATAACCCCTTTGAGATAACATATGACATAATACACTTGACTGATTCAATGTTTCTCTGGGATGTGACTTAATAATTATAAACTCATTTATAGAAGAGTATCTGATAACCTGATTAAAATACATCAAAGCTTCCCGTTGTGCCAAAGTCGAATTTGCGCGTTGCTGTATCAAATTTAGAGTTTTTTCCAAAGTATTTATCTTCAATAATAATAACCGTCTATTTGCAGCAGAAACCACTCTTAGTAGCCATAGCCACCCCAGACTGGGTCTCACCGAAGATGATTCAGTGAAGTTACTCGTTGTTACAAGAGTGAGTTTTTTCTCCGAATTATCAGTTAGGGATTTAGCGTAGGTTTTTAACTGCGTCATGTTTGAAGCAATATCGTTGATTATGCTGATCAAATAATCAATAGGAGGTTGGATAAAATCATCAACTAAAGAAAAACATTTACTCTCAATTTCTACTGGTGCAAAAATATAGGCTTGATTAAGTTTCCAATAGCCTCTTGGATTTATAGAAGGCTGATGATCTGTAGCACCCTTAATATCTAAAATACCAAAGCCATCACCGTAACATACTTTAACAGCACTTGGGCAACATTCAAGAAGAATTTCATTAAATGGTTGCCAGTTGCGGCAAACATATATTCTTTCAAAGAATCCTATATTGAGTTTTTGTTTAACGCTTTCGACCACTTCAAAAAATGAAGAACTGATTGATAAATCATCATCACTTAAATACTTAACTGATTTGAAGTTCCAATATTTGGATATGTTAATGCAAACCTCTTTCATTCTGGCAAGATTTTCATCGGAACCTTGGATATAAAAACCACCTAGGACTAAATGATCTTCCCAATATTCATTGGCTTCGTTTCTAAGTTGATATTTTAAAATTCCTAAAACGTTCAGTAGCTGGGCGGGTCCCTGAGCGGATACTACTCTAACTCTATCACTTACTGGTTGCTGCATATAATTAATCATTTCAAAGGATATTCGTCAAATCTGGGAACTTATTTGCTAGTATAGTCTCTATCAAACTCAACCGATGCTCAAACTCCGGCTCCGTTTCTGCACTTTGCAACTTACTTCATACTGTTTTAAGTAAAGAAAAATCTCAGCAAAAAATCGTCGGTAGAAATTCTTTAAGGATTTATGGTATTTTAATCAGTATTTCCCAACAGGTCTATTAAATAAATCCCTCAGATGGGGAATGGTCACAATATTAGAGTTGTTGGAAAATAAGGGATATTATTTTTGCAATAATTCAAAGAACATTTCTTTGTCAATGCCAATATCTTGAATCATGCCCATGAGAGTACCTTGCTTTATATCTTGTCCTGAATGAATAGGAACTACAACCCTGCTCCCGTTAATATTCTTGTAAATGGCATGACTACCTTTTTGCCGATCGAGATAAAAGCCTAATTTTTCAATGACCTTAATAAATTCTTTTGCTTTGACAGTAGGAAAGTTGCTCATCCTAAAATACTCAATGATTTAAAAATTAAATCCTCTTTAGGTATAGGTTGACTATCTGCTTTTAAACTTTCAAGATACAATTCAATAGCTTCTGTAATATTATCAATTGTTTCTTCAAAAGTGTCTCCTTGAGAATGACAGCCTTTGAGAATCGGGCAAAAAGCATGATAGCCTCCATGTTCTTCCTTTTCGAGAATCACGGTGTAATTGTAAATTTGTTTGCTGTTGTTGTTCATATATATTTTTTACCTGAACTGGTTTGAGCGCAAAATATTTTGGGTAAATCTCGAATTTGTCGTACCAGCTGATTTAATTCTTGGGGTTCTAAGGAGGCCTGATGGTCCGGACTAGGGAGAGTGCGATCGCTAGTAAAAGGAATTACCCGTGATTGTTTGAATTAACCCGCGCCTGGAGACTGTCCGTGGGTGATTATTCGTTATAGGTTGAAATTGAGACAGAGATATCCTACCACTAGCTACTTGGGTGGATGAGTCTAGTTAGTACGAACTGAGATCATATAGACCGTCAAAGCTCTGCACCTTATGGTTTAGTTTATATTTCATTTATATATGGGGAGAATAATTACCGCATGGCAGCATAATATCATAATCTGTTGCATAAATCAAGGATTGCGATTATTTTACATTTCTTTAGATCATATCCCACCAAGGGGTATCCCAAATGTCTCACTTCAACAACTCAAAGGATAAGGGGGTTCCCGCTTTAACATCTTTCTTCACAGCTAATCCGAGGAGTGATTCTAAATACTTGGGGGGCAATCCTAAGCCTGGACGAATCGCTCTCACATTCTCTTTGGTTAATATCTCTCCAGCTTTCATATCTTCAGCTACATATAAGCTACGCCTAAATATTAACGATTTTTTCTCCTCTTCGGTGGATCCATACCGAACTTGACCTAAAGCTTGCCAAGCTCTTTTCGACTCCACCACAAGTTGGGCCATTTCCTCCGGTTCCATGGAAAAACTGGCATCCACTCCACCATCAGACCGGGAAAGGGTAAAGTGTTTTTCTATTACACTGGCTCCTATAGCTACACTCGCTACTGATACCCCTATACCTAATGTATGGTCTGATATTCCTGCTTCTACGTTAAATAAATCTCGCAGGTGGGGAATTGTGGCGATGTTACTGTTCTCTGCACTGGCTGGATAGGTGCTGGTGCATTTTAGCAAAATTATGTCTTGACAACCCGCTTCCCTGGCAGCACGTACTGTTTCATCTAGTTCACATATATTGGCCATCCCTGTGGAAATTATCATGGGTTTCCCCGTTTGGGCAACTCTTCTAATTAGTGGTAGGTCGGTGTTCTCAAAGGATGCTATTTTATAGCAGGGAACTTTCAATGACTCTAAAAATTCAATGGCTGTCTCGTCAAAAGGGGTGCTAAAACCAATTATTCCTAGCTCTTCACAACGTTTGAATATTGGCTCGTGCCACTCCCATGGTGTATAGGCTTGCTGATAAAGTTTGTGTAGTGAGTTTCCTCGCCATAAAGAGTTGGGATCGTTAATGAAAAATTCCCCTGTCTCTATGTCTAGTGTCATGGTATCTGCTGTATAGGTCTGGAGTTTGAGTGCATCAACACCCGCTTTCGCTGCTGCTTCTACTATTTCTAGGGCTCTTTCAAGAGACTGGTTGTGGTTACCCGACATCTCCGCAATTATGAATGGGGGATGACTTTTACCTAATATTTTACTTGCGATCGCAATGCTCATAGGAATATGTTTAACTAAAGTTGATATTTATCATGTAGTGCGATTGGTCGGGAAGGGTTTTTACATACTCAAAGCCCAGTTTCTCAAAAAATTTGGGAATACGGGTCGTAATTTGAA
The DNA here is from genome assembly GCF_014489415.1 of Cylindrospermopsis curvispora GIHE-G1. Classification (NCBI taxonomy): domain Bacteria; kingdom Bacillati; phylum Cyanobacteriota; class Cyanophyceae; order Nostocales; family Aphanizomenonaceae; genus Raphidiopsis; species Raphidiopsis curvispora. The sequence continues at coordinate 483,949 of NZ_CP060822.1, forward strand.
TCACTCCCTTATTCTCCTTGAGAAGGGTGTTAACTAGCTGGGAACCTAGGTTTTGATTTCTGAAGTCGGGATGCACAGCTAAGGATTCTAGAGTTCCCCCCTTGCTGTTGATAGCTAGGTAGGTAAATCCGACAATTCTGCTAAAGTTGTCAATGGCTATATAAACGGGAAATCCAACACAGTATTTCTCTATCAGGAGGTAAAAAACATTACGTGGTGGTCGGGGATAACAAGTGTCCAGTAGTTCTTTTATATCTGGGAGTATATTGTGTAAATTGTTTTTACAAGAAATCTGTATGGTGGTGGCTTGCAACATAATATATGAGTTAAGTTTATTTTAAAACAAAAGGGCGATCGCGAAGCACTCGCACTTGCGAGATCGCGAAGCACTTCCTAGCTCGCTAAGGAATTAACCATTATTGGGTTGAATCAACCCTTACCTGGAGACTGTCCGTGGGGGAGACCGGGAATCAATTCCCGGTCTCAAAGCTCAAGTCGGTTGAAAACCGACTGGTTTTGTCGTGGGTAATCGTAGGTTGGGTTGAGGCACGAAACCCAACAAACCAACGGGATATATATAAATGCGACTTCAAAGCACTCCCTACGGGCGATCGCAAAGCAGAGCTCCCGTAGGGAGTGCTTCGCAATCGCCCGTTGTAGACATTGTGACCGATTACACATCCAGTTGATTGCCATTTTGGATATCAACTTGTGGTTTTAGATCATTGGATTTTTCTGCGTCTTTTAACCATGCTTCTAAATCAGAAATCTGTTTAAAATCCAGTAAAGATTCACCCAGTGCTTCTAATTGCTCTAATGATAGTCTGTTTATCCTTTCCACCACAGGTAACTCAATTCCATCAAACTTGTGATTCAGCAACAGTAATATTATCTTTCGCTGTCCTTCTTGTCTTCCACGTTGTTCTCCTCGAAGTTCGCCTTCCTGAAGACCTTCTTGTCTCACTTTTTCTATATCTTGCTGGTACAGTGGTGCTAACCTCATAATTAACTCCTTATCTTCCCTTTCTTCAGCTGCATTTCTAAATGGTTCAAATATCCCTGGCAATCTGGCAAAACTGCCTAGTACACCTAAACCCGATAGTTCGGTGATTTTTTCACCTGCTGGAGAAAAGAAACAGTCTATTTGTCTAACTTCTCCTGGAACTCGCTTAGAAGATTCTATTTCTCCATAGGGTCTGAGTATTTCTTCTAAGTAGTCTTTGGCAAATTGGTCGTGAATGAATCGGGTCATTCTCTTAATCTTCCTTGTTCTTTCCTCTCAAAACTTTTTTGTGTCACCCATTAAGCGATCGCAGTTTATTTTAAAATCGTATTTGGTACACAAGAATATGGTGCTTAATTTACATTTATTTACAAAGCTGATGGCTTATTACACATTAGCTTAAGTGGTTTTTACACCACTCAACATTTGTTTCAAATCAAAAGGGCGATTGGGAAGCACTCCTTACAGGAGCCCGCCAGAGAATTACCCGTGATTGGGTTGAATTAACCCCTACCTGGAGACTGTCCGTGGGGGAGACCGGGAATCAATTCCCGGTCTCAAAGCTCAAGTCGGTTTTCAACCGACTGGTTTTGTCGTGGGTGCTTGTAGTTGGGTTGAGAAAACCCAACAAACCAACGGAATATATATAAATGCGATTCCAAAGCACTCCGTATGGGATCTCGCAAAGTAGAGCTCCCGTAGGGAGTGCTTCGCAATCGCCAGTTGTAAAAATTATGACTCATTACACATCTAGTTGATTGCCATTTTGGATATCAACTTGTGGTTTTAGATCATTGAACTTTTGTGAATCTTTTAACCATGCTTCTAAATCAGAAATCTGTCTAAAGTCCAGTAAAGATTCAGCCAGTGCTTCTAATTGAGGTACTGACAATTGCCGGATCTGTCCCAACCGTTGCTCCGACAACTCCCCCAGTCGCCGAGTTAGTTGGCGAATCACCATTTTCTGGAGACTCTCCTGGGTACCTTCCTGGCGACCTTCCTGGAGACCCTCCTGACGAATCTCTTGATAAAAACGAGACTGGGTAATATCCGTTTGTTTCAAATCCAGCAACTGCATAATCATCTCCTTCGTCAAATCTGGGAACTTATTTGCTAGTATAGTCTCTATCAAACTCAACCGATGCTCAAACTCTGGCTCCGTTTCTGCACTTTGCAACAGTTCCTTACCTATCTCCCCACTCTCCTCCTCATTCGTTCCTAACAACTGTAACAAGGTCAAATTGGGCTCAGGTTTTGCCTTTCCCTCAAATCCGTTAGGTACAGCCGCGTTACTCTTCGCTCCAACAACTCTCGGTAAGGTAACTCCGCACCCACATTATAGCCTCGACTGGGCAAAATCAACAAACCTTTCCACGGGCGATTTACTTCATACTGTTTTAAGTAAAGAAAAATCTCAGCAAAAAATCGTCGGTAGAAATTCTTTTCTGTTTGCATCTGGACTTCTGCAAACACTATGGGGACTGTAGGGTCATCCGTTACGGGTGTAAAAATGCCATCAAAATCAAATTCAGTTTCCTTTATTACCTGGGCGCTATAACTAAACTGCCAATGGGCATCTACCCCAGGGATTAACTCCGCCAGCATCCCCGGTTGTAACAAAAATAATTTATAAAACCATTTATCCGTTTTCATATATGTGAATTTAAATTAAATGGGCGATCGCGAGAGTTAATTACTAAAATTCAGTCACAGAGCGGGTTGACCATAAATTTTAACCACGTATAATCGACCTGCCCAGTCAAAAAATGCCGGGTAACGTTCATTATCTACCACCCGTAGTAAATTAAACTGATCACCTATGGAAATATGCGGATCCAGCTTACTGTCTTGGGGTGTTCGACGGGGATAGAATGAGGATTTACCCACTTGAGGTCGAGTTCTTTTTAATATGTCGGGATATTCTCTGACAAATTCCTTACACAATTCTAATGTGGACTGGGCTTGGGCGTGGCGCAGCTCATCTATGGTTTCATGACCTTGGAAATGTAACCATTGCTGTAAATATATATTCCCACTGTCTACCTGTTTTGCTGCTTCAAACAAGGTTACAGGAATGTCATTTTTGCCTTCCAGAATTTGCCAGGTCAGCGGTGACCAACCTTTACCTTGGGGTAGTTCACTCTCATGCACTACTAGGTTGTGTTTAAATTGTGACAGAACAGACGGAGGAACAATCTTGCCATAACTGAGATAGAAGCATAGATCCCCACCTTGCAAGTCTCTGATGTGGTGTGTCCACTTAACATGATGACCTTCCTCTAACCAGTCTGTTAACAATTGGGCAATGTAGTTGTTTAACCAACTTTGACTGTCGGATAGAATGGTAAGCGAAAGGTTCTGATTGAAGGTTCTGATTGAAGGTTCTGATTGAATGACGGATCTTCCTCTTGGAAACCTAGGCGCAAAAACACTGCACTCGATGCTGGATTATGAGACTTTACATCCGCTCTTAAGTATTTGGGTTTAAGAGAGTCTAAAGTATCTACCCCCATTTTTACAAGAGAGGTAGCCCAACCTCTTCCTCTTACTAGGGTATCTAGGGAATAGTCAATTAGTGCTTCTTCATCTTTTAGGTCAAAACGAATTTGTCCAATCGGTAGGTCGGATGCTTCTAATACACAAAGGTAACAATCATTATCTGCTATTTTTCTGTCAAACCAAGCTTCATGTTCTTGCCAACTGATAGGTTCTGAATTAAAAGACTGACGACGCACTTCTATATCATTTACCCAAGCATAATAAAACCACTTATCTGTTATTCTTGCTCGCCTTAGCCTTAGTTGATTTTGATGAGTCGGTTTCAAATACTCTGTAACTCTTTTCGCTCCTAACCCATCTACATAGTGTCTACATCCATAAGATATTTTCTCTAGGGTATCGGTATTATGAAACAGCGAACTTATTGAATTTTGTATATCCTCTATTTTGACTGTATTGGCAGTGCCTAGGTAAATAATGGCCCCCACATCCAACAAAGCCAAACAAGCTGGAACTTGGTTTTCCGCAATACTAATGACTAGGCTAGGTAATCCTAAACACAGTCTTTCCCAAGTAGTTGTACCTCCAGCTCCAATGGCTAAATCCGCATGAGCCATTAGCTGGGCTAGGTGAGGAAGGTTTTCATAAAAATTGGTTCGAGGACGCTGTTGAATTTGTTGTTGTAATAGTAGTTTATGGGGATTACTAGAACCTACTACTACGTCCAAATGTAAGAAGGCAAATTCTGGAGCAGACAGGGCGGATAGGACTTTACCTGTAATGTTTTGCGGATCAGTACCACCCAAGAAAATCAGCACTCGCTCTAATTTACCATTACGGGAAGCTAAGGTCTGACGATATTGCCAATATTCGGGACTCAGTAAGGCATAATGGCAACCCAAAAGCAATTGACAATCATTAGGTACTAATTTCTCATAACTATGATTGGGTAACTGGTAATTCTGATCCAGTAACACATCACAATCATGGGGGCGATTAGCTAAGTCGTCTATGATTAGAATCTTACCCACATGGGGGCGCAATTTCCTCTCCCAAAATTGGTCTATGCCATAATGGTCTACAATTAACCAGTCGGGAATTTCTCCCTCTAAAGCTTCTATGGTCTCTGCTGCATCGGTTTCTGAACTGACTCCTAACCACTGAGTGTAGTATTCTACTGTTGGTTCACACAGTGGCGGTGCTGGTAAAACGGTAACAGAAAAAGCAGATCGGGTAAGCAGGTGGACTAAATTACCGGGGTGATCCCGACAGATAAATCTCACATCCGCACCTCGAAGGCGTAATTCCTCTGCTAAGGTGCGACAACGCACTAAGTGTCCAGACCCCATGGGATGGGAAGAGTCTACTCTAATGGCTACTTTCATCCAGGTGTCTCCCTAGAATAAAGGCTTCTGCTGCTTTCACTCCCACTGTTGCTCCACGCCATCGTGCTAAAGCGGTAACTGCTTCTTGAGAGCGGGAATGGGGGAAAGGACGCAACTCCTCCTTGTAAAAAGCCAACGCTTGCTGTTTTAAGGTCAAGGTATGGGAAATATCTATAAACCAGTTGGGTTGAAAATTGGGCGCCGATCCGGGGGGTTGCCACTCAGTGCTGGAAGCTACTTCAAAAAATAGGAGAGTTTTGACCGGATGTTGGGGTTGGGGACGACATGCTGTCACTACCGCTTGATGTACTTTTTGATGATCTATGTTTACATCTCCAACATGGTGGGTAAAAACTGTATCCGGTCTATAACGAGCGATCGCCTGTTCTACCTGTTTTACTATTGATAATAGGGGAACTGTATCCAGTTGGTTATCAGGAAAATCACTGAAACTGATGTCAGAAATTCCCAAACAGTGTGCTGCTTTTTTGGCAGCTAGGTGACGACATTCCAGCTCTGATATGTTGTGGGCATCGCGGGAAGAAATGCCATCAGCTAAAAATATAATGTTTACTGGCACCCCTTGAGCAGTGTAAGATGCGATCGCACCTCCACAGCCCAATACTTCATCATCTGGGTGAGCAGCTATAACAAGTATAGACTTAACCATTTTCTAATTTAGGCGCTTGAAGCCACTATAGCAAATCAGAACCTGTAATTATAGTATAAACAACTGTGAGGAATAAAAGTCTGTACATTATGTTGTAGCAAAGTTTAGACGAACTGGTATACCTGCCTTTTTCATGGCCTCTTTCGCACCTGCTGGAGTCTGTTCTGTGAAATGGAACATGCTTGCAGCAGCAACAGCAGAAGCACCTGATTGTTTTATTGCCTGAATCATATGATTATAGTTACCAGCACCACCAGAAGCAATAACGGGTATTTTTACTGATTGGCTTACAGTCTCAATTAAACTAAGGTCGTACCCCTGCATCATACCGTCATTATCAATCGATGTGATCAGTATTTCACCAGCACCGCGATCCTCAAGTTCTCGTGCCCAAGAAACGACTTCTCGTCCCGTATCCTTAGAACCAGAATGGCTAAAGCAAATCCAATCACTCCTAGATTTACGCTTTACATCAATGCTTGACACAACACACTGTGTCCCATAACGACGTGCTATATCAGTTATTAAGGATGGTGAACTGTAAGCTGCTGTGTTAACTACAATCTTGTCAGCACCTGATCGAAGTAGATTTTGAACATGATCAAGTAGATTTTGAACATGATCAATATTAGTGACTCCACCACCGACTGCAAAAGGCACAAAGCATTCCTGACTAAAGTCAGCAATGGATTCAAAATCGGGAGATTCACCCGTAGTATTGGCTGTAATATCCACCAATATCAACTCGTCAACATCACGCTGGTTGTACACTTTAATTGCGGGTAAAACTGAACCTACTCTTCGCCAACTATTAAATCGAGTTCCCTTGACCAGTCCAAACTGTTTCCACAACAGGGTTGGTATTACCCGCACTTTTAGCATGGCTGACCATCAAGAAAATTACGTAGAAGTTGTATCCCAGCCCGAGAACTTTTCTCTGGGTGGAATTGTGTACCCCAGACCCTTCCGAGTCCTATTGCTGCCGTAAATGAAATATCATATTCAGCCCTCGCCAGCACAGTACTTTGTTCGTCTGGCATAAACACGTAGCTGTGTACAAAGTAAAAGTCTGTACCATCACTAATGCCATTTAAAAGACATAGTTTCGAGTCTAGCTTAGTAATGTTGTTCCAGCCCACATGAGGAACTCGCAAAGAACAGCCTTGAGATTTAAGACTCACCACTCGTCCAGGGATCAACCCCAAGCCTTCCGTCCCAGTGGTCGAATCTAATGTACCCTCCAAACCAACATTGGCCAGGAGTTGCATGCCAAGGCAAATTCCTAATAAGGGTCGGTGATAGCTAGTGACTTCTTCTTTAATTGCATCTACCCAACCTCCTTTTACCAAAACTTGCATGCAGTCAGTGAAGTTACCAACGCCAGGTAAAATAAGTGCATCAACTGCATGGAGATCAATGGCACGGTCAATTAGAACAGGTTTAGACCTTAGCTGTTCAACGGCCGTTGCAATAGACCCCAGATTACCAACACCGTAGTCAATAATTCCTACCTTCATAAATTGTCACCCGAAAAAAACAATCTGCTTGTTCGAGGGAACGTCATCGCCACCTTGGAACTAAATACTTTCTGGGACGCACTACATTACAATTAGCACATAGATCAGGATAATTCTTGTTCATAATCAGTTCTCTTAAATACTGATATTTACTACCCGTAAATAATTCTTTTATGTCGTCAGTGAGAATATTTCCCATAGGCAGTTTTGATGTCAGATCATAACAGCAGGGAACTATTGTACCGTCTGCACGAATAGTCAGAGTGTGTTCAATATGATCACATTCAACTGAATCTGTCCCATCAACTTCCCAAACCGTGTATTCTTCAGATACATTCATATGTGGCCAGACCATTGCATATGTGGGCTTAAATTCATCCACTTTATCCTCAAAGATTTCTTTTAACCATGTTGGAACTTCTGGTTGAATCTCTGAATTTCTCTGAATCTAAAAATTGTGTTGTGGAAATTGCCACTCTGATTGGATGTCTTAATTCTTCCTTTTTAGTTAAAAAGTGAGTGATGTTGTTTATTACTCGTGAAGATGAAGAGTTTACACGTATCTGTTGATTTTCACTTTTATTTAAACCATCAAGGCTAAACTCAATGAGGTCTAGAGGAGTAGATAGTAAGGATTCACACTTGCTTTGACTCAAAAGCATTGCATTGGAAACCATTTTTATAAAGAAGGGTTTTATAGACTTAATAGCAGTAATCATTTGGCAAATTGATTTGTTTAAAAGAGGTTCGCCACCATGATATAGAACTACAACTTCAACTTCATCTTTATACTTCGACAAATTTTCTAAAACCTTCTCAAAAATTATATCACTCATGATGTCACGAGTCATTTCAACAGTCCCAGTTGGGCAGTGACTACATGCAAGATTACACTTGCTTGCAGGTTCGATTCTCACAACCTTTAGTTTTGGCATTTTGTTTTTCCCAAGCATTACTAAGATTTGTTGGCGTTGCTGAAAAGTGCTTATAAAGTCTCATAAGTTGTCGTAATTAACCTTGGTTAAGTTTCCATCATTATCCTTAATCAGAGATCCTGAAACATCTCGTTTGAATATTTTCTTGTTCGTAAATCTATCGCACACAGTAGTAAATTCTGGAACCGTCATACCCAAAGGACGTAATATGTCCTCAAGGGACTTACCCAAATATTCCCAGGGAAATTGACCATCAAGACGTTTCACTATGTCTAAGCCATCCTGGCGAGTTAGACGTTCTCTTCGAATATGTAAACAGGCCAGATCCGTAGCGCGTCCGAAGCCAAACTTTAAAAACTTGAAATAGTCGTGAATACCGGTCTGGTGATTGTCCAAATTCTCATAATTAACCATCGATCCTTCAACGGATTTAGAGTAAGTTGTAAAACCATTAGCTATGGCAATCAGCCCATTAGATAAACCATCCCAAGGTAGATAATGACCTAGGAAAAGCCCCGTCACACCGACCCGCGCCAGCTCGTCATCACTTGGATAGGTGTAGTGAATCAAATGCTTTGCTTCAATTCCGTCTTGTCCAATCAGATCCGATACACGCATCCCTAATAAACCGCCAAACTCCTCTAGCCATCTCCGTGTAAGTACATTGTTTTCTGACGCAGCAGCAGGACCACCATACTCGTTTTGTGAGTTTTCACCCCATATAATCAAAGGAACATTAAATTGGACAGCAGCGCGCACCGGTATAGTAAAAATACCCACATGTTCCGGCCAGGATATGTCTCCTACTTGAGTCAGTCCTATACGATTGAGTTTAGACCTCACCAAAGGATTTGGTGTAACCTCAATATAATCTACTCCTAATTGCTTGAGATTTTCAATGTTTCGCCTACCTATAGGGGATAGATCACAAGTTGTTGAAGTTACACAAAGTGGATTTAAACCAAGTTGTAGCATTCTCACAACCTGATAGGTGCTATCCTTACCACCGCTGACCGGAACGATACAATCCCAGTTAGTACCATCTCTAGAACGATACTTGTCCAGTAACAAAATTAGCTCTTTATACCGGGCATCCCAGTCCACTTCCCTGCGTCGTTCATAGCTGCGGCAAGCGTTACACACACCTTCCTCATCCAGAAATAAATCTGGCTTGGTAGATGGCATCACGCAACGTTTACAGTAGGTGAGCATAAGATTGTCTCCTGTTTGTTATAATGTGTTTTATGGTCAGTATTTCTACTTCTCAAGTAGGAACCAAGTAATATCGTCTTGAGGAAAGTTAGGATCGCGACGATAAAAAAAGCCATAGTCAACTAGACTGAATTCGGGGTAGCGATCTAAGATTTCACCAGCAAAATCTCGCTTAAACAAGCGATCTAAGTGACCTCTATAGGGAATGGCAACTGGCGAGGGATTGTAATACTCTGCAATTAATAAGTATCTACTAGTGGCATTATTTAATTTAGTATAGACAACGGGTAAGTATTCCGGATTGATATGAATAAGAACCCCTTTGATAAGAACAAGATCCCAGTGACGCGGTTGACAAAATTCAAGTATTGATTCTGAATATACATGCTCTGCAGGAATGACATTGGTTAGTTCTCTGGCGGCCTGTTGATTAATCTCAATTCCGTGCAAATCAATGCCAGGGTAAAGCAATTTGAGAGCCTTTAGATTCATGCCAATGTTAGCGCCAAACTCTATACAGTTTCTTATACCCTTAGCGGCGTAGAGCGTTCTTGAGAAAAAGGCTAAGTTAGATGCAAGCAATTGTTCGCTTTGATTACGCTGAATATAGTCTGTACCAAAATCACCTGCCCAAAATTGTTCTTGCTGTGTTTTATAGTTCATGTTTATACTCCAAGGGTCATTTCCAATCTGCAATAACAAATTATGTATATTCTCAATCAACAATTTTTTCGCCTAATTCCGAGAAATTCTAATCACCTCAGAAGATCTTTCTAGCGTTTAAATTATTTGGAGACTATCCTTTTACCACCTGTTAAGGTCAAAAAGATTCACTCTCCATACTTCTTCTGTTCTATATGACTATTAATAAGATACCATTCTGGTCGTTCTCCCAGCAGTCGCAAGCAATCTTCTAATGTAAAATTAGGTACATTGGGATAAACTGCTTCAATGATTTTTTGAATTAACTCAAAATCTTCGGCGGTGTCGACGGTCCATCGGTGATGACTACAATCTTGGGAATAAAGAACGTGACCCAAACGATATAGTACCGGTTGCCTATAAATAAAAGGCGTAACGTGCTCGCGGTCTGGTTGTGACCTAGCCCTTACAAAAGCTTCTTGTAGCACTGAAAATGGAAAGACTTCAGTATCCATCCCTCTGGGGTAAGTGCGTTCTAAGCTGTTAGACACATAGTCATATTGTGAATGGTTTTTTAGGTAGTAATCGATTACCCTATTAACCACTTGAGGATCAATTAGAGGGCAATCAGAAGTCACGCGAACCACCACTTTTGCTTGATGTGCCACAGCAGCTTGATAATATCTTTCTAAAACATCAGCTTCAGAACCTCGAAAGTAAGCGACTGAGAGGCGATCACATAAGTCAATAATAGGAGCATCAGTTTTATTTGTCGTTGTCGCGATGACTATTTCATCAGCTAGTTTGACCCCTTGCAACCTCTCAATTTGGTATTGGAGCAAGGGTTTACCCAACACCTGCTTCAGTATCTTTCCCGGTAATCGGGTAGAGGTCATTCTGGCTTGAACAATTATTACAGTTTTTATTAAAGGAAAATTAGGTTCTAAGGTTTGCATATTCATGGTCGAACTTTCCTATTTCTTCACCCTTCACTCAAAATTTTCCTCAAAACACTCCCAACCTGCTCTTGATTTTCCTCCGTTAAATCATAGTACAAAGGAATACTAATAGCCTCCTGATAGTATTGTTCAGCCTCGGGAAAATCCCCCCACTTAAACCCTAAACCCTGATAATAGGGTTGAGTATGCACAGGAATATAGTGTAAATTAACACCTATCCCAGCTCGCCGCAATTCCTCAAAAACCTGTGTATGAGTCTTAGCAATCCTATCCAACTTTAACCGGATAACATAAAGATGCCAGCTGGACTCAGTCTCAGGATGTTGCCAGGGTAAAACCAGAGGAAAGTCTTGAAGCAACTGATTGTAGCGAGCTGCCAAAAACCTACGTCGTGACACAAAATCATCCAAACGCTGCATTTGACTCAAACCCAAGGCCGCCTGAATGTCCGTCATGCGGTAGTTAAATCCCAAATCCAGCTGCTGGTAGTACCACAATCCATGGGACTTACCCTGCATCAGATCTGGATTGCGGGTAATACCATGGGTTCGCAAGCGAATCAGCTTTTCATACAAGTCCTGCTGATTTGTCACCACCATCCCCCCCTCTCCGGTGGTAATAATTTTTACAGGATGAAAACTAAACACTGTCATGTCCGAAAACTGACAATTTCCTACGGAACTGCCTTGATATTTGGCACCAATAGCATGGGAAGCATCCTCCACAATCCTAAAACCATACTTGCGGGACAAAGCCCCAATCTTTTCCGGCGTTGCATATTTGCGGGATGAATCAACTAAACGCGGGTATTACTTCATACTTTAAATAGTGAAGTAATAATTTAATTGAATACCTAAGCATATCTACAGATTTTGAATAGCATAGCGTTTTTCTATGTAGTCGCGCTAAGTAGTGACGTAAACGTGTATTTTCACCCTCTACCCTAGTCATATATGTTTTGCTCACAATATGATCCTCTGGCTGAATAAAACTCGGATAAACCCTCCACCCATCAGTAACATAAAAAAAGCATTGCCAGAGTTTAACGATGTCCCACAAAGGTTGAAATGCTTGTGAGCTGTGGTCTCCCACAACCCAAGCCAGGATATTTTTACGGAAGTGATTTACTGCTGTCCACAACCATATTTTGTTTTTTTTTGATCCCACAAAGGTCTCCAACTCATCAAGCTCACCTACCAAGGGTGTTTCCTCAACTGGTGGAGCATCTGGAAGTATGGAACCAATTTGTTTTAGCCAGTAAATAATAGTTGTATGATGAACGCCTTTATCGCGTTCAATTGCTCTAAATCCCATACCGTTAATATAAGAGCGCAGGCAACTTTGTTTAACTTCTTCTGAATAACCTTTAGGTGGACTATAGACATCGATAAATTGACGACCACAATCAACACAAATGTGATTTTGTTTACCTCGACGTTTGCCATTCTTTCTGATTTTGGAAGACCCGCAGTTTGGACAATGCACAGTAGATTACCTCAATTCATACCTCTATTATGCAACGCCAAAATTCCTAAAACTTGACGAGTAATATCTGGTTCCCAAACTCGAAAGTGTAAAAAAAGTAGTCCGCTGAATAGAATGTAAGCTGTAAACAGCAATGCTAATTCACTGACTAATTTGCTCCCTACAACGAACTGCTTTCTATCTAAGGTCTGTATTTCCGACATAAAGGTATCTGTTATTTTATTTAAGGTCATAGTAGCTTGTTGCAAAGAAACCTATTAACACTTTCAACAGTGGCTTCAATTTGTGAGAATTCTAGTTGGGGAAACATAGGCAATCTTAACAGACAATCCGAAAGATGATTGGTATTTTCCATGGAACCGTGAACTTTTGTTAGGCGATGACCTGCTGGAGAACTATGTAGCGGAACATAATGAAACACCGCATTAATCCCCTGAGATTTTAGCATCTTAATTAGTTGGGTACGAGTTTCTAAATCCTCCACAAGAATATAATACATGTGTCCGTTGTGCTGGCAATGGTCAGGAACAATTGGACGACGCAATTTACCAGCTTTTTCTAATGGCTCTAGCAGTTGATGATAATATCCCCACACTTTTAAACGACTTTTAATAATCTCTTTTGCTTCCTCAAATTGAGCATATAAAAAAGCAGCAATTAATTCTCCAGGTAGGTAGCTAGAACCTTTATCTATCCATGTGTATTTATCAACCTCTCCTCTAAAAAACTGGCTACGGTTTGTTCCTTTTTCTCTGATGATTTCCGCTTCCTCTATAAACCTGGGGTTATTAATCACTAATGCACCCCCTTCACCAGAAATAATATTTTTGGTTTCATGAAAACTAAAACAACCCAAATCCCCAAAACTACCCAAGGGTTTGCCTTTGTAATATGCTAGCAATCCCTGGGCCGCATCTTCAATTAAGAGTAGGTTATTCTTGGTGGCAATTGACTTCAGGGTATCCATTTCACAACCCACTCCCGCATAATGCACGGGTACAATGGCACGGGTACGAGGGGTGATTGCTGCTTCTACTAAAGTTTCATCTAAATTGAGAGTGTCATACCTAATATCAACAAATACCGGCACTGCTCCTCTGAGTACAAAAGCATTAGCTGTGGAAACAAAGGTATAACTGGGCATAATCACCTCATCCCCTGGTTCCAGTTCGCCTAAAATGGCTGACATTTCTAATGCAGCAGTACAAGAATGAGTTAACAGAGCTTTATGACAGTTGGTCTGATTTTCTAACCAACGATGGCATTTTTGTGTAAATTGACCATCTCCAGCAAGTTGTCCTGCGTGGTGAGCTTGGCTGATGTACCAAAGCTCTTTTCCAGTCATATAGGGTTTGTTAAAAGGTATTTTATTCATATTCTTTTGTTTATGATTTATGGGCAATAATCAATAAAGAACCACCCAGGGGTAGGGAAATGCCCAGTTTAATCAACCACCGCTCTGCATCCAAAATTTTTTCTAGCAGGTAATTTAAGGTGCTACTGATTTTGAATTCGCTGATTGGGTCATAATTCTGGGGATGATGGCGGTTTTTGACCCGAGAAATGAGCATTAAGGGGAGCAGTAAGGATACAAATGATGTGGCTTTAACTACTTTAAAACCCGCCTTTTGCAGTTTATAGATTAAGTTTTGCCTAACATACCGCCGAAAATGATGAGCATGGGTATCCGATGGACTCCATAACCAAGGATGCTGGGGAACCGTCAGTATTATACCCCCCCCCATTTCGGGTCGCAACGTACATTTGTCTAATTACGTCTTCATCTTGTTGAATGTGTTCAATAACATCAAAGGCTCCAATAATATCAAATTCATTGGTGAAGGGTATATTACGGGCATCCATTTGAAAAAGATTAGTTTTGCATAGGCGCTCAGTTGCAAACTTGAGTCCTTCAGTAAATATTTCACTGCCAGAGGTAGTGAGATGAGGGAGGTGTTTTTCAATTCCTTGAAGGACAAAGCCAGTTCCGCAACCGATTTCTAGGAAGGTTTGAGCGTGAGGGAAGTAGTGTTGGATGGCATAAATTATTATGCGATTGCGAGAACGAAACCAGAAGTTTTTGGCCTCTAGTTTTGCCAGTTGGGGGAAAAATTCGGCATCAAATCCTTCACTTTCGGTTGCTAGGTCTGGTGCAAAGGTTATATTTCCTCCTATGGTTACAGGGGTATAGTTACATACGGGACAATGCCAGTCTTGGCTTTCAAATTGGCTATTGCAGTTTAAGCATTTTTTCATTTAAGTTAATAGTTTTTTTAATTTTATCCCCGACTACCAAAAATAATACCTAAAACTATAAAACCCATGCCAATACTTTTTGCCATGGTAATAGGTTCTTTAAAGAAGATATTGCTTAAAATTAACACGAGTACAAAAGCTAGGCTCATAAATGGGTAAGCATAGCTGAGTTGAAATTTGGTCATGGCAGCAATCCAGCTAAGAGCAGCAATGAAGGCACAAGCAAAGCCGCTAATTACCCAGGGATTGAGTAATAGTTTGATTAAGTATTGTAGTTTTTCCGTGTTTTCTTGAGGAAATGCTCCAGCCAGTTGCACTTGCCATTTAATGACAATTTGTCCGTAAACTGTGAACAGAATGGTAAAGAGTATGTAAATATGATTCATGTAAAATGACCGTTACACTTAAATTATTGTTTCGTTGCTTCTACGTAAATAATTAACGACTTTTTGTTTTTTTATTACACTTTTGTAGAAGATGAAACGGATACATAGTGAGTTCATTGAGTACTAATCCCAAAATATTTGGAAAGTTAGTTTTGAGGAAAACATTGCGATTACCGGATCTTTGAGTTCTTGCAAGCATTGTCTGGGATTTTAGTTTACTTTCGGCTCGTGATACAAGCAGCTCTGAAACAGGATACAAAATGTTTGATATGGGATAAGTTAGTCCGGCTAAGTCTTTAATAGCAAAACCAAAAGATGATAGTTTTTGCCTGATCTCAGCAAATGTATACCTTCTGTAATGTCCTGCTATTTCATCCTCACAACCCCAGTAATCTGGGCATGATGGAACAAGCAAAATCGCCGTACCTTTCTCATCGAGAATATTTCTTGTGGTTATAAAATAACTAGACTCTTCCTCAGTATTTAAATGCTCTAGTACCATGCAAGAGATAATTAGATCAAACTTAGATACATTTGTGATATTAAAGCATTAAGTCTTTCACAATGTTCAAGAGATTGCGGATTTATATCACATCCCATTCCAGTCCACCCTAAATCTAAAAGTATTTTGGATATAAACCCCTTGCCACAACCTACTTCTAAAAAATGGCCTGGTTTAATGATCTTTAGTCTTTCTTTTAAATAAAGATGTTGCAGTATAGTTCCCGGTGGTAAAACTGGTAATTTCATATTTTTCCTTCCCTACTTATCAAATATTGATCTATTCCACTGGGTACTTGAAACTTATACCCCAAAATTTCACGCTGATGATCATTTGCTTGAAAGTCGATACCAAGAACATTAGGGATGTTAATTTGTTGTTTTAAGTAAGGTATAGTAAAAACGTGATTAATTGCTCTTCGTGCTTTTGAAGCATTATTAATGCCCCCCCTATGAAACAGCATACAGTCGATAACAATAAAGCTACCTGCTGCTGCGGCAACTGTTATGCTGTGATTATTAATATAAGTATCTGAAGGAAATTTTTCAGACTTATGGCTGCATGGTATTACCTGCGTTGCACCATTCAACTCAGTGAACTCATCAACGCAAAAAAGGGCATTAATAGCTAAAGGTCTGGAACTGGTAAAATGTTGATAAGGTAAGTCTCGATGGTAGGCATCCTGGTTATAACGTTTGCCAGGGGGATTAATGATTGCATTCTGCTGATTTAAGTAAAACTTACCTTTTATTAAGGATTGAACTAATCTGGTAATAATTGGGTTTAACGCCATGTCAAGAAATAGTTTATCAAAAGCAAGGGGTAACCTGACACCATTAAACTCATCTATTTTTTCGAGAAAAGACTTTCCATATTTTTCTACATAAGAAGAGTGAACATGGTCAAAACAGTGAGCAATTTCCTCCAGTTTACGTGAGGAATATCCAGAATCAATGACTGTATAGCCAAGATGATTGATTTCCTCTGCTGCTAACTCGATAAGATCATTATCGTTAATCTGATGTTGCTCTAAAACACCATAGTAATTTAGTCTAGACATTCGTATTATGTTCCTCAAGAATTGCTATGCCAAAACCTGTTTTACCGTAGCCGTTACCATTATAAAGCATATAATATTCCCCTTTGTGGTTAAATACAAAAGGATATTCAATCATTTCTGAATCCCAACCTTCAGTAGAAATACTGATTCCAGATGATTCTAAGGCTAGTTCCCACCTCGCACCATCTTGACTAAAAGCATAACCAATACGGTATTTTTCTCCCCTACCACTTCTATAAGAAAACCACATTTGATAGCCTTTTTGTGAATTTCCAATTACAGTTGGTCTGGAAAAAGCTTGTGCTTTGTTAATTTCATAAGGAACACACAATCCTTGACGCTGCCAATTATGACCATCTGTAGAAAACGCATAATTAATTACGTGTAACATTTCCCCGTTACCTGCATCCCAATTTACGGTTGAACCATACCACATCTTATACCCTTCAACGTCATCTTTTAGAACCCAAGGATAGGATAAGCTAATAGGATCAAGCTTGTCCACACCCAAAAAAGGTGTCTCTCTGTCCAATTGTAATGTCAAATCTGGATTGACAATCAGCCTTCCTATATCGCCTCTCCAGTGACTGTTACTGGGGTTTTGCCACCCCATAAATAACATATAAGTAATACCATCAACTTGATAACAGTTTCCGATACTTACACCATCTTGGTAAAAACTACCTTCACTGCCATGAACAAAGAAAGGATTGAAGTGCCTTTGGACAATTTTGCGTTTAACTATGTCAATATCTACGGCACCTACTGATGATCTATTTTTATTATCTCTACTACTAAAGAATATGCGGTATATATCTGCTTCTAGATGAACAGCTAAGGGATTGCCAGCATGAGAAACTAGTTTGCAATGATGAGTAGAACTGTCAGAAGCGTACAACAGACCTAGTTTTACCCATAAGATTTTTTTCGTCATATTTTAATTGTCTATATTTTAATTCTCTTACTAGGCACTTTGGAACGCTCAGCAGCTGTACCCATGTAAACACCTTCAGATTCCGCGTTAGACAGAACCAAAGAACCTGCACCAATTACACATTTATCTCCAATATTAATGTGGTCTCTAATTGTTGCATTAACTCCAATAAAACAATTTTTACCAATGTTAACTCCACCGGAAATTACCACATGGGAGGTAATAAAGCAATTGTCACCAATTGTGGCATGATGCCCAATATGATTACCGCTCCACAGGGTGACATTATTACCAATCTTAACAAAAGGTTGAATAGTATTGTCCTCCAAAATAAAGCAGTTTTCGCCAATTGACAGATCTGGCCAGGTTGTCGCTTTGGAACTAACATAACTAATTAGCTCATAACCTTTTGCTTTTGCAGTCTCGTACTTTGCTGCTCTGACTGCATTGATTTTAGTGTAGCTAATCGCTATGAACATGGCAAATTTTTCAGGAGAATATAGTTCTTCTATGTCCTCAAAAGGTACTACTGGCAGGCCACAAAAGACTGACGTGGAAAGGTAATCCCGATCAACCGTAAAAGCCTCTACTGTATAATCACTATCATGAGTTAAGTAGAAGTGTGAGACCTGTGCGAGGTCACCAGCACCAAAAATAATTACAGGTTTCATAAACTTAGATATCAACAACTCCTATTATTGTTTTCTCACAATCACAGTAAACTCATATAGATTGTAGTCATGTAAAATGGCTACGTTTTTAGAGAAGTTAGTTTTACAGTAGTCGAATAAAAAACAAGGATCTTCATAATATAAATTGGGGCGCATCTTGTCAGCATCAGAGTATCTAGTTAAAATGTTAAATGCGAAACCATATTGACTTAAAGTAAATAAATCTTCCAAAGTGGAAAGGATATAGTCCTGCCATTCTTTATCAGTTGTACTATTTTTGACGTTAAATATCCCACTAGCTACTGTGTAATCTGAAATTGGCAAATCAGATCTGGTCCCAGAAAAAAGCACATTGGGATAATTATCATATAGTTGCTTAGCATATTCGAGCATTTCGGGCGATATGTCGTATCCAAAATAGCTAAAATCATATTTTTCACTGTTCATATAGTTTACTAATGCACCATATCCACAACCATAGTCGTTAATCGAAAAATGATCTTGACTATTACAAACTTTAAGTAACTGCTTAAATCTGAGCAACTGGGAATCTATGGAATTCCAATCAGCTCCCTGGGGGGAGGGTCCATAACTAATAAACTTTTCAGTGTAGTACCGTCCCACTTCTTTTATGATTGACTCAAAATTCATGATACGACATCCTGATATTTATGATTATTTTGATTCATAAACACTTCTCACAATAGTGTAAGGCCGTTGCTTTGTTTC
Organism: Cylindrospermopsis curvispora GIHE-G1; assembly: GCF_014489415.1. NCBI lineage: Bacteria > Bacillati > Cyanobacteriota > Cyanophyceae > Nostocales > Aphanizomenonaceae > Raphidiopsis > Raphidiopsis curvispora. Next base: position 502,794 of record NZ_CP060822.1, read on the forward strand.
AGAGAAAATTTTGGCTAGGTAAATTCCAATAATCCCTAAACAACAAATTGTCAACCCCCCAAGTAACCAAATCGAAACAATTAAGGAAGGCCAACCCGCTAGCAAAACATTAAAAAATATTCTCCGAATAAGTAAAGTAATGGCAGCTGTCCCTGATATGATCGAAATTACGCTCCCCAAGTAAAAAACAAAAATTAGTGGCTTATTACTGAAAGACGTGACAGAGTTTATAACTATAGAAAGTTTACGAAAAAAATTATAATTTGACTTGCCTTTGTAATGTTTTTGCACCATTAAAGGAACTTGCTCAAACCCTGTGATTGCCCAAAGACCAGCCAAAAATATTTCTCTTTCTCTATGCTCAAGTAGGGCTTTTACATAGCGTTGACTCATCAATCTAGCAGTAATCAAATTGGTTGGAACTGGATAACTAGATATTAAGTTGAAAAGACTATAAAATATGTTTCCTGTAACTTTTTCAAAAAAGGAACCCTTGCGAACTTTTTGCACGCCATATACTACATCAACATCCGACAGTCTATTATAATGTTCAAAAAACAACTCAAGTAATTCTGGTTCCTCTTCTAAATCAGAGTCGATTAGGAATATTAAATCCCCTTTTGCATAGGATAGACCCGTCATCATGGCTTTATGGTGTCCAAAATTCCGAGATAGATCTACCACTGTGACCCTTTTATCCTCTCTGTATAATTTAATGGCAATATCCAGTGAATCATCAGGAGAACCATCGTTGACGAAAATAATTTCGTATTCGGTAGTTAACTTGAGAGATTGTGTAGATATACGTTTGTAGAACTCAGTAATATAAGGGGATGAACAGTATAGGGTTGTGACAATTGACAAATACATATTAGCTAAAGGTATTCATGTATTTTTTAGCATTTTCCCCTTCATTAAAGATGAGGTCAATTACGCTTACACCATGTTCAAAAGGTGGAAACAGCTGATGGTATTCTGGGTAGTTGGAATAGTCGATGTAACTTAATTTGATATTTGAACTCTGAAACAAGTTAGCATCAATGTAGTCGCGAGCAGACGGACCAGAAATGTACTCCGTACCCCCCGCCTGCTCACATAGGGAAATTAACCTTTCAGTTTTACCCTCGACTATATCGTAGTCCATAGACCACGAAATTTTCGTCCTAACACCTAATATCTCACATATATTTACTATAAATTGGTAATTAATTTGGCTTAGATATATGTCCTGACAGTTCAGATATAAGCTCTCAAATGTGTTTTGATAAGTTTTAAAGTAGTTGCTACGAGTATAATTATAAGTGATGGACTTCCAGTGTTCATGTCTCCAATTTACGTCACTAACTTCAGTATCCTTAATTTTTTGGTAGTACTTACCTTTAACCTGCACTGGAATTGTTAACCAAGTTAAGCCTTTATTAGTTTTGATTTTATTACGATTGCGCCAATCTCTTTTTGTGTATTGCATATCGTCAAACAGAATAAATTCATCTACGGAATTTATCAAGTCAAAATAGCCCTTCCAAGGGATATAGTTGGATTGAACAATAGCAATCTTTTTCATAAGGAGGTTTTTTGAGCTTTTTAGTTTTGATAATAGCTTATGCAAGGTGACCGCATTTATTAACAAAAAGCCGGTCGCGTTTCCGTTAACAACGGAAATTTGTCCACTTGACAGCATTTTCTACCCCTCACCCTACTATCTTTTTGAGCCAATTCTAATATAATATCCCAAGAGCGATCGCCCCCACAATCTTCTACTAAAATAATTTCAAAGTCTTGGGTGATTTGCTCCAAGGAATGTTTTAACCTCTCATAGAGAACGCCAAGACATCCCTCAGCTTTATACACTGGAATAACAACAGATAAATGAGGCATTAGAAACCGTTATTTGTAATTTTGTAATTAGGGGTTTAAGGCGAAAACTTCATATAGAAGACCAACTCTGTTATGCAGAAATTTCGTAGTAGCTTATGCTAATAAAGGCGATCGCTGGCTGTGGGCATCACAGGTTAGATTATCCTTACCTGGAGACTGTCCCCGGCTGGGCAATAATTCGCCGACAAGTTCGCGCCTGGTTAAAAGCGGGAGTGATGGATGGTAAGCAGTTCCAACATCTGAGGGTACGCTACAGGGATATGAATAGTTACAAGGCATGGGTGTAGAATCTTTTGCTGGTAGTTCAAGGTCTAAAGCACTTGTCTTGCTGGTATAAGATTCTTCAGTTACTACAACTTTGATTCCTGCTAACTGACATTTATACAGCAGATTCTTCCGTTAGGAAGTACATCGTAGCCCCTCCAGAAAACTTGAAAGAGTTGAGGATAAATGGGTAATGAGGCGTGCGTGACAAGAAGCAGCAAATCATTGAGGAGCCGTCTGAAGGGAAACTTTCATGCACGGTTTTGAAGACTAACGGGGTTGGTGACTACCTCGTTGAGTTTAATCCCGGAAATGCCAATTAGGGTCTCAAGACTCCGAGTTAGTTAATATAACAACAGACCTCTGATGATTTCAAAGATTCAACTGCTTCATCCACCGCACGGTGTAACAGCGATCGCTCTCTACCAATTCCCCTGATTGATGCTTAGCAATAATCTCCTCAATAGCATCATCCACCGAATACTAGGGATTAATTTACATTTCCTTACAAACCTGATGGCTTAACATTACAGATTCCGATTACACATCAGGTCAACCGGTTTTGACCCCCCCCAAGAGCGTTGTTTATATGAATTTATTTTAAATCAAAAGGGCGATTGCGAAGCACTCCCTATGGGATATCGTTCCACCCACTGCTGCTAATTACCACCCTCGAGGTCTAAATTTATCGTCATTGAGAATGACTAAATTATCTCCCGACTGCCCAATTACAAATAATCCCTTCCGATAAGCATAACGAGAAACATCCAGTGGAATTACCATTCCCGCTACTGCTCCCAATACCCGGTAACTTTCATACCTGGGGAAGAAACGCTTGAATTTTGATAGTCTTTCTAAATGTTCATTCACATCATCTTCTGATACTTTACTTTTCGCTTCAATTAAAATAATATCAGAACTATTAATAACTAATAGGTCAATTTCTAATCCTTCTTTTCCCGTTTGGATATAAGTGTTGCTGGCTATTTCTTTGACCGCTATACCTCTTTCTTGAAATAATTTCACCGCTGCTGGACGCACCTGTGATTCGACGAACTCTCCCAGTCGATTGCCTAATTGACCAATTTGGTTATTAACCCTTTTGGATTCTTCACGTAAGAAACGGTCCGTTTCTTGGGACTGCTCGCGCAAGAGACGTTCTGTTTCTTGGAACTTCCGATCCGTTTCTTGGGACTGCTCACGCAAGAGACGTTCTGTTTCTTGGAACTTCCGATCTGTTTCTTGGAATTTCCGTTCCGTCTCTTTCTGAGACTCAATAAGTTCTCCCAGCAGTTTCCATACCTCATCAGCAGTAGTCGCCATATTATCCCGCTCCAATATACTCTTACACATCAGCTTAGCTGATTTCGACTCCGCTCAACCACAGGAGTTGTTTATATGAGTTTATTTTAAATCAAAATGGCGATTGCGAAGCACTCCCATAGGGAGCTCGCCAGTTAGGTTTCCAAACAATGCTTTTGTGTGCCACAAAGTTCCGAGTTAGTCAATATAACAACAGACCTCTGATGATTTCAAAGATTCAACTGCTTCATCCATCTCACAGTATAACAGCGATCGCTCTCCACCAATTCCCCTGATTGATACTTAGCAATAATCTCCTCAATAGCATCATCCACCGAATACTGAGGACTAAACCCCGTAGTCACCAACTTATCAGAATTTTGCCTGTAGGAGCGGGGGTCATTAGATTCAGTCACCACGATTTCCGCCAACACCCTTTTTTGCACCCGCTCCGCAATTTCCAAAATGGAAATATTCTCAAATCCCGCATTGTAGCAACCCGTTGGCAACTCAGGATGAGCTAAAAAATGGCGATAGACATTCACCATATCCTGAATGTGGATATTGGGTCGGGTCTGCTGACCCCCAAATACAGTTATCTTACCGTTCTTCAACGCCTGAAAAGTCAACATGTTCACACTTACATCCAATCTCATGCGAGGGGAAAACCCGCACACAGTAGCAGGTCGAATACAATGAACCTGAAAAGCATCCTGGTAACTTAACAACACCCTTTCCGCCACCATCTTGGTCTTGTTATACACCGAAATTGGCACCAATGGTAAATCCTCCGTTACCTGGGGTTCCTCCTTTACCCCATAAACACTCCCCGAACTGGCATACAAAAACTGCTTTACCCCCACCCGCACTGCTCTATCCGCCAACTGCTGAGCTGCTAACACATTTACCTCCCAGGACAGGGACGGGTTCAGATCCACACTAGGATCATTAGCAATATTCGCCAAATGAATAATTGTTTCTATCCCCTCTAAAGGAATAATGCGCACAGGCAAGTTAGGATTGCTTTTCAATGCCAACCGGTCAGACTGTAAACCGGCACAAACCACTAAAAACTTAGTAGACCAAGTGTGATGATCACTAATGATCTCCACACCAGAAGAATTGACTACCATATCCTTCACCGATTCACTTAGGAAAATTTCCGCACCTGCTTCCCGGATTTTTTCCCCATACCTAATAGCCACAGCCTTGTAATCCACAATACCAGTTTGAGGAACCCTAATTCCCCGTAAACCCACACAATGAGGTTCAACATCAGAAATTTCCTGGGAGGTTAACCACCGTATTCCATCTAAACCATTAGCTATTCCCCTATGGTAGAGCATTTCCAGTTGGGGGAGTTCTTTCTCGTTGGTGGCGACCACCACCTTACCGCAAATCTCATGGGGGATTCCTTCATCTTGGCAAAAGGTGAGGAGTTGGCGATAGCCTGCTATACAATTAAGAGCTTTTAGGGAACCGGGACGATAATAGAGACCGGAGTGAATGACACCGCTATTATTGCCAGTTTGATGTTTGGCCAGGGTGGATTCCTTTTCTAGGAGGACTAATCGGAGATCGGGACGGGATTGCAATATACGGAAGGCTGTAGCCAAACCGACAATACCACCTCCGACTATTAAGATGTCACAGGATTTGGTCATGGGGATAGCTATAGAATGAACCGCGATTTGGTTGAATTAATCCACGCCCGGAGACTGTCCGTGGGGGAGACCGGGAATCAATTCCCGGTCTCAAAGCTCAAGTCGGTTGAAAACCGACTGGTTTTGTCGTGGGTGATTATTGGTTATAGGTTAAAATTGAGACAGAAATCCCATGCCACTCGACTCTCGTAGCTGCGGGTGAGTCTGGTTGGTACGAACTGAGATCATGTAGACCGTCAAAGCTCTGCACCTTATGATTTGGCTTATATTTTATTTGGATAAGAGGTAGTTAATCACTCTATGGGATAATAATATCAGATTTGTTGCATAAGTCAAGAGGCTATGGTGATTAGTTTACATTTATTTACAAATCTGATGGCTTAACATTACAGATTCCGATTACACATAGGTCTAACTGGTTTCGACTCCCTCAACAGCGTTGTTTATATGAATTTATTTTAAATCAAAAGGGCGATTGCCAAGGAATGAACCGTGATTGTTTGAATTAACCCGCGCCTGGAGACTGTCTGTGGGGGAGACCAGGAATCAATTCCCGGTTTCAAGTGCGACCTGAAAAGGGTCTTTCTGTTACGGGGAGCCTACTCCCCCAGGGGATTCACAGCCCTTGCTCTCGTGTAAAAGACTCTGTTAAGAGTCCGGTCACGTCCCAGTACAGTAATGGATAAGGACGGAATGCAGACCACAAATGTAGCCAAAACTAGTAGTCTAAAACCGGTTAGGAGCTAGAGGGAATTCTTCCAAAGGTGAACCACGTGAATTATCGATAAAACTGCGTTATGGGAAGAATGTCCAAATTAGACTGATAGGACATAAGCGGTGTAGTTTAGGTGCTTTGAGATTGCCTAAACCTGTGAATAATAAAACCGCCGCAGGATAGATAGCACCCAAGGAAGAGTGTAACAACAGAAGGACCAACAGGGCAAGCCCTACAAGGTCTGGAGAATGTCGATAACTCCAGTAGGTCAAAGGTAACAATGACGGAACTCCTTGGAGGGTACAGGATGGGTGAGAAAGCGAATGTTGGAGGTAATGCTCCAAATAGGGGTTCAAGATTTGCCTCTGACCGAAAGGAATAGCAGAATTCACCTGGGTCTTACAGCAATTTTCATGTAGTTAAACTCCAAAATAAGATAAGCTATAATAAGGGTAATAAACTAAAATAGAGTAGAAGTGCTGTCAAATTATATGCCAAAACCTTATTCAATAGATTTGCGTAATCGCGTGATTGTAGCATGGGTTGCTCGAGAGGGATCTCAACGCCAGTTGGCAGAAAGATTCAAGGTCAGCTTATCATTTGTGAGAAATTTAGTACGTCGTTATCGTGAAACTGGGCAAGTTGAGCCAAAGCAATGTGGAGGATATGAAAAGCCTATAATTGCAGGCGAATATTTAAACATGATCAAGTCTTGGCTGGATGAGAAAAATGATTTACTACTTTCAGAATTGTGCGATCGCCTGAGAGAAACGACGGGCACTAGTGTTAGTATCACAACCATGCATCGAGCCTTAGAAAAGTTGGGTCTACGTCATAAAAAAAAAGTCTAAATGCCAGTGAACATCCACGTGTTCAAGAATTAAGGCATGATTATCGTCGTTGGGTAGATACAGTTGATATTAGAAATTTAGTGTTTTTAGATGAATCGGGGATAAATTTAGGGATGTCAAGGTTGTTTGCCAGAAGCCAAGATGGACAAAGAGCAATTGGTAGCGTACCAGGAAACAAGGGCAAAAATATTTCTCTGATTGGTGCTTTAAATATAGATGGAATTCTGGCAGCAATGACTGTAGAGGGAAGCACAAATACAGAAGTATTTGTCACTTATGTAAATCAGGTTTTAGTACCTCAATTATGGAAAGGGGCTATTGTTGTTATGGATAATTTAAAGGTTCATTATGCCGAGCGCGTGAGATTGTCAATTGAATCAGTCGGTGCAAAAGTTAAGTTTTTACCCCCCTATTCTCCAGACTTATCTCCGATAGAATTGTGTTGGTCAAAATTAAAGCAATTTCTCCGTAGTCGGGAGGCACGAACATTAGAAGCCCTAAATGAGGCCATGACAAGTGCAGTAAATTATATTACAGCAGAGGATGCGCTTAATTGGTTCAATCATTGTGGTTTATTTACATGAAAACCGCTGTAAAAGGGCGATTAGGAAGCACTCTCTATGGGCGATTGCGAAGCACTCGCACTTGCGAGATCGCCCGTTGTAGACATTGTGAACGATTACACATCCAGTTGATTGCCATTTTGGATATCAACTTGTGGTTTTAGATCATTGGATTTTTCTGCGTCTTTTAACCATGCTTCTAAATCAGAAATCTGTCTAAAATCCAGTAAAGATTCACCCATTGCTTCTAATTGCTCTAATGATAGTCTGTTTATCCTTTCCACCAGAGGTAACTCAATTCCATCAAACTTGTGATTCAGCAACAGTAATATTATCTTTCGCTGTCCTTCTTGTCTTCCTTCTTGTCTTCCACGTTGTTCTCCTCGAAGTTCGCCTTCCTGAAGACCTTTCTGAAGACCTTTCTGAAGACCTTCCTTAAGAATTTCGTTGTACCAGGGCGATTCCCGTAATACCGTCATGTCCCACCTCATCATTTGTTGCACTAAAGGGATATCAAATACAAAGCTAGCAAAAAAAGACAACAACGGCTCCAAATCCCCCAACACTTCATTCTTGCGAAGACTGAGTAGAGCCTGACGGAGATTTACCTCACTATTACCCCCCTTCAAAATTGGGACAAACGGTAGCAAGGAAGACAGATTTTGCTCAAACACCGTCTCCGCCTCAATCTCCCACAAATTAATCACCCGATAGTCCTGATAGGCCCTACAGCCCATAATTTCCGACTGATAATGGCTGGGAATTATCTCCGTCGACCCAGGTTGAAGAATATTGACGACTACTGGATAGACTAGTAGCCCATACTTTTCCTCTACTAGAGCAGCGTAAGCTCGCATCCGTCGGGGCATCTTAGCATCATGGCGCAGTTGTAGCTCATTCAGCAGAATAAAATCGCCACACTCAGGACTATGGGCCTTGAGCAAAACATCACTTTCTCGCTCGATCCATTGAAGTTCACTGTTAATAATTTCCTGAACTTTGATGGTTTTATCCCCCGTGACCCAACGCCCCCAAGCCTGTGGACTAAGTCCAATTAAACGTTTACCGCCAATATCTGATTTTTTTGCCATAAACAATCACACAGATGGTCTTCGTTCTTTCCTCTCAAAACTTTCTTGTGTCACCCATTAAGCGATCGCAGTTTATTTTAAACTCGTATTTGGTACACAAGAATATGGTGCTTAATTTACATTTCTTTGCAAGGCTGATGGCTTATTACACATAGGGCGAGCTGGTTTCTACACCACCCAACATTTGTTTCAAATTAAAAGGGCGATTGCACATTTCAAAGATTCAGATCATTCATTCATCGCACGGTGTAACAGAGCTGGCATCCGTAGTCTTTGTTTGTCACCCCATGTCTAGGAACAAGGCCCGATTCATCACAAGACTATGCCAACTGCGCCAAAAACCTATCCAAGTCGGCCATCCTGTCCAAATCCCACAATGCCGCTTCCAATTCATCCAAGGCGGTGATCGACAAGGCGCGGATTTTTTGTTCTTGTTCCGCCGACAAACTGCCGAAATCTCGGGTTATTTGATCCACAAGCTCGTCTTTAGCTATTTCATAGTAGCCTTCATTCAACATTGCCCTTGCCAGGGTAAAACGAGTTACAGTACCAGTAGGGGGATCGAAAACAAGCATGGTGTAAACCTCTTGTTTAGCTTATATTTTATTTGGATACGAGGCAATTAATTACCCCGTGCCACAATAGTATCAGATTTGTTGCATAAGTCAAGGGGATATAGCTGTGAATTCACATTTCTTTACAAACCTGATGGCTTATTACACATTGATTGTGGGGACATCATCTGCGTCAGTTTTGCCAAAATTGAGTTAATTGGGGGTAGTGGATATTCATTAAGATCTATAGTTACGGTTTGCTCCTGTAATTTGAGAAATCGCCACACTGTGCCAGTGGTTACGACACCATAAACGCAACTGATGGTACTGTTGCGCTCTGTATTAAACTTCCAAGCGGCAACCATTTCAGCAATACACTGCCCTAATCCCCCTTTGAGATTTTCCTTTTTCGCTTCCACCACCATTGTCACGGGAGCGGTAACATACAACTGCTCGGCGGATTGGCTCAAAATGTAATCACAAACCCCATTTAAACCTAAATCGGCATCAACGTTAAATTCTTCCCCAGAAAAAAAGCTAATACTGGGTAAGGTTTCTTTGATTGCCAACAAAACAGGGCAAATAATTAATTCAGAACGGGCTTTTTCGGTATTCAGCGCAATGGCGAGTTGTAAATTTTTAGTAATAAATTCCTCAAGATAAGGACTGAGGGTGACAGTTTGAGTTGCATTGAGAAATGCCCCACTTTCAATCAAGGTGAGTCCAAAATCTTCCACAACTTTAGGGATTGTAAACTGGCTATATGGCATATAATATTCTTGTAAATGCATGACTACCTTTTTGCCGATCGAGATGAAAGCCTAATTTTTCAATCACCTTAAAACTGTCTCCTTGAGAATGACAGCCTTTGAGAATCGGGCAAAAGGCATAATAGCAATAGCCTCCATGTTCTTCCTTTTCGAGAATGACGGTGTAATTGTAAATTTGTTTGCTGTTGTTCATATATATTTTTTACTTGAACTGGTTTGATCTTATCTTCTCTGTACCAGGGCGATTCCCGTAATACCGTCATGTCCCACCTCATCATTTGTTGCACTAAAGGGATATCAAATACAAAGCTAGCAAAAAAAGACAACAACGGCTCCAAATCCCCCAACACTTCATTCTTGCGAAGACTGAGTAGAGCCTGACGGAGATTTACCTCACTATTACCCCCCTTCAAAATTGGGACAAACGGTAGCAAAGAAGACAAATTTTGCTCAAACACCGTCTCCGCCTCAATTGGGAGCTCGCCAAGGAATGAACCGTGATTGTTTGAATTAACCCGCGCCTGGAGACTGTCTGTGGGGGAGACCGGGAATCAATTCCCGGTCTCAAAGCTCAAGTCGGTTGAAAACCGACTGGTTTTGCTGTGGGTGATTATGGTGTATGTGAATTTGTTTCAAATTAAAAGGGCGATTAGGAAGCAATCTCTATCGGTGATTGCGAAGCACTCGCGAGATCGCCTGTTGTAGACATTGTGACCGATTACACATCTAGTTGATTGCCATTTTGCATATCAACTTGTGGTTTTAGATCCTTGGATTTTTGTGAATCTTTTAACCATGCTTCTAAATCAGAAATCTGTCTAAAGTCCAGTAAAGATTCAGCCAGTGCTTCTAATGGCGATCGCCATTCTATAATCCTGGTCGTGAGCAACTATACCATCCTTCGTGTAAATAATCCATTCTCCACGATATTGTTTTAGTTTTCGGTAATTTGGCTTACGCCATTCTAGGGACGACTTACTTAGTTTGGTCTTTTCACGCCAAGTTACTTAATACTTGATTAACACTTTCAGAAAAAATAAAATCAATTACTCCCATTAATTCTAGTAAGTTTTCTAAAACATAATATTTGATATTTTTAGTAAAAATATTGTTCTGTAATTGTCCAAATTCCCAAAGTTTACCATTAGAAACAACACCAAATATTTTATGTTGTTGATTATTGTTTAGTTTTTGTGCTGCAATTAATTCAGCTAAACATTGTCCCCAGCCTTCATCAAAGTTATCTTTTTTGGCTTCAACTAAAATTAAGTAGGGTTGATCTAATATCACTTTTCCTCTAGGAGAACGTTGAGCAATAATATAATCAGGTGTTCCTGATAACTTTTCATCATAATTTAAGGACTGATGACTCCAAAGTAACAATTTATCTTTGTATTTGAGCCAAATTTCTACTAAAATTGGAGAAATAATATTTTCACATATAGCATATTCTGAATTAAATACTACTCCCTCTTTGAGTATTAATTGTAATCGCTCAATGAAGTAAGGACTAATTTTAGAGACATTTTCTTTGATAAAAGTTTCCTCTTGGTATATCAGAGGAAACTCATTTAAAACATCTGCAATACTTTTATAGTTATTAAAGGACATTATTCACCTTGCGCAACTAAATAATTTAGATTTCCTAATGGTAGCATTATTCTGAGATTTATTTTAAATCAAGAGGGCGATTGCTTTGCAATCGCCAAGCAATTACCCGTTACAGGGAAACTTTCATGCACGGTTTTGAAGACCAACGGGGTTGGTGACAACCTAGTTGAGCTTAATCCGACTAGCTTTTGTGGTGGCGGATTTTATTCATCCAAACTTACACCCAGAGCTGCCAATTTTTCAGCTAATTTGTCCGCCCGTAGTTTTTCCTGTTCTGCTCGTAGTTTTTCCTGTTCTGCTCGTAGTTTCTCCTGTTCTGCTCGTTGCTTTTCCTGTTCTGCTCGTTGCTTTTCCTGTTCTGCTCGTAGTTTTTCCTGTTCTGCTCGTAGTTTTTCCTGTTCTGCTCGTAGTTTCTCCTGTTCTGCTCGCAGTTTTTCCTGTTCTGCTCGTAGTTTTTCCTGTTCTGCTGTTTCAGCTAAAGTAGGTATCCAATCACCATCTTCATTATACCAACGTAGCCATAAACCTTCTGTACCTTGATATTTTCCTGACCAAACTCCTACCCCCAATTTTAGCTCAGGAAACCAGAATTTTGACTCTGTCAGTTCCACCGCTTGATATTTTATTCCCAATAGTTGGAATACTCGCAGTTGATTTTCATATCTGTCGAAAATGATATAGTAAGGTGAGCGCAAATACTGCTCATAAGTTTGCCATTTTGTTGGGGGTTTATTGGCACTTCTTAATGTTTTTCCTAAATCTTCCGCTTCTGTACCTGGTGATAATAATTCCACTATTAAAAATGGAGCGAATCCTTCTTGCCAAATTACATAACTCAACCGCATATCTTGCTGGGTTTCAGAAGCGGGTGCGCCTAATACTAAAAACCAATCTGGCCTTTTATACCATGAGAAATGATGCACATCATAGTACAAGTTTAAATCTGTACCAATAAACATTTCCTCTCGGGGATAAACTGAAGATTGGCAAGTTTCACGCAATAATTGGGGTTGAAAGTCATGAAATTCGTCTGGCAAACCTGGTTCCTCCGGATTTTCACTGGGTAAGTCATACATGGTGGGCAAGGTTTCCCAGGGTGGACGGGGATGAATTGTAGAGTTTAATTCTTCATCAATATCCTTACTGGGTAAATCCGTGGGTATGGTTTTTAGTGGAGGTGCTTCACTTTGATACATGATTCATTGTCTCCTTGTTTAGAACTTTTGTGTAGACTTTGTATGTATGGTCTCTACAAAATTTCTATGGTTGTTATCAACACTATACTGTATTATACCATAGGTTGGGTTAAGAAAACCCAACATCATTATTCAAGGTGGTTTTATGGGGAGCGATTGCGAAGCACTCGCTACACGAGCTCGCAAAGCACTCCCTATGGGAGCTCTCTATGGGATTAACCATAATTGGTTGAATTAACCCACACCTGGAGACTGTCCGTGGGGGAGACAGGGAATTCATTCCCTGTCTCAAAGCCTAAGTCGGTTGAAAACCGACTGGTTTTGTCGTAGATGATTTATAGGTTGGATTAAGAAAATCAAATATGGTTTATCTTAATTTATTGCCAATCCGCTTGAATGAGGTTACGTTTACTGCGACTGAAAACTAACCCCACTTCATGAACGGTTTTTCCTGGTTCTCCTCTATACTTTTGCGCATAGTTACATTCCCGTATTTGTTTTAGTGCTAGGTTCTCTTTTATATTCTCTCCATCTACTACTTTGATTTCTATGACGTAAATATGATCACCCAGGATGGCTGTCATGTCCGCTTGACCATAGTTGGTGATATCTTCGGGAATGATGCGCGCATTTAAGGAACTTAAAAAGGCATATAGCACAGAAGCGTAGTATCCCTCGAAATTAGCCAGACCGTTTTTGGTGAAGTTCCGCCAGGGAATCCCTGCAAATAGACGCTTTACTGCTTTCACTGTGGATTCTATATCTCCACTACACATATACTCATATAATCTATCTTGGATAGCACTTTTTTCATTTACTATTTCCGTATACGCGTTGATAAAATGGTCATTTAATGTCAGACGAACTTCCATGTTGGGTATTTTTAGAGCAAACATGGAGCGATGGCGACGGATAAAGGTGTGATCAATGGTCAAATACCCTGATTGGAACAACAGGGTGACTGGGTTGATCCTTTCTAATTCAAAGGACTCCAGGATCTCCTCGGTTACCTCTAAATGCTCTAAGTTGGGGAGGAAGTAGCAGTTGGCTTGAAATAATTTAACCAGGAAAGTCGGGTTCCCCGTTTCAAACCAGTAGTTGTGAAATATCTTGCCCTTATCGATAAACATGAGGATATCGTAGGGGTTATAAACGCTCTCGGCACCTGTCCAGTTATAACCATTATACCAGGACCGTACTGCTTCTCGATCTGCTCCTGCAAGATGTTCTCCGAAGGATTCGGTCAGGTCGGTTTCGGTGTAACCGCAGATGGAGGAGTATCTGGTATCAATGGTGATATCCGTGAGTTGGTTTAAACCGCTAAAAAGGCTGACTTTGGAGAATTTGGTCACTCCGGTCATGAAGACGAACTGCAGGTTGGCATCCTGTTGCTTGAGGACGGAGTATAGGTTTTTGAGTCCCTCTCTCATTTCCGCAGCAATAGGTGGATTGTCGATGTTGTCCAGGATGGGTTTGTCGTATTCATCCACTAGCACCACAGCGCGCTCTCCATATTTGGCCATGGCTTTACGAATCAGAGTTCCTAATTTTCCCGGTATATCCGTTGACTCGTAGGACACGTCTAGATGCTCTGCGTTTTCGTGCAAAATATCCAGTATGCGCAGATCCAGTTCTTGTCGGTTCTTTAATACCCCACCAGCAAAATCTATTTTAATCACGGGGAATTTTCTGCTCCAGTCCCACTGGTCATGAATATAAAGCCCCTCAAATAATTTCTGATTCCCTTCAAAAATCTCCTTGAGGGTATCTATAAACAGACTTTTACCGAAACGTCGGGGACGAGATAGAAAGAAGCGTCCAGGAATGCGTATCAGACGGTGAGCTATTTCGGTTTTGTCCACATAGACACAATTGTTTTCCCGCAGCATACTCAGGGTGTTGATTCCCAGGGGGAGATTTTTGGAGTTCATACTAATGAATATGTGCTTATTATTTTATCCTAGTTTATCTCTAGTTCAATCACCGGAGTTATTTATATGAATTTATTTTAAATCAAAAAGGCGATCGGGAAGGATTCCCTATGGGCGATTGCGAAGCACTCCCTATGGGATCTCTCTATGGGATTAACCATAATTGGTTGAATTAATCCACACCTGGAGACTGTCTGTGGGGGAGACCCTGTCTCAAAGCGAAAGTCGGTTTTTAACCGACTGGTTTTGTCGTAGATGATTTGTAGGTTGGATTAAGAAAATCAAATATGGTTTATCTTAATTTATTGCCAATCCGCTTGAATGAGGTTATATTTACTGCTACTGAATACCAAGCCCACTTCATGAACGGTTTTCCCTCTAGCTTTTGTGGTGGCGGATTTTATTCATCCAAACTTACACCCAGAGCTGCCAATTTTTCAGCTAATTTGTCCGCTCGCTGCTTTTCCTGTTCTGCTCGTTGCTTTTCCTGTTCTGCTCGCTGCTTTTCCTGTTCTGCTCGCTGCTTTTCCTGTTCTGCTCGCTGCTTTTCCTGTTCTGCTCGTTGCTTTTCCTGTTCTGCTCGTTGCTTTTCCTGTTCTGCTCGCAGTTTTTCCTGTTCTGCTGTTTCAGCTAAAGTAGCTATCCAATCACCATCTTCATTATACCAACGTAGCCATAAACCTTCTGTACCTTGATATTTTCCTGACCAAACTCCCAACCCCAATTTTAGCTCAGGAAACCAGAATTTTGGCTCTGTCAGTTCCACCGCTTGATATTTTATTCCCAATAGTTGGAATACTCGCAGTTGATTTTCATATCTATCGAAAATGATATAGTAAGGTGAGCGCAAGTACTGCTCATAAGTTTGCCATTTTGTTGGGGGTTTATTAGCGCTTCTTAATGTTTTTCCTAAATCTTCCGCTTCTGTACCTGGTGATAATAATTCCACTATTAAAAATGGAGCAAATCCTTCTTGCCAAATTACGTAACTCAACCGCATATCTTGCTGAGTTTGAGAAGCAGGTGCGCCTAATACTAAAAACCAATCTGGTCTTTTATACCATGAGAAATGATGCACATCATAGTACAAGTTTAAATCTGTACCAATAAACATTTCCTCTCGAGGATAAACTGAAGATTGGCAAGTTTCACGCAATAATTGGGGTTGAAAGTCATGAAATTCGTCTGGCAAACCTGGTTCCTCCGGATTTTCACTAGGTAAGTCATACATGGTGGGCAAGGTTTCCCAGGGTGGACGGGGATGAATTGTGGGGTTTAATTCTTCGTCAATATCCTTACTGGGTAAATCAGTGGGTATGTTTTTTAGCGGAGGTGCTTCACTTTGATACATGATTCATTGTCTCCTTGTTTAGAACTTTTGTGTAGACTTTGTATGTATGGTCTCTACAAAATTTCTATGGTCTTTATCAACATTATACTGTATTATACCATAGGTTGGGTTAAGAAAACCCAACATCATTATTCAAGGTGGTTTTATGGGGAGCGATTGCGAAGCACTCCCTATGGGATTAACCATAATTGGTTGAATTAACCCACACCTGGAGACTGTCCGTGGGGGAGACAGGGAATTCATTCCCTGTCTCAAAGCCTAAGTCGGTTTTCAACCGACTTGTTCTGTCGTAGATGATTTGTAGGTTGGATTAAGAAAACCTAATATGGTTTATCTTACTTTATTCCCAATCCGCTTGAATGAGGTTACGTTTGCTGCGACTGAAAACCAACCCTACTTCATGAACGGTTTTTCCTGGTTCTCCTCTATACTTTTGTGCATAGTTACATTCCCGTATTTGTTTTAGGGCTAGGTTCTCTTTTACGTTCTCCCCATCTACTACTTTGATTTCTATGACGTAAATATGATTACCCAGGATGGCTGTTATGTCCGCTTGACCGTAATTGGTGATATCTTCGGGAATGATGCGCGCATTTAAGGAACTCAAGAAAGCATATAGCACAGAAGCGTAGTATCCCTCGAAATTAGCCAGGTCATTTTTGGTGAAGTTCCGCCAAGGGATAGAAGCAAACAGGCGTCTTACTGTGTCGATAAATCCATTAACATCGCCTTCGAATAAGTTTTCATACAAGGGTCTCTGAATACCCAATTTCTCTTCAACGAAGTCGGTGTAGGCGTTGACTAATTGGTCCCCTAGGGCGACTTTTACCTCCCGGTTGGGGATTTTCAGTCGGAACATGTAACGTTCCATGGCCGTAAAGGTGCTCTCAATGGTCAAATACCCTGATTGAAATAACAAGGTAACTGGGTTGATCCGTTCTACTTCAAAGGACTCCAGGATCTCCTCGGTTACCTCCAAATGCTCTAGGTTGGGGAGGAAGTAGCACTTGGCTTGGAATAGCTTGACTAGAAAGCTCGGACTACCTGTCTCAAACCAGTAGTTGTGAAATATCTTGCCCTTATCGATAAACATGAGGATGTCGTAGGGGTTATAAACGCTCTCGGCACCTGTCCAGTTATAACCATTATACCAGGACCGTACTGCTTCTCGATCTGCTCCTGCAAGATGTTCTCCGAAGGATTCGGTCAGGTCGGTTTCGGTGTAACCGCAGATGGAGGAGTATCTGGTATCAATGGTGATATCCGTGAGTTGGTTTAAACCGCTAAAAAGGCTGACTTTGGAGAATTTGGTCACTCCGGTCATGAAGACGAACTGCAGGTTGGCATCCTGTTGCTTGAGGACGGAGTATAGGTTTTTGAGTCCCTCTCTCATTTCCGCAGCAATAGGTGGATTGTCGATGTTGTCCAGGATGGGTTTGTCGTATTCATCCACTAGCACCACAGCGCGCTCTCCATATTTGGCCATGGCTTTACGAATCAGAGTTCCTAATTTTCCCGGTATATCCGTTGACTCGTAGGACACGTCTAGATGCTCTGCGTTTTCGTGCAAAATATCCAGTATGCGCAGATCCAGTTCTTGTCGGTTCTTTAATACCCCACCAGCAAAATCTATTTTAATCACGGGGAATTTTCTGCTCCAGTCCCACTGGTCATGGATATAAAGCCCCTCAAATAATTTCTGATTCCCTTCAAAAATCTCCTTGAGGGTATCTATAAACAGACTTTTACCGAAACGTCGGGGACGAGATAGAAAGAAGCGTCCAGGAATGCGTATCAGACGGTGAGCTATTTCGGTTTTGTCCACATAGACACAATTGTTTTCCCGCAGCATACTCAGGGTGTTGATTCCCAGGGGGAGATTTTTGGAGTTCATACTAATGAATATGTGCTTATTATTTTATCCTAGTTTATCTCTAGTTCAATCACCGGAGTTATTTATATGAATTTATTTTAAATCAAAAAGGCGATCGGGAAGGATTCCCTATGGGCGATTGCGAAGCACTCCCTATGGGATCTCTCTATGGGATTAACCATAATTGGTTGAATTAATCCACACCTGGAGACTGTCTGTGGGGGAGACCCTGTCTCAAAGCGAAAGTCGGTTTTTAACCGACTGGTTTTGTCGTAGATGATTTGTAGGTTGGATTAAGAAAATCAAATATGGTTTATCTTAATTTATTGCCAATCCGCTTGAATGAGGTTATATTTACTGCTACTGAATACCAAGCCCACTTCATGAACGGTTTTCCCTCTAGCTTTTGTGGTGGCGGATTTTATTCATCCAAACTTACACCCAGAGCTGCCAATTTTTCAGCTAATTTGTCCGCTCGTTGCTTTTCCTGTTCTGCTGTTTCAGCTAAAGTAGCTATCCAATCACCATCTTCATTATACCAACGTAGCCATAAACCTTCTGTACCTTGATATTTTCCTGACCAAACTCCCAACCCCAATTTTAGCTCAGGAAACCAGAATTTTGGCTCTGTCAGTTGGCAAACCTGGTTCCTCCGGATTTTCACTAGGTAAGTCATACATGGTGGGCAAGGTTTCCCAGGGTGGACGGGGATGAATTGTGGGGTTTAATTCTTCGTCAATATCCTTACTGGGTAAATCAGTGGGTATGTTTTTTAGCGGAGGTGCTTCACTTTGATACATGATTCATTGTCTCCTTGTTTAGAACTTTTGTGTAGACTTTGTATGTATGGTCTCTACAAAATTTCTATGGTCTTTATCAACATTATACTGTATTATACCATAGGTTGGGTTAAGAAAACCCAACATCATTATTCAAGGTGGTTTTATGGGGAGCGATTGCGAAGCACTCCCTATGGGATTAACCATAATTGGTTGAATTAACCCACACCTGGAGACTGTCCGTGGGGGAGACAGGGAATTCATTCCCTGTCTCAAAGCCTAAGTCGGTTTTCAACCGACTTGTTCTGTCGTAGATGATTTGTAGGTTGGATTAAGAAAACCCAATATAGTTTATCTTAATTTATTCCCAATCCGCTTGAATGAGGTTACGTTTGCTGCGACTGAAAACCAACCCTACTTCATGAACGGTTTTTCCTGGTTCTCCTCTATACTTTTGTGCATAGTTACATTCCCGTATTTGTTTTAGGGCTAGGTTCTCTTTTACGTTCTCCCCACCTACTACTTTGATTTCTATGACGTAAATATGATTACCCAGGATGGCTGTTATGTCCGCTTGACCGTAATTGGTGATATCTTCGGGAATGATGCGCGCATTTAAGGAACTCAAGAAAGCATATAGCACAGAAGCGTAGTATCCCTCGAAATTAGCCAGGTCATTTTTGGTGAAGTTCCGCCAAGGGATAGAAGCAAACAGGCGTCTTACTGTGTCGATAAATCCATTAACATCGCCTTCGAATAAGTTTTCATACAAGGGTCTCTGAATACCCAATTTCTCTTCAACGAAGTCGGTGTAGGCGTTGACTAATTGGTCCCCTAGGGCGACTTTTACCTCCCGGTTGGGGATTTTCAGTCGGAACATGTAACGTTCCATGGCCGTAAAGGTGCTCTCAATGGTCAAATACCCTGATTGAAATAACAAGGTAACTGGGTTGATCCGTTCTACTTCAAAGGACTCCAGGATCTCCTCGGTTACCTCCAAATGCTCTAGGTTGGGGAGGAAGTAGCACTTGGCTTGGAATAGCTTGACTAGAAAGCTCGGACTACCTGTCTCAAACCAGTAGTTGTGAAATATCTTGCCCTTATCGATAAACATGAGGATGTCGTAGGGGTTGTAGACGCTCTCGGAACCTGTCCAGTTATAACCATTATACCAGGACCGTACTGCTTCTCGATCTGCTCCTGCAAGATGTTCTCCGAAGGATTCGGTCAGGTCGGTTTCGGTGTAACCGCAGATGGAGGAGTATCTGGTATCAATGGTGATATCCGTGAGTTGGTTTAAACCGCTAAAAAGGCTGACTTTGGAGAATTTGGTCACTCCGGTCATGAAGACGAACTGCAGGTTGGCATCCTGTTGCTTGAGGACGGAGTATAGGTTTTTGAGTCCCTCTCTCATTTCCGCAGCAATAGGTGGATTGTCGATGTTGTCCAGGATGGGTTTGTCGTATTCATCCACTAGCACCACAGCGCGCTCTCCATATTTGGCCATGGCTTTACGAATCAGAGTTCCTAATTTTCCCGGTATATCCGTTGACTCGTAGGACACGTCTAGATGCTCTGCGTTTTCGTGCAAAATATCCAGTATGCGCAGATCCAGTTCTTGTCGGTTTTTTAATACCCCACCAGCAAAATCTATTTTAATCACGGGGAATTTTCTGCTCCAGTCCCACTGGTCATGGATATAAAGCCCCTCAAATAATTTCTGATTCCCTTCAAAAATCTCCTTGAGGGTATCTATAAATAGACTTTTACCAAAACGCCGGGGACGAGATAGAAAGAAGGCTCCAGGCTGTTTTATCAACTGGAGGGCAAGTCGTGTTTTGTCCACATAAATACAGTTGCTACCGCGTAGTTTATCTAGGGTGTTGATCCCCAGGGGTAGATTTTTGGGGTTCATACTAATTAATATCTGCTTATTATCTTATCCTAGTTTATCTCTAATTCAAGAGGGCGATTGCGAAGCACTCGCTACGCGAGCTCGCGAACCATTCCCTATGGGCGATTGCGAAGCACTCTCTATGGGATTAACCATAATTGGTTGAATTAACCCACACCTGGAGACTGTCCGTGGGGGAGACAGGGAATTCATTCCCTGTCTCAAACGGAGATTTCTGAAGAGTCCATAAACGAACTTTCTGAGGCTGGCTTAAACAGCCTCTACTGATTCCGCTAAGATCAATTCCTAGCATCACCGCTACTTTTTTCAAAATATTAGCAGCACCATTACAGTCCGCATTAATTTTGAACCCATCAGAAGTTTCATATACTCCACGACTAACTCGTTTCCCGCTTGCTTCCCACCCTTCGGGTTTTTCACCGAATTTAGGTATATTGTCGCAATCAAAAAACGATGATTGAGAAGTGTATGATTCTTCTGTTTCAATAAAATCTATTCCGTATTGTTTACATAATTGAGCAATACGGTCTTTTAATCTTGCTGTGGGAATTTGGACAAACTTCTGATTGTTTTTAGACCCCAAATCAATACTATCTTTTTGTCCTTTATTCCATCCAAAAACAATAGCACCAATCTTATTTTCAATACAGTGGTTAACGACTATTCTTGCAGTTTTGTTAACTGCATCACGCATTTGTCGGTTTCTTTTTTCGGTAATAGCAGCTAATCTGTTAGACCAAAAACCCTGCGGTTTATCACTTTTAAGTTTAGCTACTGATTTGTTGTACCACTGATTTAAACTTTTTAAATGAAGTCCATCAACAATAAATGATGTTCCCAGATTAGAAACACAAGTTAACCAGTTATTTAACCCGTGGTCAATCCCTAAAACATTATTTCTGTCAACATCAGATTTTATTTCATCTACCTGATAGACAAATTCTGCATAAAATTGTCTATTTCTAGGTAAAATCCTCGCTCTTGAGGTTGCTCCAGACCCACAAGTGTTGAATCCTGCAATAAAACTTTACAATCTTTGCGTTTTACCCAGGTAAAATCCATTGTCTATTGAGAATAGAGTCATTAATTGATCAAATTTGGTATCACCAATACCAATGCACAACTTGGACACAATCCTCAAAATCTTAACATTCAACACTTCTGCTCCAGACCATGTTCATTTATTTGTAGAACATCAACCAGATGTTGCTATAAATCAAGTGGTTAAAGCTTTTAAAGGACGGTTATCTTGCTTGTTAAGACGAAAATTTCCTGAATTACTTAAACTTCCTAGCCTATGGACTAATAGTTATTTTTATTCCACTGCTGGACAGGTTTCAGCAGATGTTATTAAAAGGTATATTATCCGCATCACGGTTAAATATCAAGGCGAATAAATTCGCCGTTGGCACTTCCTGTCTAAAGCCAAGTGGCTTCCGTGCCTTTCGGCGATTTTCTTGTGAGAAAAATCCACGGGAAATCGGTTAACCTATGGTAAAAATAGATCGCTGAGCAATTGTTCTGGACTGTAGGGGCAATCTTCAGGATAGTTAGACAGGCCTGTTTCTCTCTCGGCACTTATTACTGCCAAAGGATAGACTGACAAAATAATCTCCGCCACCATGGGTTTTAAACTGGGGTTTTCTTGTAAAAGCTTGCCTAGCCGTAGGCGCTGTTCTTGGATGGTTAACTGCCAACCTCGAGATCTGAAATTGGGCTGATAGTGCCACTTTAGCAGATGCATGATGAGCACCTCTAAGCGATTGGCAAGCTGGCGTTTTTCTGAGCGACCCATTGCTTCAATTTCTTCAGCGAGATTCATCCAGTCTAAATTATTTCCTTGCTGTTGTCGCAGAAGTTCTGCCTGCTGGTTAGCCCAAGCATAAAAGTCTGCCTCATAATCGACAATTCGCATTGTGTATACCTCAAAAATAGGAGGGGTTGAGAAAACCCACCATCTGTACTTTGTACTTACAAGTTAATTCCTTGTTCTGCTATTAACTGTCTTAGTTTAGCTAATTCTGCTTCTGCTAAATCTGCCCGCTGTTTTTCTTGTTTTGCCAGTTGGGTTGCTCTTTCTTCTGGAGTAGGCAACCAATTATTATCTTTATCATACCAACGCAACCATTGTGTGGTTAGTCCTTGATATTCTCCAACCCATAATCCTAAACCCAATTCAGCTTCTTCTAGCCATATTCCTAATCCATTAATAGATGGCGGTTGATAACGGTTCATTACTAAACCAAAACAGTGAAATTCGTTGGTATAACGGTTATGGACAAAATAATAGGGGATTCTCAGAATTTGCTCATATACTGTCCATTTATTAGGGGGTTGATTAACTTCTCGTAAATTTTTACCTAGGTCTTCTTTTTCTGTTCCTGGTGATATTAGTTCTAGCACAACAAATGGATATGTTCCTTCACACCAAGTAACATAACTTAATCTTAGTTCTGTTTGTTCATAAAAACGGGATACCCCTAAAACTGCAAACCAATCAGGGCGTTTATACCGTTGTGTATGCTTAGTGTCATAGTATAAATTTAAGTCACTACCTATAAATATATTATGTTTTGGATAAGAAGGTTGACAAAAGGTGCTACGCAATAATTCTGGTTGTAAAAGGTGAAATTCGTCTGGGAAGCCTGGTTCCTCCGGATATTCGCTAGGTAGATCATACATTGTTGGTAATGTTTCTTGAGGAGGTAATGGCTCATAGCTGGGTTTGCTATACACATCACTTTGATACATTATTAAACATCTCCTGTATTTAATCGCTGTTGCCAAGATTGAATTATATGCTTGTCTCTTTAACCATAGTATCTTAAAGCATAACCGCCGATCAATAGATACTCAACCTGTCTATTATCCCACACCTGAAGACTGTCCGTGGGGGAGACAGGGAATCAATTCCCTGTCTCAAAGCGAAAGTCGGTTTTTAACCGACTTGTTCTGTCGTAGATGATTTGTGGGTTGGATTAAGATAAACCATATTAGTTTATCTTAGTTTATTTCCAATCCGCTTAAATGAGGTTACGTTTACTGCGACTGAATACCAAGCCCACTTGATGAACGGTTTTCCCTCTAGCTTTTGTGGTGGCGGATTTTATTCATCCAAACTTACACCCAGAGCTGCCAATTTTTCAGCTAATTTGTCCGCTCGTTGCTTTTCCTGTTCTGCTCGTTGCTTTTCCTGTTCTGCTCGTTGCTTTTCCTGTTCTGCTCGTAGTTTTTCCTGTTCTGCTCGTAGTTTTTCCTGTTCTGCTCGTAGTTTTTCCTGTTCTGCTGTTTCAGCTAAAGTAGCTATCCAATCACCATCTTCATTATACCAACGTAGCCATAAACCTTCTGTACCTTGATATTTTCCTGACCAAACTCCCAACCCCAATTTTAGCTCAGGAAACCAGAATTTTGGCTCTGTCAGTTCCACCGCTTGATATTTTATTCCCAATAGTTGGAATACTCGCAGTTGATTTTCATATCTGTCGAAAATGATATAGTAAGGTGAGCGCAAATACTGCTCATAAGTTTGCCATTTTGTTGGGGGTTTATTAGCGCTTCTTAATGTTTTTCCTAAATCTTCCGCTTCTGTACCTGGTGATAATAATTCCACTATTAAAAATGGAGCAAATCCTTCTTGCCAAATTACGTAACTCAACCGCATATCTTGCTGAGTTTGAGAAGCAGGTGCGCCTAATACTAAAAACCAATCTGGTCTTTTATACCATGAAAAATGATGCACATCATAGTACAAGTTTAAATCTGTACCAATAAACATTTCCTCTCGGGGATAAACTGAAGATTGGCAAGTTTCACGCAATAATTGGGGTTGAAAATCATGAAATTCGTCTGGCAAACCTGGTTCCTCCGGATTTTCACTAGGTAAGTCATACATGGTGGGCAAGGTTTCCCAGGGTGGACGGGGATGAATTGTGGGGTTTAATTCTTCGTCAATATCCTTACTGGGTAAATCAGTGGGTATGGTTTTTAGTGGAGGTGCTTCACTTTGATACATGATTCATTGTCTCCTTGTTTAGAACTTTTGTGTAGACTTTGTATGTATGGTCTCTACAAAATTTCTATGGTCGTTATCAACATTATACTGTATTATACCATAGGTTGGGTTAAGAAAACCCAACATCATTATTCAAGGTGGTTTTATGGGGAGCGATTGCGAAGCACTCCCTATGGGATTAACCATAATTGGTTGAATTAACCCACACCTGGAGACTGTCCGTGGGGGAGACAGGGAATTCATTCCCTGTCTCAAAGCCTAAGTCGGTTTTCAACCGACTTGTTCTGTCGTAGATGATTTGTAGGTTGGATTAAGAAAACCCAATATAGTTTATCTTAATTTATTCCCAATCCGCTTAAATGAGGTTATGTTTACTGCCACTGAATACCAAGCCCACTTCATGAACGGTTTTCCCTCTAGCTTTTGTGGTGGCGGATTTTATTCATCCAAACTTACACCCAGAGCTGCCAATTTTTCAGCTAATTTGTCCGCTCGTTGCTTTTCCTGTTCTGCTGTTTCAGCTAAAGTAGGTATCCAATCACCATCTTCATTATACCAACGTAGCCATAAACCTTCTGTACCTTGATATTTTCCTGACCAAACTCCCAACCCCAATTTTAGCTCAGAAAACCAGAATTTTGGCTCTGTCAGTTCCACCGCTTGATATTTTATTCCCAATAGTTGGAATACTCGCAGTTGATTTTCATATCTGTCGAAAATGATATAGTAAGGTGAGCGCAAATACTGCTCATAAGTTTGCCATTTTGTTGGGGGTTTATTAGCGCTTCTTAATGTTTTTCCTAAATCTTCCGCTTCTGTACCTGGTGATAATAATTCCACTATTAAAAATGGAGCAAATCCTTCTTGCCAAATTACGTAACTCAACCGCATATCTTGCTGAGTTTGAGAAGCAGGTGCGCCTAATACTAAAAACCAATCTGGTCTTTTATACCATGAAAAATGATGCACATCATAGTACAAGTTTAAATCTGTACCAATAAACATTTCCTCTCGGGGATAAACTGAAGATTGGCAAGTTTCACGCAATAATTGGGGTTGAAAATCATGAAATTCGTCTGGCAAACCTGGTTCCTCCGGATTTTCACTAGGTAAGTCATACATGGTGGGCAAGGTTTCCCAGGGTGGACGGGGATGAATTGTGGGGTTTAATTCTTCGTCAATATCCTTATCAATATCCTTACTGGGTAAATCCGTGGGTATGGTTTTTAGTGGAGGTGCTTCACTTTGATACATGATTCATTATCTCCTTGTTTAGAACTTTTGTGTAGACTTTGTATGTATGGTCTCTACAAAATTTCTATGGTTGTTATCAACACTATACTGTATTATACCGTAGGTTGAGTTTAATAACCCAATATGTGTTATATCAATTATGGATTATGGTGTATGTGAATTTATTTTAAATTAAAAGGGCGATTGCGAAGCACTCCCTATGGGATTAACCGTAATTGTTTGAATTAACCCACACCTGGAGACTGTCCGTGGGGGAGACAGGGAATTCATTCCCTGTCTCAAAGCCTAAGTCGGTTTTCAACCGACTGGTTTTGTCGTAGATGATTTGTGGGTTGGATTAAGATAAACCATATTGGTTTATCTTAGTTTATTCCCAATTCGCTTAAATGAGGTTACGTTTACTGCGACTGAATACCAAGCCCACTTGATGAACGGTTTTCCCTCTAGCTTTTGTGGTGGCGGATTTTATTCATCCAAACTTACACCCAGAGCTGCCAATTTTTCAGCTAATTTGTCCGCTCGTTGCTTTTCCTGTTCTGCTCGCTGCTTTTCCTGTTCTGCTCGTTGCTTTTCCTGTTCTGCTCGTAGTTTTTCCTGTTCTGCTGTTTCAGCTAAAGTAGCTATCCAATCACCATCTTCATTATACCAACGTAGCCATAAACCTTCTGTACCTTGATATTTTCCTGACCAAACTCCCAACCCCAATTTTAGCTCAGGAAACCAGAATTTTGGCTCTGTCAGTTCCACCGCTTGATATTTTATTCCCAATAGTTGGAATACTCGCAGTTGATTTTCATATCTGTCGAAAATGATATAGTAAGGTGAGCGCAAATACTGCTCATAAGTTTGCCATTTTGTTGGGGGTTTATTAGCGCTTCTTAATGTTTTTCCTAAATCTTCCGCTTCTGTACCTGGTGATAATAATTCCACTATTAAAAATGGAGCAAATCCTTCTTGCCAAATTACGTAACTCAACCGCATATCTTGCTGAGTTTGAGAAGCAGGTGCGCCTAATACTAAAAACCAATCTGGTCTTTTATACCATGAAAAATGATGCACATCATAGTACAAGTTTAAATCTGTACCAATAAACATTTCCTCTCGGGGATAAACTGAAGATTGGCAAGTTTCACGCAATAATTGGGGTTGAAAATCATGAAATTCGTCTGGCAAACCTGGTTCCTCCGGATTTTCACTAGGTAAGTCATACATGGTGGGCAAGGTTTCCCAGGGTGGACGGGGATGAATTGTGGAGTCTAATTCTTCGTCAATATCCTTATCAATATCCTTACTGGGTAAATCCGTGGGTATGGTTTTTAGTGGAGGTGCTTCACTTTGATACATGATTCATTATCTCCTTGTTTAGAACTTTTGTGTAGACTTTATATGTATGGTCTCTACAAAATTTCTATGGTCGTTATCAACATTATACTGTATTGTACCATAGGTTGGATTAAGAAAACCCAACATCATTATTCAAGGTGGTTTTATGGGGAGCGATTGCGAAGCACTCCCTATGGGATTAACCATAATTGGTTGAATTAACCCACACCTGGAGACTGTCCGTGGGGGAGACAGGGAATTCATTCCCTGTCTCAAAGCCTAAGTCGGTTTTCAACCGACTTGTTCTGTCGTAGATGATTTGTAGGTTGGATTAAGAAAACCTAATATGGTTTATCTTACTTTATTCCCAATCCGCTTGAATGAGGTTACGTTTGCTGCGACTGAAAACCAACCCTACTTCATGAACGGTTTTTCCTGGTTCTCCTCTATACTTTTGTGCATAGTTACATTCCCGTACTTGTTTTAGGGCTAGGTTCTCTTTTACGTTCTCCCCATCTACTACTTTGATTTCTATGACGTAAATATGATTACCCAGGATGGCTGTTATGTCCGCTTGACCGTAATTGGTGATATCTTCGGGAATGATGCGCGCATTTAAGGAACTCAAGAAAGCATATAGCACAGAAGCGTAGTATCCCTCGAAATTAGCCAGGTCATTTTTGGTGAAGTTCCGCCAAGGGATAGAAGCAAACAGGCGTCTTACTGTGTCGATAAATCCATTAACATCGCCTTCGAATAAGTTTTCATACAAGGGTCTCTGAATACCCAATTTCTCTTCAACGAAGTCGGTGTAGGCGTTGACTAATTGGTCCCCTAGGGCGACTTTTACCTCCCGGTTGGGGATTTTCAGTCGGAACATGTAACGTTCCATGGCCGTAAAGGTGCTCTCAATGGTCAAATACCCTGATTGAAATAACAAGGTAACTGGGTTGATCCGTTCTACTTCAAAGGACTCCAGGATCTCCTCGGTTACCTCCAAATGCTCTAGGTTGGGGAGGAAGTAGCACTTGGCTTGGAATAGCTTGACTAGAAAGCTCGGACTACCTGTCTCAAACCAGTAGTTGTGAAATATCTTGCCCTTATCGATAAACATGAGGATGTCGTAGGGGTTGTAGACGCTCTCGGAACCTGTCCAGTTATAACCATTATACCAGGACCGTACTGCTTCTCGATCTGCTCCTGCAAGATGTTCTCCGAAGGATTCGGTCAGGTCGGTTTCGGTGTAACCGCAGATGGAGGAGTATCTAGTATCAATGGTGATATCCGTGAGTTGGTTTAAACCGCTAAAAAGGCTGACTTTGGAGAATTTGGTCACTCCGGTCATGAAGACGAACTGCAGGTTGGCATCCTGTTCTTTGAGGACAGAGTACAGGTTCTTCAGTCCTTCGCGCATTTCAGCAGCAATGGGTGGGTTGTCTATATTGTCCAGGATGGGTTTATCATATTCATCTACCAGTACCACGGTCCTTTCTCCAAATCGTTGGTATGCACCAGCGATGATTTCTCCAAAACGACCTTGAATATCCTCTAGTTCATAGTCCACTCCTAGGTACTGGGCAGTTTTTAAAAAAATACCATTAATTTTTTGGTCCAGCTCTTGTCGGTTTTTTAATACCCCACCAGCAAAATCTATTTTAATCACGGGGAATTTTCTGCTCCAGTCCCACTGGTCATGGATATAAAGCCCCTCAAATAATTTCTGATTCCCTTCAAAAATCTCCTTGAGGGTATCTATAAATAGACTTTTACCAAAACGCCGGGGACGAGATAGAAAGAAGAGTCCAGGAATGCGTATCAGACGGTGAGCTATTTCGGTTTTGTCTACATAGACACAATTGTTTTCCCGCAGCATACTCAGGGTGTTGATTCCCAGGGGGAGATTTTTGGAGTTCATACTAATGAATATTTGCTTATTAAGTAGGGAGGCACAATTATTTGTGGGATGGGTTGAGGAACGCAACCCATGCGGGTGTTGGGTTTCATACTTCAACCCAACCTATGTTGATCTTGTATTTAATTCCACTCACCCATTTATCTTAGTTTATCTGTTTATCTCTAATCCAATCACCGGAGTTATTTATATGAATTTATTTTAAATCAAAAGGGCGATTGCGAAGCACTCGCTATGGGATTAACCATAATTGGTTGAATTAACCCACACCTGGAGACTGTCCGTGGGGGAGACAGGGAATTAATTCCCTGTCTCAAAGCGAAAGTTAGTTGAAAAACGACTGGTCTTGTCGTGGGTGATTGTAAGGTGTAAAATTTTTCATTTTTTACTTATGCTTGACAAGTCGAAAAGATTTACAAATTTTATTAATTTTTTTCTATAAACCCCTTGCATATTTATTTGACTAGCTGTTATACTTAAAAGTAAGGTGATCGGGCCCTTCCTGACCAGAAATCCAGATCACCTTACACCCCTTTACTCAGAGGTAATGAAATTATGGCACAGACTAAGAATTTTATTGGCAATGTTAATGACAGTACAGTAGTTGGCACTAAGGTAGTTCCAGAAGGCGATCGCAGGGAACCATTAAAGCACCTGTTGATTGGATCGAAGAAGACAGTTATCAGTACGATTCATTATTTACATGTGCTTGGTTATGCTCAC
This sequence comes from Cylindrospermopsis curvispora GIHE-G1, assembly GCF_014489415.1. Taxonomy (NCBI): domain Bacteria; kingdom Bacillati; phylum Cyanobacteriota; class Cyanophyceae; order Nostocales; family Aphanizomenonaceae; genus Raphidiopsis; species Raphidiopsis curvispora. Next base: position 532,329 of record NZ_CP060822.1, read on the forward strand.
GCAACTGATTGGAGTGATTTGATGCCAACTAGTAACCCGGGAGAGGTGATGAGTATATTGGTAAGGGAGATGGTGATTAAATAGAGGAAGGAAATGGGGACAATAAGTAACAATAAGTGGTTTTTATGAATCGTTTAAAATCCTGGCAATGGTTAGTATTAATCTCGCCTATAGTATTAATCATTGCTTTCATACTTGTATTGGCGGGGATACAAATTAACAGTTGGGGGTTAAATTGGATTTGGGGTATATTTATACTAATATTGACTGGATGGCGTTGGCTGTTGGTGAAATTGACCAAACCAATGATTAATCAAATTGAGAGTGTGTTTGATCAGGTTAAAGAAGAATTGGCATGGAGTGAGGAGAAAGATCTGAATTTCTCTTTAGAGAAAGAAAAAAGCGAGCAGGTAGAAAGGATATTACAAAAAGTTCTAAATGATGGTAAAAATGATCTTGCCATTTGGGAGGACTTACAAACTTTCTGGCAAAGATGTGAAGATTTAGTAGTGGGGATTGCCCATATATATAACCCAGAAGTGAAATATCCCTTGTTAAGTATTTACATTCCCCAAGTATATGGATTAATTCGTGGTACGGTGGATGATATGGATAAATGGATGCAAAAATTATCCCCGTTTTTAAATCAAGTTAGTGTGGGACAAGTTTATCAAAGCTATGAAGTTTATCGTCAATTAGAACCTGCTGCCAAGAAACTTTTTCAGGTGTGGGATATTGCCCAGTTGTTTTTAAATCCTGTGGGAGCTATGGCCAAAAAAGCCACTGATAATCTCAATAATAGGGCTACACAAGAATTATTAATTAATCTGAATCAAATATTAAGAGAAGCCACCTTGAGGAACTTATGTCAACAAGCAGTTGTTCTATATGGTGGGGTAAAAATGGAATTAATCGTATCTGAATTGCCAGAAGCTAAAACTCAAACCTTGCGGGATATTATTCAGCAAGCTGAGCCACTAGAAAACCTAGAAAAAACCCCTCTGAATATTTTGATTGCGGGGCGTAATGGTGCTGGAAAAAGTAGTGTTATTAATACCATTTTTGCCAGTGAAATAGCTGAAGTTGATGTTTTGCCAAGTACGGATAAAATAACAACTTATAATTGGCAAACAGAAAGTGGTGAAATAGTCGAACTTTGTGACACTCCTGGTTATGAACAGGTAAACCGTCAAGATTTTCGCAACTTAGTGATGGATTATGCAAAAAAAGCAGATTTACTTTTATTAGTAACTCCTGCACTGGATCCTGCTTTGCAGATGGATGTAGATTTTTTGCAAGATATGCAAAAGCAAGTGACTGACTTACCAATTATTGCTGTGGTTACTCAAGTGGATAAACTACGTCCAATCAGGGAATGGCAACCTCCCTATAATTGGCGCAGTGGAAATAAACTCAAGGAAATGGCAATTAGAGAAGCGGTATTATACCGAGAAGAGAAATTCAAACCAGTCTTGATTAATAGCTCTCATCTGGTTTTGCCATTGGTGACTGATGACCCCAAAACTAAACGTTGTGGTTGGAATTTAGAAGAATTTTCTGGTGGACTGTTATCAGTTCTAGACCCAGCAAAGCAGTTAAGATTATCCCGCTTTCTGCGTAACTTAGATATCCGGATTGCCCAATCGGCAAAAATTATTGATCACTATAGCTTTCAAATGACAACTACCCAGGGAATTACCAGCTTATTAAAAAACCCTATTTTGCAATTTGTTGCTACCTTATCTACGGGTTCACCTGCTCTAGCTTATATTCTAGCGGAAAAAATTCCCGTGGAACAATTACCTGTGGTAATTGGTAAATTACAAATGTCTTATGATTTATTTAAACTACTCAATACAGTCCAAGAGGATGGAAGAAAAACAAGGGAATTTGATTTATTATCCCTTTGGCCTTTTTTGGTGGAAAATTCTGGCACACCCCAGCAAGGTGCTTGGTCTTTAGGTTATTCTTTAATAGAATACTGGACTCAAAATTTAACCATAGAACAGTTGGGAGAGAGATTTGAGTTTTGGCAAAGAACTAATAATAACTAATGGGAATTCAGCTGCACATCCGTGATAATTAAAACTCCTCTACTCTTCTATTTCCAATTGTGCAACCGCAACTGCATCAAAAGCAAAAGCAACAACTAAGGGCATGGGGGATACACAAATAAATGCCCAACTTATGCACAGAAGAGTAATAACTAATGCAATAACTGATATTAATCTTTCCTCATTGGTAGCACCCTTTTTCTGTTTAATTAATTTCAAAGTGTCCATGGGAATGGGCTCTGGAATTACACAACCTGGGGGAAAAGCCCAATAATTACCACGACGTTCTACAAATAAATCAGTCCAACCATTTTCCGTGCACCAGTCCTCAATCCATTCAATATAGTAATGATTGATAATCAACATAACAGTTAGGTTTTAATAGGTTTTAAGTTAGGATATCTAATTGACCGCACCCGCATACTAACAACCAAAAATGATCCCTGGCTAAAAAGTACAAAAAACTTTACGGTGGGTGAATCCCCCCATACATTAACGGTTAATGTCAATTAACAATTCTAAACGTCAAGTTGATTCTAGATTGAACTTTTTTAGCTGTTTTCCCAACTTGATGTTGCCAAAAGTGCTGTGTCTGGTCTTGCATTAACAGTAAACTACCATTTTCTAAGTCAATAACAGTCTTTTGACTCTTGTCATATTTGTGTCGTAAATAAAAGCGACGAGTTGCACCAAAACTAAGGGAAGCAATCAGAGGATTCTTACCCAATTCTGGTTCATCGTCACTGTGCCACCCCATACTATCCTTACCATCTCTATATAGATTTATTAAAACACTATTAAACCTAACTGGTACAATTTCCTCAATTTTAGATTTAATAAACTTCAATGTAGGATTCCAAGATTCTGGGTGCTGTTCTATTCCAGAGTAGGTATAGGATTTACCCTCATCCCCATACCATGCAGTCAGTCGTGGAATGGGCATTTTTTTGCCAAACAAATGAATAATTTCTTGTTTCCACTTAATATTACCATATAACTCGCAAAACAACTGGTTTGAGTGTTCCACACTGAAAAACTCAGGATACAGTATTACATTGCCATCAGTAGCAATAATTACTTTATGCTCAAACAGATTTTTTTCAGTCAAGTGGTGATTATGATACAAACAGCACCTTCCTTATAAATAATTTAACTTAATTAGGTGAGGTCTAAAATGAAAGTAGGTTGGGTTGAAGCATGAAACCCAACACCCCCATGGGTCTCGTTACTCGACCCACCCTACAAAATAATTGTGCCTCCCTAATTAATGGTGAGTCCGAATTTGAAAAAGTCTTGCTAAATTATTAAGATTTGCTAATAATGGTTACGTTTTTTATATCATTTTGTTTCAGTTCCAGAGGAAAACTCCCACTCAACCCGGGTTTTCTGGTACAAAACTCTTAATTGCCTAAGAAAATGGAAGAGAAGAACTTCCAACAGACCACACGCATCAAAGGAGCTTTTCTAAATGTTCACCCAGGTGAAATCCACAATTAGACATATTGAACCTGATAATTTAGGGGACCGTACTCTCATCAAGGTCGTTTATGTTGTCCTTGAGTCTCAATATCAAAGTTCCTTATCTCAAGCAGTAAGGCAAATTAATGCCAAACATCCCTCCATAGGGATTGAAATTAGTGGCTATTTAATTGAAGAGCTGCGCAATCCAGAAAACTATGAAGAATTTAAACGTGATATATCTAGTGCTAATATATTCATCGCCTCTCTGATATTTATTGAAGATTTAGCACAGAAACTGGTTACTGCTGTGGCACCACACCGGGATAATTTCGATGTAGCGGTTGTTTTTCCATCTATGCCTGAAGTAATGCGCCTGAATAAAATGGGTAGCTTTTCCTTGGCACAGTTGGGACAATCTAAAGGAGTTATCGCTAACTTCATGAAAAAGCGCAAGGAAAAATCTGGCGCGGGGTTTCAAGATGGAATGCTCAAGTTATTACGTACCCTCCCCCAAGTGTTAAAATTTCTTCCCATGGAAAAAGCCCAGGATGCAAGAAATTTCATGCTAAGTTTTCAATACTGGTTGGGTGGTTCAGCAGAAAATCTAGAAAACTTTTTGCTGATGTTGGCAGATAAATATGTTTTGAAAGGTGAAGACAAAACGAATCTGGCTAAAGCTGAATATCAAGCACCCGTAGTTTATCCCGATATGGGGATTTGGCATCCTTTAGCTCCCACCATGTTTGAAGATGTGAAAGAATATCTCAATTGGTATAATAGTCGTAGAGATATTCCCAAAACCTTAAAAGACCCCCTAGCACCCTGCGTGGGTTTAGTGCTGCAGCGAACTCACCTAGTTACTGGGGATGATGCTCATTATGTGGCCATAGTCCAGGAATTAGAGTCTTTAGGTGCTAAGGTTCTCCCGGTGTTTGCTGGAGGATTGGACTTTTCTAAGCCTGTGAATGCCTATTTCTATGAGCCCACAAGTCAAAGACCCTTAGTGGATGGGGTGGTATCCTTAACTGGATTTGCTTTAGTAGGTGGACCTGCAAGACAAGACCATCCCAAAGCCATAGAAGCATTAAAACGGCTCAACCGTCCTTATATGGTGGCTCTACCCCTGGTGTTTCAAACCACGGAAGAATGGTTAAATAGTGATTTGGGTTTACATCCCATTCAAGTAGCTCTACAAATTGCCATACCTGAATTGGATGGTGCAATTGAACCAATTATCCTCTCCGGTAAAGATGGTGCTACAGGAAGAGCGATCGCACTGCAGGATAGGGTAGAAATAGTTGCCCAACGTGCCTTAAAATGGGCTAGTCTCCGTCGTAAACCAAAATTGGATAAAAAGATTGCCATTACGGTTTTTAGCTTTCCCCCTGACAAAGGTAACGTGGGAACTGCTGCTTATTTAGATGTATTTGGTTCTATTCATGAAGTTCTCAAAGGATTGAGAAATAATGGATATGACGTACAGAATGTTCCTGACACTGCTAAGGAACTGATGGAACAAGTGATTCATGACGCACAAGCACAGTATGCCAGTCCCGAACTGAATATTGCTTATAAAATGTCTGTGTCAGAATATGAGACCCTCACACCTTATTCGGAACGTCTAGAAGAAAACTGGGGACCACCACCAGGACATTTAAATAGTGATGGACAAAACTTATTAATTTACGGTAAAGAGTTCGGTAATGTTTTTATTGGTGTCCAACCTACCTTTGGTTATGAAGGGGACCCAATGCGCTTACTATTTTCCCGTTCCGCTAGTCCTCACCATGGTTTTGCCGCTTTCTATACCTACCTAGAAAGAATTTGGGGTGCTGATGCGGTTTTGCATTTTGGTACCCATGGTTCCTTAGAGTTTATGCCCGGTAAACAAATGGGTATGTCGGGAGATTGCTATCCTGACCAACTAATTGGCACAATTCCCAATCTGTATTATTACGCAGCTAATAATCCCAGTGAAGCCACAATTGCCAAACGGCGCAGTTATGCAGAAACTATTTCTTACTTGACCCCACCTGCAGAAAATGCTGGTTTATACAAGGGGTTGAAGGAACTGAGTGAGTTAATTGCTTCTTATCAAACCTTGAAGGATAGCGGAAGGGGAGTTTCTATTGTCAACGCGATTATTGACAAGTGTCGGATTGTTAACTTGGATAAGGACATAGACCTTCCCGAAAGCGATGCTAAGAATCTCTCCTCAGAAGACAGGGACAATGTGGTGGGGATCGTCTACCGCAAGTTAATGGAAATAGAATCTAGGTTACTACCTTGTGGTTTACATGTGATTGGTAAACCACCAACCGCGCAAGAAGCTATTGCTACCCTAGTTAATATTGCTAGCTTGGATCGGACAGAAGAGGAAATTCTCAGCTTACCTCGGATTATTGCCCAAAGCTTAGGAAGGGACATTGAAGAGATTTACCAAAATAGCGATCGCGGTATTTTGAGTGATGTACAGTTACTACAGGACATTACCATGGCTACCCGTGCTGCTGTAGGTTCTTTAGTACAAGCACAAACAGATGCGGAAGGTAGGGTTTCTCTAGTTTCTAAGTTGAATTTCTTCAACATGGGTAAAAAAGAACCCTGGGTCGAGTCCCTACATAACTCGGGTTACACCAAAGTAGATGTATCCGCACTCAAACCCCTATTTGAGTATTTAGAATTTTGTCTCAAACAAGTGTGTGCAGATAATGAACTAGGAGGTTTATTACAAGGACTGGAAGGGGAATATATATTACCGGGACCGGGAGGGGATCCAATTCGCAATCCGGACGTATTGCCAACGGGTAAAAATATACACGCCCTAGACCCACAATCCATACCCACAACCGCAGCTGTGCAGTCAGCGAAAATTGTAGTGGATAGATTGTTAGACAGGAATAAGGCGGAAAATAATGGTCAATGGCCAGAAACCATCGCTTGTGTGCTGTGGGGTACGGATAATATTAAAACCTACGGAGAATCCCTGGCGCAAATCATGTGGATGGTAGGGGTAAGACCCATTCCTGATTCCTTGGGGAGGGTGAACAAATTAGAATTAATTCCCCTAGAAGAATTGGGGAGACCCAGGATAGATGTGGTTATTAACTGTTCTGGAGTATTTCGAGATTTGTTCATTAACCAAATGAATCTCCTTGACCAAGGGGTAAAAATGGCCGCTGAAGCTGATGAACCCTTGGAGATGAACTATGTAAGGAAACATGCTCTACAACAAGCCCAAGAAATGGGTATAAACCTACGTCAAGCTGCGACTAGGGTGTTTTCTAATGCTTCTGGTTCCTATTCCTCGAATATTAACCTAGCAGTGGAGAATAGCACTTGGGATAGTGAAGCAGAATTACAAGAAATGTATTTGAAGCGCAAATCCTTCTCTTTCAATTCTGACAATCCAGGAGTGATGGATGAATCTCGTCAGTTATTTGAAAACACCCTGAAAACTGCTGATGCAACTTTTCAAAATCTGGACTCCTCGGAAATCAGCTTGACTGATGTTTCTCATTATTTTGACTCCGATCCCACCAAGTTGGTAGCTAGTCTGCGGGGAGATGGAAAGAAACCAGCATCCTATATTGCTGACACAACCACTGCGAATGCACAAGTGAGAAGTTTATCGGAGACCGTGCGTTTAGATGCGCGGACAAAACTGCTCAATCCTAAATGGTATGAGGGAATGTTATCTCACGGTTATGAAGGAGTGCGGGAGCTTTCTAAACGGTTAGTAAATACCACTGGTTGGAGTGCAACTGCTGGCGCTGTGGATAACTGGGTTTATGAGGAAACTAATGAGACCTTTATTAAGGATGAGGAAATGCAAAAACGTCTACTCAACTTGAATCCTCACTCTTTCCGCAAGATAGTTTCTACCCTATTGGAGGTTAATGGTCGTGGTTATTGGGAAACCAGCGAGGAAAATTTAGATAGGTTACGGGAGTTGTATCAGGAGGTGGAAAACCGCATTGAAGGTATAGATTAGGGTTCTTAGTGGCGATCGCTCGGGGTAATATGACTCTAGGCGATCGCTATGATTTCTGCACATGGCAATATAGATAAGCCAGATGAATGCGGTCTTGTGGAATATCTCGAGAAACAAGGAAAGACAAAAAAAAGACCAATTGCCATGGATTTATTTTCCGGAGCAGGTGGACTTTCTCTGGGAATTCTGCTGGCTTTGATGTGGTGATATCCATTGAAATTGATACTTTTGAATCTAAATACTAAGTAGGGAGGCACAATTATTTGTAGGATTGGTCGAGTAACGAGACCCGTGGCGTTGGGTTTCATACTTCAACCCAACCTAAGTTCATCTTATATTTAATTCCACCCACCCACTTAGTCAAATCTATTTTTACTATTTACAAAAACTCTGGAGATCTGTATAAAATCTTCTGAATAGGGGACATTTTCCCATCAGCTGACTAGGTTGTATTTCTAGTAATAGTGAAGGGGTATGATAACCTTTGCGAAATAATACACTTGATTCTTGGCTACACTCCATTAACAATTCTGATAGTTTGTCTTCACACAATTTCTTTGGGAGTCATATTTACTAAAAGACTCTGGAGCATCAAAGGAAAAACCCATTTCCTTCATTTTATGGCTTAAACGCCAAAGGATTGCATCACTTTTAGCCCTTTTATCAGCAAGCATTTCTTGGGTAAGTTTTTTGATCGAAAAATGACTTTTACCATAGGAATCAAAACAATAAACCTTCTCTAAACAGTCAGTAAAATGATCTAAAAGATCGGGACTGTGGGTAGCAATTATGATCTGAGTTTTATGGGCAGCCATTTTAATCCACTCGGACAAAATTCTCATCCACGCAACGTGCAAACCTAATTCTGGTTCATCAATAACCAGTAAAGATGGTAACACAGGTGAATGTAGTATAATCGCCCAACATAACATTCTTATGGTTCCATCAGATAGTTCCTTTAAACATAAAGGTTTCTTTGTATCCAACGAATACCATTCCATGACCAATGATAACTCTTGAGAACGAACACAACGAATACGATATGTTCTAGGTAAAACTAATGTCATGGCTTTATTGATGGTTTCTTCAAAAAATATGTCTTCCCTGATTAAGTTTTCAAAAACTAAGGCTAGATTATCCCCTGATGCTGATACGTACTTGTCTGGACTTGTTATTTTGGTCTCTGAGGTTTTAATTTTTTCTAAGTCAAAACTATTGGCATTATAAAACTGCCACTGTGAAACAAAATCAAGGAGTTTTCTTGCATCTTCAATTACATTACTAGCAGGTTCTATCTCATCAAGGGTTCCCCAACCTCAAGACTTTTTGATAACAGTAAGTTTAAACATAAATTGTTGTTAGTTCGAGTGTAACCATCTTCACAATAAACTCTTGGATCTGGTTCATAGCCCGGATATTCCGGATTATAGTTAAAAATCTGTCTTTGAGCTAATAATTTCCCTGATAACACTGCATTGAATGGATCGTTTTTGAGCTCGTAGTAAAATTTAAATGTATCTTCTTCTATGACTTTGTCTCCCACTTTTAATGATTCTTGATCAATAACTACTGCTTGTTTTCTATCTTCCTTTCGGTTCACTAAAAGACTCAATTCCAGGATGTGGTTTTTTGACGTAGAATCGGAGGATAATCCTGCAAAACAATAAACAAAGTAAACACTAGCTGGGTCTTCTATGGTATTGTCTAAAATCCCAGCACCTCCGATTTTATTGACCGCATCCTCAAAACCATTTATTTCCAGAGCATACTTCGTTGGATATAAACAGTCTCTAAGGAATTTTAAAGAGTTAATATAATTACTTTTACCTGAACCATTAGGACCAAGTAAAATGTTTAAATTATTGAACTCGACTGGATCTGGTAAATAGAGATTCTTGTAGTTTTTAGTAGCGATGTATTGCAAAACAGGCTGACTCATATTTTTTTCCCTTATATGGGTTAATTATATGGTACTATGAGAGAGTAATAATTATTCTAATTATTCAACAACTTCCACAACAAAAAAATTTGTGGCGCAGCAATAAAACTGCGATCGCTCTCCACTCCTCTAATAATATTGGTCTAGCATACCTCTGACTCAGAGGGTAAAAAGCCATTAGCCTGCGTTTTCCATTAGCTCCTCTTGGTTAGCAACCTCCTATTTTTTTGCGCTTATTGATTTTCTTTATTTCTTTTATATTGAATTCCACCCACCTACTTACTCCCAGTGGGAAAAAAGTCCCCATCCAAAGTTTGTTCCCAGGAATAAGGACAGGATTGGGGGAAAAGGTCATAAGAAAAACCGGTTTCGCGTACAGCTAGGTCTAACCCATTTTGATATGCTACAGCAAAAACTTCTTGGGTATATGGTTTGAGACTAGGATTCTCTTCCAAAAGAGTTTTTATTTCCCTTCTTTGCTCTCGAACCGTCGCTAACCAGCTATTACCTCTGAATTTTGCTTGATACTCCCATTTGAGCAGATGTCCCAGCAAAACTCCCAAGCGGTTTTTCAGCTCCTTTTTTTCCCTTCTCCCCAAAGCTTCTATCTCCTCCCACAGGTTTGGTAAATCCAAACATTCCCATTGACCCTCTTTTATAGCTTTAGCTTGATGTTGCGTCCATGCGTAAAAATCCGTTTCATAAAGACTCATAGTATTGTTCGCCTTCCTCAAGTTCCGGAAACCAGTTTTCCGTTAGTATGCGATCGCCATCCCAGGGGAATTGTTCAGGGAACTGGTCATAAGCAATAGAGGTTTGTTGGCTTGCAGCATCTTTTGCATCTGCCCAAGCATCTAACCACCACTCTGGGTCTTGTAAACAAGTTTTTAAGCTAGGCGTTTTCTGCAAGCGACATCTAATACGGTCCCGTTGGGTTCTAATTGTTGCTTGCCAACTGGACCCCCTGAGCAAAGGTTGATACTGCCATTTAAGGAGATGACATAACAAGACAGCCATGCGACTAGCTAGTTCCCTTTGTTCGCTCTTACCCACATCCTCTATTTCCTCCGCAATATGCTCCAGGTCAAGCAAGTGAAATTGGCGACTGCGTATAAATTTAGCCTGTTGATTTGCCCAAGCGACAATATCCTCATCATAGTTGGTAGCATTCATCCTAATTTCTCCTTTTCGCCAGCGATCGCTATTCCTCCTATCTCCTAAATTATATCGCTACAGAATTTTTCCCATCTTTGATAATTACACCGGAAATCCTATAAAATGGCGATCGCAGTTAATTTCAATTACCCCCGCGCCCATTTTTTTCTCCATCGGGGGGGTTGACTATTGTCTCTTGGACATGATACCCTGATAATGGAAATCTGTGCACTTTTTTTGCAAATGCTTACACTCCATTATACTCAACTCTCATAATACCACATTTTTATCCCTTCGACCACAGAAAAACTTATCTCAACCCCCTATAAATATAATTTTTTCTTATTGTTTATCTTTTATATACGAATTTATGGGTTAATACGATTGTACAACCATTTTAAGTTATACAACCCCAAATAATTTGGTCACGTTTGGTAAATTGCCTGTTGGGTTTTCTCCACCCAACAATAATGGAAATCTATATCCCGCTGGTGTTTCAATACTACTAATATTTGATGTTCCCCCCTTCGCGAAAGAGCGATCGCTTGTAGGTAGGCACAATTATTTGTAGGATGGTTTATCCATGCGGGCGTTGGGTTTCATCCTTCAACCCAACCTACATTGTCTTATATTTAATTCCACTCACTACTATTTGATATTCGCGAGCGATCACTACTCCTTATCTATCTCCTAGCACCGCACGATTTTTCCCATCTTTGGTAATTACCCCCGCGCCCATTTTTTTCTCCATCGGGGGGGTTGACTATTGTCTCTTGGACATGATACCCTCACAATGGAAATCTGTGCACTTTTTTCGCGAATGCTCACACTCCATTATACTCAACCCTCATAGTACCACATTTTTATCCCTTCGACCACAGAAAAACTTATCTCAACCCCCTATAAATATAATTTTTTCTTATTGTTTATCTTTTATATACGAATCTATGGGTTAATACGATTATACAACCATTTTAAGTTATACAACCCCAAATAATTTGGTCACGTTTGGTAAATTGTCTGTTGGGTTTTCTCCACCCAATAATAATGGAAATCTATATCCCGCTGGTGTTTCAATACTACTAATATTTGATGTTCCCCCCTTCGCGAAAGAGCGATCGCTTGTAGGTAGGCACAATTATTTGTAGGATGGTTTATCCATGCGGGCGTTGGGTTTCATCCTTCAACCCAACCTACATTGTCTTATATTTAATTCCACTCACTACTATTTGATATTCGCGAGCGATCACTACTCCTTAAGTGGTCGTGCAAAATAAATTTCGCAGTTCAGGGAGGGAACTGATAACTGAAAAGACCTAACAGATAACCCTTACAGAAATTATTTCTTCAATGAATATGTAAAATTAAATTTGCCTGGGTACTTATCTATCTCCTAGCACCGCACGATTTTTCCCATCTTTGGTAATTACCCCCGCGCCCATTTTTTTCTCCATCGGGGGGGTTGACTATTGTCTCTTGGACATGATACCCTCACAATGGAAATCTGTGCACTTTTTTCGCGAATGCTCACACTCCATTATACTCAACCCTCATAGTACCACATTTTTATCCCTTCGACCACAGAAAAACTTATCTCAACCCCCTATAAATATAATTTTTTCTTATTGTTTATCTTTTATATACGAATCTATGGGTTAATACGATTATACAACCATTTTAAGTTATACAATCCCAAATAATTTGGTCACGTTTGGTAAATTGTCTGTTGGGTTTTCTCCACCCAATAATAATGGAAATCTATATCCCGCTAGTGTTTCAATACTACTAATATTTGATGTTCCCCCCTTCGCGAAAGAGCGATCGCTATCTATCTCCTATTACAGCACCGCATCTCCTATTACAGCACCGCAGGATTTTCCCCATCTTTGGTAATTACACCGCAAGTCCTATTAATTTCAAGTGAGGATATCTAGGCGCCGATTTTTTCTCCATGGGGGGGTTAAAATATAGTTAGCTAAGGTTGGTTTTACTTTATAGGTTTTATGACTCCAGTTATTTTGCAAAAGCTTAATCCTATCGTTCTTGAAAAACTCAAATATCTTGCTCAAAGTCATCAACGGACTTTAGAAGAAGAAATCACATCTATTCTTGAAGATATCACGGAAAATACACCTATAATTACGCCTGAAAATAGGGGCTGGTTTCCTGGTTTTTTTGAGGAAGTTATTGGTGGATGGGAAGGAGAACCACTGGTTAGGGAGCATCAAGCAGAAGCGCAGGAGAGCGTTTTCTGAGTCAGTTTAGAATTCTTAGTTTTGATAAAGATGCAGCAAAAGTTTGTGCTTATATTCGTTCTGATTTGAAGAAAAAGGGAACACCAATAGGAGTTTATGATTTGCAAATTGCTGCAATCGCTATTGCTAATAATTTAGTTTTGGTGACTCATAATGTGGGAGAGTTTAGCCGAATAGAAGAGTTACAATATGAGGATTGGGAGATGGAGTTATGAAATTATAGGGATTTGTTCAAGATTTAGAACTTAAATTAAATCCCGGTTCTAAACAAACAGGAATTGCTTTATTATTTAAATAGAAAGATTAAGGAACATTTAGCAAAGATTGGTTTTTCTTTAGAGGAATAGAAATGATACAGGATAGTGATCGAAAAATTGTTTCAGAGTTTCCCTCTCGACTAGAAGCGATAATTCCCATTTTGGATTTACGAGTATTTGGTTCAAGAGCGCGGGGTGATGCTACAAAAGAAGTTCGGGTTACTAATAACTCACGAACTTTCTGATAGGTATAATGGGGGTGTTGGGTTTTATATTAAACTCAACCTACGTTGATCTTATATTTAATTCCACTTACCCACTTACAGGATTTTTTCCATCTTTGGTAGTCCCATAAAATAGCGATCGCCATCTATCTCCTATTACAGAACCGCAGGATTTTTCCCATCTTTGGTAATTACACCGCAAGTCCTATTAATTTCAAGCGAGGATATCTATTTACCCACGCGCCGATTTTTTTTCAATGGTAGGGGTTGACTATTGTCTCTTGGGGATGATACTCTGATAATGGAAATCTATGCACTTTTTTTATGAATGCTTATACTCGATTATAATCAACCTTCATAATACCACATTTTTATCCCTTCGACCACAGAAAAACTTATCTCAACCCCCTATAAACATAATTTTTTCTTATTGTTTATCTTTTATATTTATATATGAATTTATGGGTTAATACGATTGTACAACCATTTTAAGTTATACAACCCCAAATAATTTGGTCACGTTTGGTAAATTGCCTGTTGGGTTTTCTCCACCTAACAATAATGGAAATCTATATCCCACTGGTGTTTCAATACTACTAATATTTGATATTCCCCTCGCGAAAGAGCGATCGCTATTCCTTCTATCTCCTATTACAGCACCGCAGGATTTTTCCCATTTTTGGTAATTACACCGGAAGTCCTATTAGTTTCAAGCGAGGATATCTATTTCCCACGCGCCGATTTTTTTTCAATGGTAGGGGTTGACTATTGTCTCTTGGGGATGATACTCTGATAATGGAAATTTGTGCACTTTTTTTACAAATGCTTACACTCCATTATAATCAAACCTTATAATACCACATTTTTATCCCTTCGACCACAGAAAAACTTATCTCAACCCCCTATAAACATAATTTTTTCTTATTGTTTATCTTTTATATTTATATATGAATTTATGGGTTAATACGATTGTACAACCATTTTAAGTTATACAACCCCAAATAATTTGGTCACGTTTGGTAAATTGCCTGTTGGGTTTTCTCCACCTAACAATAATGGAAATCTATATCCCACTGGTGTTTCAATACTACTAATATTTGATATTCCCCTCGCGAAAGAGCGATCGCTATTCCTTCTATCTCCTATTACAGCACCGCAGGATTTTTCCCATTTTTGGTAATTACACCGGAAGTCCTATTAGTTTCAAGCGAGGATATCTATTTCCCACGCGCCGATTTTTTTTCAATGGTAGGGGTTGACTATTGTCTCTTGGGGATGATACTCTGATAATGGAAATTTGTGCACTTTTTTTATGAATGCTTATACTCGATTATAATCAACCTTCATAATACCACATTTTTATCCCTTCGACCACAGAAAAACTTATCTCAACCCCCTATAAACATAATTTTTTCTTATTGTTTATCTTTTATATTTATATATGAATTTATGGGTTAATACGATTGTACAACCATTTTAAGTTATACAACCCCAAATAATTTGGTCACGTTTGGTAAATTGCCTGTTGGGTTTTCTCCACCTAACAATAATGGAAATCTATATCCCACTGGTGTTTCAATACTACTAATATTTGATATTCCCCTCGCGAAAGAGCGATCGCTATTCCTTCTATCTCCTATTACAGCACCGCAGGATTTTTCCCATTTTTGGTAATTACACCGGAAGTCCTATTAGTTTCAAGCGAGGATATCTATTTCCCACGCGCCGATTTTTTTTCAATGGTAGGGGTTGACTATTGTCTCTTGGGGATGATACTCTGATAATGGAAATTTGTGCACTTTTTTTACAAATGCTTACACTCCATTATAATCAAACCTTATAATACCACATTTTTATCCCTTCGATCACAGAAAAACTTATCTCAACCCTACTAATATTTGATATCCCCCCTTCGCGAAAGGGCGATCGCCATCTATCTCCTATTACAGCATTAAGTAGGGAGGCACAATTTATATTCGCAAGCGATCGCTCCAACACCACATAGTTTAGTCGTATTTTGTAAATCACCATCACGCTGGGTTTTCTCCACCCAACAACAATGGGAATCTGTGTCTCGCTGGTATTTCAACACTACTAATATTTGATATCCCCCCTTCGTGAAAGAGCGATCGCTATCTATCTCCTATTACAGCACCGCAGGATTTTCCCCATCTTTGGTAATTACACCGGAAGTCCTATTAGTTTCAAGCGAGGATATCTATTTACCCACGCGCCGATTTTTTTTCAATGGTAGGGGTTGACTATTGTCTCTTGGGGATGATACTTTGATAATGGAAATCTATGCACTTTTTTTATAAATGCTTATACTCCATTATAATCAACCTTCATAATACCACATTTTTATCCCTTCGACCACAGAAAAACTTATCTCAACCCCCTATAAACATAATTTTTTCTTATTGTTTATCTTTTATATTTATATATGAATTTATGGGTTAATACGATTGTACAACCATTTTAAGTTATACAACCCCAAATAATTTGGTCACGTTTGGTAAATTGCCTGTTGGGTTTTCTCCACCCAACAATAATGGAAATCTATATCCCACTGGTATTTCAACACTACTAATATTTGATATCCCCCCTTCGTGAAAGAGCGATCGCCATCTATCTCCTATTACAGAACCACAGGATTTTTCCCATCTTTGGTAATTACACCGGAAGTCCTATTAGTTTCAAGCGAGGATATCTATTTACCCACGCGCCGATTTTTTTTCAATGGTAGGGGTTGACTATTGTCTCTTGGGGATGATACTCTGAGAATGAAAATCTATGCACTTTTTTTATAAATGCTTACACTCCATTATAATCAACCTTCATAATACCACATTTTTATCCCTTCGACCACAGAAAAACTTATCTCAACCCCCCTATAAACATAATTTTTTCTTATTGTTTATCTTTTATATTTATATATGAATTTATGGGTTAATACGATTGTACAACCATTTTAAGTTATACAACCCCAAATAATTTGGTCACGTTTGGTAAATTGCCTGTTCGGTTTTCTCCACCCAACAATAATGGAAATCTATATCCCACTGGTGTTTCAATACTACTAATATTTGATATTCCCCTCGCGAAAGAGCGATCGCTATCTATCTCCTATTACAGCACCGCAGGATTTTCCCCATCTTTGGTAATTACACCGCAAGTCCTATTAATTTCAAGTGAGGATATCTATTTCCCACGCGCCGATTTTTTTTCAATGGTAGGGGTTGACTATTGTCTCTTGGGGATGATACTCTGATAATGGAAATTTGTGCACTTTTTTTATAAATGCTCACACTCCATTATAATCAACCTTCATAATACCACATTTTTATCCCTTCGACCACAGAAAAACTTATCTCAACCCCCCTATAAACATAATTTTTTCTTATTGTTTATCTTTTATATTTATATATGAATTTATGGGTTAATACGATTGTACAACCATTTTAAGTTATACAACCCCAAATAATTTGGTCACGTTTGGTAAATTGCCTGTTCGGTTTTCTCCACCCAACAATAATGGAAATCTATATCCCACTGGTGTTTCAATACTACTAATATTTGATATTCCCCTCGCGAAAGAGCGATCGCTATTCCTTCTATCTCCTATTACAGCACCGCAGGATTTTTCCCATTTTTGGTAATTACACCGGAAGTCCTATTAGTTTCAAGCGAGGATATCTATTTCCCACGCGCCGATTTTTTTTCAATGGTAGGGGTTGACTATTGTCTCTTGGGGATGATACTCTGATAATGGAAATCTATGCACTTTTTTTATAAATGCTTATACTCCATTATAATCAACCTTCATAATACCACATTTTTATCCCTTCGACCACAGAAAAACTTATCTCAACCCCCTATAAACATAATTTTTTCTTATTGTTTATCTTTTATATTTATATATGAATTTATGGGTTAATACGATTGTACAACCATTTTAAGTTATACAACCCCAAATAATTTGGTCACGTTTGGTAAATTGCCTGTTGGGTTTTCTCCACCCAACAATAATGGAAATCTATATCCCACTGGTGTTTCAATACTACTAATATTTGATATTCCCCTCGCGAAAGAGCGATCGCTATTCCTTCTATCTCCTATTACAGCACCGCAGGATTTTTCCCATTTTTGGTAATTACACCGGAAGTCCTATTAATTTCAAGCGAGGATATCTATTTACCCACGCGCCGATTTTTTTCAATGGTAGGGGTTGACTATTGACCCTTGGACGTGATGCTCCGACAATCGAAATCTGTGCACTTTTTTTACAAATGCTCACACTCCATTTTCTTTATGATTTATTAACAATTTCTAGTTGTAATCTTCCCAAAATTAGATAAAACTTGAATGGGATTGGTCTTCCCAAAAAATAAAAAGCCCCTACGTGCGGACAGAGCAAAAGTCATCCCTAAGACTCATCAATCCATACGGATTGAGGTTAGGAAACATGGCTGTGACTAGATTGGTGTTCAATTAAAAGTGTTTGATTTTGAACCCTACCAGTCTGGTGAATCCCCATACCTAAAGGTAAGAGGTTGGCAGTTTGAAACAATTCAAGACCAAAGGTCTGAGTAGCTTTGGGTAGATCCTATAGAGCGGAGAGTCAATTAAATCTAGTGCTTAGGCAAGGTAAAAGTCAATTATGGTAAAGATAGTGCCAAACCAACATAATGATGTCAATATTTTAGTAATTGGGGCAGGGGTAAGCGGTCTAACAACCGCTATCTGTCTGAGAGAAGCTGGTTTTAATGTGATTATTATTGCAGACCGTTTCGCCCCTGATTTAACCTCTGTTGTCGCAGGTGCGTTGTGGGAATGGCCACCAGCGGTTTGTGGTCGTCATGGGACTCCTAGATCCCTGGAACGCTCCAAAGAATGGTGTATGACCGCTTACAATAAATTCAAGGAAATACACGCAGAGTTTGGTTCACAAGAAACAGGCGTTTATTTAAGGGACTCCTATTTTTATTTCCGAGATATTTTGGAAAATCGACCCGCTGATTTTCGCAAGATGAATGAACTCAAGGACAAGGTTGATGGATTTGAAAGAGGATTACACATCGTTAAAGAAACCATTGATTTAACTTTCCAAGGAGGCATAAAAGATGCTTTTAAGCATATGGCTCCCATGGCAAATACTGATGTCTACATGAAGTGGTTACTGCAATACGTCAAGGATATTGGATGTGAAATCATCCAGGAAAAAATTACTGTCAATGTAGTTCAAAATGAGCACGAACTTCTCCGTCGCTTCAATGCAAAAGCAATTGTTAATTGTGCGGGACTAGGTTCTATCGCAACTACAGGAGATACTTCCATGTATCCCTTGAGAGGCGCACTTGTCAGAGTTAAAAATTTAGGTGGAGTGATCACAGATGCTCATTGCATTTCCCACGATGAAACTTCATCCTCTGAACAAGACATTATTTTCATTGTTCCTAGAGGGGATGATTTAGTAGTTTTAGGAGGATTAGCACAGCAAGACCAATGGGATACAAACTTATCTTTGGAAGTGCCAATTATTCGACAGATGTATGATGGTTGTTTGCAATTTCTCCAAGAATTAAGACCACTCCCACTTGATGAACAAGAGCCTGTAAGAACTGGTTTGCGACCATTTACAGAAGAAAATGTTTGTGTAGAAAGAGTGCCAAATACTCGGGTATTTTATAATTATGGACATGGAGGAGCAGGTGTAACTCTATCATGGGGATGTTCACAAGAAATTGTCGAGTTGGTACAAGAAATGATCCGCGAAGATGCCAATCCAGTTGCCTTTTTGAGTAATAAAATAGATACCAATAAGCAGACTATTTTCGTGCTGCATGATATGCTCCCCAGCAAAACTGATTTTAGAGAGATTCAATCAAGCAATAGAAATCTAGTTTTACTCTGTAGTAGGAGAGGAATAAGTAAGGTTATACCCTCCCAGTATCAACACTTGAACCTTGTGCAGATTGTAGAACCCTATAATTTGCAAAATCTCCTCCAAACCTATCAACAAATTAAGGCAGCTTATGGACTACTGGATGATAATTGTCGGATTGTCACCAATGATGAGTATTCCGTACTATTAGCCGCACAGTTACGTGAAGCTCTAAATTTAGCTGGCGATCGCCCCACAATGATCCGCCAATTTACTGACAAGAGTTACCTCAAATCTGCCCTCAAAAATTCATCCATTCGTGTACCAAAGCATCTAATTTTTAATCAGAGCCAATACCGCCACGAGGGAATTTCTTACTTACAGTTTGTCATCAAAGAACTGGGTAATGACATTTTTGTCAAGCCTGTCATTGGTGCGGGAAGCGAAAAAACTAGAAGAATACATACTATTGATGAATTGAAAGCTTGGTGTAACAGCAATGTAGATTCTGATGATGAATTTGAATTTAATGAATTTATCAGAGGCGAATTATACAATACAAGTGTTGTCATGAAAAATGGTCTACCTTGTTATTTTGCTGCTTGCAAACACTACCGACCTAATGATGATTTCATTTACGGTCATGCAATCGGGAATATTGTTGTTAGAGAGGAAGATCCAAAATTTGAGAAACTGCGACAATTCTCCAGTGATACGTTGCAAAGTTTAGAACACGATTATCCCAAAAATGGTGTACTCAATATTGATTTCTTCCTACAAGAAGGCAGTGAAGAACCAATTCTCATGGAAGTAGCAGCACGCACTCCTGGCGGCCTTGTATCAAAAATGTTCTACACATATCAAGGAGTACGTCTCAACGAATTACATCTCCAATTACAGATGGGAGATGATCCTGAAATCATCCTCAAAAACAGAAGTGAATGGAAGTATAGTGCTTACTCGATTCATCCAAAGCAGGAGGGTGTGGTGACAGAAATTGAGAAGCCAATTCTCGACAGTGACGTGGAAGTTTATTGGCAGATTTATCTGGGAGAGACACTCAAGGTATCAGAAAGTATGAGAGATGTTGCTATTGCCATGCTTTTGAGCAATCATGACTTTTCAACACTCGAACAGGATTATAAACTAGCTAATTCGCTCAGTTTATATAAGACTAAAAAAGATTCTTTCCAGGAATTAAAAGCTGTTTTTGTAGCCCTGACAGTATAAGCAAATATGGCGGTATACACCTGATTAAGATACGGTTACTAAATTATTAAGCATGTAGGAGCGTGGGGCTTATACTTCTAGCTTATTTTATACCATTCTAGGGATAACCGCCATATCCAGTTCAAGTTTAACTGTTATGGTTCAGTAAGCTATAATTATCTTCCTGTAGCGAGTATAATGCTTTATACAACAGACAAATAAAATATCTTTCAAAACTTATGCTTGAGCAACCAGGTTTACCACTAAATAGTACCAAAAACTATTCATTTTCATGGGCTTTTGTTTGGTTATTATTAGGAGTTTTTATTTTATCCTTTGGGGCAATTTTTACTCGACTGAGCGAAAACGAACTTGGACCAGCAGCAACTAGTTTTAATCGTTATTACATAGCTACAATTGTTTTGGCTCTGTGGGAAGGAACTCAATATGGGATGAATAATTCATCTAACCCGAATAAATCCATTCAGTTGAAAGATTGGGGAATTTTTCTTTTGTCATCAGTATTAGGAACGGCTACTATTTTTCTTTGGGCTTTGTCATTAACTCAAACCAGCGTTGCTAATTCTAATTTACTCCATAATTTCACCCCTATCTTTGCTGTATTAGGTGGATGGCTGTTCTTTGGTCAACGTTTTGATTATAAGTTTGTATTGGGAATGACGTTAGCAATCATTGGGGTAGCTATCATCAGTTTTGGAGATTTTCAAGAAGCAGTTAACTCCCTTTATGGTGATTGTTTAGCTCTTCTATCTGCTGTTTTTTATGCTCTCAATTATCTAGTTCGAGAAAATCTTCGTTCCAAATTTTCAGCCTCCACTATATTACTGCGGACTTGCTTATTGGGTGGATGCTTTACTTTCTTAATTACATTAACTACTGAAACCCAATTATTTCCAACCTCTTGGCAAACTTGGCTCACAGTTATTTCTCTAGGGGTTTTGTGTCAAATTATAGGACAGGGATTACTAATTCATAATCTTAAGCAATTTTCTTCGGGTTTTGTGACGCTTTTAATGCTCATTGAACCTTTGCTAACAGCTTTATTCGCTTGGGTAATTTTTGGAGAAAAATTGAGCCCTCTTAATTGGATAGCATTTTTTCTGATTTTAACAGGTATATATATAGCAAAATTAAGCATTGGTTCAGTAAAGCTGACTGAGGAAACCTCAGGAGACTGATCGACATTCCCCCCAGTATACTCAACATTCACAAAGAGAGACTTTTAAGATTTGGTTCACAGTTAGTTTTCGCTATGTGTGAGGAGCTTGAAACTGAGACCGAAGACGAGGATATCTATTTACCCACGCGCCGATTTTTTTTCAATGGTAGGGGTTGACTATTGTCTCTTGGACGTGATACTTTCATAGTGGAAATCTGTGCAATTTTTTTACAAGTGATCACACTCCATTGTAATTAACCTTCATAATACCACATTTTTACCCCTTCGACCACAAAAAAACTTATTTTACCATCCCGTAAATATAATTTTTTCTTATTGTTCATATTTATCTATATGAGTTGAGGGATTAATACAATATGTAGTTATACAATATAACCCCACATAATTTGGTCATATCTGGTAAATTGGCTGTTGGGTTTTCTCCACCCAACAATAATGGCAACACTACTAATATTCGATTTAAATTTTAATCAAGTTCTGTAAAAAAGCTATATAGCTTGTTAATTCATTAAAGACCAGAGCTATTGCCCTTTCATAAATATTGGCTAAATAGTCCAAACGAGACCAATCATAGTTAAAATCGTAGTAATATCTTTTAAAGTGACGGAATCGTCGTAACTCATCCAATAGTTGGTAGGAGTGGTGGGACAAAAGAGCTTGACGAATTCCGGGAATCTCAATCCGCATTTTGCGCAGCAGTTCTTTATGCCATTGGGAATCATCCAGGTGGTTTTCAAATTCTCTAGAGATGCGTAGAAATATAGTTTCTAAACAAGTATAAGTATTACAAAAGATATCCGCCAGCAAAACTGCATCCCGAATATCTCGTTTGCTCTCATCGGTAAAAAATGGTTTATAGGTATTATATAATTTTTCCAAATCTGTCAATACCTTTTGACTCTCTTCAATTTCTGCAATTAGAACCGGTAAACTATCATGATGCATAAATGACTTTACCCTTAAGCAAGAGGATTTGTTGAAAAGCAGGATGAATATCTTCCCAACGAATCAAATCTAAAGAAAAGTTAGTCATAGCTTCTGCATCTGCAAACAAGCGAAGAAAAACCAAAGGTTCAATACCCAACACTGCCAAATCAATATCAGAGACAGAGGAGAAATGTTCTGGCGCTAAAACCGACCCCCACTGAATAATTTGTTTAGGCGCGTAGTCCTGAATAATCATGGTGACAATTCTTTCCGAGTCCAGTTTAGCCTTTTGCCAAAGAAGGTGACGCTCATCTTGAAGTGACCTTTGTTTATCCAGATAGAATTGCTTTGCCTTAGTATAATCAAACATTATATATCCGATACTTTTTTGCTAATCAATGCTAACAAATACATAAGTTAAGACTTTTTCTTAACCAAGGCGTATCAATCACTGCACGTTCGCGATAGCGCATAGATAGATTTCTCGCGCAATTTTATTCGTCTGCGGCTTGGTTCTCGCCGTCTTTACTAGACAGAATAATTTTTCACTAGACTCCTTAGAGGTGACTTAAAGCCGGGATTTTCACCTGATTATTCTGCTCCTAGAGTATAGCAATAGTCAGTAAAAGTTGTCAATTGATTAACTAGCTAATTACCTCTCTAATTTTTTAGTTCTCCCATTTTAGTTCTTATGATATATAATAAGGGATTGTGTCAATTATGAGCCACCATGCCTAAACTCAAGACCCGAAAAGCTGCAGCAAAAAGATTCCGCGTCACTGGTAGCGGTAAAATTGTGCGTCGCAAAGCCTTCAAAAACCATTTGTTAGAACATAAAACATCTGGCAAGAAGCGTAGTCTGTCAAAAATGGCAGTTGTTGACGAAAGGGATGAAGATAATGTGCGCTTAATGTTGCCCTATCTATAAGTCTTGTCAACTTTGGGATTAGTTAGCTATTTAGTTAGTCCATAGTTGAAATAGTTAAAGTTGTTGAAATTGTTGAAATCATCCAGGTAAAGTAAAAATGACTCGTGTAAAACGCGGTAATGTTGCTCGTAACCGTCGCAACAAAATCCTCAAATTAGCCAAGGGTTTTCGAGGATCCCATTCCACCCTATTTAGAACTGCTAATCAACAGGTAATGAAGGCACTCAGAAGTGCCTACAGAGATAGAAAAAAGAAAAAGCGTGATTTTCGTCGTTTGTGGATTACAAGAATTAACGCTGCTTCTAGACAACAAGGTTTAAGCTACAGTCAGTTAATTGGCAACTTGAAAAAAGCTAATGTGGAGTTGAACCGGAAAATGTTAGCACAATTGGCAGTGTTAGATCCTACTACTTTTGCTAAGGTAGCTGAATTAGCGAGTTCTGTAAAAGGTAATTAGTTAGTTAAGTGCGCGAGGAATTTCTCTTCGTGCACCGATTTATACCCCTTGGTTGGCAAAAAAGTATCGAGCCATTTCCATTTTAGTTGTTTATGAGTCTATACAAAACGGATTACTATCTGTGGGTACTAGAAACAGTTAACCAACTGCAAAGTCGTGATTTTACGTCTATTGACTGGGAAAATCTCATTGAAGAGGTATGGGACTTAGGTCGCTCAGAAAAGAGGAAACTTAAAAGTCTTTTAAGGAATCTATGTGAGCATTTGCTTAAACTAACCTACTGGGAATCTGAAATAGATAGAAACAAATTTCATTGGCGAGGTGAAATCCGTAATTTTCGCCAACAAATTCAAGATGAGCTGGAAGAGAGTCCCAGTCTGAAAAATTATCTGGATGAAGTTCTGTTAGAATGTTACCAAGATGCTAGGGAAATATTTGCGGATAAATCACAAATTCCTTTAAGTAGTTTACCGGAAATTCCCATGGGCACTTTAGAGCAAATATTAGATGCAAAATGGTTGCCAAACCATGCACCCAAACAATGAAATTTTTCCTTTTTTCGTTAAGTTTCCTCCCCCTAACTATCTTACTTTTTTCCTGCGTGCTTTTACCCCTACCTGGCACAATAAATACCAGCTTGGCAGCAACCATGCAGGAAATTCAAGAAAGGGGGTACATAACCATTGCAGTGAAGGATAACATTCCTCCCCTAGCATTTAGGGATAAACAGGGCAATTTACAGGGTCTGGAAATTGATTTGGCCAAACGTTTGGCTAGGGACTTGTTGGGTGATTCCCAGGGTTCTAGGGTTAAATTGCAACCGGTAACTAATATTGAACGTCTACCAGCAGTATTCAACCATAGGGTGGATTTAGCCATAGCAAGAGTTACTGCTACTCCATCTCGTTCCCGCATAGTTAGCTTGAGTATCCCTTATTACTATGATGGCACAGCCATAGTGACAAAAAACCCTGCTATTCAAAAACCATCAGACCTCAATAACCGTCGGATTTGCGTACTCAACTATTCCAGCACTATTCCCCATGTTAAATATGCTATTCCCCAAGGGGAGTTGGTGGGCGTGAATTCTTACCTAGAAGCCAAAAAACTATTAGATAATGGTCAAGTAGACGCTTGTGCAGCAGACTCTACTGTATTCCAAGGTTGGATAGAACCACATACTCAATATAGCCAATACAAAATACTACTAGACAGACTGTCAGTAGAGCCATTATCAGTAGTGATGCCTAAAGGATTGCAGTATGATGAACTAAGAACAAGAGTGAATGACTTAATAGCTGATTACATAGCGCAAGGTTGGTTGAAGAGTTCCTATTAAACCTCTTGACAGGTATCGCTTTAGCCGGAGTCAGTTAGAAACTAATCTTTGTAAAGACTGAATACGTCTTTTGGCAATAGGATTATTCGGGTTAAATTTAACTGCTTCTTGGTAAGCTTGTAAAGCTTGCAAGGGGAGCTTTTTCTTCTCGTAGGCGTGGGCAAGATTATTCAAAGCAGTAACATAGTCTGGTTTTAACTTGATTGCTTCTTTATATTGTCGAATAGCTAAATCATATTGGTCTTGACAGAAGTAAACATAACCCAGGGCATTATATACAGGAGCAATATCCTTTTCTTCCTCTTCTTCAGCTGCTTTAATAGCCTTTTGGTAGAGGGTAATAGCCTGGCTAAAAACCTTTTTCTCGGAATAAATACTTGCTAGTTCGTAATATTCCTGGGCGGAACCCTTTTCCTTGGTCAATTTATTTTTTAAGCGCTCAAGGGAGTTTTCAGTTTTGCGGGTTTTGAGAACCTGACGAAAAACACTAATGGCCGCAAACAAAAGTAACCCAACAAATATTGAAAGATAAATGATAATTAGGTTGTTATCCATACTTGATAATTTACTTGGCAAATTCCATAGAATTAATTTATAACTAGTTTAAAGTTTAACATCAAGTAAGTATTGACACCCCCCTTGGTAAGGGGGTTGGCTTCGACAATTTCTGGACATAGTTTAACTCGACAATGAAAAACAGGCTTGTCATGGTAGTTCAGAGGGCTTTCTAAGATGTCTCGCCTTTTGTTGAAGTTACCGACAGAGCTACAAACTGGAGTCAACTTGTAGGTGTCATGATCTGTCTTTCGTAGCCAACCTTACCTGATGGTAGGTAACTCTTTTTTACGGCGGAGTCATGCACGCTTACCCCACCTACCCAGATTGTTAAGGTCTGAGTAGGTTTGGGTAGACATTAATGAGCGGACAGGCGTGATGAGATAGAGAATTAAATCCCCTAACTCTCCTACATATTAGTATCTGGTAGGTTTATGAACAATAAAGCTCAATACTTGACACTGTTTGATGTTATCAAAACCCACAACCCGAATGTAGCAGTTGCCGTATTGAGAACGACAAGACTGTACTTCCCCTAACACCTCACGGGTGGTTTTGGCGTTGAACAGGGGTAGCTTCCACAATGTCCAGAAAAACTCTGTAGGTTCAGAAGTCTCATTGAACTCTACCGCAGGAATATACCCTTGGCTCAAAATGTATTGCACTTGTTTCTCAATTTGGGCGTCCGACAGGGGAGGAAGATAGGATAGGGTTTCGTAACGACGCTCTTTTGGTAAGGTTTGCATAGCTAAACGCTCTGTGGCTATAGTTTACTACTGATTGTGCTGGTTTTATGGAGAATTCTTCAACCAGCTGGGTTATCTAAATTGTTATCTGGGTGAGGTTCAAATACGCTTAGTTGGGTTATTCGCTCAAGATGTTGACGACGCTGCTCCATGTTGGCTTGCTGTATGTTAGTCCGTACCATCTCTGGCAAAAATTCTGTGATTTCCGCCGCAATGTATTCCCGCACTGTCATAATCCGCAAGGCTAAATCCGACTTCTCTCGAAACAGCTCTTCGATGTATCTCTCTCCATCCTGAACCTTCCCCGCAGAAAAGTTATGTAGCCAAACCGCCAAGGGTGGATTAGTTTCGCTCAACTGCACTAATACTATCCTCAACGCCTGGTATGTTAGGTAGCTCTGGAGAGTTTTGGCAGTCTCTTTGGCAATTTCCCGCAAATTCATATTTGAACCGTCCCCTCGATAAAAGGAATAATGCAATTTTTAGGATGAGGTTATTATTAGCCTTCATCCTTGCACTTTTGCACTAGATCAGACGGTATCAACGGTCTCAAATTCAAATTTGATTTCTTTCCACAGTTCGCAAGCAGCTGCTAATTCAGGTGACCACTTGGCAGCTTCCCGAATAATGTCGTTACCTTCACGGGCTAAGTTACGACCTTCGTTACGCGCTTGAATACATGCTTCTAAGGCTACACGGTTAGCTGTTGCTCCAGGCGCATTACCCCAAGGGTGACCTAAGGTACCACCACCAAATTGTAGTACGGAATCATCTCCGAAGATCTCTACTAGAGCTGGCATGTGCCATACGTGAATACCACCGGAAGCTACCGCCATTACCCCAGGCATGGAAGCCCAGTCTTGGGTAAAGTAAATACCACGAGATTTGTCTTGCTCTACGTAATTCTCACGTAGTAAATCTACGAAACCCATGGTGATAGCGCGATCGCCTTCTAATTTACCTACTACAGTACCAGTGTGAATATGGTCTCCACCAGACATACGCAGGGCTTTAGCTAGTACCCGGAAGTGAATCCCATGGTTCTTTTGACGGTCAATTACGGCGTGCATAGCCCGGTGAATGTGTAATAACAATCCGTTATCACGACACCAACGAGCTAGGGTTGTGTTAGCTGTGAATCCTGCGGTCAAGTAATCGTGCATGATGATAGGCATCTCTAGTTCTTTTGCAAACTCAGCACGCTTGAGCATTTCTTCACAGGTAGGAGCCGTAACGTTTAGGTAGTGACCCTTGATTTCACCTGTTTCTGCTTGAGACTTCTTAATAGCTTCTGCTACAAACAAGAAGCGATCGCGCCATCTTTGGAAAGGAGCGGAGTTGATGTTTTCATCATCTTTGGTGAAATCCAGACCACCGCGTAAGCACTCATATACTGCGCGTCCATAGTTTTTAGCGGAGAGACCCAATTTGGGTTTAATGGTACAACCCAATAAAGGACGACCATATTTATTCAACTTGTCGCGCTCAACCTGAATACCATGAGGAGGGCCTTGGAACGTCTTGAGGTAAGCTACGGGAATACGTAAATCTTCTAAACGCAGGGCGCGTAGGGCTTTAAATCCAAACACGTTACCTACAATAGAGGTAAACATGTTGGTTACGGAACCTTCTTCAAATAGGTCCAGGGGGTAAGCTACATAAGCGATATATTGGTTATCTTCACCTGGTACTGGTTCGATGTCATAACAACGTCCCTTGTAACGATCTAAGTCAGTTAATAGATCTGTCCAAACTGTTGTCCAAGTACCTGTAGAAGATTCAGCTGCTACTGCTGCGCCTGCTTCTTCGGGAGGAACTCCGGGTTGGGGTGTCATCCGGAATGCAGCTAGAAGGTCTGTATCCTTTGGTGTGTAATCGGGTGTGTAATATGTTAGTCTGTAATCTTTAACCCCAGCTTGATACCCAGATTTGCTCTGAGTCTTCGTTTGCGCGTAAGACATATTTTCCTTCCAAGAAGTCACTCTTTCTAATATCAAATCACGTTATGTGCCACTTCCTATCACTCTCTCCTTTGATCCTTTTCTCATCAACTCTATAAGAAAAACTTATATAACAGTCAGTCTTTATGGCCACAAGGCACTGTTTGGGGACCTTACTACGTTAGTCTCCCACTACTCCCCTAAACTGGTAGAATGTGGAAATTTCAGCTGCTACTGGTTATTTTCTGACTTAGAACACAAAGTCTTTTTTATCTTGTGATGCTGACCCTATAAACCCCATTAAGGAAAAATGGAGCTATTACAGGCATGGTGACATTTATCCCCAAGGAGGGTAAATTCGTGGATTCTAGCCTATTTAGCCTTCTTTGCCTGGGGGACTTGGGCGAAAATAAAAGCTTTATTTAGGCACAAATCCCTTAGTTTGCCGATGAACAGTTCCTATTTGAGGAAATCAGGTCATGGAAACTTCTGGAATTATGGTTGGATCAAGAGAACCGGGGGATAAAAATTGCACAGGACGGAATTTTGGACATTCCTCTAGCCTTTATTCCAGAGGAGTTTTGCTCTTTGGGGAATTTGATGAATTTTCCTCAAGTTGCACCGGTTACGGGTACCACCGCTTGAGAACTTAACCAATAACCTAACCATTGTGGAATATTAGAGTATAATACCCTCCTAGTTGGGGTTTGGTTAACCAGCACTTTTGGTAACCTGTTCCACAATATATCAAGAATTGGATCACTTATTCTTTTAATGTTTGGAATTGATAGATTTAAATTTCTTATGAGAAGAAATTTTTAACTTTTCTTTCTTTTTTACCATCTACCTACTTTGGACCAATTATGCCGATTAACACCCAGCAATTAAAACAGTGGAAACAACAAGGAAGACCTATTGTGGCTTTGACCGCTTGGGACTATGCGATCGCCCAACTGTTAGATGCTGCTGGGGTGGATTTAATTCTAGTGGGGGATTCTCTGTCGGTGATTCTGGGTTATGAAACCACCTTGCCTGTGACCTTAGAAGAGATCATTCATCATGCGAAAGCCGTAAAGCGCGGGATTAAACGAGCTTTGTTAGTAGTAGATCTACCCTTTTTAACCTATCAAGAAAGCATATCCCAAGCCATGCAGTCAGCGGGGAGGGTATTGAAGGAAACAGGAGCCCAGGGGGTAAAATTAGAAGGGGGTTATCCCGCCATGATTGATATTATATCCAGATTAGTACAAGCAGGTATTCCCGTACTAGGTCATTTAGGTTTAACCCCACAATCCATACATCAATTGGGTCTCAAGCAACAAGGCAAAACCCCCCAGACTGCCGACCTGATTTTTCACCAGGCGATCGCCCTAGAACAGGCGGGTGTGTTTGCCCTGGTTTTAGAGCATATACCCAGTCATTTAGCAGTTAAAATCACAAAAGAATTGAGTATTCCTACCATTGGAATTGGGGCGGGGCAAGAATGTAATGGTCAGATATTAGTCACTTCAGATGTTTTAGGACTTTCTGAAAAACAACCACCATTTGCCAAAGTTTATACAGATTTACGGCAAGAAATCACCAAGGCTGTAGAAAAATATGCCCTAGAGGTTCGTAACCACCATTTTTAGCTTCCCCCAATAGATTTAATAGATTTAAACCTATGCCTAAAATACTCCGAGAGTGGCAAAATGGGAGAAGAAAAATCAAACATCAAGTCCAAAAAGTACAACTGCAATCCTGCTGTCCTGACAAACTAAAATTGGGCAGATGCGGTCAATAGCATCTGATTAGCAGCGGTTCAATACAAACTGTTAAAAATGGGAGAAAATCCATGAGTAGAATAGAAACCCGCACGGAACCGATGGTGCTAAATATGGGTCCTCATCACCCCTCAATGCACGGGGTGTTGAGATTAATAGTCACCCTAGATGGAGAGGATGTAGTTGACTGCGAACCCGTCATTGGTTATTTACACCGGGGGATGGAGAAAATTGCCGAGAACCGCTCAACTATTATGTATGTTCCCTATGTTAGTCGTTGGGACTATGCTGCGGGGATGTTCAACGAAGCGGTAACAGTCAATGCACCGGAAAAACTAGCAGGTATTACAGTTCCCAAACGGGCCAGTTACATTCGTGTAATTATGCTAGAGTTAAATCGTATTGCCAACCATCTATTATGGTTTGGACCTTTCTTAGCGGATGTAGGTGCTCAAACGCCCTTCTTTTATCAATTCCGGGAAAGGGAAATGATATATGACCTGTGGGAAGCAGCAACAGGTTATCGCATGGTAAACAACAACTATTTCCGGGTTGGTGGAGTAGCAGTGGATTTACCCTATGGTTGGGTAGATAAATGTGAAGAATTTTGTGATTATTTCCTTCCCAAAGTAGATGAATACGAACGGTTAGTTACCAACAATCCTATATTCCGTCGTCGGATTGAGGGGATTGGGACAATTACCCGGGAAGAAGCGATTAACTGGAGTCTTTCAGGTCCGATGTTACGGGGTTCGGGAGTGAAATGGGATCTGCGGAAAGTTGATCATTATGAGTGTTACGACGATTTCGACTGGGAAGTACAGTGGGAAACCGCAGGTGACTGTCTTGCTAGGTATATGGTAAGAATGCGAGAAATGCGCGAATCCGTAAAAATCATCAAGCAAGCTCTAAAAGGATTGCCAGGTGGTCCTTATGAGAATTTAGAAGCAAAACGCATGATGGCTGGACCTAAATCCGAATGGGATAGCTTTGATTATCAATATGTGGCCAAAAAAGTTGCTCCCACCTTTAAAATTCCTGCTGGGGAAATTTACTCCCGTGTGGAAAGTGGTAAGGGAGAACTAGGCATTTATTTAGTAGGTGATAATAATGTCTTCCCCTGGCGTTGGAAAATTCGTCCTGCTGACTTCAACAATCTGCAAATTCTGCCCAGTTTATTACGGGGTGTTAAGGTAGCGGATATTGTGGTGATTCTCGGTAGTATTGACGTGATTATGGGTTCGGTTGACAGATAGTTTTTGGGTTGGGGAAATGGGGTATGACTTTTTTCCCCATCAAACGAATGAATCTAATGAATCTAAATTTTCCCTTATATCAAATTATTGCCGATTATATTGACACCAGCGACCAGAGACGTATTAGTTTTGCAGAATATATGGATTTGGTTTTATATCATAGTGAATATGGCTATTATTCTGGCCATTCAGGGCAAATTGGCTTTGCAGGTGGTGATTTTTTCACCTCCCCCAGTTTAGGTGATGATTTTGGTGAGTTGCTTGCCAAACAGTTTTTGCAAATGTGGGAGAATTTAGATCAACCTAGACCTTTTTACCTGGTAGAAATGGGTGGGGGAACCGGTGTTTTGGCATGCCAGATTCTCAAGTTTTTAAAAAATCATCATCCAGACTTTTGGGAAATAATAGAATATATTATTATTGAAAAATCCCCCAAATTAAAACAGGAACAACAACAAACATTGGAGGGATTTTCCGTCCAATGGTTAGATCTACCAGAAATTCTACCTGGTTCGATTGTAGGTTGTTTTTTTTCCAATGAACTAGTGGATGCTTTCCCAGTTCATCAGTTCATTTTACAAAAAGGCAAATTACAAGAAATTTATGTGACCTATAGAGCAGATAGGAGCAACCCCATAGAATTTATGGAGGTAGTAGGGGAACCATCCACACCCAAATTAGCAGAATATCTACAGTTAGTGGAAATTGACATCAGTCAAAATACCTATCCAGAAAATTATCGCAGTGAAATCAACCTAGCTGCTTTAGACTGGTTAAGTATAGTGGCTAACTGCTTACAGCGCGGCTATGTGCTAACAATAGATTATGGCTACCCTGCAACTCGATATTATCATCCTCGAAGATCTCAAGGGACATTACAGTGCTACTACCAACACCGTTACCACCATAACCCCTATATTAAAGTGGGAGAACAAGACATTACCACCTATATAGACTTCACAGCTTTAGAAAACTGGGGTAAACGGTGTGGGTTAGATCCCGTGGGTTGGACACAACAAGGATTATTTTTGATGGCTTTGGGTTTAGGTGATAGAATATGCGCCCTCTCCTATCAACAACACCCCCTATCACAACTGCTAAAACGTCGGGAAGCTCTACACCAACTAATTTCCCCAGAAGGACTAGGCAATTTTGGGGTTTTAGTACAGAGCAAAGGACTCACAACCACCCAAAGTCAGTTACCTCTCCAAGGATTTATTACACCAGTGGTTTTTTGAGAGGTTAATGGTTAACATAGCAGTGTCAATTGCTGTAGCTATAATCTACCCATAATCTAAACCTTGGTAAATAACTATGAGTACCCATGATTTGATTGTTTTAGTTACCCTACTTACCCCTGGACTTTTGCTTTCAGTTGTAATTATGGCAACTTTTGCAGCTGGAGGCTAATTTCTTGGAGTTTGATATCTAAAAATCAACAGTCAACAAACAGTAACAAGGAACACAAAACATGAAGGTGGCATTTCTGGGAACTGGATTAATGGGACTACCAATGGCTCAACGGTTATTAGCAGCTAATATTGAACTAATTGCTTATAATCGCACCCCAGAAAAATTAACACCTCTTCAAGCAGCAGGTGCAGAAATTGCCGTCAAACCCCGTCAAGCCATTCGTGCTGCTGACTGTATTATTCTTATGCTCTCTAACGCCGCTGCTATTTATCATCTACTACTTACGGATACCTCTTGGCACGCCTTATCAGGACGCAGTGTAATTCAAATGGGAACCATTGCTCCCATAGAAAGTCAAGAAATCCGTAATGCTGTAGTTGCAGCAGGTGGTGAGTACATAGAAGCGCCCGTACTGGGTAGCATTCCCGAAGCTGAAACAGGTCAGCTGATTGTTATGGTTGGTGGTGAAAGGGAACAATATGAACGCCACGTTAATTTATTGTCCCATTTTGGACCCAATCCTGTTTATGTGGGGGAGGTGGGATCCGCATCTTCCCTCACCCTCGCACTCAATCAGCTCATCGCTTCCCTGACCACTAGTTTCGCTCTCAGTTTAGCATTTGTTCAATTACAAGGTATAGACACGGAATTATTTATGCGTGTCCTGCGGGAGAGTAAACTCTATGCACCCACTTTCGATCAAAATCTGAGTCGCATGTTACATGGTAATTACACTCAGGCTAATTTACCTACCAAACAGTTAATCAAAGAAATAGATCTGTTTATTAGCGAGGCTAAATCCCTGGGTTTGAATCTCAGCAGCATTGAGGGCGTAAAATATATCT
Organism: Cylindrospermopsis curvispora GIHE-G1; assembly: GCF_014489415.1. NCBI lineage: Bacteria > Bacillati > Cyanobacteriota > Cyanophyceae > Nostocales > Aphanizomenonaceae > Raphidiopsis > Raphidiopsis curvispora. The sequence continues at coordinate 566,131 of NZ_CP060822.1, forward strand.
TGCAGTCAGCTATGAAAATGTCTTATCCAGAAGATGATTACTCTTCTGTTTTCCCCGCTATTCGTGAGTGGGGAGAAGCTGGTGGAGATTAAATACATGATTAAATATATATTTATATACCTATGCCCTCAAATTTAGTTCTGGTCAAAATTAAGCTGTTTGCCGCCTACCAAGAAGCCTACGGAGTCACAGAACTGGAGTGGGAATTTCCTGAGCATACACCCGTTAAGTCTATTTGCGATCGCATGATTTGGGAACATCCCAAATTGAGTCAATGGCGTGATATTACCAGATTTGGCATTAACCTGATGTTTGTAGATCCGGACACCATCCTCAACCATGGAGATGAAGTCGTGCTCATCCCCCCCGTCAATGGTGGTTAGCATATCCGACTTTTTTAGTCGGGTATGTTTGACGAGTAATTTGAGTCATGTTAGTATTTTTCTCATAGTCAACGGATATACGGGGAAAAGTAGTTATGACTCAGGCGATCGCAAATCTAAACACAGCCAATCCTAGCATATTAAAAGCTCTCAAGTGTAAGGAATGTGGAGCGGAATATGAACTGCAGGCCACACATGTTTGTGAGCTTTGTTTTGGTCCGCTAGAAGTGAAATACGACTATAGTGTTTTGCGTCAGTCTGTAAGTCGAGCGACTATTGAAGCTGGTCCCCACTCCATTTGGCGGTATCGTCAGTTTTTACCCGTAGCTACCGAAAACTATATAGATGTGGGGACAGGGATGACCCCCCTGGTACGTTCTCACCGTTTAGCGCGACGCCTGGGTTTAAATAAACTTTATATTAAAAATGATGCAGTGAATATGCCCACCCTGAGCTTTAAAGATCGGGTGGTATCCGTGGCTTTGAGCAGAGCTAGGGAGCTAGGTTTTACAACCGTTTCCTGTGCGAGTACAGGGAACCTAGCCAATTCCACAGCAGCGATCGCGGCTCATGCTGGTTTAGACTGTTGTGTATTTATTCCTGCTGATTTAGAAGCTGGTAAAGTATTAGGGAGTTTAATTTATAGTCCCACCTTAATGGCTGTGAAAGGGAACTACGATCAAGTGAACCGCCTGTGTTCAGAAGTAGCTAATACCCATGGTTGGGGGTTTGTAAATATTAACCTGCGTCCTTACTATTCCGAAGGTTCTAAGACCCTGGGTTTTGAGGTTGCGGAGCAACTGGGTTGGGAATTACCAGACCATATAGTAGCGCCCCTAGCTTCTGGATCCCTATTCACCAAGATTTATAAAGGCTTCCAAGAATTTACGGAAGTTGGCTTAGTAGAAGGTAAGAAAGTTCGCTTTAGTGGTGCGCAAGCGGAAGGTTGCTCACCAATTGCCACAGCGTTTAAAGCAGGTAGGGACTTTATCCAACCAGTAAAACCGAATACAATTGCCAAATCCATTGCCATTGGCAATCCTGCGGATGGGGTTTACGCAGTAGAAATAGCTCAAAAAACAGGTGGTAATATAGAGTCAGTCAATGATAACGAAATTATCGAAGGAATTAAACTACTAGCGGAAACCGAAGGTATCTTCACAGAAACAGCGGGTGGTACCACCATTGCCGTGTTGAAAAAATTAGTGGAAGCTGGTAAAATAGACCCAGATGAAACCACAGTGGTGTATATCACTGGTAATGGTTTGAAGACCCAGGAAGCATTACAGGGTTACGTAGGCGAACCGCTGACCATTGAAGCCAAACTAGACAGTTTCGAGCGGGCATTAGAGAGATCTCGCACTCTGGATCGTTTAGAATGGCAACAAGTCCTTGTTTAATTAGATTTTCTATCGAACCGGAATGACTTGTTGGTTTTTGGATTAATGCCTAATTAATGCAATTAACCAACCAACTAATCAACTAACCAACTAAAAATTAACTATGGCCATAAAAGTTTTAGTTCCCACAACGCTACAAAAAGACACCAATAACCAAGCGGTGGTAGAATGTAGTGGTAGCAGTGTAAACGAATTATTAGACACCCTAGAAAAAACCTTTCCCGGGATTAAGGGTAAATTGCGTGATGATAAAGGAATTCCTCGCAGGTTTTTAAACTTGTATGTAAACAGCGAGGACATTCGTTTTTTGGATGGCACAGAAACAGCTCTTAAGGATGGAGACGAGATAAGTATTGTTCCTGCAGTTGCTGGTGGTTAAACAGCAGTGGAGAAACTTTGGAGCAATTGCAGCAGTTGAGGAGTTTTCAATCTAGGACCGTAGACCGTGACGATTTGAGAAGCTGCGGTGGATGCCAACTTTCCTGCTAGGGGATAACTCATCCCGTGGGTAATACCATAAAGAAAAGCTCCCGCATACATATCTCCTGCACCAACAGTGTCCACAGCATGAACTGGGGGTGCAGGGATTTCAATTAACTGTTCGCCATCAAATACTATAGAACCCTGAGATCCGCGAGTAATAGCAAACCCCCGACTAAGGAGCTTCATTTTATCTATAGCCACCTGAAAATCCGTAGTTTGTGCCAAACCCAGAGCTTCAGTTTCATTAGCAAAAATAAAATCCAGACCAGGTCCAATCATATCTACTAGACCATCCCCAAAGAACCGTACCATATTATAGTCCGATAAAGACATGGTAGTTTTCACACCAGCAGCTATAGCAATATCTCTAGCTTGAATAGCTGCTGCTTTAGCGGTGGGGGAAGTAACTAAATAACCCTCGATATATAAATATTCAGCAGCTGTAATTGCTTCTGGAACCAATTCCTGGGTAGAAAACTCCGCACTGATTCCCAGAAACGTGTTGAGAGTGCGGTCAGCATCGGGGGTAACCAGGACTAAACATTTACCTGTAACTCCTGACTGTAAATCAGCATTTTGGAGATTAGTTTGCACGTGGGAATCAAGTAGATCTTGAATGTAGAACTTACCAAACTCATCCTTAGCCACCTTACAGGAATAAAAAGGGTTACCTCCCAGTTGTCCAATAGCTACCATCGTATTTGCTGCTGAACCCCCACAACTTTTATGATGATCCAGGTGTTGGAGATTTTCCAAAATATGATGTTGAGTTTCTTCATCTAAGAGTGTCATTACACCCTTATCAATGTGTAACTTTTCCAATAAATCAGTAGACACCTCATATTCTATATCTACCAGAGCGTTACCCACACCATAAACATCATATTTCTTGCCCATTTTCAGCTCCTGCAAAAATTAGTAAAGCCAGGTCAATCATAGCAGATGGTTGACCGTTACTAATTTACCAATCAGGTTCGTTCTAGATCAGCAATTTCCTTAGGAACTCCCGCAGTTAAGACCTCATTTCCCTGGGGGGTAACCAACACATCATCTTCTATCCTAATACCAATTCCCACCCAACGGTCATCAATAGGGGGTTGGTCTTCAGCGGGTGGGGTATGTGGTACAATATAAAGACCTGGTTCTATAGTTAACACCTGTCCTGGTTGTAAAACTTGTGGAACTTCCCCATGTTGATAAACACCAACATCATGCACATCTAATCCTAACCAGTGACTAGTACGGTGCATATAGAATTGTTTATACTTTCCTTCCTGTATGAGCTGGTTAACCTCTCCTTTAAGTAAACCCACCTCCACTAACCCTTCTGTAAGAACCTGTACTGCTTTCTTATGAGGTGCATCAAATCCATTGCCCGGTTTGACTTCTTGAATTGCCTGTTTTTGTGCTTCCAATACTATTTCATATAAAGCCTTTTGTTCTGGTGTAAACTTACCATTTACAGGAAAGGTTCTAGTAATATCCGAATTGTAATATCTATAGGCACAACCAGCATCAATTAGTAACAATTCCTGTTCTTGCATTTGGTAATTGTTTTCTATATAGTGTAGAACACAAGCATTTTTACCAGCTGCGACAATAGAAGGATAAGCAGGACCCATACCACCCTGCAAGCGGAAAATGTGCTCTATTTCCGCTTGGATTTCATATTCATAACTGCCAGGTCTAGCAATACTCATCGCGTGGTTATGTGCTGATACAGCAATATCCGCCGCCTGGCGCATTAGATCTACTTCAAAATTGCTTTTATGTAATCTTAAACCATGTAGAATAGGACCCGTATCTTCAATAGCGATTGGTCCAGTACCCCTTCTAGGACGAGTAACAAGTAAATTTTGGTAATGTCTGATTATCCTATCATTAAAATGGCTATCCCTACCCAGGTGATAATATATCCGTTCAGCTTTTTGTAAATATTGTGGTAGCTTGTCATCCAATTCAGTAATAGGGTAGGCCATATCCGCGCCATAAATTTCCTTAGCACCCTCCACCCCACAACGATAACCACTCCACACCTCCTTTTCCCTGTCCTTAGGTTGTACAAATAAGATAAAGCGGTGTTCCCCATGGTGAGGTGCCAAAACTGCTACTGCTTCCGGTTCATTGAAACCAGTTAAATAATAGAAATCACTATCTTGTCTATAAACATATTCCACATCATTGTGCATGACAGCTGTGGGAGCGCTGCGGAATATTGCGGTCCCCCCACTGATTTTTGCCATTACCTGTTCACGACGTTGTCGGTATTCTGATTCCATAGTTAATTAACCTCATATAAGAGACCCAAACTCATGCTATCATATCCCTAAATCCATAACCGGACATTTTTCTCCGCACTTATACTTGAAATGTAAGGGTAAATATTAAGGTAATTAAGTAGGGAGGCACAATTATTTGTAGGTTGGGTTGAGGAACGAAACCCAACCTACGTTAATCTTATATTTAATTCCACTGACCCACTTATTGCTAAATTGTTGAGGCGAAATCCTGGTCTAAAATCCCGTTTACAGGAAGCGTTAAATGAAAGCCGGTCGGAAGCTAGGGATTTAGCGATCGCCGAAACTGATTTACCAGATGAACAATTTCCTCAAGTGTGTCCATTTAGGTCATGAGTCCTGACTTTTGGCCTGATAGAGCGTGATAGCGCATTCGCTTCAAAAATACTCAATGCATAACCGGTAAAGAAATGTAAATTAATCGCCATATTCTCTAGACTTATGCAAAAAATCTGATGCTGTTGACAAGTAAATCATATCTCAACTATACTTTTAAAATCAGCAAACATTTAAGGTCGGACAATGTACGGATGCCAACAAGTTCTTATTCTCAGCTTTATGAACTGTTTATTGATCAGGTTATTGGTTTAAGTCAAAAAACAGATTTTTCCTTTAATGACAGATTTTGTGATCTGGCTCAATTCAGATGCTGCTTTAACACTCCATCCTGTAGAATATGCAACCATGGCACATTATCGTTTTGTTTCTATCCATCCTTTTCGAGATGGGAATGGCAGAACGGCTAGATTATTAATGAATTTATTGTTAATTCGTGCCGGATACCCTATTGTAGTGATTAATAATCAAATTCGTAATGATTATATTCATGCTTTGTCCTATGGACAACGAAACCAAGATGATTTAAATCAGTTGTTTGATTTGGTTTGTGATGCTACTATCAGTTCATTAGTGGAAACTTTAAGGTTATTAGTAACTGCGAGTAGTAGTAGGGAAAAAGGGCGGGTTTTTTATCAGGAAATTACTGATTTTATTGATAATTTTTTGATAAAATAGGTAAATTGCTGTGTCAAATTAATGGGACAATTCCATTATTCAGGGCGATCGCTCTGGGTTTGGGTGTATCCAGGTTGTATGTAATTATTAGAGGTTTCCCAGTTTGTGCAAACTATCGAAAGTCGTCAGGGAGATTATCGTGGTGACCCTTGCTACAAAGCGGTCTTTTCTGACCAAGGTTGGGTTGATTAAACTCAACACCCCTACACAAACCATGTTATGGTAAATTAAACCGATTGAGTCAGTACCAAAGTGAATGGGAGGTATAGATATGGTGAGGCAAATTGCACCAAAAACTCAGATGTTACTGCACTCGAATACCCTTGGGGGTTTTTAAAAACTGGAGTTTAGACTAAAAGCACTCCCTATGGGAGATCGCCAATTACCTGTTATTGTTTGAATTAATCCACACCTGGATACTGTCCGTGGTCGGTTTTAACCGACTAATTTTGTCATATTGTAGTGATTGTAGTTTGGGTTGAGGAACGAAACCCAACACGTGTTTTATTAATTACGGTACAATGTAAATTTGTTTTAAAAGAACAGAGCGATTGCGAAGCACTCGTGAGATCGCCAGGGAATCAACCGTGATTTGGTTGAATTGACCCACACCTGGAGACTGTCCGGAGACATGGAATAAATCCCTTATAGTTTTCTGTATGATTAATATTAGTATAGATTAGGCTGGTTTTAGAGAAGATTAATGCACTGGCAATTACAAGCGATCGCCAGTTATTTCTGTTTTATACTATCCTGAATTATCTTAATCTCCTCTTACTAATTCCTTCAGGTCATGATCTACCATTAGTTCTACCAATTGTTCAAAGGAATATTCAGGTTTCCAACCTAATTGGTTGTGAATTTTATCAATATTACCCACTAATTGCACTGATTCATCTGGTCGGTAAAAGGACGGATCAACTACTACATAATCTTGCCAGTTTAACCGAACAAAGTTAAAAGCACACTCTACCAATTCCTTGACTGAGTGGGTTTCACCACTAGCAATAATATAATCATCAGGCTGCTGTTGCTGTAGCATCAACCACATAGCGTTTACAGCATCTTTGGCGTAGCACCAATCACGACGGGCATCTAAATTTCCCAATTTCAATTGATTAGCTAATCCCAGCTTAATCATGGCCGCAGTTCGGGTGATTTTGCGAAATACAAATTCTGCACCACGTCGGGGTGATTCGTGAGTATAAGTAATACCGCAGCAAGTGTAAAGGTTATATTGTTGGCGATAATTGATAGTCATCCAATGGGCATACGCCTTAGCGACACCGTAGGGATTGCGGGGACGGAAGGCTGTAAGCTCGTTTTGGGGAGATACGTCAGGCTGACCAAAAACTTCACTACTGGAGGCTTGGTAAAATCTCGCATCAGGTTTACAACGACGAATGGATTCTAAGAGACGAGAAACACCCAAAGCAGTGTATTCCGCAGTGAGAGATGGTTGTGTCCATGATGTAGGAATATAGCTTTGGGAAGCCAGGTTATAAATTTCGTCTGGTTGAGATTCTGTAATCACATCCATGAGTGAGGATTGGTCGAGAAGATCACCAGAAAGAATTTCAACAGTACCACTGAGGTGATGAATCCGTTCAAGGTTTCCAGAACTGGAGCGACGGACTAAGCCAAATACTTGGTATCCTTGGGATAGGAGGAGTTCGGCAAGATATGAGCCATCTTGACCCGTTAATCCGGTGATTAGCGCTTTTTTAGTCATTTTTTATAATGAAGTATTCAAGCATTTACAAATTCCTCGATGAGAAAAGTGTTTGAATACGAACTTCTGTTGTAGGGGTTGCTCCAGCAATCAAAAGTTTAACATCAGGAACTGTTTGTTGAATTATGGGTAGACAAAGTTCAACAAACCACTTAACAGCATGAATATTAGGTGCATAACTCATATTTCCAGAAAAAATTAGGGTTGGTTCTATTGGTGGTTGTTTTTGTAAACTAAAAAATTCAGTATCTATTCCGAATGGAATAACCTTTACTCGTTCACTAGGAATTAGTTGTGCATCTTTTTCAGACACAACTACCAAATTATTAAATAAGTTATAGCGGTATGCGGTTGAATGAAATGCAAACCAATGTACTTAAGAAATTAAGTACTAAAATGGTAAACAACAGCATCCAACAGAGATTCTTCATTATTAAGTAACACATACGCAGCCTTTAAATCTCGCTGGCTCTTGATTAACCACTGTCTAATTGGCAATTTCTGGCTCAACTTGAATGGTAATGTTTTCCATGATAAGTTACAAGTTAATTAGTCTAGTTTTATTATAGCGATCGCCAGTTATCTTAATCTCCTCTTCTGTTAACCTATGCAACTTATACACTATAGGGTGTGTTGGCTAGTGTTAAGTATGTTTTAGATGAGATGCAAGCACAGGGAATGAGAATTTCAGGTCGGCTGTATGTGCAGGTTTTGACTATGGTTCACTTACGCTGCACGCTACTAGGGTGCTACCCTTAGCTTATAATAAAGTATTGACGTATTTACAGATTCCTCGATGAGGAAAATGTTTGAAGCTTTTTTTTAGGTTTTGTGGAAAAAACTTGTTATCATCTCCAGCCTCAACATATATGATCTTGATTCTTGAGAGAATATCTGGAGATATTGAGTTTAGTACTATCTCTTCCAAACCTTCAATATCCATTTTTAGAATATCAATAAAGTCATGAGAATAAAGAACTTGTGACAGTGCGAAATTAATATCAATAGTCTGAACTGTTATTTGAGATTCAGTTTTAACTCCTATTCCTCCATATCTACCTGAACTTTCTACTCCCATTTGACTTGTACCATTTATGTTACTTATAGCAACTTTCTGATTAAAAGCTCTATCCTTAAATTTACTTATGTTGTTTTGAAGTTGGTCATATAGCTTAGATACTGGTTCAAAACCATACACAATATTGCTGTTATTTCTAGATAAGAAATATAGTTCAGAGACACCAATATTTGAGCCGAGATCAACAATTACTTTGGCTTGGTTGTCTGTATAATAAATTTCCCAACAAAATATTTCATTAATGGTGAATGTGTCTAAAGAGTTTAATATCTCTATTGAATTAACTCCAATCGGGGTTTGGAGATGCACTATATGTGGATAATTACCTTTTTGGAGGATATAGCCTTGCAGAAAATCCTGGATAGGATTCACGTATACAAAAGGTGCTTTTATAACTGATAGATAGTTTCTATAGTCAAATAATGCTCTGAAAACTCTACTCAATGATCTTCCAAACATAATTTATCTTACTCCTATGTATTATTTTAGATTTCTTTGCTTGAAAACTTCAGTTTATCTGCTTATATCAAGCATTATATGATTGTACAGGTTTTCAACTTGGTTAGCTGAAAATTCCCAGCTATATTTATTCACAACAAATTGTCTTGCAAGATTTCTAATCTCTCTGGCTAGATCAGAGTTTTGTAGTAGAGTAATCGTAGCTTTTGCAAAATCTTCTGGACTGTCTCCTATCAAAATTTCCTTGCCAGGGTTTGCACTCAGAGAACCAAGTCCCAAGGTTGTAGTAACTACAGGTAGTCCAGAAGCCATTGCTTCCAGAATTTTGCTTTGCATACCTGATCCTGATTGCATGGGAGCGATCGCAATCTTAGCTTTTTTTAGAGTTTCTGGCATAGACTTTACAAAGCCAGTGACTATAACTCCTCTCTTTTGCTCTAAACTGCGAACTTCTGTTGTAGGGTTTGCTCCAGCAATCAAAAGTTTAACATCAGGAATTGTTTGTTGAATTATGGGTAGACAAAGTTCAACAAACCACTTAACAGCATGAATATTAGGTGCATAACTCATATTTCCAGAAAAAATTAGGGTTGGTTCTATTGGTGGTTGTTTTTGTAAACTAAAAAATTCAGTATCTATTCCGAATGGAATAACCTTTACTCGTTCACTAGGAATTAGTTGTGCATCCTTTTCAGACACAACTACCAAATTATTAAATAAGTTAGGTAAATCACGTTCGTAACGGGTGACTCGTCGAAGTTCCTTCTGAAAAATCAAGCGCTTAGGAAAAGATTCTAAAGCTACACGACGCTTTAAATTTAATTGCATCGAATCAATAAGTTCTATAATTTTAGGGGTATGTATATGATGAAAATAAGGGGCTATCCTCATCATAAAAGCATGAACTACATCAAACTTATTGGCTGCTAAAATTGAATCTAGCTGTTGCTGAAACCTGCTAGAAGAGTAGTAACAAGCTTGAAGAGGTAATTCTGAAGTAAATAAACCTTTTCCTACATTGATAAGTGATTGCCATTTGGGGAGATGAACAGTATATATTGCTTTACAATAATGACTTATCTGATCAATATTTTCTAGTTCCCAGGCACTATGATAAAGGGTTAACAATGTAAGTTCATGCCGCTGACTTAATATGCGAAGGCGATGATAAGGTATAAACTGATCTCCTCGTAACAGAGGATAAGGAAATCTCGGAGTAACAAAAAGTATTTTCATAAGTTATTATCATCGGCAATAATAGATTTATAGACATCTAGAGTTTCTTCAGCCATTCTTCGCCAAGAAAATTTCTTTGCTCTTGCTAATCCACGTTGAATTAAGTTATCTCTTAAAGAGTGGTCAATTAATAATTTATATACTGCTACTTCAAGTTCTTCTTGATTGTTGGGGTCTACCTGTAAAGCAGCATCTCCAACAATTTCAGGAATAGATGTTGTATTGGAGGTAATAACTGGAGTACCACAAACCATTGATTCTAAAGGTGGGATACCAAAGCCTTCATATAAAGAAGGATAGATAAATAATGTGGCACAATTATAGAGACATACTAATTCCTTTTGAGTAACATAGTCCGTAAAAATAACATCATTTTCGCATTGAAGCAAACAAACAAGATCATAAAATTCAGACTGCTTCCAGTTTGGAATTCCTACAATAACTAACTTTTCATTAATGTTTTTCGTTTGCTTTAGCTTTGAAAAAGCTCTAATAACTAATTTTGTGTTTTTTCGTGGATCTGTACCACCTAAAGTTAATAAATACTTTCCAGATAGATTAAAACTATTCTTGATAATTTCAGATGCGTTTCCCCTGTCAAGTATCCTAAATGCAGCATCCGGTGCTTCATAGGTAGTTATAATTGAGCTTGTTTGAAGACTGGGGAAGTGATGCAAAATATCACTTTTAGAAAAGTTAGAAACTGTAATCACTTTAGTAGCATTTCTAATAGTTTTGCTGACAATAGCACTTCTGTATATCCTACCTAGTCTTTGATAAGCAACATTTGACTTTGGCAATAGTACGGAATCTTTTAGATACATCACATCGTGAATAGTGACTATGAGTTTTGTACTTTTTTTTAGAAACGCTGGAGATGTGTTAGCCGTGCAATGAAGTATGTCTATGCGATCTTTGATTGCTTGTCTTGGTAGAATTAGCTGTTCCCATAGTAAATAATTAGCTGGAACTAGGTTTCTAATTTTAAAATTTGCAGCTTTTGGTAAAATATTTTCAGAATCAGGTTGATTTGTATAAAGAAAATACTGATTTTCCTGATCTATTTTTGCTAAAGATTGCAATAAATTGAGCGTGTAGTTGCCTATTCCCCTACGCTTTTTGAGCGCAAAACGGATGTCAATTCCAATAATCAACACAAACCTCCTTTTTGATCAATTCAGATAAAATTATATAGTATTTAGCTCTACCGCTGTCTTTGTAAGATTTTCAGTAAATACGATTAAAAATCTTGTAATTGTTTCATTTAAACGCATTTAAAAAAGTCAGTATGATTGAGTAGATAATTATGGCATTTATCAACTGCACAACGTTGTTTAACTTTCAGTTCACGTGAGATAGTGCTGAAATTAAAAAATTTTTAACTTCAGCAAAACACCGAAAAGCAATAACTCTTCCCAAAAATATGGTATCTTCAAAAAAAGATAGTTTAACTCCCCAGGTACGCAAATCATTTCTTGTATATATAAGATACCTTAATAACTCAAATAACTTTGACGAACGTCCTCCACTTAAAAAGTAAGTTGTATTAAAAGGCAATATAGTGAAACGCTCACCACCGGCAAATACAATTCTTAGCCAATACTCGTAATCCATAGCCTGTTTCATATCGACTCTAAAAAGTCCATGCTTATCAAAAATATCTCTGACTAAAAATGTCGATTGATGAGGGATAAAATTCTTTTTGATTAGTTTTTTGTAATCGTTTAGTGGTCTATATACATGAGTTGCAATTCTATTTTCATTGACCACAATTGAACCAGCTACTGCCCATCTCCAAGGTGATTTCATATATGTTTGTACAACTTGATCTAGAACATTTTTATCAATAAAACTATCACCTGCATGCAAATGAATGATAATATCACCGCTAGAGTTTAAAACGCCCTTGTTCATTGCATCGGCAATACCATAATCAGATTCAGATATTACTTTAATTGTCCGAAGTGGGAAATTACTAGCAATTTTATTTACAATTTGTAAAGTTTCATCTGTTGATTCTCCCTCTACAATTACATATTCTATATTTCGATATGTTTGCTGAAGCACACTCATCATTGTTACCTCAATTTGAGGTTCAGCATTTCTACAAATAGTAACAACGGTAACACAAATAGACTCAAAATAATTACTCATATTTAAAGTTACTCTAGGTTTTAGTGAGATCTGGTTGAAAAAGTGATAAAATGCAAGATAAGGATGAATTAGTTATTCAATCAAGATGCAACCATGATTTTTTGTTGTTTGTAATTAGGGCTTGCTGAATAAGGATAAAACCGGTTATTAATCAGGTTTTCGCGGATTTTCAGAACAAAAAAGTGCAAATTTTTGGCTTATGGGGTCTCAAAACAATCGCATTTTTCCTTGTTGGATATGGGAAATTGAGTATATCTTAAATAGCTGAAACTGTTCTCTATTCCCTGTTAAGAGCAAAATTATGTTCTAATTCAAAAGCAAGCATTGACGTAATTAAAGACGTTTTTAATACACCTACAAAGGTGAAATTCTCTATTATAAAAATTAAAGATATTATTAGTAATGGCTCTAATAAATTATTGTATTTACACTGGCTATTTACGGACTTAAGCCTCTGAATATTAACAATTGAAGCATGCAAGAATCTGCTTATCAAAAATACTAAACTAATGCTACCTACAACACCCCATTTATGGATGAGTACAGGAGGAGTCCAATTGAAAATAAATTTCACGGGTGAAGCTAAAGAATCTTCAGGTGTTTCACCTAGAGATGTACCGACAGAATAAATATCGTTTGTTGGAACGGGAATATACTCAAACCACGTACTGCCAAGTCCTTTGCCTATTATCCCAGGAATGTTTTCATTAAAATTTAACACAGCATTTTCCATCTGAATTTTTCTTGTAATTGCTCCGTCTATTTTAGCTGTCAGAATATCCATATCGAAAGGATTACTAATCATAAAGACAGATGTAATATTAGTCAATGTTACTAATAACAAAATAGTGAAAAAACGCTGAACAAAATTGATTCTTAATTTTACTATAAAAATACATGGAAATATTAACATTATTGAGTTAAATATATATCCTAGAGATAATCGGTTTATGCTATTAATTAGCTCCAGTAGTATTAACATAAAGAACAAGATTTTGTGAAATTTGTTTTTGCTATAAATAGTGGAAACAATAGCCACTGATAACGGTACTAATGTTAAAATGGTTGGTAAACCCAAAAAACTGGGGTATTCTGATGTGCCAAAAATGCTAACAATTATAAAATCAATCATGCTAGACAAAGCAGAGAAAGTGAATATATTTCTATAACTAAACCATTGTCGCAACTGCTCATTATTACAAATATGCAAAAACAAGTATGGTATAGTTAGATAAATAACAGCTTTCACATCATATAAAAAAGTCTTCCAATTTGGAAATACGAAAAGATTATATAAAACTCCAATCAACAAATAAAACATTGCTAGATAACATAATGCTAAGTAAGGAGAAAATAAAAATGTCACTTTTCTCCTCAAATCTATCCAATATCTGCGTATGAATACATTTAGTGCAATTAAAATTATATCTATATCGGCTAAAGTTAAAGGTCCAATCTTATATAACCATACCGTCCACCAAGCTAATGAACGATCAAGAGCTATTGAAGTTTGTAAGGAAGACTCTACTGAAAGTAACAATATTACCAATGAAATACAAAATATTTTATTCATAAGGACTTTTTTCTTAGGGAAGCACACATAGATTAGTATTTTGGTCAGAGGACCAGCATGATTACTTACTAGCCTCCAATTTTAAACCATCCTCTTAAGAGGTAAATAATCTTTTGTTTATAAATATTTAAGTACCAGCAAATTAGAATTATCATTTGAATTGTAGAAATAATTAGTATAAACTCAGTTTGAGAAATTAATAATACAGTTAATATGCATACTGTAAACCAAATTAATGGAAATATTAAAGATTTTAGCCATAAAAATTCGGGTAACTTTAACAGTTTTAATCCGAAGAAAATCATCAGCCAAGTCAGAATAAACCCAACATTGCCCATCATAGCCCCCAACAATCCAAATTTGCTAGACCCAATAGCAATCAGTATCAATGAAAAACATCCACTTATCAACTCAATACTCATCACTAATTTGGGAGCGATGCTAAGAAGGATAAAGAAGCCTACTGCATTTAGGGAAAAAAGTCCATAAATCATCGTCGCAATTCGAAATAATAGAATAGTGTTGTTAGTAACTGTAGGCTGAAATATTAGAGGCATTAATAATGGTGCAAGCATAAACAGCCAAGCAGCAGAACCCAAAGCGAATAGCGCATTGACTTCCAAAGCCTGTTTTACCTGTTGCACGAACTCTGGATTATTGATGTTATTCTTGGCCACATGATTGCTGACAATGGGAACAAGAGGTTGAACAGGCAATGCCGAGGATAAGTTAATTGCTGTTGTCACATCAGTAATCCCAGCATATATTCCAAGGCTTTCAGAACCTAAAAAATAACCAACAATCAAACGGTCACCTCTACTGAACAAAGCAGTACCTAAAGATGCCAACCATGTCATTAAGCTATAGCTTGCAATTTCTATAAACTTTTCAGTTTTCCATCTGGGGTGTAAGCAGACATTTTGAAGTAGAGATCGCACTACCGAAGCATGAATTAATAAAGATACTACACTTATTAAAGCTTGCCACTGCATTAGTGAAACAGTTCTACCACCAAACCAAGCTACCCCAAACAGTCCCAAACTTAAGAAAAAATACTGTACTGTGTTGACAATATTAAGCAATATGTAACATTGATAAGCTTGTTGTATACCGATTAAAACTTGTTGAATTAATTTTGACCAAATGACAAAACCACCAAACTGTAAAGCCTGTATGACTGCCGACTGTTGTGCTTTTACTAGTTTAGGGAATAGATTAACAATACTCTCAGCACCAAAGAAAAGAGTGATCGCCGCAAGGGTAGCCAGTATAAGCATACCCCCCACGGTAATGGTTAAAGTTTGCGATAAACCATTAACATCTTCCTTTCCCAAATCCTGGGAAACAAACACGGTAGTTGCTGTAGCAAGACCAGCCTCAGCTAAAGCAACAATTGTAATTACAGTGGAAGAAAGTGTCCACAAACCATATTCTTCAACGCCAATCAGGCGAATTAGTAAAGGAATTGTCAGGATAGCCAATCCAATTCGGATAATTCCACCGGCGGCATTATATAATCCATTCTTTAAAAAATTTTTGTTCACGGAAAGTTCTAAATATACCAAGATATCTAAATTTTTTAGATTAAGTAAGTCGGCGGAGAAGTTTATAACTATGTAACGAAAGGTTAAGAAGGTCAAGAGTTGTTAAATTTAATACGTTTTGTAATATAGTTTTTTCTCTCTCCCCTGGCGTTTACTCAATTCATTACGGCATAAGCAAGATTTAACTCATCTTCAAACATTTGTCCCGATAGCTCATCTTTCTTAAGATGCTGCCACTCCAATTCAATTGGATTCATCTCAGAGCAATATTTAGGTAAAAAGAAAATGTATAAATTCTGACTCTCCCACTTTGACCATAACTTTTGTACTTCTTTGCATTGATGTATTGAACCATTATCCTGTACTATTATTCTTATGCGTCCCAATTTTTCCGCCTCTTGCGCTTCATGCTCCATGATTTCGATATACAGCGCTTTCCACTGTCATGAAGTACAATAACCGCACCCCGCGCCCCACCCCGCAAGCGATAAGGGGGCTATGATGTACTTCATAACGAAAGAATCTGCTGTAAGATTTGCGTTACTAAACCGTAAAGAAAGCTGATTAAAGGTTGAACAAGACCAATAATACTTACCCTGCGGCCACGGCGTTTTGTTTGCTCTAAATGTTTTTGCTCACCTCTTTAGTAATATGTATAACTCGGTTCGCTCCACATACAAAAACCCGATTCATCCAAATATTTCAGGTCTATTTCTCCCGCAGCAGCAGACAATTCCAACATGTCTAGGTCTGCTTGCTTGATTTGTCTACTTTCTGGGTCTTGTTTTCCTTTGTGGCTTTTTCTGGATCGTTTCCAAATGGTCCCCTTTTTTGAGTACCCGTCTTAATTTGTCGGGACTCAATTTAACGAAGCGTCAGCTAATTGAACACTGTTATATCAATACTATTGCCAATTTTTCCAAATACGTCTGAAACCCTATTGATGTCGTTACGATTTTATTGCGTTTCAGGATTTTGGCTGAGGTATTGTTATATGTACCTCTTTTTTAAGGCATTCCTCCAAAAATACCATGTTTGACTCCTGGTATTTCTGTTTTCCTCCTCGACCAGGTTTTTCCCAAAGTCCTTCTAGACCAAGCTTTTCCCATTTATGTAAAACCTCTCTGACTGTTTGTGAAGTCCAGTATATCTTATCACCTCGGTAGATCCTATTTATTTATCTTGACATAGTTTGGTCTTTTAACGCCAACTTACTTAAATGGGTAATGAAGGTGTGCGTGACAAGCACCAAATCATTGAGGAGCCGTGTGAAGGGAAACTTTCATGCACGGTTTTGAAAACCAACGGGGTTGGTGACAACCTCGTTGAGTTTAATCCGACTAGTTTTGCTGTGGGTGATTATTGGTTATAGGTTAAAATTGAGACAGAGGTATCCTACCACTCGACTTTCCTAGCTACGGGTGAGTCTGGTTGGTACGAACTGAGATCCTGCGGACCGTCAAAGCTCTGCACCTTATGGTTTGGCTTATTTGTATTGAGCGGCTAATAATTTGCCTGATAGCAATCGTGTCAGATTTATTTTATAAGTCAAGGGAATATGGCGATTAATTTACATTTCTTTACAAAGGTGCCCGGGAGTGAATTCCCCAACCCAATTTATATTTATATATATAATGCTTTAGTAGTTGGGAGGGGCCCGCTTCTAATTGGAGCATATGTTAATGAGTAAAATTACTTATGAAAAGGACTTCTATAGGTGGGTTTACCAGCAATCTAACCTGCTACGGGAAGGGAAATTTGAGCAATTAGATTTAGGTCATTTGATTGAGGAATTAGAAGACTTGGGGAATCATCACTAGTTTGATGCAACTAATTGCCCATCTGCTCAAATGGCAAATTCAGTATTGGAAGCAGACAAATAGTTGGCGAGCAACTATCTGTGTTCAACGCACAGCTATTGCTAAATTGTTGAGGCGAAATCCTGGTCTAAAATCCCGTTTACAGGAAGCGTTAAATGAAAGCTGGTCGGAAGCTAGGGATTTAGCGATCGCCGAAACTGATTTACCAGATGAACAATTTCCTCAAGTGTGTCCATTTAGGTCATGAGTCCTGACTTTTGGCCTGATAGAGCGTGATAGCGCATTCGCTTCAAAAATACTCAATGCATAACCGGTAAAGAAATGTAAATTAATCGCCATATTCTCTAGACTTATGCAAAAAATCTGATGCTGTTGACAAGTAAATCATATCTCAACTATACTTTTAGAATCAGCAAACATTTAAGGTCGGACAATGTACGGATGCCAACAAGTTCTTATTCTCAGCTTTATGAACTGTTTATTGATCAGGTTATTGGTTTAAGTCAAAAAACAGATTTTTCCTTAACTGCTTTAATCAGTAACTATATTAGCATGAATTACCAGATTAAATTAGAACAAATAGATAAGTTAAAAGCCTGGTTAGATGAGTTTAGACCATTTGACCAAACAATAATCGCCGAAATCAAAAAGCTGTATGATGTCCGCTTTACTTATAACTCTAATGCCATTGAAGGCAATACTTTAACTCAAAGTGAAACTGAGTTAGTGTTAACCAAAGGAATTACAATTGGTGGGAAGACTCTTGATGAACATTTAGAGGTAGTTGGACATAAGGAGGCGATTGACTATATTGAAAGTTTAGCACAAAAAGATACAGTAATTAATGAATGGGAAATTAAACAAGTTCACAATCTAATTCTGAGGAAAATTCACCCTGATGAAGCGGGTTGTTATCGGCAATTAGATGTAATGGCAGCAGGGACAAATTATATTTATCCTCCCCATTATTTACTGTCTCAATTAATGACAGATTTTGTGATCTGGCTCAATTCAGATGCTGCTTTAACACTCCATCCTGTAGAATATGCAACCATGGCACATTATCGTTTTGTTTCTATCCATCCTTTTCGAGATGGGAATGGCAGAACGGCTAGATTATTAATGAATTTATTGTTAATTCGTGCCGGATACCCTATTGTAGTGATTAATAATCAAATTCGTAATGATTATATTCATGCTTTGTCCTATGGACAACGAAACCAAGATGATTTAAATCAGTTGTTTGATTTGGTTTGTGATGCTACTATCAGTTCATTAGTGGAAACTTTAAGGTTATTAGTAACTGCGAGTAGTAGTAGGGAAAAAGGGCGGGTTTTTTATCAGGAAATTACTGATTTTATTGATAATTTTTTGATAAAATAAGCAAAGATGTTTTAGATAAGATGCAAGCACAGGGAATGAGAATTTCAGAAAATCTCGCTGGCTCTTGATTAACCACTGTCTAGTTTCTGCAAATAACGACCCAACATCTGTTGCATTAATTAGGGTATATTTGAATTTATTTCAAGCTAAAATCTTAAATCGGAAACCAATTCTCATTTAAAATTGTCTCCAGGTCAGTAGTAGGTTCGACTGGGAAAGTAATGAGCGGTAATTGAGATCGCCTGGCAGCAATTTCCCTTGCGTCTTGATAACATTCTATAAATATCTCTTTTAGATAGGTATTGAGGCTGGGACTCGCTTTTAATTCTCTTTTGATCTGTTTACGAAAGTTAGTGATTTCGGCTTGCCAATGCGCTAAATTTGTCGGTTTTTCTGACTCCCAGTAAGTGCTTTTCAGCAGGTGTTCTATTAACAGGGTGAGCAAACTTTGCATGCGTCTTTTCTCCCGTCTACTCAAATCCCGCACCTCATCGATTAAGTTATTCCAGTCAACGGAGTTAAAGTCACGACTCTCCAGTTGTTTCACAGTTTCGAGTACCCAGAGATGGTAATCACTGTCGTATAAGGTGGGTTGCACCTGCGATAATTTGGTTTGCATTCTTACTTATCCTGCGGTTGGCTTGGGCTATTTTAAAGCGTGCTTTAAATTACACTTTATAATATTGGTACAGAAAACCCCTGACACTCGACCCTGGTAGCTGTGGGTGTCGGGTTGGTACGAACTGAGATCATGTAGACCGTCAAAGCTCTGCACCTTAATGGTTCGGCTTATATTTTATTTAGATTTGGGCAGCTATCTATTAATTACCCTAGTGTCACTTAATTATATCAAATTTTTTTTATTAAGTCAAGGAAATATGGGGATTAATTTACACTTCTTTACAAAGTTGGCCGTAGGGGAGTGAATTCTCCAACATTTCCAAATAAATGTGTAAACTTAAAGAGTTCACCTATTACCAAAATCATCATGACTCGCTGGTTTAATATTGCAGGTCCATGTTCAAACGATATCCACTATGTCCTATCTCCCACAGTCAGATTACCAGACTTAGAGGCGTTAATTCAACAACGTAGTTATTTTGTCCTACACGCACCACGACAAACAGGGAAAACCACTGCCATGTTATCCCTAGCAAAACAACTTACCGACAGCGGAAATTATGCCGCAGTCATGGTATCCGTAGAAGTAGGCAGTGCATTTAATCATGATCCTACCACCGCAGAATTGGCAATTTTAGGGGCATGGTATAATACAATAAATATCTACTTACCCAAAGAATTACAACCACCTGTTAAACAATGGCAACAGGAAGAACCAGGAAATAGAATTAATGATTTTTTATCAGCTTGGGCAAAAGCTATAGATCGTCCCATAGTATTATTTATAGATGAAATTGATTCTTTACAAGACCAAACATTAATTTCAGTTTTAAGACAGTTAAGAGATGGTTTTCCTAAACGTCCAGAAAATTTTCCCTCATCAGTAGGATTAATTGGTTTACGAGATGTGCGAGATTATAAAGTAGCATCGGGAGGTAGTGACAGATTAAATACTTCTAGTCCTTTTAATATAAAAGTTGCTTCTCTGACTATGAGAAATTTTAATCTTGTAGAAGTAGGAGAATTATATCAACAACATACAGAAGCAACTGGACAAATTTTCACACGAGAAGCAATAGAAACAGCCTTTTATTTAACCCAAGGACAACCTTGGTTAGTGAATGCTTTAGCTAAAGAAATTGTAGAAAAAATGGTAAAAGATAGAAACATTACTATTATTAAAGAACATATTTTAACAGCTAAAGAAATATTAATTAATCGTCAAGATACTCATTTAGATAGTTTAGCCGAAAGACTTAGAGAAAAACGAGTTAAAAATATTATTGAACCCATTTTAGCAGGTCAAACATTACCTGACACTTTAGCAGATGATCGCCAATATTTAATAGATTTAGGATTATTAAGACGTGATCCAATGGGGGGATTAGTTATTTCTAACCCCATATATCGTGAAGTAATTCCCCGTGTTTTAGTCCAAGGAACTCAGGATAGTTTACCTTTAATTAGTCCTAGTTGGTTGACTGCAAATGGTGAATTAAATATAGATAGGTTATTAACTGCATTTCTCAAATTTTGGCGACAACATGGAGAACCTTTATTAAGTAGTGCTGCTTATCATGAAATTGCACCCCATATAGTATTAATGGCTTTTTTACATCGTGTGGTTAATGGTGGAGGAGTTTTAGAAAGAGAATATGCCATTGGTAGCGATAGAATGGATTTATGTCTGCGTTATAAAGATGTTATTTTAGGGATTGAATTGAAAGTGTGGCGGGATAAAAAACGCGATCCTCAAGGTGATGGAATTGAACAATTAGAATCTTATTTAGGGCGTTTGGGTTTAGATTTTGGTTGGTTATTTATCTTTGATAGACGGAAAAATGCCTTACCTATGGAAGAAAGGTTATCAACTGAGGTTGTGGTGACAGAAAATCAATATAGAATTACTGTGATTAGGGCGTAAATGTTGATTTATTCCAATACCTTAACCCCAAAATCATCTACAATCAAAATTTCGGCGTTGCATATTTGCGGGACGAACTGGCATCCGAAATCGTTGAAAATTTGGGTAAATCATCCCATGGTTCAGCAACGCCATAAAACTATAAAATGATTGCATCAGATTTATTTTATAAGTCAAGGGAATATGGCGATTAATTTACATTTCTTTACAAAACTGGCCGTAGGGGAGTGAATTCCCCAGGATTTACATATATAATGTTTTAGTAGTTGGGAGGGGCCCGCTTCTAATTGGAACATATGTTAATGAGTAAAATTACTTATGAAAAGGACTTCTATAGCTGGGTTTACCAGCAATCTAACCTGCTACGGGAAGGGAAATTTGAGCAATTAGATTTAGGTCATTTGATTGAGGAATTAGAAGACTTGGGGAATCGTCACTACGACCAACTTGAATCTCGTTTGATGCAACTAATTGCCCATCTGCTCAAATGGCAAATTCAGTATTGGAAGCAGACAAATAGTTGGCGAGCAACTATCCGTGTTCAACGCACAGCTATTGCTAAACTGTTGAGGCGAAATCCCGGTCTAAAATCCCGTTTGCAGGAAGCGTTAAATGAAAGCTGGTCGGAAGCGAGGGATTTAGCGATCGCTGAAACTGATTTACCAGATGAACAATTTCCTCAAGTGTGTCCATTTTCCTTGGAACAGGTCATGAGTCCTGACTTTTGGCCTGATAAAGCGTGATAGCGCATTCGCTCCAAAAATACTCAACCCAAACTACAATCAGTATAAATTACCTACGACAAAGCCAGTCGGTTGAAAACCGACTTTCGCTTTGAGACAGGGAATTGATTCCCTGTCTCCCCCACAGACAGTCTCCAGGTGTGGGTTAATTCCTTGGCGAGCTCCTATAGGGAGTGCTTCGCAATCGCCCTTTTAATTTAAAATAAATTCACATACACCATAATTGATATAACACATGTTGGGTTTCGTTCCTCAACCCAGCTACAATCAATATAAATTACCTAGGAGAAAACCAGTCGGTTGAAAACCGACTTGCGCTTTGAGACAGGGAATTGATTCCCTGTCTCCCCCACGGACAGTCTCCAGGCGTGGGTTAATTTAACCAAATCACGGGTAATTGGCGAGCTCCTGTAGGGAGTGCTTCGCAATCGCCCTTTTAATTTAAAATAAATTTACATAAATAACCCCGGTGATTGAATTAGAGATAAACTAGGATAAGATAATAAGCACATATTCATTAGTATGAACCCCAAAAATCTTCCTCTGGGGATCAACACCCTAGATAAACTACGCGGGAGCAACTGCGTTTATGTGGACAAAACACGGCTTGCCTTGCAGTTGATAAAACAGCCTGGAGCTTTCTTTCTGTCTCGTCCCCGGCGTTTTGGCAAAAGTCTGTTTGTAGATACCCTCAAGGAGATTTTTGAAGGGAATCAGAAATTATTTGAGGGGCTTTATATCCATGACCAGTGGGACTGGAGCAGAAAATTCCCAGTGATTAAAATAGACTTTGCTGGTGGGGTATTAAAAAACCGACAAGAGCTGGATCAAAAAATTAATGGTATTTTTTTAAAAACTGCCCATTCCCTAGGAGTGGACTATGAACTAGAGGATATTCAAGGTCGTTTCGGAGAAATTATTGCGGGTGCATACCAACGATTTGGAGAAAGGACCGTGGTGCTGGTAGATGAATACGACAAACCCATCCTGGACAATATAGACAATCCACCTATTGCTTCGGAAATGAGGGAAGGACTCAAGAATCTATACTCAGTCCTCAAGGAACAGGATGCCAACATCCAGTTCATCTTCATGACTGGAGTCACCAAATTCTCCAAAGTCAGCCTTTTCAGTGGGTTAAATCAACTTACCGACATTACCATCAGTAGGGACTTTTCCACCATTTGTGGGTATACCCAGGAAGATTTGGAGCAAACCTTTGCCCAGCACTTGCAAGGAGTAGACTGGGATAAACTGCGCCTCTGGTATAATGGGTACTCGTGGCGTGGTGAGTCAGTATATAACCCCTACGATATCCTACTGTTTATCCGCGAGGGAATGGAGTATGGCAACTACTGGTTTGAGACAGGGAACCCCACCTTTTTAATTAAGTTGTTTCAGACCAACCGCTACTTCCTTCCCAACCTGGAGCATCTGGAAGTAACCGAGGAGATTTTAAAGTCCTTTGAAATAGAACGAATTAACCCAGTCACCCTGTTATTCCAATCCGGGTATTTGACTATTGAGAGCACCTTTACTGCTATGGAACGTTCCATGTTCCGACTGAAAATCCCCAACCAGGAAGTGAAAGTCGCCTTAGGAGACCAATTAGTCAACGCCTACACGGATTTTGTAGAAGAGAAATTGGGCATTCAGAGACCTTTATATGAATATTTATTTCAAGGTGATGTGAATGGGTTTTTGGACACAGTCAGACGCCTGTTTGCCTCTATCCCCTGGCGTAACTTTAACAACAATCACCTGGCTAATTTTGAGGGATACTACGCTTCTGTACTATATGCTTTCTTGAGTTCCTTAAATGCGCGCATCATCCCCGAAGACATCACCAACTATGGTCAAGCGGACATAACTGCCATCCTGGGTGATCATATTTACGTGATGGAAATCAAAGTAGTAGATGGAGAGAGTGTGAAAGAGAACCTAGCCTTAAAACAGATACGGGAATGTAACTATGCGCAAAAGTATAGAGGAGAACCGGGAAAAACAGTCCATGAAGTAGGGTTGGTATTCAGCCGCAGCAAACGTAACCTCATTCAAGCAGATTGGGAATAAATTAAAATAAACAGACTAACCTACAACATAATCACCCACTGTAAAACCAGTCGGTTGAAAACCGACTCGCCCTTTTAATTTAAAATAAATTCACATACACCATAATTGACATAACACATGTTGGGTTTCGTTCCTCAACCCAGCTACAATCAATATAAATTACCTACGACAAAACCAGTCGGTTGAAAACCGACTTGCGCTTTGAGACAGGGAATTGATTCCCTGTTTCCCCCACGGACAGTCTCCAGGCGTGGGTTAATTTAACCAAATCACGGGCAATTGGCGAGCTCCTGTAGGGAGTGCTTCGCAATCGCCCTTTTAATTTAAAATAAATTTACATAAATAACCCCGGTGATTGAATTAGAGATAAACTAGGATAAGATAATAAGCATTAGTATGAACCCCAAAAATCTTCCTCTGGGGATCAACACCCTAGATAAACTACGCGGGAGCAACTGCGTTTATGTGGACAAAACACGGCTTGCCTTGCAGTTGATAAAACAGCCTGGAGCTTTCTTTTTGTCTCGTCCCCGGCGTTTTGGCAAAAGTTTGTTTGTAGATACCCTCAAGGAGATTTTTGAAGGGAATCAGAAATTATTTGAGGGGCTTTATATCCATGACCAGTGGGACTGGAGCAGAAAATTCCCAGTGATTAAAATAGACTTTGCTGGTGGGGTATTAAAAAACCGACAAGAGCTGGATCAAAAAATTAATGGTATTTTTTTAAAAACTGCCCAGTACCTAGGAGTGGACTATGAACTAGAGGATATTCAAGGTCGTTTCGGAGAAATTATTGCGGGTGCATACCAACGATTTGGAGAAAGGACCGTGGTGCTGGTAGATGAATACGACAAACCCATCCTGGACAATATAGACAATCCACCTATTGCTTTGGAAATGAGGGAAGGACTCAAGAATCTATACTCAGTCCTCAAGGAACAGGATGCCAACATCCAGTTCATCTTCATGACTGGAGTGACCAAATTCTCCAAAGTCAGCCTTTTTAGCGGGTTAAATCAACTTACCGACATTACCATCAGTAGGGACTTTTCCACCATTTGTGGGTACACCCAGGAAGATTTGGAGCAAACCTTCGCCCAGCACCTGCAAGGAGTAGACTGGGATGAACTGCGCCTCTGGTATAATGGATACTCATGGCGTGGTGAGTCAGTATATAACCCCTATGATATCTTACTGTTTATCCGTGAGGGAATGGAGTATGGCAACTACTGGTTTGAGACAGGGAACCCCAGCTTTTTAATTAAGTTGTTTCAGACCAACCGCTACTTCCTCCCCAACCTGGAGCATCTGGAGGTAACCGAGGAGATTTTAAAATCCTTTGAAATAGAACAAATCAACCCAGTTACCCTGTTGTTCCAATCCGGGTATCTGACCATTGAGCGTACCTTTACCCGTCACCGACGTTCCATGTTTGCCCTGAAAATACCCAACATGGAGGTTCGCCTGACATTAAACGACCAGTTCATCAACGTATACACAGGAATGGTGAATGAAAAGACCGCTATTCAAGATATCCTTTATGAGTGTATGTGGAATGGGGATTTGGAATCAATAGTGAAGGCGATAAAGCGTCTATTTGCAGGTATTCCTTGGCGCAACTTTACCAACAATCACCTAGCTGATTTCGAGGGTTACTACGCTTCTGTACTATATGCTTTCTTGAGTTCCTTAAATGCGCGCATCATCCCCGAAGACATCACCAACTATGGTCAAGCGGACATAACTGCCATCCTGGGTGATCATATTTACGTGATGGAAATCAAAGTAGTAGATGGAGAGAATGTGAAAGAGAACCTAGCCTTAAAACAGATACGGGAATGTAACTATGCGCAAAAGTATAGAGGAGAACCGGGAAAAACAGTCCATGAGGTGGGACTGGTATTCAGCCGCAGCAAACGTAACCTCATTCAAGCAGATTGGGAATAAATTAAAATAAACAGACTAACCTACAACATAATCACCCACGGCAAAACCAGTCGGTTGAAAACCGACTTGCGCTTTGAGACAGGGAATTGATTCCCTGTCTCCCCCACGGACAGTCTCTTAATTTAAAATAAATTCACATAAATAACCCCGGTGATTGAATTAGAGATAAACTAAAATAAGATAATAAGCACATATTCATTAGTATGAACCCCAAAAATCTTCCCCTGGGGATCAACACCCTAGATAAACTACGCGGGAGCAACTGCGTTTATGTGGACAAAACACGGCTTGCCTTGCAGTTGATAAAACAGCCTGGAGCTTTCTTTTTGTCTCGTCCCAGGCGTTTTGGCAAAAGTTTATTTTTAGATACCCTCAAGGAGATTTTTGAGGGGAATCAGAAATTATTTGAGGGGCTTTATATCCATGACCAGTGGGACTGGGGCAGAAAATTCCCAGTGATTAAAATAGATCTTGCTGGCGGGGTATTAAAAAACCGACAAGAGCTGGATCTGCGCATACTGGATATTTTGCACGAAAATGCAGAGCATCTGGGTGTATCCTACGAGTCAACTGATATACCGGGAAAATTAGGAACTTTAATTCGTAAAGCCATGGCAAAATATGGACAACGTGCTGTGGTGCTGGTGGATGAATACGACAAACCCATCCTGGACAATATAGACAATCCACCTATTGCTTTGGAAATGAGGGAAGGACTCAAGAATCTATACTCAGTCCTCAAGCAACAGGATGCCAACATCCAGTTCATCTTCATGACTGGAGTGACCAAATTCTCCAAAGTCAGCCTTTTTAGCGGGTTAAATCAACTTACCGACATTACCATCAGTAGGGACTTTTCCACCATTTGTGGGTATACCCAGGAAGATTTGGAGCAAACCTTCGCCCAGCACCTGCAAGGAGTAGACTGGGATGAACTGCGCCTCTGGTATAATGGATACTCGTGGCGTGGTGAGTCAGTATATAACCCCTATGATATCTTACTGTTTATCCGTGAGGGAATGGAGTATGGCAACTACTGGTTTGAGACAGGGAACCCCAGCTTTTTAATTAAGTTGTTTCAGACCAACCGCTACTTCCTCCCCAACCTGGAGCATCTGGAGGTAACCGAGGAGATTTTAAAATCCTTTGAAATAGAACAAATCAACCCAGTTACCCTGTTGTTCCAATCCGGGTATCTGACCATTGAGCGTACCTTTACCCGTCACCGACGTTCCATGTTTGCCCTAAAAATACCCAACATGGAGGTTCGCCTGACATTAAACGACCAGTTCATCAACGTATACACAGGAATGGTGAATGAAAAAAGCGCTATTCAAGATATCCTTTATGAGTGTATGTGGAATGGGGATTTGAAATCAATAGTGAAGGCGATAAAGCGTCTATTTGCAGGTATTCCTTGGCGCAACTTCACCAACAATCACCTAGCTGATTTCGAGGGTTACTACGCTTCTGTACTATATGCTTTCTTGAGTTCCTTAAATGCGCGAATCATCCCCGAAGACATCACCAACTATGGTCAAGCGGACATAACTGCCATGCTGGGTAATCATATTTACGTGATGGAAATCAAAGTAGTAGATGGAGAGAATGTGAAAGAGAACCTAGCCTTAAAACAGATACGGGAATGTAACTATGCGCAAAAGTATAGAGGAGAACCGGGAAAAACAGTCCACGAAGTAGGGTTGGTATTCAGCCGCAGCAAACGTAACCTCATTCAAGCAGATTGGGAATAAATTAAAATAAACAGACTAACCTACAACATAATCACCCACGGCAAAACCAGTCGGTTGAAAACCGACTTGCGCTTTGAGACAGGGAATTGATTCGCTGTCTCCCCCACGGACAGTCTCCAGGCGTAGGTTAATTTAAGCAAATCACGGGTAATTGGCGAGCTCCTATAGGGAGTGCTTCGCAATCTCCCTTTTAATTTAAAATAAATTCACATAAATAACCCCGGTGATTGAATTAGAGATAAACTGGGATTAAGATAATAGGCAGATATTCATTAGTATGGACCCCAAAAATCTCCCGTTGGGAATCAACACTCTGAGTGTGCTGCGGGAAAACAATTGCGTCTACGTGGACAAAACCGAAATAGCTCACCGTCTGATACGCATTCCTGGACGCTTCTTTTTGTCTCGTCCCCGGCGTTTTGGCAAAAGTTTGTTTGTAGATACCCTCAAGGAGATTTTCGAGGGGAATCAGAAATTATTTGAGGGGCTTTATATCCATGACCAGTGGGACTGGAGCAGAAAATTCCCAGTGATTAAAATAGATTTTGCTGGTGGGGTATTAAAAAACCGACAAGAGCTGGATCTGCGCATACTGGATATTTTGCACGAAAATGCAGAGCATCTGGGTGTGTCCTACGAGTCAAATGATATACCGGGAAAATTAGGAACTTTAATTCGTAAAGCCATGGCAAAATATGGACAACGTGCTGTGGTGCTGGTGGATGAATACGACAAACCCATCCTGGACAATATAGACAATCCACCTATTGCTGCTGAAATGAGGGAAGGACTCAAGAATCTATACTCAGTCCTCAAGCAACAGGATGCCAACATCCAGTTCATCTTCATGACTGGAGTCACCAAATTCTCTAAAGTCAGCCTTTTCAGTGGGTTAAATCAACTTACCGACATTACCATCAGTAGGGACTTTTCCACCATTTGTGGGTACACCCAGGAAGATTTGGAGCAAACCTTCGCCCAGCACCTGCAAGGAGTAGACTGGGATGAACTGCGCCTCTGGTATAATGGATACTCGTGGCGTGGTGAGTCAGTATATAACCCCTATGATATCTTACTGTTTATCCGTGAGGGAATGGAGTATGGCAACTACTGGTTTGAGACAGGGTTTTTAATTAAGCTGTTTCAGACCAACCGCTACTTCCTCCCCAATCTGGAGCATCTGGAGGTAACCGAGGAGATTTTAAAGTCCTTTGAAATAGAACGAATCAACCCAGTTACCCTGTTATTCCAATCCGGGTATGTGACCATTGAGCGTACCTTTACCCGTCACCGACGTTCCATGTTTGCCCTAAAAATACCCAACATGGAGGTTCGCCTGACATTAAACGACCAGTTCATCAACGTATACACAGGAATGGTGAATGAAAAAAGCGCTATTCAAGATATCCTTTACGAGTGTATGTGGAATGGGGATTTGGAATCAATAGTGAAGGCGATAAAGCGTCTATTTGCAGGTATTCCTTGGCGCAACTTCACCAACAATCACCTAGCTGATTTCGAGGGTTACTACGCTTCTGTACTATATGCTTTCTTGAGTTCCTTAAATGCGCGCATCATCCCCGAAGACATCACCAACTATGGTCAAGCGGACATAACTGCCATCCTGGGTGATCATATTTACGTGATGGAAATCAAAGTAGTAGATGGAGAGAATGTGAAAGAGAACCTAGCCTTAAAACAGATACGGGAATGTAACTATGCGCAAAAGTATAGAGGAGAACCGGGAAAAACAGTCCATGAAGTGGGGTTGGTATTCAGCCGCAGCAAACGTAACCTCATTCAAGCAGATTGGGAATAAATTAAAATAAACAGACTAACCTACAACATAATCACCCACGGCAAAACCAGTCGGTTTTCAACCGACTTGCGCTGTCGGGTAAGGGAATTGATTCCCTGTCTCCCCCACGGACAGTCTCCAGGCGTAGGTTAATTTAAGCAAATCACGGGTAATTGGCGAGCTCCTATAGGGAGTGCTTCGCAATCGCCCTTTTAATTTAAAATAAATTCACATAAATAACCCCGGTGATTGAATTAGAGATAAACTGGGATTAAGATAATAAGCATTAGTATGAACCCCAAAAATCTCCCGTTGGGAATCAACACCATGAGTGTGCTGCGGGAAAACAATTGTGTCTACGTGGACAAAACCGAAATAGCTCACCGTCTGATACGCATTCCTGGACGCTTCTTTTTGTCTCGTCCCCGGCGTTTTGGCAAAAGTTTGTTTGTAGATACCCTCAAGGAGATTTTCGAGGGGAATCAGAAATTATTTGAGGGGCTTTATATCCATGACCAGTGGGACTGGAGCAGAAAATTCCCAGTGATTAAAATAGACTTTGCTGGTGGGGTATTAAAAAACCGACAAGAGCTGGATCAAAAAATTAATGGTATTTTTTTAAAAACTGCCCATTCCCTAGGAGTGGACTATGAACTAGAGGATATTCAAGGTCGTTTCGGAGAAATTATTGCGGGTGCATACCAACGATTTGGAGAAAGGACCGTGGTGCTGGTAGATGAATACGACAAACCCATCCTGGACAATATAGACAATCCACCTATTGCTGCTGAAATGAGGGAAGGACTCAAGAATCTATACTCAGTCCTCAAGGAACAGGATGCCAACATCCAGTTCATCTTCATGACTGGAGTCACCAAATTCTCCAAAGTCAGCCTTTTCAGTGGGTTAAATCAACTCACCGACATTACCATCAGTAGGGACTTTTCCACCATTTGTGGGTACACCCAGGAAGATTTGGAGCATACTTTTGCCCAGCACTTGCAAGGAGTAGACTGGGATAAACTGCGCCTCTGGTATAATGGGTACTCGTGGCGTGGCGATTCCGTGTATAACCCCTACGATATTCTACTGTTTATCCGTGAGGGAATGGAGTATGGCAACTACTGGTTTGAGACAGGGTTTTTAGTTAAGCTGTTTCAGACCAACCGCTACTTCCTTCCCAACCTGGAGCATCTGGAAGTAACCGAGGAGATTTTAAAGTCCTTTGAAATAGAACGAATTAACCCAGTCACCCTGTTATTCCAATCCGGGTATTTGACTATTGAGAGCACCTTTACTGCTATGGAACGTTCCATGTTCCGACTGAAAATCCCCAATCAGGAAGTAAAAGTCGCCTTAGGAGACCAATTAGTCAACGCCTACACGGATTTTGTAGAAGAGAAATTGGGCATTCAGAGACCTTTATATGAATATTTATTTCAAGGTGATGTGAATGGGTTTTTGGACACAGTCAGACGCCTATTTGCCTCTATCCCCTGGCGTAACTTTAACAACAATCACCTAGCTGATTTCGAGGGTTACTACGCTTCTGTACTATATGCTTTCTTGAGTTCCTTAAATGCGCGCATCATCCCCGAAGATATCACCAATTATGGTCAAGCGGACATAACTGCCATCCTGGGTGATCATATTTACGTGATGGAAATCAAAGTAGTAGATGGAGAGAATGTGAAAGAGAACCTAGCCTTAAAACAGATACGGGAATGTAACTATGCGCAAAAGTATAGAGGAGAACCGGGAAAAACAGTCCACGAAGTAGGGTTGGTATTCAGCCGCAGCAAACGTAACCTCATTCAAGCAGATTGGGGATAAATTAAAATAAACTATATTGGGTTTTATTAACTAAATCACCCGCGACAAAACCAGTCGGTTGAAAGCGGAAGTAGCGAGTGATTGGCAATCCCATTCTCTAATTTAACACACCGGAGAGCGTTACTGGAGATTAACCGTAAAATCTTACAATCCATCATCCACATCTCCCCATAGGGGTAGATGACCAACTGGTGCGGTAATGGCAAAGTTAATATGGGAGTAGTCAAGCCATTTTCCTTCCCTTCTCCATCCCACCTGATCTCCAAATGCTCTCCAAATTAGAAGATCGTAGTTTTTACCCCCTCCCAAACTCTGATATATTCGTCGCTGGACGGAGAAACCAAATTTTCCACCACTGTGTTCTAACCATAATTGGTCAATGATATGCAGGTCAAAACAGGGAAAATTCTCAATGTCCTGTAACTGTAAGTACCCTTGTTCTGTTCGTTTTGCCACTATCAACATTATCTTTTCTGTTTCCAGATCTGCTTGTTTCCAGTTTTTGTCCTTGAGTAATTTATTTAGTTTTGTATAAATATTAACTGTTGGTTCATCCGCTTTTAGTGATGACCCTTGAGAGGTATGAGATGTGTCCGTGATGAGTGTTTTGTTATTATTGAGAGAGCTAATTAATCCACCACATTTAAATAATAGACCATAGACTACATCCTTGACTTCTGGGGTTTCTTGTTTGTCGTTGAGAATGGAAAGGAGGAACTTTGTCCCCTCCTTTCCGTAGTTTAAGGCTTGCTGTATTATTTCTGTCCTTCTGTTAGGTGGAGAGCTGTAATAGTTGATTATCAATCCTGCTATTCCACTGATAGCAGGATTGTTTGGGACATTGTTGATGCTAATTAGGGCGGCATCGTATTTGGACAATTCTA
The DNA here is from genome assembly GCF_014489415.1 of Cylindrospermopsis curvispora GIHE-G1. Lineage (NCBI taxonomy): Bacteria > Bacillati > Cyanobacteriota > Cyanophyceae > Nostocales > Aphanizomenonaceae > Raphidiopsis > Raphidiopsis curvispora. The sequence continues at coordinate 598,264 of NZ_CP060822.1, forward strand.
TTGTGTTGCTCATGAATACAGTGGCGGATAGTTTTTACATGGTTCTGACTACAACAGTTTTCATGAGATTACGGTTTGATCGGCACATTTTATATACGCGAAAACTTTGTCACTTTACATGAGTGGTTAATACTCATAGTCATCCAGATTGTATACTTCTAGGTCACCATCCATTGATGCACCAATTCCTGCTAGGTCAAAGTTGTCATCTGTGAGCTGAGTGATTTGTCCGGAGAAGAATTCAGCCAAACTTTTAGATGCTTTAGCTACTTGACTCTCATCCCAATTAGAAACTGACCCATTGGATGTAGGTGATTGATTGGTTGTGACTACGGAATCTGGTTCCCTGTTGTGTTGATGGGATGGAGTGCTTGGATGAGGGGTTAACTTATTGACTAGTGGTAGGTTACTAGCTGGATTATTAACTATTGTGTGAACCGTTTCAATTTTGGGTGATGGGGTTGGTGTGGTTGGTGGTTGATAAACACGAGTGGAATCTTCCGGTGTGGAATTTCTTCTGGTGGTGGTAGCTGGGGAGGAATTTGTCTTTTCTAACTGAATCTGAATATGACGCTGAAAGGTCTGATGAAAGGCATTTTGAATAATCCCTAGGTCTGACTTACCTTTCTCGTACCATGCTTGTTTAATGCCAATCTTGGCTAAATTACCATCGAATTCTAATAGTTGACTCATCTGACGGAGCATTTCTCTCCTGGATGCTGGTTGAAGATTGGCCAGTACTTGATACCAAATTTGATTTAGGTCGTATTCGGATGATGGCGGTATTTCTTGTCTTGTTATATTGGGTGTTTTATCAGACCCATTGGGTACTGCTTCTGATGAGCTGGATATAGCTTGTTCTAAACTATGAGGGTTTGGTTGTTGATACGTGTGAGATGGTGGCACATTGTAGTTAGTCCCATTCTGGTTTTGTATAGTCGGTGTATAGACTGATGGGCTAGATGGAGCTACCATAGAGTTCTGGGTAATAGGTAGTAGTCCTAGTAGTGTCACTTCTAGCCATAAACGTGGCTGGGTGGTACTCTTTAATTGCACCTCGGCTGTTCTTAATTGTTGCTGTCCACGTAAAATAAATGTTATGTCTAATTTAGCTGCAAAGCTAACTAATTGTTGCCAGGTTTCTTGAGTACAACTGACTAGATCCTGACGGCTAGAAGCAGTTTTAGCTATCAGTAAATCTCGGTAAAAAGCCCCCAGGTTTTGGAGAATAATTAGGGGTTCTCGACCCCTGTCTAAAATCTTGCGCGTGTGATCTAATACTTTCTCACTGTCATTTTGGGCGATCGCCTGTAATAGGGCAAATAAATCCTTTTCGCTAACGGATCCGACCAGATCCCAAACCTGCTCTGGGGAAACTTCTCCGGGTAATAAAGCCAATTGGTCCAATAAACTTTCAGCATCTCGTAAACCCCCCTGAGATATTTGGGCCACTAGGGTAATAGCGTCTTGGGAAATAGGGATATTTTCATTATGAGCGATTTTAGATAAATGTTTGACCATTGCTTCCAACTGAATCCGGCGAAAGTCAAATCTTTGACAACGGGAAATAATAGTTGGCAATACTCTTTGAGGGTCAGTTGTGGCCAGGACAAAAACTACGTGTTTAGGAGGTTCCTCTAAAGTTTTAAGTAATGCGTTAAATGCTGCTGCACTTAACATGTGACACTCATCAATTACATAAACCTTGTATCGACACTGTACGGGTGCGAATTGGGCTTTTTCTATTAGTTCGCGAATATTATCTACACCCGTATTACTAGCAGCGTCAATTTCAATCACATCCAGGGAATAACCCTTGGTAATGCCTTGACAAATATCACATACACCGCAGGGGGTGGGAGTGGGATGACCACTTTGGAGACAATTTAATGATTTGGCTAAAATCCGGGCACTGGAAGTTTTCCCCGTACCCCTGGGACCTGTAAACAAATAAGCTGGAGCAATCTTAACCAAACTAATAGCATTTGTTAGGGTGGTGGCAATTGCTTCCTGTCCAACCAGTTCAGCAAAACTCTTGGGGCGATACTTATGGTGTAGGGGCTCGTAGGACATGGGTAGTCTAGTTTCTATACCAGAATATAATTGAAATTCGACCAGTGAATAGGCTTTAATTCTAGGCAATTGTGAAACAAACATTATCAGTAAAGATTTAACCGTGTTAAACCTATTTAGTAGAAAACTACAGAAATGGGAGATTCTAATCGGATGCTGCCCAACGATTATAACTCACTCTTGAGAAATAGGTTTTCCAACAAAATTTTTGATTTAAAGGAGGTTCCAGAACTCCTACCTGGCTAAAGCTATATAATGTTTACCGGATTGTGTCAATAAAGGTAAACCTTTGCTTCCAAAATTAAATGATAGAACAGATGTTAAACCGTGTAGTTAAATGGCTTAAACAAATTCTAAAAAGAGTGTTTCAAGCCTTGTCTTGTCAAAGACGTAGATCTAGCCAGTCGCCACAAAATGGTGAGGAAAAGACTATACCACCCCTAAGTGACACAGATTTAGAATTTTTGTTCACAGAACTGTTGGCAGGGGTTCGTCAGGCCAAGGGACGCACCTGGGCGCGAAACTGGTTACATCAAATTGAACATCGGGTCACTACTGAGCGATGGTTAGACTGGTTAGGCAAGTTTGGTAATAAATTATTAAATTCCAAAAATCCCCACAACGAGATAGCATCTCGTCTAGTACAGTTAGGGGAGTTAGATGTGGGTGAGGTAGGTGATCTAGCCTATGAGGTAGGCATGGAGCTATTAACCCGGACTCCCATAGAACCAATATGGGAATATGACGGACCTGACAGGGAAGTAGTAGAAAGTCCAGCAGAGGAAAACCTATCCCCAGGAGAACAAATAGTAACTCAGGATGATTTATTGGCTATTTTACGGGAAAATGAACCCCTGCGCCGACAAATATCCCAAAATCTACAAATAGACTCAGATGATCCCCAGGTGATTCTTGAGGGTATAATCAACCAAGGAAAAGAAAATCTCTAAGTGGCTTGGGCTACCAACCTCCCAGACTTTTTATTTGTTGTCCAAGAGTTGGAAAAAATTTTTAGATGTGATAGAATAATCTATCTGGAAGATAATATGTGTAAGCCTAGCTTCCGGGCTAGGATCAGGTAAGGATGTAAGTGTAGATTTACAAGGAACTGGCAAAGGACCCCCCTGTGGGATAGCTTAACTAGTTTTTTGCTACACTATAAACAATCGCCTTATGGCATATAGATCGTTAACTTTGACAAAAACTTACGGAGACTAGAACCAGGAACAAATCAGCATGGTCAATCAGAACTTAACCGCCAAAGAAATTGGATTTACTCACGAAGATTTCGCTGCTCTACTTGATAAGTACGATTATCACTTCAGCCCTGGTGATATTGTACCAGGTACAGTGTTTAGTATAGAGCCGCGTGGCGCTCTGATTGACATTGGTGCTAAAACAGCAGCATACATACCTATACAGGAAATGTCTATTAACCGGGTGGATGCCCCGGAAGAGGTCTTACAATCAAATGAAACGCGGGAATTTTTCATTCTCACTGATGAAAACGAAGATGGTCAGTTGACTCTGTCTATTCGTCGTATTGAATACATGAGAGCATGGGAAAGAGTGCGGCAATTACAGAAAGAAGATGCCACTGTCCGTTCTGATGTTTTTGCGACTAATCGTGGCGGTGCATTAGTACGAATCGAGGGACTCAGGGGTTTCATTCCCGGTTCCCATATTAGCACTCGCAAGCCCAAAGAAGAACTAGTAGGGGAACAATTGCCCTTAAAATTCCTAGAAGTGGATGAGGAGCGTAACCGCTTGGTCCTCTCCCATCGTCGGGCACTGGTTGAACGTAAGATGAACCGCTTGGAAGTGGGAGAGGTAGTAATTGGCACTGTTCGCGGCATCAAACCTTACGGTGCATTTATTGATATTGGTGGTGTAAGCGGACTACTGCACATCTCTGAAATATCTCAGGAACATATAGACACGCCCCATAGTGTATTTAATGTAAATGACGAAGTCAAAGTCATGATCATTGATTTAGATGCTGAGAGAGGTCGTATTTCTCTATCTACCAAGCAATTGGAGCCTGAACCCGGGGACATGATTAAGAATCGTGATTTAGTCTATGACAAGGCTGAAGAAATGGCAGCTAAGTATAGGGAACAAATGTTAGCTAAACAGCAGGGTATTGCCGTTGCACCAGTGGAAGGAGCGGAAACCGCACCGGTGGAACAACTAGAAGTAGTTGCCCAAACAGAAGTTCCACCAGCAATTGAAGTGGAAGAAGAAATCCCGTTGGCCGTTGAAGAGTAACATATCTGTTGTGGTTATCTACAACAAAACACTTAAACAAGAGGGTAACTCCCCTCTTTTTTGTTTTGCTAACTGGCATTGTTAATCTTAATTAATCTTATAGGGGTTAGGCTCTAACATGGCTACTATTAAATGTGGTGAGGTTGTATTTTCAGATATTCAGGCAGTTTTATTCGATAAAAACGGTACTTTAGAAGACTCAGAAGATTTTCTAAGATCCCTAGGTCAAAAAGCAGTAAGACTAATAGACGCACAAATTCCCGGTATTGGGGAACCATTGTCAATGGCATTGGGGATTAGTGGAGATGTTTTAGATTTAACAGGTTTAATGGCCGTAGCCAGTCGTAAGGAAACGGAAATTGCTGCTGCTGCTTACATTGCTGAAACTGGTAGGGGATGGTTTGATTGTTTAAAAATTGCCCGTCAAGCTTTAGAAGAAGCTCATGAATATATTGGACAAAACCCATCCCCTTTATATCCAGGAGTTTTAGATCTGTTTGAGTTATTATCATCCCGGGGAATAAAACTGGGGATTCTTTCAGCTGCGACCACTAGAGGAGTGGAGCAGTTTGTCACCTGTTATGGTTTGAGAGACTATCTAGAATTAGAAATGGGGGTGGATGAAGGCCTTGGTAAACCAGATCCTAGATTGTTTCTACAAGCTTGTGAGACCCTAGGTGTGCAGCCTCAAAATGCTTTAATGGTAGGGGATTCTATAGGTGATATGCAAATGGCACGAGATGCTAAAGCAGGGGGTTGTATAGGGATTATCTGGAACAATAACTTGGCACAGGTAAGGGGAGCGGATGTGGTTATCCATCAACTTACTGACATCCGAGTTTTAACTGATTAATGGTGGTGATTTGGAAATCTCACGGTTTCAATCCAGCAATTTTCTGGACAAAATAACCCTCTTGGTATTTTAATTCTCGGGCAATTTTTAATCCCTGCTCAAAAGCTATTAAAGCGTTGGCACTTTCTTCTTTCTGTAAATAAATATCCCCTAGTTGATCATAGGCTTGCATTAGCCCGTAATAATTTCTGGCTAGGGTTTGGGTTTCTAGTAGAATTTTACTAGCTTGTAATGCTTCTCGAGTTTGATTTTGGGAACGATAAAGATCAATTAGTTTTTCTAATGCTTCACCAGCACTTAGATACATTTGTAATTGCCAGGCAATAATATAAGCCTCTTGATAACTGTTTAATGCTGGTTGGAGAAAGGAAGGATTTTTCGGGATTAGGGACTGATAATTTTCTGCTATTGCTATTTTTAAGCGGGGAATTGCCCCCTGTTTGTCTTGTTGATTGTAAATTGATGCCAACTCATTGAGTATGTTAATTGCTTTAAGGGGTTGTTTGCTTTGTTCGAAAATATAAGCCAGTTGTTGTAGGTATTTTAATTGGCTGGTTTTATCACCTCTATTTGCTGCTAAATTCAGTAGTTCTTGATATGTAATAGCTGCTTGGGAATAATTAAACCAGTTGAGATGTAGCTCACCTATTTGATTGAGAGTTTCCACCTCACCAACAGGGTCGTTATCACGTTTGACCAAACCTAGAACCTGCTCATAAACCTTCACTGCTAACTGGGGAGAACGCAAATTTTGATATGCTACCCCTAGCGATCGCCATAATTGTAAATCAGCACTTTTTTCATTCCGTAACTGGGTTTCAATTTTCCGTAAGCTCTCCGTGATATACTGTACTTGTTGTGGATTATTTTCTCCCCAGGCAATTGCACCTACTCTTGATATTGCTTGTACCTGTGATAACAGTCCTAAGAATCGCCTTAGTCGCAATTCTCGATTCCATATAGAAAAAGCAGTTTCTTGATCTCCACTTTCTAACCTGATTGTAGCCTGTTGATTCAACTCATCTAAGGCGGCTTCTAAGGTTTTTAATTCTTCCGTGGTTAATGGTTTTTTTTTGACAGAACTCCTAATGAGGGAGTCTGGTATATTAATTTCTAAGGGATTGGGGGAAAACTTATCTATTGTTGGTTTTCGATTTTGTGCCAATGTGACAAAAGTGGACAAATGGCAGATAATGATACTAACTATTACATACTTTAATGATTTGAGCATAAAGCACCCATCTCCTGTAAATAAACCGTGAAATTACCATATTTAGGCCTATCCCTTATGAGTAAACTCATCCCCGCCCTGAGCATCAAAAATTTTAACTTTTATTACAACAGTCGAAAAATCCTTGAGGGCGTATCAATGAATATATCTCAAAACAAGATCACAGCCATGATTGGGCCTAGCGGGTGTGGTAAATCGACTTTTCTAAAATCTCTTAACCGTATGAGTGAACTAGAAGGAGAAGTGAAATTAGAAGGGACAGTAGAATTTTTTGGACAAAATATCTATGGTAAACGGGTAAATTTAAATCGTCTTCGCCGTCAGATTAGTATAATCTATGCCATACCAAATCTTTTCCCCATGAGCATCTATGACAATGTGGTCTACGGGGTGAAATTAATTGGCTGGCGTCCCAAAGCAGAATTAGATGAAATAGTAGAGATGGCACTCAAGAAGGCAAATATTTGGGAGGAGTTGAAAAATAAACTGCACAAATCGGCCTTAGAATTGTCTATGGGACAACAACAAATACTTTGTATTGCCCGATCCCTAGCTGTAAAACCACAGGTACTATTAATAGATGAATTTTGTCTGGGACTAGACCCCATTGCCATTAGAAAGATGGAAGAACTCATAGAGTGTTTGCGATCAGAGTTAACAATTGTCTTTATTTCTCACAATATACAGCAGGTTTTACGACTATCAGATTTTACTGCCATATTTCAATACAATCAAAATCATATTGGGAAGCTGGCGGATTTTGGTCCTAGCAAAAGAATCATAGCCAATAGTTTTCACTATCGGACTCGGGATTCTATAGGTGGCTATTGGCGATAAGGTAGGTTTTAATATTTTAGGAACAAAAAGGAACGAGCTAAGAAAAAGCTGGTAATAGTTTTGGCATCTATATGCTCTCCCCTATCAATAGCAGCTTCCAATTCTTCAGGGGTTAAAAATACGGTTTCAATATCTTCGTCTTCATCTTGCTGGGGGGGTGTTTCCAGTTTTTCTAAATCCCGAGCTAAAAAAGCATAGATAATTTCATCGGAATAACCAGGGGCTAGGAAAAATTCTCCTAACTTGTGCCACTGATGAGCTTTGTAACCAATTTCTTCTTGAATTTCTCTTTGTACTGTTGTCAAGGGCTTTTCATTGGGTTCCACAGTACCAGCGGGAAATTCTAACAACCTTCCCTGAACTGCAAAACGATATTGGCGCACCAGAATTAATTTGCCATCATCAGTAACTGGGATGGCTAAAGCACCACCGGGATGACGAATACACTCCCATTCTCCTTCTGACTTGTTAGGTAACCGTAAACGACTCACTTCAAAGTCGAATTTGCGACCCTTATGGAATAAACGCTGCTTAAGCAACTGTGGCAATTCTCTACCTAATGGCATAATAAAGTTCTAATTTTGGCAACTACTAGGAATACATACGGGGAGTAAGTGGTACAATCAGGGTCTTTCTGCGGATAATAATTTTCACAGCTGGTCAAGCACCACTAACCAAGTGTACATCAGAATGGTCTACATTTCTCAATAGATTCCTAATTGTCATTCCAGATATGGGATCTTGCCAATCTCCAGCAATTTCTTCTAAGGGAACTAACACAAAACCTCGTTCATACATTCGGGGATGGGGAATTTGCAGGTTAGACTGATTTAAAATTAGGTTATCATACATTAACAAGTCCAAATCTAGGGTTCTTGCTCCCCAACGTTCTAGACGCACGCGACCGAACTTTTGTTCTAATGCCAATAAGCTAGCTAATAGATCCTGAGGTGACATTGTCACCTCAAGTATGGCACAAGCATTTAAATAATCTGGTTGAGGTGGCCCTACAGCCTTAGTTCTATAGAAACTAGATCTAGCTTTTATAAGTAAGTCTGGGGTTTGGGATAATGTATCTAAACATGCTGATAAGATTTTGGCTGAATCGCCCAGGTTACTGCCTAGGGCAATTGCAGTTTTATGAGTACTCCCCATGTTAACTAGGTCCAAAACCAAGGTTCGGTGAGTTTTGATCAGTTTTGATTATTCCTTATCAATCTTGGGAACAAAATCAGGACGATCCTTACTTTCCCAACCTGGGGGACGTTTAGAATTGTACCAAGCGATTGAACCAATAGTAACCGCAGCAACAAAGCCAACCACATAGACTAAGGTGAAGGCCAATGGAAACTGATTACCAGCGGCCACGGGCGCTGCTTCTAGTAATATTAAACTCATGAGTGTTTTATCCCACTGTTTACAATATATGATTTTACTATAACTTTACCGAAAATCAAAGGATGAAAGCTCCTGCATTCATGGATGGGGACGAAATCGTCTAAGAATCAGGTTTGAGTCGTTCTCGCCAAGATGGTTGTCTAGCTGGGGAATTGGGAGAATTATTGACGGAATTTCTATTTTCCCCGGTTGAGGATGGGACGGTCTGCACATCATAGCGACGACGCCGTCTTCTTCTGGTGGAAGTGGTGTTCTCCTCGGTTGAAGATGGCACAGTCTGCACATCATAGCGACGACGCCGTCTTCTTCTGGTGGAAGTGGTATTCTCCTCGGTTGAGGATGGCACAGTCTGCACATCATAGCGACGACGCCGTCTTCTTCTGGTGGAAGTGGTATTCTCCTCGGTTGAGGATGGCACAGTCTGCACATCATAGCGACGACGCCGTCTTCTTCTAGTGGAAGTATCCTGGTCTTGGTCTAATTGCCCATAATTGCGCTCTCTTCTACGACTTTGCCTGGTAGATAAAGTACTGTCTTGAGAGTCTGAGTTATCATCACGGTTAGAAATTTTAAAGCCAGTATTTTTTTTAGAAATTGGTTGAGCCTTGATTGTAGCTTTGCGCTTTGCCACTCGGGAAGGTCGTGGAAACTTTTCCACTGTCAGGTCTTTTACTGCTCCCTCCATGAATTTAGACCAGGTGTAAGCAGCTGTGGAACTGGAACCATAAGTGGGGCGATTGTTATCATTGCCTAGCCAAATTCCTGTTACTATTTGGGGTATGTAGCCAATAAACCATAAATCCCTTGACTCATCGGATGTACCGGTTTTCCCTGCTACTGGCCTGTCTGGCAATTGGGCGGCCCGTCCAGTACCGTTAGTCACTACATTGGTTAACATCTTAGTCACAATACGACTGCTGTCAACATCTAAGGCTCTTTTGGGTTGGAAATTCGCACTCCAAATTACATCACCCTGACGATTAAGAATGCGACGAATAGCGTGTGCTTCCGTATGTAAACCTTGAGTGGCAAAGGAACCATAGGCGCTGGTTAATTCTAAAAGGTTAACCTCATTAGAACCAAGAGCTAAGGAGTAGTTATGTTCTAAAGGTGATTTAATCCCCATGTCTTGGGCAATTTTAATGGTTGGCTCATAGCCAACATCTACTAGCACCTGAAGGGAAATTGTATTGATGGATAGAGCCAATGCTTCTTGCATGGTCATTAAACCACGGAATTTCTCGCTATAATTCTTAGGTTCATAACCTCTAAATGAAATTTGCCTATCCATATATGTGTCGTTTGGATTCTTGCCCGAGGCTATAGCAGCTGCATATACAAACGTTTTAAATGTTGAACCTGGCTGTCTTTGAGCTTGGGTTACTCGGTTGAACTGAGTTTTCGCAAAATCTTTCCCCCCGACCATGACCTGAATTTCCCCATTACGAGGATTAATGGATACTAAGGCACCCTCTCGAAACCTCCCCCAGGTTCCTTCGTTTTTCAGTGTTCTTACCAGTACCTTCTCTGCCAGGTTTTGCCAATTTGGGTTTAGGCTAGTTTCTACGGTCAATCCACCCGCAGCTAAAACATCAGGTTTTAGGTACTTGGGTAGCTGCTGTTGCACGTAGGCGCAAAAATAGGGTGCAGTAACTTGAAACCGTCTGGGTAAATTAGTCTTTACTGTCAATGTTTGTTGGAGTGCAGACTGTTTTTCTTGGGGTGTAATTACTCCATCTTCCTCCATTCTTTGTAAAACCGTATTTCTTCTGGCTATAGCTCCGGGGAGATTCTTGTCGGGAGCGTAAATATTGGGTGCAGGAGCAAGACCTGCGATCGTGGCCATTTCTGACAGGTTCAGTTGATCTACTGTTTTGCCAAAATATACCCAGCTTGCATCTGCTACTCCGTAAGCACCTGAACCTAAATAAACTAAGTTGAGATAACGTTCTAAAATCTCTTGTTTGCTCAGTTCCTCTTCTATTTTCTGGGCTAAACGCACTTCCTTGAGTTTGCGCCACAGAGTCCGCTCTTGACTGAGAAAGAGAATTCTAGCCAGTTGTTGAGTAATGGTACTACCACCTTGCACAACATTTTGTGACTGGAAGTTACTAACAACAGCCCTAACAATTCCCTGAATGTCTACTCCGTCATGTTGTCTAAATCTTCTATCTTCTGATGCAATAAAGGCCAACTGCAGTTTGTCTGGAATCTGTTGTATTTTTAACTGTTCCCTTGTTGCTTCTCCTTGCTGCATTAAAACAGTGTTGTCCCCAGCTTTAATGGTGAGGGTTTGTTGCCTTATCATCGCATTAAGTTCTGATTTGTCTGGTAAGGAACTGTCTACTTTCCGAATACCATAATTGAAACCAATGATGGTAGTACCTAAACCTAACCCCGCCCAGAACCAAACACGCCGATAAAATGGCTTCCCACTTCTCCCAATTTTCTCTCTCACCACCAATGATAGTTGCTGAATATGCCCAACTAACAACCTCAATTTTGGTGGCATGGTCAGGGGCGGTTTTTCATCTGTGGGATTCTCGTTTTTCTGATTATTACCAACTGGCAAGAGTAATTTCTCCTTATCAGACATAGTTTAAGTGAACTCCTGAGTCGAGTCAACCACAATAATATTAATGTAAAACTAACAAATCTCTCTCTTTTGGGAGAGAGTTTGGGCGAATTTGCCTTAATTTTGTACATCCACCCAGCGACGGTAAAGTTTTTGAATTTTCCTGAGTAAGGAGGTGTAAATTGTTTGATTATGATCCGAGTTTTTAGCTAAATCCTGTATTCTTGTTAATAATTTAGCCTCTTCCGTGGCAACCTCACCATCACTGTAGATTAGCCCACTGATGGATTCAATTAAGTCTTGACACTGTTCCAAACTAGGGCGATCGCCTAAATACTCCCTTACCCATTGATAGCACTGATCTGGTTTAACTTGAACTAACTCGTAGAGCCAAGGTTTGATTTCTGGATCAGTAGAAAGACCCTTAGAATGGGCTATCTCTCTGAGATATTGTCTTTCCTCTGGCTGAATTCTACCATCAATCCAAGCTGCACCAATGAGAATTTTAACTAGATTTTTTACGTCGGGATGATTAACCATTTTGCCTCCTCCAGTAGATTCGGACTCTGGTTAAATGGTACAATAGTTGGGCATATTTTAACTCTAATCCTTGTTTTTTCTTAAACGCACTAAGAAGAAACCGTCCATATTCTGTTGGTGTGGCCACAGCTTTAACCATCCAGGGGAGGAAACATCCAGAAAATCAAAGTTCGGCTTTTCCATCTCCCACTGGGGATTAACATGCAAAAATTCTCTAACTAGGTCCTCGTTCTCCTGGGGATGCAAGGTGCAAGTAGCATACACCAAAACTCCTCCCGGCTTGACAAAGTTGGCAGTATAGGATATGAGTTCTTTTTGTATGTGGGCAAGATCTCCTACAGAGCTAGGGTTTTGTCGCCATCGTGCATCAGCGTGACGATGCATGGTCCCTAAACCAGAACAGGGAGCATCTAACAGTACCCGGTCAGCCACATGGTGGAATTTGGTCAAATTACGACTGTCTCCAGGAAAAATTTCAATAGATTGCAAACGGAGACGTTGGGCATTTTCAGTGAGTTTACGTAAGCGAGAAGGAGTGCGATCGCAGGCATATATTTTGCCATTATCGCCCATTAATTCGGCAATGTGGGTAGTTTTTCCACCGGGGGCGGCACAAACATCAATGATCACCTCACCAGGCTTAGGATCCAGCAAATGACCAACTAACTGGGCCCCAGCATCTTGTATGCACCACCATCCCTCAGTGAACCCCGGTAAATTTTGAATTGGTCCAGCAGGGCCCACTAACCTTAACCCCTGGGGTAAGTGGGGTATCCTATCCACCAAAATACCAGCCTTTTTAAAAACTGATTCCACCATTTTCACGGAAGCTCGAAGAGGATTTACCCGTAAATCAATCGTGGGAGTTTGATTCATCCACTGACAGAGTTTTTCCGTTTCTTCCTGGCCCAATTGTGATAACCAAACCTCAATTACCCAATTGGGAAAGCTGTATAAAATACCTAGTCTTTCTACCAAATTTTCCGGGAGGATCAGGGGATCAGAGGTCTTTTCTAAAAGACGTATATATTGGCGCAAAAAACCATTCACAAAACCAGTTAACCCAAAGAAGCCATTTTCTTTTGCCAGTTGTACAGTAGTATTGACAGCAGCAGAAACGGGTATTTTTTGTTGGTAACGCAGTTGATACAAACCCAGATGCAAAATACATCGCAGATCCCTTGGCTGTTGTTGTGATTTTTTATCAGCAATTTGGTCAATGATTGCATCTAAGCTGCGTTGTCTCCTCACACTACCGTAGACCAATTCTGTCATTAATCGTCGGTCATGATCAGATAACTTAAACTTCTTTAAAGTGCGATCGATAGCAGTATCAGCATAGGCTCCTCGGTGTACTTCTCTGAGAGCAGTAAATGCTATTTGTCGAGTAGATAGTGTATTCATAAAAGGATCCTTAAACCATCTTTAACATGCACGGAACAAAGGGAATTGCCCTAGGCAATTCCCTTATTGCACGGTTGTCAAAGGTGCTGTGATATTGATTTATCTTCTTCTGCTACCAAAACCGCCAGAGCGCCGAATGCCAGAAGAACGAGATCCGCTACCAAAACTACTACCAGAATTGCGCCGCAGAGAGCTGGACCCCCCGGATGAACGGAGATTACTACCCCCAAAGCCAGATCCGGTGGCTCTACCACCAGTATTAGTCCGATTTGTCAATCCACTATTTGATCTAAGAGATCCCGTAGTGCGGAAAACCGTACGATTTCTCACAGCTGCAGGTGGTTGATTATAGCGACTTTGATAACTAGAAACTGCTGCATTATAGGTAGAACCATATCCACCATGACCATAAATACCACCAGGTTGATAAGCGGGGGGTACGTAGTACTGAGGTCTGAATAACATATTACCAATAGCTTGACCCGCTATATTACCAGCTACAGCAGCTGCGAAAGGAGTCCAGAAACTAGACTCTTGACGGACAAAAACCGTTTCCTGCTGTCCGGTTTGAGGATTACTTCTGGTTTCGGTAACATTATGGACATACTCAATTTTAAAGTCTTCGGTTATATATAAGGCTGGTTGTCCATTTTCCACCTTTAAATAACTTTTTTTGCCTTCTTTGACCTCCTCGTCAGTTAAACGAGCCATTTGTAGTTTCTCTGTGGCAAAAGTTGGTGGTTGATTGCCTAGTAAAAATAGGGTATACTCACCATTGGCATCGTTATAAGTAACCTGTTGTACTTGATACTGTCCATCATTGAGTTTAGTGGGGGTTGCACTTTGACTACCATTGGAATAAGTGGTATTTTGGGAAGCTCCCCCACAAGCAATGGTTGTTAAGCACAAAGTTAGGGCTAAACAAACAATTGTCAGTTTACGCATTATAGTCTTGACCATTTGAATAATTTGATTTTTCCAGGGGGTTATTTTTGATTGCCAATAACTCAAGGTTAACAAGAAACTTAGAGAGGAATCAACTCTGGATAATATTCTAACAAATGATCATCTGTCAGTTCATCGCCTAAACGTGCAGGCGAGAAATGAACTTGGATGGCTCTAAGTTTATTTTGGTAGTGTAAGTTAACTAATGATTTTAATCCAGCTTTCAAGGAAGAAATCTGGGCCAGATTTGTTTCTATTTCTGGCACTTCACCTTCAAAAGCAACTGTGAGCATTACCAGCACATTCCGGGTAACGGGAATAGATACCACCTGACCTGGACTGGAACCATTATCCAGGTCAGCTCCATATCTCCCCGCAGAATCAGTAAATAATTCATTTACATAGTCTCCCGCTTCTCCCTCGTTCCAGAATACATCTCCCTCATTACCAGCAGCAACCCAGCACTGGTCATATCTCAAAAGGGTTTCACATACTGTGACTAGTTGCTCTCCTAGTGATTTTAAATCACCTTCAGCATCTATTGCTTCTCTAGCAGCCCCATTTAAGACTCCTAAAATTGGTGCCACTTCCTGTCCATGCAGGTGCAAAAATATACGGGAAACTACGTAACGTGTTCTACCGATAAATTTATTAAATAAATTAGTCATTTTTTTCAAAGTTTACAATCCCTACCCCCATTATAGGGCCATACGCTGAAAAACGCTAGATCTTAGGCATCCGTTTAAATAGTTCTATTAAAGGAGATAGTTTCAGCAGTATAAGGTAAAAGTAAAAAATATATATATTTATGATGATTTATCATATTACCTAGCTATTCTGTATTGATATTCTGTTTCGCTAATGAGGTCTTGGGGAGATTCCACACGCTCTAAAAATACTAAACCTTCTAAATGATCATACTCATGTTGAAAAATTCTTGCCACGAAGTTGACTAACTCCTGTTTTTGAAAATTACCATTTCTATCAGTATATTCTACTTGAATTCTTTCATACCTGGGGACTAAACCTCTGATTCCTGGAACACTTAAACAACCTTCCCATCCTTTGGTAATTTCCGTCCCATAACTAACTATTTTAGGATTAATCATTGCCGTTGGCTCCATTTCTGGTGCATGGGGATATCTAGGATTGGGACGGGAAGCTACAATAAATAGGCGCAATGACTGGGCTACTTGGGGTGCAGCAATGCCCACACCATTGGCCTGGGCAACTGTGGTTATTAAATGATCAATTAGTTGTTGTATTTCCCGATCATTAATCCCTTCAATTTCTGCAGCTTTTTGCCGCAATAGGGGATTGCCCAATTGAATAATTGATGATTTATCAGTCATATTTTAACTTCCTATTTCCTACTATTAATTACTCTACTCAGTAGTATAGCATGTTATTTAAGCCCATGCTGGAAAACTATCTTCGGGATCTTATCGGTAAAGATCCTGGCTCAACAGCTAAATTTACAGTTGTACCATTACGCTCCACTTCTATTGTCAGAGGAGTTCCAATTTGACTATTTTCTACTATTTTTTGCACTTCTTCAACTTTAGTAATTAATTGTTTGTTAATACTCTTAATTATATCCCCTGCTCTCAATCCTCCCCGCGCTGCTGGTGATTGAGGAACAATTCTAACTAAGAATACTCCTTTATCAGTAATAATATTGACCCTATCACCAAATCTACTAACTATTCTATCTTTAATCTCAGGAGTGAGGGTGATCATTTCTACTCCCAAATAAGGATGATCAACGCGACCATTGGCAATTAATTCTTGGGCAATTTTTTTGACCGTGTTAATGGGAATAGCAAAACCTAAACCTTGAGCACCTTGAATAATCGCAGTGTTCATGCCTATAGCTTCTCCGCGAGCATTTAAAAGCGGACCACCGGAATTACCTGGATTAATCGCTGCATCAGTTTGTAAGTAATCTACCCGTTTATCGCTAGCACCAATGTCAGTGCTAGACCGATCTGTGGCGCTGATAATGCCAGAAGTTACGGTATTATTTAAACCCAGGGGATTACCAATAGCAATTACTGCTTCTCCAGGTTGTAAATCACTGGAATTACCTAGAGTTAAAGTGGGTAGATTTTTAGCATTAATTTGAATAACTGCCACGTCTGTAACTGCATCTTCTCCCAAAACCTTACCATCAAAACTACGTCCATCTTTCAGGGTTACTGTTACCTGATCCGCACCGTCTACCACGTGGGAATTAGTTAAAATTTGACCGGAGGCATTAATGATAAATCCTGAACCACTACCTCTTTCTACCCTTTGTTCTGGTCGGGGAAGAGCATCACCAAAAAATCTACGTAAGAATGGGTCGGAAAACTCCTCTGGCACTTGAGAGGTGACGGTTCTGGCAGAATCAATACGGACAACCGCACTTCCCACTTTTTGCACTACTTGAACAATAAAATTGGGATCACCACCAACAGGATCTACTACCACAGTGTTGGACTTGGTGGTTGATTCAACTTGAGGGTTGATTTTTTGTGGTGTGAGATTTCTGCTGTTTAAATTGGAGCAGCCTGTCACAAGTACGATTAGTCCAGTCATCAATATTGAGCGTTTTAATTGGGCCATGGAAGGATGAATGATAGGAGAAAATAGGTAATTGATCATGAATTTTGTGGTCGAGCTGGTGGGGGGTTGGAAGCATAAGCTAGGATAGCGGAAAATTTGCTAGGATGATCCATCACTATCTGTGTTCAGATTTATGAAATTAATTTGCTCTCAAAGCGATCTTAGTACCAATCTTGCCCTGGTCAGTCGTGCAGTGCCATCTAGACCTACCCATCCCATATTAGCTAATGTACTTTTAC
Organism: Cylindrospermopsis curvispora GIHE-G1; assembly: GCF_014489415.1. Classification (NCBI taxonomy): domain Bacteria; kingdom Bacillati; phylum Cyanobacteriota; class Cyanophyceae; order Nostocales; family Aphanizomenonaceae; genus Raphidiopsis; species Raphidiopsis curvispora. The sequence continues at coordinate 615,234 of NZ_CP060822.1, forward strand.
AAGCAGATGTAAAGACGAACCAAGTTAGTTTAACAGCTTTTGATTTAAGCTTAGGTATTCGTACTAGTTTCACTGCGGAGGTGATAGAAGGTGGAGCAGTTGCTCTCCCTGCTAAAATCTTAGTAGATATTACTTCCCGCTTACCAGAGGGGGATATTACTCTGGATGACCAATCAGGAGACTCTACAGCAGAGGGTATCAATTTTATTCTAAAGCCTAAAAATGGTAAGTATGAACTTAGGTCCATGGGGGCAGAAGAATTTCCTGAATTACCCTTAATTGAGAATTCCAATCCTATTCAAATAACCACTGCGGCTCTAGTTGAGGGATTAAAAGGTTCATTATTTGCTACCAGTAGTGATGAAACCAAGCAGGTTCTAACGGGAGTACACTTAACAGTTAAACAGGATGTTTTGGAATTTGCTGCTACGGATGGACATCGGTTGGCGGTTTTAGAAACCATTAATGAACGTCCCCTGGAAAATGATGAACAACTGGAAGTGACTGTACCTGCTAGAGCACTACGAGAATTACAAAGAATGCTAAATCATAGTGCTTCAGAAGAAGCAGTGTCTTTGTACTTAGATGAAGGTCAAATAGTATTTGCTTGGCAAAATCAACGTTTAACCAGTCGCACCTTGGAGGGTCAATACCCTTCCTATAGACAATTAATACCTCGTCAGTTTGAAAGACAACTAGTGTTGGAAAGGAAGCAATTTATTAGCACTTTGGAACGAATTGCCATATTAGCTGACCAGAAAAACAATATTGTTAAAATCAGTATGAATACTGGAGACCAGGAAATTACTTTATCTTGTGAAGCCCAAGATGTGGGTAATGCCACTGAGTCTATGCCCGCACAAATTTCTGGCGACGATATTGATATTGCCTTTAATGTCAAGTATTTACTGGAAGGATTGAAGGAATTACCATCTACGGAAATTCAGATGCACTTGAATCAAAATCTCACCCCGGTAATTTTTACTCCGTTAGGTGGTTTAAAAATGACCTATTTAGCTATGCCCGTACAGTTGAGAAATTAAATTTGGTAGTCAACTACTCAAAATCGTAATGACTGTGATATAGTTTGGATAGACTGTAACTAAACTGTCACAAAACCCACGCCGAAAATTTGATATAATGTGCTGAAGGAGAAGTACTTTAATGACTAGTCTTCGTGTTGGCCAACAGGCTCCCGATTTTACAGCCACAGCTGTGGTAGACCAGGAATTTAAGGCTGTCAAACTTGCTGAATATCGTGGCAAGTATGTGGTCTTGTTTTTCTATCCCTTGGATTTTACCTTTGTTTGCCCCACTGAGATCACAGCATTTAGCGATCGCTACGAAGAGTTTAAGAAATTGAACACAGAGGTATTAGGTGTTTCTGTGGATAGTGAATTTTCTCACTTGGCGTGGATTCAAACAGACCGCAAATCTGGTGGTGTTGGCGATTTAAACTATCCCCTGGTTTCGGATATTAAAAAAGAAATTAGCAGTGCTTACAATGTTCTTGACCCCGATGCGGGTATTTCTTTGCGTGGTTTGTTTATCATTGACAAGGACGGGGTTATTCAACACGCTACCATAAATAACTTGGCTTTTGGTCGCAGTGTGGATGAGACTTTGCGTACTTTGCAAGCAATTCAGCATGTACAATCACATCCAGATGAAGTTTGTCCAGCTGGCTGGCAACCGGGAGAAAAGACCATGATTCCCGATCCTGTGAAGTCCAAAGTGTACTTTGCAGCAGTATAGAGTAAAATAGACCAGCGGAGGAATTTTTCCGCTGGTTATTCTTGACTTTAGAAGCCCACACTCACCTGTAAGGGAGTGTGTGGAGTATGTCACGGGATAGCGTTTCTCAATTGTTTAAGGGTACGACCAATACCAACGAAACTTGCGTCTTGAGACAGACGTTTGAGAGTAGGTGGTTTACTTTCGATGACAATACCGTTGTAAGCAGTAATGGCAGCACTGAGCTTGTCAATGTTGACGCTAAATGCCGCACCCGCTTGTGCAACTGTATTATTACCTTTCCAATCCTTAGTGCTAACTAACATAGCACCGGGTGAAGATGCAGTAGAAGGTGAGAATAAACCATTCAGGGCATTAACAAGTGCGATCGCGAGCTGGGAACTAATACCCGCCGATGTTAAAGCTGCTGTTATTCTCGCAGCAGCTTCCGTTACCCCTGGTCGTGCAAGCACGAGGGTGACCAAGTCAGTAGTATTAGCGCTTGTGCCAAGCACTTGAACTATATTGGGAACTAGCTGGTTTAGGGCTGATTGAACTTCTTGTGTAACCGCTAGGGTTGCACTTTGCCCCTGTCTGGTTACAATTATGCTCTCTGCATTAGGTATGAAAGTGACACCGCTTCCACCACTAGAACCTCCTGGAGTTGTTTTCCCGGTTGGTGGTTGTACAGGATCTTCTGGGTTTGGTGGTTCCGGTTGTGGTTGTACAGGATCTTCTGGGTTTGGTGGTTCCGGTTGTGGTCGTTGTACAGGATCTTCTGGGTTTGGTGGTTCCGGTTGTGGTTGTACAGGATCTTGTGGAATTGATGGTGGTGAAGGCAATACATTTCCACTAGGACCTCCTGGTGTTGTGCTACCTCCCTCACTGGTCAATTGCAAAGATGCTAATAAGAACGGGACTAGACTTAAGGTAAAAATGAGACTTTTGGGTTTTAACATGATGATTATCTAATAAACTATAGTACCTATGTAATTACTTAGGTAAAAAATTGAACCCATAGCTGACGCTCAAAGAAAGTATGGTGCCACCAGGGCTATTATTAGTGATATCCGCACCCTGGGCTGTAATTGTTAAAGGTAAGGTAGGTATGGGAACATAGGAAGCACCAAGGTTAAAACCCACTCCACTCCAACCGAAACCTACACCCAATTGGGGTTGAACCTGCATACCCACACTGCCAAACACACCTGTGCTAGCAAATTCTTGTCTAAACGGACCACCCCCAGCACCGAAAGAGACGGAGATAGGCATTTTATTAACTTCATCATCTGGCTGTAATAGGGAGTAACTAGTAACTACACCATAAACTCCAGAAGGGGTAACACCATCAGTACCATACTGGGCAAAATAGTTCCAACCTGCAGCTACGGATACCTGGTTGTTACCCTGGGCATAGACAAGACGATGAACTTTCAGGTCAAAACTACCATTGGCACCAAATTTTCTAATACTATTGTTGCTGAAGCCCAATTCCAAGGCAGCAAGTTTGTTAGAGTCCCCTATACCAGCGCCAAGGTTAATGCCGCCATCATACTGGCCATCTCTAAGTTTACCGGGGGTAGTACCTGTTATTCCTATAAACGCATCACCGGTATTAGCACCAAAAGCACTTACACCCGCAAAAGTAAGTCCGGGGGGATAGGTGGGCTTTTGCACCTCCCGTGGTTTGGTTTTTACCAGAGGTTCAATTAGCAATTCTTGCCGAATTCTTCTTACTTCTTCCGGACTGATATTCTCAGCTTGTGAAATCTGTGGGGGAACGGATCTGGTTTCGTAGCCATTCTGATTCGTAACACCCTCTTCCGCAAATACAAGATCTGGAGACAGTACCAAAGTTAAAAGGATACTGGGCAAGGTTAGGGAGATTGCTGAAAAAACTAAACCCCGGTGATTGTAACCTGATGTAAAATAAGGCTGTGTGCTGTTCAAAATATTACTCCTCACTGGACATTCTACCATAGTAAATGTTTGCCCGGCTATATTTTGTTGCTATAAACTTTTGCCTAGTGTATCATTAAATTACCGGTTCATAAAACTCCTAGTTTTCGTATTTTTGTGATGTTGTTATTTACTTGGAGTTATGGTTTAGGTGTTGTTTCGGAATTGTTTGCTGCTGGAGAAGATTTTTTGGTATAACGGCGTTCAAAAATTTCTGCGGATTTCTGATAGTCCACCAAGGCGGCTGAAAAATTCCCAGTCAGGGTGTATGCTGTAGCACGATTAATGTAGGCATTAAAATCATCTGGATCGATTATAATCGCTAAGGTTGATACCTTAATAGAAGCAGCGTAGTCCTTTAGATAGTTAAATACATCACTCTGAATCGTATAACCATAACTGTTATTAGGGTCTAGACGAATAGCTTGTTTAGAAGATTCCAGTGCTGCTTGGTACTTACCCAGTTTAATGTAAGCCATACCTTGATGGGCATAAGCTATAGAATAACTGGGATTGAGCCGAATCGCGCGATTAAAATCCTCAAGAGCGGCCTGATCATTTTGTAACCAGATATAAGTCCAACCACGATTCAGATAACCATCCAAATAATTTGGATCCAAGGCAATTACCTGGTTAAAGTCCAAAAGGGCTTCTTCGTATCTTCTAAGCCAACTGAGAGCATATCCACGCTTGAAATAAGCTTCTGCATATTTGGGGTCAATTTTGATTGCCTGATCAAAATCATCTAGGGACTCTTTATAACTAAACTGGTCTAGCTTAGTAATACCTCTGGCATAAAAATCTCGTGCAGATTGAGGAGAGTTTAAGCGCTGCTGTGGCACTTCCCCAGTGGCGGTGGTATTCCTTTGAATTGGTAGCTCTTTGAGCAAGGGGTTGTTGAAGTTCAAAAAAGTATTAATGGGAATGCCAGCATTAAATCCCGTTTTCTGTGATACTATTTCTCCCGTTTCTGTTTTACTCTTATTCGAGGTGTCTGCTAACCCGTGAATTCCCACCACCCTACCCTTAATATCAAAAACTGGGCCCCCGCTATTACCGGTCAGAGTTATAGCATCGTAAATTAAACTATAACCATTGATAGAAGTTCTACCGCGAGAAAGAACGATCCCTTTAGTAAAACTGAAGTCCCGAGCTGACCCAATTTTAGTGAACACAGCTGGAAATCCGCCCACAAATACATCGGATGCTTCTGTCATTTGGTCAGAATCACCTAAATTGGCTGTGGCATATTCCTGTGTAGCTACAAAGCTAACTAGGGCTAAATCAGGATCATTTTTGGTTGACTGTAGGACTATAATGTCTTGTGATTTAATAGGGTATTCTTTGCCATCATTTGTTCTTACAGAATACGCAATGTCTTTAGCGCAGACGATTTTTCCAGGTCTGTCTATAATATCACAGACCACGTGATTGGCGGTTAGTACAGAATAACGATTACCTTGTTTGGCAATAATTACTCCTGAACCACCAGGAGTAACGTCACCCTCCGTATTAATTTGTACAGATGTCTTCTTGGCAATTTGTGCTATATCTTGGATACTGATAGTATCAGCAGCTATTGAAGTAGTAGATAAAACAGCTGTTACAGCAGTTATAAGAGTTGTTGCTAGTAAGGAGTTATTTGTTATTCCAAGTTTAAAATTCATTTTTTCTGTTCTTGAATAAAATTAACCACAGTAGCAATGGGGATAGCCCAACTTAAGGACTCGATTCTACGGTAATCTGCTTTGTTGGGTTTAGTTCCATCAGTAAAAATAAAGGCATTAATACCTTGAAAGGGATACTTTAATAACCCACTGATACCAACAAGTTCCCCCCGTTGATTTAAAACGGGCCCTCCACTCATACCCTGAGTAAAATCATTGGTGAAACCCACCTTATAACCACCAACTAGGGTTTTGCCGAGATACATCTTGATTTTACCCGCTTGTAGCTTGAAAGCGCCCAGTCCCCAATCCCGGGTTGTTTCTACTTTGGTGATAGTATCACCATTAAAAACAAAATGCCAAGCTGGAAACCCAGATACATACACCACTTCCCCCTCAGATATATTTGGTGACTGGGAAAACTGCACAGATTGATAGTTTTCCCCACTGGTAAATTCCACCAGTGCTAGGTCTAAAGAATGAGGATTGACTGTTGGTACTTGCTGTGCCTTGTAAATCTTACCATCAGGTGTTAAAACTTCATAACCACTCTCAGGACTATCCACTACCACGTGATCATTAGTCAAAACCCTGTAGTTTTGTCCTTTACGGTCGATAATCACTCCTGACCCAGATCCAGATTTAGTAAAAATTCTTACTGTTACTTTACTGGCAGTCCTGGCAGCGGCAAATTCAAATCCGGGATGGGGTGTGGAAGCTAGGAAGTTGGGTACAGTATGAGGATACACAATGGGGGAAAAAATTGTTGCCAGTAATGCCACAGAAAATCTAAAAGATATGGGGTAAAACACAGCGATTCACTCAAAAAAGGAGCAGTTGATTGATTCTTGTCATTCGGGTAGAATTTACAGTTTGAACCTCCGATCAGAGTTTGCTGGTGGTCTTATTTGGTCGGAATCCTGGGGTTTTAGGTCATTTTGGTCGAGAACCTCACTTAATTCAAGTCGCAGACGACTGCTTGTTTCTCGGACAACACCTGCGCTGGAACCTTGTTTACTAATTCCCGTCAGTTGCGCCAGAATCTCATTGGCTTTCTGAGCATTTTCTGGTTTAAGAGTAAACAAGAAATTCTGCGCATTACAACCTATTCTACTTGTTATAGAAGCTATACAAATAACCGTTTCATTGTTAACACGACCTTTAATTAGAGCTACATTTTTCAGACGACCACCATTTTGTTTCACAGCTCGATTAAATTTAGGAGTTACCATTTGACAACGGTTTTGAGGAGTATAGTTATCTCCAAAATATTTAGAACCCGCGTCTGTCCAAGTAATTACGGTAATTGGACTACCACCGGGACGCTGGCCAACCGTAGCCCAATTGCCATTGCCTTGGGAAACACATGTAAACTTGGTGCCATTGTAACTTTCAGTAGGGGGCTTAGCTTGTACCCCAGACTGAATCAAAGTTCCTGCTAGGGCTAAATTAGCAACTAGAACTGTCGTGGATAGTTTCATCATGCACCATTCCTTTTTCCCATTATAATTACTTTACAAACCAGGTTGATTACGTCGGTTATTTTGAACTTTTGGCCTTTTAACAGGTGAAGAAGATGAGCGTCGAGCTGCTAGCACATCACTCAGTTTGACTGTAACCCGTTGGCGACTACTTCTTGTTTCGGTAATCACACCTCCTTCCGATCCCTTCTTGCTAATCTCCAGGAGTTGAGATAAAACCTTATCAGGGTTTTTGGCATTTTCCGGTTTCAGGGTAAATAGGGTATTTTTATCTTGACAACCATTATCTCGGTCGGAAATTACACAAATAACAACCTGACCATTAACATTGCCACTGGTTAATAAAACATCTTGAAGCCTACCACCACTCTCTTGTACTGCTGTGTTGAACTTGCGGGTGACAATTTGGCACCGGTTTTCGGGGGCAAATTGGCTACCAAAATATTTGGAAGCTGATTGAGTCCAAATAATCACAGGTATTGGTTGGCCACCAGGGCGCTGACCAACGGTAGCCCACTTGCCATTACCCTGGGATACACAGGCAAATTTCGTCCCATTATAGCTTTCATCACCAGTCGGTTCTGAGTCTGATGGGTTGTCGGATGCAGGAATAGTGGGGGGGTTAGGGGGGTTATCTCCACTTTCCACTGGCACAGCTCTCACCATGCTAGGATGCCAACCGGCTGATACAGCTATAAGAGTAGCTAAAACTGTTGCTGAAAATTTCATATATCCTGTTATTTTTTACCAAAGAAGTGTGAAAAGTTCTGAGTTTTCCATCACAGGCCACCTGTAGTGGGTCTGGGAGTTTTGCGGGTTCTGGGTGTTTGTTGAGGCAAGCGCTTGGCTGCTTTGGAGATAACTTCACCTAGGTTTACTGTGGCACGAGAACGACCTCTTGTTTCAGTAATAACCCCTGCACTGGAACCTCTAATACTAATTTGAGTCAGGGTTTCTAAAACCCTATTAGGGTCTTTGGCATTTTCGGGTTTCAGGGCAAACAGGGTATTGTTACCATCACAACCTCCTGTGTCCTTTAAAGAAAGTGCGCAAATAACAGTTTTGTCACCGACTTCTCCCCAGGTTAAAACTACGTCGTAAAGATTGCCAGCGCTATCTTCTACGGCTTGGTTGAGATTGGCTGTGACGATTTCACAACGGCTCTTGGGATTATAATTTTCGCCAAAGGACTGTGCTCCTTTTTTTGTCCACACAATTATGGGAATTGGTCTACCAGCAGGGCGCTGTCCCACTGTGGCCCAGTTACTACCTTGAGCTACACAAGCAAATCTCGTCCCATTGTATTGACTGGGATCGCTCGGATCAAAGAATGCGTCATCAGATGATTGGGCTTTTAATTGACCATGTCCTAAACCCAAAATGCTTGATAGGGCTAGGGTAGCCACTAAAAATTTTGCTGAGAATTTGCTACTCATAATATCTCCATACCTCCTTATTTTTATTTTTTGCCGATGGCGCGTGGAAAGTTTTGGCTGTTCCACGCCTTCCACACTTTTGCAATAGTTGCCAGTCCTTAAACAGAGCCTTTAGTTGATCTGGGAGTTTTGCGGGTCTTGGGTGTTTCTCGGGGCAAGCGTTTGGCCGCTTGCGATACAACCCTACCTAAGTTTACACTTAACCGACCTCTTGTTTTAGTTTCAGTAACAACCCCTGCACTAGAGCCTTTAATACTAATTTGAGTCAGGGTTTCTAAAACCTTATTAGGATCCTTGGCATTTTCCGGTTTCAGCGCAAACAGAGTATTGCTACCATCACAACCTCCTTCGTCTTTTAAAGAAAGTGCGCAAATAACAGTTTTGCCATCATCAAGTTTACCCCAGGTTAGGACTACGTCATAAAGATCACCAGCGCTGTCTTCCACTGCTTGGTTAAGATTGGCTGTGACGATTTCACAACGGCTCTTGGGATTATAATTTTCGCCAAAGGACTGTGCTCCTTTTTTTGTCCACACAATTATGGGAATTGGTTTACCGCCAGGGCGCTGTCCCACTGTGGCCCAGTTACTACCTTGGGCCACACAGGTAAATTTAGTCCCATTGTATTGACTGCGATCGCTCGGATCAAAAAATTCATCATCTGATGATTGGGCTCTTAATTGACCATGTCCTAAACCCAAAATGCCTGATATAGCTAGGGTTGCTGCTAAAAACGCGGCTGAGAATTTGCTGTTCATAATGTCCCCTTGATCTAGTGTTGGTTTTAATGGTGAGATCTTGCTGGAGCAAAATCTACAGGTTACCTGGTTTGGTGGGACGGGGGCCAGTTCTTAAAGCTCTGAGTGTGCCGGTAGTAGGATTGTACTCATAGGCCTTAGCGGTTAAGTCTGGGTGGGGACTGACACAATATTGTCTATCACCTATAAAGATGCCAATTACTGGAGTAGAGCTGCAGGAAACAGCTGTTAATTGCCATTTTCTTAACAGGGCTAAATTCGGGTCGTTGGATGATACTGGTTTCCTGTTCCCTGTAATTTGGATTCCATCTATTTCTACTTCACCTAAAATCCCTGAGTCGTCAATAGTATTGCCCAGTGCGGAAATGGCAACACCGGTTGTGGCGGCATTATAAATGTTGTAACGACCATTGTTGACGATAACATTGCCACCTGGATTACTCCGGGTGCCTAGATCGGGGGAAGAATTAAGAGTGATGACTATGCCATCCCGTTCGTTATTCTGAACCACATTGCCGCGTAACAAGGGTTGAGCTGAATCGGTGATCACTATTCCGTCTCTATTATTAGTGATTTGATTTTTGGTCAAGACTGGTGTGGAATCGTCATTAATGCTTAATCCAAAGCCACTCTTCTCAAATACATTATTGCTGATTTTCCCCTTGCTGGATTTAGTTATGGAAATACCGTTGCCATTGTTTGCCGTAAATTGGTTGTTCTCAACGGTAGGATCCCCACCAGCTGTGACAAATATCCCCTCTCGCAAACTCTGAGCAAATGTGCTATTTTTAATAACTGGGTTAGTGGACTCTACCCATACACCTGTTCCTCTGGGATTTCTATTAGTCACGGTTACACCGGCAATTGTGCTGTCTTGTTCTGCCAGAATTGTCACATTTTGTTTGGCAAAACTACGACTGTTGTAGTCACCACCACCGGAAATAACTACGGTCTTTCCTTTAGTAGATTCATCACCACGCAAGGTGACCCCCTGTTTAATTGTGAGGGGGAAGGACTCATTACTGTAACTACCTGGAGCTAACTGAATTATGGTTCCCGGTTGGGCTTGCTCTAAGGCAAAGGTAATAGTTTTGTAGGGTTTTGCTCCGGAGTTACCAGTGTTTACAACGTTAACGCCATTAATGGGATCTACATAGATAACTGGCGCCACTGGAGGCAATTGAGCGCCCACGGGAAGTGTAACTGACAAAGAACCGCAGATGGTCAGGGTTGCCATAACTACGGAAGATTTTAGATGTGATTTTGATTTAATGTTCATAATGTTCCTAAATGACTCCCTAATTTTGTTGTGTACATCCCAGAGAAAATTGACTAGGGTTTAATTGTGAAAGTTCCCGATGCTGATGACTTATAGTACACTAGTACGGAGTGTGGAGGATTTGGTTTCTAAAGCGGTTCTATAATTTTTACTGCTGGCCATTTTGTTACCAACTGTGCGTCACAGAGTACCTTTAGTGGGTCTATTTACGGGAGTTGTGCGAGTTTTGGGTGTTTGTTGAGGCAATCGCTTGGCTGCTTGTGAGACAACTTTACCTAGGTTTACACTCAAACGACCTGTTGTTTCACGAACAGTCCCTGCACTAGAACCCTTAATACTAATTTGAGTCAGGGTTTCTAAAACCCTGTTAGGGTTCTTGGCATTTTCGGGTTTCAGCGCAAACAGGGTATTGTTACCATCACAACCTCCTTCATCCTTTAAAGAAAGTGCGCAAATAACAGTTTTGCCATCAGTAAGTTTACCCCAGGTTAAGACTACGTCGTAAAGATTACCAGCACTATCTTCTACCGCTTGGTTGAGGTTAGCTGTAACTAGTTCACAACGGCTCTTGGGATTATAATTTTCGCCAAAGGACTGTGCTCCTTGTTTTGTCCACACAATTATGGGAATTGGTCTACCACCGGGGCGCTGTCCTACTGTGGACCAGTCGCTACCTTGGGCTACACAGGTAAATTTAGTTCCGTTATATTGACTGGGATCGCTGGGATCAAAGAATGCGTCATCTGATGATTGGGCTTTTAATTGACCATGTTCTAAACCCAAAATGCCTGATAGGGCTAGGGTTGCTACTAAAACTGTGGCTGAGAATTTGCTGTTCATAATATCTCCTAATTTTATTCCGTACATCCTAGCAAGAAACTGCTAGGGTTTAAGTATGAAAATGCCTGACGCTGATGATTTTTACTGACTCAACCGCAAACTATTATATACTGCTGCTCTGACCTTTACTACAAAGGCACCTCTTATATTTACTGAACCCGCCCAGGGAGATGACAAGGACTTATCACCTACAAACAAAAAGTCTTTTAACTAGCATCTAATATTGTACTATGCGTGAATTTACTCCGTCAAGAGTAAAAAGTAGAAAATTTAGCATTTTCTACTTTCCTCATGGCATACATACCACTTGAGAAAAGCGGTCGAATTTCTGGGATTGCATCCAAACACTTTGAGGAGATATGCAGATGAGGGGAAAATCAAAAGCATTAAAAACCCAGCAGGGCAAAGATTGTATATGTGGAATCTTATGTCAGGGGTGATTCAATTAGAACTCCCACTATTTGCTACTGTGGGTGAGCTAGAATCAGAATTTAATTTGCTGTAAATGAGCACGAGGATCATAACTACGGATAGCACGCAGTTTCTCGTAATATTCCCGCTCTTGGGGAGTGGGGTCTTTAGGGGGTACAATGGCAATTTTTACCAACTGGTCACCACGACCGCCCTTGGGTAGGGGCCATCCCTTACCACGTAAGCGCAGAGACTGACCAGAACGCACTCCTGCGGGTAATTTTACGCTGGCATGACCATCAGGTGTGGGAACCTGGATGGTCGCACCTAAAGCTGCTTCGTCTGGTGCGATTGGCACTTCGCAAATTAGTTGGTCACCTTCAAGTTGAAAAAATGAATGGGGTGATAGTTCTGTCTTTAAATATAAATCTCCCCTTTGTCCACTCTTAGGGTTAACTGCACCTTTACCTCTCACCCGTAAACGAGTGCCAGTTTTTGCCCCTGCGGGAATACGCACTTCAATGGTTTCATTTCCTAAACTGAATCGTTTTTGCACTCCTGCAAATGCCTCGGCGAAGCTTAGGGTAATGACAAATTCACTATCTTGGGCACCCATATCCGGAAAACCAAAGTCTCCAAAACCACCAAAACCACTGGGTCTACCACCGGACCGAGAAGAAGTTGAGCTGCGAGGTCCTACCCCACCAAATAAATCATTGAGGAAATCATTAAAACTGCCGTATTGACCAAAGTCAAAACCACTCATATCTACTCCCGCACCACCAGGAAAACCGCCTTCTCCTACTTGTTTCCAATATTGACCATATTGGTCATATTTTTTCCGTTTATCTGGATCCGAGAGAACTTCATAGGCTTCATTAATCTCTTTGAATCTTGCTTCAGCTTGTTTATTTCCAGGATTAACGTCCGGGTGGTATTTACGAGCTAGTTTGCGAAAAGCTTGTTTAATTTCTTCTGGACTGGCAGTTTTACTGATTCCTAAAATTGAATAATAGTCTTTAAAATCGGTTCCAGCCATCTACAAGCCTCCTGTTACAATATAGGCGAAATATAGGTTATGTTTTTTCTAGGATTAAGATGATGATCCTAAACTAGCAAAGCATAGCAAAAATTTATTCTGGTTGTCGCTCACATCCAGGGCAATTACCGTACTTTATGGAAATTATCCCCACAAGCTTGTGGGGATAAATTTGTAGGTTAGTTCCCTAACTAGATGATAGTTCCATCGGGAATAACAGCATTTTTTAAAACCACAACTATACCGCTACGGATGTAGAAACCTTGTTTTTCTCGCTCCGCTTCCTGGACGTTGTCTTTGTTGATTATCCTAACATTATGACCAATGCGAGCATTCTTGTCAATGATCGCTCGGCGAATAATTGTATCCGTGCCAATACCTAAAGGAATGTCTCCTTTGTCCAGGTTACATACCCTTTCCACTGAAGGTTGATAGAAGTCTGAACCCATAATTAAAGATTCCTCAACTATGGAACCTGACTCCACACGCGATCGCACTCCCAATACCGAATGTTGAATGCGGCAGTTTTTCAAGATACAACCTTCACCAATCATGGATTCTTTGATATCACAGTCCAATAATTTGGAAGGTGGTAGGTAGCGGGCGCGGGTATAAATAGGTGCTTCCTCATCATAGAAGCTAAAGGGGGGGACTGGTTGTTGGGTTAGGGCCAGGTTAGCATTGTAGAAGGCTTCGATTGTACCTATATCTTCCCAGTAACCATCGAATAGATATGCTTGAACATTGTGATCTTTGGCAGCGTCGGGGATAATTTCTTTGCCAAAATCGGTTTTTTCTAAGGACTCCCTCAAAAGTTTAATGAGAACGTCTTTTTTAAAGACATAAATGCCCATAGAGGCAATATAGGGCTGTGATCGGGCTTCTTCGCTGGTTAGACCCAAAATAGTGGTATCTACCTGCATTTTTGCCAGGGCTTCACCTTTGGGTTTCTCACTAAAGTCAATTACCCGACCAGCACTGTCAATTTTCATTAAACCAAAATCCGAGGCCCGACGACCATCTATGGGAATTACCGAAAGGGTAATATCAGCGTTGGTCTCCCGATGGCGCTGGACAAATAAACGGTAATCCATCCGATATAGATGATCACCAGAAAGAATCAGAAATTCATCTACATCCCATTCCTGTAACATCCAAATGTACTGACGTACAGCATCAGCGGTTCCCTGGAACCAATTGGGGTTTTCCGGAGTTTGTTGTGCTGCTAGTACCTCTACAAAGCCATCGCTGAAGCCACTAAAATTGTAAGCACGAGCAATATGACGATTTAGGGATGCTGAGTTAAACTGTGTAAGAACGTAAATTTTAAAAATCTCTGAATTTATACAGTTACTAACGGGGATATCTATTAACCGGTATTTACCAGCCACAGGTACTGCTGGTTTAGCCCTGAGCTTAGTCAGGGGGTACAGTCTTGTACCCGCTCCCCCACCTAGAATAATTGCTAAAACTCTTTTCACAAAATTTCTCCAGACTACCTTTCAACTCTCATCTTTAGTTTAGGACTATGGGTTACAAATGATAAGAGGGGGGGATCAAAGAATGTTAGCCAAGAATTTTCAGCAAGTTGATTCAGTGGGTGGGGGAGACGCGGGAAATAAGGTTAAAATGAGTATAAACTATCTTAATTACATCCCTTATTTAATATTTACATGTATCAGCTAGTTATACTCTTAATTGTATTGATTAGTATTCCTAAGAAACCACTTGATTTTCTATCTGTAAAAACTGCCAAATAGTACCAATTGTTACCACACTATAAACAATCTTTATTTGCTGATTTTGTTTTTGTCGATTGAACTCTTGAGCTGCTATCATTTCTGCTATACACTGTCCTAGTCCAGATTTGAGGTTTTCATTGGTTGGGTTTCGTATTAAACTCAACCTACAAAGGGGGCTCAAATGTCTTTATCAAGATTAGAATCTTGATGGCTAAAGTTATGTGTTATGCTGCTAAAAATCTTCACTTTTTACCTGGATTTATGCAGATTCACACACCAGACTGGGTCAAGCACGCCATTTTTTATCAGATCTTCCCTGACAGATTTGCTAAGGGTAAACAATTTAAACCTAGCTTATTAAGCAATCCCCAATGGGAAGATTGGGATGCTTCCCCCACTTTACAAGGTTATAAAGGTGGAGACTTGTGGGGTGTTTTAGAAAAATTAGACCATATAGAAAACTTGGGAGTTAACGCTATTTACTTTACTCCTATTTTTCAGTCTGGGAGCAATCATCGTTATCATACCCACGACTACTATCAAGTGGATCCGTTATTAGGGGGAAATGGAGCTTTTAGAGAGTTGTTAAACGAGGCGCACAAACGCAATATAAAGATTGTGTTAGATGGGGTTTTTAATCATGCAAGTCGAGGGATTTTCTTCTTCCATGATATATTAGAAAATGGTCCAAATTCTCCCTGGGTGGACTGGTTTAAAATTCAGGACTGGCCACTTGCACCCTATACCAACGACGCACCAGCAAATTATGAAAGTTGGGCAGATATTCGTTCCTTACCAGTATTTAATCATGATCATCCAGATGTGCGGGAATATATTATGCAAATTGCCGAATATTGGATAAAATTTGGCATTGATGGATGGCGTTTAGATGTACCTAATGAAATTAAAACTCCTGGGTTTTGGCAAGAATTTCGAGAACGGGTGAAAGCAATTAATCCGGATGCTTATATTGTGGGAGAGGTGTGGGTTGATTCTCGTCAGTGGTTAGATGGCACCCAATTTGATGGAGTCATGAATTACTTATTTACAGGTCCTACTATTGCTTTTACTGTAGGAAATCGGATAGAATTGGAAATGATAGAAGGACGTGCTTATGAAGCTTTTCCATCTTTATCTGCAGCTGAGTATGCTGAGAAAATGCAGGAGCTATTAAACCTGTACCCATGGGAAATTCAACTAACCCAACTAAATTTACTGGCAAGTCATGATACAGCCAGATTAATTTCCATTGCTGGTGGTGATATTACATCTGTTGAATTGGCAACCCTATTACTATTGACATTTCCTGGATCGCCCAGTATATATTATGGAGACGAAGTTGGCTTACCTGGTGGGTTAGACCCCGATTGTCGTCGAGGTTTTCCTATAATTGATAAATGGAACTTAGAAATCCTGAAAACTCATAAACAGTTAATTTCTTTGCGTCATCAATATGCTGCTTTAAGGATAGGAGATTATCAAGTTATTTATGCGGATACCACATTATATGTGTTTGTCAGGAGTTGGGAAGATCAGGAGTTAATGATTGCCATTAATATAGGAGAGGATAGAGTTACAGCTAGTCTACATAGCTACAAACCAGCCAAGCTGTTGTATGGTAATGGAGAAGTATTATGGAATGGAGAGAAGATTGAGATCAATATTCCTGCACGCAGCGGGGCGATTTTTGGTTAGAGATAGGGGACTTCCATAAAGGAAGTTCTCTATTTATTAGTGATCGGTTAATGCACCACGAGTTACACCCAGTTGATTTTGCAATTTTAAGGTTTTCCAAACTTGTGAACCGGTGATTTCTCCTTGGATAAGTTGTTGGTAATAATTGATGGTTTGGGTAACCTGTTGTGGTGTTTCATGGAGAAATTCGATTCTAAAATTTTTCAACCCCACACTAATTAGTTTGTGTACATATTCTGCTCCAGTTTGTGCAGCACTGTTATATATAGTATTTCTACATCCTGTATCTGCTTTTACTATATGCTCGCTACCCACTCTATCTCGAATTTTTAATTCCTGTTTTTCACAAGGACGACCACAATTGGTGTAATCTGTTCCCTGGGAGAGAAAGGCACAAAATACACAGTGTTCTATATGGAACATGGGGATATGTTGATGTATTGTCACCTCTAAAAATTGCGGTGTGTAAGTGGTGATTAAATCTATAAGTTGATTAATATTCAAGTCATAGGAAGCAGTTAAACGTTTTAGGTTAAATTGTTTTTGAAAATAGTCCGCACTCAAAGGGTTAGCAATATTTAAAGAGAAATCACCAACACACTGGGCATCAGCAAAATATTCCAGGTGATCATAATTTCTAACTAAGTAACCATCTGCTTGGCATTCTTTTAGCTGTTTCAAAATCCAATTTTCTCCCGGTTTAGTAATGCGAGGAGGTGCAATATATAGGTTCACAGATTTCTGGGTATCCCGACAGAGTTTTACTGCGGTTTGATATTTACGAGGATCTTCAAATTCACAATATACTGTTTCAATATTTGTATCTAACACAGCCATGAGTTGTTTCATGCTCCTGACTAGTATTATCAAAGAAACACCTGCATCGGTTACACTCTTATCATCTCTGACAATCTTGAGCAGATCTTGCCATTGATGATCATGATTTATCTGCCAAACTTGGGGTTTACTTCTAAGAACTTGCAATCTTGTGACCAGTTCTCGACGCATTCTATTCAACTCACTCACAGGTAAAATCACATTACCCATAATTTTGTTTTCTAAAGTTCCTAAATGAAATGGTGTATTGCCCAAACGTCCAAATTGTTCTTGCAATTTTTCTGTAGTTAAGGGTTTAGTATGAGCCTCAACTAGGAGCATTTCTGATTCTACTTTGACAATATTACCAATTTCATCCCCAACTATAGCTATTAATTTTTCTCCTGTTTCCCCAAATAATTCTAGATGAATTGGTTTGGTAAAATGGGGATTTTCTCCTGTGTAGGTTTGACGAATTGCTTTATCTAATTCTGGGTCACTGGTTTTCCAAATCTTATCGCCTATATGAATTTTGCTGGGATTGATAGCATCCCTACCAAAAGTTAAAACTACTTCTTTTCCTTTTTGTGTGACCGTGTATACCCTCCCCCCCTCTTCTGGTAATTCTGGATGTGCACAGTCAAATACCACCCCATCACCTGCTTTAATGGGTGCGACTATTTTTAAAGTTATTTGTTCATTTTTAATGCGGGTTACCTCGCCCACATAAACCCCGCGTTTTTTGCCAAAATTTCCATGTACCAATTCTTGATTATTAATACCTCTAAACCATCCCGTATAAAGTCCACGGGAGAAAGCCATCTCTAAGCGATACTTGTTATGGCCATCATCTAATCTCCTTTTGTCACCTGTGCTAGCTTCACTGGCAATTTTGTTTAATGCTTGGCGATAAACTTGAGTAACGTTAGCAACGTATTCAGGAGTTTTTAATCTACCTTCAATTTTTAAAGACGTTACTCCACATTTTACTAAATCTGGCAATACCTCTATTCCAGATAGATCCTGGGGACTGAGTAAATATTTGCGATTACCTAGGTCAACAATTTTCTCGTCTGCTATTAAATCATAAGGCATTCTACAAGCTTGAGCACATTCCCCTCTGTTCGCGGAGCGTCCCCCCAAGGCTTCACTAGTTAAACATTGTCCGGAATAAGCAACACACAATGCACCATGTACAAATATTTCTAAGGGTAAGGGGATGTTTTTGTCTAATATTTGTTGTTGGATTTTATTAATCTCCCTAATTGAACACTCTCGCGCTAAAACAACTAATTGACATCCCAGAGATTTAGCAAAATTCACCCCAGCAGCACTGGTAATGGTCATCTGAGTTGATGCATGAATGGGAAAATCACAAGAAAGATGACGAATCAGACGACAAATACCCACATCCTGAACAATCACAGCATCCACACCAGCAGTAATCATGGTTTTGAGGTATTGCTCCACTTCCTGGAGTTCTGAACTGAAAATTAGGGTGTTTAGGGTGACGTATCCCTTTACTCCCCGTGAGTGTAAAAACTCTATTAATTCTGGTAAGTCGCTAATAGTAAAGTTGTGCGATCGCATTCTTGCGTTAAATTTCTCTAAACCAAAGTAAATTGCATCTGCACCATTTTCTACTGCTGCTTTTGCACATTCCCAGTTACCCGCAGGTGCTAGGAGTTCGGGGAGTGTGATGTTTTTGATGTTATTCATCTTTCTTCCCTCCTGGAGCGCTCTCTTCAGACGGGGGAAAGGAGGGGTGGGGTCTAAGCAACATAGCTATAACCATCCTTTTTATAAATAATTTGACAACACTTGTGGCTGATGCCTTGCACCAGGCTATGAGCAGTTGAAATGTTAAGTGCAAAAACGTAGTTAGACATAAAATGTTTGCGCAGAAGGGGTAATGTTCGCTCCGCCAATGTTTAGAGTCAACTTAGGCTCTTTCAAGCCGCCGCTCTCTTCGGTGGGTTGTTGACAACTGAAATAGCATCACCTTGGATTTTTCCTCATGGTAGGTAGTTTACCACCTTATCCGCTGTGATGAATTGTCAACTTGGATTTTTCCTCCTCAAGGGGGATTAATAATACACTTAAAAATACTACTAATTATACAAGTTACTTATACAAATATAGTTAGTAAAAAGATATGAAAAATTTGGGGTGGATTATTTGTGATTGATAGAGAGGCAGAAAAATCAGATTAGAAAATCATGAATGACGGAATCATAAAAGTTTTGTTAATTGATGATGCTGAAGATGATTATATTTTAACTCGTGACTGTTTTGGACAGTTCCAGCTGACTACCTGTGATTTGGAATGGGTTAATAGCTATCAATTAGCTAGGGAATATATAGCCCAATACCAACATGATATTTATCTAGTAGATTATTATTTAGAGAGTAACAATGGCTTAAAATTATTACAAGAAGCTACAGAAAATGGTTGGAACTTTCCATTTATTTTATTGGCACGTAAGGAGGATATAAAATCGGATATAGAGGTGATAAAAATTGGAGCCGTGGATTATCTGGAAAAAAGTCAATTAACAGCCCCCTTATTAGAAAAATCAATCCATTATGCGATTGAAAAAAAACAAAGAGATGAGAAAATTCACCAACAAGAGATCTTGCTGGATGGGTCTAATGATGCGATTTTTGTAACTGATTTAGATCATCAGCACATTTTATTTTGGAATAAAGCAGCAGAACGTATATATGGTTGGTCTGCGGAAATAGCAATGACAAAACAAATTCATCACTTATTTTCAGCAGAAAAGTTACCTCAACTTTCCCGGGTGCTTAAATTACTAACCAGCTATGGCAATTGGGAGGGGGAACTGACACAAATTAATAAGTCCGAGCAAGAAGTAATTGTTGCGAGTCGCTGGACATTAGTAATGACCTTCAACCGTAAACATCAATCTATTTTAGTGGTTAATACTGATATTACCCAAAAAAAGCAATTGGAGCAGAAATTCCTACGGGTTCAAAGACTAGAAAGTATCGGTACTTTGGCTAGTGGTGTGGTCCACGATCTAAATAATGTTCTCACCCCAATTTTGATGACAGCACAAATCTTAGAAACTCAAGTGAAAGATGAAAAACCTCGTCAACTGATTCCTATATTAATTGCTAGTGCTAAACGCGGGGCAAATTTGGTTAAACAAGTGTTATCCTTTGCCAGAGGTATAGAAGGGGAGCGGACTATTTTACAAATAAAACACTTACTCATAGAAGTTCAGAATATTATTAAAGAAACATTCCCTAAAACTATTATTTTAACCACTGAAATTCCTCAAGATTTGTGGACTGTCTGTGGTGATGCTACTCAATTACATCAGGTTTTAATGAATCTGTGTATCAATGCTCGGGATGCTATGCCCAATGGTGGTACTTTAAGTATTAAATCTGAAAATCTATTGATTGATGACCATTATACTCAAACACATACTGATTGTAAACCAGGTGCTTATGTGTTGATTAGTATCAGAGACACCGGTGTGGGTATTAAACCAACCCTGATTGATCGGATATTTGAACCTTTCTTCACCACTAAGGATGTTGGTCAGGGTACCGGTTTAGGACTTTCCACGGTTTTGGGAATTGTTAAAGCTCATGGTGGTTTTATTAATGTTTACAGTCAAGAAAACAAGGGTAGTGAGTTTCAAGTTTATTTGCCAGCTCAAGATACAAGTGAAGTTATGGAGACCACAGAAATATCCCCTCCTCGTGGTCACGGAGAAACCATTTTGGTGGTTGATGATGAACCAGCTATTTGTGAAATAACAAAAGCATCACTAGAGAATTATAACTATCGGGTAATGACCGCCCATGATGGTATTGAAGCGATCGCCTTATATGTGGAACATCGAGATCAGATATCCCTGATTCTAACTGATATAGTTATGCCATCCATGGATGGATTGACCAGTATTCGAACTCTCAAGAAAATTAATCCCCATTTAAAAATTATTGCTTTTAGTGGGTTAGCACCCAGTGATAAAATTAATGCAGCTTATAATATGGGTGT
Organism: Cylindrospermopsis curvispora GIHE-G1; assembly: GCF_014489415.1. Lineage (NCBI taxonomy): Bacteria > Bacillati > Cyanobacteriota > Cyanophyceae > Nostocales > Aphanizomenonaceae > Raphidiopsis > Raphidiopsis curvispora. Next base: position 636,130 of record NZ_CP060822.1, read on the forward strand.
AACAGCATTTTTATGTAAACCTTTTACTGCTACCCAATTATTGCAAACCATTAGTGCGGTAAATGGAATAAATAATTTTGCCATCAATTAATTGCTGATTAACTCCACTGCGTCCCTACCATCAAAATCTTGCAGGTAAACCTTAACAATTTCTTCCTTGGTAGTTGGTAATTTTTTACCGATAAAATCTGGATGAATAGGTAATTCTCGGTGACCCCGGTCTACTAGAACTGCTAAACGAATTAGTTCTGGTCTACCATATTCATTAACAGCATTCAGAGCTGCGCGAATAGTTCTACCTTTAAAAATCACATCATCCACCAAAATCACAGTTTTACCAGTCAAATCAAAAGGTATGTGAGTTTTAGCTGGGGTTCTTGGTCCAATTTTGTCTAGGTCGTCACGATAGAATGTGATATCCAATGCTCCCACGGAGACGCTGATACCTTCTAAATTTTCCACTTGACGTGCTAGTAACTTAGCCAAACATACTCCTCTGGTGTAGATACCTAAAAAAACTAACTGTGATAAGTCGCGAGTCTTTTCCACAATTTGAGAAGCTAGACGGGTTGAAGTACGACGTAACTCTTCCGATGAGAGAATTTCAACTACCTTAGTAGACATGATAATCAATATAATAAGTTGTAATAACTTTATATGCTGCAATTGTCAACCCTAACCAAAGTAAAAAGGAATATCGAGTTAATTGTAAAGCTCGATAAATAGAAGTAGAAGTAATGGGATAAATAGGATCCCCCAAAAGTGGTTTATACTTAGCCACTCCTTTATACCAGTTCAATCCTCCCATCTGGACGCCCAAAATGGCAGCATAGGCGCATTCACTCCAACCAGAATTGGGGCTAGGGTCTTGAATGGCATCCCGCCTGCAAAGACGCCAAACACGTAGGGGTTTAAGTGACAAAATAGCCAAGGTGATGACTGTTAAACGACAGGGAACCCAAGTCAAACAGTCTTCCAGTTTAGCACTAAACCAACCGATATAGGTATAGGGAGGTTCTCGATAACCAACCATAGAATCTAAAGTGCTACTAGCTTTATAAGCTAGGGCCAAAGGAATAGGACCAATACCGGGAATCAATATACCGATAATAGCATAAAATAAAGGAGCCATAACCCCATCCGTGGCATTTTCCGTCACGGTTTCTAAAACTGCTCGCAGGATTTCTGATTCCGAGAGATCTGCTGTATCTCTACCCACGTATTGACTGAGAATCTGTCGAGCTTGTGATAATTGGCCATCATTTAAAGGTTTGATAACATCCAAAGCAGCTTTGGTTAAACTGTGAAGAGCAAAACAACTGGCCAGTAAAATACTGGCAATAGTAATGCCTAACCAGGGGTGTAACCAGTGGGTAATATGAACAATCAGCCACCCAGATACAGCAGCAGCACCAATTGTAGTCAAGGCCAAACCAATACCAGCTAGACGCTGTGATAGGGGTTCATAGAAGTGTTGCCAGGAAAATTGAGTGCAATGAGAAATAAACCAACCCATTACCCTAACAGGGTGAGGCCAACCCCAGGGATCACCAATGATGTAATCTAAGAAAGCAGCCATTATTAATATGATGTAGCTCATATCCAATTCCAACTAAACCACAAAACTTGCTTCTTCCCCAACAGCAGCTTGTCTGCTTCTAGCATCATAATAGAGGTCAGCCAAGGTAATACTATATAGAGATTCTCGTAACTTTTGGTTGAGTCTTTGCCACAAAGTAAATGTTACCCAATCTTCAGCTTGTGTGGATGGTGAAACTTTCACAGCCAAATCAGTGATATTTTCCCCCACCGCTTCTAAAATCTCCCCTATGGAAATTTGTTGAGGGTGTCTTGCTAATTTATAGCCACCAATACTCCCACGTAGGGAGTGAACTAAACCAGCATGACGCATTTCTATCAATAGCTTTTCTAAATAAGCAGCAGGAATTTCTTGCCGCGAGGCGATCGCCTTCACGGAAGCAGGTCCATATTTTGGTTGTAAACTCAAATCCAGCAACGCCTTTACACTGTAGTGTCCCCTGGTAGTTAATTTCATCTTTATAGTTTAACGGTTATCGCTCAACAAACTTTCTCCACCATCTTCCTCCAACCCAGGAAATATTGACAGGGGTTTAAAAAACTTAATCAACTTGATCCTAAAAATCAGTGTACAAATCAACTTACCCATCTAAAGGTAAGAGGAGGGAGAAAATTTTCTTCAAAAAAACCCCTTGACAAAATAGATAATTGTGCAACAATTTCTATTATAATTTCCATATAGTTTAACTGCAAACCAAGACCAAATTAGGGAAACCAAGTTATGGCCTTTCCATTGGCTTGACTGTCAGTTAAAATAAAATCGAATCAACCACTTCAGTTATCCAATTTCAGCCAAAGTTGATGCCTAAGCAAAAGAAAATTGACCCCCTTGTTGGTGAAGAACTGCTCCAAAGGGTTAAGGAGCTAGGGAACGAAACCAGGGAAGAGAAAGCTAAACAGTGTGGCTACTATACCATTACCAAGAATGGGATAGAGCGGGTGAATATAATGAAGTTCTTGAATGCCTTAATTGAGGCCGAGGGTATTCAGTTAGATGGCACACCCAGTGCCAACGGTCGTGGTGGAAGGAGTGCCAGCTATAGAGTTAGCGTGCAGTCGAACAACAATTTACTCATAGGTTCAGCTTACACAAAACAGATGAATCTAAAACCCGGCGATGAATTTGTCATCACCTTAGGTAAAAAGCATATTCGACTGCGACAAGTAGAGCCAGAAGAAAGAGAAGATGATGATCAGCTGGAAGAAGTAACAGCCTAATTATCGAAAATTTTGTAATCCCCGTCTTTTTAAAGCGGGGAGTTTTCATTACTTCAGCAGTCTTTAGATAAATAAGGCTCTACAGCTTTGCGAGTGGTTGCTAAATTACAGGTTAAAGCAATTTCTTTCTGTTCTAACAAACCCACAATACAATCAGGATTATGCCTGTCTAAAACCGGTAATTGCTGTAATCCTCTGAGTGCCATACGGTCTAAAGCCTCAGACAAAGGTTCATCTTGCCAAGCATAAAGGATATCGGTGGTACAAATATCGAGAATGGTTTGACCAAAAAAATCGGGCTTTAGTTGGTCAGAGGGAGTTTGGTAGTTTTCCCAGCGAGAAAGGGTACGATTAATATCATCCAAAGAGACAATACCCACCAATTTTTCATTAGCATCAATCACTAAGGCGCTAGGAACATGATCATGGATCATTTCCAAAGCTGCTTCTAACACGCTAAGATTGGCGGGGATTTTTTTGGGGTGGAAATGGATGGCCTCAGCGACAGAAGTGGTTTGAATTACTTCCAATTTGTGATCTTTTAATTCCGCAAGACCAATTTGTTGTAGGTTCACGTTGGAACTAACAGTAGGTTTGATCAATTCTATGAGCCATATACTTAAACCCACTGCTGCCATCAAAGGCAAAACAATACGGTAATCACGGGTCAGTTCAAACAACATTAATATAGCAGTTAAAGGAGCTCGAACACTGGCAGCTAAAACAGCGGCCATGCCAACCATGGCATAAGCGGGGGGTGCAGCCATATACTCAGCCACACCTGGAAATATCAAGGACAGGAACTTTCCGTATGCAGAACCCAGGGATGCGCCTAAAAACATTGCTGGGGCAAAAAGTCCCCCAACAAAACCACTGGCCGAACTAATTGCCGTTGCTAATAGTTTTAATACCATTAAAGCCAGCAAGAGATACAAAGAAAATTCCCGGTCTTGTAAAATAGCTTCCACGGTTCCATAACCGATACCCAAAATTTGCGGATACTTTAAGGCTACCAAACCAACCAGAAAACCACCGATAACTGGTTGTAGAGGTTTGGGAATCTTACCCAAAAATGCCAGACCCTTAAATTTGCCATTAAACAAGTTTTGGGCCATGCTAATAGATTGTTTATAAGTAAGAGCTACCACACTAGCTCCCAAACCTAAACCCAGATATAGGGGTAATTCCAAAAGACTACGAACCTCGTATGCAGGTAAAGTAAAAGCCGGTTGACTGCCCAAACCAATTTGAGCGATTAAGGCTGCCACCACTGCTGCTAGTAAAACCACACTAACTGCTGATGTAGCAAAAGAGGTGGTGCCCAAAACCACTTCTAAGGCGAAAAACACTCCAGCAATGGGAGCGTTGAACCCAGCGGCTAAACCAGCAGCAGCACCTGCTCCTATTAACAGTCTTTGTCGTTCTTGAGAAACCTGTAAGACATCTGAGAATAAAACCCCAAAATTTGCCCCAATTTCCACACTGGGACCCTCTGGACCCAGGGAAGCACCACTACCCAAAGAAACACCAGCAGCTATCATTTTGGTAACGGGACGAAGTTTTTGCTTAACTTCCTTCCCTTGAGAAACAGCAATTAAAGACAAAAGCCCAGGACCAAAATCCTGAGTGCGCCAACGCATTAGACCAACAATTATGCCACCTAAGGTAGGAACACAAGCTAAAGTCCAAGCTCCCCACCTTCCTATGGATGCCATTAAGTTTTCTAACATTAAGTCGTGAACAAATTCAATTAAATAGTGGAAGGTTACTACACCCATACCTGTACCACTACCGATAAGTATAGCTAGAAATAATACTACCGTTTCCTGGGATGGCTGGAAACGGCGAATCAGATTGGTTAAGAAAGTGGAAATATGGGGAAAGGTAGTCGGTTGAAATACCTTATGTATTTGTGTGGGAGGCAACAAGCTCATGGAAAACCAGTAAATATAACGAAAAATTTAATTTTTTATCTGTTAGTCTTTATTGTGAGGCATAATTTACCTAGTAAACAACTATTGGAAGAGAAACTGTGACTAAATTCCCAGTTGTCTATTCCATTGACTGGGCAAATTCCATAAATGAACATAAACATTTCTGATAGTAATCATCTAAGCTGCCCGATTTGCCGGGGGAGTAACACAAGAAAATCCTTTGGGACGTATATGGGACTTTTCACCTGTCCGTTCTGTCACGAAAGGCTAGTAGTTTGCAAAAGTGGTCACTATGTGCGTGACCCCTTTAGCTGGCGGAAAATTGTTTTGGGTTCGGCATTGCGCCGTCAAAGTCAACCCTTATCGAGATTGGTACGCGACTTGTTTTCTCTCAGACCATACTTGCTCCTAGTGGGAGTGGGAATTAGCGTGATATTGACGACAATGGTAATCACTGAACAAAACACTAGTTATAAACAGTACCCTAATCAATTACGTCACCTTTGATAGATGGGATTGGGAATTTGGTATTTCTTTTGGCTTACCATATCCAGTGGTGAGAGCGAACTAGCAGGAGTAGGGAAATGTAACTACCCCAGACCAGAATGGGCAAAAATTGTCGGTCTTGTTTTTGTGCTAGGATTGCGGCTAAAATCATGGTTACGGCCGCAGTTCCCAGGACTACCTGTAGGTCTGTTGTTCCAGGAATTGTCAAGCCCAGATAAATACTAGCTCCAGAGGACACCAGAGACAAAATGGCAAAACTGATCACCCAGATCCGAGGATAGGAAAAAAATGAAGTCCAGTCTTCAATTGTTGTCAAGTAGAATCCCAAGGCCAATGCCAAGCTAGGATAAACGGGAAATAAGTACCAAGTCAGTTTAGATTTAACTAGGGATATCATCAGTAAATAGACTCCACCCCAGACCATAGTCAATTTTGCCCAGCTAAAATTGCGGTTTTCCCAAGTAGCTCTAATGGTTTGCGGTAAAAACACCAGCCACGGCCAAGTCCATTTTATCAACTCCACACAATAGTACCAGGGGGGTTGGGTTTGATTTCCCCAGTCACCTGACCAGTGGTTGTGTAGTTGACAAGTGTACCAAGTTAGGGAAGGTAATAAACCAATAAAAATTCCTAGCCATAAATAGGAACTAATCAGGATTCTTGGTGTGTCCCAAAATAGAAATACCACTACCATTATAGAAGTTAGTGATATTGCGAATAGTCCCTTGGTCAGGCAAATTATTCCCAAGCAGATTCCTATACCCAAACAGTAGCGCAAGTCTCGGCGCGATCTCAAAACGGACAAAATTAGAACCATTAATATGGTAGTAAATATACCATCTGATATAGCTAACCTGCCATAGCAAACCACTGGTAAAATAGTAAGATAAATAAATGAACTATAAATAGCAATAGCCCGAATCCGAAAACTCTCTCTGGCAATACAATACAATAGGGGTACAGAAAAGGAGGTAAGAATAGCTCCTGGGAGACGGGTTGTCCACTCGTTGTTACCTCCGAAAAAATACGCCAGAGCTACTAACCAGTGGATAAGATGAGGTGTAAGTACACTATCAGAAGTAGAGTAGCCCATAATACCTATTTGGGAAATTTTACTGGCTACCACAGAAACGGAAATTTCCTGACTGGTAAGTGGTACTTCACCAAGATCAATACTGAATAGTAATATTGCTGCTAGGACTAGTATGGTTAGAAATATCCTATCAGTCCGGTTATTAACTGCACCATACTGTTGTTGTGGCCAAATCCAAATATAGCTTCCTTCCTGCATATTCCATAGTAATAATTTTACTGACTGATCGGATCTCCATTTGCTCTGTGTCACCCTGTGTCAATTGTTTGTGCTGACAAGTAATAACTAGATCTAAAAATAGCGCAGTTTTCGGCAGAAAATAATAATTTTTTGAACAAAACTTTTCTTAGTTATTTTTTAAACAATTTAACATTTTTTGAGTCAATTAAATGTTATAAGTGACACAAAACCAACTTAACCAGTCTGTTACAAGGAGTTTACCAATGAACCTACCTGTTGTTTTAGATATAGCCCTAGGGTTAGTTTTCACTTACCTGATTTTAAGTTTGTTAGCCTCGGAGATTCAAGAGCTAATTGCTACTGTTTTGCAATGGCGAGCGGTACATCTGAAAAAATCTATTGAGATATTCTTAGCAGGGGATGTAAAGAATTCAGATGCTAAGGATGTACTGGACCTGGTGAATAGGATTTATAATAATCCTATCATTAGAAGCATTAACCAGGAAACAAAAGGATTTTTATCAACCTTACCCAGAAAAATGACCTGGAAGGTAGCTGACATAGTTCGTTCAGTCAAAAAGTTGGTTTCTAGATCATCACCGGAAAACAAAATTTTTGCCAATCAAAATAGTGGACCTTCCTATATCTCTAGTGACAGTTTCGTTTCTAGTTTATTAGAGGAATTAAAACTGCCTAAAATCATTCATGCTCTTGCAGAAGTGAGGTTAGAAAATTTTAAAATCCAACATTTGCGAGAAATTAAATTAATTTTAACCAGGTCTTTAAGACAAATAGCAGCTAGTGAGTTATCAACTAATGTTACTCATGATATCAATGATGATTTTGTGAATTTAGACTCTGAATATAGACAAATTGTAGATGATTTTAAAAATCAAAAATTTGATGTAGATACTAGTGTGAATCGGATGCAGGATAGCTTAAACAAATATATCAACAATTTTCAAGCTAATATTGAAAATAATCATCCAGCCTTAATGGAAACACATAAGCGGTTGCAGACTTTACAAAATCATATTTTTCCTAGTATTGAGGAAGCAATTACTGTTGCGGGTCTCAAACCCAGTATTAGTGAAATTATCCAATTAATGGAAACTGGTAAAGCTGGATATAATGAAATTCAAAGTAGTTTACAACAGAGAGATAGTGAAAAATATGCCACCATTAGAGATTTGATTGATAGCTTACCACCGGGAATGAAGCATAACATTGCGACCATGGCCAAGCGAGCCCAGTATAAAGCCAAAACTACAGAGGAGGGGATACGGGTATTAAGACAAGAAATAGAAAATTCTTTTGATAGTTCCATGCAAAGAGCTGGAGGTGTTTATAAACGTAATGCCAAAGGGGTGGCAATTTTAATTGGTATTGTTATAGCTTTTGGTGCTAACGCGGATACCTTTTACATTATTGATCGGTTATCGAAGGATACAGCGTTGAGGGAAGCAATTGTTTATAAAGCTCAACAGACCATAGATCAGCAAGTGCTGGATCCTAACTTGAAAAGTATTGACACCAATCAGATATTAGAGGATATTAGTTTACCCATTGGTTGGAGTGAAAAAAACTTAGCTGAGCAACTGGGGACTAATCCGATCAAAATTAATGGTGTCTCGGTTGTAAGTTCTAATATGATAATGGGTTGGCTAGTCAGTGGTTTTGCCATTGCTATGGGTGCGCCTTTTTGGTTTGATTTACTAGGTAAAGTTATGAATGTGAGAAATACGGGTAAAGGGAACAAGGGAACGGGGAATTAGGGAGTAGTTTTTAAAAACTGAAGATGATTTGTAAATTCCAATTTTCACCTTGACGAATAATCTCTATTTGACGAATAAATTCTCGGAGGTAAAAACGCCTTTCTACCTCCGATAAGTCCATCCAGAACTGTGGAATGGAGACAGCTTGTGCAACGGAGGACAAATTCACGGGAGGGAGAATAGCCAACTGAGACTCCAGTTGAGAAATTTCTGTCTGGAGTTTATAACGCCTTAATTTTGCTGTTTCTTGATCTAGCACTCCCGTTTCTATTAAGACGGGTAACTGGTCAAGAATTTCTTGTTGACTTACAATTTGAGCAGTTAACTTTTTTTTCATATTATCTAATTGGGTAAAATTTACTTGGGCAACAGCTGTAGGTAAATTTTGACAAATAGTTTCAATGGTTCTGGTTAGAACCTGTTGATAAGAAATAGAATGACATTTAGGATTTTGGGGACACTTGGTGTTTCGCAAATATAGGTACTCTTGTGATTGGAAAGAGTGTGTAACCCGGTTAATATTCATTTTTTGTTGGCATTGATTACATAGGACTAGTCCAGCTAAGGAATAGGGCGCACTAGCTGTACGGGATGATAAACGACTATTACTGCGTAAAATTCTGTCAACTTGGGCTGATTCTTCCTTAGATATTATACCAGGATGGGTGTTAGGGATAGTTTCTCCATTTTGATAAATAGTGTCACCACGATAAACAGGATTGGTTAACCACCGTCTACCAGTGGTAACGGAGATTTTTTTACCGTATTTTTTGGCTAGGTAACGAACTGCACCCCGTACAGAAGCATAGATTAAAAAGTGATCAATAAATTCTTTGACTACGGGAGATGTACTGCGATCAATAATGTACTTTCCCTTACTGACCCGATAGCCATAGGGAACCTTACCAGGTGGTCGCAAGGCTTCTAGTCGATTTTTGGCGTGTCCACGACGAATACGACGACTACGCTGTTGGCTTTGAATTTCCTGGGCTAAATCCAGCATAGTCAGGGGTACCTCAACATTTTCCGATATATATGGTTGTTCTATAGCAATAATTATTACTCCCATAGTTTCTAGTTGATTCAGGCGATCGCCCACTTCCTGTAAAGTATTGCCCAGTTCTTCTAAACGTCTAATCAGAAGATAGGTAGGGGAATGGCAGTCCCAGATTAACTGTTGTAATTGAGACCTTCCTCCCAGGTCATGATAAATCTTATCTACCTCCCAACCCCAAATAGAGTCATCGGGTGCAGTTTCTAAAAGTGGATCTGTATAACTGTAGGCAATGATTTTCATTGGATCTTTACTTAATTCTACTTTAATTTTGCTAGGGGATGATATACACCAGATGTATTCCATAAATTAAAATCTATGGGAAAAATTATTTTCATCTATTCTATTAACTTTTTTGTCATTATATTGACATCCAGAATAATTAAACCATAGGTTGGGAACAATGATAACTATTGGGTTAAAAATATAAATTTTTTCTTATATATCTAATCCAATATTTGTGTACAATTTCCTGCTGACCAGTGATCTATTTTTTTTAAAACCCTGTACACTAAGTTTGACCGGTTGAAAGGAAACAGTTGATCCCATCCAAGATAACTAATTAATCAGGGGGTGTAATCAGGGGATAGCAAGTAGTAAGAGATTAACAAAAGTCTATAGCCTAATCGAAATCATGAATCAAAATTATGCTAGGAAAATCTGTTTAAGCTTTCACTAGTACAGAGTTTCTTATAGCGAAAAATTAGACTCTGACTCAACCAGAGTTTTCCCAGGTAAAAACAGGTATTAACAACAGGAGATAAACTTATGTCCGGATCATGGAGTCAAACTTCCCGACGCAAATTCCTTACCACAGCTGGAATTGCCACCGGTGCGGTATTCATTAAAGGATGTTTAGGAAATCCACCAGAAAAGGGTGGAGGAACAAGCTCCCAAAGTCAACAAGTAGAAGCAGTCAACCTAACACCAGAGATCACACCAGAAACGACCAAGGTTAAGTTAGGATATCTTCCCATTGTAGAAGCTGCACCGTTAATTATTGCCCAGGAATTAGGATTCTTTAAAAGATGGGGAATGACCGAAGTTGAACTTGCCAAACAAGCATCTTGGGGTTCCATGCGAGACAACACGGAAATTGGTTCTGCAGGAGGAGGTGTAGATGGTGGACAGTACCAAATGCCCATGCCACACTTAATCACTGAAGGACTAATTACTAAAGGCAACGCTAAAATACCCATGTATATACTGGCTCAATTAAATACACAGGGTAATGGCATTGCGATCGCTAATAAGCACGCAGGTAAACAAGTTCATCTCGACCTGTCTAAGGGTGGAAAGGCAGTTTTTGATAAATTAAAATCAACTCCATCACCTTTTACAGCAGCATTTACTTTTGGCAAAGTTAACCAGGAATTTTGGTTGCGTTATTGGTTAGCAGCGGGAGGGGTAAATCCTGACACTGATGTGAAATTGATTCCAGTACCTACTGCTCAAACGGTAGCCAATATGAGAACTGGAACTGTGGACGCTTTTAGTACGGGAGATCCTTGGCCTTATAGAATCGTCAAAGACAAAATAGGTTTTATCTCCGCGCTTACTGCCCAAATATGGAAAAATCATCCTGAAGAATACCTTGCAATCAGAGGAGAGTGGGTAGATGCTAACCCAAAAGCCACAAAGGCGATTTTAAAAGCAGTTATGGAGGCACAGCAGTGGTTAGACAAATTTGAGAACCGAGAAACTGCTGCCAACATTTTAGCTCGCCCTAACTACTATAACCTATCACCCACGTTCCTGACAGACACCTTCCAGGGTAACTATGATATGGGGGATGGCCAACAGGTCAAAGATAAGTCAATGGCAGTATTATATTGGAAAGATGAAAGAGGTAGTGTTTCCTATCCATATAAAAGCCATGACCTGTGGTTTTTAACTGAAAGTATTCGTTGGGGATTCCTCCCACCAGAATACCTAGAAAAATCAGAGGATATAATCAACAAAGTTAACAAAGAAAATATATGGCGGGAAGCTGCGAAAGAATTGGGCATACCCGATGCTGATATTCCCACTAGCACATCCCGTGGTGTAGAGAAGTTCTTTGATGGTATTACATTTGATCCTTCCGATCCCCGTGGGTACTTAAAGAGCTTAAAAATTAAAAAAGTGAACATTTGATCGCTTTAATAAATACTGTAGCCAAGACCCTGAAACCTCATTAATATCCTTAGGATCTTATTGGGTTTCAGACATATATGGGAAAATTGACGATGGTATTGTTTGATCACCGACTGAAATCCATAGAGTACAAAAGGATAAAAAAATGACAACATTCACTGCCAAACGCCGTACTAGTAACAACAGTTCTGAGAATTTCATAGTCACATTTATCACTAAACAGACCCCAGAAATTCTACCCCCACTTGTTGCCATAGTCGCCTTTTTGGTTATTTGGCAGATATTTTCTCTGACAGGTGGTACGTTACCCGGACCAATTCAAGTAGTACAAGACACTTGGGAATTGATTATTTACCCATTTTATGATCGAGGTGGGATTGATAAAGGTTTATTTTGGCAGGTTTTTGCTAGTTTACAAAGAGTAGCCATTAGTTATACATTAGCTGCGATTGTAGGGATAGGTTTAGGCATTTTGATTGGTGTAAATTCTACCATGTCTAAGGCTTTAGATCCCCTATTTCAATTACTGAGGACAGTACCACCTTTAGCATGGGTACCTATTTCATTAGCTGCGTTGAGACAGAACGAACCAGCGGCATTGTTCGTAATTTTTATCACCTCTCTTTGGCCGATTCTCATTAATACTGCTGTTGGTGTCAAAGAAATACCCGTGGATTATAATAATGTGGCTAAGGTCTTACAACTTTCCCAAAAAGAGTATTTCTTCAACGTCTTGATTCCTGCAGCGTTACCCTACATTTTCACCGGGTTAAGAATTTCCATTGGGTTAGCATGGTTGGCGATTATCGCAGCAGAAATCGTCATGTCCGGTATTGTTGGTATTGGGTTCTTTATTTGGGATGCTTATCAAGCTAACAAGGTAAGTGAAGTAATCTTAGCCCTGGTTTACATTGGGGTTGTGGGTTTACTGCTGGATAAATTCATGGCTTGGTTACAAACAAGAATTTTACCAGAACAAAAATAGTTACTGACTTTTTCTTACCCATTTTTATCTACCATTCACAACCTAAACCTATGTCTGTATTTGTTGCTGTTGATCAAATTGACAAAGTCTTTGAACTAAGTAATGGCGGTCAATATATTGCCCTCAAAGGTATTGACCTACAAATTAAAAAGGGTGAATTTATTTCTCTCATTGGCCACTCCGGTTGTGGTAAATCCACCCTCCTCAATATGATTGCTGGACTGGATTTACCCACAGAGGGTTTAGTCACCCTAGAAGGACAGAGAATCAAAAAACCCGGTCCAGATAGAATGGTAGTATTTCAAAACTACTCTCTATTACCATGGCGAACTGTGAGAGAAAATATTGCCCTAGCAGTAGATTCCGTCCTAAGTGGAATGCCAGCGGGAGAACGTAAATCTGTAGTTGAAAGACATATAGATATGGTAGGTTTACGTCCCCATGCAGACAAACAACCATCCATGTTATCAGGTGGACAAAAACAAAGAGTAGCGATCGCCCGGGCCTTAGCAATCCGTCCTAAATTATTACTACTAGACGAACCTTTTGGCGCATTAGATGCACTGACCAGGGGAAATTTGCAAGAACAATTAATGCAAATTTGTGAAGAGAATCAGGTAACTGCGGTAATGGTGACCCATGACGTGGATGAAGCTGTGTTATTATCAGATAGAATCGTCATGTTAACCAACGGACCAGAGTCCAAAATTGGGGATATTTTAGAAGTAGATATTCCACGTCCTCGCAAACGGATGGAAGTAGTAGAGCATCCCAGTTACTACACCTTGCGTAGCGAGATGATTTACTTTCTCAACCAACAAAAAAGGATCAAGAAACTGCGGGCCAGAAAAACTCCCAATATTGCCCGCCATGGCTTAGAAAAAGTTAATTTGGAAGTTGGTTTTTTGCCAATTACAGCCTGCGCACCCTTGGCAATAGCCCAAGAAAAGGGTTTGTTTGCCAAACATGGTTTAGACGAAGTTCATTTGGTCAGAGAAAGTAATTGGCGAGGTATTGTTGACGGTATTATTGGCGGTTATTTAGATGCTGCTCAAATGCCATCGGGTATGCCCATGTGGTTATCTTTAGGAGGTAATAAAAGTCAGCCCCTACCAATTGTCACCTCCTTAACCATGACCCGTAATGGTAATGCCATTACCCTAGCCAAAAGATTTTATGAACAGGGGATATATACTCTATCTGATTTCAGATCATATCTGTTGCAGACCCGAGATCAGATGCACCGCATGGGAGTAGTACATCCAGCATCAATGCACAATTTACTGTTGCGTTATTGGTTAGCAGCAGGGGGAATTGATCCAGATGTGGATGTAGAGATGAAAAATATTCCCCCTGCGCAAATGGTGGTAGATTTGAGGGCTAAAACTATTGATGGTTATTGTGTGGGAGAACCTTGGAATTATCGTGCTGCTATTGAAGGTTCAGGTTTTACCATAGCCACAGATTTAGAGGTTTGGCTGGGACATCCCGGTAAGGTATTAGGTGTGAGAGAGGATTGGGCTAATGCTTATCCTAATAGCCATATTGCCTTAACCAAAGCCTTGTTGGAAGGGTGTAAATATTGTGCAGATCCTAATAATGCACAAGAGGTGAGAGCAATATTAGCCAGTCGGGAATATGTGAACACTGATATGGATTTTATTCAGGTGGAAGATCCCAGTGGTAATAGCTGCGATTTAGACCATCCCATGCGTGAGTATGCCCACCATCAATTTTATGGTAACTCAGCAATTAATCGTCCTAGTAGGACTGAACAAACTTGGATTATGACCCAGCTGGCCAGATGGGGTGAAACTCCTTTTCCTCGCAACTGGGTAGAAATTGTGGAAAGGGTTTGTCGCGTGGGTGTATTTAGTACCGCCGCTAGGGAATTGGGTTTGGATATCAGTTATACTCGTCAACCCATTCAGTTATTTGATGGCAAACCTTTTAATGCTGATGATCCTTTTGCCTATCTTAATGGTCTAGAAATTAAACGAGATTTTTCTGTCGCAGAAGTAGTTCTAGACATTAACAGAAAATTTGTAGCCTAGATATTTCTAGATAGCTCTAGATAGTTGTTCAACAATTTACCCTGGGAAAAATCAGATGACATCCTCTACTCAAGTCCGTAACCGTCAATCCTTCCTCACAATTGAAAATGTCACTAAAATTTACCCGACTAAAAAAGGACCTTTTACTGTTTTAGATGGGATAAATTTAGAGGTACAAAAGGGTGAGTTTATTTGTGTGATTGGCCACTCCGGGTGTGGTAAATCCACCCTATTAAATATGGTGTCTGGTTTTAACACTCCTACCACGGGTCAGGTATTATTAGAAGGACAACCCATAGTTAAACCTGGTCCGGACCGGATGGTGGTATTCCAAAACTACGCCCTTCTACCTTGGCGAACCGCATTTGAGAATATTTATTTGGCTGTAAATGCGGTTTACCCAACTAAACCAGAAGCGGAAAAACGAGCCATTGTCCGGGAGCATTTAGTCATGGTGGGACTGTCTGATGCTATGGAGAAAAAACCCCCTCAAATGTCTGGAGGGATGAGACAGCGTGTTTCTATTGCTCGTGCCCTAGCTATTCGTCCCAAGGTTTTAATTTTAGATGAACCGTTTGGCGCTTTGGACGCTATCACCAAGGAAGAATTGCAGGAGGAGTTATTAAAAATCTGGAATGAAAACCGTTGTACTGTGTTAATGATTACTCATGACATTGACGAGGCTTTATTTTTGGCTGATAAATTGGTCATGATGACTAATGGACCCCATGCCAAAATTGGGGAGGTGATGGAAATTCCTTTTGCACGACCACGTGAGCGGACTCTGATTATGGAAGATCCTCAATATTATCAATTGCGTAACTATGCTTTAGACTTCTTGTTTAATCGCTTTGCTCATGATGATGTTGGTTAGGATGACAATAGGCGAATCACATTCGCCTAATTGTACCCAACTAGGGATTCTCCTCAGCTATAGGTTAATACCTATGCAATTCATAAGAATATATATTCAGTAAATTGTTTGCGTTGGTAAATTTTGGCTACCTAAGAAGAGTATGCTGATAGAGCAACCTAAGCATCGCTTAAACGCCATCTAAAACCAATTAACAAACATGGCAATAACTAATACTATTAACACGCGCAACTTACGGAGCGATATTTTTGGTGGTGTCACTGCGGCCATTGTCTCTTTACCACTGGCTTTAGCATTCGGTGTTGCTTCCGGTGCAGGTCCAGTTGCTGGTCTTTATGGTGCAGTTTGTGTGGGTTTTTTTGCTGCTTTATTTGGTGGAACACCCACATTAATTTCCGAGCCCACTGGTCCCATGACTGTTGTAATTACTGGCATTATAAGTTCTTTAACAGCTATGGATCCAGAAAATGGCATGGCTATGGCTTTTACCGTAGTTATGTTAGCGGGGATATTTCAAATCATATTTGGTATCTTCAAGCTGGGCAAATATATCACCCTCATGCCCTATAGTGTAATCTCTGGGTTCATGTCGGGTATTGGTGTGATTTTAATTATTTTGCAAATTGCACCGTTTTTAGGGCAACCTAACCCAAAAGGGGGAGTTTTAGGAATAGTTCAAAATTTACCTCAGCTCCTAGAAAAGATTAATCCCATTGCCCTCATTTTGGGTGTAATGACTGTGGCAATTATTTATTTGACACCATCAAAGGTCAAACGCATTGTGCCACCCCAATTAATTGCCCTAGTTTTAGGAACTATAGTTTCACTGGTCTTTTTTAGTAATGCGGATATCCCACGTATCGGTGTGATTGAAACTGGATTGCCAAAACTGCAAATGCCAACTTTTACCCCCACTAGTGTAACGATTATGTTGGTTGATGGGGTTATGTTGGGAATGTTGGGATGTATTGATACCCTATTAACCGCAGTAATAGCTGATAGCTTAACTCGTACGGAACATAAATCTGACAAAGAGCTGATTGGACAGGGTATTGCCAATTTAGTTTCTGGTTTGTGTGGAGGTTTGCCCGGTGCTGGAGCGACCATGGGAACGGTAGTAAATATCCAAACCGGAGCACAGACGGCAATATCTGGAATCACCCGCGCTCTAATTTTGTTGGTAGTGGTTTTAGGTGCTGCCGGTGTTACTCAAAGTATTCCTATGGCTGTCTTAGCGGGAATTGCGCTGAAAGTGGGGATTGATATCCTAGATTGGAGTTTTTTAAAGCGATCTCACAAAGTTTCCTTCAAGGGTTCCATCATTATGTATGGTGTGTTACTCTTGACTGTTTTTGTAGATCTGATTGTAGCTGTGGGGATAGGTGTATTTGTTGCTAACATCCTCACAATTGAGCGTTTGTCCAGCATGAGTTCTGAGAAAGTTAAGGCCATCAGTGACGCTGATGATGATATTGATTTAAACGAAGAAGAGAAAAGATTGCTCGACCAAGCTGGGGGTCGAATTTTGTTATTCTACTTAAGTGGTGCCATGATATTTGGCGTTTCCAAGGCCATCTCTCGTGAGCATAATGCCATTCAAGACTGTGATGTGATTATTTTTGACCTCAGCGATGTTCCTATGATGGGTGTCACTGCTTCTTTAACTATCGAAAGTGCAATTCGGGAAGCAGTTGAAAAAGACCGACAAATTATTCTAGTTGGCGTCACTGGTAAGGTTAAAAAGCGACTGGAAAATTTGGGAGTTCTAAGTTTATTACCCCCCCACCATTTGGTGATAGAGCGCAAACAAGCTCTAGAACAAGCTATGACTTTAGTTAAAAGGTGATAATCAAAGATTGATAGGGGGAATCAAGCAAGTGTTATATTTGATCGTTCCCCGTTCTTTTACCCAAACCCTGAACAATGCGCTTGACCTTTTCTGAGGAAATAAAATCTTTGCTACAGCGTCTAGCACACCAACCTCTAACCTTGGGTGACGTGCTGGAAACAACCTCTCAACGCGGATTCATTCTAGTCATTGCTTTATTGGTTTTACCATTCTTGTTCCCTATGCCACCCGGACTCACGGGTCCTCTTGGCTCCGCTTGTTTGCTCTTATCATTGCAAATGCTTTTGGGCAGGCGATCGCCCTGGTTACCAAAAAAAATTGCCAATTATCAATTTCCCCGGGTTTTTGCCCAAACTATTCTCCAGAACTTAGGTAGGGTCACCAGGTTGTTAGAGAAAATTGCCCGTCCTCGCTTGACAAAATTGGCAAATCATGATATCACCTGGAGATGTAACGGTTTGTGTATTTCCTGGTTGGCTATTTTACTTATTTCTCCTGTACCTTTGACTAATCCCATACCCACCATTGGCATTTTACTGTTTGCTGCGGCTAGTATGGAGTCAGATGGACTACTTATATGTGTTTGCTATGTATTAACACTATTAATCACCCTAATTTTCTACCTCATTTTCTATGGAGTTTTACAGCTCCCTGGTCTGATTACATAAAGGTTACTGGTACTATTGACATTTATGGGAAGTGTCTTATAATCCTAGTTAAGGGATAAGAGCTAGTAACAATGTAATTAAGGTGCATCTACTAGTTTGATTATTCCTAGGGGATAACATGGAGTCCGGAAATTTATTTGATTTTTGTTTAATTTCCATGTTTTTAAAAAAGCCCCCAGTTTTGGCTGGGGGGATTGATCAATTAAGGTTTCAATGTTTTCAAGGGCCAATCTGTAAAATCGGGAAGGTAATTCCTACCTTCCATTTTTTACAAGGGCTCCTAAAACACTGGATTTGGGACTAAATAAAAAAGCTAGGACAAACGCTGTGCAAACGACTAATACAATAGCTGGTCCAGAAGGTAAATTATAGAAGTAACTCAGGTAAATTCCTACAATACTAGAAATTATAGCGATCGCAGCTCCTAGGATCATAACCTGATGTAGTCTGTTAACTAATAAATATGCTGTAGCACCAGGGGTAATTAACATTGATAGGACTAAAATCACTCCCACTGCTTTCATACTAGCAACAATGGTTAGGGAAATGAGCAACATCAAACTAATGTTGAGTTGATTAACTGGTAGACCAGCAACCTGGGCTCCTATGGGATCAAAGGTATAGAATAGTAGTTCTTTGTAGAGTAAAAAAACCATAATTAACGCCACAGCAGCAAGGATGGCCGTATCCCTAACCTCATTGGGGGTAACACCTAGAATATTGCCAAAAAGAAAGTGATTGAGGTCGATTTTATTAGTTTTTTGAATCCCTGTAATGAGGGTCACACCAAGAGCAAAAAAACCAGAAAATACTATCCCCATAGCTGCATCCTCCTTAATGGGAGACCGGTTTTTAATCACTGCTATAGCTACCGTGCTTACCATAGCAGCAATAAAAGCTCCCACAAATATATTCGCACCTATTATAAAGGCGATCGCCAGTCCTGGTAAAACGGAATGACTAATAGCATCGCCTAGTAGTGCCAGACGTTGTACCATTAAATAAGTACCAACCACAGCACATAACAAACCAATTAACACTGCAACTATTAGCGAGCGTTGCATAAATCCATACTGCAACGGTTCCATTATTTCGCTTAACATAAATAATATTAAAAAGGAAAATTATATTGTAAAGTAGGCACGTTGTAGATTAGTTTCTGTAAGTACATGCAGACGAGGTCCACTAGCTATAAGTTGACAGTTAATTAGAATTAAATCGTCAAAATGGTTAATTGACTGACCCAGATCGTGGTTGACCACCAGGACAATTTTCCCCCGGGCTGCGAGTTCTTGAAAAATGTTAAAAAGGACACCTTGAGTTTTGTGATCTATACCGATAAAGGGTTCATCAAAACAAAAAATTTCAGGTTCTTGAGTTAAAGCACGGGCCAGGAATACCCTTTGTTGTTGTCCTCCGGAAAGCTCTCCTATGGGTCGGTCAGTATATTTTACCATTTCTACCCGTTCCAATGCTGTCATTGCTATTTGCCGACTCATACTAGAAAAACTACGTAACCAACCGGTTTTTTTCACTCTTCCCATCATGACCACATCCCAGACCGTAGCGGGGTAGTTCCAGTCAATTTGGCTTCTTTGTGGGACATGGGCAACTTTTTCTAGTTGGTCTACTAATGGCCTACCGTCATACAGTACGCTGCCCATCCTCATGGGAACTAATCCCAAAATTGCTTTGATCAACGTACTCTTACCAGCACCATTAGGTCCAAAAATTCCTGTTAATCTTCCCGCTTTAATAGTACAGGTTATATTCTGTAAAGCGTCTTGTCTATGGTATTGTACTCCTAAATGGGAAATGTGAATATCCCTAAACTCTCTATTTATGGGCATCCTTTGGGGTGTTTTTGGTAGTAGACCAAATTTTGGGGAGGTATTTTGCATAGGGTTGATAATTTTTGAGATCCTACTTTGAGCTTACTATGAAGAAGGCTAAAAATATGAGACAAATATGAAAAATAAAAACATTCGGATATGGATAGTAATATTTTTACCATTATATTTACTAGGATGTAGTGTTTCTCAGGTAGAAACCTGGAATAATGGCAGCCGTGGGAAAATAGGCAAAATAAAAGTTGTAGCAACAAGTACAATTATTACGGACTTAGTGGCGCAAATAGGAGGTGAAGAGATTAGTTTAACTGGAATACTTCAACCTGGAACAGATCCCCATGTATATGAACCAGTACCAGGAGATAGCAAGGTCTTAGAGACAGCGGATTTAATTGTATATAATGGGTATAATTTAGAGCCAGGAATTATTAAGTTAATGAATTCTACGGGTGTAAGGGCCAGAAAACTGGCGGTGGGGGAAGTGGTTAAACCCTTAAAATTAAAAACCCATGGGGGGGAAATAGTTCCCGATCCCCATGTGTGGGGGAGTGCTAAAAACACCATAGCCATGGTAAATGCTATTAGAGATACTTTAGTGGAGTTGTCGGATGAGGACAAGGAAAAATTTACACGAAATGCTGCCCAACTGACTAAGGAACTGGAAAAGTTGGATAATTGGATCAAACAGCAAATTGAAACTATTCCACCGCCCAA
The DNA here is from genome assembly GCF_014489415.1 of Cylindrospermopsis curvispora GIHE-G1. Classification (NCBI taxonomy): domain Bacteria; kingdom Bacillati; phylum Cyanobacteriota; class Cyanophyceae; order Nostocales; family Aphanizomenonaceae; genus Raphidiopsis; species Raphidiopsis curvispora. The sequence continues at coordinate 656,620 of NZ_CP060822.1, forward strand.
CCGCAAAATAGTTACCTCCCATGATGCTTTTCAGTATTATGCTGATGCTTATGGTATGGAAGTTATAGGGACTTTGATTGGAATTAGCACAGAAGAAAAACCCAGTGCTAAAACAGTAAAGGAGTTAGTGGATGCTATTGTTAGAGCAGATATTCCTACTATCTTTACCGAAACTACGATTAATCCGGACTTGATGAAAACAGTAGCTCAAGAAGCGGGGGTAAAACTGGCAACAAATCAACTTTATTCCGACTCTTTGGGTGCAAGGGGAAGTGGTGCGGATACTTATATCAAGATGATGAGGGTTAATACCAAAACTCTTGTGATGGGTCTAACTGAAAGAGTAAAATAAAGAACATGATTGACAAAATGCCAAGAATCCAGTATTATTGTTTGCGGATTTCCCGAGTTATAATTTTGGTGATGCTTTAGCCAAAAACCTTAGAGTTGATGGATAAAAGCGAGGGCTAGTTACAAATAGAGACAAAACATCTTGCCTATGGTTATATAAACCACTCAAGACAAATCCTTTTGGTAAGGCGTTAACAAAAAAATTTTTTTGCTCTGTACCGGATAAATCCAAAAAGGGTTGAATGATTAACTAAAATCACGCCGCGTCGAATACAGTATTAAATACAAATTATCAACAAAGATTTTGTTATATGTACGCTCTCGTAAGGAGATGACGGCAGATATTTTTCAGTGTGGCAAGGAATGGAGCGGTGATTTATGAGTTTTCTTTAAAGGGGACTGACATAAAGCATTACCAATTCGTTGGCTTTTTTGTATTGAAGAGAATGGAATTTACCATTTTGACTATGGATGATAGTAATATCAACTTAGATTAGGATAGGTTTTATTCTTCCTGGTGACCTGGGTGGTAAACCATAGTTTTATCAACTTGACCAAAGTTAAACGTTTGAATTTTTTTAAGTGTGGAGTGAAGGAAAAATTTCTGTGGACGCAAAATTATCTCCCAACCAAGGATTGAGTATTTCCGGGATCGGGTTAGCATCGGTTTTAGCTACAGCTATGACTTGTGCCACCCTAGTTGTAGATGGTCTAGGAAATAGGGTTTTTTGGCAACCTAACTCTTTAACCATGCCATTTTTACTGAGTGCTTTGGGTAGTGCAGTAGCTGGTTTATGGGTTGTGCCACTGTTGCAAGCGTTGAAAACTGGGCAGATTATTCGAGAAGATGGACCCAAGGCCCATTTAAAAAAGGCGGGTACTCCCACCATGGGTGGTGTATTTTTCATACCCGTAGCCCTGCTAGTAGGTTGTGTGCTTTCCAATTTCGCTCAAGATGTATTGGCTGTTTCCGCTTTAACACTTGCTTATGGAATAATTGGTTGGATAGACGATTGGCAAATCCTGCTGAGAAAATCCAACAAAGGTATATCCCCCAGAACAAAATTGATTTTACAAATTGTTTTTGCCATTAGTTTTTGTGTGTGGATGATTTTAAAGGGGGATTTTAGCATAACAAATATCGTTTTGCCCTGGGTGGGTTTTTCTTTACCTTTAGGATTCATGTTTTGGCCCTTAGCCACCTTTGTGCTAGTCGCAGAAAGCAATGCTACTAATTTGACTGATGGAGTTGATGGGTTAGCTGGGGGAACAGTGGCGATCGCCATTTTGGGTTTAGGAGCTTTGATTGCTCCCACCGCACCCAGTTTAATGATCTTTTGTGCAGCGGTGAGTGGTAGTTGTCTGGGATTTTTGGCTCATAATCGCAATCCCGCCCGAGTTTTTATGGGTGACACTGGTTCCCTTGCTTTAGGCGGTGCTTTAGGTGCGGTGGCCCTTTTAACTAATAACTTGGTGGGACTGTTCATTTTAAGTGGAATATTTTTTGTAGAAACCCTATCTGTAATGGCACAAGTGAGTTACTACAAAGCAACTAAGGGACCAGATGGCAAGGGCAAGCGATTATTCAAGATGGCTCCTTTACATCATCATCTGGAATTATCTGGTTGGTCTGAATTGCAGGTAGTAGGCGTGTTTTATATAATTGGTGCGGTTTTAGCCAGTATGTGTCTAGCTTTAATCAAGTGATTTTCCTAATACAATGCCACCCATTTCCTAGGGTGGTTTTTTTTTGATATGGAATAATAAATATAAGTATGGACACAATAGAGGACAATGTGATGGTGGAAGAAACAAACCAAAAACCCGTAGCTAAAAAAGAAAAACCCCCAGCAGTGGAAGATAAGCCATTTGAGGAGTTTATGCAAGAACACTACTTACCTGCTTTACAAAAAGCGATCGCCCAGGAAGGTATTTCTGACGTAAAACTGACCTTTGCCAAGCAGAAATATGCCATTGTTGGTTTTGATTCTTCCCAGGAGTGTTGGCAAATCATTGGCTCTTGGCAGAACGGGTCCAAACAGTTTAATGTTTACTTTCCCGACCAAGATATTCAAGGTAAAAAGGGGTTCTCTTGTCATGAAGGGAAAAAACCCAGCACCCTGGAGTCCTTCTTGATAGACGAGCGGAAGATCACCCTTGATTTGCTGGTATCCCGTCTAGTTTATCGTCTCAACGGTCAAAAATGGCTAGGTAGGAACTAGTTCCAACTTTAATTATAGAGACGTTGGGTATTCAACTGCAACGTCTCTAGACGATTGGGGGCTAAACGGTGAGAGATTGGGGATCGGTTTCAATCAATTTTGCCAAATCCTGGAGGAAAGCAGCTGCATGGGCACCGTAAATAATTCGGTGGTCACAGGTAATATTCACCTTCATTTGTTGTCTGAGAGCAAATGAACCATCTCCAGTAGCTACAACTTGGGAACGCCCAGCTCCAACTGCCAAAATGGCACCTTGTCCCGGTGGCAAAATTGCATCAAAGGTATCCACACCAAACATACCCAAATTGGAGATGGTAAATGTACCCGTGCTGTACTCCTCGGGTTGCAGTTGTTTAGACCTAGATCTATCCACTAAGGATTTCCAGTTCCGCGACAGGGAGTAAATATCTATTTGATCCGCATTCTGTAAAACCGGGGTAATTAAACCACCATCATCCATGGCCACAGCTACAGAAACATTAATCTGGGGGTGATGAACAATTCCTTGTTCTGAATAACTGGCATTAAGTAAAGGATGTTTTTGTAAGGTAACTGCTACAGCTTTAGCTAAAAGGGCTGTCATGGTTACACCCTTAGATTTGATTTGCTTGTACAGTTTATCTAGACCATCAGTGGTAATGGTATAGCCAACATGAAATGTAGGTACAGATAGGCTGGACATCATGTTACGTACCACAGCATTCTGCAAAGTAGTTAATGGTACTACTTGTCCAGCAGTAACCACGGGGGTTGCTGGTTTTGTTGGTGTAGCTGGTGCAGTGGATGGAATAGTAGGAACGGTACTAATAACAGGGCCAGTGGTTTGCTTGCCCACAGCAGCTTCTATGTCTCCCGCAATAATACGACCATAAGGACCACTACCTTGGAGATTATTTAAATCAACCTTGAGTTCCTTAGCCAGCTTACGAGCGCGAGGAGAAACCACTAGTCTACCCTGTTGATGGTTTGACCCGTTTTGGGAAACTGTTACAGGTACTGGAACCGCAGGGGCACTTACCGGTGCTACCGGGGGAGTGGGTACAGTAGCTCCACCTCCAAGAATTTTAGCACTGGTAATTTCTTCTTGGGTTTCGGCCACATAAGCGATCGCTGCGCCAACGGGAGCAGTTTCACCAGCTTGAACGAGAATATGGGCTAGAAATCCTTCATAAAAAGATTCTACATCCATATCAGCCTTATCTGACTCAACAACCACCACTGTTTCACCTTTTTCCACTTTATCTCCTGGTGATTTGACCCAAGAGACTATTTTTCCTTCCGTCATGGTGGAACTTAGGGCTGGCATAAATACTTCATGAATGCTCATAATGGTGGCTTTAGAATCAATTTGGTAATTTTTTGAGTGGAATTTAACATGTGTTCCCAAGTCAAATTGTAGCCCACCAAGGGGATTTTTCGCCAAAGATTTAGGCAGAGTGGAATTTAACTGAGATTTAACAGGAACTTAAAGTTAGTGTGAAATATCCATATAGTAAATTGTATGGTGCAATGGGTGGTTCAATAATGGGAGATCCTAATTGACATTATAGTCGTGGTGGGCCACCCACTCTGATACAAGTTACGATCCTCCGCTTTCTCACACACAATCTGCTCTTGAGTAGTCGCTAGAGGTGGAGAGGTAAATCTGAAACTCTGGAAAATTCCTCTTTTAATCACACTTAAATAACCATGTTAGCAAGACTCAAGTTTTTTTTAATTTTTACCCTAGGTACTTTCATTAGTACTGCTACAGTTTATTGGATTCAGCATCAACCTTATGGAAGGTTGATGCTGTCCGCCCATGGACAGCCACAAACTATCCCCAAGGAACTCAATCCGGATGAAGTACGAATAAACTTGGAACGTTCTGATTACCAGATAATTCCCTTAGAAACGGTGAACTCTCTTTTGATAGGGAGCGACCCTGCCACTATAGCGTTAAATATGATTAATGAAAGTAAAGATTCCAATAAAAAAGTACAAGTGCAGGTAGTGTATCCCCAACCTAATCAGGCCCTGGTTACAATTATCAAACCCTCACCGGCTAAAAATAGTGTGGTCAACACCACTAAATATCGTGTGGAAATGAGTCGCTTTGGGCGATCGCTGTTGGTAAATTCACCGCCAGTATGGGAGGTGATCTGGGCTGGATCCCAAAGAGAGTGTTTTTCCCAGGATCCAACCGAGGATGATCTTAGTCAAGAGTGTGATTAGACTTCGCCGCGAATTTCCTCTACTACGCCATCACGAAGAACGATTTCAACCTGCATTTTACTAATCAAGTTATCACCGGTTTTGACCTGGAAAAAACTTTCCATTTGAAACTGATTGACCTCTTGATCCAAATCTAAATACTGTACTTGCTGAAGGTTTTGCAATAATTGGTTCTTCTGTTCCAACAACTCGCTTTTCTTCTGGTTAATTTGTAGTTGAACATTGTCGATTTGTTGTAGAGTTTGGGGACCGGGGGGTTGCAGACTCTGTTTTTGAATAACACTAATTGTTCTTTGTCCTTCCATGTCAAGTTGTTGCAACTGCTGATCTGTTTGGTTGATCTGTTCTTGCAATTGTTGTTGTACTTCCTCCTTCCATAGTGGAGTTACAATCACCTTCACGTTAACAACACGTTTGAGCATTAATTCCAGGTTCGATAGTTCCATAAAGATTATAGGTTTGACCTAACTAGTTTGTAATTGTTTTTAATTAGACCTACTTGACAAACATGCTGTCAATAGTATCACCATACTTTTGTGCCACAACATGACGACGAATTTTCATGGTTTGGGTCATCATGCCATTTTCCATGGAAAAGGGTTCCGGGATTAGCTTAAAGGGCCCAATGCGGTCATCAACCCTATAACCTGGACGATTTTGCACCTCCCTATTTAATTCCTTCCGATATAAATCCTGAATTATTTTGTTCTCTAAGTCAATTTTTTGACCGATTTTTTGATCTTCATTTTCCGTGGAATCATCCTGAGTAGGTAAATTGATATTCTCAACTTCCGCCCATTTTTCCAAAGCATCCAGGTTAGGAACTATTAAAGCACCAAGACTGCGCTGATCTTGTCCTACCAGCATAATTTGGTCAATATAGGGCGATCGCAAGCAAGCATCTTCTATAGGTTGGGGTTCAATATTTTCACCATTGCTTAATACAATAGTATCCTTAGCTCTACCGGTTAGCACCAAGTCATTTTCAGGTGTTACCCAACCTAAATCACCGCTATTAAACCAACCATCATTGTCAATAACCTGTCTTGTAGCTTCCAAATTCTGATAATAGCCCTCCATCACCTGGGGACCTTTAAGTAGAACTAAGCCAATTTTCCCTGGAGATAGAGGGTCTTTTGTTTCTGGGTGAACTATCTTCACCTGAGTTCCTGCTATTGGTTGTCCCGAGGATCCGCGTAAATTTCTCCAGATACGACGAGCATTAGTGACCGGTGAAGTTTCCGTCAATCCATAACCCTGTAAAATCTCCACCCCGATAATTTCAAAGAAGTTGTCTATATGTCTAGGCAGTGCCCCACCTCCACTAATCACCTGCTTGATTTTTCCTCCTGTAGCTTCTCGCACTTTAGCATAAACTAACTTTTCTCCCAATATTTGTAATGGTGATAAGACTAATTGCTTAATTTTTGCTGCCCATCTTATCCATTCTGAAGCACCAATATGCTCTAAACTTAATCCCTGGGCAACACGTCGAGCGAAAATATATTCTTGACCCATTTTCAGCAAGAATTGAATTAGTTTTTGTTTTTTCACTGGTTGGCTACGGAACTGCTTTTGCACCCCTTCATAAATTGACTCCCACAGTCTGGGCACGGCAATCATAAAGTTAGGTCTAAACCTTTTTAGGTCTTCTTTAATCATTCTCAAATTTGTATATATTTGTGTACAACCTTGAGAAAGTAAAAAATATTCGCCACTGCGCTCATAACTGTGCCAGGTTGGTAAAATGCTTAAAGCCACATCACCAGGTTGGGGTTGAACTATAGTTCCCAGGGTTTTAACCTGATGTAATAAGTTGTTATGGGAAAGCATAACACCCTTGGGTTTACCCGTAGTTCCGGAAGTGTAAATCAAGGTTGCTAAAACATGACCAGCACTTGTGACAGGAGTCAAAGTATGATCATTAGCCAGATTTAACAGCTGAGTAAAATTCATCACCGAATAGGTTTCTATAATAGGCAAGGTATTCCACTCAGGCATATCCGTTTCATCAGAGAGTAAAATGACCAGCTTAATTGGTAGCTCAGCCAAATCAGGTTCTAGCTTATTTAACGTTTTAACATCTTCAACTACCACAACCGTACTACCACTGTGGGAGATAATATATAGTAATTCATTCTTTTCAGCTTGGGAGCTACGAACTGCATTCACTGCTCCAGCAGTCATAATACCTTGGTCTGCAATAAACCAACGGGGACTATTATCTGCTATGAGAGCAATGCGTGGGGGGTGGGGATCATCATCATTTTTGTTTACCCCCAAGACCTGTAAACCTATGGCAAAACGCTGGATTTGATCCCACAATTGGGAGTAGGTGATTTTGACCTCTGGTTTGCTATGGGGGTTATATAGAGCAGTGATATCGCGAAAATGTTGAGCTGCTAATGGCCATATTTCTGGTAAGGAATGGATACCAGAATAACTAGTCAAATCTTGTATTGCCTTTTTTTCTCGATCTGTAAAGGTAGATAAAAAAGGAGGCTGAAGTTGCATAATTGACAAATGGTATACAGAAATAGTTTATGATGGCATATTATATAATAGTGGGGTAGTGGTTTTTGGGTGGAAATCTAAACTAATCAAGGAGGTGATTGATAATAGTTATAATTGAGGGGCTATTAGCCAGCATTGTTAGTGCTGTTGTTTGCTTAATTTTACCCAAATTTTTATCTTTGTTCTTATCTGGAAAAAATAATCATCTTGAGCGGGATAGAAACCAGACTGGAATCACGAGTTTTCCTTATTGTACAGTTTATAAATTAACAGGAAGTCAATGGTGCAAGTTTAGTCCCCAGTTTTGTGAGCGATGTTCTTCTTACCGAAAGTCAAAGGATGAGAAACTGAAAAATTTATGGAAGTGGTGACGCAAAAACTCGTAAATCCTTCAATTAGGGACATTCCAACCTACATAGCTCAAATCATTTAATTTGCTTATAGGTCATAAAAGAAATTTAAAACTAAATAGTTGGTCTGATCTTAGAATTATGGTTAATGATTAGGTAATGTCTAAATTTTAGGCAAATCGAGGCAATAAAAAGCAAATTAAGGGGTAATCATCTATGAGTTTAATGGATGTCGTCACTTTTACGCTATTCAACGCAGGTATTTGCATGGTTTTGCCCAAACTGATCTCAATTGTGTTTCCCATTCATAAGAACAGAATAGAGAGCAAACCAATCAAAACCCCCAAATCCCATCCTGCAACAGAAGTTTTTCCTACTCCAACAGTAGTTTTTAAAAACTGTGGCTAAAAACTCTATTTAGGGGATAGATTTTTAGGATTTTCCCTTCGCCATCTAGCTCTGACTAGGCGTATCTCATTATAGCTATAACTCTCACCCAAATAATCTCGAATGGGGGTTAAATTAATGTCACCCAAAACATCTATGACCTGCCAAATTTTCTTTTGTCTATCCAAAGGTATTAACAAATTCAAATCAACAGGTTGTTTTTTTTCTATCAGGTCTGACAGATGACGAATAATGGTGGCAGTTTTCATATTCCGTTTTTGGGCAATTTGTTCAATAGTGAATCCTTGCTGGTGCAATTCCAAGGTAGTTGATTCTGTATTAGTTATCAGATCATCATCACTCTTTTTTGGTGGTTGCCAACTTTGTTCTTGAATATAGGATTGAATAACTGCCAAAAACCTTTCTCCATATTGGTTGACCTTATAACTAACCACCCCAGAAATCTGTCCTAACTCTTCTAGGGTTCTGGGTTTGATTTGGGCCATTAGTCGTAAGGTCGAATCCTGAAAAATAATATAGGGAGCTAAACCCAGTTCGTCAGCAATTTGTTTTCGTAGCTGTCTGAGTTCATTCACCAGAACTTCTATATCTAAAGCCTTAGTATTAACAGCGACCAAATCAGCCTTTTGATATACGGGAGCAGCAATCGAGACCTGTCGTTGTTTTCGCATGACCTCCCAACTTAAGGCATTTAATTTTAACACCGAATAGCCATCATTGGTTTGTTCCAATAACCCTTGATGCAACAAAGATCTGCATAACATTTTCCATTCATCTGCTGTTTTATTTTTCCCTATACCATAGGTAGAAAGTTGATCATGTTTATGCAAAGAAATTTTTTGATTTTTCGTCCCTCTTAACACATCAATAATATAATTCATACCATATTTTTCCTGACATCGTGCCACACAAGATAAAAACTTCATTGCTTCCACAGTCCAATCTTGCAAGGGTTTGGGATAACGGCAATTATCACAATTAGCACAACTACCAGGAAATCTTTCCCCAAAATACCCCAATTGAATTGTGCGTCTACAGTCCGTTCCTTCAGCATAATCTATCACTTGTCTTAACTGCTGTTTAGCAATCAGCTGTTCTTGGGGATCGGTTTTCTTACCTATACTCCATTCAATGGTTTTCACATCACCAAAACTAAAAAATAAGGTGCATCGAGAGGGTTCCCCGTCTCTTCCAGCGCGACCTGACTCCTGATAATAACTTTCTAAATTTCTGGGCAAGTCACAGTGAATGACAAACCGTACATCAGGTTTATTAATACCCATGCCAAAGGCAATAGTTGCCACCATAATTCGCACATCATCACGGATAAATCGAGTTTGGTTTTTGGCTCTTTCGTGATCAACTAAACCTGCATGATAGGGTAAAGCAGCAATTTGACTATTCTGTAGTTTTAAGGTTAGTTCATCTACGTTCTTACGGGTTAGACAGTAAATAATTCCCGAACCCTCATTTTCTTTAATAATCTCTAATATTTCCCCATAGGAATTTCTATTTTTAGGACGCACTTCATAGTACAGGTTCTGTCGGTTAAAACTAGCAATGTGAACCGCTGGTTGTTTCAATCCTAACTGTTGGATGATATCAGCTCTAACTCTATCAGTAGCAGTTGCGGTTAGAGCTATGGTGGGAACATGAGAAAATCGCTTCCTCAGCAAGATTAATTGTCTATATTCCGGACGAAAATCATGACCCCACTCAGAAACACAATGGGCTTCATCAATAACAAAGTTAGCCAGGCCAAATTTTTCTTTAACCACATCTAAAATGGGCAAAAATCTCTCGCTGACTAATCTTTCTGGAGCTACATATAATAATTTCACCTTACCATTCATGATCGCTTCTTCCCGAGAGCGAACTTGATAAGTAGTAAGACTGCTATTAATAAGAGTGGCAGAAATATTATTATTTCTTAGTGCTTCCACCTGATCTTGCATTAATGCTATCAGGGGAGATACTACAACTGTTAAACCTGGTTTCAAAAGAGCTGGTAATTGGAAACATAGGGACTTTCCACCTCCCGTGGGCATAACTACCATTAAATCACGGTTTTCTAGTGCGTCTTCTATAATTTGTCTTTGTCCAGGACGAAATTGGTCATAACCAAAGTATTTTTTTAATTCTTTTTCTAAATCGGGATACTGCATCATGGTCAGTAACTATGGGTAGATCATCTAATCTTGAGCAATGACAATATCAGAAGTTAATTCAACTCTATGGATAATTTCTAAGGTCACCTCCGTACTTACCTTTCCTATGGTCACCTGTTTAATCACTTATATTATCCCGAGCGCAGGACTAACTGTGAAGACTACCATCTGGCATAATCGCACCGGTTAAAAAAGTTTCACTCATGTCCGTAGCACTTAAATTTGCCATGGACAAGTTCACTTCACACATGTTGGCTTCACTTAAATCCGCACCGGTTAAATCCGCTCCTTGTAGGTCAGCTTTCCACATCCGCACACCGCCCATTTTTGCGCCATTCAATTTGGCGCTTTGTAAGTTGGCAGCTGTGATTGATGCTTGATGTAAATCAGCATCACACAAATTGGCATCTACTAGTAATGCTCCACTAAGATCGGACTCATTTAAATGAGCATTGATTAGTACAGCCTGGGTTAGATCAGCTCCACACAAAATTACTTCCGATAAATGGGCATTTTCTAGTTTTGCACCTCGCAGATTAGCCTGGCTTAAATTCGCTCCACTCAGGGAAATTCCCGTCAGATCGGACCAACTTAGATCTGCTCTAGCAAAGTCAATACCACCTAAATTAACTCCCCTGAGATTGACTGCTCGCAAGCAAATACCATTGAAGTTTCTTTCTCCCCTAGCGTATCTATTTAGTAGTTCTTTAACTTCCATGGTCATACCTCCATTTTATTCTGTATTACTTATACTTTGATAAACCAACGTTGTCGATACATGAAAAATGCTAAACCGTACCACAATGATAGGGTAGCAAGTGCAAATAAAAATGAGCCGTTGGTATTACCTACCCAGGAAGCAAACAGATTGCGGTAAATCCAATTGTATACGCTTATGGTATTCTCTCCTTCACCAATTTTCAATTTTACGGTGACTTTAATGAGAAAAACTGATGCAACAAACAGGGCGATCGCATTTAGTCCAATAATTTCAAATCCTTTACTCCAACGTTTAATTTTTCTCACCTCTATTAGATCGTAACACGCTGCCAAAAAAACTAACCCCCAACCAGTACTAAACAAAACGTAGGAACTTGTCCAGAGTTTTTTATTAATGGGAAATAGACCATCCCAAATCATACCCACGACTAAACTACATAGTCCCCACAGGACTAAATCCATACTAGTATGGGAGTTAATGGTGCTTTTTCTTATCCATTGTCCGGCAAAATACCCAAAGAGAACATTGACTATTGCGGGAATGGTACTAAACAACCCTTCTGGATCACCCCTGAAGTTAAACCCATCTCCTGCATATAAATGGGGTTTAGCAATAATTAATCTATCAATAAACGCCCCGAAATTTCCCTCTTGGGTGAGCATACCCGCACCATAATCAGGAACAGGAATATACATCATGGTCAACCAATAAAATATCAGCAGTATTCCTGCTAATGCCCATTGAGTTTTTTCTGGTAATTTTAAAACTATTAAAGAAGCAAACAAGTAGGCTAAACCAATTCTTTGCAATACCCCCATCACTCGTAAACTTTGTAAATCAAAACTGCCAACGCCTTGATTCCAAAAACCGTTTAGTAGCAGTCCTAAAGTAAATAGTATTACTGCACGACGGCACAAATTGAAATAAACCAAATTATCTAACTTACTCTCCAAACTATATTTAAATAGGGAGAAGCTCATAGCCACCCCAACAATAAATAAAAAAAAGGGAAAAACCAAGTCCGTTGGCGTACAACCGTTCCATGGTGCATGGGAAAGAAAAGGATAGACGTCTGGTACAACACCTGCCATATTAGCAATAATCATCATTGCAATTGTCAAGCCACGAAAAACATCTAAAGAGATTAGACGCATAGAGATTATATTATTTTGGGGTTGGCTGCTGTTCGACCTACCAAGATTGTTAAGGTCTGGGTAGGTTTGGGTAGACATTAATGAGCGGTTAGAAACCGGGAAGATTATGAAGATTATATTGTAGAATTTTAATCAGTCTAGTTAACTTTTAAATATGTCCATCAAAATCGGGGATTCTGCACCAGAATTTAGTCTAACTTCTCAAAATGGCTCTACCATCAGCTTGAGAGATTTTCGCGGCAAAAAGGTGGTCGTCCTCTATTTTTACCCTAAGGACGACACCCCCGGTTGCACTGCGGAATCTTGCGCCTTCCGAGACCAATATGAAGTATTTAAAACTGCTGGCGCGGAGGTCATCGGTATCAGTGGTGACTCTAGGGAGTCTCACCAAAGATTCGCAACCAAATACAATTTGCCTTTTACCCTATTGAGCGATCCAGGCGATCAAGTTAGAAAACAATACGGAGCAACCACTGCTTTTGGTTTCATACCTGGTCGGGTAACCTATATCATCGATCAAAATGGCATTGTGCAATATGTGTTTGACTCTATGCTAAACTTTAACGGTCACGTTCAAGAAAGCCTGAAAAAACTCCAACAGCTTTCTTCCATATAACAATAATATTGATTGGTGATGGGTGAATTATTTACCCTATCACCAGTCTCCACAATTCTCCCTAGTGCACTACTTTAGACTTTTCAGAAGTGCTAGCGGTTTTACCATTGGTGTGTCCATTCCCGTTACGGGGTTGAATTACCCCATATCCGCCATGATTGCGTTCATAGATCACATTGATTTCTCCACTCTCCGCATTGCGGAACATGTAAAAATCATGTCCCACCAACTGTAACTGTTCCTGCGCCTGGGCCACTGTCATAGGTGGCATAGAAAAATACTTGGTTCTTACTACCTCACCAGGTAATTCAGGAGTTCGACCAGCTATTAAATCGGTCACTGGTTCGGGAACTAATGCTTCATTTGTGGGTATGGGCTGGGTTTTATGCTCTTGTCTTCTCTCTTTATACTTACGCAACTGACGTGCTATTTTATCCGCTACCAAATCTATACTCGCATATAGACTCTCACTGCTCTCTTCCGCTCGAATCACACTACCATTAGCGTAAATTGTTACTTCTGCTGCTTGCTTGGTGCTAATTCTGGGATTGCGAGCCACACTTAAGTGTATATCTACCTGATTTGTGATATTTTGAAAGTGACTAACTGCTTTTTCAATTTTCTGATGTACATACTCACGTATTGCACCGGTGATTTCAATATTTTTGCCGTGAATGACAAGGTTCATGTAAACTCTCCCGCTAAACTTGTTTATTTTCTTAAATCGTGGAGATCAAAAATTACGCTCCCACATATAAGAGACGCTGATTGCCGATTATTCCTCCCAACATCTTTGAGGTTATATATTCTATATGTTCAGGTTAACACCTTTTCTGTAAGAAAGTTACTTCGTTGACTTTACTTTAAAATACTTTGCATTACTTGACATTTTTTTGTCCTGACTGCTGGTAAATAGAGCGATCGCCCTATAAAGGTCTATATAGTCTATATTTAGTCATGAGTGATAATTCGCCAATCTCCCCACATCGTTGTTTATTGTATAATGAGGGATTAAAACCATACCTTGATGTTCTTGTATGGCAAAGACAGTTACTCCAGGAGCGGATTGAGAATAGTGATTTAGAGGATGTAATTATTCTGGTAGAACACCCTCCAGTCTACACCTTGGGACAGGGTGCAGATCCTAACTTTCTCAAATTTGATCTTGACAAAAGTGAGTATAACGTGCATCGAGTAGAAAGAGGTGGGGAAGTGACCTACCACTGTCCAGGACAACTGGTAGGGTATCCGATTTTAAACTTGCGTCGTTATAGTCAAGACCTACATTGGTACTTGCGCCAACTGGAGCAGGTATTAATTGATGTTTTAGCCAGTTATGGTTTAGTAGGGGAAAGGATCTCCGGTTTAACGGGTGTTTGGGTAGAAGGAAAAAAAGTTGCTGCTATAGGGATTAAAGTCAGTCGTTGGGTAACTATGCACGGGTTTGCTTTAAATGTTTGTCCTGACATGACAGGTTTTGAAAAGATTGTACCTTGTGGGATTAAAGATAAAAAGGTTGCCAGTTTAGCTGAGTGGATTCCCGATATTGACTGTTTAGCAGTACGTCCCCGGGTAGCTGAGTGTTTTGCCAAGGTTTTTGGGGTAAAATTGCAGGATGTGAAGATTTGTTAGATCACCATGCTGCAAGATGTTCGAGACTACCAAATTCTGTTTCTCGGTCTATTCCTAATTTTAGGAATTAGCACAAGAGATTGGACCTTCCATCCACAATTCATTTTAGTTTCTCTAGTCACTTGCTTATTGACCCAATGGATATTATCTTCCATCATTTTACCAACAACAAAGATCAATATCCGCAGTCCCCTAATTACCTCCCTGGGAATTAGTTTATTGCTGAGATCTGACCAGTGGACAACAATAGTTTTAGCTGCTACAACAGCAATAGGTAGCAAATTTGTTTTTCAAGTCCGTGATAAACACTTCTTTAATCCCGCCAATTTCGGTATTGTTACTGCCCTATCTCTCACCTCTGATGCATGGGTATCTCCTGGTCAGTGGGGGGAAGAGTGGTGGTATGGTCTGTTGTTTGTGGGAGGTGGAAGTATGATTTTAAACAAGGTTGGTCGTTGGGATACAACAGCAGCTTTTTTGGGCGTATATTCCCTATTGGAAGCTCTTCGTAATCTTTGGTTAGGTTGGACCTGCGATGTTTATTTACATCGGTTGGCCAGTGGATCTTTATTACTATTTGCTTTGTTCATGGTCACCGATCCTCGCTCTATACCTAATACTACTACTGGACGCATCCTTTGGTCTGCATTGATTGCCCTAGTGACTTTTATTTTGCGTAATTATTTTTACCTTCCTACGGCAGTCTTTTGGGCTTTGTTTAGTCTAGCGCCTTTGACCACGGTTATTGATGTACTATGGTTTAGTCCTCAGTTCTCTTGGTCAGGTATTGGGGATAAAAAATAGAACGTTTTGTACTAGTCCAATTCCCCATCTAATTAGCAACTACCAAAAATATGAACAAGACTTGTTTCAACTTTTTCGTCAGATACTGCTCAAGACTCATATTGTTTATGCCATTAATGGCGATTTTGGTCTTAATTTCCTTTGCTCCCACAGCTTGGGCCTTTTGTGGGTTTTATGTTGCCAAAGCTGATACCAGATTATACAATCAAGCTTCCCAAGTAATTATAGCTAGGGACGGCACAAAAACCGTGTTGACAATGGCCAATGATTTTCAGGGTGATATAAAAGATTTTGCCGTAGTTGTTCCCGTACCCACAATTATTCAAGAACGCCAAGTACGCGTACCTGACCCGAAAATCATTCAGCGGTTAGATGCTTTTACTGCTCCTCGATTAGTGGAGTACTTTGATCAAGATCCTTGTAGGAGGAGGTATTACGATTCATCAGGTGTAATACCAGAGACAAGGTCAACACGACCTCCCGCAATGGAGAAAATACCAGGGGATAACACATTGGGGGTAACTATTGAAGCCCAATTTAACGTAGGCGAATATGATATTGTGATTCTCAGTGCGAAAGAGTCAGATGGATTAGAAACTTGGTTAAATCGGAATGGTTACAAAATCCCTAGGGGTGCAAATCGGTTACTGCAACCCTACGTTCGTTCCGGGATGAAATTCTTTGTAGCCAAGGTAAATTTGGACAAGTTTGAGCAATCTGGTTATCAGTTTTTGCGCCCTTTACAAATTGCATACGAGTCCCCCAAGTTTATTTTGCCCATTCGATTGGGAATGATTAATGCTACTACCGAACAAGATTTAATTGTTTATATCATCTCCCCCAAGGGACAAGCAGAGGTTACTAACTACCGCACAGTAAAAATTCCTTCGGATACTAATATCCCCCTTTTCATTAAAGATGAATTTGGTAGTTTTTACAAAGCCATGTTCCAAAATTCTTACCTTCAAGAAGACAGGAAAGTCGCCTTTTTAGAATATGCGTGGGACATGGGTAATTGCGATCCTTGTTCCGCTGAACCTCTCAATTTAGAAGAACTAAAACAAGCGGGAGTGTTTTGGTTAGATGAAAGAGGTAATAATTACAATCGTATTGCACCCAACTTTGGTTTTGCTTCCTCAGAAACTAATGCTTATATTACCCGGTTACATGTTCGCTACACCAGGGATAAATTCCCAGAAGATTTGATATTTCAAACCACTTCTAACCAAGAGTCATTTCAAGGTCGTTATGTTTTAACTCATCCCTTTAATGGCAAATTGGAATGTTCTGCAGGGAAAACATATAAGGCCTCCCTACCCCGCAGGTTTGAACAAGAAGCGCAGAATTTAGCCAGATTAACCAATTGGAAAATCGATGACATCCGTCAAAAAATGAGGTTGTCTGTGGGTGATTTCCATACTTCCTGGTGGGAAAAAATATCTCTGTTGTTAGGATTTTAGATTCAACACCTATTTTAAACCGCCCTGCAAATCAACCAGTGTTTCAGATAACTTAGTCAAACGACCCTCTAAATAGAGTTTACGTCCCAGGAGATGGCGTAACTTTTGGTAGCGTGCTATAGCTATGCTAAGACTAGGAACTTCTTCTACAGAACAAGGACGTGACCAAAGTTGACCATTAGTATCCACACCACAAAGACGATAGTCTGTGCGAGATGATCGGTCCACTGTCACTCCTGACTGACAAATTTGCTGTACATAGTCCAAAATAGCTTCAATTTCCCCATGACGCAGGGTTGCAGTTCCTTCCGTTTCCTGGGGTTGGGTATTGGACTCTAGCCAACCATTAATCACCTGACCTTCTAAGTAAATATCTTGAATTTGCTGGAGAATTATTTCTAACTCACCCTGCCAAGCTATGACGGTTTGTTGGATCTCTTGCAAAAGACCGATTGTAAACCCAGGATTGGCACTGTGTCTATGATTACTAAAACTAGGGGTTTTGAATTTAGGTAAGTCCGGAGTTTTGCTGTCAATATCTTGGGTAGGGAAGGTTGGGACTGAAGATGATATGTGCTCTTGAAGTTGGGAGTTGATTTTTTTATTGCTGTTTATATCAACAGTTTCTTGACCGGTGTTGTTTAACTGGGTAGTATCGCTACCCAGGCTAACCCTAAAGGAGAAAGGTCGTTTTTTAGCTGGGGATTTTGCTGATGGTGACTCAGGATTACGGATCCCTAAATCATGTAAAGTTGCCTCAATCCGTTTTAAGCCTGGTTTCATCTTTTTTCTCTCCTGGAGACTGCCGATTTAGCTTCGGGAGGAAAGGAGGGACGATGTCTAAGCAACATAGCTATAGTCATCCTTCTTGTAAATAACTCGACACTCATACTATAATACCATATTTCCACCCCTTCAACCATAAAAAAACTTATCTTGCTTGCCACCAAATATAATTTTTTCTTATTCTTTATCAATTAAATCGCCAAGACTCCTAGGTTGAGTTTTCTTTGTAATAACATGCAATCAAATATATAATGGCAAATATGGGAAAAATTATCCTAGTTACTGGTCCAGCACGTTCAGGAAAAAGCGAATGGGCAGAAAATTTAGCCATCGAGTCAGGGAAAAAGGTAGTTTATATAGCCACTGCTAATGAGAATCCCCGTGATCTGGAATGGCAACAACGCATTGAAAAACATCAGCAACGTCGTCCAAAAACTTGGGTAACTATGTGTGTTTCCAGGGAACTGACAGGGAGTTTGAAGAATCAAACAGCTGACACCTGTATTTTAATTGATTCTCTGGGTACCTGGGTGGCCAATTGTTTAGAGCAGGATGATCTCAGTTGGGAAAAAACTCTGGAGGAATTTTTGGCAGACCTACCTTTGGTAGATGGGGATTTGCTATTTGTAGCAGAAGAAACCGGTTGGGGTGTGGTCCCAGCTTACCCCACAGGGCGTAAATTTCGGGATCGGTTGGGTGGGTTGGTACGTCAGTTGGGGAGAATTTCTCACACGGTCTACCTGGTGACTGGAGGTTATGTTTTGAATTTGAGTATTTTGGGTGTTGCTCTACCACAGGTGAAATCTTAAGAAGGAATTCAACATTGACAAGTTCAATTACGGAATTAGTGATTAAAATAGGGATTATGGCAAACAAACAAGAAGTCAAAAAATACCTGGCCCACTGGTTTCAATTAGGTAAAAAGGTTATAGTTGGTCAAAACCATCACAGCTTCTTACCAAGTACCGTTTTAAAAGGCGATCGCTATAGTCAAGAGTTTGAAAACTGTTGGCAAGAAATTCTATCCTTAGAAACCCGCGATTGTTATTTAGAGGGAACCCAGGAAACCATAGCCCAATTGTTAACACCTAGCTGGGAAATCTTACCCTGTGGACGCTGTGCCATGCCAGTCCCCATTAAGACCATAGGACTGCCATCAAACTCCTGTCCCTGTTACTACATGCTCACCTGGCCCAATAGTGATTTACCAGCACCTAGATGTCCGGTTAACACCCAAGAACATTTAACATCTATCCGCGATCGCCTGTTGTATAGCTGAATGATAAATTGTTTTTTAATGGTTTTTTTTCAATAGTCATCAATAGTTAAAGTAGAGTGAAAACCGGTGACACAGTCAGAAACTACCACTGCCAAAAGTTTTCCTCAGCTGCTAGCTGGGCTCGGCCTAATTTCTTTATCTTTGGTCATCAGCACTTGGATTGGTTCCAGAGCAATTCTAGATTTTAAAAAAGCTAACGACGTGTTAATTGTGACTGGTTCAGCCAAGCGCCCAATTCGCTCCGATTATATTGTTTTAAGATTATCCCTAGTTAGTCAGAAACCAACCATAGAGGAAGCATTTAAAGATCTCAAAAATCAAACCGTAAGAGTCCAAGCATATCTCAAAGAAAACGGTGTTCCCG
Source organism: Cylindrospermopsis curvispora GIHE-G1 (assembly GCF_014489415.1). Lineage (NCBI taxonomy): Bacteria > Bacillati > Cyanobacteriota > Cyanophyceae > Nostocales > Aphanizomenonaceae > Raphidiopsis > Raphidiopsis curvispora. Next base: position 675,663 of record NZ_CP060822.1, read on the forward strand.
ATGCAGCAATTACCACCAATCCCGTAGAAACGATGATAATTCCGGAAATTGCTGAAAATGGCAGAGAAACAGGTCGGATCCTAGCCCATAAGTTAACTCAAAACCTACAAATCCGCTCTCAGGATGTGGATAAATACAGTCAATTATCTCAAAAGTCTACAGAATTAATTAACGAGGGAATTAATCTCACCGTACAACCACCAGAATACCTCTATACACAATTAAGTAAATTACGAGTGGAAATGGTAGCCGAAGCTACCAAAGATGCCCAAGCTAGGGCCAAAGCCATTGCTGACAGTGCTGGTGGTCAGGTGGGTTCCGTGAGGAGTGCGCAGACAGGAGTATTTCAAATCACTGCTCGTAACTCTACGGATGTGAGTGATGTGGGAATTTATGATACATCCTCCATTGATAAAGACATCACTGCGGTGGTGTCTATTACCTTCAGCATGAAATAGGAGAAATAAAGAGTTACTCCACCGTCACGGATTTAGCCAAATTCCTAGGTTGGTCCACATCTAAACCCCTGCGCGCTGCAATGTGATAGGCTAACAATTGCAGGGGAATGACGGTCAAAATCGGTGATAAAATCTCCTCCACATTAGCAACAGGGATGAAATCATTAAATATTTCTGCTGCTTCTCCATTATTGACAGAAGTTATCCCTATGAGTCGGGAATCCCTTGCTTTTGCTTCTTGCGCATTGGAAATCACCTTTTCATATACACTACCACCCATGGCGATCGCCACTACGGGGACTTTAGAATCCAACAGAGCAATTGGTCCATGTTTCATTTCTCCTGCGGGATATCCTTCAGCATGGATATAGCTAATCTCTTTTAACTTTAAAGCGCCTTCCAAAGCAATAGGAAAATTAATACCTCGCCCTAGAAAAATAAAATCCCGGGTTTCCGAAAAATCATGCACCAGTTGTTCAATATATTTTTCCTGGGTTTCTAAAATGGTTTCAATTTCTATAGGTAATTGACGTAACCCGGTAATAATATCCTGTATCCTTTGTAAACCAATAGTCTGACGACGATAAGCCAAATCCAAGGCCAAACCATAAAAAGCCATTAACTGGGCAATAAACGTCTTAGTCGCTGCTACACCAATTTCAATCCCTCCATGGGTATTAATCAAACTACCCACCATTTGTCCCAAGCTGCTTTCCGGACGGTTGGTAATCCCTAATAGTCGAGCTTCATATCCCCCTGATTTACCCAGTCTCCGTTCCTTTTCCATGGCTAAAGCTGCTAGGGTGTCAGCAGTTTCTCCCGATTGAGTCACACCAATGGTTAGGGTATTAGCCATTAATGGTGATGGTGCATACCGAAATTCGGAAGCATATTGTACTTGGGTAGGAATTTCTGCTAACTGCTCTAATAGGTATTTACCAACTAATGCTGCATGCCAACTGGTTCCGCAAGCAACTATTTGAATTTGTGCCAGATCTGTATATAATTCTTCTCGCAGTCCTAAGCTTACCGGTGTGTGGTAGTGATTGGGAAAATAGGTCTCTAAGCAAGTTCTCACCACCCCTGGTTGCTCATATATTTCTTTGAGCATAAAATGCTTGAAACCCTGTTTCTCCACCATGATAGGATTCCAATCCAGGGTACGAGGATGTTTCTTTAATCTATTTCCAGCAAAATTATAAACCTCAACCCCTAAAGGAGTTAACCGGGCAATTTCTCCATTCTCTAGGGTCAATACCGCACGGGTATAGGGAACTATTGCTGGGGTGTCGGAAGCACAGAAAAACTCCCCTTGTCCAAAACCTATAACTAAGGGCGCCTGTTGACGAATCACAATCAACTCATCGGGAAAATCCGCACAAATAGCAGCGATCGCAAAAGCACCCTCTAATTTACCCACTGCTGCTAACACTGCATCTAAAAATGGTGAATTGGAACTATTACTAGATAAAACATGCTTTAAACACTCCGCAAACAGATGGGGAATTACCTCCGTATCCGTGTCCGAACGAAATTCATGACCCAAAGCCTTTAAATATTCTCGCAGTTCGCGGTAGTTTTCTATAATACCATTTTGCACCACTGCAATGCGTAGGGCAGTATCTTGATGGGGGTGGGCATTATATTCTTCAGGTTTACCATGGGTTGCCCAGCGGGTATGACCTATACCTAGTTGAGCTGGGTTTTCTATTTGTTCTAGCTTGGAGCGTAAATTTACTAATTTGCCCTTGGCTCGCACGCAATTAATATTACCTTCTCCAACTGTGGCAATTCCAGCTGAATCATAGCCTCTATACTCTAGTTTTTCCAGTCCAGATAGTAGGATTTCCGTTGCTGTTTGAGTGCCTATATAACCAACGATTCCACACATTTTTTATACTACTCCAGTTATATTAATGCAATTGCGGTAATTATAAGAAACTTAATAATAAACCATAATAAACTAATCTGTCTAACTTTGACACTGAGGACAAAAGTGACTAGAACGCCCACCCAGTTTAGTCCTTTGGATCATGCTACCACAAACCTTGCAGGGATCTCCCGCTCGGTTGTATACCCAAGCTTCACCACCATAATTGCCATTTACACCTTTGACATTCAAAAAGTTACTAAAAGTGGTACCACCAGCAGCTATACTAGCTGATAGAACCTCAATTATGGCCATTCTTAAACTCCTTATCTGTTTTTTGTCTATGTTTGTAGAGATAGTAGTTGGTAAAATACCACTTTTAAATAAAGCTTCATCAGCATAAATATTTCCTAAACCTGCTACTATAGACTGATCCAATAGGGCGGTTTTAATGGGACGACGGACCTTTGCCAGTTTAGTTGCCAAGTATTCAGGTGTGAACTCTACAGCAAAGGGGTCAATTGCTAGTTTGCCTAAACCTGTTATGATTTCCTCCCTCACTACCCCACTTGGCACATACCACATTTTACCAAAGGTACGTTGGTCTACAAACCGTAGTTCTTGCTCCTTGCCAAAAAACAATCTTACCCTGGTGTGTTTATGTAATGATTCCTCTTGATTTAACCATAACAATTGTCCAGTCATGCGCAAATGTACACCCAACCAAGCAGAAGAAGAAAGCTCAGCCAGCAGATATTTCCCGCAACGGATCCAGGATTCAATGGTGTTACCTTTAAGATCTCGAATAAACTGGTCAGCAGCAAAAGGATAAGCGACAGTGCTTGTAAGCAAAACATCTCCACCAGTAATCGGTTGATGGAGGGTTAATTGATTTAAACCCCTGCGGACTGTTTCAACTTCCGGCAATTCAGGCATAAGTGGGTGGGTGGAATTAAATATAAGATGAACATAACTATGATTGTGCCTCCCTACTTAGTTGGGTAGTTGCTGTTTGCAAGCTCAAATAATTTAGTTCCTTGAGGTTAACAAATTTGACCTTCCTCCAAACAAGTAAGTTTAGCACTGCTTAATTACTTATTTAGAGGATTACTAAGAGAATAATAAATTCCTAGAGGCGTGGTCAAGACACCTGGAGCTGAATAAAGTTTGATGAGTAGTGCTTATACCTACAGCCAGTGGTCTTATTTACTGGGTGGTTGTACTTCCAATAACTCACTCAGAGCGAAATTATTGGTATTCACACCACTGTAATTGACATTAGGAAAACGCACAATCACAGGATATTTAATGCCACTTTTATCTACGGAAGCAACAGTACCTACTTCTTGAAACCAGTAGGACTCGGGACGAAGGACACGAACTTTAGAACCGCGTTGAACCATGATATGTTCCCTTTAAATGATCACTTGAAAGCAAATAGGGTTATTTCCTTTCAGTTTAGAACTTTTTGTTCTATGGTCAAGAATCTGAATGAAATCTTAATAGCACTCAGTTAGCAAATCCCCAGGCAATATAGGGTAACTGACTTGCCACCGCTGTTACCTGGACCGCATTAGCTACTAACTGTCCACAAGCATCCCAGGTTCCCGACACAAAGGCAGTTTTTGTTCCCTGACCCATGAATACGGGTAGGGTTAAATCATGAATTTGTACTTGCAAATTTTCCACATCTATGGTAAGCAATGCCTGAGGATCAGCAGTAACTAGTTCTTGTAGTTGTCTAACTATGGCAGATTCAGCAGTGACGCAGGGTATACCCATAGCTACACAGTTACCAAAAAAGATTTCAGCAAAGCTTTCACCAATAATCCCCCTAATACCCCATTTAGCCAATGCTTGGGGGGCGTGTTCCCTGGATGAACCACAGCCAAAATTACGGTTGACTATTAATACTTTCGCCCCTTGATATTGGGGAAGATCAAAGGGATGTTGACCATTTAAGGCTTTTCGATCATCTATGAATGCTCCCTCCCCTAAACCGTCAAAGGTGATGGCTTTTAGGTAGCGGGCAGGTATAATCCTATCTGTGTCAATATCGTCTCCCACTAAAGGTAGGGCGCGATCGCTGATTTTGTTAATTTGATTTAGCATGTTTATGATCATTAATTAACTTTAATTACATTTCTGTTAAAAGTTCGCGCACATCAGCAACTTCACCCTTAATAGCAGCCGTTGCTACCATAGCAGGACTCATGAGCAGGGTGCGACCAGAAGCGGAACCCTGTCTACCCTTAAAGTTACGATTAGAGGAGGAGGCGCTAATTTGTCTTCCTTGTAATTTGTCAGGGTTCATAGCCAAACACATGGAACATCCTGGTTCGCGCCATTCAAAACCTGCTTGAATAAAGATTTGATCTAGACCCTCAGCTTCAGCTTGTTTTTTCACCCTTTCCGATCCAGGAACCACGAAGGCCTTCATACCCGGTGCAACTTGACGACCTTGGGCAATTTTAGCTGCTTCCCTCAAATCGCTGATGCGTCCATTAGTGCAACTACCAATAAAACAAACGTCTATTTTTGTTCCTTGAATGGGTTGACCAGGGTAAAGATCCATATAACGGTAGGCTTCCTCCGCTACAAACCTATCTTCTTCTGGTAGGTCTTGGGCGGCGGGTACTTTTTCATCTACCCCAATTCCCTGACCAGGTGTAATTCCCCAGGTGACTGTGGGTGGAATATCTTCCGCATTAAATACTACCACATCATCATATTCCGCATCCACATCACTCCGTAGAGATTGCCACCACTCCAGGGCTTCTTCCCAGGTTGCTCCTTGGGGAGCAAAGTCTCTATTTTTTAAATACTCATAAGTAATTTCATCGGGATTTACATATCCACACCTGGCACCGCCCTCAATAGCCATATTACAAACGGTCATTCTTTCTTCCATGTTCATTTGGGCAAAGGTGGTTCCCGCATATTCGTAGGCGTAGCCCACACCACCTTTTACTCCCAGGGTGCGAATAATATGTAATATCACATCCTTGGCATAAACTCCTGGGAGAAGATTCCCATTCACCTCGATTTTCCGCACCTTGAGTTTTGATAACGCTAAAGTTTGAGAAGCCAAAACATCACGCACCTGACTTGTGCCAATTCCAAAAGCGATCGCTCCAAAGGCACCATGACTAGATGTATGACTATCTCCACAGGCAATAGTCATACCTGGTTGTGTCAATCCTAATTCTGGTGCAATCACATGGACTATACCCTGATTTCCCGAACCGATATTATAAAAAGTGATGTCATTTTCTTGACAATTTTTTTCCAAGGCCCGGATCATTTCTTCTGCCATATTGTCCACAAAAGGACGTACTTGGTTATCCGTAGGGACAATATGATCTACCGTAGCCACAGTTCGGTGTGGGAACAATACCTTGAGACCCCTTTCCTTGAGCATAGCAAAGGCTTGGGGACTGGTAACCTCATGGATAAGATGGAGTCCGATAAACAGTTGGGTGAGTCCTGATGGAAGTGTGCCCACGGTGTGAATTTCCCAAACTTTGTCAAATAGAGTTCCCTTGCTCATACACTCAATGCTATATTTACTACTTAAAAGGAGTCTAACCCACTATCATATCAGATATATCAGAAAACTGGAATTTTAAAAACTGTTCACAGCAGCACGTAAATTACCTTTATGTGCTGCTAGTAGCTGTTGAGCCTCCTCCCTATCCAAATCTTTCCAGTGCATCAGCAAAGCCAGTTTTACCCACTTACCACTTCTTTCTAGTAAAGTCTCAGCTGCTTCCCTATTTAGGTCAGTCAAATCTCCTAATATCCTTAAAGCGCGGTCATGTAGTTTTTGATTAGTAACAGCGACATCTACCATGCGATTACCATAGACCTTGCCCAATTTGACCATCACACCGGTAGAAAGTATATTCAAAGCCAACTTGGTAGCCGTACCAGCTTTTAAGCGGGTTGAACCAGCCAAAATTTCTGGTCCAGTTAATAGGCGAATATCCACATCTGCTTCAACCGGAACCTGTTGTACAGGAACACAGGCAATAAAAATTGTTAAAGCACCCCGTTGACGTGCGCCATGTAATGCACCATGAACATAGGGGGTAGTTCCTCCAGCAGTGATACCTACCACCACATCGAGGCAATTTACCTCATGTTGAATGATAGCATTTTCCCCATCCTCTGCCAAATCTTCCAAACCTTCGGAACTGCGTAACAAAGCACCCGCACCACCAGCAATAATCCCCTGTACCAAATCCGGAGATGTACAGAAAGTGGGTGGACACTCGGCCGCATCTAATACCCCTAATCTCCCACTTGTACCCGCACCAATATAAAACAAACGTCCCCCTTGATGTAGCCTTGGGGCTATTTGTTCAATAGCTGCTGCCAACTCCATCTTAGCACCAGCTATAGCAGATAAAGCTTTTTGATCTTCGCTGTTGAATAACTCTACCAGTTCCAGAGCATTAAGTTGGTCTAGGTTTAAACTATGAGGATTTATCTGTTCTGTTAAAAGATGTCCGCGCTCTTGTAAGTTAGTCATTTATTACCCAATCACGTACTATTATATATTTCCTATATATATCTCGGAATTGGTAATTTTCAAAACCTCCTAGAAACAGAAAAATTGGCGAATTGTGATTGAACATACAGAACTGAACCATAGATAACAGTTTGATAATTTACAGTGGATTAAAAAAATGCTAGGGATTCCCCTAGTTACGGCTTTGTCCTTCAAAAAACATTAGAAAAACATTAGCTAAATTACTCACTTACACTGATGAGCATGACAAGAATAAGATCAAAACGCCTCCGGCGTAAGCGGGGTTCTGCCCTTCGACTGAGTTTTCCATGGCTATCAGCAGGAAACCTGGCTCCTATTGGGCGTGCTTGTATAACTGTGGCTATGCTAATTGTAATTGGCTGGGGCTATGCAGCTGTTGCAGCTGACCCACCTAAACTGGAAGACATTGCTAAACAGTCCGCTGATCTCAAAGTTGGCATTGACACCATGTGGGTGATGTTTGCCGGGATGCTAGTATTTTTTATGAATGCTGGTTTTGGTATGTTAGAAACGGGGTTATGTCGTCAGAAAAACGCCGTTAATGTACTGGCAAAAAACCTAATTGTATTTGCCCTTTCTACAGTAGCTTTCTGGGCCATTGGATTTGGCCTGATGTTCAGTGATGGTAACCCCTTCATAGGTTTTGGTGGTTTATTTTTACAGGGAGCTGATAATAGCCCAGCCATGGGGGATGCATATAAGGGAATTTTCAGTTCCCTCAACTGGACTGGTGTTCCTTTAGGGGCCAAGTTCTTCTTCCAACTAGTGTTTGCAGGTACAGCGGCCACAATCGTATCCGGAGCAGTAGCAGAAAGAATCAAATTTCTCAGCTTTCTCATCTTCAGTATACTCTTGGTTGGCTTGGCCTATCCCATCACAGGTCACTGGATCTGGGGCGGAGGATGGCTATACAAACTGGGTTTCTGGGACTTTGCTGGCTGTGCTGTGGTTCACTCCGTTGGAGGTTGGGCCGCTCTAGTGGGAGCCTTCTTGTTAGGGCCCAGAATTGGTCGCTACAATGAGGATGGTTCTGCTAACGCCATGCCAGGTCATAATATGAGTATTGCTACCCTTGGTTGTTTGATACTATGGCTAGGTTGGTTTGGTTTCAACCCTGGCTCTACTATGAGTGTATCAGATGGAACCGCTATTGCCCACATCGCCCTAACTACCAATACAGCTGGTGCCTTTGGTGGTATAGCAGCAACCATTGCAGCTTGGGCATTTCTAGGTAAGCCTGACTTATCTATGATTATTAATGGCATTCTAGCTGGATTGGTGGGAGTTACTGCTTCTTGTGCCTATATTAGTGTTCCCTCATCAGCTATTGTGGGTGCTATTGCTGGTATTCTTGTGGTGAGAGCGGTGCCCTTTTTTGACAAGCTAAAAATTGATGACCCAGTGGGAGCAATTTCCGTACACCTGGGTTGTGGTGTGTGGGGTACCTTAGCAGTGGGATTATTTGCTGAGGGGAACGTTTACTATCAGGGTGGTCCCACAGGGCTATTCTTTGGTGGTGGTATTGGACAACTTTGGACTCAATTTGTAGGTGTGTTGGCAGTGGGTTTGTTTACAATTCTCATATCTGGCATTTTCTTCCTCGCCCTCAAGTATACTATGGGTATTCGAGTTAAAGAATCAGAGGAACTGGAAGGTCTGGATGTGGGTGAACACGGTATGGAAGCCTATCCCGGATTTGTGAAGGAAGCATCCTCTCCTGATTTGATTGGTTTTGGCAATCGCTAGTCAAGGACCTGGGGGTGGAGACTGACGCGTTCACAAGCAGCAGCAATCAAAGATAAAGCAACTATGGGGGCAGTTGCTGCACGCAAAATGCGATCGCCTAGGGATACTGGCTGAAACTTGGCTAGGATGGCAGTGGCAATTTCTGTTTCTGTCCATCCACCCTCTGGACCTATGGCAACTACAATTTCTTTAATACTTTTAAGCGGAAGATTAATTATATTGATTAAATGGGGATAGCTACCCCTGGCCTGGCATATATAACATTGATAGTTAATATATTCACTTAGAGCAGCATTAAAAACCACGGGTTCCAATATGGTGGGAACAAAAGCGCGTTCTGATTGCTCCGCAGCTTCAGCAGCTATACGTCGCCACCGTTCTAGTCTTTGAGGACTGGGATTTAATAAAGTGCGATCGCTCAAAACAGGTAAAATAGAGGATACGCCCAGTTCTGTGGAGTAGCGAACCACGTCATCAAAAGCATTGCCTTTGGGTAAGGCCAGCATGAGGGTTATAGATAGGGGTAACTCTGTTTTTGGTGTCAGGGGTTGTAAAATCTGTGCCGTATCTGCTGTTAATCTGGTCAACCACCATTTACCCATGCCATCCATAGAAATAAATTCATCCCCATCTTGTAGTCTTAATACTCGTAACAAGTAATGTTTTTGTTGAGGGGTTAAGAGAACTTGGTTTTGTTGTAGTTGGGATGCTTGAATGGTGAGACGTTGCAGTTGGGCCATAGTTTACAATTAAACAACTGGGATCTAAAATCAGCAATTTACTACACTTTGAATTAGTTGCCATTTACGGTTATGTTCAACTTCTTGACGAACCTGGTCAAAGACTTGTCGGCAATGATTATCCAACTTTAATGGCAGTTCTTCACTCTTCACCACAAGATTTATCCATGTTTCATTTTCCGTTTTGGATTTATCAACTAACACTTCTATAGCTACTAACTTAGAAAATGCCACCTTACCAGGGATCTCACTAGCCATAATATAGTCATGGGAGTAAAATTGAACCGAGAATCCGCAATCCTGCAGTAGTTGGATTATTAGCGAGTGTAAATATTCAGCTTTGACAGCTATGAGAAAGGAAGAGGTATAACGAGCCATATTAGGTTCAAGTTTTTTGTAAAATGTAGATTCACAAGGTTATTCATGGAGTTAAAAACAGAGGGGGAACCCGAGCTTGAAAGGATTCCCCATTACCCACTATTCTGGTATGTCAATCAAAACATGATCATTTTCCACACGCAAGGGAAACACGGGTAAATTTTTTTGTTGGGAGACCATTCCCATTAACTTCCCAACTGCGGGAGGCCAAGGACACCAGGTTTTGACTTCCCCAGTAGCTAGGTCAAAAGCACTACGGTGAAATGAGCAAACAATTGTACCATTTTCAATTTTTGCGGATTTCATTGGTACTTTGAGGTGGGGACAGCTGTTTTCTACAGCATAATACTGGTTATCATGGTTTAACACCAATATATTTCTTTTTCCTACCCTTACCACTTCTCGACCTCCAGGTAGCAGGTCACTTGTTGCCAGAATTTTTTGCCACGCCATTGTTTTCTCCCCTAGTGTTAAGATTCAGTTTAAAGGTTAAAGATCACATTGTAAATCATTGGCCTTTTGGGTGAACCTACGATTTTCTCTATAGTCCACCCTACAATCTATCACGCTGGGAACATCTTGCACTAAGGCCTCTTTCAGGACGGGAATCAAATCAGTGGCTGAATCAACACGGTAACCCTTTAATCCCATGCTTTCTGCTAGTTTGACAAAGTCGGGATTGCCAAAATGCACAAAAGCTGCTTTACCCTTACCAAATTGATTTTCCTGTTTCCATTCGATTAGTCCATAGCCACCATCATTAAAAATTAGTGTGACAAACGGTGTGCCAACTCGCAATGCTGTTTCCAACTCTTGACAATTCATCATAAAACCGCCATCGCCGGTTACAGCCACAATTTTGCGGTTGGGATATACCAGCTTAGCCGCTAAAGCGCCGGGGATGGCAATTCCCATGGCCGCAAAACCATTGGATATAATACAAGTATTGGGACTATGACAATGGTAATGTCTAGCCATCCACATTTTGTGAGCCCCTACATCAGAAATAACAATGTCCTCTGGTCCCATGACCTGACGTAGATCATAAATTAATTTTTGTGGTTTAATAGGGAAACCATCATCCTGAGCATACTGTTCATAATCAGCTCGAATATTGCCCCTTAAACTAATAGCGTAAGGTTCCGGTTTACCATGTCTGTCAGCAATTTTTAAAATCTCATTTAGGGAATCAGAAATATCACCTATTACTTCTACCTGGGGAATATAACTACTATCAATTTCCGCTGCATCAGCTGCAATGTGAACAATGGGAATATTGCATTCCATATTCCATTTTTTGGGAGAGAATTCAATTAAATCATAACCAATGGCTATGACCAAATCGGCGTGATCAAAACCGCAGGCAATAAAGTCTCTTTGTTGGAGTCCTACAGACCATAGGGCTAAAGGATGGGTGTAGGGGATGACACCTTTACCCATAAAAGTATTAACCACGGGAATATTCATTTGGGTGGCAAATTGGGTCACAGCATCACTAGCTTGGGCGCGAATTGCCCCATTCCCTACTAAAATTATAGGGTTAATTGCCTGAGAAATCACTGCTGCTGCTGCGCGAATACTGGCAAAAGCTGCGTAGGTTTTCTCTAGATTATCCTTTTGCAGGGGTTTACCTTCTGCTGGCATGGCCGCAATATTTTCCGGTAAATCGATGTGAACTGCTCCGGGTTTTTCTGTTTGCGATCGCTTGAAGGCTTTTCTGACTATTTCTGGTGTAATACTGGGTCTAACTATCTGTTTATTCCACTTAGTAACTGGAGCAAACATAGCCACTAAATCTAAATATTGGTGAGACTCAATGTGCATTCTATCTGTTCCCACCTGTCCGGTAATTGCCACTAATGGTGCGCCATCCAGGTTAGCGTCCGCCACACCGGTCATGAGATTAGTAGCTCCGGGTCCTAGGGTAGAAAGACAGACCCCTGCTTTACCGGTTAATCTTCCATAAACGTCTGCCATGAATGCTGCACCTTGTTCATGGCGGGTGGTAATAAATTGAATGGAGGAGTTTTTGATAGCTTCTAAAACGTGAAGATTTTCTTCACCAGGTAAGCCAAAAACATACTCTACACCTTCATTTTCTAAACACTTTACTAATAGTTCTGCTGTATTCATTGATTTTCCTTGAATTATATCACTACCAACCATTAACTACTTAACCCAAACAGTCTTAATATTCACAAATTCATGCATACCTTGAGTACTTAATTCTCGACCATATCCGGAACGTTTAATTCCCCCAAATGGCAATCGGGGGTCTGATTTAACCATGCCATTAATAAATACAGCTCCTGCTTCGATTTCTGTAATTAGCCGCTCCTGTTCTTGGAGATTATTTGTCCAAGCACTTGCACCTAATCCGAATGGTGTGTCATTAGCCAGTTTAATGGCTGCGTCTAGATCTGGAACTCGAAATAATAAGGCTACTGGACCAAAAAATTCTTCTTGAGCAATGGGATGATCTAGGGGAATATCTACAATAATAGTGGGTGGATAAAAGTTACCATGACCCTCTTTTATGGGATAACCACCTGTGAGAATTTTGCCTCCACTGGCTATGGCAATTTGCACTTGATTATCTAGGTCTGCCAAAATTTTGCTAGTTGCTAATGGTCCAATATCTGTGTCATCTGCTAAAGGATCTCCAATTTTCAAAGTTGCAAATTTTGCCAATAGCATTTCCTCAAATCTATCAGCTATAGCTTCAGCCACAATTAACCGTTTCGCCGCTATACATGACTGACCATTATTGATCAATCTTGCTGTAACTGCGGTACTAACAGCTAATTCTAAATCCGCACTTTCTAACACTATGAATGGATCGCTTCCCCCTAATTCTAAAACAGTTTTTTTAATATGTTTACCAGATGCAACTGCTAAGGACACACCCGCTGGTTCACTTCCCGTTAAGGTGGCAGCCTTAATGCGATTATCTCCCATTAAATCTGCTACTTGTGTGGCTGGAATTAATAAGGTTTGAAATACACCTTGAGGAAAACCAGCACGATTAATAATCTCTTCTATAGATAGGGCGCATTGGGGAACATTAGATGCGTGTTTAAGTAATCCCACATTCCCCGCCATCAGCGCAGGTGCGGCAAACCGAAAAACTTGCCAAAAGGGAAAATTCCAGGGCATTACGGCTAGAATAACCCCCAATGGTTGATATTTTACCAGACTGCGACTGGCATCGGTGCTAATACTCACGTCGGCCAAGAAGTTGGGTCCATGTTCGGCATAGTAGCGACAGACTAAAGCACATTTTTCCACCTCAGCGATCGCAGATTTTAGAGTTTTACCCATTTCTAAGGTGATTAATTTCCCCAGATCGGTTTTTTCTCTTTCCAGAATATTGGCAGTTTCCAATAACCAGTGCGATCGCTCTACAAAGTTTGTATGACGGTAATGTTGAAAAGTCTGACTTGCTAAATGCAGTTTAGCTTCAATTTCCTCATCTTTCAGAGGTAAAAAGACCTTGAGAGTTTCCCCAGTGGTAGGATTAATGGTAGCAATAGCCACTTCCTGACCTCCCATAAAAAATTGCCTTAGGTTTTTTCTTAGTCTGACTTGACTCTATCACATAATCTAATATGGCAATTGAAAACTAGGAAACATTAATTAAAAATTTAAGTCTGGGTTTAAAAGAGAAATGGTAGATCACAATCAGGAACTACCATACATAAAACCTGGTGGTTTGTTTAATATTAGAGGAATTTGCTTTTTCTCACTTCAAATAATCTACGGGGTTCTTGGCGGTCCATCCTAAATCCTCACTAGCACGAACTTCAAAATGTAAATGTGGTTCTCTGGAACTGGGTTTTCCCGTAGCGCCTACAGTTCCCAACACTTGATTAACCTTAACTTGTTCACCCAACTTTACTTTAATAGATTCTAACTGGGCATAACGGGTTTGCATTCCACCCTGATGGTTAATAATAACTAAGTTACCATAGCTACCTTGCTCCTTGGCAAACACTACTACACCAGTAGCAGTAGCGCGGACAGGAGTGCCCACTTCCGCTAATAAATCAACCCCACTGTGGAAAAAAACTTGATTGGTGATGGGATGAATTTGCCAACCATAGGGAAAAGACACGCCAGTAGAATTAGATATGGGCAATCCCATAGTGGTGATAGACGCAGCAGACCTAGATGTGGGTTTGACCTGGGATGAAGAGGGAACAAATACCACCGTAGGATTTTGTTGACAACCATTCAGTTCAAATAGTGTATCTGGACGAACCCTATACTTTTTAGCTATTTGTTGCCAACTCTGACCATTTCCTACCTGCACCACCATCCCATCAAAAGGGGGAATTTGTAATTGGGTTCCCGGTATAACCTGACCATTACTGACTAACGGATTCATCTGCAAGATAGTAGCTGGCATTAGCTTATATCTTTCCGCTATAGTAACTAAGTTTTCACCTGGTCTAACTTGATGTTTTTTGATGCGAGACAAAGCAGGAGTTGAACAATTTTCTACAGCACTGACACTGGGCAGGTTTAGGTTTGAGGGTATTAATGCCAAACTAGTGGTCAAGCCAAAAAGAAAAATTGAAGGACAGCGAAAATTCATGTCAAGTCCAAAAATTGCTGACCACACCATTGTAATAGAGAACTGGGTAATGGGACTATCCATTACCCATAAAGGTTATAGTTGTTGGGACTTTTGACCCACAACTAAACTGGTTTGACTACTAGCCAATTTTCCAGCTTGTAAAATTGGTGTGTGAGCAACAGAACTGTTGACCAAGGTAAATAACGGATTAGACAAAATACCAGAGATAGTTGTAGCAATGAGGGTGACTATCAATCCCACTTGTAAAGGTCTAAATCCTGGTAGATCCCACCGCACGGTCGGATAATTCTTAACCACATCAGACATTTCTTGAGGTTCTTTCACCACCATCATTTTCACTACCCGAATGTAGTAATAAATGGAAATCACACTGGTGACTAATCCTAACAACACTAACCAATATAGACCCGCTTGCCAACCTGCCCAAAATAGGTAAATCTTCCCGAAAAACCCAGCCAAGGGTGGAATTCCACCCAAAGATAATAGGGAAACACTTAAACCCAGGGTGAGTAAGGGGTCTTTTTGATATAAACCAGAGTATTCCGTAATCTGATCTGTACCTGTTCTCAAAGAGAAAAGAATAATACAGGTAAATCCGCACAGATTCATAAACAGATATACCAGTAAGTAAAATAACATACTGGAGTAACCTGCATCCGTACCAGCAATTAAGCCAATCATCACAAAACCAGCTTGGGCAATGGAGGAGTAGGCTAACATTCGTTTCATGCTGGTTTGAGCCAGGGCCACAACGTTACCCAAGATCATACTCAGCACGGCCAAAGCAGTAAACACAAATCTCCACTCTTGGGCTACTAAGGGGAACACTACCGTTAATAAACGGATGGACAAAGCCAAACCTGCTGCTTTAGAACCAACGGATAAAAAAGCTATAACCGGAGTTGGGGCACCCTCATAAACATCTGGTGTCCATTGGTGGAAGGGTGCAGCAGATATTTTAAACCCAACGCCAGCAATGATGAACACTAGAGCAATTACTAAACCTAGGGACTGACCTCCATGAGCTGTGGCAATACCACTAGCGATCGCATTTAATTCAGTTTCGCCTCCTGATAATCCATATAGAAGGGACATGCCATACAAAAATACAGCTGTAGTAGAGGCGCCAATAAGGAGATATTTGAGAGCAGCTTCATTAGAGCGTGGGTCACGCTTAGTATAACCTGTTAGCAAATACGAAGAGATACTCAAAGTTTCCAAGGAGATGAAAATCATTACTAATTCACTAGCACCAGAGAGGAACATACCTCCCATAGTAGCTGTCAATAGAATAGCGATGAATTCTGACAAAGCTGTACCACTTTGCTCCACATAGCTGATTGACATGAGGATGGTGACAGCAGCAGACAGGGCAATGATTCCGCGAAAGATAATACTGAGGTCATCAGCGTTAAATCCACCGGTAAAACCGATAGGATGGGGGGAGTCCCATTGTAACCACAGGGAAAGAATGGCTCCCAGTAACCCAGCAACACCTAGGTATCCAATCCAGCGATAGGAAGCGCGCCCCAAAATCAAATCCACGATCAAAACCCCCAAGAGGGTGATGATCACAATCCCCTCTGGTAAAATAGTTCCCGCGTTTAACTGGGATGCAATATTAGCAAAATCCATGATATGTATAGGTTTTGGTGATTAGAGATTAAGGCCAACTACTTCAATTCTATATATAGTTCATGACCGAATTTGCATTAATCTCTATGTTTTTAGCTCCGGTAACTGGAAATTATAGAATTATGGACAAGGATCATGAACCCGGGTAGAAGGCAAAATCAAACTGGAGTGGGAATTTCCCAACTTTATTCGCCAAGCACACCATCCATAAGTTAAAGATGAATATAGATGGCATCCCAGATTACCTTTGCCGTTTATACTCATATTTATGGGATTTATGGGATCTTTACCCGTTTCCTATAGTTTGTGGCAAAATAAAATCACTGCCCAAACGTGATATTTAACCTTGAGATTCTGCCAAAATTATCTCAACTTGACTGTTTAGCTTCAAAGCTATTCTTTTTTTTGAAATTTCCATGTCAACCCTTGTCATTGTTGAATCTCCAACCAAAGCCCGTACCATTCGCAACTACCTGCCAAAAGACTACCAGGTAGAAGCTTCTATGGGTCATGTCCGTGACTTACCCCAGTCTGCTAGTGAAATCCCTGCTACTGTTAAGGGGGAAAAATGGGCTCGGTTTGGGGTAAATATAGAAGCAGATTTTGAACCAGTATATGTTGTTCTTAAAGATAAGAAGAAAATTGTCAGTCAACTAAAAGAAGCTTTAAAAACTGCCAATGAGTTGATTTTAGCAACTGACGAAGACAGGGAAGGTGAAAGTATAAGCTGGCATTTATATCAGTTACTTAAACCTAAAGTGCCTACCAAGCGCATGGTGTTCCACGAAATTACCCAGGAAGCAATCAAAAAGGCTTTAGCGAACTGCAGAACTATTGATGATCAATTAGTCCGCGCTCAGGAAACCCGACGTATCTTAGACCGTCTGGTGGGATATACTCTCTCTCCTCTGCTGTGGAAGAAAATTTCCTGGGGACTTTCTGCGGGTAGAGTTCAATCTGTAGCAGTGCGCCTACTAGTAAATAAGGAACGTCAACGTCGAGCTTTTCGTGAAGGTACCTATTGGGATTTAAAAGCTAGTCTGTTACAAGCAAAAAGCCCTTTTACCTCGGTGTTAATCACCTTAGAAGGAACAAAAGTAGCCACGGGTAGTGATTTTGATCCTGCTACAGGACAAATCGCTGCAGGACGTAATGTGGTCTTACTAAATGAGGAGCAGGCTTTAGCACTCCAGGAACGTTTGGAAGGCAAAACTTGGACTGTGACGGATATAGAAGAACGTCCCGTGATCCGAAAACCCGCTCCACCATTTACTACCTCCACTTTGCAGCAGGAGTCTAACCGAAAACTACGTTTATCCGCTAGGGATACCATGCGAATCGCCCAAAATCTCTATGAGCAAGGATATATTACCTACATGCGGACAGATTCTGTACACCTGTCAGAACAGGCGATCGCCGCAGCTAGAGCTTGTGTAACCCAAAAGTATGGCAAGGAATATCTCAGTCCTCAGCCTAGACAATATACCACCAAGTCTAAGGGTGCCCAAGAAGCTCATGAGGCAATTCGCCCTGCTGGTAGTACATTTCGCACTCCCCAAGAAACTGGTTTAAGTGGGCGGGAATTTGCAGTTTACGATTTAATTTGGAAGCGTACTATTGCTTCCCAAATGGCTGACTCTCGCCAAACCCAGATTGCAGTTCACTTAAAAGTAGAAGAGGCTGGATTCCGCTCTTCTGGTAAACGTATAGATTTTCCTGGCTATCTTCGTGCTTATGTAGAAGGATCGGACGACCCGGAAGCTGCACTGGAAGATCAAGAAGTGATATTACCTCCTTTAAAAGTAGGTGATCATCCCCAATGTACAGAATTAGAAGCAGTGGGACATGAAACCCAACCTCCAGCTAGATATACAGAAGCAACTTTGGTGAAAACTCTAGAAAGTGAAGGGATTGGTCGTCCCAGCACATACGCCAGTATTATTGGCACCATTGTTGATAAAGGTTATGCTCAACTGGTAAGTAATGCGCTAATTCCTACTTTTACTGCCTTTGCTGTTACCAGTTTATTAGAACAACATTTCCCGGAGATTGTGGATCCCAGTTTTACCTCGAAAATGGAGCAAACTCTGGATGAAATTGCCACTGGTGAAGCTGAATGGCTACCCTATCTGCGGAAATTCTATTTAGGGGAGAAAGGTTTACAGGCCCTAGTGCAAGAACAAGAAGATCAAATTGACCCTAGCAAAGCCAAAACCGTAGAATTAGAAAACCTTAACGCCAAGGTTCGCATTGGCAAGTTTGGTCCATTTATTGAGGTAGAAAATGAAGGAGGGATAGTAACAGCGTCTATTCCTAAAGACATTACACCAGCGGATTTAGACCCTGAGCAGGTGGATATGCTACTGCGACAAAAAACCGTGGGACCAGATCAGTTGGGAACCCACCCAGATACGGGTGAACCCATTTACTTGAAAATTGGCGCCTATGGACCTTATATCCAACTAGGAGATAAAACCGACGACAACCCCAAGCCAAAACAAGCTTCCCTTCCTAAAGGTGTTACCCAAGAAAACCTCACTTTGGATATGGCTGTGGGTTTATTGTCATTGCCTCGATACTTAGGAGAGCATCCAGAAACGGGAGCAAAAATTCAAGCTAGTTTAGGCAAGTTTGGACCTTATATAGTTCATGATCAGGGGAAAGATGGTAAAGATTACCGCTCACTAAAGGTAGGTGATGATGTATTGACAATTTCTATGGAACGCGCATTGGAATTATTAGCAGAACCCAAAAAAGCCAGAAGTTCCAGAAATAGTAAATCCAAGACTGCTCTACGGGAATTAGGTTTACATCCGGAAGATGACGCACCTATAAATATTTATAACGGTGAATATGGTTATTATATTAATCATGGTAAAACCAACGTCGGTCTACCGGAGGGTCAAACAGTAGAAAGTGTTACTCTCAGCCAAGCTCTAGAATTGTTAAAAGCTAAAACCTCTAGTAAGTCCAGGAGTAAAACTACTGCCAAAACCAAGTCAACCACCACAAAATCCACCAGTAGGAGCCAAAAGAAGGGCTAGATCTTGACAACTAAGGTAAAAACATAGTATGTTGAGGAAGGTTTCCATTTCCCGATTGTTGTCATAAATCACAAATGGGGATGGGGAAGTATCTCAGGAGTGTTCAGTTAAATGGACTATATAGAAAAGGTACTGGAAAAGCTTAAAGAATTAGCCCGGAAGTTGGTAGAAGCACTACTAGGTCCGGAAGTGGAACCCGAGGGGGAACTCATCCCTATTCCAGTGCACGAACGCCCACGAGGTCGTTAATGACCGGAATACATGGCTCTAACTTTTATGCCAGTGTTTTAGTGCTGCATGGACCCAATCTTAATCTCCTAGGACAGCGAGAACCGGGTGTTTACGGTTCTCAGAGCCTAGAAGAGATAAACTCCCTCCTCGCAGCAGAAGCTGTAAGATTGGGTGTGAAGGTTACTCCCTTCCAGTCTAATCACGAAGGAGTGCTAATAGATAATATCCATGCTGCCACAAAACAGCACCAAGGCATAGTAATTAATGCGGGTGCCTACACCCATACTAGTGTGGCTATTAGAGATGCGATCGCAGGTGTTAACTTACCTGCAGTGGAGGTTCATTTAAGCAATATTTATAGACGAGAGGATTTTCGTCATAATTCCTACATAGCTCCAGTGGTGATTGGTCAAATTAGTGGGTTTGGCGTTCAGAGTTATATACTAGGTTTACAAGCACTGGTGCATTACCTCAGAAAGAATGAGACTTAATCATATCATGCGTTATTCTCTAAGGAATCGAGTTAGGGGTATTTTTTATGGCATGCTGCTAGGTGAAACTTTAACTACTCAGGAATCGGTGAGTTTGGGGGAAATTGCGGTTTTAGGTAGTCAGAGTTTGATTAAGTGGGGTAGATTAGAGATAGAGGAATGGTGGGAGAATTACCGAAACACCACAAGCACAGCAGGAATAATGGTCATAGCTGCTCTACCGCTGGCAATTTTTTACCATGAAGATCCAGACAAATTCAAGGAAAATTTACAGCAATTCCTCAAACTTGGCAATGCAGACCCAGAAGAAAGAGATAACGCTTTAGCTTGGGGATATGTCCTAATCAAATGTCTCACAGAAAGACTACATACTGTTACCCTGATTCCCGAAACAATTGATTTTTTAGGAAAGACAACCTCCTCTCTTCCGGAAAGCTTATTAAAATTAAATAACTTGTTAAAGCAGCAAGCAGGGATGGCCCGAATGGGCGCGGAGTTTAACTTAAAGGAAAATATCAGCCATAATATGGCCCTTTCCCTTTATTGCTTTTTGAGTAGTGTGGAAGATTTCAAATTAAGCCTTTTGCGGAGTAATAAACAAGCTCAAATTTTCAACTGCTATTGTAGTGTGCTCACAGGGGTAATGTCGGGAGCATACAACAGTGTGGAGGGAATTCCAGTGAACTGGAAAATTTTATTGTCACTAAAACTGGGAATGGGCAATCTTTCTCAAATAGAAGAACTAACAGACAACTTGGTAAGATTGTGGTCAGGTGCATATAACGTCAATATAAAACTTGCTCCTCATTCCATATTTGCCGCACCACATCTAATTCGACCAAGGTAATTCTTGTCAAATCAAAACCAGGTTATCCCTATGAACAACAGTTTCTATACCCCCATAACCTAAAATATCTTCAATATCCCGGGAATGAGAACCGCGAATTTTTTCCAACTCTTGACTGTTATAGTTAACTAATCCCCTGGCAATCTCATTACCTTGAAGATCACATAATTGCACCGCGTCTTGAGTGTCAAATTCCCCCTCTACCATTTTAATTCCTGCTGGTAATAAAGATTTTCCACCGCGAGAAATAGCTATAACTGCTCCCTCATCCAAATATAACTTTCCTACTGGAACTAAACCATAAGCTATCCACCTTTTTCTAGCGGAAGTGGGTTCTGGTTGGGGTGCAAAGTGAGTTCCTATTTGCTCTCCCCCAATGATTTTTTCTATGTCATGGGGAAAACGTCCTTGGGTAATTACCGTGCGCACCCCCCCCACCATAGCAATCCGAGCAGCAGATATTTTTGTCATCATCCCCCCTGTCCCCCATGGTGAACCCTGTGCCCCTGCTTGAATCTTCAGATCCTCCAGTTCTCTGGTGTTACTAATTAGGCTAATCGGTTGAGCATTGCTTACCTTTCTTGGATCAGCTGAATATAACCGGTCAACATCTGTCAGCAAAAATAGCCAGTTTGCTTCTACTAAACTGGCAACTAAAGCTGAAAGAGTGTCGTTATCGCCAAATTTTAATTCCTCTACTGCTACTGTATCATTTTCATTGACTATGGGAATTACTCCTAGTCTTAATAACTCCTGAAATGTATTATAGGCATTTAAATATCGGCTACGCTCTACTAAATCTGCCCTGGTTAATAATACTTGGGCTATAGGTTGTTCCAGAGTGGTAAATAGGTCATCATAAATACCCATGAGGCGACCCTGTCCTACAGCAGCTACAGCTTGTTTTAGGGCCATGACTTTAGGTCTTTCTGTTAGTCCCAGTCGGGCACAACCCACACCCACAGCACCAGAAGAAACTAAAATCACCTTGTGTCCTTGCTGTCTTAAACGACAGAGGGTTTCTGTGAGGGTAGCAATGGTGGAAAGGGCTAATTTGCCAGTTTCCGCTTGAGTGAGGCTAGAAGTGCCTATTTTAACTACTATTGTCTCCGTCATCTGTAATCAGCAAAAGTTTGCACAACGCCTTTCCCTCTATGGTGAAGGAAGACGTTGCACGGTTTTATATTTACTTATGATTATCTAGGGCTTTATTTTTTGCCCCATGTTATTAATAATTATATTCTCCGATTTTTTTCCTAATCTAAAATTCCTTAATTATTTCTTTAGATTTAGTTTTGTTTCGCTTTATCAATTTTTGTGAACTTTTGTGTGTTTAGGTCTGATAGAAGCTCCCAGAATCTCCGAGATCCAAACTTCTAGATTGCGAATAGAATAACCACGCAAAACAGTACCCTCATGAACCATAGGTTCTACCAGGATAGTAAACATTCCCAAGCGGTTACCAGCAACTACATCAGTAAACAGGCGATCGCCTACCATAGCAACCTGATTAACAGACAAGTTCATTTCTTGTAGTGCTGCTCTAATTTTCCGTCGTGAAGGTTTAGCCGCCCCTAGGTAGTAGGGTAAATTTAAAGACTTAGCAATAGAGCTAATGCGGGGTTGACTCAAATTATTACTAACCAACCATAATGCTGCATATTGTCTGATTTCCATAACCCACTGTTCTAATTCTGGGGAGACGGAGTTGGCAGTTATGGGTACTAGAGTATCATCAACATCTAAAATGAGTCCTTTGAGTCCATATTGTTGAATGATATCCGGTGTCAGATTTAAAATCGGACCGTGTAAGATCAAATCTGGTTGTAAGATTTCACTCCAAATCATAGCTTGCTCAAATGAGTGGACTAGGAAAATATAGTTCGAGCTTAGGTTGTTCCTTATGTGTGCTAAAGCCTAACTGGGGAAGCCTCAAATGGGCTGATTTTAATTTTCCCCAGTTGGACTATTCGACTGTATCAAACAAGTATTCTTCTAAAAGGGGCTGAACCTGATTGAACTCCTCTGGAGAAAGCAGCTGGGGTTTACCACTCTGAGTTTTTCTGGCAAAAAATAGGAGTGGATCAATAGGTGTGTAGATTTCGTACTCTTGGTCTTCGTAATAGAAATTGGTCAGCAGTTGTAATTGCTCTGGTTCTGTCTCTTGTTCTTCCTCACCCTCAACTTCTAGGGTCAAGATCTCAGATTCTTCCACTGGTGGTAGCTCACCAGTTACGGTCAAAGCGTAGGCAGTGTTTTTTAAAGTTAAATTCTGCTCAGATAGTACAGCCTGGGCAGTGCTGAAAATCCGATCAATTGTTTGATCATCTTCTACTAAAGTTGCTTCTTCTTCGTCTCCATGACCCTCCCAGGCAAAAATTTGTATGGGGGAGTCCACCGGTAAAAGCAAAATATACTCTTGACCTTCTATCTCAAAGGAATTCTCTATATAACACTCGAGCGATCGCCCTTTTTCATCTGTTAAAGTAATCAAATCAACATCAGCACGGTCATTTTCTTCGGAAAAGTCAGAGGAATACATAGTTACACAATCTAAATTTATCAATACTCAAATGCACCAGAATCATTCAACTATATGACAAGCCAAAAAGCCGAATACAGTATTGAGTAATAGTCTTGAGGATATCACCTTTAAAGGTACTAGAACAAGAAAAAATCACCCAGAGGTTATAGTTCACTTTGGTTTGGTAGATTTTGCGGAGTTCTTAACCTTCTATCGTCTAACCACTGCTGTAAAATTATGGATGCTGCTTTGCGGTCCACTAAACCTTTATTATAGGATGGTGAGCGATTTTCCGCTAGGAGCATTTGCTCAGCTTGAAAAGAGGTTAATCGCTCATCCACATGCTCCAGGGGTAACCCTAGAGCTTTAGCTAGTCTATTAGCAAACTTCTGTATTCGACGGGCTTGCTCTCCCATAGAACCATCCCCGGAGTAGGGTATACCAACAACTAAAATTTGCACTCGTCGCTTTTCTACCAGTCCCCGTATTTCCTGTAGATCTTCTACAAAGGACTTGCGTTGTATTGTAGTTATACCCGTGGCAATTAGTCCGGTACCATCGCAACCAGCAACACCGATACGCTTGCTACCCACATCTAAACCCAGAGCGGATACAAAAGATCTTGACTGGGATTCAACCACTACTCTAATTATTCTCCTGTGGTGGTTCTGATGGCTCAATTGTAAGAGCGACCATTTCTGATTTACCCATGGTTACTTCAGGAACAGGTGTCGATTTAGGAATCCAGGACATACCACCGGGAATGGGTTTACGTGCGGGTTGTAGTCCCTGAAGCACCTCCGTCCACTGAATACCTTCTAAGGAGACCAATTTGGACTCCCGGATTTTATGCCACACGGAGCGAGACATAATTAGGGTGTGTTCAATCCGCTGGGCACCAATATTCTCCAGGTATTGTTCCCTTTCGGGTTGATAATCGGATGACGCTAATTTTAGATTCTGTTGGGGAAAATCTTGAGTAATACGAGCCAATTGAGATAACAATTCTGGATATAACCAGGTGTAAGCTGGATGAACTGTTAAGGTAGCTACATGAGGACTAGTTCCTTGTCTGTCTAATTGCAATTCAAAGTAACCGATTGCCGCCTTACGCTGAGGTTCAAATACATAGGCACTCACTACCTCTGTCTCCTCTACCCATTGTTTAATAGCATTACCAATTATATCGAATAAACTAGTTTTAAAATCATGCGTGTGGCGATCAAATACCTGTCTTACCAAAGGCGGCATGGATGCCGTATCTAACTGGTACAATAGGGGCGCATCCGCATTACTAACCGGTAGGAGATTAGGTAAATCCGGCTCAGCCTGTGCTAATTCTTGTAATAGATCTGGTTTAATTTCCCAATAGGTGGTTTCCGCTAAACGCTGAAATCCATTTTGACGATAGAGTGCCAAAGCATTCACATCGTTAATGTTGACTTCTAATATCCACGTGCGAGCTTCTAAAATTGATTCAAAGCAGTGCCGTAGTAGTTGGGAACCTATGCCCAATTTATCAGCGCAGGGATCTAACATGACCTGGTCAACACGCCAAGTGCTGCGGGTGCGATTGAAAGGGGAAACCTGAATTGTGCCTAGCAACTTACGACCCCGCTCCGCTACAAATTGACGGAAACGATGTTGCCACGGGTTGGGGAAGCAGGTTAAAAATTTCAGCACTCCAAACCAGCGACCTAGCCACTGCATGGCAAAAAGACCATACTTAGGAGGGACCTCTATAGGACAATCTTGTTTCAGACGTTCAAGAGCGTCCAGATCCCTATATTGTAAGGGACGAATTATCAGTTCCAGATTTGGAGGAAGTAGTGAGTTCATTTCGATTTAAAAGGATTATATCCAGATCTAAGAAGCTGGTTTCACGCTACCAATATGAAAAAAATTGCCGAACGTTTGCCAATTATAGCACTTTTTTTGTTGAATTTTTCTTATGTTCGTTTTTTATGCCAAACCGGGGTTGGGCAATTTTCTCCTGAAAATGGTTGGTTAAAATGCTTGACGAGAGGCCATTTTTTCAAAGCAGGCTTGGGTTTGATGAAGTAATTGCTGGCGGCTATCTTGCTGAATGTGTTTTAGGGTGGGAACCAAATTGCGAGCTTGTAGGGTCATGTGTAGCTGTAAATGGGCTACGTATTCACTAATATCCTGGCTTTCATTTTCCACAGCAGTTCTTGTTAATACTTTTGATTCCATGACCACTTTTTTCTCCTTGGGCAATACCGCTAGATTTTAATACATGATCAAAACCTATCACATGGTTTTACTTAGCTTATTGATTTGCAATCAACCTTAACATTTGAGGTTATCTAGGTGGATCCCAGAATCATCCCTAGTAGGACCAAGAAACCTATGCTCACATTTTGACTAAACATTTTTCCATATTCCCGGTGGGGTAGGTTGGGATCCCTTAATCGTAGCACCTGCCAAAACCAACCAACACTAGCAATGAATAAGCTGATCCAAAAAAATATATTTAATTTTAAAGAAATAGCCTCCGCCATTAACAGTATAATAGTACCAAGGAAAAAAATACCCACAGCGTTAGGAGTCTGATCACCAAAAAATAGGGCGCTAGATTTAACGCCAATGCGCTGATCATCCAGGCGATCGCTCATGGCATAGATGGTATCAAATCCCAAAGTCCAAAGAACCGTGGCCCCCCACAAAAACCAGGTAGGTAGAGAAATATTGCCTGTGACTGCACTCCAACTAATCAAAACGGCGAAACCCCAGGCCAGAGAAAGAATTAGTTGGGGTATGGGAAATACTCGTTTAGCGCCGGGATATAGTAATATTACTGGTACAGCACTCACGGATAACCAGAAGCTCAAGGGATTAAGATAGAGGGCGAGAATAGCTGCACAAACTAGGGCAACAATTCCCACCACTACACCAACTTTCACCGAAAGAGCCCGGGAAGCCAAAGGACGATCCCGTGTTCTGTTAACCTGGGTATCAATGTCTCGATCCCATAAATCATTGATTACACAACCAGCAGCACTGGTAGCCAAACTACCTAATATAATTACTACTACTAGGATTGTGGGTGGTTTGCCATCAGCTGCCAAAAACAGGGCCCATAAAGCGGGAATCATCAAAATTAGCCTACCCTCTGGTTTATGCCACCGTAATAGTCGCATAATGACAAACCATAATGGTTTTTGATTGCTTTCTGGTGTGGTTTGCATGTTTACTAGATTTGCACTTCGAGTCTACATCTATAGAATATCCTTTTTGGAAGACTTGGCAGATCTGGAAAACTAGCTTTTTTGTCCATGTAAATTAAGAGAGAATTAAGAGACACTCATAATGGTGAATATAGTTCCTGCTAAATGGAATGTTGTACCAGTTCCACCGGTAAAGCCAAACCCAATTATTGCCTCTATTGATATTGGCACTAATTCCTTGCATATAGTCGTAGTACGTATTGATCCAACCTTACCAACTTTTACAGTGATTGCTAAGGAAAAGGAAACTGTCAGATTGGGCGATCGCAATTTGGAAACTGGTGATTTAAAACCGGAAGTGATGAAAAAGGCGATCGCCTGTTTAGGTCGTTTTCAAGAACTGGCGAAGAGTTTTGAAGCTGATAGTATTATTGCTGTAGCTACCAGTGCGGTTAGAGAGGCACCCAACGGTAGAAGTTTTTTACATCAAATAGAGATTGAGTTAGGTTTAGATGTAGACTTAATTTCTGGACAGGAGGAAGCGCGACGGATTTACTTGGGTGTGTTGTCGGGGATGGAGTTTAACCAACAACCACATATTATCATTGATATTGGAGGAGGTTCTACGGAATTAATTTTAGGTGATTCTCAGGAACCCCGGAGTTTAACTAGTACCAAAATTGGCGCGGTGCGACTAACTGGGGAATTAATTACAACCGATCCTATTGGTAATACAGAATTTCAATACTTACAGGCTTATGCTAAAGGAATGTTAGAGCGGTCTGTAGAAGATATACTTTCTAAACTGCAACCGGGTGAAATTCCTAAGCTGGTGGGAACTTCCGGGACGATTGAAACCATAGGGACCATTCATGCTAAGGAGAAAATGGGAATTGTACCTTCTACCCTTAACGGTTATTGTTTCAATCTCCACGATTTACAAACCTGGGTAACCCGTTTAAAAAGAATGACCAATGTAGAGCGATCAGCAATTTCAGGAATGCCCGATAGAAGGTCAGAAGTAATACTAGCTGGAGCAGTAATATTACAGGAAGCGATGACATTGTTGGGATTAGAAACCATAACAGTTTGTGAAAGTTCCCTGAGAGAAGGTGTAATAGTTGACTGGATGCTGACTCATGGATTTATTGCCGACCGACTACAATATCAAAGTTCTATTCGGGAGAGAAATGTTTTAAAGCTCGCTCAAAAGTACCACATTAACTTAGAGTGTAGTCAACGGGTAGCGGAATTCGCTTTGACTTTGTTTAGTCAAACCCAAGGCAAGTTACACAATTGGGGTGAAGATGCCAGAGAACTATTATGGGCTGGGGCAGTTTTACATAATTGTGGTCACCATATTAGCCATTCAGCACATCATAAACATTCCTATTATTTAATTAGGAATGGGGAGTTATTAGGTTATAATGAGACAGAAATAGAAATAATTGCCAACTTAGCCCGTTATCATCGCAAATCACCACCCAAGAAAAAGCATGAAAACTTTCAAAATCTAACCCATAAAGGACATCGGCAAATGGTATCTCAACTAAGTGCCATTTTACGGGTAGCTGTGGCTTTAGACAGGAGACAAATTGGAGCGGTTGGTGGGATTAAGTGTGAATACTTACCTACCATTAGGCAATTAGAGATGGTTGTTTCTCCCAGTAGGTATGATGATGATTGTGATCTAGAAATGTGGAGTTTAGACTTGAAAAAGCAAGTGTTTGAGCAAGAATTTGGGGTTAAGCTAGTGACCCATTTAGCTCGATTTAATAGGTAAGCAAGCATCCGGTTACCAGGTGGCTATGGTCATATCTTAATGCTAGAGTAAGGGAACTTGGGATTTTGTTTTTTGACCATAGAATCACAAAAGGTTTTATAGTAGTAAATAATGGCATAGGGTTTGACGAAAAAAACTACAATTCTTTTTGTACTTCTGATTCAACCTGATTGAAGCCAGCAGTCAGGATTGAACTGACGACCTTCCGATTACAAGTCGGATGCACTACCGCTGTGCTATGCTGGCAAAGGGCTAGGATGTAATTAATGCCCACTGATATCCAATCATAGCACAGAACCAAAATTTGTCCAGTGGTTTTTTCTAAAAATCTGGCAAAAAAGTCCCAAAAATTTTTCCCCCAGTGCTATAGTATAAATGTGGCATACAAAATCCTGTAATTTCAGGTAACAATAGTTAGTAGAGTTTCAACTTGAAACCCTAGTAATGTTGAAATATCTGAAAGACTTAAAAAACACATTAATAATACAAATCATCAGCATGGTAGCATTGACTGGAAGAGACTTACTAGGTTTAGGAGACCTAAGTTCTACAGAACTACTAGAACTCCTGTCCATGGCAACATTACTGAAATCGCAAAAACTAACACTACATTCCAACAAGGTTTTGGGTTTGTTATTCTCCAAGGCCTCCACTCGCACCAGAGTAAGTTTTACAGTAGCTATGTACCAATTAGGAGGCCAGGTGATTGACCTGCATCCAAATGTCACTCAGGTGAGTCGGGGTGAACCTGTGCAAGATACCGCTAGGGTCTTAGACCGTTATTTAGATGTCTTAGCAATTAGAACCTTTGCCCAACAAGAATTAGTCACCTTTGCTCACTACGCCAAAATACCAGTGATTAATGCCCTAACAGATCTAGAACACCCGTGTCAAATTCTAGCAGATTTGTTGACTATTCGAGAAGTATTCAGTGATTTAACAGGATTAACCCTTACCTATGTAGGGGATGGTAATAACGTAGCTAATTCCCTAATGTTGGGTTGTGCCTTAGCTGGCATGAATGTAAGGATAGCTTTCCCACAAGGATACGCCCCCAATCAAGATATTGTAGAAAAAGCCCGGGCTATTGCTGGTGATAAAACTGAAGTAATGCTTACCCATGATCCAGTCATAGGAGCTAAAAATGCCCACATCCTTTACACTGATGTTTGGGCAAGTATGGGTCAGGAGTCAGAAGCTGATAATCGTCTACCAATCTTCCAACCCTATCAAATTTCCCAGGATTTACTCAGTCTAGCAGACCCCCAAGCCATAGTTTTACACTGTCTACCCGCCCACCGTGGGGAAGAAATTACCGATGAGGTAATAGAAGGTTCCCAATCAAAAGTTTGGGACCAGGCTGAAAATAGATTGCATGCTCAAAAAGCTTTACTGGCTAGTATTTTGGGTGCCAGCTGAATTTTCGCTCAACTTTCGGCTCTAAGAACCATAAAATCCAAATTCCCATGGGCCCAAGTTGATTGACACCAGAGTTTTTTTGAATTATCATAGGGCACAGGATACAAATAAATCTATCTATCTTCAATCCTACCAACGGAATATTAATTTCTTGCTAAAAAATACCCAATAGGGTCTTGCTAAGGGAGACCTTTTGTAGTACAAATGTTCTCAGGACATTTGTTGTTGCTTTCCCCAAAAATATGGAAAAACTGACGGAAGCCCAAAACGAACTATACGAATGGCTGGTAGAATATATTCGGGTTAATCAACATTCACCATCTATTCGTCAAATGATGCAGGGAGTAAATTTGAAGTCTCCAGCACCGGTTCAAAGCAGGTTAGAACACTTGCGGAACAAGGGATACATTGGCTGGGATGAGGGTAAAGCGCGAACCATTAGAATATTGCATTCTAGTAAGTACGGCGTGCCCATTTTAGGAACCATTGCAGCAGGGGGCTTAATTGAACCTTTTGCTGATGCGGTAGAGTGTGAATACTTAGATTTAGCTAATCTACCTATTCCTCCTCAAAGTTATGCTTTGCGCGTAGCTGGTGATAGTATGATTGAGGATTTAATTGCTGATGGTGATGTGGTATTCCTGCGTCCTGTGGCCGAACCCAATCTGATGAAAAATGGCACTATTGTTGCTGCTAGGGTGGAGGGATATGGTACAACCTTAAAACGGTTTTATCTTGAGGGAGATATGGTCACTCTTAAACCAGCTAATTCCAACTATCAACCTATTCAAGTCCCCGCTATTCATGTGGAAATACAAGGTTCTTTAGTCGGTGTCTGGCGAAACTACAATTATGGCTTTAGCCAAAATGCTTAGGAGCTGCTACAGGTCTAATCCTAATTGATTTGAATAAAAAATGTATTTTATAGCGTCTTCCATTGCTTCCAGTTCTAAACTACCGGTATCAGCACCATATACCTTTTCCCTTAAATTACCCTTTGTCAGGGAAAATAGGGGTGACTACCATGTCAATTCATCCTTACCCGGTTGTCCTAGAATACCTTTACACGTCGAATTACGAGGATACCAAAAACAGGCTATTACTAGCTGGTTTGCTAATAATGGTCGGGGAACATTGAAAATGGCTACCGGTAGTGGAAAAACAATTACCGCACTGGCGATCGCCTATGAATTATATAAACAGATAGGCTTACAAGTCTTGTTAGTGGTCTGTCCCCATCGTCACTTGGTTACCCAGTGGGGTAGAGAGTGTGAGAAATTCAACTTAAAGCCCATTTTAGCTTACGAAAATATACGGAATTGGCATAGTCAAATGTCCGTAGAGTTATATAACTTGGGTTCTGGTTATCAAAAGTTTCTGACTGTTATTACCACTAACTTGACCTTAATTGGGGAAGGTTTCCAATCACAACTGAAATATTTTCCGCCGAAAACCTTAATCATTGGGGATGAAGCACATAATTTGGGTGCGCCCAGGTTAGAAGAAAGTTTACCTCGTAATGTGGGATTAAGACTAGCTCTATCAGCTACACCAGAAAGATATTTTGATGAGGAAGGTACGGAGTCCTTATTGGAATATTTTGGACCAGTTTTACAACCGGAGTTTAGCTTAAAAGATGCCATTGACCAGGGAGCATTGGTGCATTATTTATACTATCCAGTTTTCGTTGAATTAACGGAGTTGGAGAGTATGAATTATTTAAGATTAACAAAAAAAATAGGGCGTTGTTTACAAAATCGGGAGATAAAGGAGACCGTTAGTTTTGAGGATATGGAGGGTATTAAATCTCTACTGATAAAACGAGCTAGATTAATTAGCAGCGCGGAAAATAAACTAGTGGCATTAAAACATTTAATGTTAAATCGTCTAAACACGAGCCATACATTATTTTATTGTAGTGATGGTTCCCAAGAGGGGGGGAACCATTCTTACCAACTGGAAGAGGTAACCAAAATTTTAGGAGTGGAACTAGGGTATAAAATCAGCACCTACACTGCGCGAACATCATTACCAGAGCGAGAAGTGTTAAGAAAACAATTTGAAAGTGGGGACTTGCAGGGTTTAGTAGCTATTCGTTGTTTAGATGAGGGTGTAGATATACCAGCAATTAGAACCGCAGTGATTTTATCCAGTTCTAGCAATCCCCGTCAATTTATTCAGCGTCGGGGTAGGGTGTTACG
Source organism: Cylindrospermopsis curvispora GIHE-G1 (assembly GCF_014489415.1). NCBI lineage: Bacteria > Bacillati > Cyanobacteriota > Cyanophyceae > Nostocales > Aphanizomenonaceae > Raphidiopsis > Raphidiopsis curvispora. Next base: position 707,373 of record NZ_CP060822.1, read on the forward strand.
TCCCCATCCCGGTAAAGAAAGGGCGACAATTTTTGATATGATAGTGTCACCTCCAGACTTAGATCGAGAAGCAATGGAAGTGGAAAGGAACTTGCTGAGAAAAGAATTGAAAAGGTTTGTAGAATTTTCTAATTTAGCGGATAACGCAGGTGAAGCTAGAATGAAGCTATTTAACCTGCAAAAGCGCTATAGTTTGCTGGACATTTAGATTATGGAAAATTGATGGAGAACTTTTCTGTAATTCGTTGCATTGCTACTTCCACATTTTCCCGACTATTAAATGCGGAAATGCGGAAGTAACCTTCACCAGCAGCACCAAAACCCGAACCGGGAGTTCCTACAACATTTACAGTCTGTAGTAGTTTGTCAAAAAACTCCCAACTAGTTAAACCAGCTGGTGTCTTCACCCATACATAGGGAGCATTTACTCCACCATAAACTTTTAGACCTGCACTAGTTAATTGTTGACGAATGATTTGAGCATTTTCCAAATAGAAACTTACTAAGGCTTTGATTTGAGCTTGTCCTTCCTCAGAGTAAACAGCTTCTGCACCCCTTTGGACAATATAAGAAACCCCGTTAAATTTGGTGGACTGACGACGGTTCCATAATTTCCACAATTCTATATTGGAACCATCTGCAGCTTTAGCAGTTAGGGTTTTGGGAACAACCGTTAGAGCGCAACGGGTACCAGTGAACCCAGCATTTTTAGAGAAGGAACGAAATTCTATGGCACATTCCCTAGCACCTTCAATTTCATAAATAGAATGGGGAAGTTCAGGATCGGTAATAAATGCTTCATAAGCAGCATCAAAGAAAATTATGGATCCCTGGGATCTAGCATAGTTTACCCAGTCTTTTAGATGTTCTTTGGTAGCTGTTGCACCGGTAGGATTATTAGGAAAACATAAATAAATTAAATCTACCTTTTGCTGGGGTATTTCCGCTGTGAAGTTATTTTCCGCAGTCACAGGTAAATACACCAAACCACCATACTCTCCCTTGTCGTTAGCTTCTCCAGTATTGCCCGCCATCACATTAGTATCGACATAAACGGGATATACAGGGTCAGTAACAGCAATAATGTTATTTCTGCCAAAAATATCTAAAATATTGCCCGTATCGCATTTAGAACCGTCAGAAATGAAGATCTCATCCGCTTCTATGGCAGCTCCCCTAGCTTGAAAATCATGAACAGCTATTTTTTCCCGTAACCACACATAACCCTGTTCCGGTCCATAACCCTTAAAAGTAGTGCGATCGCCCAGATCATGAACAGCTTGAATCATAGCATGGCGACAAGCATCTGGCAGTGGTTCAGTAACATCACCAATACCCAGACGAATAATTTGGGCATCAGGGTTAGCTTGGGCAAAAGCATTGACTCTTCTAGCAATTTCCGGAAACAGATAACCAGCTTTCAGTTTTAGATAGTTGTCGTTAATAGTAGCCATAGTTAATTTACAAGTAATTTTTACGAATAACGGTTTGATCAATCAATTAAAGCATCATACCATGAACTCGCGACTAAAATTGGTCCTAGCTAGTTTCCGAGATCAATTGGTTCAATTCTGTTTGCATCTGGTTCCTGACCAGTTCATAACATTCATTGACATAGTCCACGTCATTAACAGCATCTTTTCCATATCTTTTAAATACAATCGGTGGACAAACTCTAGTATATATCTTAGCAGGTAAAGGAATATTTGGCAGGGGACCTAGGGCTAAACCCCAAGGTAAACCCAAGTATAACGGAAAAACTATAGGGTCAACATCAAATAACCATGGCATTCCCCACTGATGGAACCGCTCCATGATTTTATATAAATCAGTTAATACAATCAAGGTGTCGTGGGATCCCCAGGAAATAGCTGGAACAATTGGCACATTCTCTCGTAATGCTAACTTGATAAAACCCCGTCTGTGGGCAAGATAGATTTTATCTCGCATTCGATGTGGGCGGAATACATCCTCTGCGCCACCAGGATAGACTAAAACACTTGCACCTGCACGAAATGCTGCATAAGCCATTTTAGGATGGGCTCGGATTGCCCCTCCCTTCATAGCTATTTCAGCTGCTGGGGGAAAAACTTCCCATACTTTTGGATGCATTAAACCGTAAATCAGCCTTTCAGTACCAAATCGACGTAACCAGTCATACATCATCATAGACGTATCCGGAGATGCCAACCCCCCATTGTGAGAACCAACAACCAAAATTTTTCCTTCTGGAATATTTTCCCAACCACTGGTTTCTACCCGGAAATAGCAATTATATAAAATTGCTAATAATGGCATCATCTTGGCAATAAATTGGGGATCTCTATGTGTGAGAGACCACCCCGCCCTTTCAGTTTTTACATCCTGCATTTTCAACATTGATTTCATTTAATTATATGGTTTCCAAGTTCCATGAAAACTATGGGGAATTACGGAAGGTAAGGCAAGTTGACAAACTGGTTCTTCGTTCATTCGATGACTGTCAAATATGCAAATTGTGCTACTATGGCTATTGCCATCATAAACCACTGTTAATACCCAACCTCTGTCAGAACTTGTTCTATCTTCAACATAAATTGGTTCTGAAGGATAGCAGTTTAAACCTAGGTTAGCTTCAGTTAAACTACCGTCCTCATGGTCAAATTTGGCCATGCCATTTAATATTTCCCCTTGTGTCTCGGTCCCTTCTTTAAAAATGGACATGTATGTAGCGGGTGAAAATTTGCCAACATTTTTGCTGGGGACACTAGGAAATTCACAGGTTCTATTTAATAAGGTCACCAGTTGTTTAACTCGACCGGTTTGGGGGTTGAGTTCTACTCTGGTAAAGGTAGTTTTGGCGGTTGTTTTTACTTTTCCAGTTGCTACTTCCCGTAAATATTCATTAGTTTGGAAATCAGCATATTTGGCAAAGTCAATAATTACTATACCTCTATTATCAACATAACCATTACTAAAATGCCACTGAAACCAGGATTCGGTTTCTCCTCGACTAACTAAAGATAAATTTTCTCTATCAATAACAATGATTTGGGTTCCTATATGTGGTTGCCAAGTCAAAGCCTGACTGTAACTGCTAATTCCCAATAATACCGACCAGATATTTAACTGTACGGGTGGGGCAAAAAAGATTAAATATGGTCCCGCTAAAACAAAATCATGAATGAGGCTAAATTGGGTCAAATCAAATTGGGACTGTTTAATGATTCTACCAGTGAAATCACTTTTGTAAATATTAAGTATGCCACTCCCCGGAGAACTAGTGCCAAGGTTCACCCCAAAGTTAAATATTTCCCCTGTTTGATGGTCAACCTTGGGATGAGCAGAATAAGCTTTTCCCTGGGTTAACCCCCCCAAACTAGTTAAACCCTTGGTTTCTAAGTTCTCTAAATCTAAAGCATGGGGATGATCACCCTCCCAAAGAGCTAAAAGTTCATCTGGCAATGCCAAAACTGAAGTATTAGCAGCATTTTTAACCGGTCTTTGCCACTTATTCCAAATCATACCGGGTGCTGTCATACCATAATTACCGTAAAGGAACTTATCTGCTTGAGTCTCTTCTTGATACCCCCTGGTCTGTACATAACGATAAACCGCTTTAGCACCGTCATCGCGAAAGTGGACTGCTAAAATGGCTCCATCCCCATCAAACCAGTGTCCCACAGACATATTTCCCCGTTGTAATCTCCCTGGACCGTTGCGGTATAGGGTACCCCGCAAACCCTGGGGAATTTTACCTGTAATTATGGGTAATTGAGAGAGGGGAAATTCTTTTGCTGGTTGCGATATGGCATGGGCCCAAGTTTTTTTATCTAATTTTTGATCATTTACATCTCTGATATATTTCTTATTTACAGTCATATTGACCAATACCTTAGCCAAAAAAAGAGTATTAAAAGTAGGGGCGATGTAGTAGAGTTATAGTCTTACAAAGCAAAAACTCAAAAACCACACACAGCCCATGTTCGAGATTATAACACTATTACAGTGCCTGCTACCAGAAATAAAAATGACGACAATACGTCAGTTGAGTCGGATCCTCATGGCGATAACCCAACCTACACAAGCTGGTTTCAATGAAGATCCCTTAGGAGTTCGCCTTTATTAGGTTCTAGAATAAAGTTGTTAAGGTTATTTTTTCAAAACCTCCACCATGGCTAAACACTTTAACACTGCTGGACCATGTAAAGCCAACATCCACTATATGCTTTCCCCCACCGCTCGCTTACCGGAGTTAAAAGCGCTAATTGATGGAGAAAACTACTTTATCATTCATGCACCGCGACAAGTAGGCAAAACCACCGCTATGATAGCCCTAGCCCAAGAATTGACTGATAGTGGGGAATATATCGCCGTGATGCTTTCTTTAGAAGTAGGGGCACCATTCTCTAGGGATCCGGGTATGGCTGAACGTGCAATTTTGGATGAATGGCAAGAATCCGCTTGTGTATACCTACCAACTAATCTCCACCCACCCCGTTGGCCACCATCTCAACCAGGGCGGCAAATTGGAGCCGCATTAGCTAGTTGGGCTAAGGTTGCTACTCGTCCCCTAGTGGTTTTCCTGGATGAAATTGATGCTTTAGCAGATGAAACATTGATTTCTGTTCTCAGACAATTACGCTCAGGTTACAATCGTCGTCCCCATAGCTTTCCCCATTCGGTAGGGTTAATTGGCATGCGGGATGTGCGGGACTATAAGGTTAAATCCGGTGGAAGTGAACGACTTAATACGTCAAGTCCTTTCAATATCAAGGCTGAGTCTTTAACCCTAAATAATTTTACTTTATCAGAAGTAGAAGAACTTTACTTACAACATACACAAGCTACGGAACAGGTGTTTACCCCGGAAGCCATTCAACAGGCATTTTATTTAACCGATGGACAACCGTGGTTAGTCAACGCCCTAGCTCGTCAAGCTACCCAGGTTTTGGTGAAAGATATTACCCAACCCATTACTGCTGAAGTCATTAACCGAGCCAAAGAAATCCTGATTCAGCGCCAGGATACCCACTTAGACAGCTTAGCAGAGCGCTTACGGGAAGATAGAGTCAAAACAATTATTGAACCAATTTTAGCGGGTGAAGATTTACCTGATGTACCCCAGGATGATATTCGTTATGTCCTGGATTTAGGACTGTGTCGAGACCGAGGACAGGGTTTGGAAATTGCCAATCCAATTTATCGGGAAGTTCTACCCTTGGTGTTAAGTTACACAACCAGGGCTTCCATTGGAGTTATTGAACCTCGTTGGTTAAATGAACAGGGGGAGCTATTACCCGATGAATTATTGGAAGCATTTCTGGAATTTTGGCGACAACATGGGGAACCACTGCTCAAAAGTGCGCCCTACCATGAGATTGCTCCCCATTTGGTATTAATGGCATTTTTACATCGAGTAGTAAACGGTGGTGGTACGTTAGAACGGGAATATGCCATTGGTTCTGGAAGAATGGATATTTGTTTACGCTATGGCAAGGTAGTGATGGGCATAGAGTTAAAGGTGCGGAGGGAAAAGTTGGATCCCCTAACCAAGGGTTTGACCCAACTGGATAAATACCTGGATGGGTTAGGATTGGATAGAGGGTGGTTAGTGATTTTTGATCGCCGTGCGGGATTACCACCCATGGGAGAGAGAATTAGTACGGAGGAGGTCATTAGTCCGGGGGGACGAACCATTACCGTCATTCGTAGTTAGTCGCGAAGCACTGGGTACGCGAGATCGCCATTATTGTTTAAATCATTAATGTTGGGTTTCATACTTCAACCCAACCTACGTTCATCTTATATTTAATTCCACCCACCTACTTAGGTTCTAGAATAAAGTTGTTAAGGTTATTTTTTCAAAACCTCCACCATGGCTAAACACTTTAACACTGCTGGACCATGTAAAGCCAACATCCACTATATGCTTTCCCCCACCGCTCGCTTACCGGAGTTAAAAGCGCTAATTGATGGAGAAAACTACTTTATCATTCATGCACCGCGACAAGTAGGCAAAACCACCGCTATGATAGCCCTAGCCCAAGAATTGACTGATAGTGGGGAATATATCGCCGTGATGCTTTCTTTAGAAGTAGGGGCACCATTCTCCAGGGATCCGGGTATGGCTGAACGTGCAATTTTGGATGAATGGCAAGAATCCGCTTGTGTATACCTACCAACTAATCTCCACCCACCCCGTTGGCCACCATCTCAACCAGGGCGGCAAATTGGAGCCGCATTAGCTAGTTGGGCTAAGGTTGCTACTCGTCCCCTAGTGGTTTTCCTGGATGAAATTGATGCTTTAGCAGATGAAACATTGATTTCTGTTCTCAGACAATTACGCTCAGGTTACAATCGTCGTCCCCATAGCTTTCCCCATTCGGTAGGGTTAATTGGCATGCGGGATGTGCGGGACTATAAGGTTAAATCCGGTGGAAGTGAACGACTTAATACGTCAAGTCCTTTCAATATCAAGGCTGAGTCTTTAACCCTAAATAATTTTACTTTATCAGAAGTAGAAGAACTTTACTTACAACATACACAAGCTACGGGACAGGTGTTTACCCCAGAAGCCATTCAACAGGCATTTTATTTAACCGATGGACAACCGTGGTTAGTCAACGCCCTAGCTCGTCAAGCTACCCAGGTTTTGGTGAAAGACATTACCCAACCCATTACTGCTGAAGTCATTAACCGAACCAAAGAAATCCTGATTCAGCGCCAGGATACCCATTTAGATAGTTTGGCAGAGCGCTTACGGGAAGATCGGGTCAAAGCCATTATTCAACCCATGTTAGCTGGATCCGATCTACCCGATACCCCGGAGGATGATCGCCGTTTCTTGCTGGATTTAGGCTTGGTAAAGCGCAGTCCCTTGGGTGAACTAACCATTGCCAATCCCATTTACCAGGAAGTGATTCCTCGTGTTTTGTCCCAGGGTAGTCAGGATAGTCTACCCCAAATTCAACCCACTTGGTAGGATTCTTCCCACTCCCCATGTACACTATAAGTGGTTCTATTGACATATCCTATGACCCATTCTCAAGATGTTCTTACCTTAGCTCGTTGGATGGCAGCGGATTTCAGCAATCAAGCTCAGGCTTTTGAAAATCCGCCTCTATATGCCCACATTCGTGTCTGTATGCGTCCCCTAGCTTATTCTCTCCTATCTGGGGTCAGTCTTTTTGTTGAACAAGCTTATGATTATGATCTCAAAGATCCCTATCGCGTCCGAGTGTTAAAGTTATTGGTTGAACAAGGGCAAATTATCATTGAAAACTATACGGTCAAAGATGAGAAGGATTTTTATGGATCATCTCGGGATTTGGGTAAATTACAAAATTTAACTGCCGATCGCCTGGAAAAACTATGTGGTTGTAATATGCGGGTGGAGTGGACTGGTAACTGCTTTACCGGTACTGTGGAATCAGGTAAGAATTGTCTAGTGGTTCGCAAGGGACAAAAAACCTATTTAGATAGTAAATTTGAGATAGACGACCAAAAATTCCTCAGCTGGGACAGGGGGAGGGATTTAGAAACCGATCAACATGTTTGGGGTTCCCTCGCTGGGCCATTTCACTTTCTCCGTTGGGGAAATTTCGCCGATGAGGTAAAATTACCCTAGTATTATTAAGGTAGGTATATCTAGTCCGTGAAGATATTTGTATATCATACTCCAGAATTAACCCCCACAGGGGAAATACCAGAATGTGCGATCGCCGTCGATGTTCTACGCGCCACTAGCACTATAGCTACAGTATTGGCTGCTGGTGGCGAAGCGGTACAAGTTTTTTCTGACCTCAACGAACTAACAGAGGTTAGCGAACAATGGCCTGCGCAAAAGCGATTACGGGCTGGAGAACGAGGTGGTGGTAAGGTAGCTGGGTTTGAATTAGGTAATTCCCCTCTGGATTGCACACCAGAACTAGTGGAAGGGAGACGTTTATTTATTAGTACCACCAATGGCACCCGTGCCCTAAAACGAATAGAAGATGCCCCAATTGTTTTAGCAGCAGCCCTAATCAATCGCTCTGCAGTAGTCAATTTTTTATTAGACAAACAACCCCAAAGCGTCTGGATAGTTGGTTCGGGGTGGGAGGGGAGTTTCTCCCTGGAAGATACTGTTTGTGCAGGTGCGATCGCCCATAGTGTATGGCGAAAAACCGGTTTACCGTTAGATGAAATTGCTGGTAATGATGAAGTTACGAGTGCGATCGCTCTTTATGAACAATGGGAAGATAATTTAATAGGATTATTTCATCAAGCCAGTCATGGTAAAAGATTATTACGTCTAGAATGTGCAGAGGACTTAAAATATTGTGCTCAGACGGACATTTTAGACGTTTTACCCCTACAGAGGCAACCAGGGATTTTAACAAGTCACAATGCTTACTGAATTGTGGTGATTGGTACTTCTAGCCAACCCTCAAAGTTGTTCTTTTGGGTGGTACTAGGATTTTCCACTGGACGTAATTGATATTTGTGGGGACGTGGTTTGCCCAAGGTCACCTTGTAGTTCCGCAATTCATCCTGGTGAAAAACCGTTATTTCAATGGTGTCCTTGGGTTGATAGTCTTGTAACCGATGACCTAGTTGATTTATACCTACCTTAATCCCATCAATGGCTAACAGTTCATCACCCACATCTAATCCTGCTGTACTAGCAGGGGAGTGAGCTTCCACAAACTTAATAGTTTCCTGTCCATTTTCCGGTTCCACCCTAATTCCCAGATAAGGTGCGGACTCGGATTGCTCGACTAATGCCAACCCAAAAGGTTCTAAATACTTGAGGAATGGTAAATGCTCTAGACCATCTATATATTGTTTAAAGAAGTCAGATAAATCTATTTGGGCTACCTGTTCAATGACTTCTTTTAAATCTTGGGTAGTATAACCAGTTTCCTGTGTACCAAATTTCCGCCACATTTCCACCATCACATCATTTAAAGAAACTGTATTTTGATGGCGATCGCGAATGAGCAAATCTAATAACAAGGCGACCATTTCCCCTTTTAAATAGTAAGAAATTTGAGAATTTCGACTATTAGGAGAGGGACGATATAACTTAATCCAAGCATCAAAACTAGATTCACTCAGGGGTTGGACATAACGTCCTGGAGTTGTGAGATATCTAGTAATTTGCTGACTCAAATGATGTAAATAAGACCTAGCGTCATAGATTCCTGCTTGAAAAGGAATTAGTAAATCATAGTAACTGGTAATCCCCTCGCAAAACCATAAAGAAGGTGTATAGTTCTCCTGGTCATAATCAAAACTCTGTAACTCCCGGGGACGAATTCTTTTCACATTCCACAGATGAAAGAATTCATGGGCTAACAACTGCATGAATCTTTCATATTTTTCCTTAGTCCTAAATCCTAGCCGATCATAAATTAAGGAACAGGAATTTTTATGCTCTAGACCGCCATAAAGCTCATGGCTTAGGTGGAGGATAAATACATATCTTTCATAAGGTAACCCCCCGAATATTTGTGCCTCACGGGTGATAATTTTTTGTAAATCATCTAGTACCTGTTTGATTTGATAATTTCCCCTCCCCCAAATTGCTAATTCATGAGGTTTATTCCCTACTTGGAAGTGATGTAAATGATGATTACCGATTTCAAAAGGACTATCAATCAGAGCATCGAAATTATCTGCTAAAAATGTATTAGCCTCTTGGTTAACTAGTGGTAAGGCGGTAGTTACTTGCCATTGTGGATTAGGTGTGACCACAGTAATGTAAATTGGCTTTTGTTCCCAACCAGGGATTCTAAAAAACATCCCTGCACCGTTAAAATAACCATGGGTAGCATCCAGGTGATTTGTACGTACTGACAGTTCGTGAGCAAAAATACGATAGCGTACAACGACCTGATTAGCTTTACCTTTTTCTACTTGCCAGTGATTTTTGCTAACCTTCTTCCACCTTAAAGGTTTAGAACCAGCAAATGCGGTAAAATCCTGTAGGTTTTTAGCATATTCTCGCACCAAGTATGACCCTGGTGTCCATACGGGCATTTTCAAATCAACGACTATTCCGGGGTAGTTGTCAATGTGCAGAGTCACCTCAAATAGGTGATTTTCTGGTTTAGGCATTGATACCCAATAGTGAGTTGATGTGTTAGTTTGTTGCAGTAGATCCCTAGATGATAATTTTTGTTCTGTCCCGTTCATGGCCTGATTATAGGAGTAGTTGCGGTAGTCGGAAGTCCCTGATGGGGTGAAAACTGTTTTTTAAGTGAAATTTGAGAATAGATAATTATGGTATCACAGTTATATCCGCTCAATCACTTAAACTACCAGAAATTTGCGGAAAATTCATCAATTCTTAGCACTTCATGGCTTTTACCAGCAACTGGGGAATTTGCTGAGGATATTGGGCAACAGGTATTTGGGCATTACTAAAGGTGCTTAACTTAGTAGAAACACTGCCAAAATCAGGATCACGTTTGACCACGGTGGCAAAGTTGCCTGATTGGTGCCAGGATTTAGAAGGTGGTGCATGTCTACCAGCAATATAAGCAACAACTGGCTTATCAATAGCTGTTGATATGTATTTGGCAGCTACCTCCTCACTTTCACCTCCTGGTTGACCAACTAAAACTATTGCTTCCGTATTTTCATCCTCATCTAGAATTTGTAACCATTGAGAAAAAGAAGAACCTACAATTGCATCACTACCAATACTCACGCTAATAGACTGACCCAACCCAGCTTTAGTTAGTTCCCAAGCTACCTCGTAGGTAAGGGTACTGCTGCGACTGACAATACCTACATTACCAGGAGTATAAAATTCACAGGGCTGGATGCCCAGGAGAATCTTCCCTGGCACAATAATCCCCGGACTATTAGGCCCAACAACTAGAATTTCCTGGTTTTCTGTTTTCCTCAGCAATGTAACCATATCCAGAGGTGGCACCCCTGGGGAGATAATAATGATCTGGGAAATGTTAGCGGCGATCGCCTCTAGTGCAGCATCTAACACTTGATAGGGATGTACACTAATAATTGTTGTATCAATTGTCCCGAAACTTGATACCACCTCTTCCACCAAATCAAAAACTGGCAAATTGTGTGCCATCATGCCACCATGACCGGGATCAACGCCAGCGACCAAATTAGTGCCATAGTATGATTTCATTTGGTCAATATGGGTTGTGGATATCAACTCCGAAAAACCTTGAATTAAAACTTTACTATCCGGCTTTAAGTTCATAAACTCCTTATTAAACTTAGAAAATTTCTTTAAAAAAAGTTAGTACAGCTATTTTCTATACACTGGTGACTTGGTTAAACTTACTGCTTCCTTAACAGCTACATCCAAATTTTCAACCAAGATGAAATTTTCGCTTTGAACTTGTAGGATGGACAGTAATGACTTCCTGGCCACTTGAAAATCATTACCAGCTAGGCGCATGACTATTTTGGGTAAGCGCTGGGGGAGGGTTTTCTGAGGAGTATTTAAAAAGCATCTAAGTTCTTCCAATTGTAATGCCATAAAATCAGTCATCACTCTTGGTACTTCTGAGAGTTCAGGAATAGTACCCAGCAAATTAATGAGAATCACCTGAATATTGCGATCAGCAGCCAAAACCCTTAGTCCAGTTTCCATGCGTTGACTAAATTTTGTCGGTTCTGTGTGGTTCAACCAAGAATGTCGTAAATTTAAGGAGACAGCAGGTTTACCTCCTGCAGCTACCACTGCATCCCAAGTGGTTAAAGCGGAACCAGTACCGTTGGCTAATATGCCAATTTCCCCTTGGTTATTCCTACCCAGCATATCAACCAACATGCCATTTATTCTTTTGCTCCCGGGATCCCGTGCTATTTTAGTTGCTATGTCAGCTATGTCTGGATGACGATTAATAGCCCTTTCATTAACTCTGATTTTGCCATTAAGTGTCATTACTTGACAAGATGAACTCACGCCAAGAGGATTAATTTCCACCAAATCTAAGTCCTTGTGCAAAAACAAATGATACATTTTTGTCATAATGTCGCTGACAGACTGCATTAGTCCGCCCCTCAAACCCATGAGATATGCTAGTCTTCTGGCATAAAATGGGGAAAACTCTTGTTCCACAACCACGTATTGCATGTTCTCTCCGGGAGACTGCCAATCTATGTCTCTTTCCCTACAGCCTAAAAGCACAGGACGACTAATAACTGTATCTAAAACTACTGCTAGGTAGAATTCTTCTTGAGCATTATACTTGCTCTCCGCTAATAAAACTTTTGGTAGTTCTCCACCAATGGGCAAGCTAAATATACTTTGAGCAGCTGCAATGGCATCAATGGTCGTTTCTACAATTTTGACTCCGCCAACCTGTGAGCGATCGTTGGCATACACCTGGGATTTCAGCACAATTGGGTAGGGGATTTTTAACTTTTTTAAATCTGTGGGGTGGTCAATTCTTTGAGATGGTAATACGGGAATTCCTATCTTGTTAAACCACTCCTTAACTTGATACTCGAGTAAGTCCATTATATATACCTTTTTGTGTTAAAAATTAATTTTATTTGATTAACGGATATAGATGTTTTTCCGAGTTCTACCATTCTAGGAGAAATACTACAAAGGTTTCAACTACTGGATAAGAGTAAAATTATTTACTACGTATTTGATTAGCTGTTCTAAGCTTTCCTCGACAGAAAGTTGAGAAGTTTCTACCCGTAAATCTGGCGCTTTGGGTGGTTCGGGCGCTTTGGGTGGTTCGTAGGGGGCGCTGATTCCCGTAAAGGACTCAATTTCTCCACAGCGTGCTTTTGCATAGAGTCCCTTGGGGTCACGTTGTTCACAAATTTCCAGTGGAGTTGCAATATATACTTCATGAAATAGATCTCCGGACAGAATCCGGATTTGCTCCCGGTCTTTCCTGTCTTTAAACAACGATCAAATGGGGACACAAAATGTTCTGTATGTTGAATATTCGCTGATTTCATAATCCATAGAGTTGTTGGAAAATAAGGTATAATAGTCTAGCAGACAAGTAGGGTGATATCAATGTTGGACTTAGACCGCATCCTGAATCAAGAGCGACTGCTACGAGCAATGACTGGACTCAACCGTCAAGCATTCAACAAGCTGTTATCTCAGTTTGCTGATACCTATGAACGCACCGTGTTCAACTCCTTAGCAAACCGTAAACGTGCGCCCGGGGAGGGACGCAAGCCCACATTGAGAACTATAACTGGTCATGGACTCATTTAGGGCTTCTAATGTTCGTGCCTCACGACTACGGAGAAATTGCTTTAATTTTGACAAACATAATTCTATCGGAGAGTGGAGTCTCCTGTTCACTGGCATTTAGACTTTTTTTATGACGTAGACCCAACTTTTCTAAGGCTCGATGCATGGTTGTGATACTAACACTAGTGCCCGTCGTTTCTCTCAGGCGATCGCATAATTCTGAAAGTAGTAAATCATTTTTCTCATCCAGCCAAGACTTGATCATGTTTAAATATTGGCCTGCAATTATAGGCTTTTCATATCCTCCACATTGCTTTGGCTCAACTTGCCCAGGTTCACGATAACGACGTACTAAATTTTTCACAAATGATAAGCTGACCTTGAATCTTTCTGACAACTGGCGTTGAGATCCCTCTTGAGCAACCCATGCTACAATCACGCGATTACGCAAATCTATTGAATAAGGTTTTGGCATATAATTTGACAGCACTTCTACTCTATTTTAGTTTATTACCCTTATTATAGCTTATCTTATTTTGGAGTTTAACTACATGAAAATTGCTGTAGCATTGCCCTGCAATAGCCAAAACATTAGTACTAATAAAGCATTGATAATAATGCCATATTGTCCAATACCCAGAGTAGTGGTATGAGTACCAAGTGACAAACAAGTAACTATTGTAAACCAGGCTTTTAATTTTCCATAGGGTTTGCCGATTTGATAAGCAAAAATGGCTAAAATAACTAGAGAGATGGCATTTAAAAGAACATGATACCACAGGGTTAATTCAAAAGGAATGGGTGGGAAAAATATGAAACCTGAGAAAAAAGCCCAAGCTGGATATCCCCCAGATGTTACAGCACCCAGTTGAGGATCTATCAAAGGTGAACCGTTGGTAATATCATAGGGATATAAACCATAATAAATATACCTTTGTTCTTTCCAACGAGTATATAAATCTGTAGATTGTGCATTTATTATCAATTTATAAAAACCTATGATAAGGTAAAGAAAACAGAGTATGCTTAAAGCTGCGGATAGGCCAAAGATAATTTTTGAGGGGGTAAGCTTTTTAAAAAACAGTAGTTTATTCATTCTCTTGCTTAAAACTGACTTCATGAGTAAAGATTATTATAGCCAACTTACTTAAAGCTGCTGCGCCTTTTTCCAGTAGCATTTCCAGTCTATCCAGTGCCATCGCACCCTTTGGGTAAGCTAAATATACTTTGAGCAGCTGCAATGGCATCAATAGTCGTTTCTGCAATTTTGACTCCGCCAACTTGTGAGCGGTCTTTGGCATACACCTGGGATTTCAGCACAATTGGGTAGGGGATTTTTAACCTTTTTAAATCTGTGGGGTGGTCAATTCTTTGAGATGGTAATACGGGAATTCCTATCTTGTTAAACCACTCCTTAACTTGATACTCGAGTAAGTCCATTATATATACCTTTTTGCGTTAAAAATTAATTTTATTTGATTAACGGAATAGATGTTTTTCCGAGTTCTACCATTCTAGGAGAAATACTACAAAGGTTTCAACTACTGGATAACAGTAAAATTATTTACTACGTATTCGATTAGCTGTTCTAAGCTTTCCGGTCAACCTACTCGAGGGTGCCTTCTCCGCTCTCCGCAAGAGAGGGAAAGTTTTTAAAAACCCCTCTCCCAGGGGTATTTCGGTCCAGGTAATAGTTTATTCGAGTGTAGTAATATCAATACCCTTAGCTTTTAATTGTGCTAGTAAGGTTTGATACTTTTGTTGTTCCTGCTCTTTAAGAAATCTTTCTTGTTCTTTAAGCAGTTTTTCCCGTTCTGCACGCTGAGTTTCCTGTTCTTTAAGCAGTTTTTCCCGTTCTGCACGCTGAGTTTCCTGTTCTTTAAGCATTTTTTCCCGTTCTGCACGTTGATTTGCTTGTTCTCGAAGAAATTTTTCCTGTTCTGCATAATTGCTCAACTCTACAGGACTAAGAAACCTACCACCGTCTGGATAATAGATGACTAATTCATCTCCCGTCATATCAAACCGTACATCCAATCTTGGACTAGTCCAAACACTAAAATCCTTAATCTCTTTAAATGAATTATTTTCTCTAATAGATACTTCTAGACTAATCCTATCTGGGTCATACACATAATACTCTTCTACTCCATGTTTCAGATAAAACAGCTTTTTTTTGTCCATTTCATCTTGAGTATTCCCGGGAGATAAAATTTCAAAAACCACCTGGGGAGGAATATTATCCTCCTCCCACTGTCGATAAGACCCCCGGTGTGCCTTGGGTCTCCCAAACACCACCATGGTATCGGGAGCTAGTTTAATTTTGTTGCTCCCCTCTACTGGATACCAAAATAAGTCCCCAGCTACAAACACATGTGGATTAGACTTAAATAGTATTTCCAGATTCTCTTTGATTTTGACAATCCATGTGAATTGTTTAGTGTTATCCGCCATGGGTTCACCATCACTTTCTGGGTAGACAATTTCAGGGACGATTGTCTCTCCAAGCTGATTTTTATTAGATTTTATCACCCCTAGTTGAGTTTTTGGTGGAACTTGCCTCACCATATCTATACCTCCCATTGACTTTGGTACTGACTCAATCGGTTTAACTTACTATAACATGGCTTCTGTAGAAATGTGTTTCGTACCCCCACTTAAAATTAATTGAGTTGATTAAATCTAATATCTTTACTCATGCTTGAGAGCGATCGCCTCCTGAATTATGCCAAAAAAACCATCTATCTAAATATCACGCTTGACTTACTCAACAAAGTTAGATAAGTTAGGGTCATAATCATGTGCTGAGCCTTGATGGTCTTCATGATCCCAGTTCGTATAAACCAGACTCGCCCACCTAATGATTCAAATTCAACTCAACCTACCCGAGGGTGCCTTCTCTGCTCTCCGCAGCACCCCAGGGGAGTTCGCTCAAGAATTGCTTATCGCTGGCGTAGTTAAGTGGTATGAAATTGGCATGATCTCCCAATCCAAAGCTGTCGAAATTGCTGGCATCAGTCGTCAGTCTTTTTTACAGGCCCTTGAGCGATTTGGAGTTTCCCCATTTCAGACTACCTTAGAAGAACTCACGGAGGAAATTAACCGTGGTTAAGCGTTGGGTAGTCAATGCCTCCCCGATTATCAGCCTAGTCAAAATTAATCGCATACATTATTTACTCAGTGAACTGTGTTTAGAAAAGCTGATGCAAGTTGGTTTACGCATTAGTCCGACTATCCTTGCTCATGCGATCGCTCTGGCAAAAGAGTAGTAATAAGCTGTCGTGCAGCTAGAACGTATAAAATGAGCGGTAAAATTTAACTTGCAGTTTGGACCCCGAGTGTGAGAACCTGCTGCATTTTGACAATGGGGATCTCCACATTGACATTTTCTTGTTGTAGCCAAAGTTTTAAAGCTGCTGCACCTTGTTGCACCAGCATTTCCAATCCATCCAGTGCGATCGCACCCTGTGCTTGTGCTAATTGTAAAAATCGGGTTGGTTTGGGAGTGTAGATTAGGTCATAGGCGATCGCATGGCTAGGTAATTTATGCAGTTGGTCTTCAGTCACAGGTGACTCATCTATATTTGGGTACATACCAATGGGTGTGGTATTGACTAACAAGTTACATTGAGGGATGAGCTGTGGTAATTGCTCCCAACTATGGGTCTTGAGTTTATTAGTCAATTCATGAGCAAGGGGAGAATCTATCCAACTTTGCTCAAGTTGTTTTAATTTTTCCATATTCCTACCTACTAGGTGAATTTCTCCCATTCCCAGTTGAATACAACCAGCAACCACTGCTCTTGCTGCACCACCGTTGCCTATAACTACCGCTTTCTTTTCATGCCAGTTTTGATTGTATGTAGTTTGTAGTGGTGCTATAAATCCTGCCACATCCGTATTTGTTCCTATCCACCTCTCCCCTACACGAATTACCGTATTAACTGCACCTATAGCTTGAGCAACAGGAGATATTTCATGTAATAAAGGTATAATTGCCTGTTTATGGGGAATTGTGACATTAAAACCAACCACACCAATGGAAGCAAAACCAGCGATCGCCTGTTGTAAATTGTCCGGTGCAATGGGAAAAGGCAAATACACGTAGTCTAATCCTAAGTGGTGTAAAGCTGCATTGTGCATCAAGGGTGATAGGGAGTGCTCCACAGGATAGCCAATCACTCCCATAATTTTAGTTTTTCCAGTAATTCTTGGACAATGATCATATTCTTGGTCATTCATACAATTAGGACGCTGACATTTTTAAAAACTTGAGGTAATTATACTAGTTTAGAAGACAAGTAGGAAAAATACAAAGTAAGATCCCCCTAGGTTCTGATGGAACCTGGGGGGATTTTAACTAAGAACTAGGAAGAACTAGGAATTGCTGCCTAAACTAACTTTCACCACTTTGCTTTTTTCTTCTACCAATTTGGGTAAGGTCAGATGCAAAATACCATCTTTGTAATCAGCAGTAACATTGGTGTTTTGAACAGGTACGGGAAGGGAAATCACTCGGTGGAACTGACCATAATAAAACTCTGTCTTGGTTTTGTTTTTTCCCTCAACAGTAGTTTGAGACTTCCTTTCTCCGGTAATAGAAACTGAATCCTCTGTAACTTGAATATCCAGGTCTTTAGCTTCCATGCCAGGAATCTCTAGCTTGAGAACAATTGTGTCCTCAGTTTCAGTCATTTCTGCTGCTGGAACCCTAGCCACAGTATTTAAATCCTTTAAGCTAGTAGGTACAAAATCACCCAACAATTGGTTCAAATTACGTTCTAGGGTTTCTATTTCTTTCCAAGGACTGTAACGAATTAGTGCCATAATCGATTCCTCTGTCAATTTATTAGTAGTTTGTTTAGTGATTGCAAGAGTTTTATCAACCCTTTGACTATTATGTTATTCCTAGTTAAAAAAGATGTAAATTCGGCTCTCTCACTTATTTAATGATGATTACCGTACTTATAGTTTCCTAGACATAGATAAGGATATAAATAATATCCCCAGCTTTTTTGGGAAATGAGGTACAATTTTAATTAATCTTCCGTTGTTGATTTACAATATTGACGGGGAGGTAATACCAAAATGGCTACCACGGATGAATACAGACAACATATAAAAAATCTTCTGTCGGCACAAGCCAAGCTAGTTTGGGATAAACGTATTTAATCAGAAATGATTTTTGATACTGAACGGGATCACTATCAACTCTTATTATTGTTCTTTAAAACCCTCATATTAGTGCTTGTACAAAAAAACATTGATATTTCCAATGAATTTCCGATCGCAAAAACCATATTCGTGACAATTGAGTTAGAATTATTAAAGGTTTGTTACAGAGCTGGCAAAAGACCCCCATTTCTGATATGCAAGCCCTATCTAGTTCTCAAATATAAAAACTCAAAAACTCACAAAGGCTCTCTATGACGCTCCCAATTCGTAACGTCGCCATTATCGCCCACGTTGACCACGGCAAAACCACCCTGGTTGATGCTCTCCTGAAACAGTCCGGCATTTTCCGCGAAGGCGAAGACGTTCCGGATTGTGTCATGGACTCCAATGATCTAGAGAGAGAGCGAGGCATTACTATTCTTTCCAAGAATACTGCGGTTAAGTATAAAGATACCCTAATCAATATTGTGGACACTCCCGGTCACGCTGACTTTGGTGGAGAGGTGGAACGAGTTCTGGGTATGGTGGATGGTTGTATACTAATTGTTGATGCTAATGAAGGACCCATGCCTCAAACCAGGTTTGTGTTAAAAAAGGCTTTGGAAAAGGGCCTACGTCCCATTGTGGTAATTAACAAAATCGACCGCGCTAAGGCTGATCCCCATGTTGCTGTTGATAAGGTTTTAGACCTGTTCCTGGAATTGGGTGCAGATGATGATCAGTGTGATTTTCCCTATCTATTCGCATCGGGAATGGCTGGTTATGCTAAAGAAACCCTGGAAGCAGAATCGGTAGACATGAAACCCTTGTTTGAGGCAATCTTACGCCACGTTCCCGCACCGGTGGGTGACCCCCTCAAACCACTCCAACTACAAGTGACCACCCTGGACTATTCCGAATATCTGGGACGGATTGTAATTGGTAGAATCCACAACGGTACTATTCGCGCTGGACAACAGGCAGCTTTAGTAACAGAAACTGGCAATATTGTCAAGTCCAAAATTTCTAAACTGATGGGATTTGAAGGCTTAAAGCGAGTAGAACTAGAAGAAGCTTCTGCTGGCTATATTGTGGCGGTAGCTGGTTTTGCGGACGCATATATTGGAGAAACTATTACAGATCCTAATGAACCCCAGGCATTACCACTCATTAAAGTGGATGAACCAACCTTACAGATGACCTTCTGGGTAAATGATTCACCCTTTGCTGGACAGGAAGGTAAACTGGTCACATCTCGTCAAGTGCGCGATCGCCTGTTCCGCGAACTAGAAACCAACGTAGCTTTAAGGGTGGAAGAAACCGATTCACCTGATAAGTTCCACGTATCTGGTCGAGGTGAACTGCACTTGGGGATCTTGATTGAAACCATGCGTCGGGAAGGATATGAGTTCCAGGTTTCCCAACCTCAAGTAATCTACCGAGAAGTTAACGGTCAACCTTGTGAACCCTACGAACTGTTAGTATTAGACGTTCCCGCTGATGCTGTTGGTAGCTGTATAGAACGTTTGGGTCAACGTCGAGGAGAAATGCAAGATATGCAACCAAGAGCAGGCGATCGCACCCAATTAGAATTTGTGATTCCCGCTCGTGGTTTAATTGGGTTCCGGGGGGAATTTATGCGCATGACCCGTGGTGAAGGTATCATGAACCACAGTTTCCTGGACTATCGCCCCCTTTCTGGAGAAATTGAAGCCCGCAACAAAGGTGTATTAATTGCCTTTGAAGAAGGTGTTTCCACATTTTACGCCATGAAAAACGCGGAGGACCGTGGTGTATTCTTTATTCATCCTGGAACCAAGGTCTACAAAGGTATGATTGTAGGTGAGCATAATCGTCCTCAAGACTTAGAACTAAATGTTTGTAAAACTAAGCAATTAACTAACCACCGGGCATCGGGTGGGGACGAACTTGTGCAGTTACAAACACCAGTAGAAATGAGTTTAGAAAGGGCGTTAGAGTACATTGGTTCAGATGAGCTAGTAGAAGTGACACCCCAGTCCATACGTTTACGTAAGATGGTGAAGAAGCTGGCAAAACAAAGGTAATTGATGTGGGGAGATGGGGATTTCAAAATTGCAGGGAGGGCTAAAAGCGGTTTTTAAAAACATCCTCCCTGGATTAGGTGGGTGGAATTAAATATAAGATGAATGTAGGATGGGTTGAGCAACGAAACCCATCCTACAAATAATTGTGACTCCGTACTTAAATCTGTAAAATACGGGCAAAGAAGTCAGGAATGGGGAGGACAATTAGTAATAATAAAGCTATTGCCATCAACCCTAAAAAATCTCTTTTGTTGTCTAGTTCCGTAATATCATTGAGAGCTGGTTCATCAACTAGAGGAATAAACAATAACATAATTGCCCAGAATAAAAACTCTTGTCTAATAAAAGAAAGAATCAACAGAAGAAACCGAGCAAGTTGCCCGATTAACATGGCAGTTCTCTGACCAAACATGGCATGAACAATATGACCACCATCCAATTGACCCACGGGCATTAAATTTAAGGCTGTGACTATTAGACCTAAAAGTCCCGCTACGGCTACAGGATGCAAATCTAGGGCTGAGTTAGCTGTTAATTGACCACCCAATACCAATTTAGATAGTAGGGCTAATAATATTGAATAACGAGGATTCAATGCGTCAGGATTTAAAATTCCTGCCTGTTGATTAATAGTCACGATTTCTGAATTGGCTAAACCCCACAATAGTAAGGGTAAAGTTGCCAAAAAACCAGCTAATGGACCTGCTATACCCACGTCAAATAAAGCTTTTCGGTTGGGGATTGGACTTTTAATTTGAATAAATGCTCCAAATGTGCCCAAGAAAAAAGGTATGGGAATAAAATAGGGGAGGGTGGAATTGATTCTATACAATTTAGCAGTAAAATAGTGCCCCAGTTCATGAATACCCAAAATTGTCATTAACCCCAAAGCATAGGGTAAACCATAAATCATCAAAGACCAGTCAGCTTGTAATCTTCCTGCTTGAATTCCGGCAATTTGTACACCTATCCCAGTGGTGGTCACTAGGGTGAGTATTAATAGTGTTAATGCTGTGAACCCTTGGCGTAAATTGTCTTTTTCTCTCTCTTGTCTATTGCCCTGTTTGTTGGGAATTAGAACAAAGAATGGTTTGCCATCTGCTCCTTCTTGAAAAATGACCAAAAAGCGATCCGCAAATTCTCTTTCAATATTGGTCTTAATCTGCTGATAGGTTTCCTGGGGATTGCCTCGTAAATGTCCACGACATATTACTGCTTGAGGTCTATACTCAATATTATGAATATAATATAAGGACCAAGGAAAACAATTTCTCAGATTTGTCTCTTCTGCTATTTCAATTGGTCTCACTGGTGACTGCTGTGGTTCGCTATTACTTATTGATGTTGATTCTCTATTCTCACCTCGGGGTTCTCTATTTCTTTGTCCTCTGTTTCCAGAAATAAACAAAATCCAACATAAGAACACACTTAAAAATACACACGCAACAATGAATACTAATGGCGGTGATTGGGTTGGACCATAGATGATTGTCCAAAGTTCCCAAATAATTGCTGGGGCCATTAATATCAACCATAATAACCAGACCGGAACGCGGGTTATATGGGAAAGGACGTTTCTCACTATAACATAGGTCAACAGTCCTAATAACACTAGAAACCAAGATGTCATATTTTTTCAGATTTTTTCAGAGTTTGGGAGGTTCAGGATTTATCAGAAATATTGGACCCCACAATGATCTATATTTGAAATTGATTAATGAACACGATTAATCCAGTATAATTGCTCTTAATTATTTTTCGAATCGTTATCAACTTATGTCCTTAGCACCTCCAACATCTAGTAATACAATAAAACCTCCACAAATTATACTATCTCAAGATCCGGAGGAGGAAGCAACAGTATCACCAGATACAAAATTTACCAATTCCCAAAAGTCAACCAAAATTTTAGCCTTTCCCCCAAATCGGGAAACTTTGGGTGGAACCTCCTATTTGATTGTCAGGAATGGGGGTAATATCCTCATTGATTGTCCCGCTTGGGAACAAATAGCTGGGAATCAGACCTACCTGCAAAAGGGTGCGGTACGTTGGTTGTTTATTAGTCATCGCGGTGCTATGGGTAAGGTTGCCCAAATTCAACAAGCTCTTGACTGTGAAATTCTCATCCAAGAGCAGGAAGCCTATTTATTACCAGGTTTAACTCTCACCACTTTTAGTCAAGAACTGTCTGTTGATCACACCACACAATTAATCTGGACTCCAGGTCATTCCCCAGGGTCCTCTTGTCTATACTATCGCGAATTTGGAGGAATTTTATTTTCCGGAAGACATTTAGTCCCTAACCCCCAAGCTCAACTAGTACCATTTCGCACTGCAACAACTTTCCATTGGCCTAGACAACTCAAAAGTCTTGCTAAACTATGCGATCGCTTTTCTCCTGACACACTACAATACATCTGTCCAGGTGCTCATATTGGCTTTCTCCGGGGAAGATTTATTCTGGATCAAGGATATGAGCTATTGATGAATGCATCCTCTAATGCTTATCAAATATAGTTTCTATCATATCCCCCATGGTTAACAATAGATTACTAATTATTGTATCAGTTGTGGGTGTGAGCTTATCGGGATTAGCCACACTTATGATCAGTCATTGGGAAAAATCCAATCAGCAATTACGGTTCCAGCGACAAACTGAAAATCTAACTACAGCCTTACAACGTAGTTTAAATCGCTACATTGATATTATAGGATTTTTAGGAGACTATTATGCCACACATCATTATATACAAAAAGACAAAAAGCCCATTGATCGTTCATCCTTCCATAAATTTACCCATCGTTCAATCCAAATCTATTCTGGGATACAAGCTTTAGAATGGGCGCCTCTGATTTCCCACCAAGAGCGTTTTTCCTATGAAAAACAAATACAACTTGAAGGATACAAAAATTTTCGCATTAGGGAATTAAACCGGCAAAATCAACTGGTAGTAGCTCAAAAACGTCCCTATTATTTTCCCGTAACTTATGTAGCGCCCTTCCAAGGTAATGAGTCTGCTTTCGGGTATGATCTTAATTCCCATCCTACTCGTAAAATAGCTATTAGTCAAGCTATTAAAACCAAACAGATAACCACTACTGGGAGAATTCGTTTGGTACAAGAAAGACGGGATCAATTTGGATTTTTAGTTTTTTTACCAGTGGATGATCCACAGTCTAAAGAGAAGATGACATTGCCAATTAGGGGAGTTTTAATAGGTGTGTTTCGGTTGTCAGACGTAGTTGAAGAGTCCCTGAAAAACTTGCGATATAGCATTAACTTTATCATCCAAGATCAGGATGCAAAGTCAGGAGAAAAATTTCTGGGTCAGTATGACGCCACCCGTAAAACAGTTGTCAACCAATCCATACCAGTCACCAGAAATATCTATCACTATTTTTTATGTTCCGATCCTCAAATTTGTCAAAAAACTCTCAAAATAGGTCAAAGAAAATGGAGGATTGAATTTTCTCCATCACCAGATTATCCGGTAGAACAACCCTACACCACTTTTGCCACTCTTATTATAGGATGTTTAATAACCAGCAGTTTGGTATTCTTCTTATATATTTTAAATCGAGATCTAGAAAAAACCAGAAGTTTAAGTGAATTGAGATTTCGCTTTTTTTCCATGGCTTCCCATGAATTAAGAACTCCCTTGAGTACGATTTTATTATCTAGTGAAAGCCTGCAAATTAACTATGATCGCCTGACAGAAACACAAAAACAATTTAATATTCAGCGTATTAACCTAACTGCTCGGCAAATGAGCAAGCAAATCAATGATTTATTACTTTTAAACAGATCCGAATTTCAACAGTTAGAATTTCAACCTGAGATATTTAATTTAAAAGATTTTTGCCAGAAAATCATAGGGGAAATCCAGTTAACTACCGATCACCCTATTGAGTTAGAATTTTCTTCTAAATTAACCCAAGTATTCTTAGATAAAAAATTGCTTCGTTCTATTCTAATTAACCTTCTAGATAATGCCATTAAATATTCTCCAGGTGGAATTCCAGTCCAAATGAGAATTACCCAAGAGGAACAAAACATTATTTGGCAAATTCAAGACTCTGGTATTGGCATTTCTCCCGATGATAAACCTCACATCTATAAACCATTTTATCGAGGTAGTAATGTGAGAGAAATTGGGGGTACTGGATTGGGTCTAGCTATTGTCAAAGCTTGTATACAAACACATAAGGGTGAATGGAAAATTAAAAGTGAACTAGGTCAAGGAACATTAGTTATGGTGAAATTACCAATTTTTGAGTAGATTATTTATTGATCACATGATTGATCATACTTTCGCCATCCACCATACATAGTAATTTCTTTTTTTCCTGCTACTAAAAAAGGCTCTGCTAACACTCCCAAAACTACTTTTTTATCATACAACTCAATTTTACCCACACACAACCCTGGTGGTTCTTGTATTAAAATATCAGCAATTCCTCCTAAAGGAACTTGCCAAATCTCCACACTAATGGATTTACCTCCTTCCACATCACGAAGCATTCCCGGATATTGATCATCAATTGACCATAGACGATAGCAGGGTGCTGTGGAAGATTCTCGGTCGAAAACCGCACCCACGTTCAGCAAATTATTATTTAATTTTAGTCCCCTCATTAGGGTTCCATTTACAGCAAATTCAATCATGATTTCTCCCTCAAATAATTAAACAATTACTTACCACTCCAGTGTATTAAACGCTTTTCCAGTGATAAAAATAGCATGTTCAGCAGGTAACCTAAACTCCCTGTAATTAAAATTGATGCGTACATATCCCGAACATTTAAAATCTGTTGAGCATCAATAATACGCTTTCCTAATCCTTGTTGACTACCAATAAACATCTCAGAAACAATCACAATCACAAGAGCAATACTAATTCCACTGCGCAGTCCAATAAAAGTTTGTGGTAAGCTCTCTAATAATAATACATCCTTAAAAATTTGCCAGCGATTTGCTCCCATGACTCTAGCAGCTAAAATCCGAGATTGTTTGGCATGAATTACTCCGTAAGCACTATTGAAAACAATTAATAAGAAAGCACTAAAGCCAGCAATTACCACCTTAGAAAAATCACTAATACCAAAAAAGAGAATAAATAAGGGAATCAATGCACTAGCGGGGGTAGACCTAAAGAACTCAATTAGAAACTCCAGACTACGATAGATTTTTTCAGAACTTCCCAATCCCACACCTAGGGGAATGCCAAATAAGGTAGCTAGAAAAAAGGCGCTAAATGTTCGTAAAACTGTGGTAGCTAAATCAGAGAACATGGAACCACCAAACAATCCCTCCATCAAGGTTTGGACTGTTGCTAAGGGAGTTGGTAGCAAAACGGGATTAACAAATCCTGATACAGCAATAAACCACCACAATCCAAAAAACAATAGAACACCAGTTAAAGGTAAACAGCGGTTCAGGATGAAATCTAGGTTTAAACCTTGGTTTGAATTTTTGTTCTTGATGATGGTAGAAAATGGGAAATTCATTTTTGCATTTCCTGGCGAAAAATATTTAAACAATAACGACTGACTTCTACAAATTTATGAGAAGTTAGAGTTTCAGGTGTGCGAGGTCGAGGAGCATCAAAGGTCACTGTCTCAACCACTCGGGTTGGACGTTTACTTAGTAATAAAATCTTATCAGCTAAAAATATCGCCTCCTCTAGGTTATGTACAACCATCAGCATAGGAATGGTGGTAGCCATAAAAATTTCTTGCAATTTATCTCGTACAAATAAGGTAGTTTCAAAGTCTAAAGCTGAAAATGGTTCATCTAAAAATAGCACCTCCGGTTGGGCAACTAACGCTCTGAGAATTGAAACTAACTGCTGCTGTCCACCAGAAAAACTATAGGGATATCGTTTTAGATCTAAGCAAATATTGAAAGTCTCAATTAAATGCTCTACAGAATGACGACACTCCCGTTCAGAAATACCTTTGACCCGCAGTGGATAGGCAATATTATCGTAGGCGCTCATCCAGGGAAAAAGAGAGTCTCGGTAATTTTGAAATACATAGCCAATGCGGGTCCGCTGAATGGGTTTACCATGGATTTTGATTTCACCTTGATCCACCGGAATTAAACCACTCATCATATTGATTAAAGTAGATTTACCACACCCATTAGGACCAAAAATCGAGACTAATTGATGATTGGCTAGGTTGAGATCAAAGTTTTTGTATACAGGTTGCCCAGCAAAGGACTTACACAACCCTTTGACCGTGATAAATTCTTCCGATTTTGCTGTCTTTGTCTGTAGAAGTGAATCCATGATTATCTTCAATTATTGCTGAATAATGGCTTTAGCCAGAATGGGTTGATGGCGTGAATCCTTACGAATTTTTATATAACAGATTACTCACATCTACTTTTTTGGAAAAGACTTTTTTATCAGTCATAAAATCGAAGAATTTTTGGAAGTAGTTAATATCCTCAGCGGTAAATTCATCATACATGGTGTAGGTAATTAGTGGCACTTTTTGTACTAAGTCCCCAGAGATGGCTGTATATCCAACTAAGTATTGTCGCACTGCATCCGGTTGGTTTTTAATATCCGCAATAGCTCGACGATAAGCTTGTATATAAGATTGGGTAGACTTGGGATAGGTTTGCAAAAATTGAGTGCTTAAAACCGCCGCACCACCAAACCAGGGTGCTTTAGGATCTCCTAGGATATATTTCGACACCACACCATTTTCTAAAATTCTGGTGATACCTTTCATATCCCCAACCGTACCTGTAGGTTCTAAAGTATAAGCAGCATCTATTTGTCCTGATTCAATTGCTGCTACGTGTTGGCGTATCTCTAACTGTTGGATTTCTGGTTTTTCAACCCCTGCTGCGGCTAAAATAGCTTGAGCAATGGCTAGATTTTGCGCTCCCGGTCCTGTGGCAAACTTTTTATTTTTTAAATCGGCAACAGATTTAATAGGGCTGTTTTTACCAACCACAACTTGATCTAGTTTATAATCCACATTACTGGGATTAGCTGCAATAATTTTAAACAGACCCGGTGAAGTAATTTCAGACAGGCCCAATACACCACTGGCCACTCCATTACCCGTACCCTGTAATCTACCAGCAATTAAAGCCTCAGCTACTTGATTGGGAGAAGCAAATTGAGCTACTTCCACGTTGAGACCCGCTTCTTTAAAGTAGCCTTTTTTATCCGCTACAAATAAGGGTAACCCAGAAGCTACAGGCCAAAACCCAATGGTGATTTTACCAGGATTCTCACTAGTATCCGGGGTGGATTTGGAATTCCCTTGGGTACAACCATGGGTCGCAAGTGCTAAGGTAGCACCACCACCCAGATAAAGTAAGTGTCTTCTGCGCATTGCTTTTGATTTCTATGATGTGTTGATGAAATCAATATTACAAGGTTAGGGTAAATATTTAGGGGAGATTTGGTGGAGAAATCGGGGAGAATGTCATCTTTTGGTGACAACATGGTTTATTTATTCCGTATTATTATTTATTCTAAACGTTTGGCACACCTCCAAGATTTCCCATAAGCCAAAGGCGAGATAAAGGATACTTTTGGTTGAGTTGAATTAGTTCCGGTGTTAACTCAAGGCGACGAATATTTGTTTGACCATTGCTGTTGCGTTCAACTACAAACAAACGTATTTCCGAGACAAATCTAATCCATCCAAACCTGCAGGATTATGGATCGTGAAGAGAATCTGTCGATCCCCATTTTGGTAATCTAGCCAACTGGGAAGACGAGAAATAAGTCTTACCAGTAGACGTGGATTTAGAGATTGATCTAAATTATCTATTGCTAGTATTTGGGGAGCTTGTGGTATAATACAGAGGATCGCTGTAAACAGAATATATTTGGGCAATAGATAGCAAAGTTTTGTAGCCGATGCATTAGTTTGGCAGCAGGATTGGCAGGTTCAATTTCGACTTATTTTAATTCTAGATGACCAATCAGTTTTACACGATAAAAGACAAGACTAAATAAACAAAATTACAAGCGCGATTAATTTATCAACTTGTATAGACTAATAATATATACTACATACAATACATAATATTGTGGTATGATGGAGGGTAAAACCTGGGGGGAATGTCATGAACAGAGAACTAGAAGCTCAAGAGTCAAAAATTCA
Organism: Cylindrospermopsis curvispora GIHE-G1; assembly: GCF_014489415.1. Classification (NCBI taxonomy): domain Bacteria; kingdom Bacillati; phylum Cyanobacteriota; class Cyanophyceae; order Nostocales; family Aphanizomenonaceae; genus Raphidiopsis; species Raphidiopsis curvispora. Next base: position 735,909 of record NZ_CP060822.1, read on the forward strand.
GGATGTACAAGCACCAATTACTGCTGCACCACCGGAAGTAAAACAGATAATAGAAAAAGTGTGTAGACTGGAAAAATCGCGACTGGCCAGAAAAAGCAAGGGTGCAGTTAATGAAGATATTTTAGCAATAATTAAAGAAGCGGTAAAATAAGTAGTGTAGCAATGAAATTAACTTCAATTAAATTTTGTAATTTTCGTTCCTTTTATGGGCAAACACCAGAAATTGCCATAGCAGGTGGAGAGTTTCAGAATACCACCATAATTCATGGTAATAATGGTGCGGGAAAAACCAGTTTATTAAATGGATTCACCTGGGTGCTATATGAAAAATTTACAGCTGCTTTCGCGGTGACAGAGCAGCTAGTTAACAAACGTGCGATTTCAGAAGTAGGAGAGGATCAAGCTGTAGAATGTTGGGTAGAAGTAGGTTGGGAACATGAAGGAGTTCGCTACCGGGCAAAACGTAACTGTCGGGTTTATAAAAATCCCACTAGTATTGATGCTACCAAAACTAAATTAACAATTCAAATTGTGGGGGATGATGGTAAGTGGTATTTTCCCATTGAACAACCGGAGGAAATAATCAATAATATATTGCCTGTAAGTTTACATCAATACTTCTTTTTTGATGGAGAAAGAATAGAAGAAATTGTCCGCTCTGATAAAAAAGCTGAAATTGCTGAAGCCACGGAAATATTTTTAGGTGTTAAGGTAATTGATCTGGCGACAAAACATTTAAAGGAGGCTAAAAAAACTTTAGACAGTGAATTGGCAGCTATTGGAGATGCGGAAACTAAACAATTATTGAAACAGCAAAGTAAACTAGAAAGAGAAATTAGTAAAATTTCCCAAAGACAAACGGAAATAGCTGAAGATTTAGAAAATCAACAAGTTTTTAAAAAAGATATCAGTGCCAGATTGGTAGAATTAAGTTCAGTTAGGGATTTACAAGAAAGAAGGGAAAGGCTAGAAAATCAAAAACGCAATAATTATGAGGAATTAAAAAAAACTAAAGAGGGTTTAAAAAAAGCTATTTCCAAACAGGCATACACATTATTATTAAGTGAAACAACAGTTAAATTCAGACAGATTATTGTTGCTTTTAAACAGCGCGGGCAATTAAAATCTGGTATTTCCAGAGAATTTGTCAGCGAACTGATGAAAAGTGGTAGGTGTATTTGTGGCGCAGAATTAAAAGAAGGAGGGAATGGACATTTTCACGTTAAATCACTGTTGAGAAAAACCGGATCTTCTTCCGTGGAAGAAACTGCAATTAGAATGGGAGCGCAAATAGATGATCTGGAAAAACAAGCTCAATTATTTTTAGAGATGATCAATCGAGAACAACAAAGAATCTATCAGTTAAAGACATCACTTTCTGACATAGAGATGAATTTAGATAGCATTGAGGAGATTTTGCGGAAAGACCCAAATGAAGACATTAGCGGTTTACAAAAGAGATTGGATGAAATAGAAGCAAGAATTGACGATTTAAATCGGGAGCAAGGAGCAAACCAAAAAGAAATTTCTCACCTCAATACAGAAATTGATCTTGTAGTCAAACAAATTGCCAAGCAAAAACAAAATGAAGGAAGACAGATTTTGGCACAGCGTCGAATTATTGCTACCCAAGATGCTATTGACATATTAACTGAAGTGAAAAATAGACAAGAAAAGCAATTTAGATTGCAATTAGAAAAAAGAGTGCAAGAAATATTCTCAGAAATTTCCGTTACACCATATATTCCCAAAATTAGCGAAAAATATGAACTGACCTTAGTAGAGAATACAACCGGAATAGAAGCTGCTGTTGCAGCATCTACCGGGGAAAATCAAATTCTGAGTTTATCATTTATCGCCAGTATTATTGATAAAGTAAGGGAATGGAGTGAAAAGAAAAAAATCATGATGGTTCCCGATAGTAGTACCTTCCCCATAGTAATGGACTCACCCTTTGGCAGTTTAGATGCTAACTCTCGTCGTCATATTGCACAAACCATTCCCAAGTTGGCAAATCAGTTAGTAGTGCTGGTGACTAAGACCCAATGGAGAGAGGAAGTTGAGTCCGAGATTATGGAGCGAATTGGTAAGGAATATGTGTTGACCTATTATTCTTCTAAAACCAACTGTGAAGAGGACTTTTTGCAAATAGGTAGGGAGAAGTATTACCTAACTCGTCAAAGTCCTAATGGTTTCGAGTACAGTGAAATTGTAGAAGTAGAAAGGAGTTAATTTTTTTCTGGTTATGGCTGAAACTAGTAGAATTAGAATTGCTGGGGATAAAGCTGATTTTGTCAAGGCTTTGGTTGCTAATGATGGGGCCCAGGGTCCCTTTCAGACCTTTGCTGATGTGATTGCTTTTGCTGCTGCTTTAGGTATTAAATATCAGAAGCGTATTCCATTTGAAGAAATCTCTAAAAGGGATCCTTCTCCCATCAGATTAGAGGTTTTTGCAACATCAGGATATGATGTGTTGATCAAATTACTGGCAATTGTAGAAACGGAGAACATTCAACTTTTATCACCTAATAATGACGAAGAAGAAAAACAACGTAATCAAATTTTTGAAGAATATGCTAATGGGGGGTTAGAGATTTTAGAGACTCAAATCAGAGGATCCGTGGATTATACGGAGAGAATTCTATTGTTTTTACAGCGTGAACATCAAACAATTGATGGAGAAGATGGAGAATTTGATCTCTCTAGATTTTTATCCTAGTCCCCCCCACTTGTAATCTAAGTCGGTGAGTGGAATTAAATATAAGATGAACGCAGGATGGGTTTCATACTTCAACCCATCCTACAAATAATTGTGCCTCCCTACTTAACTCCTATATAGATGCTACTGGAAGTCCTACCTCTTGAGCACTAACCCAGTTCCCATCAAAGTCAATGGCACGATCTTCTGTGGTTCTAGCACTTGCTAGTGCTTTGCGTAGTTGTGCAATTTCCATCTGGTCTTTTATTTCTCCCAATAGATAAATTAATAATTTCACTGCCAATTCTTTTTTAGACACTTGAACCCGCTTTTTATTCGGATCATATAAAACTCCATACCATACGGAATTAGGAAACTCCATTTGACTAAAACCACCCTGAAGATCAAATTTTTGCAACTTTTTAAAAATGTTTTCTAATAAGAGACCATTTTTAAAAACTAAAATCCCTAAAGCTTCTGCTAAGGCAACTTGTGCCACAGGACGAAATAAAATATTGCCCTCACCACCACCTTTTTCAAAACTGAATCGCCGTAAAACAGTTGTATCTTCATGATCTAAAATTTTATAACTGGGGAGGGTGGCTAAATGGTCAAATAGCTGTTCAAATTCCCTAATTCCTTCTGCTAACTCGTCAGGGTCTGGACGCATGGGAATCAATCCCTTAATTTGGGGTTGCCAATGGGGAAATTTGTATCCTAAATATTTAGTTGACATATCTTGTAAGGCTTGTAATGTGGTCAATACGGTGGAATTAGCTGCTACTGTGGCGCTGTTCCAGTTAATCCGAGGTTTCCGATTCTCTCTTTCCGCTAACAGGGGATGACTTACTGCTATTTTTCTGGCTACAATTGCAAAACCATTATCTTCATTTAATTGGATCAGTTGACCTTTAGTTAAGGGGGTAGCCATTAAATTCACATGCACAAAAATTGATCTGACTCTCTGTTTGGCTTCTGAGTAGGTTTCTCCACTATTGACTGCACAAATAAATTCAATTCCAATTTTTTCCTGGGGTAATTGTTTGAGATAGTCAACATCAATCCCATATTGGTCTACCAACTCTGACAGATCTATATAACTATCAGTGGGGATTTTATCTCGGTTATATCTTGTTAGTCTTCCAGTTTCTAACAGTTCTAATAAACCTTGAACTCCCATTAATCGGTGCTGACCGTCTAAAGCATATATATTTACATCCTCTTCTGCCACATTTAATAAACCAATATGACCATTTGCATCTAAAGGGGTAAAATCAGTGGTTGCTTTTTTGGCACGACCCTCCCCACCCCATAATTCTGATTTTGCATCATTCACCCAGGGTTGACTGATTACAACTAGTACTGGTGGAAACTTATGATTTCTATGTATAGCTAGATATTGTAACAATGAAGCTTGACGTGACCAATCAAGAGAACGCTGTTGAATCTGACCAATACTATCCGCGTCAATTTCAATGTTGTCTGTAACCGGATTATATTTATTTTGCAATATTGGTAGAGTAGAGGCGAATTTAACCTTTGTTGCAAACCATTCTAAAGTAACTGAGCCTAGATAAGCGGTAACATCACCCATTTTTGTTTGTTGAACTATAATTTGAGATGGGAGTTGAGGAGGTTGACCTGATGGGTACTGAGGAAAAATGTTACGGTTATCTTGAGGTATTTTTGCCATGAAGTTAATTTTTTAAAAACTTACTTGGAGATTAGGTTGTCTATTTTGCCAAAATATTACATACTAGTACGAAACTATAGTTGTCAATACTTTTTAGAAATTAGCCTTGTAAAGGTCTGATTTACATTCCCGACCTTGAATCCCCACTGAATTCATCGGTGAATTGATAAAATCATCCGCAATTGTCTTCCCAATTATCCCCAATTATAACCATGGTGACATCAGAAAGTAAAACCCCGCCGAATCGAACTGTAGCCGAGCTGGTGGAGTATATTCAAGTTCTTACCAAAGAAATTCAGCAATTATACTGTTTGGACCACATACCCTGGGTGGTTGGTTATTCTGGAGGAAAAGACAGTACGGCAATCTTACAACTGATTTGGAATGCTATTTCTGATTTACCACCAGAAAAAAGAACTAAGACCATTCACGTCATTACCACAGATACAGGCGTAGAGAACCCTTATGTTTCCGCTTGGGTACGTGCTTCTCATGAAAATATCAAAAAAGCTGCCCAAGAACAGCAGGTTCCCATGCAAGCTCACCTTTTACAACCAGAAACAAAGGAGACATATTGGGTGGGTCTAATTGGTAAGGGATATCCTGCTCCCCGTCAAAAATTCCGCTGGTGTACTGAACGTCTAAAAATTAGCCCATCTAACCGTTTTATTCGTGATATGGTTAGGGAAAGTGGAGAAACAATCTTGGTTCTGGGTATTCGCAAGACCGAAAGTAAAAATCGTGCTGCTACCATGAAAAAAATGGAGGCTAAAAGACTGCGCGATCGCCTGAGTCCCAATGGCAATTTACCCAATTCCCTGGTTTACAGTCCCATAGAAGATTGGCGGACTGATGAAGTTTGGCTATATTTGATGCAGTGGGATAATCCTTGGGGGCACAGTAATAAGGATCTATTTGTGATGTATAGGCAATCAACGGAAGACAATGAATGCCCATTGGTTGTTGACACATCTACTCCTAGTTGTGGCAGTTCTCGTTTTGGTTGTTGGGTTTGTACCCTAGTTGATCGTGATGTATCCCTGAGTGCAATGATTCAAAATGATCAAGAAAAAGAGTGGATGCAACCAATAGTTGAGTTTAGGAAGGAATTAGATATTGAAAATGACAGAGAAAAAAGGGATTTTCGTCGCATTTGGGGGGAAGTTCAATTATTTGAACGGAACAGAAATGGGGAAATGTCGGTTGAACCCATACCTGGGCCATATACAAAATATTGGCGAGAATACTGGTTAAGAAAATTATTAACAGCACAAAAAGAAATGAGAGAGAATGCACCAGAAAACATGGCCAATATCACCCTAATCTCAATGGAAGAACTGAGTGAAATTCGCCGTATTTGGCTGGAAGAAAAACACGAATTTGACGACAGTTTACCCCAAATATATGAACAAGTGACAGGAGAAAAATTTAAAGATTCTCGACCTGGCGCAGATTATAGTCTATTAGGTGGGGATGAGTGGGAGGTGTTAGAACAAATCTGTGCGGGTAACTCTATGGAATTAGAGCTGATGGCAAAGTTACTAGACACGGAAAGACAATTCAAGAAAAAAACCCGCCGAGTAGGGATTTTTGAAACTTTAGAAAAGTGCTTTGAAACTAGTTCCCGTTCCCAACAAGAGGCTATTGATTATGCTCATTTTAAAAGAGATCTACGTCTAGCAGCTAGTGAAGGCAATGTAGCAACAATTCGTCAGGCATTTAAACAATTAGATATACCACGGGTGCAAGAGCAAAATAACACTGAATATAAGACCGAAGATAAAAAACCCCTAGAGCAACCACTGAGTTTTGCGAGCATGAAATATAGGAAGCATGAATATAAGCAAGAAGAATAGAGAATATTCTTAGATTAGGTGGGTGGGTAGAATTAAATATAAATTGTGCTTCCCTACTTATTAGTTTGCCATCTTGATTTTTGAACTGCTGGAATTATGATTTTTTTAGAACTTGTACTGCAAAACTTTGGTCCTTATGCTGGTAAGCAAGTTATTAATTTAGATACCAGAATCGATCGGAATAATATTCGTCCAATTATTCTTTTGGGGGGGATGAACGGAGGAGGAAAAACCACCCTTATGGATGCTATTCGCTTGGCATTATATGGAGCAAGGGCCCAATGTTCCACCAGAGGAAATTTAAGTTATGGTGACTTTCTGACCCAGTGTGTGAATAACAAAGCTGACCCGATTAATAAAACCAGAATCGAGTTGGTTTTTGAACACATTGAAGATGATAAACCCGTGAAGTATCGGGTAGTGAGAACTTGGGAAAAAACCCCCAAGGATGGTAAAGATTCCCTGGGAATTTTGGGGGATGACGAAACCTGGCCCCAGTCTTTAGCCAATATCTGGGACGAATACATAGAAAATATATTGCCCTTGGGTATTTCTAATTTATTTTTATTTGATGGTGAGCAGGTCAAGGAACTAGCAGAACAGGAAGTTCCTCCTCCCATAGTAGTGGATGCAATTAATGGACTCTTGGGATTGGAGTTGGTGGATAAATTGTCCTTAGATTTGGAAATATTAGTCAATCGCAAAAAAAAGGAAAATGCTGATAATCAGGATTTGGCTAAGTTAGAAGAATTGGAAACCCGTTTGCATAAACAAATGGAGCAAAAAAATTTTCAAAAAGCTCAATTGCAAGACCTAGAGGATCACGTAAAAAATTTAAAGGTTAAATATGAGGAAGCCCTAAATAAGTATATATCAGAAGGTGGCAAAATTGCTGGGGAACGCAGTCAACTGGATAGGGAGAGAGAAACTCAGGTTGGCAAGGTGGAAAATCTCCGGAAAACTTTATGCGAATTGGCTGAGGGTGTGTTACCTTTACAGTTAATTAGTAATTTATTATCTCAAGTTCAGATCCAGGGGGAAAAAGAGTTAAGACTTCAACAAGTGCAGTTACAAAATCAAGTGGCTAGAGATATTTTAACCACCAGAGATAAAAGATTGGTTTCCTTCCTCAATCAATTGAATCTAGAACGGGAAACAATCACCAGTATTGAAAATTTCCTGGATCAAGATATTGATAGTTTATATGTGGATTTATCTGCTGAATTGTATGATAGTGAAACAGTTAAAGCAAATGTGAAAGCCAATAATTATCAAGAGTCTTTCTTGAATGCAGACGAGGAAACTTTAAGTTCTTTAGATCGTCTGGTCTATGGCTTGCCAATAGTCCACAATAACGCCAAAAACCACCTGCTTGAACTGCGCAATTGTCTAGAATTAATTGTCAGCCTAGATAGGCAAATTCAAGCTGCTGCTCCACCGGAAGCATATATCAAACTACAAAAAGTCCGAGAAATGGCTGAAAAAGAATGGAGTCGAGCAAATACCAATCTGGAAATACTCAATCGCCAGTTCATCGATCTAACCACCACCATTGATAAAACCAAAAGAGAGTTGAATAGTTATACCGATAAAAATCTTAAATATCAAAGTAATCAACATTTGATTGATTCAGTCCACCGAGTACAAGAAAATTTAAATTTGTTTAAAGAAAAACTAACTTTAAGGAAATTAAATAAATTAGAAGAAGAAGTAAAAAACTGTTTTTTGTATTTACTACATAAATCAGATTTGGTCTATAGAGTGGGAATTGATGCTAAAAGTTTCCAACTCTCATTGTATGATCTCCATGGTAAACTAGTCCCCAAACATAGACTATCCGCAGGAGAAAAACAACTCTTGGCGATCGCCTTTTTATGGGGTTTAGCAAAAGTGTCCGGAAAACAACTACCAGTGGCAATTGACACTCCCCTAGGAAGACTAGATTCATCCCATAGAAATAATCTATTGGAAAGATATTTTCCCACAGCAAGCCATCAAGTAATTTTACTATCCACAGATACAGAAATAGCCAGGAAAGAAGTAGAAATACTCAGAGAAAATCAGGCGATCGCACGAGAATATATTTTAGAGTATGATTCAGGAAAAAGAGAAACAACCATCAAAGAAGGATATTTTTGGTAATTAGGTAACAGAGTTAATATCATACCAGGTATGAAAATGGAATCACCCATAGAAAGAATTAAACTATCGCAGACGGCCAAGGATCAACTGTTGAAATTAAAACGTGTCACCCGCATAGAACAATGGAATATACTATGTCGGTGGGCGTTTTGTCGTTCTCTAGCTGAAACCAGTCCCCCATCACCCATACCCATACCCCAAGATAGTAATGTAGAGCTGACATGGAAAGTATTTGGGGGAGAAATGGCAGATATTTTGCTGTTAGCACTAAAACAACGGTGTAAGAACGACGGTTTAGGAACAGACTCAGAAACCCTAATTACCCAATTTCGGTTGCACCTACATAGAGGTATAGGATATTTAGCAGGGGATCCAAATATTAAGAGTATTGAAGATTTCATAGATCTGACTAGCAAGAATGTGAAAAGGTAGTAATAATCTAGTTGATCAACCATAACACCAGACATGATTCAAGAAATCCAAGCACTAAAACAGGCATTTTACAGTCGCAAGATGGGAAGTTTGCTGTTACTCGGTTTTGCTTCCGGGTTACCACTGTTTCTCACCACTCGCACCCTGCAACTATGGATGAAAGATGCTGATGTAGAGGTTGCCAAAATCACATTATTTAGCCTAGTCAGTCTACCATACTCCTTAAAATTTATTTGGTCTCCCCTAATTGATAGATTTTCTCCATCCTTTTTAGGGGGGAGGAGAGGTTGGTTGTTCATTACTCAATTGGGGTTAGTGCTAGCAATAGTAACCATGGCATTACAGCAACCAACCCAAAACACCCAGGTGCTAATCACCTTAGCCATTATATCATTTATTATTGCCTTTTTTAGTGCCACCCAAGATATTGCTGGGGACGCCTATAGAACCGAAATTTTAAAGCCTCTAGAATTGGAAACAGGAGCATCTGTATGGGTTTTAGGTTATCGGGTAGCCCTATTTATTGCCTTTTCTTTAGCAGCATGGTTAGCAGGATTTCTGTCATGGAATATGGTATACCTACTCATGGCAGGATTTATGTCTGTGGGACTAATTACCACTCTTTTGGCTCCACCAGAAACCCAAGAGAAAAACAATTCACCCAAGACCAACAATAGGTTTTTAAAAACCAAGGACATCATATTTCTCCTGCTGATTATTACCATAACTGCTGCTTTGGTGGGGGGTGTAATTTCCCAGGTAATCCCCCTGCAAGTCTTTTATTGGATATTGGGTGGACTATTAATAACTTGGGTTCTGGCCTCAATTATCTTGCCCAAACCCCAACTAAATGAACAGTCACAAGACCTGACACCACACACCCTACAAGAAGCAGTAATCTTACCACTACAAATCTTCCTAGAAAAATATGGCATTACTAAAGCAATAATCATCCTCATCTTCATTATACTTTATAAACTGGGAGATTCCCTCGTAGGAATCACAGCCAACCTATTTGCCAAAGAAATTAACTTTAATAACCAGGAACTAGCAACAGTTTACATTATTGGACTAATAGCCACTACTACAGGAGTCATCCTCGGTGGAATAATAATGTCTAAAATTGGCATCAACCGCGCCCTTTGGGTATTTGGAATCCTCCAACTACTCAGCAACCTGGGTTATTATACACTAGCTATTGTTGGCAAAGACTACCCTCTCCTGGCGATCGCTATTATGATCGAAAACAGCAGCGCTGGACTAGTCACCGTAGCTACAGTGGCTTACCTAATGAGCTTATGTAGTCATAACTTTACCACTACACAATTTGCTTTATTTTCTAGCCTTATGGCACTAAGTCGAGACATACTTTCAGCACCTGCAGGGGACTGGGCAAAAGCTACTGGTTGGCCTAATTTCTTTTTGTTATCTATATTAGCAGCTTTACCTGGATTAATACTGTTACCCATAGCCGCCCCTTGGAATAATAAATCGTTAACAGTAAACAGACCGGGACTTGAAGAGGAGGATTTATGGAACCACAAGCAGTAATAATTCTTGGCACAATCGTATTAGTAATTACAGGGTTATTATTGGGTTATGTAGTTTCACAATTAGTTTTAGGATATTTGGGATTTAGCCTTCTTAACCTGCTAGGAACAGTCAGCCTGATTTTGATTTTTTGTGCCCTCTACTACGTAATATTTTGGCAACTGCGACGACAGTTACAACCAGCAAATTTCGGTTCTGTCAAACAAGTAGATGAGGAAATAACAGGAAGTTACCTGAAAAACAGACTCATTGCCAGACTATCTGGTGATGTAGCTGCTGCGGAAAGATTAATTGAACAGGCCCAACAAAACTATCCAGGAATGCCAGAAAATTGGTACTGTGAAAGAGTCCTTGATGATTTAGATCGGGATGAACATTAAAACCACTTAGATTATTACAGGTCATGTCTATTTTTCGTCAGTACATCGCTCCCTTGCTGGTTGTTTTAGTATTTTTAGTTGCCTTGGCTGCTGTCAGTGCGAGGATTTTTCTACCCGCCGACATGGCTGCACCCGCTCCAGTTGGTACAATTATTCATCATTTATCAGTTTACACCCTAAGTTACAATTTTAACATTTGACTTTGGAATTTCCTTTGCCGGACTATTCTCTTCGTCGAGGTTCTATCCTAGACAAGGCCCTCTTGGTCAAGTTTATCCAGCGTACTTACCAAGAAATTTTTCCCTCCCGAGATTTTTCCCACCTGTGCCGTACTGTGGAGAACTATCTTTCTAATGATACGCCTTTGTGGTGGGTATATAAAAATCAGCAACCGTCTCCAATAGCTTGTTTGTGGGCTGGTAATGCCATAGATCAGGTAACAGGTAGTCGTCATACCCACATATTTTTACTTTATGTGGAACCTACCCACCGTAGACAGGGTATTGCTAAAACCCTCATGCAGCACATAGAAAACTGGGCTAAACAAAAGGGAGACCGACAAATTGGACTCCAGGTGTTCACCACTAATACCCCTGCTCTAGAGCTTTATGAACAGCTAGGTTATCAAACCCAATCCCTCTGGATGATAAAATCACTTGAGGGCTGATTTTTAACTAACTGAAAAGATATTATGTATGACAAAGAGAATGTTAGTCTGCTCGATGATGAAGTAGATCTACAAAGTCCACTAGATAATATAGAACCAATTACCTCAGAATCGGAAATAGTGAAACCCGATCCTGATGCCATGCTAGAACTTTTGCAAGCGTCCGATTCTAAACAAAGAATGTTGGCTGCTCGTGCTTTTTGTGACATTTCCGATCAGCGATCCATACCCTATCTAATTAAACTATTATCTGACTATTGTCCTTTAGTTCGAGTTAGTGCGGCATACGCCCTAGGTCGTAATACTGCTATGGAAGCAGTTGACCCCCTAATTAATCAGCTAAATCTTGATTTAAATGGCTATGTGAGAAAGGGTGTAGTTTGGGCATTAGGTAATTGCCATGATCATCGTTGTTTAAACCCGCTCACGGATGCTTTAAAAACAGACATTCCCGCAGTTCGTCTATGGGCAGCCAGTGCTTTAGCGCAAATGGCAAATATAGGTTATGAAGCTATAATTCGTGCTATACCACCTTTAATAGAAGCCTTAGTTCAAGATCCTACTCCAGGGGTGCGCAGTAACTCCGCCTGGGCAATTGGTCAACTCTGTAAAGAGTTACCTTCTAATATTATTTACGCTACAGCTATAGACGCCTTAATTCAAGCTTTTGCTGAAGATCAGGACTTAGGAGTTAAAGAAGATGCCAAGGCTTCACTATTGGGAGTGGGAGATACTCGTGGGTTGCAACTCATTGAAACGCTAGAACAGGAAGGTTGGTTTTAGGAATTCCCCACCCTAAGGTGGGGATGAATCAAGAACTATTGGGCAATCACAGGGGTATTTACGGAAACATGTTGTATTGCTTTTTCCGCAGTTAAGGTGGGGACTGAGTCCCGCAATCTTTGAGTTAATTGTACTGTGGTCGCATCATACACTTGGGTGAGCAACTTGGGGTAAAAACCAATACCAATAATGGGGACTAATAAACAGGCAATAATGAATACTTCTCTTGGTTCAGCATCAATTAATGCTTGGTGAGAAACTAACTCGTCGTTTTCTTGACCATAGAATATTTCCCGCAGCATGGATAGCAAATAAATGGGGGTTAGAATCACACCGACTGCCATCAATAATACTACAATGACCTTAAAAGTGGGGTTATAAGCATCACTAGTAGCAAAGCCCACAAACACCATTAATTCCGCTACAAAGCCACTCATGCCTGGTAAAGCTAAAGAAGCCATAGAACAGGTGGTAAACATAGCGAAAATTTTCTTCATCCGCTTACCAACCCCACCCATTTCATCCAGCATCAGGGTGTGAGTCCGGTCATAGGTAGCACCTACTAGGAAAAACAAACTCGCACCGATTAAACCATGGGAGACCATTTGTAAAACCGCACCACTTAAACCCAGGTCAGTAAATGAGGCCATACCTATAGTGACAAAACCCATGTGGGATATGGAAGAATAGGCGATTTTCCGTTTCAGATTGCGCTGGGCAAAAGAGGTTAAAGCCGCATAAATGATATTTACCACACCTAAAATTACTAATACGGGAGCAAAATAGGCATGGGCATCAGGTAACATTTGGGCATTCATGCGAATTAGAGCATACCCACCCATCTTGAGCAAAATACCTGCCAACAACATGTGTACTGGTGCCGTAGCTTCTCCGTGAGCATCTGGTAACCAGGTATGGAGGGGAATGATAGGCAATTTAACCGCATAGGCAATTAAAAAGCCGGCATATAGCAGCAGTTGTAAGTTGAGAGCATAGTCTTTTAAGGCTAGAGATGACATATCAAAAGTGATATTATCACCATAGAATGCCATTGTTAGAGATCCCAGCAGAATAAACAGGGAACCGCCCGCAGTATACAAAATAAACTTAGTTGCTGCGTAATGGCGTTTTTTACCACCCCAGATAGCTAGTAAAAGGTAGACGGGAATCAATTCCAACTCCCACACCAGGAAAAACAACAACATGTCCTGGACTGCAAACACGGCAATTTGACCACCGTACATGGCTAAAAGTAAAAAGTAAAATAGCCTTGGTTTAAAGGTTACAGGCCATGCAGCTAAAGCAGCCAAAGTTGTAATAAAACCCGTCAAAATAATTAGAGGCATGGATAAGCCATCCACACCCACAGACCACTTCAAATCTATTTGGGGGATCCAGGAATAGCTTTCCACCAATTGAAGGTCGGGATTGGAGAAATCATAACCAGTGTAGAAAGCAGCGACAATCAAGGCAAAATCAATCAAACCCACAATCAAGGCAAACCAACGGACTGTTTTACCCTCTTTATCGGGGATGACAGGAATGAGTAGTGACGCAGCTATTGGAAAAAGAATAATCGTCGTCAACCAGGGAAAATTAGGCATATTCATGACAATTTATCTGTAATTAACATGAAGTTGGTACGGGAGCCCCTAATTAGTGACCTTATCCACTCCACGACATTTATATTTTCAGCTTTTAGTTCTCTAATAAATGCTCAAAATTATCTTAAAGTTGCCTTGATGGACAATTGGAAACATTTAAGGAGAACAAAAGAAGTGAGGAATTTAGACCAACACCCACATTATTATCATCCATTCCCCCATAAGGACAGGATTTGGATAACAAAGATATAAGATTTTCCTCACTTTTTCCTAATTAGGCCGTAAAATACTTAGCTGTCGGATGATAAGCAATAATTGCAGTTGTAGACTGTTCAGGATACAATTGTTCACTTTCATCCATATACATACCCATCCTGTTAGCATCTAATAATTGTAGTTGCTTGTGTTGATCGGAAATGTTGGGACAAGCTGGGTAGCCAAAACTATATCGAGAACCCTGGTAACGTTGAGCTAAAATATCCCGAATATTATCCGGTTCAACATGACCAAATCCCAGCTCTTGGCGTATTTTAGCGTGAGTCCATTCTGCTAATGCCTCAGCCACCTGCACTGCTATCCCGTGAAAATAGAGATAGTCAGTGTATTTATCCTCAGCAAATAACTTTTGGGCAAACTTTGTTGCTACCTCTCCCACGGTTACCGCTTGCATGGGGAATACATCAATTAATCCTGACTCTTTGGGAGCAAAGAAATCGGCAATACAATATCTTCTCCCCGAGCGTTGACGAGGAAATTCAAAAGTTGTGCTAATTTCTTTACTATCTATGTGGGTAGTGTCGTAAATCAATAAACTATTGCCTACTGCTTGACAGGGGAAATATCCATAAATTACCTGGGGATGCAATAATTTCTCCTGGATTACACGTTGCTTCCAGTTTTCTAAAAGGGGGTAGACCGTATCAATTAAAAACTCCTGGTGTTCCGCTTGAGACTTTTCTTTGGGTTTGCGAAATTGCCATTGTCCCACTATCAAAGCCTGTAAATCTAAATAGTACAATACTTCTTCTAAAGGAATATCCTGGGGTTGTAAAAATCTACTTCCCCAAAAAGGTGGTTGAGGACGTTCAATATTGGCATTCACGGCTTCAGAACGTTGGGTATCTACTTCCGTGGGTTGCTGTTTTACTTCCTCCTTAATCCGGTCTTTAATTTGGGTATTAATCTCTGGGATATCCCCCTTAACCTCATCCAAAAACCCTTGTAAATCATCCCATTTACCTGCTGCTTTTGCTGGCATTAATTTATCCATAAAATTCAAGTCATCAAAAGCGTCTTTACCATATATCACCTTGCCGTGATAAGTGTTTTGACAATCCTGGTTAACAAACTTAGGAGTTAATGCTGCACCTCCCAAAATTACAGGAACCGTAATGCCCTTTTCATTAAAAACCTCTAAATTCTCCTTCATAAATGCGGTGGATTTAACTAATAAACCACTCATGGCAATACAATCAGGTTGATGCTTTTCATAAGCCTGAATGATATTTTCCACCGGTTGCTTAATCCCCAAATTAATCACCTTATAACCATTATTGGATAAGATGATATCTACCAGATTTTTACCAATATCATGAACATCGCCCTTAACCGTGGCAATCACAAAAATCCCCTTGGCATTACTACCAGCTCCCGACTTTTCCATAAATGGTTCCAAATAAGCCACCGCTGCTTTCATGGTTTCTGCTGACTGCAAAACAAAGGGTAGCTGCATTTGACCAGCACCAAATAATTCACCTACAACCTTCATCCCATCCAACAAGAAAGTGTTGATGATATCTAGGGGGGGATACTTCTCCAAGGCCTTGGCTAATTGTGCCTCTAAACCTATTCTTTCACCGTCAATAATATGTAGTTTCAACCGCTCTTCAATGGGCAAACTTTCATCAATTCCTCGATTCTGTTTAGCCTTAACTCCCGCAAATAATCTCGTTAGTTCAGCTAAGGGATCATATACACATACATCACCCTCGAATCTGCGCTGATCATATATTAGTTGTTTACATACCTCCTGATGTTGCGGGTCAATTTTCGCTAAAGGCAAAATCTTGCTTGCACTAACAATAGCTGCATCCATCCCAGCTCCCATTGCCTCATGTAAAAACATAGAGTTTAATACAATCCGCGCTGCTGGATTTAAACCAAAGGATATATTAGATACACCCAAAATTACATGACACTCTGGCAATTCTTCCCGGATACGACGAATAGACTCTATGGTCGCACTGCCATTTTTCCGATCCTCTTCTATGCCAGTAGAAATAGGTAAAGCTAAAGTGTCAAAAAATATTTCTGATGGGGGTATGCCATACTCAACTGCTTGACGATAAGCGCGCTGGGCAATTTCAAACTTCTTCTGTGCTGTTCTGGCCATCCCCTCCTCATCAATAGTACCAATTACCACACCCGCACCATACTTTTTCCCTAATTCCAAGACCTTTAAAAAACGGGTTTCTCCATCTTCATAGTTGGTGGAATTGAGTAAACACTTACCCCCAGCTACTTTTAAACCCGCTTCCATTTTTTCCCATTCGGTGGAATCTAGCATGAGGGGGAGAGTGACATTATTCACAACCCGGGAAACTAACTGGTGCATATCATGCACCCCGTCTCTCCCCACATAATCAACATTCACATCTAAGATGTGAGCCCCCTCCTTAACTTGACTGCGAGCTATGGAAACTAAACCATCCCAGTCCTCAGCATTGAGCAAATCCCGGCATTTTTTGGAACCACTAGCATTGAGACGCTCACCAACTATTAAAAACGAATTATCCTGTGTGTAATTTTGTATGGAGTAAATTGATGCAGCAGCAGGTTCCAAACTTGGCTGTCTCACCTTTGGTTTTAAATCCTTAGCAATTTCCGCCAATTGTTGAATGTGATCCGGTCGTGTCCCACAGCAACCCCCAATCACTTGGACACCGAGATCTTCAACAAAATGCATCAACGCCATGCGCAGTTCTAAAGGAGTCAGTTTGTAGTGAGCTTGACCACCTATATTTTCCGGTAACCCCGCATTGGGAATACAGGATACAACAAAAGGTGAATGTTCTGATAAATACTTAATGTGTGGTTTCATTAAGTCCGGACCAGTGGCACAGTTTAAACCTAGAATATCAATGGAGTATGGTGCTAAAATAGTCAAAACTGCGGCAATTTCCGTGCCAACTAACATAGTCCCCATACTTTCCATGGTGACGGAAACCATAACCGGTCTT
The DNA here is from genome assembly GCF_014489415.1 of Cylindrospermopsis curvispora GIHE-G1. NCBI lineage: Bacteria > Bacillati > Cyanobacteriota > Cyanophyceae > Nostocales > Aphanizomenonaceae > Raphidiopsis > Raphidiopsis curvispora. The sequence goes on from NZ_CP060822.1 coordinate 752,954, forward strand.
CTTTCACCTTTTTGGCTGAAAACTTCCTCGATGCCATTTAATGCAGCTTTAATCTGTAATACATCTTGGCAAGTTTCTACAATAAATAGGTCTACCCCACCATCAAATAGAGCTGTTACCTGTTCAGCAAAAGCTGATTTCATGGTGTCAAAGTCTATGTGTCCTAAAGTTGGCAGCTTGGTGGTTGGACCTATGGAACCAGCAACAAATCTGGGTTTTTCTGGAGTGGAAAACTCCGCAGCCACCCGTTTAGCCAGCTCGGCGGCGGTCTTACTTAGATAATAAGCTTGATCCGCTAAGTCATACTCTGCTAAAACTATGGAGGTGCCACCAAAAGTATCAGTTTCAATTACATCTGCGCCAGCTAGTAAAAAGTCCCGGTGAACTTTAGCCACCGCCTCTGGTTTGGTGTGTATTAGATATTCATTACACCCCTCGTATTCAGGACCTCCAAAATCCTCGGCGGTTAGGTTCTGAATTTGTAGGTTTGTCCCCATTGCACCATCAAACACTATAACTGGATGTTCAGGACTATGTAAACGTTCAAGAAAGGAATGGGTCATATTTTTAAACGCAGCTCAAGATTTATAGGTTAACTTTTAGTAACATTTTAGTAACATTGGCTAGGAATATGAAGTGGAAATATTTTAGTTCACTTGTTAGTTCATTTGTGCAAAGGTTAATTTGCCACGAACTGATAGTTAGAGGAGCAAAGGATTGGACAACAAGAGTGGGCATTATTTTTTTGATGTTGACAACCTTTATTATAGTAATTTCTACCGGTCTAGCAAGGGAACAGTATGGACAGAACGCCTTGACTAGTTCTGAAACATCTCAAGCAGTAGTTGTGAATCCATACCCAAAACAATTATTACAGGCACAAGCAAAAACAAAACAACCGAAATCAATACAAATACAAAATTTTTCTCAGTCACTTATCGAAAGAATTAAACAAAAAAAGGTTGTGAAAAAATACGTCACAACTGATAGCTTTAGTAAGTACCAACCTAAGTTAACAGCAGCACAAGTACATCCTAGTAATTATGGGGAAAGATTCAGTCGGGATACCAAGGGTATGGCAGTTAGTAACCAACCAATTATTGTTTTACATGAAACAACATATTCTGCTAGGAGTGCAATCAATTACTTTCAGAACCATAATGTGGATGAAGATATTCAAGCTAGTTATCATGCCATCATTGCCCGGGATGGAACTGTAATTTATTTAGTCCCACCCGATAAAAGAGCATTTGGCGCTGGCAATTCAGTTTTTAAAAATACAGATGGCACAATAGAGACAGTTCAAACTAATCCTAAATTAGCTCCTTCCGTTAATAATTTTGCCTATCATGTTTCTTTAGAAACACCTCCTGACGGTTGGGGAAAAAGAGATATTAGAGAACATAGTGGTTATACACAGGAGCAATACAATTCCCTAGCTTGGTTGATTGCCCAAAGCCAAGTTCCCGATGACAGAATCACTACTCATCGAGCTGTAGATGTGGCTAATGGTAAAGTTGACCCTTTGAGCTTTGATTTTGACAGATTCTTTAAAAAATTGCATTCTTTTCGAAAACTTCACAGTATTGCCCAATCACACTCCTAAATCTTTATGGGTAAACCCTTTCCTGCGATCGCCTGTATAGGTCTTCACAACGTGTCCATCTCCGACTATATGATATTTATAGGTTACCAACCCTTCTAAACCCACAGGTCCCCGAGGTGGCATTTGCTGGGTACTAATTCCCACTTCTGCACCAAAACCATAACGAAAACCATCAGCAAATCTAGTGGAACAATTGTGATATACTCCTGCTGCATTGACTAATGCTTGAAAGGTATTAGCTGCTATCAAGTCTTCCGTAACGATCGCCTCGGTGTGCCGTGAACCATATTCACTGATGTGAGCGATAGCCTCTTCTAAAGAATCAACTATTTTAATGGACAAAATCAAATCACTATATTCTGTTTGCCAATCTTTTTCTGTGGCCAATTCAATTTTTGGTAATATATCCAAGGTTCGGTTATCTCCCCTTAGTTCTACATTTTCAGATTCTAAAGCTGATGCAACTTGGGGCAAAAATTCCTGGGCAATACTACTGTGTATTAGTAAGGTTTCAATGGCATTACATGCAGCTGCATATTGGGTTTTGGCATCTATAGTAATATCAATTGCCTTGTGAATATCTGCTGCTTTATCTACATACAGATGACAAATTCCATCCGCGTGACCTAATACTGGAATTCGAGTATTTTCTTGGACAAATCTGACAAAGGAATTTGAACCCCTAGGAATAATTAAATCTACATATTTATCTAAATTTAAAAGTTCTAATATTTCTTCTCGGGTGGTTAATAATTGCACCACATCTGGGTTAATATCAGTCTTAGATAAACCTTGTTTAATCGCTTTCACTATGGCTTCACAAGAACCTATTGCTTCTCTCCCTCCTTTAAGAATGACCCCATTCCCCGATTTAATTGCCAGGGAAACAATTTGAATAGCAGCTTCTGGTCTAGCTTCAAAAATAACCCCCAGCACACCCAAGGGACAGGTTATACGCTTGAGAATTAATCCCCTGTCAATTTCTCGATGGATTTGAACTTGACCCACTGGATCCTTTAGTTTGACTAGATCTCTTACACCAGCGATCGCTTCTTGTAGTTTATTAGAATCTAAATACAATCGTTTATATAATGATTTACTGATACTCTGAGACATTGCATTTTGACAATCAGCTATATTTGCCTGAAGTATTTCTTCTTGGGCAGACTCTAAAGCTAAAGCAATTGTATCAAGAGCATAATCTTTCTGTTTACTGGTTAACAGGGACAAATTAAGAGCAGCTAAGCGGGTTTTTTGGGCAATCTCTTTTAGGGTAGAGGTATGTTGCAAACTAATTTCTAAACTCATATCTAAACTCATAATCACAAAAACTAACTGTAGTAACTAATTATTTTGGGGGGAAATAAGTAGGGAGGCACAATTTATATTTAATTCCACCCACCCACTTACATATTGTATAGATTTGGGACATGCTTCCAACAACGGATATAGCGATCGCATTTTTCCGCTCTATAGGATCTACCCAAAGCTACCCAGACCTTATTCCTTCAAACCATCGTTCTAGATTTTTTGCCGCGATCTCCGTCTTGGGTGCGTCCACATTCAGGACAAACGTAAACTCGTTAGCGGTATTTTGTTAAGGGTTCAATGGCTGTGGTTAATATATCGCATATATTTTTAACCATGCGATCGCCCTTACAATCAAGAAAATAACACAAGAGAATAACAAGAGGAATGACAGTGCTTGATACTTCATACCGTCATTTCTAGTTAGGGCGATCGCATTACTTTTACTGCAACTGAGTGAGTGCGAGATTCTTACATTTTGCATTTATGCTTGACAAGTCGAGAGATTTTACAAAAATTGTTAATTATTTTCTGTAAACCTATTGCATGTCTGTTCAAATAGTTTTATAATTAGAAAAAAGTAAGGTGATCTACATTTCTTGGCGGAAAGTCCTGATCACCTTACACCCCAACATGGAGGTAAGTAGTTATGCAAAATTAATTACATATTCTTTGCCAAAATCTCGAATGACTTTTTCAACATAATTAACTAAATTCTGCCAACTAGAGTAAGCATCCATTTCTATCCATTCATATTTCATAAATCGCCAGAGAATTTCTATTAAATTTAGTTGGGGAGAATAGGATGGCAACCAAAAAATCTCTAAATTCTTCTGTTGCCATTCATTAATTTTATCCTGGATTTTCTTGCTTCTATGAAATGATGCTTTATCCATAACCACAAACGTTTTTATCGGAAGGTTTTCCGCAAATTTATCAAGACAAGATATAACCACTTCACTGGTAATTGTTCCTTCAAATGTATAGGCATCTAATTCTTGATAGCGATTCATTAAACCTAGTATATTTAATCTACGACTACGACCACTTTTTATAGGAATATTTTCTCCTTTTTTTTGCCATCCATAAGGTACAAAGGTATCACATCCAAAGGTAAATAGTCAACCCCCCATATTGAAAAAAATCGGCGCGCGGGTACATAAATATTTTTAAACGTATTCCAATGCAGTGTAATATATTTTAGATTTTATCAAGCCAGCCTACAACATGACAAAACTAGTCGGTTTTAACCGACTTGAGCTTTGAGACCGGGAATTGATTCCCGGTCTCCCCCACGGACAGTCTCCAGGTGTGGATTAATTCAAACAATAAGGGGTAATTGCTACCATGGGGAGTGTTTATATCCCGTGGGTTTGTTGGGTTTCGTTCCTCAACCCAACCTACGAGTCCTCTGGCGATCTCCCATAGGGAGTGCTTTGCAATCGCCTGATAAACAATAAGAAAAAATTATGTTTCGCGGCAAGCAAGATAAGTTTTTTTATGATTAAAGGGCTGGAAATGTGGTAGTATGGTAGTGGAATAATGGAGTATTGGCATTTTTAAAAAAATTGCACGAATTTCCATTATCAAGGTATCACATCCAAAGGTAAATAGTCAACCCCCCATATTGAAAAAAATCGGCGCGCGGGTACATAAATATTTTTAAACGTATTCCAATGCAGTGTAATATATTTTAGATTTTATCAAGCCAGCCTACAACATGAAAAAACTAGTCGGTTTTAACCGACTTGAGCTTTGAGACCGGGAATTGATTCCCGGTCTCCCCCACGGACAGTCTCCAGGTGTGGATTAATTCAAACAATAAGGGGTAATTGCTACCATGGGGAGTGTTTATATCCCGTGGGTTTGTTGGGTTTCGTTCCTCAACCCAACCTACGAGTCCTCTGGCGATCTCCCATAGGGAGTGCTTTGCAATCGCCTGATAAACAATAAGAAAAAATTATGTTTCGCCGCAAGCAAGATAAGTTTTTTTATGATTAAAGGGCTGGAAATATGGTAGTATGGTAGTGGAATAATGGAGTATTGGCATTTTTAAAAAAATTGCACGAATTTCGATTATCAAGGTATCACATCCAAAGGTAAATAATCAACCCCCCATATTGAAAAAAATCGGCGCGCGGGTACATAGATATTTTTGAGCGGATTCCAATACAGTGTAATGTAAATTGGGTTTTATCAAGCCAGCCTACAACGTGACAAAACTAGTCGGTTTTAACCGACTTGAGCTTTGAGACCGGGAATTGATTCCCGGTCTCCCCCACGGACAGTCTCCAGGTGTGGATTAATTCAAACAATAACGGGTAATTGCTACCATGGGGAGTGTTTATATCCCGTGGGTTTGTTGGGTTTCGTTGCTTAACCCAACCTACGAGTCCTCTGGCGATCTCCCATAGGGAGTGCTTTGCAATCGCCTGATAAACAATAAGAAAAAATTATGTTTCGCGGCAAGCAAGATAAGTTTTTTTATGATTAAAGGGCTGGAAATATGGTAGTATGGTAGTGGAACAATGGAGTAGTGGCATTTTTAAAAAAATTGCACGAATTTCGATTATCAAGGTATCACATCCAAAGGTAAATAATCAACCCCCCATATTGAAAAAAATCGGCGCGCGGGTACATAGATATTTTTGAGCCGATTCCAATACAGTGTAATGTAAATTGGGTTTTATCAAGCCAGCCTACAACGTGACAAAACTAGTCGGTTTTAACCGACTTGAGCTGTCGGGTAAGGGTTGGACATCACTATCCTTCCCTCCCCTAAGAACCGGACTTGACGGTTTCCCATCATCCGGCTCAAGCCTTACTTCAAGCCTTTCAACTTGGGTTTTGAGTGTACCTGTTTATGACACGCTGAGTGCAAATGCTTCAGGTTTTCTATGTCGTCCAGACCACCTTTTGCAACAGGTACTATGTGGTGGGTTTCGATTCCATCTCCATTGAGTAGTGGTTCACCGCAGATGGGACATTTCCAGTTTTGGATTTTGGCTACCTCATAATATTTCGAGCCTTTATCCCAATGTGATTTCCCTTTCTTTTGGTGACGTTTATTCCAATATTCTTTTAGATTTGGGTCGTCTGGGGACACACTACCCTTAACTTTTATATGGCGCTCAATTGGTGTCTTATCTATTGGATAGACCGATATCAACGATATCTTCCCACGGCGTTCCCTTTTACAAACGAACCTCCACTGATTGCCTTTTATTGATTTAAAGTAGCGGTCTTTAATCCACTTTTTGCTCTTCTGTGGGTGCCTCCGCTTTGCCCACCTCCAAAGGTATTGCCATACTCTATGAGAGATGTAATCAAAGATTTCTTTACTAACTACACCTTTGTAATAGTTAGCAAACCCTCTGAGAATCGGATTGAGTTTATTTATGACTACCTCTTGCTCTCGACCGTTTAGACTTTTGACTTCCATCCCTAGCCTCTTACAGAGAGCTAACACTTTCTTTTTCGAGGGTTTGATAAGGAGTTTGCCATCATAGTGCTTGAGGTTGAAGCCAAGGAAATCGAACCCATCTACCATTGACGTGATTAGCGTCTTCTCAGAACTGAGTTCAAGACCCTTTTCTCTCAACCATTGCTGTATCTGGTTTCGTGCCTTTTTGAGACTTTCTTTGTCTCTAGCTGTGACTATGAAATCATCAGCATATCTCACCACACCAAGTTTTGGATTGGTAGATTTTATAAAAAATTCTAATCCATGTAATCCTATATTAGCTAGTAAGGGCGATATTACCCCTCCTTGTGGTGTGCCTCGTTCTGAAGGGTTTATTTTCCCTTGGAATATGAAACCAGCTTTTAGCCATTCTTTTATCAGTTCTTTCTTAGGAAAGTCACCAATATTTTGTAGAATGGTTTCATGGGCAATGTTATCAAAGAAGCCTTTGATATCGGCTTCTAGAACCCAGTTGTCTCTGCCATTTTTCAATCTTATGAAGGACTGTGCTATGGCATCTTGACAACTTCTACCTGGTCTGAATCCATAAGAATGTTCTTCAAACACGGCTTCCCATTCAGGTTCTAGTGCGTTTTTGACTACTGTTTGCATGACTCTGTCCCTTATAGTTGGGATACCAAGGGGACGTTTCTTGCCGTTTGGTTTTGGAATCATTACCCGTCTTGTAGGACTAGGTGCGACCTCATTCCATTCAAGTACAAGTTTCACTCTTTCTCCTGGGGTGTTTATTATCTCCTTGTCTATCCCAGATGTTTTCTTGCCACGATTGGTCTGAGTGATTTGTCTTACTGCAAACAGTAGGTTTGCGTGGCTTCGTAACATAAGCTTTTGCAAGCTCCTTAGCTTGCGAAAGTTACCAAGTTGTCTAGCACGAAAGATTCTTTGCCTTAGATTTCGAACAGCTTTCATTATCCGTCGCCAATTGATTTGGCTCCAGTTCTCAAGCTGTTTCCTCTGTCCGTTTACTAACATAAGAGTGTTTGTATCTAACTTGTCATTGGATTTGATTTCTTTTTCAATTTGTCTTTCGTATAAGACCCAGGTGAATTCTGCTATTCCTTTCGGTCAGAGGCAAATCTTGAACCCCTATTTGGAGCATTACCTCCAACATTCGCTTTCTCACCCATCCTGTACCCTCCAAGGAGTTCCGTCATTGTTACCTTTGACCTACTGGAGTTATCGACATTCTCCAGACCTTGTAGGGCTTGCCCTGTTGGTCCTTCTGTTGTTACACTCTTCCTTGGGTGCTATCTATCCTGCGGCGGTTTTGTTATTCACAGGTTTAGGCAATCTCAAAGCACCTAAACTACACCGCTTATGTCCTATCAGTCTAATTTGGACATTCTTCCCATAACGCAGTTTTATCGATAATTCACGTGGTTCACCTTTGGAAGAATTCCCTCTAGCTCCTAACCGGTTTTAGACTACTAGTTTTGGCTACATTTGTGGTCTGCATTCCGTCCTTATCCATTACTGTACTGGGACGTGACCGGACTCTTAACAGAGTCTTTTACACGAGAGCAAGGGCTGTGAATCCCCTGGGGGAGTAGGCTCCCCGTAACAGAAAGACCCTTTTCAGGTCGCACTTGAGACCGGGAATTGATTCCCGGTCTCCCCCACGGACAGTCTCCAGGTGTGGATTAATTCAAACAATAACGGGTAATTGCTACCATACGGAATTTGGAGCTAAGTTTTCAGCCAGTTGCTTTGATGGCTATGTATTTTTAGACCATATTAGTTAGAGGGAGAATAGAAGTTGGTGTCAAGAAAGAGGGATTAGAATTAGTGGTTCCCCATTAGGAAGACCACCCAAAAATGTGACTCCTTCGATGAAGAAACAAGCAAGAGAAGATGAAGGGATTCGTAACCATATTGAGGGTAAATTTGGGCAAGGTAAACGGAGATTTAGCCTGGATAGGGTTATGTCTAAATTACCTAATACCTCCTTAACTTCCATTGCTATGTGCTTTTTGGTCATGAACCTTTGCAGAATATTATCAAGGGGGTTTGGAGGATTTTTGTGTCAATTTTTGGGAATTACATCTTTTTTACCTTGTTTGATTAGTAAAGTTAATTACTTCGTAAATTTCAATGAGGAAAACTTATCTTTTTTCTTGCATGACCACCGAGCCAATTTTCATTAGGTTTATTCTCAACTTTTTCAGCAACCCCTAACTTAGATTGAATCTACCGCTCTATAGGATCTACCCAAAGCTACCCAGACCTTTACAGACCTGGACTACCTACTTCCTGTTTCATCGTAGTCTCAAGATGATTCTTGAGAGGTTTGTCTACTCCACAAGCTATCTCGGTAGAGCTTACCGTTTGATCCGAACGAATCGGAATCTGAATTCCTTCAAACCATCGTTCTAGATTTTTTGCTGCATTGAGATCCCCATAAGCTACTCTGGTTAATAACCATTTCCTATTTTGTCATGAGTCAAGTTTTTAAAAATTGGATAGTTCGTATTTCCAGTATTCTACTGAGTAGTTTATTTTGGTCTGCTTTGATATTACCCACTTATGCCCAAAACCAGATAGATCCAAAACTAGAACAACAAGTACTAGAAATTATACGTCGCAACCCGGTAACTATTATCGAGAGTGTTCAAGCATACCAAGAGGAACAACAGCAAAGAGTTATCACCAGGAGACAAGAGTTTATCAAGAACTTCAGCCAAAATACACAGGATGTTATTGGTAACTCCCCTACTATTGGTTCATCAAAACTACAAACTGTTCTACTAGAGTTTTCTGACTTTCAGTGTCCCTATTGCAGTGAAGCACACAAAACCCTCAAGGATTTATTGAAAAAGTACCCTAACAGGTTTACCCTAGTTTATAAACATTTTCCTCTTTTTCAAGTCCATAGTCAAGCATTACCAGCTGCTCGAGCTGCCTGGGCTGCACATCAACAAGGTAAGTTTTGGCAGTATCATGACACCTTATTCACTAAACAAAACCAGCTAGGGGAGAGTCTATACATAGAAACTGCGAAAAATCTCAAATTAGACCTAAGCAAATTTAATCAAGACAGACAGCTAGCAGACGAAGCAATTCAAAAAGACCTAGATTTAGTGAACAATCTCAACCTTTCTGGTACCCCCTCCTTTATTGTCACTAGTCCAAATTTTACCGGACCTATCAAGCTATCAGAGCTGGAAACATTTTTGGCAGCTGCTAGAAATTAATCAGCATAACTCCCCGCTTTACCAGCGCAGGAGTTTTGCAGCCCAATAATTCTTAAACCTGACCGCTAAAGACAGGCTTTACTTTGCGGTCAATCTTTCCCCCCAGGTCTTCAATGGTCAGATTATCAGGTTTGCAACGCTTAACATTGACTGTAATTCCCTGTGCTCCCTCTGCTTCCAAGTCCTCTACATAGCCATTACTGGCAGATGTGGCCTCGGTCACGCTTAAAAAAGGTCCAAAGTAATAGGTACAACGGGGATTCTGAGTGACAATCTCCACCCACCAAGCCAAACCCAAATTGTTATTTAGGTTGATTAAGGACTCTTTAAGGTTTTGCCAAATATTTTTCATGGTTTCCACCAATTTATAAATGTGTTAACAGGTGACAGAACAAAATTAAAACAGATTAGGTTTTACATTTCTTTATACTCTGTTAGGTTGATTTTTTCAAAGTTTTTTCCCAGAAAATGTATGTAATTTATCAAGATAATGAGTATTTGACAAGCGTTGGCGATAAATTTCATAAAGTGCCATACCGGTTGCTACGGAGGCATTGAGGCTAGGGGTCTTACCCTGCAAGGGAATAGAGACTAGAACATCACAGGATTTTTGTGTCAACATACTCAGACCTTCACCCTCGGATCCGACCACTAAAACCGTAGAGCCTGTGAACCGAACACTATGTAAAGGTTCACTGCCAGTAGCAGCAGTTCCATAAATCCAAAATCCGGACTCTTTTAGCTGTTCTAAAGCGCGACTTAAATTAACAACTCTAGCCACAGAAAAGTTTTCCAAAGCTCCAGCAGCGACTTTCACCACGGTAGAAGTAATGCCAACAGCTCTTCTTTGAGGAATTACTAGTCCTTGAGCGCCAATGGCCTCAGCAGTGCGAATAATTGCTCCTAGGTTGTGGGGATCGGTAATCCCATCAGCAACAACTATCACTGGTTCTGATACAGTTTGGGCCTGACTAATTAAGTCCTCTAATTCAGTGTAGGTATAGGGAGCAATTTGAGCAGCTACACCTTGATGATTTGCACCATTGGTAATCTGGTCTAAACGCTTGGGGTCAACTTCATCAATTACAGTGCCATTATCTTTAGCTTGGAGAACTAGATGATGAAATCTGGGATCATACCTTAACCGGGAAGTAATCCAAAGACGATTAAGATTACGATGACTTTCCAAAGCACTTAGGACAGGATGGCGTCCATAAATAAGATCATTATCTTGCTCTTCAGAGTTTTTAGTTTGTACCGGTGGTTGGTAACCTTGGTCTAAAAGGCGAGGTTTAGGGGGTATAACCTCTGCTTTCTTGTGAGTGCGAATAGGATGACTTAGGACGCGCTTACCTTTGATTTTTATTGGTTGGGGACGTTCCGATTCCCTGGCATGATTGTTCTTTTTAGGTTGGTAGCTCATGGTTATTTATTGTAGTAAGTATGTGAACAAACAATTCCATCTGGATTCATGAAAAGTAACTACCGACACAGGTAAGCTAGTTAATTATTTTTCCAGAGGGAGTTTTTGTAGCAATTCTGTTAAACGGGGGTAATCTGTGAGATATAAATAGCCAACTAAAGTTTCTAAACTGGTGGCCTGCTGGTAAATTTCGGGATCTAGTCGTTTGGGACGCCCTGTGGCTGCATTGCGTCCCCTGCGAACGATTTCTAATTCATGATTCCTCAGTTCAGGAATCAAAGAGCGTAAGTGTGAGGCCTGTTTTTCTGCTCTCACCTGCGCTACTACCAAGCTATGATAAATCTCCGGTCTTTGCTGTGGCCACAGATAAAACATTCTAACATAAAGTTCATAAATTGCATCACCTAAATAAGCTAAGGCAGCAGGGGAGATTTTTTTTACTTGGGCTTCACATAGAAACTGGGGAGATTGACCAATGTTTGTCAGCAATGCCAGAATTTGAGATGATTGCTGTGTTGCAATTTCATCTTCGGTTTGGAAATCTTCCTCCTGGGGTTTCACCTGTTAATTATTCCTTGGCTTGAAATTTGACAGCGCTTTTGTATTCTCTTTCTTGGGAAATAGGTTTTCCACAGTGAGATGAGGAAGAGAAAAACTGGGACTTTTTCTACTTCCTCATCATCAACTGGGGAATGTTTTTGGCGAGCTGTCACGATTTGTTATTAATCTTTTCTACAGCTTCTTCAACCGTACCTTGTAAGGAGAGAAATTTTTCCAACCGCACAAGCTTGACTGTCTGAGTCACCCGGGCATTAGGGACAATTTGGAAACTTCCCTGGCTATTTTGGGCTTGTTTGGCTAATTGCACCAGAGCACCCAAACCCGAACTGTCTATAAAGTCAATTTGTGACAGATCCAGAATTATATTGTTTGGGCCTTCCCCAATTTTACCCTCTAGTACCTTACGAAATGTTGGCTCCGAAAAGGCATCCAACAACCCTGTGAGACGGAACAGCTGGCAGTTGTCCCGGACTTCCCGGGTGCCCCTTAGGCTCACGGTTAAATTTAGTACTTCTCTGTTTTCAGCAATAACTCCCTCCTGTTCCTATTAACTAAAATAACTAAACAATAAACGCTTGTTGGGGATCAAATTTCCCCCTTTTGACGTGCTGTTTGCATTTCTAGCACAAATTGCTCAAATAAGTAATCAGCATCGTGGGGACCGGGACTGGCCTCGGGGTGATACTGCACGGAAAAAATAGGCAGGGATTTATGACGCACTCCAGCAACCGTTTGATCATTTAAGTTCAGATGACTAACCTCTACCATTGCTGATGGTAGAGAATCCGGATCAATAGCAAAACTATGATTCTGGCTGGTAATTTCTACTCTTGTTTGTAATCCAGCTGGTTGATTTAAACCCCGATGCCCAAATTTTAGTTTAAAGGTTTGGGCCCCCAGGGCATGACCTAATATTTGGTGACCCATACAAATCCCAAACATTGGTTTTTTGCTCTCTAGCAGGCTTTTGGCAGTGGTGATCCCTTCTGTTACTGCTGCTGGATCCCCTGGACCGTTGGAAAGAAAAATACCATCTGGATTATATGCCAGGATTTCCTCGGCGGTTGTATGGGCGGGAACAACTACCACTTTACAACCATAACTGGCCAAACGTCTGAGAATATTTCTTTTTACCCCAAAATCTAATGCTACTACCGTTAGGGCTTCCCTTTGTTTGGCGCTAGACTGGGAATTAAATTCCCACACTTCTGGGGTCGGTTCTGACCATTCATAGACTTTTTTTGTGGTTACCTGTTTCACTAAGTTTAGTCCGGTCATACTTGGTGCCGCTTGCACTAGCTCCAGTAATTCTGTTTCCTCTAAAATGGTTGTGGAAATCCCCCCATTCATTGCTCCATCAATTCTAATTTTCCGGGTTAGGCCTCTTGTGTCTATTCCAAATATACCAGGAATTTGCTGCTGTTTCAAGTACTCTGTTAGGGGTTGGGTCGAACGCCAGTTACTGGGTTGATGACATATATTGCGGGCAATTACTCCCTTTACATGGGGTCTTACCGATTCCTCGTCCTCAGGATTAACTCCCGTGTTTCCCAATTCTGGATAAGTAAAAATTACTATTTGCCCTGTATAACTAGGATCAGTTAGCACTTCTTGATATCCGGTCATGCCAGTGTTAAATACTACTTCTCCTACTGTGGTTCCCATCGCTCCGAAAGACCAGCCACGATATGCGGATCCGTCTGCTAGAACTAAAAGGGCAGGTATTGCTTCAGATAGAGCCATAAGTAATTAGTAACCTATTTTGTTAGTTATGATAGAAATTGTTAAATCTCAAGTATGTTTGAATTGTTGAAAGGTTAAAATGGGAGATGGCCAGGTGGTTAATCTGTAAGAAACTATGTTAGATTCTATTTTGCCACGCACAACTGTGATTGTCATGAATAGTGCTTTAGCAACTTTAGTAGTTGCCTGTACTGGTCATAAACAGACTAATCAAAGCATAAACCACTCCAGGGATGTGGGTAATTTAGCAGCAGTACAACCACCTAAAAGACTGCCACACAGTCAAGAAGTCAGTGTGTTGGAATTGGCTTTAGACAAGGGTACTAGTGCTGTGAGAATAGGTCAGTGGGCCCAATCTGCTGAGGACTGGCAATTGGTGGAGAGTAATTTCAACAGGGCGATCGCCCTATTAAAACAAATCAGACCAAATAGCCCCAATTTTGCTTTTGCTCAGAAAAAGATTATCGAGTATAAGGGTCAACTCCAACTGGCCCGTCAACAAGGTAATCCTAGCAGAGGATCCTCCTTATTACCAGATTCCCCAGTGGTAACCAGGTCAAACCCAGGGAGAAAAATAGGTTATTTTCCCCCCGTGAGGGAAACGCCCACCACACCAGATTTCCAATCACCTTCACCAGACATTGTCACCAAGAAGATTCCAACGGAGACTACTAATGACCATGAACAAGTATACATTGTACCCATTAAGCGACGAATTGGTGGCACTCCCATTGTGGAAGTAACTTTTAATGGCAAAAGTCGTTTTGAGATGATTGTGGACACAGGTGCTAGTGGTTCTGTAATTACCCAAGAAATGGCTCGCTCTTTAGGGGTTGTCCCCGTTGGTGTAGCCAGGGCCAATACGGTCAGTTCCCAAGGACTAGAATTTCCCATAGCCTACGTTGACTCTATGGAGGTGGGGGGGGTGATGGCAAAAAGGGTGCCTGTGGCCATTGCTGGAGTAGCACTAACTACTGGTTTATTAGGACATGATTTCTTTGGCAATTATGACCTCACCATTAAGCGGAATGTGGTGGAATTCCGTCCTCAAAACACAACTTCTAACCCCGTAAAAATTCCACCAGCTGTTCCAACTTTTCCCAAGGACTACCAGTTGCCAGAATTTCCCTAGCCCTGTTTACTCCCTGATGATGATGGAACAAAGGAACCATACCAGCGACTTGTAAAGCTAGGGAGGCATTTAATGCTACTACATCTTGTTGAGCTGTAGTGCCTTTACCCTGTAACACCCTGGTTAAAATATCAGCATTTTCAGCCACATTACCACCTTTTAAAGCGGCGATGGATGCTGGTGTAACTCCTGCTTCCTCGGGGTTGAGGGTAGTAATTTGCACTTCCCCTTGATTCAAAACTGCCAGGTCGGTGATTCCCCCCAGTCCTGCTTCATCTAATTTTTCCCGACCATGTAATACGATTGCCATTTGTGTCCCCAAATTATTTAGGGTTTGGGCCACAGTCCCAATCAAGGTAGGATCAAATACCCCTATGATTTGTCCTGTGGGTGCCATGGGATTAACTAATGGGCCTAACAGATTAAATACAGTTTTAACTTTTAAACTGCGTCGTAATGGAGCCACGGCTTTCATGGCCGGATGCCATCCCGGAGCAAAGAGAAAAGTAATTCCCACTTCCTTGACCGCAGCTTGTATTTTTTCAGCAGGTGCATTTAGGTTCACTCCTAAAGCTTCTAAAACATCTGCGCTACCAGTTAAGCTAGAAGCAGAACGTCCGCCGTGTTTAGCTACCGGTACACCAGCAGCAGCAGCGACAAAAGCCACCGCTGTAGAAATATTAAAGGTAGCTGCTCCGTCTCCACCAGTACCACAAGTGTCAATGAGGGGGGTATTTTCTGGGTTGGTTTTCAGACATAAACCTTTTAAGACCCCAGCCATACCAGTCAATTCCTCTGGAGACACCCCTTTGAAATGGAGTGCGGTTAATATTGCCCCCGACAGTTCAGGGGGAATCTTTTCCTGGATCCACCCTTCCATAAGGGTTGCTGCTTGATTGCGGGATAATGATTGGCCATCTAATAGCTGTTTGAGTAAGTTTGACCATGTATCATCAGCAACTAAGTTTATCATGATTGGATAATTTCCTCTTCGACAATTCTTTTTGCCGCTCCTAACAGGTATTCATAGTAAGTACGAGCCACAATAGACAACTGCTTACCGGAAGGATGAACTATATACCAGGTACGTTTGATAGGAAAATGTTGTGCATCCAAAATACTAAATTGGTGGGCATCACTCAATAAGGTATGACGGGATAAAACCGATATCCCTAAACCTCCAGCGATGGCTTGCTTAATCGCTTCATTACTACCCAGTTCTAATTTAACCTTGACTTTAATACCATTTTCCTCTAATAAACTCTGGATGGCACGGCGAGTACCAGAACCAGGTTCGCGCATAATAAATGGTTCCTGTGCCAATCTTTCCAAAGAAATGTTGGTTTCCGTAGACAAAGGATGATTCACAGGTGCAAAAACCACTAGGGGATTCTCTAAAAAAGGTTGAAACTGAATATCCAAATGCTCTGGCAGTTGACTCATAATATACAAGTCATCCAAATTGGCAGTCATCCGTTCCAAGATGCCTTCATGGTTTGTTACCTGTAGGGAAACATCAATTCCTGGATAAAGTTCACAAAAAGGTCCCAATAAACGGGGAATAATGTATTTGGCAGTAGTAATGACTGCCAAACGTAAGCTACCTTGTTTTAGTCCTTTAAGATCTGCTACAGTTATTTCAAACTGGGAAATAACATTAAAAATCTCACGACAGGTGGCAAATAATTCCCTTCCAGCTTCGGTCAAAAATAAGCGCTTACCCACCTGTTCAAACAATGGTAAACCCACGGATTTAGTCAGTTGTTTGATCTGCATGGAGACAGTAGGTTGGGTAAGAAATAGTTCCTCTGCAGCACGGGTAAAGCTGCCGTGTCTTGCAGCGGCCTCGAACACCTTCAACTGGTGCAGTGTCGCTTGGTTCAAGGTGATTCTCCTCTAACAGCAGTTCTTAATATATTTAGTAAACACTATTCGTCCACCAGCAATTCTTCCTTAATTTTAACCGGCAATTTGGCTAGATCAGGTAACTCTACAGCTTGGGCGTCAACAATTTTCTCTTTGACATGTAGGGGTATATCTAAAGGTTGATGTTCTTCTACCCAACAACTAGCAATGGGTAAGGTCTGCTCCAGCTCGTCCAGAGGACGAGGAATCACCATGACGGCATTTAATTCCCCTATTCTTTCTGCTTCATACATACCCGCTTCCACAGCTACAGCTACGTTAGCCACTGTGCCTCTAATAATGGCAGTACACAATCCCGCACCAATTTTCTCATAAGAAGCTAAATGAACTTCTGCTGATTTGAGCATAGCATCACAAGCACCTACCATGGCAGGGAAGCCACGGGTTTCTACTAAACCTATAGCTTGATTACTCAGACGACTATAACTGCCATCCGCCATAATTTGGGTCAGACGATTAATTGGTAAAACTATATCCAGATTAGGATAGGGTCTAGGAATAACTAGACTTGACACCAACTGTCCAAACTGTTCCGCCGTTTGCACCCCCGCCTCTACAGCTAGACGTACATCCGCAATATTACCTCGCACAATAGCTGTACAGTGACCACTACCAATTTTCTCATAGCCTACCAGATGCACTCCAGCAGACTTTAACATCATGTCAGCTGTCCCCACTATGGCAGGGAAGCTCAAGGTCGAAACTAAGCCCAAGGCAGTATCCTTGAGATTATTGTGGCGACGAGGTGATTGAATAGTACTAAGAGTAGGTTGACTGTATGTTTCCATATTTATTCACCAGCATAATCGCAAAAATGACGACTGACCATACAACTAACAATTAACATTTACTCCACACCATTGTTAGCATCCTGGTCACTGAGGGACTGGCGATGGGGAAACAAGGTACTTAAAAGTCGGTTAATGCTTCCTTGCCCGTAGATTTGCGTTCCTAAGGGATGGGGCTCAGTGGGATCCCTACTATGGGGTTTACCATCACTTGTCTCTTGCGACTCAGTACTAGATTCTGTTTCCGGCGGTGACTGGCTTTTTGGAGTGGGAGAAGGTGGGGGTACGGAAGTAGACTGTGTTTTAAAATTCACAAAAGTGGCAGTAAATTGGGTCTTGCTTACCACTTGTTCTCCACTCTGACTGGATGTATGACCCCTATCTACAGATTCTTCAGACTCCTGGGAATTTGCTTGGCGACTGCTATCTCCCAAAATCGAACCTGCTGGTATTACTTGTTGAGCAGCTACAGAATAGTTAAATACTGTAGTGCCCGAACCAATACAAGCATTGGCTCCTATTTTACCTTCCCCAACCATCAAAAAACCGGCCCCCAGACTGGCCCCCATTTCTATTTCTAGAATGCCGTGACTTACCTGGAGAATTGATCCCATGCCAATACAGACCCCAGGACCAATAATAATTTTGCTGTTAAGGGCCGCCTGGAGTATTACCCCCGGTGCTATTACGGCACTAGGATCAATATTCACCTCACCACTAATATAAGGATCAAATTTGTCGCTGAGGCGAAGCAACGGCACAGAAGACATGACTTTTATTACCTCGGAAGCCGGAACAATGATTTCACAAAAAATTGGTTGTGGGATGATGCCAATTCAAGTGGTAAGTGGTAATTGGCCAAACCTACCAGCCTATTATGGACGTTGGATAATTACTTCCAGTACACGACGCTTCACTTGGGGATCAATACCTATTAATCTTACATACTCACCTGCATACTCGGATAGATAAGATTCTACAGTGGCGATCGCCTCTCTTTCACTTCTAGCTTCAATGGGTCCTGCACTGGACCAGGTTCCCATCCGGAAGCGTCTTTGGTCTACGTGTTCCAGACTAATCTTGAATCCACCGTTGACTAATTGTCTGAGATGATCTACCACTTCTCCACTTAGATGGTTACTAACAGCTGTGGTGGCACCAGCGGGAGACAGGGAAGATTTGCCATTACCAGATGTGACTACCTGTCCATTAGGGCGTTGCACAATACTTTCCAACACTCGCCGTTTAGCCTTGGTATCAATACCAATTAGTCGAACATATTCACCCTGATGAGAGTTTAAGCATGACTCCAAAGCTGCCACTACTTCTTGAGTGGAGGTAGAATTAATAGGTTCACAGCTTTGCCAAGTCCCAGTCCGGAATCTTCGTTCATCTACATGCTCTGTTCCAATCTTATAACCATTGCTCAAAAGCTGGTTAATCTGATTGATGATTTGGGCATCAATACCACCAAACTTGCCATTACCATTGCCATTATAGCTGCTTGGGGATGGGCCCTTAAAGCTAGGGGAAGTAGCTACCACCACACCATCAGGACGTTGAATAATGGTTTCCAAAACCCTCTTCTTACCACTATCAATCCCAAATAAACGCACGTACTCACCAGCGTGATCCACTAAACAAGTTTCCAAGGCACTAATTGCCTGTCCCAAGGAGCGGGTTTCAATGGGCTGGCAACTTTGCCAGGATCCTGTCCGAAACCGTCTTTGATCCACATGCTCTGTACCAATTTTATAACCTTGCTCCAGTAGATACCGTAGCTGTTCTACTGTATCTGCACTCAATTTGCCTGCCACTTCACTACTCCTATCTAACTCTTCAACTGTAATGCTTGTATAAGTTTTTTCTTCGTGATCTTTTAACTCATCCCGAATGGGGGTAATACATTTGAGATCTTCCGCGCAGCGATAACCAGCTCGTAAAGCCTGATTTATCCCCACAACATGGTGGGCAAACTGCTGATCTTGAGCCTGCACATCTGGTAAGCGATCAGCTTGCTGCTGTGTTGTAATAATTGAACCGGAAGCTATGTATTTCCCCGGAGGTATTTCCACATCTTGTATTAGGGCATGCATCATGACGATGCAACCCGCTCCAACTCTGGCATTAAAGACGGTGGAGCGAAAACCTATAAAACAGTTGTCCCCTACATAAGCTGGCCCATGAATCAGCGCCATGTGGGTCATGGAAGCATTTTTACCAATCCATACGGAATATTTCTCGCCGTCATCCCCGACTACTCGGCCCTGCTCCAAACCATGAATAACTACCCCATCTTGAACATTAGTATTTTCACCGATATGAAAGGGAGTTCCTTCATCTGCTCTAATAGATGTTCCTGGGGCAATAATCACATTCTGACCGAGATGAACATCCCCAATCAAGTTAGAGGAAGGATGTACATAAGCAGTTTGATGAACGTCCGGTTCGGCTAAACTCTTGGACCACGGGGTTGGGGGTGCCGCCGTGCTGCGGACTACCATTGTGGGATTCCTCCTGAAATAATCTTGTTGTCAGTGGTCGTGACCTCCTGACTATCTATAATGGTCTTTTTTGCTGTAAACTAAACGATCCTCGACGTGAATAGTATCTATTATCGCCACCACTGCCGCATCTAGGGGTCGCTGTTCATTGCCAAGAACTTGACGGGCGGCACTACCTCGACTGAATAGTACCCACTCATCTACTCCTGCTCCCACGTTGTCAGCTGCTACCTCATATTTTGGGAGAAGATTACCGTTCTCATCTACCAGCTGGACCATGAGTAGTTTCACACCCCTGAGACTGGGATCTTTTTGGGTGCTGACTACTGTGCCACGCACCTTCGCAATTTGCATTTTTAATTACGGTCTCCTAAAGGGGCGAATCCCACTTACCCCTTCCCGGAATTGTTCTACGTCTTCTGTATATCGAATTGGCAGTACGTACTCTAGGTTTTCGTGAGGGCGAGCAATAATATGGGTAGACAATACCTGTCCACCATTGACTCGCTTCACGTTTTCTACTCCTGCTGCTACTGAGGCTTGAACTTCGGATACGTCACCACGCACAATTACTGTTACGCGACCACTGCCGATCTTCTCATATCCTACTAAGGTAACACGGGCTGCTTTTACCATCGCATCAGCAGCTTCTACCACTGCGGGAAAACCTAAGGTTTCCACCATTCCCACTGCAATTGACATTTTCTCTATCCTTACTTACAATTGTGATTTTACATTGTTGACTATCAAAAGTAAAAAGTTATTCCTCTTTACTGTCGGGCAAGCTGTGAGCTACCTGTTTAAGTTCGGAACTGCTCTACTGCTTCTGTATACCTGATGGGTAATACATATTCTAGGTTCTCATGGGGACGGGCAATGATATGAGTGGATAATACTTCTCCACCATTTACCCTTTTAGCCGCTTCAATACCCGCTGCTACTGAGGCTTGAACTTCGGATACGTCGCCTCTCACAATCACGGTAACGCGTGCGCTGCCGATCTTTTCATACCCTACTAAGGTAACACGGGCTGCTTTTACCATCGCATCAGCGGCTTCTACTACTGCTGGAAACCCTTTTGTCTCAATCATTCCTACTGCAATTGGCATCGCAGAACTCCTCAAAATTAAATAGGACTTTTGTACTGTGGTTGGTTAGAAATTTTTGACGGGGATGCTCATTTTGAGCGAAGCAAATACTTCTAGATCTAAGGATATGAGACCTGGGCACCCCTGGCAACATAAATTACTATAATAGTTTGTGATAAAATAGTTTTAGAAAACTTAACAAAATTTAACTGCCCAGGAAAGCTTTAGTCAGATTAACCAGAACTCTATAAACCGGGTTGATATATGAATATATTCGCATTGAAGAAAAATTTCCCAGGTAATAGGATTGGCACGGCAAATTGTGGTAAGTGTATAAATAATAATGAGGTCGTCAAGAGTGGGTCGAGGTCAGGACGACAATATTATGAAAAAAATATTAAAAAAACTTGATTGTGGTCAGGTTGACTTATTCTAAACCGAGATTTGTTTTAAGCCTGTTTAAGAAAGAAAAATTGGAGTCCGATGATTTAGATGAATGAGGTCTTATTATTCACAAGTTGGTTTGTGCCGTTTTATAGCCTATTGGGGGCAATTCTCACCCTGCCGTGGTGTGTGGGAATGGTTAAAAGTACTGGTCCTAGACCTGCTGCTTATCTGAACTTGTTAATGACTATATTGGCTTTCTTCCATAGCTTGCTTGTATTTAAAAATTTTGGGGGTACGGATTCACAAAGCTTAGTAATTAACTGGTTTGAGTTCGGCGATTTTCAGTTGAATTTTGCTTTAGAATTATCTCAGGTGAGTGTGGGAGCATTAGTGTTAATTAGCGGATTAGGTCTATTAGCTCAAACCTATGCTTTGGGTTATATGGAAAAAGACTGGTCCCTAGCACGCTTTTTTGCTCTCTTGGGATTTTTTGAAGCAGCTTTGAGTGGATTAGCTGTGAGTGATTCCTTATTTCTTAGTTATGCTCTACTGGAGGTTCTTACTCTTTCTACCTATCTACTGGTGGGTTTTTGGTATGCCCAACCTCTAGTGGTAACAGCAGCCAGGGATGCGTTTTTAACTAAACGAGTGGGGGATTTATTACTACTTATGGCTGTGGTTATACTTTCCACTAAAGCTAATAGCCTGAACTTCTCAGATCTTTATGAGTGGGTGCAAGGGGCAAATTTAAATCCTCTGACTTCCACCTTGCTAGGTATAGCCCTAATTGCCGGGCCTGCTGGTAAGTGCGCCCAATTCCCCCTCCATTTGTGGTTAGATGAAGCGATGGAAGGCCCAAACCCAGCTTCTGTCATGCGCAACTCTCTGGTGGTCGCTGGTGGGGCCTATGTTCTGTATAAAATTCAACCTATCCTCAGCCTATCTCCCGTGGCTTTGAATGCCTTGATCATCATGGGTACTGTTACAGCAGTGGGAGCGACTTTAGTTTCAATAGCTCAAATTGATATTAAACGTGCCCTATCTCATTCTACGAGTGCCTATATGGGACTGGTATTTTTAGCGGTAGGAATGGAGCAGGGAGGTGTGGCTCTGATGCTGCTGTTAACCCATGCGATGGCCAAGGCACTATTATTTATGAGTTCTGGTTCTGTCATATATACCACCCAAACTCAAGATCTGACGGAAATGGGTGGGTTGTGGTCCAAGATGCCAGCAACAACAACGGCTTTTTTGGTGGGTGCAGCGGGAATGGTCACCTTGTTACCCCTGGGAAGTTTTTGGGCCATGTTAGCGTGGGCTGATGGTTTAGTGAAGATTAGTCCGTGGGTGATTGTAGTGTTAATTTTAGTCAATGGCCTAACCGCTCTAAATTTAACTAGGATTTTTCGTCTGATCTTTTGGGGACAACCTCAACAAAAAACCCGTCGCGCCCCGGAAGTGGGTTGGCCCATGGCTCTCCCCATGGTTACCCTAACAATTATGACCCTAATATTGCCAGTCATGCTTCAGCAATGGTACTTACTTCCTGACTGGGAAGATGTTGATTGGTACATAGCTGTGGCATTAGTAGGTTCCACTGTCTTGGGGGTGGTAATCGGCTCTACCATACATCTACACAAGGGTTGGTCGAGATCGAGGATTTTGGCATGGAGATTTGTTCAAGATTTCTTAGGATATGATTTTTACATTGATAAGATATATCGGTTGACCATAGTCGGTGTAGTAGCACTCTTATCTAAAATATCCTCCTGGTGCGATCGCTATTTAGTAGATGGTCTGGTTAATCTGGTGGGATTTGCAGCCATGTTTGGTGGGCAAAGCCTAAAATATAGTGTTTCTGGTCAATCTCAGGGTTATATGTTAACGATTCTGGTGGTGATCAGTCTGCTTGGTTTCTTGATTAGTGGTTACTTAGGTTTACTAAACAAATTACCCTTCTAGTCGTAGTGAATAACCGCCTAAATGCCAAATTAGCAATAATGAACTGGTGATGAACTAATGATGTTAAGTACCCTAATTTTGCTACCTTTAATTGGTGCAGCTGTGATTGGTTTTTATCCAATATCTATAACTGGAAAAACTGCCCGTCAAATCTCTCTGGCCATTGCTGGAATGATTTTTTTGTGGACTGTTTTGTTAACGATTAAGTTTGACCCTAACCAGGGGACTG
Organism: Cylindrospermopsis curvispora GIHE-G1; assembly: GCF_014489415.1. Lineage (NCBI taxonomy): Bacteria > Bacillati > Cyanobacteriota > Cyanophyceae > Nostocales > Aphanizomenonaceae > Raphidiopsis > Raphidiopsis curvispora. Next base: position 776,286 of record NZ_CP060822.1, read on the forward strand.
TGCAATTTACCGAATCCCTGATTTGGATAGATGTGTTGGGGTTAAACTATCGTTTGGGTGTGGATGGTTTATCCTTACCTTTACTATTGTTGAACGGAATTTTGACTGTTATTGCCATTTACAGTACTGATGAGTCAATCCAGCGTCCCAAGTTTTATTATTCCTTAATTTTTTTACTGAGTACTGGAGTAATTGGAGCTTTTTTAGCCCAAGACCTATTATTGTTCTTCCTGTTTTATGAATTGGAACTAATTCCCCTATACTTACTAATTGCCATTTGGGGAGGAATACGAAAAGGTTATGCAGCTACTAAGTTTCTCATTTATACCGCCCTTTCAGGAATCCTAATTCTGGCCAGTTTCTTGGGAATGATTTGGTTGAGTCATTCCCCTAGTTTTGCCCTAGAAACTGTCAATGCTCACACTCTACCTTTAACCACCCAACTCTTGTTATTGGCTGGAATCATCATGGGATTTGGCATCAAAATCCCACTTGTTCCTTTTCATACCTGGTTACCCGATGCCCACGTAGAGGCTTCCACTCCCATTTCCGTACTTTTAGCGGGAGTACTGTTGAAATTGGGAACCTATGGTCTGGTTAGATTCGGTATGAACTTATTACCCCAAGCCTGGGAATATGCAGCACCTACCCTGGCAACATGGGCAGTAATTAGTGTATTATTTGGAGCATCTTGTGCGATCGCTCAGAAGGACATGAAAAAAATGGTAGCCTATAGCTCTATTGGACACATGGGGTATGTACTGTTAGCAACAGCAGCGGCCACACCTTTGAGTGTACTAGGTGCTATCATGCAAATGGTGAGTCACGGACTGATTTCAGCCATGTTATTCTTACTGGTAGGTGTAGTATACAAAAAAGCTGGTAGTCGTGATTTAGAGGTGCTGCGGGGGTTATTAAATCCGGAACGGGGAATGCCAGTGGTTGGCACACTAATGATTTTAGGAGTTATGGCCAGTGCAGGTATACCGGGGATGGTAGGTTTTATTTCAGAATTTATTATCTTCCGGGGTAGTTATGAGGTTTTTCCGGTGCAAACCCTATTATCCATGGTGGGAACTGGTTTAACAGCAGTTTATTTCCTAATTTTGGTGAACCGGGCCTTCTTTGGCAGATTATCACCACAAGTAGTTAGACTACCTCGCGTATACCTGAGCGATCGCTTGCCTGCTGTAGTATTAGCGGGATTAATTATTATTTTGGGAATTCAACCGTCATGGTTAACCCATTGGAGTCAAGCAACAGTGCAGGTCAGTGTGCAAAAACCAGCAAGCCAATTAACTCAAGTAAGTAAATGAAACAGATTGAAAACAGGGTCCATCCCCTACATGAATTCATCGAGCAATTGCAAACCGGAAAGGCCCTACTCAAAGACAGTCCAGAAAATGTCTTAGAAGTTGTAGGGATTCTCAAAAGTTATGGTGTGGTACTAGATGCTTATTCTCAAAACCTGATCTACATAGCAGATCATCAATTTTTAGTATTCTTCCCATTTTTCAAATATTTTAACGGCAAAATCTCCCTTCCCCAATTATTCCGTCATTGGTGGCACGATCGCATTAACTTTGAATATGCAGAATACTGCATGAAAACCATGATGTGGCATGGTGGTGGGGGGCTAGATTCCTATTTAGATAGCCCTGAATTTGCCCACAGAGCCCAGGCCGTAATATCAGCTAAATTCAAATACAACCTAGGGGTTATAGGTCTTAACCAGCTGTTTCCGGACTTTTTAATTGAACAATTGCGGATGTCTGCTTATTATAGTGGTCTCGGTCAATTTTGGCGAGTCATGGCTGATATCTTTCTCAGTTTATCAGATTTGTACGATATCGGAAAAATCACATCTATTCCTCAAGTAGTAGAACATATTAAAGCTGGTTTAGTCAAAGATGCCCTAAAACCAATCACCTACCAAGTAAAAATTCGGGAGCAAGTTTATGATATTATTCCTAAGTCCATGGGATTAACATTCTTGGCCGACACAGCCATTCCCTACGTAGAAGCAGTATTTTTCCGAGGCACACCCTTTTTAGGAACAGTGTCCCTAAACGCTCAAGCATATCAGGTTCCCCCAGACCAGGCCAGATTTGAATATGGTGCTTTATATGCGGATCCTCTCCCTATTGGTGGTTCAGGTGTTCCACCCACATTATTAATGCATGACATGCGCCATTATCTACCCGAGTACCTCCATCAGATTTACCGTCACAGTTTGAGAGGTGAAGATGACTTGCTGGTACAAATCTGTATCAGCTTTCAAAAGTCCATGTTTTGTGTGACAACCGCAGCTATTCTAGGGTTAATGCCCTATGCCATAGATACAGGGGATCCCAGTGAACAGATAGCCAATCTAGTGTACTTGGAAAAGTGGATGGATAGATTTCAAACCTCCCGATTGCTGGAAGCAAACAATTAAAACAACAATCAATCGCATGCCATAGTGCGAATAATATCACCACGGGTCAGAATACCAATTACAGTACCAGCATCATCAACCACGGGGAGACGACGAACCTTGTGGTCCTGGATAATTTTTGCTGCTGTTTTCAAAGACTGATCAGGACTAATAGTGATCGGATTGTTACTCATCACTTCCCCCACAGTTTGTCCCAGAGCTTTGTGTAAATCCCGTTCGTAAGTAGCAGGGTTTTGTAAGTAAATCACACTATCCAAAAACATAATGTATGCAGGAGGAGTAATTCCTGTTTCTTGCCACATTAGATCCGTTTCTGAGATAATCCCGACCAACTTACCCATATCATCAACCACAGGCAACCCGCTAATTTGCTTCTCAGCCAAGATTTGGATTGCCTGTTTTAAAGGAGTTTGAGGATTAACCATAATCGGATTATGGGTCATCACCTGGGCAACAGTTTTAGACATGGTTCTACCTATACCTTACTATAGAAACGGGAAAGTCAAGCTACTAACTTACTATTTAGATAATACTACTAGCAACTATCTCAGTTAACGGAATAAACTACTCAGAGAAGTATCCTCATGAATACGCCAAATGGCCTCCCCAAGCAAATTAGCAACTGAAAGCACTACTAATTGGGGGAATTGATCCGCTGGAGAAATGGGAATTGTATTAGTAACTATCACCTCCTCAAACAGTCCAGTGGAAAGACGTTCAATAGCTGGTGGCGAAAATACTGCATGGGTAGCACAAGCATATACTTGACTGGCACCTTCTTCTCGGAGTAACTTTGCTCCCTGAGTAATGGTACCTCCCGTATCAATCATATCATCGACTAAAACAGCCGTTTTGCCCTTCACATCCCCAATCACATTCAGAACTTCAGCTACATTATGAGCCTGACGACGTTTATCAATTATTGCCAGGGGAGCATCATTGAGTTTTTTAGCAAATGCTCTAGCTCGAGCTACCCCACCCACATCAGGAGAAACCACAACAATATCTTGTAGTGCTTTATTCTGTAGGTACTCCAGTAAGACTGGCGAACCATAAACATGATCAAAGGGTATATCAAAGTACCCCTGGATTTGTGCCGCATGTAGATCCATAGCTAGGACTCGATTAGCCCCTGCTTGGGTAATTAGGTTAGCAACCAATTTAGCAGTAATAGACTCTCTCCCGGCGGTTTTTCGATCCGCACGGGCGTAACCATAATAAGGAACTACTGCCGTAATCTGTCTAGCAGAAGCACGACGACAGGCATCAATCATGATTAGTAATTCCATTAAATGGTCATTAACTGGCTTACAAGTTGGTTGAATTAAATAAACATCACAACCGCGAATAGACTCTTGAATTTGAATATACAACTCACCATCCGCAAATCTTTTGCGGATCATGGGGCCCAAGTCCAGGCCCAAGTAGCGTGCGACTTCTTGAGCTAATTGGATATTGGACGATCCAGAAAATAATCGCAGACGTTGATTGTCAGTCACTCCCGTGGCGACTGGGTGCATGGTTAAACTTGCAGAATTTAGCACAGCAGATCCTAGATGCGCATTCATGGCGATATTATCATCAAAGATGTAGCAGATTTCATGAACAAATGCAGAAAAATCGGGAATACCTCCATATAAATTAACACTATTTTCCCAGATTAGATTGACGATTTGTTGATTTTTTAACTTGAGAGAGATCTTCGATGTTGAACCAAAGCCAAACTCCCCTAATTGATGCCTTAAAATCCTCCATATCCAAAAACCATACCCCCTTTTATACTCCTGGACATAAACGGGGTGCAGGAGTTTCACCCATTTTAACCGATTTGCTTGGTAAAGACGTATTTAGAGCCGATTTAACCGAACTATCAGAATTAGATAATTTATTCGCACCTGAAAGTGCAATTTTAGCAGCACAAGAGTTAGCTGCCATGGCCTTTGGTGCTCAAAGAACTTGGTTTTTAGTCAATGGCTCTAGTTGTGGTATTATAGCAGCAATTATGACCGTTTGTGGACCAAATCAGCATATCCTTTTACCCAGAAATATACATTCATCTGTGGTTTCTGGACTGATTATAGCTGGTGCTATTCCCATTTTTATCAATCCCCAGTATGATCAGGATGTGGATATCACTTGTAGTATTACACCTAAAGACTTACAGGTAGCTTTAGCTCAAAATCCCCAGGTTAAGGCTGTATTAGTAGTTTATCCAACCTATGATGGAGTTTGTGGCAATTTAAAGGCCATCTGTCAAGTTACTCATGAATATAATATTCCTTTAATAGTTGATGAAGCTCACGGTGCCCATCTTAGTTTTCATGATCATTTACCCATATCCGCCTTAACCGCAGGTGCGGATTTAACCATACAATCTATTCATAAGACCCTGGGAGCTATGACCCAAACATCAATGTTACATATTCAGGGAAATAGAATTAACATTGATAGATTAAATCAAGCTCTACAATTAGTACAATCCACTAGTCCGAGTTTTATACTTTTAGCTTCTCTTGATGCAGCACGTCAGCAAATGGCTATAGATGGTCAAAAGTTGATGCAGCAAACCCTAGAACTAGCAAATATAGCTAGAAATAAAATTCAGGAAATTCCTGGTTTATCAGTTTTAGAATTGCCAAAAATTAGGCAGCCAGGCTTTTTTGATCTGGATAAAACTCGATTAACCGTGAATGTAAAAGAATTAGGCATCACAGGTTTTGCCGCAGAAAATTTCCTAATTGAAATGGGTATTGTACCAGAGGTTTCTTCCTTTGAGAAGGTCACATTTATTATTAGTTTAGGAAATAGTGAATCAGATATTAATGCCTTGGTAAAAGTTTTTAAAAAAATCAATGATATACCCAGGTGTAGAAAATATGGGATGAGAACCTCTACCATAATCTCCAAGATAATATTTAATTATCAGCCAGATAATAGGTTGTGTATTTCTCCCCGTGAGGCTTTTTTTGCCACAAGTGAAATTCTACCTTTAGAAAAAACAGTGGATAGAATTTGTGCAGAAAACATTTGTCCATATCCTCCAGGAATACCAATATTAATGCCAGGGGAAAGAATTACAAAATCAGCCCTAGACTATTTACAACAGGTGCAGGATTTAGGAGGAATGATTACAGGTTGTCTGGATACAAGTTGCCATACCCTCAAAGTTGTCAAATAGTATGGCAAACCCTAAGCAAAAAAGCTCCTTCACCTCTTATGTAAGTTTAGGAGCTGGCTTAATCAAACTAACTTTTATAACTGGGACCACCAAAACCATAAATTTGGGATTTTAACAACTCTTTCACTGCGTCCTCTAAATTTTCTTCTCGCAGTAAACAATCTCCTATTAATACCCCACTAACACCAACATTAGCCATCAAGGATAAATCTTGAGACGTCTCAATTCCTGACTCACTTACCACCAAAATCCCCAAATTATGTAGGTGTGATTTTCTGGCAGCCATTAACTCCAGAGTAGTGTTGATATTAACAGTTAAATCCTCCAAACTGCGATTATTAATGGCAATAATACGCACATCCTCTAACCTAATAACACGGTCTAACTCCATCAAATTATGAACTTCGACCACAGCATTCATTCCTAAATAATGAATTACCCGTAAAAGGTTATTAATTTGCTGATCCGTGAGAATGGCGGCAATTAATAAGATTGCATCTGCTCCCGCTGCTCGTGCTAAGTAAATTTGACATGGATCCAGAACAAAATCTTTACATAGAATAGGTAAAGTGACTTTATGTCGAACAATGCGTAGCTGATCAAACCCACCATGAAAGAATTTCTGATCTGTCACAACAGATATACAAGCTGCCCCAGTTCGTTCATAGGATTTAGCAATAGACAAAGCATCAAAATCAGATGAAAGTATATTCTCGGATGAAAATATCCTTTTCACTTCTGCAATTAAACTGGGTTTGTAAATGTTTTGTTGCAAAGCAGTGAAAAAATCTCTCACACTAGGAGCAGCAGTTAATTGACGTTGGAGAGAAGCAAGAGACATTTCCTGTTGAATTTGGGTAATCTCTAGTTTTTTGTGCCATATAATTTCTCTGATTATAGGTTCCATTGTGTTCTGTAGCATGATCATAGGTAGAATGAATTAACACATTATTTCCACTTCTTTTTTGCTTGGTTGATTTTGCCCAGAGCCACCTAGTAAATAGTTATTTTTCAGCAATCTGATATAAGTGCGGTATGGTATGTAGTCAATGGGGTTAAGTCCCGAAAATCTCAGCAGCAAAACACAAGCCCAAGAATATTTACCAGCTATAATTGCCTTGATTATTTGCTCTATTTGATCCGTATTGATTTTCTTATTAATCTGCCTATTATAATCATCTAACTGTCCTTTCATAGTATGCACTCCTAATTTCTGACATCAATCTATGGTCGAAGAGATGATTTAACACGCCATCAGGTTTATTTCATCTATTATCCCATTGATCAATGTCTTCAGGATACTCAATTTAACTGAGAAATAAATGAACTATTTTTAGATAGACTTGTCTATTTTTTCGTTGTTACCTTGACGATGTACCTGTCATTAATCAATAATTGTATTCTCAAACACTCACAATCTTTACAACTAATACTTCTTTAGTTAGATGACGGATGATCACCAAGCTGTTCTAATGGTTATGTCAAAAGTAGGATGATTTACCTTCTGGAGATATAGTTGAATCCCCTTGGTGGGAGATTACAAAAAATTCCTAGGATTGAAGTTGATGAGGTCTATACATAAGGTATTTCCCATCTTAGTTGGTAATGACAAACAATGAATAGATGGCTAAGAACGCTTGGTACAGAATTGATGGGAAAATTCAGTATTTGCGGGTAGTTAAATTTATACAAGCATATGTAAATTAACTATGGCAGTCTGGTCTATATCCTTTTGTACGCTACAAACACTCAGGAGTAAATAAAGATGATGAATTGTCGGGATTCCGTGCTAGAAACAATCAATTATCAATTAAACTATCCTTCGATGGAGGATAAACTTGCCGATTTTTTGATTAATCAAATCATAGATGCTGCCTTTTGTATTAGAAAAGATGGAGAATTTATTTACATAAATAAGTCTATGTGCATTATTACTGAATATTCGCACCAAGAGTTACTATCTATGAATCTGAGTAATTTGGACATAGATTTTTCCCTGAATCAATGGTTGCAAAAATGGGAAAATCTCAAAAATGTGGAAGGTCTGTCTTGGAAATCTCGCTATCGCACTAAGGGGGGGAGAACATTTGTAGCAACAATAGATTTTGCCTATATTCAATTACAAGAAAGTGAATTTTGTTATGGAGTCATCAAAGAAAATACACAAGAGTTAGTGCCCATACTCTGCCATGAATTTCGTACACCGCTCAATATTATTTCCTTTTCCAACAGTCTACTTAAACGAAATATTCATCAATGGGAAGAAGAAAAAATGTTGTCGCTTGTTAGACATATTGAAACAGCAGTAAAACAAATTGATCACATATTAGATGACATTTTATTTTTAAGTAAGACCAAATATTCCCAAGCAATTATCTCAACGATCCAGGTAAATTTGATAGATTTTTGTCAGAATTTGGTCAAAAAAATGACCCTAATTAAAAATGGCAGGTCAATTCAGTTCGATTATCTAGGAGATTGTAGACAAGTATGGATAGATCCCCACCTAATAGAAGCAATTTTGACTAACTTACTAGATAATGCCATTAAATATTCATCTGATAGGACTATTGTGCATCTTTTAATTGAACATGAAGATAAGCAAATCATTTTGAAAGTTAAAGATCAAGGTATTGGCATTGCCCAGGTGGATCAAGATAGACTATTTGAAAAATTCTATCGAGGTCATAATGTTGGTCAAACTTCTGGTACTGGACTTGGTTTATCAATTGTTAAGACTCTGGTGGATCTATGTGAGGGTCAAATCATAATAACTAGTGAATTGGGTATAGGTACCACATTTACTATTGTTTTACCATCCTTGCCAAGATAATTCAATTCTTAACAGTCTATTGACAGTCACAAGTTTTTAAAAAATTATATTCGTTGAAAATGACAGCTGAAGCATCAAAAAAAATTCTGCTAATTGAAGATGACTATTTAATGCAAAATCTTTTATTGGAATCTCTGAAAGCTGAAGGTTTTGCCATCATAGCAGCAGAAACCGGTGGCCTTGGTCTTCACAAGGCAATGGAAAACCTACCTGACATAGTTATTTGCGAGTTGATTATGCCAGATATGGATGGTTATACCATTTTAACTGAATTGCGTCAAAATTCCCAGTTAGCAATCATGCCATTTATTTTTCTTTCCGCCAATAATTCCAAAGCAGCTGTGAGAAAGGCCATGGAATTAGGTGCTGATGATTATTTGACCAGACCCATCACAATTAACGAACTGCTAAAAGCCATCCATATCAGATTAGAAAAACAGTCTCTCGTGAAATCTTGGTATATCAATAACAACTCCCCCATAACACCCAAACCAAACAATCCACCTTTAGTATTTCCTAATATTCCCCATTTTAAAAAGGTTTTTGACTATATTGAAAATTATTACCATTTAGGCATTACTTTATCTGATGTTGCACAAGCTGTAGGTTACTCCTCAGCTTATTTAACCAACCAAGTATCTCAACAGACAGGAAATAGTGTCAATAGCTGGATAGTCAAACGTAGAATAACCCAAGCCTGCTTTTTATTAAAAAACACTGGTTTAACAATTGAAGAGATTGCCACGAAAATTGGCTATCAAAATTGTTGTCATTTTTCTAGGCAGTTTAGTCAGTATCAAGGTCTATCACCAAAGATGTGGAGAAAACAACACCAATTGTCTCATGTTTGTACCCAAAAAGGCATAAGATCCACCAATTTACCCAACCTTTAACTATTTTTTCCTTGGATTAATAACTGGATAGCTAAAGCCAATAAACCTATGGCCACTATGCTAAAAATTCCCATTCCCAAAGCTACCACGCCTACTACTAAGGTACGAACTGCGGAGGCAATATTAATAACTATTTGGTTATCGGAATGAATCGGTTTACTAGCAAAGGTAGTGGCTATAGCAATCATTAGGGAATACATGGCAAAAGCCAGTCCCCCGGAAATTGTTGCTCCAGTTATACATCTTAATGGTGTTGGTGGGGCGGTCGTATCCTGTGCCGATTTTAAAGGTTCTTTCATAGTTCTCTCCTTTTTCTAAACTAATTTTAATGTCTGGTTTCTAATTGGATGCCATGACCAATTGTTTGGGTTACAAACAATTCTAAATCACTATCATTAATAGCTACTGTGATTTTTTCTTTAACTGTTTCAGCATCCTGTTTTGATTCTACAATAGCAAATACTGAAGGTCCTGAGCCTGACATCATTGTTCCTAAAACCTCTGGTTGTTTGGCAAATAGTTCCCGTAGTTGTAGAACCTGGGGATAAGCTGGTAAGACAACCTTTTCTAAATCATTGTGCAGTTTATGACTGATTACCTCTACGTCCTGAACTGCAATGGCTTGGACAATTTCTGCTGCATGAACTGCTTTGGTACGCTGGGTAAAGTCTTGATGGTTTTTTATATACTCGGCACCAAATTGCTCACGATAGGTTTGATAGGCCCAAGGGGTAGACACAGCTAAACTTTTATATTTGGCTAAGACTAAATACATGTTATTTAAACTGGGAAGGGGAGAAAGTTGCTCACCCCTTCCAGTAGCAATTGCTGTTCCTCCACCAATACAAAAAGGTACGTCTGAACCCAGTTTTGCCCCTAATTCTTCCAATTGAGATTGAGTTAATCCTAAACCCCACAGTAAGTCTATGCCTACTAACACCGCTGCTGCATTTGTGGAACCCCCAGCTAAACCTGCAGCTACGGGAATCCTTTTTTTCACTGTAATATCAACTCCACCAAAGTTACTAAAAGCAGTAGGAAAATTACTGGCCATCAGCACTGCTGCCCGGTGTGCTAAATTACTTTCATCTGTAGGTACTTGGGGGTGATCACAAAAAACTCTAATTGTTTGTGTATTTGCTGCGTGTAAATCTATTTGGTCTGCTAAATTAATGCTTTGTAAAATCATTGCTAACTCATGATAGCCATCAGCACGGGCACCAATGATTTCTAGGTATAAGTTGATTTTTGCAGGTGCATTTAAACTGTAGTGACGCATATTAGTACTATTTAATAGTATTTTATTTGGGTTGAGTATGAACAGACATCAAAGAAGTTGTGTTCAGAGAATTTACCAGTGATACCCATTGAGATACACTGATTTCCTCCGCCCGAACATGAGGATTAATGTTTAATTCCTCCAGTAATTTAGTCAGGGACTCACGGTCAATTACTGATTGCAAATTATTTCTGAGCATTTTTCGTTTACACCCGAACCCCAGTTTAACCATATTTTCTAAAAGTTTAGGATCATTAGCCCCTATTTCCATATTTCTGGGCAATAAACGCACTACCGCAGAATCTACTTTTGGCGGTGGATAAAATGCACTAGCGGGGACTGTACAGATGAACTCACAGTCTGCCAAATACTGTACTCTCACAGATAGGGCTCCAAAATTTCTAGAACCGGGTTTAGCATATAATCTTTGTGCCACCTCCTTTTGGATAAGTAATACAATGGAATCGAAGGGTTGGGGATTAGGATCAGCAATAGTACCCAAAAGTTTTTCGATAATTGGACCTGTAATATTGTAGGGAATATTGGCAACCACTTTATTTTGTCTTTGGAATTTAGGAAAGGCGGTCACTTGGGATGCTATACCAAGAGTGAGAAAATCACCCTGGAGAAGTAAAAAGTTTTCTCTTGCACCCAGTTTTTTGGCCAGTACTTCACACAGGTCTCGATCAATTTCTACTGCTAGCAAGGAATCAACTAAGGGTAGCAACCGCTTAGTGAGAATTCCGGTTCCCGGACCAATTTCTAAAATCCTATCATTTACTTGACATTCAGCAGCTTTAACAATGGAGTTTAGTGCTTTTTCACTTCTTAACCAATGTTGAGCAAACTGTTTTTGTGGTCTTACCATGGATCAATTACCATTACTTACAAACGCATTTGTTGTTTAATTAAGAATTAATAAGGGTCATCACTACTATGAAGCTCAGTTTATCAAGTGATATTTTAACTGTACTGCCATTACCCATATTATTAATTGTAGTGGGCACGGTCAGCAGTTGTACTCCCAGAAATTTGCCAGACCCTGCCAAACCTTCCCCCACCTCTCAACCCTTTTCCCCTCCACCGTCTCCAGATACCAGTTCTCAGTCCCTTAGTAACACTGATAAAAATATCCCGGTTACTCTATACACGAGTGATGCCCAATGTCAAGATTATATTCCCCAGGTGGTCAGGTTATCACCAGACCAGATCCTTGACCAAAGCATAGGCAAAATCCTGGAGCAGCAAAATAGTGCTGATTTTAGCATAGTTAGCTATCGTTTAGATATCTCTAATGGGATAGCGACAATTGATCTGCGAGTAGCTCCAGACTCTAGTCGTCAAATTGCTTCCCTTTCCAGTTGTGAACAGTTTGCCCTCTTTGGCAGTATTCGCAAAACCCTAACCAGTAAACCAGAGTGGAACATTAAAGATGTCCGTTTTACCCAGGGAGGTAAAGAAATTATTTTTTAAGGAGTTCTAAACCCAGTTTTGCGATAATATGGGTTAATATAATGCCAGCATAAGTTGTGTAGGTTAAAGTAGGGTAACATAATGGATGTCAAGTTGATTCTGGTAATACTAACTTTTATATTCACCGTGGCTTGCCTATTTTTTGGCACTCAAAATGGATTCTATGATTCGGAAAATTATCATGGCAACGGTTCTGCACATTAACCTCATCCTCCCCTTTTGAGTGTAGTGACCAACGAATTAGAATGTTTACTCTATAGTGTTCAGCACGAGGATGAAGGGGTGTGTGTCATAGTTAGAATGGGCCCCCACCGCATTCTCTTAGATTGCGGTACGGCTGATATTTCTTCCATCAATAAGGAAAACTCACCAGCAGATTTGGTCTTGATTAGCCATGCACACCCAGATCACTGCCGGGGACTGCTATCACTAAATCGTGCGTTCCCTCTGTTGCCTATTTACACTAGTGAAGTAACTAGTAAGTTGTTACCCTTAAATTGGACCGAACTAGAAGCAGCAGAAACTCTCACCTTTTGTCAAGCACTCCCTTTGCGATCGCCTATTGAAGTACAGGAAAATCTAGTGGTGGAATTATTCCCTGCTGGTCATCTTCCTGGTGCTGTGGCAATTTTACTCACCTACCAAGGTCCGGAAAGAGACTACAAACTGCTCTACACAGGGGATTTTTTCCTTTCTAACTCCCGGTTGGTAGATGGTCTAAGATTAGAAGAGCTCAGGGGTTTAAATTTGGATGTGCTGTTAATTGAGGGTAGTTACGGAACATCTCGCCACCCCCATCGTCGTCATCAGGAAAATCAAATCGCAGAAAGAATCAATCGGGCCATCATAGATAAGTACTCTGTACTGCTACCTACACCAGCGCTGGGGTTAGGTCAGGAATTGTTGATGTTGTTACGCTCCCACCATTATTTCACTGGACAGGACATAGATATTTGGGTTGATGGTGAAGTAGGAACTGGCTGTGATGCTTATTTGGAGCTTTTATCCCATTTACCTGCATCAGTACAGAATTTTGCTCGTCACCAACCCTTATTTTGGGATGAGCGAGTGCGTCCTCGGGTGCGACGACTTAAGGTTGAGGATTTACAAACCCTGGGAAGTTCACCCTGCATTGTCCTAACGGATGATAAATCGGATTTAAATAAATATATTAACCATGGGGATGGTGCTTCCTGGGTGGTTCTATTCCCAGAAAAGATTGGCAGTGATCTAGAAAACCCCCTGGTTCAAACAGAAACATACCTTTTAGCTCAGCATAGTGATGGACCGGGAACAACCCAATTAATTCATAACTTACGTCCCCAGCACGTAGTATTTATTCATGGTGATCCCACTTACTTAGCTGACCTAACAACCCTAGAAGAACTACAAAATCGTTATCACGTACACTCACCCCCTGGGGGAACCTTAGTTGAATTGCCAATTGGAGAAACACCAATACAATCCCCAGTCCCAGAAGCCAATTATCAGGGTGAATTAACTGAACTACAAACAATTATTACCATTATCTTGCCCAGAGAAATTAGAGATGATCCACGTTGGCAGGATTTTGCTGATACTGGCTTAGTAGAAGCCCGTTGGCAGGGAGAAGATTTAATTCTAAAAGGTTTATCCCAAAGAGATTTACTAAACAGGAACAGCTTAGACAGCGTCAAAAATAAATACTACTATAACTGGTCTGAAATTGAATGCTGTGGAACTTGTAGACACCAAAGAGGGCAACGGTGTTGGAATGCCGCTGCCCCATTATATAACTTTAAAGTTACTCTTGAAGGATACTGTCCAGCTTTCGAGCGCTTATCTGAGAATGAGTCCTAGGGACTAGGAATCAGGATTGAGATCTGTAAATCGGTTATGGATACGTTCAGACTCGGGACAGTCGTCTGTCATCAAGGGATCCACATTTCCGCGTGGTACAGAAGCTAACTTCTGAGTTACAGAGCCAATACTCTCCAAGCGAACCATTTCTTCCCAGGAACAGACTTCGTCCTCTTCGTCGGTTTCATAACGTAGAGTCACGAGATCACCCTCTATATCAATAATGCGGGCCCGCTCTATCCAGCGTTGCTGATCCCGCAAAAAAACACATACCTCCCGCCCATCGCAACACAGTTGATAAATCTTGCGGTGTAGCATGTAGTACTTCTGCCTTTTTAAACTACGTAGTTAAACTTGTGAAAATTGGAGCATGGACCCAAGTCCCAGGGAATCAATATCAAGTTTTGTTAACTATCATCTGTTTATACCCAACTTAGTGATAACTAGCTATTGTTAGACAATAGAGGTAAAGTTAGATGCCATCAGTAATAGTTTACTTGACTGTAGGTGATTTAGGGACTCTGTTGGATAGGATTTACCTCATAGAATTTCAACATCTTTTGGTTTTCTCCCCACCAGGTGAATGTGTGGTGATGATTCCTTACTATCATCATGTAACAGATAACACTCAAAAGCTAGTGTTGATTGCGGTTGTTTAGGTTGCCTACTTGTAGTCATTGGCATTTCTAGGAAGTCTGGGGAATGGGTTGTACTTTTCACCCTAATGTATTTGATCTTAACTCATTTTCAGCAACAATCTCATAATCTCATAAATAAATAGTTAGCGCCTATCCAGCAATCACTTTTATCCCCCGGTCTATGGTGTTATGGCTAAAGCTATAATTCTTTTATGGTGGATATCTGGGTATGTTATTACTCTCTGTTACTTTTATTTTCTCTCCCAAACATGCACAAGTGGTTATCAATAATAGGCATAGGTGAAGACGGAATTGCTGGATTAAGTAAGACGGCTATTTTATTTGTTGATCAAGCTGAGATCTTTGTAGGTGGGGAGCGTCATTTAGCTATGTTACCTCCGGATGATGGGAGGAAAAAAATTTCCTGGAACTCTCCCTTTGGTAATTCTATTCAACAGGTTATACAATATAGAAATCAGAATAAGTTAGTATGTGTTTTATCTAGTGGAGACCCTATGTGTTATGGAGTGGGAGCCAGTTTAATTAGGTATATTCCTAAGGAAGAAATCACTATTATTCCCACAAACTCAGCTTTTAGTTTAGCGTGTTCTCGATTAGGCTGGAACTACTCAGAGGTGGAAACCATAAGTGTATGTGGTCGTCCAGTTTCCTTACTGACATCTTATATTTACCCTAATGCCAAACTGCTGATTTTAAGTGAGGGTAAACACACACCAGCAATAGTGGCTAATATTTTAACTACCCGGGGTTATGGTGGCAGTAAAATTACGGTTTTGGAAAAGATGGGTGGTGTAAACGAGAGGATTTTAACCGGTTTAGCCCAAAGTTGGCAAGAGACAGAAATTGCCGATTTAAACACCATGGCCGTAGAATGTATTGCCCAGATGGGAATATATGGGTTATCTAGACTACCTGGTTTGCCTGATGATGCTTTTCATCATGATGGACAGTTAACTAAACGAGAAGTCAGATCCCTCACCCTATCAACTTTAGCTCCTTTACCTGGGGAATTGCTGTGGGATATTGGATCGGGTTGTGGGTCTATTGCCATAGAGTGGATGCGAACTAATATTAGATGTGCAGCAGTAGCTATTGAAAAAAACCTCGTGCGATCGCACTACATAGCGGATAATGCCAATGCTTTGGGTACACCGAACTTGCAAATTATTCGTGGTCAAGCACCCCAGGTGCTGGGGGACCTGCCCACCCCTGATGCCATTTTTATTGGTGGAGGAATCAGCACACCAGGATTGCTAGAGGAATGTTGGAATTCTCTATCTCCTGGGGGGAGAATAATGGCTAATGTGGTCACCCTAGAGGGAGAAAAAACATTATTTACGTGGTATGAACAGGTGGGAGGTAGTTTTACCCGGATTTCCATTCAACGGGCCCAACCCCTGGGCAAATTTTTGGGTTGGAAGGCAATGTCTCCGGTTACCCAATGGGTAGCACGCAAATCCTAACACCAACAAAATTGACAAGTAGAGACGAATTAGCGTCTCTACTCAAAATTAGGCGGGAGTATTAACAGCGGGTTGTGACACAGGTTCTTCCTGAACACCGCGCACCTTAATTAACCGAATAGCCCTACTAACACTTTCCGGTAAAATTACCACTAAACTACCATCCGGAGCCATGTCCAAACCTTTATTAATGGCTTGGGTCTCGTCTAGGATAGACTCATAACGACAATTGGCTTTAGTTTGGGTGATACCTTGAACAATCAAATCCGATCCTGATCCCCTAGGTCTTCCTCTGGTGTCATCATCTTCCTTAACAATGATGTAGTCAAAGATCTCAGCTGCTAATTTCCCTAGAGTAACAAAATCCTCATCACGGCGGTCTCCTGGCCCACCAACCACTCCTATACGCTGACCGCTCGTCCAATTGCGTACAAAAGAACCTAAAGCCTGGTAGCTAGCGGGATTATGGGCATAATCCACTAAGGCATGGTATTTACCCAAATTAAACAAGTTCATTCTACCTGGTGTTTGACTTACAGAAGCCCGAAAAGATCTTAACCCAGCGCGAATTTGTTCAATAGTGACATTTTGTACAAAAGCTGCTAGACTTGCAGCTAAAGCATTGGCAATCATAAATGGTGCTTTACCACTCATTGTTAAGGGTATACTTTCAGCTTTTTCTATCCGGTGTGTCCAATCGCCTTTGACAATTGATAGATAACCATTTTCATATACTGCTGCCACTCCTCCCTTTTGAATATGCCGTTGCACAAGTTCCGAATCGGGATTCATAGTGAAGTAAGCAATATTAGCCTTTGTTTTTTCTGCCATAGCAGCCACCCGATAGTCATCAGCATTCAATACTGCATACCCATCAGGAAATACCGCTTCCGCCACAACACTTTTAAGATTAGCCAACTGTTCAATAGTGTCAATATCACCGATGCCTAAATGATCTGCGGCCACATTTAAAACCACGCCCACATTAGCGAACTCGAAGCCCAAACCGGAGCGGAGGATCCCGCCACGGGCGGATTCCAGTACGGCCACCTCCACGGTTGGGTCTTGCAGGATGAGGTGGGCGCTCTGGGGACCAGTATTGTCTCCAGCTTCCACCAAGAAATCACCGATATAAGTACCATCAGTAGTAGTGTAACCCACAATTTGACCTGTCTGCTTATAAATATGAGCCAACAGACGAGTAGTAGTAGTTTTACCATTAGTACCAGTAACACTAAGGATGGGGATGCGGCTGGGTTTTTCATTGGGAAACAGCATATCCATCACCGCACCAGCCACATTGCGGGGGATACCCACACTGGGAGCAACGTGCATCCGAAAACCAGGGGCGGCATTAACTTCAACAATTACACCATCCATTTCTCTCAAAGGGCGACTAATATCCGTGGTTACCACATCCAAACCAGCGATATCCAAACCGATAATTTTTACTACCCTTTGGGCTAACCAGATATTTTCTGGATGAATTTCATCCGTACGGTCCACAGCAATGCCACCTGTACTCAAATTTGCTGTAGCTCGTAAATAACAAATCTGTCCTTTACCAAGGACAGTATTAATGGTATAACCTTGCCTTTCTAATAATTGATAGCTAGTGCGGTCGAGTTCAATTTTAGTTAGCACATTGTCATGTCCTTCGCCGCGATTAGGATCGTTATTAGTTTCTTCCACTAATTCAGCAATAGTTAATTTGCCATCACCAACCACGTGAGCGGGGACACGTTCAGCCACAGCTACAACTTTACCATCTACGACTAGAACCCGATGGTCACGCCCCACATAATAACGTTCTACGATAATTGAGCGAGAAACTTGCCTAGCGGAGTGATATGCAGCTTCAGCATCATCCCAATTTCTAATATCAATGGTAATCCCACGACCATGATTACCATCAAGGGGTTTAATGACGATGGGATAACCGCCAACATAGTCAATGGCCTCTTCCAAATCGTCCAGAAAATTGATTACGGTGCCCTTGGGTACGGGGACTCCGCTATTAGCCAAAATGCGTTTAGTAGCTTCCTTGTCACAAGCCAGTTCCACCCCAAGAATGCCAGTGTTGTCAGTCATGGTGGCTTGCATCCGCTTTTGATGGACACCATAGCCCACCTGGATCAAAAACCTGGCAGACAATGGCATCCAGGGAATACCTCGCCTTTGGGCTTCCTTAACTATGGCCTCTGTTGAAGGACCTAGGGAAGCATCTCGCCAACAGTCTTTTAGATCTTGAATATCTTGTTCCAATTCTGCTTTAGGATAGCGACCTCTGTCAACAATACTTTGACATATTCTGACTGCTGCCCGAGATGCATAGCGTCCAGCTTCTTCATTGAGATATTCAATCACAACTTGATAAATCCCAGGGGTGGCGGTTTCACGAGTACGGCCAAAGCCTACTTGCATTCCAGCCAATTCCTGGAGTTCTAGGGCTACGTGTTCTACGATATGACCCATCATGGTCCCTTCTCGTACACGCATCAAAAAACCACCTCTACAGCCTGGCGAGCAATAATGACCTTCCAGGCTGGGTAGGGCTTCCACCAATCCTTCATAAAAGCCTGAAATCTGATTGGATGGCGTTTCTGCTAAGTTCTCCAAATCTAGGCGCATGACGATTAGTTTATGGCGTCGAATGCTCCAATAATTTGGTCCGCGTAAGGTCTGGATCTTGAGGATTCTCATGGGTGTAGGTAGATGGAGATTCGGAACCAAAATTTTAGTTTCTTACTCAAGTTAACCGGTAAACTGTTCAGGGTGAACGGTTTTTTCCCTTTACTTAGGAATAGGCTGAGCTTTTGGTGATAAATCATAGCTGGCGGGTTAAGACACATTGTCACCATAACTAGGGAGACGATGTACTGCTGGTAAAACAGTACGTTGGTAGAGGTGAAACCGATCTCCATAACTAAGAATGTGTAAGCGTAAATTATGGACGTTCAAGGGTTCATTTGCACTAACATGAGGCTCATTGGTATGAGTCAGTTCAGTAGGATCCACAATGGTCACACTACCCTTGCCCACCACTTGCAACCACCCATCCCTTTCAAACACGGCACAAGTATCCTCATCAATACCAATACCAAGACGGTCCGGATGGGCCGCAATAGCACTAATCAATCTTCCCATACGGTTTCGATTATGAAAGTGCTGATCGACAATCACTTCAGGAATAAATCCCAAACCTGTTGCCATATCTACCAAAGAACGATTAGGCGTTTCCCCGCTTCCACCACCAGCAATCATGTGGTGTCCCATAACGGCTGCTCCTGCACTTGTTCCTGCTAGAGTTAATTGTCCTGCTCTTACACGTTGCCGGATTAAGTCCATGGCTGGTGTATCCGCGAGGACTCCACAGAGTCGCAATTGGTCACCCCCGGTTAAAAATACCCCAGTACAGTTTTCTAGAGATGCTTTAATTTGAGGGTTTTCACATTGTTCACGCTCACGAATGTCCAAAATTTCCACTTTCTGGGCACCCATTTCTTCAAACAAGCGAATGTAACGACCACCGATAATGGCCGGTTCTCTTGAAGCAGATGGAACAATTGTAATATAAGCCTTGCTAGCGCCAGCACGAGCAACAAAAGTCCTCAGAATTTCACGTCCGTGAACTTTGTCCTCTGCGCCTCCGATCACTAGAACGGCAGTTTTAGTTGCTTGGGGTGTCCTCATTTCCAGCGTTTTAGCTTTTAATTGCTGCATTGTGTTTCTTGGTTCGACAACTTCAGTGGCCTTCGCCTTAAACGGTTGGTTGGTGACGAATGGCAAGTGAATTCATTTAATCAGGTTTCTTACCCTGTTGATTTCCGACCTTTGCTTTTTTGAGAGGACATTAATGAACTTTTGGGAGCGAACCCCCTAATTTTTCCTTAAACGCACACGAAGCCTATTTTCTGTCATGTTCGTTACTTTTCCTCATCACCATCACCGTTCACCTTTCTATTTGTTTGTCTGAAATAAAATAGATTTTACGGTGTTTTCAGGTTTGCGATCGCTTTTGGGTTGGTCTGGATTGTCCTAGAATGTTTTAGGGCATTTTCACTTTAGGTGGACCCCTTAGAGATTCAAGCTCGCCTCCCCCCGGGTGGCTACGGCTATAAATTCAGTCGTGATAATTATTTAAACATAGATCCAAACATAAACTAGATGATAAATATAGTTCTCTTACTTTTTAGTCAACCCTTATGATAATCTAAAACATGCGGGGAATTAATAACCTTGCTGTCAAAAGATTACTTGATAGGGATATATGACCAGACTTATTTGCACGGTCATTTTACCTGCTTCTGATCTGGAACATTGTGCGTTTTGATACTGTGCGTTTTGATATAGTTACACTTTTTCCGGACTGTTTCAGTTCCATTCTCAGTTCTGGTCTTTTAGGGAAGGCTCTAAATAGGGGTATTGCTCAGGTTTATTTGGTTAATCCCAGGGATTTTACCAAGGATAAACATCGTAAAGTAGATGATGAACCCTACGGTGGGGGTGTGGGCATGTTGCTTAAACCTGAGCCGATTTTTACTGCGGTTGAGTCCCTACCAGTTTTACCTCGTCGGGATATAATTCTTATGAGTCCCCAGGGCCAAACCATTAATCAATCCCTTTTGGGAGAATTGGCTACCAGCTATGATCAGTTAGTTGTCATTTGTGGACACTATGAAGGCGTTGATGAGCGTGTTCTCAATTTAGTTACCCGTGAGGTGTCTTTGGGTGATTTTATTCTCACGGGTGGGGAAATCCCCGCAATGGCCCTATTGAATGGTGTGGTTCGTCTTCTACCGGGTACTGTGGGTAAGGTAGAATCTCTCAAGGCTGAAAGTTTTGAAGCGGGTTTATTGGATTTTCCCCAATATACCCGTCCCGCTGAGTTTCGGGGTTGGAAGGTTCCCGATGTTTTGCTTAGTGGTAATCACGCGGAAATTTCTCGCTGGCGCTTTCAACAACAAATTAAACGTACTGCTTCCCGTCGTCCTGATCTGCTGGAAAAATGGCAACGGGAATGCTCTGATTCTCTAGATCCCACCCCAAGGGAGAAAGAGGATTAATTTACTAAACACCCAATAAATCAACAGACAATGACTACAAATATCAGAATTGGTAACGGCTATGATATTCACAAATTGGTGAGCGATCGCCCATTAATTCTTGGTGGTGTGCATATACCCCATGAATTGGGTTTGTTAGGACATAGTGATGCTGATGTGTTAACCCATGCAATTATGGATGCTATGTTGGGTGCCCTGTCTTTGGGGGATATTGGTCATTATTTTCCCCCTAGTGATCCTCAGTGGAAAGGGGCCAACAGTTTGGTATTATTAAAACAGGTTCATGGTCTCATTCTCAATCAAGGTTGGGAAGTGGGAAATGTGGATTCTGTAGTGGTAGCTGAACGTCCCAAGTTAAAATCCTATATTTATCAAATGCGTGAGCAGTTAGCATCTACTTTAGCAATACAACCCCATCAGGTTGGGGTAAAAGCCACAACCAATGAAAAATTGGGTCCCACTGGTAGGGAGGAAGGTATTTGTGCTTATGCGGTCGTTTTGTTGGTGGCAAACCCCTAGTATTTAATAGTATGTTATCGTATGTCCTTAATTCACAAGTATCTGAAATCAGCAAAACAAAACTTATTATTTATCATTATAGTTTGCTTTATAGCCACACCACTGACCGGTTGCAATCCTAGTAACTTTAAAAACCCTAATGTTAGGGACGTGCCCCAATTAGTAACCAGTATTCTCAGTGATCCAAAAACTTTTAACTACGCTTTAAGTTCTGAGTCTCCCAATATATTTGGTTATACCTACGAAGGATTAGTTAGCCAAAATCCCCTGACGGGTGAGATAGAACCAAATTTAGCCCAATCCTGGGAACTTTCCGAGGATAAACTAAAAATTACCTTCACCATGCGTGACAACTTAAAATGGTCTGATGGTCAACCCCTCACCGTGGATGATGTTGTATTCACTTATAATGAAATTTACCTAAATAAACAAATACCCACAGATATAAGAGATATTTTGAGAATTGGCAAAGAAAGAAAACTACCTAAGGTAACAAAAATAGACAACAGGAGAGTAGAATTTACCGTTCCCGAACCCTTTAGACCCTTCCTACAAAGCGTAGGTGCTGCCATATTACCAGCACACATCTTACAAGAATCAGTGGTGAAAAAAGACCAAGATGGTAAACCTAAATTCCTGAGCATTTGGGGTGTGGACACTCCTCCGGAAAAAATCATCGTTAACGGTCCCTATCAACTAGAACGTTACGACACCAGTCAAAGAATCATTTTTCGTCGTAATCCCTACTATTGGCGTAAAGATTCCCAGGGTCAACCCCAACCTTACATTGAAAGGATTATTTGGCAAATTGTGGAATCAACGGACACAGCTCTGCTACAATTTAGATCCGCTGGACTGGATGCCATATCAGTCACACCTGATTATTTCTCATTGTTAAAGGTCCAGGAAAAACAAGGAAATTTCCAGATCTATAACGGCGGACCCTCCACTGGTACTAGTTTTATTTCCTTTAATTTAAACCAGGCCAAGAGAAATAATAAACCCTTAGTGGATCCGATTAAATCCCAGTGGTTTAATCAAGTAAAATTTCGTCAAGCGATCGCCTATGCAGTAGACAGAGAAACCATGATTAATAATATTTACCGTGGTCTAGGTCAAACCCAAAATTCTCCGATTTCCGTGCAAAGTCCTTACTATCTTCCACCGGAAAAGGGATTAAGAGTCTATAATTACAATCCCGAAAAAGCCAAAGAATTACTGATAGAAGCTGGATTTAAATACAACAGTCAAAACCAATTAGAAGATAGTCAAGGAAACAAGGTAAGATTTAGTTTGCTCACCAATGCTGGTAATAAAATCCGGGAAGCAATGGGTGCCCAAATCAAACAGGATCTGAGTAAAATTGGCATTCAAGTTGATTTTACCCCGTTAGCGTGGAGTACATTTTTAGACAAACTATCTAACACCCTAGATTGGGAAGCATCCCTATTAGGTTTAACGGGTGGTTTAGAACCAAATGATGGTGCTAACGTTTGGTCTCCTGAAGGAGGGTTACACATGTTTAATCAAAAACCACAACCAGGACAAAAACCCATAGAAGGATGGCAAGTAGCACCCTGGGAAAAGAAAATTCATGAACTATATATTCAAGGGGCCCAGGAATTTGATGAAACCAAGGTGAAAGAAATTTACGCCCAGAGTCAAAAATTAACCCAGGAGTATTTACCATTTATTTATCTAATAAATTCCACCTCCTTGGTAGCAGTGCGCAATCGGTTTACGGGAATTAAATATTCTGCACTCGGTGGTCCATTCTGGAATATTCATGAAATTAAAATTAGGGAATAGATTAATGACTCAGCCAGAAAATTTGCAATCCCTATTACAAGCTGTAGCTAATGGTAAAATTAGTCCCGATCTAGCCCTAGAATCTCTCAAAAATCTAGCATACGAATCTGTAGGTGAATTTGCCAAAATTGACCACCATCGTCATTTAAGAACGGGGTTTCCAGAAGTGATTTGGGGACCTGGTAAAACCCCTGACCAAATTGCCCAAATCATGGAAATTATGCGTCCACGCGCTTCCGTAGTCATGGCTACCCGAATTGCTCCTGAGATATATTCCATACTACAAAAAAAAGTAAGGGGATTAAAATACTACGACCTAGCAAGAATTTGTGCCCTTTCTCCCGATGAAACCCCACCGCGATTTCCTGGAGAAATAGGAATCCTTTCCGCTGGTACTGCGGACTTACCCGTAGCTGAAGAAGCTGCTATAACTGCTGAGCTATATGGTTTTAGAGTGCAGCGTCTCTGGGATGTGGGTGTAGCAGGAATTCACCGCTTACTAAATAATCTTCATTTGCTCAATTCAGCATCTGTCCTGATTGTTGTAGCGGGTATGGAAGGTGCCCTACCCAGTGTGGTAGCTGGTTTAGCAGATTGTCCCATAATTGCCGTGCCCACCAGTATTGGTTACGGGGCAAATTTTGCCGGTTTGGCTCCCCTGCTCACCATGCTCAACTCTTGTGCTGCTGGCGTGGGAGTGGTCAATATTGATAATGGATTTGGCGCAGCAGTTTTGGCAGGTCAAATTCTACGTACGTCCCAGAAACTGGTGGAGAAATCAACATAAAACCTATAATACAACTAAACAATAGATTTTCTAAAATTGATTTTATGACCGCAAAACAAACTTGGAGCCAAAGGTTTGAATCCGCCCTACACCCGGCGATCGCCCGTTTTAATGCTAGTATTACTTTTGACATTGAACTATTGGAATATGATATTACTGGTTCCCAAGCCCATGCGAAAATGTTGGGTCACAGTCAAATCATTAGTCCAGAGGAAGCAGAGCAATTAGTTACCGGTTTAGAGCAGGTACGTCAAGAATATCGACAGGGAAAATTTCAACCCGGTATTGATGCGGAGGATGTACATTTTGCGGTAGAAAAACGACTTACGGAAATTGTGGGTGATGTAGGAAAAAAACTACACACTGCTCGTTCTCGTAATGACCAAGTAGGAACTGACACGAGACTCTACCTAAGAGAGCAAATCCAACAAATCCGTCAACATCTAAGGGAGTTCCAGCACGTATTACTAGATCTGGCTGAAAAAAATATTGAAACTCTCATCCCCGGATACACCCACCTGCAAAGGGCCCAACCCCTAAGTTTGGCCCATCATCTCCTAGCCTATTTTCAAATGGCACAAAGAGATTGGGAAAGATTAGGGGATGTGTATAAGCGGGTAAACATTTGCCCTCTAGGTAGTGGTGCCCTAGCAGGTACTACCTTTCCTATTGACAGGAAATACACCGCACAGCTATTGAATTTTGACAGTATTTATGCTAACAGTTTGGACGGGGTAAGTGATCGAGATTTTGCCATAGAGTTTCTTGCTGCTGCTAGTACAATTATGGTGCACCTCAGTCGCTTGTCAGAAGAGGTAATTCTATGGGCCTGTGAAGAATTCCGTTTTATCCACCTGAAGGATAGCTGTGCCACCGGTTCCAGCATTATGCCACAAAAGAAAAACCCAGATGTTCCTGAGTTAGTTAGAGGTAAAACAGGTAGGGTCTTTGGTCATCTTCAGTCCATGTTAGTAATTATGAAAGGACTACCCCTAGCCTATAACAAAGACTTACAAGAAGACAAGGAAGCTATATTTGATAGTGTAAACACTGTTAAGTCTTGCTTGCAGGCAATGACGATTTTATTAAGAGAAGGTATGGAGTTTCGCCAAGAGCGTTTAGCTGCAGCAGTGACAGAGGACTTTGCTAATGCTACTGATGTTGCAGACTACTTAGCAGCTAGAGGAGTACCCTTTCGAGAAGCTTATAACATAGTTGGTAAAGTGGTTAAAACTAGTATTTATGCTGGTAAACTGTTGAAAGATTTAACCTTGGAAGAATGGCAACAAGTACACCCATCCTTTGACAGTGACATCTATGAAGCTATTTCCCCACGTCAGGTAGTAGCTGCGCGTAACAGTTATGGTGGCACTGGTTTTGAGCAAGTTAGACAAGCGATCGCCAGTGCCCATAGTCAAATTTTACAAGGTTGACTTCTCCTCCAAGGACTACCCTATTTCGGACCTAAACCAACTGTGCCAGCATAAATAGCGCGATCGCCCAATTCATACTCAATTCGCAACAAACGATTGTACTTAGCTACTCGTTCACTACGACAGAGAGAACCAGTTTTAATTTGTCCTGCACGGGTAGCAACAGCTAGATCGGCAATAGTGGTATCTTCAGTTTCACCGGAGCGGTGACTGATCACAGAACGAAAACCATTACGGGTGGCCAAATCAATAGTTTCCAAAGTTTCCGTCAGGGAACCGATTTGATTTAACTTAATCAAAATCGAGTTACTAGCCTTTTGTTCAATACCTTTTTGTAAGCGGTTGGCATTAGTTACAAATAAGTCATCACCCACCAACTGCACCTGGGAACCGACCTTCTGGGTTAGTAATTGCCAATTATGCCAGTCTTCTTCGTGTAAACCGTCTTCAATAGAAATGATAGGATACTGACCAACCAACTGTGCTAAATAATCAATAAACTCTACTGGAGTATGGGACTCACCATCATAAACATATTGACCATCTTTGTAAAACTCACTAGCGGCTACATCCAAAGCCAAAGCGACCTGCTCACCGGGTTTATAACCAGCTTTTGCGATCGCAGCAACCAACAACTCCAAAGCTTGTTGATTGGACTCTAAATTAGGCGCGAAACCGCCCTCATCACCCACACCAGTTAATAGACCTTGGTCATCCAGAACCCGACTGAGGGTGGCAAATACTTCCGCACCCCAGCGCAAAGCTTCACTAAATGAAGGAGCTCCCACAGGAACAATCATAAATTCTTGAAAGTCCACATTATTAGCTGCATGGGCGCCCCCATTGATCACATTCATGAGGGGAACTGGCAATAAATTGGCTAAAGGTCCACCCAAATAACGATAGAGAGGAATATCCAAAGCTGCTGCACCTGCTTTTGCTGCTGCTAGGGAAATTCCTAAAATGGCATTGGCCCCCAAATTAGCCTTGTTAGGGGATCCATCTATGCCAATCATGGTTCTATCTAAAAGTTCTTGGTTAAGAACATCCAACCCCAATAACTTGGGAGCCAATATTTCATTGGCATTTTTCACAGCCTTGAGGACTCCCTTACCACCATAACGACTCTTATCCCCATCTCGCAG
Organism: Cylindrospermopsis curvispora GIHE-G1; assembly: GCF_014489415.1. NCBI lineage: Bacteria > Bacillati > Cyanobacteriota > Cyanophyceae > Nostocales > Aphanizomenonaceae > Raphidiopsis > Raphidiopsis curvispora. Next base: position 803,099 of record NZ_CP060822.1, read on the forward strand.
TTCATGAGCTTCAAAAGTACCCGTGGAAGCACCGCTAGGAACTTGGGCCAATCCCACCGCACCCCCAGCTAGATGTAATTCTGCTTCTAGGGTGGGTCTTCCTCGGGAATCGAGAATTTCCCGAGCTACAATAGCATTGATAGCAGTATCCAAATAATTGGTCATTCCTTTTCCTCAGTCTGTATTATCCTTGGTTTACAGATTAGTTTATGGGGTGATCGGGCAAAATGGGTTGAGATTAAGGAATATTTTCGGTAATTGTGCAGCAGTTGCTCCTAAGTTTACCAAATCCGCTATCCTGTTACTTGTTTTACATTACAAATCCAGATTTAAGAGGTCAATTATGAGATTGTTACACACTATGCTCCGGGTGGGAAATTTAGACAAATCTTTGGAATTCTACTGTGATATCCTGGGAATGAAATTATTGCGTCGCAAGGACTATCCCACGGGAGAATTCACCCTAGCTTTTGTGGGATATGGAGATGAAAGTGACAATGCTGTTATAGAATTAACTTATAATTGGGGAGTGGAAAAATATGAATTGGGTACTGGATATGGTCATATTGCTTTAGGAGTTGATGACATTTACTCCACCTGTGAAGCCATTGGAACCCGTGGTGGTAAGGTTGTGCGTCAACCAGGTCCCATGAAGCATGGTTCAACGGTTATAGCCTTTGTGGAAGACCCAGATGGGTATAAAGTGGAGTTGATTCAGATGGCCAGGTCCTAAATTCAAAGTCTTAAATTGCAAGTCGTAAAAATGCAGCCTACAGATCCAAATAAATTTACTGACACAGCATGGGATGCTGTAATTAAGTCTCAAGATATAGTCCGTGCTTATCAACAACAACAATTAGAAGTAGAACATCTAATTTTAGCCATCTTAGAAACCTCTAGTGCGGTCACTTCAGGTATTCTCACTCGTGCTGAAATTGATCCGATTAGATTACAAGAACAATTGGAAACCTACACTAAACGCCAACCCAAGGTGGGAAAGACGGATCAACTCTATCTAGGGCGTAGTTTAGATCTACTCCTGGACCGAGCAGAGGAAATTCGGGGGAGAATTAAGGATGGGGAAATCTCTGAAGGTCACATTTTATTGGCCCTTGGGGAAGATGAACGGGTCGGTAGACGGATCTTTAAAGGTTTAAATATTGATATTTCTAAGTTAGAAGCTGCTGTCAAAACTGTCCGTGTGACTCAAAAGGTTTCCGGAAAATCAGGAGACAATGAGTCTGGGGATGCTTATGAACCAGCTCTAAAACGTTTTGGGCGAGATTTAACTGAACAAGCAAAAGCTGGAAAGTTGGATCCTGTTATTGGTCGTGATGATGAAATTAGACGGGTAATTCAAGTTCTATCTAGACGTAGTAAAAATAATCCAGTTCTTATTGGTGAACCAGGGGTGGGTAAAACTGCGATCGCTGAAGCTCTGGCCCAAAGAATGATTAATGGGGATGTTCCCGAATCTCTGAAAAATCGTCAGTTGATTACCCTGGATATTGGGAGTTTAATTGCTGGTGCTAAATACAGGGGCGAATTTGAAGACAGATTAAAAAATGTCCTCCGAGAGGTTACTGAATCTAATGGTCAGGTGGTTTTGTTTATTGATGAGTTACATACGGTGGTGGGAGCTGGTTCCAATCAACAGGGAGCTATGGATGCTAGTAATCTCCTCAAACCTATGTTAGCTCGCGGTGAACTTAGATGTATTGGCGCGACTACCTTGGATGAATATCGTAAGTATATAGAAAAAGATGCTGCTTTAGAAAGACGTTTTCAACAGGTTTTTGTGGATCAACCTACGGTAGAAAATACTATTTCTATTTTGCGAGGTCTTAAAGAACGGTATGAAGTCCACCATAATGTGAAAATTGCCGATTCCGCTTTGGTTGCTGCAGCAACTTTATCAGCTCGTTATATTGCAGATCGGTTTTTACCTGATAAGGCCATTGATTTAGTTGATGAAGCAGCAGCCAAGTTAAAAATGGAAATCACTTCCAAACCTACGGAACTGGAAACCATTGACAGACGTTTAATGCAGCTGGAAATGGAAAAATTGTCCTTGTCGGGAGAAGAAAAAGCTACTGCTCCCACCAGAGAACGCCTAAACAGAATTGAACAGGAAATTTCTAATTTAACCGCTAAACAACAAAAATTAAATGAACAATGGCAAGGAGAAAAACAACTATTGGAGGCAATTAGCACTTTAAAGAAAGAGGAGGACACTTTAAGGGTACAAATTGAGCAAGCGGAAAGAGATTATGACTTAAATAAAGCCGCTCAATTAAAATATGGTAAATTGGAAGGGGTGCAAAGGGAACGAGAAATCAAAGAAACCCAGTTATTAGAAATTCAACATCAGGGTTCTACTCTATTGAGGGAACAGGTGACGGAAGCGGATATTGCAGAAATAGTGGCTAAATGGACCGGTATCCCAGTTAATCGTCTGTTGGAATCAGAACGTCAGAAATTACTCAAATTGGAATACCACCTCCATGAAAGGGTGATTGGTCAAGAAGAAGCTGTACTCGCAGTATCAGCTGCTATTCGTCGTGCCCGCGCAGGTATGAAAGACCCATCCCGTCCCATAGGTTCCTTTTTGTTTATGGGCCCAACCGGAGTGGGGAAAACCGAACTTGCTCGTGCCCTGGCTCAATTTCTGTTTGATTCCGAGGATGCTTTAGTTAGGTTGGATATGTCCGAATATATGGAAAAGCATTCTGTCTCCCGTTTGGTGGGCGCTCCCCCAGGATATGTTGGTTATGAAGAGGGTGGTCAGCTCTCAGAAACTATTCGTCGTCACCCCTATTCTGTAGTTTTGTTGGATGAGGTGGAAAAAGCCCATGGCGATGTATTTAATATCTTACTCCAGGTCTTAGACGACGGAAGAATTACTGATAGTCAGGGTAGAGTGGTGGATTTTCGGAACACTGTTATAGTGATGACTAGTAATATTGGTAGTGAATATATCATTGATATTTCCGGAGATGGGGATAAGCACGAATTGATGCGGAACAGGGTAATGGATAGTTTGCGATCGCATTTTCGTCCTGAATTTATTAATCGGATTGATGATTTAATTTTGTTCCATACCTTAAATCGTTCTGAGATGCGTCAGATTATTCGTATTCAATTACAAAGAGTGGAAAAATTATTAAAAGAACAGAAGATATGTTTAGATATATCCTCAGATGCGTGTGATTATTTAGTAGAAATCGGGTATGACCCAGTATATGGTGCCCGTCCGTTGAAGAGGTCAATTCAGCGGGAGATAGAAAATCCCCTAGCGACCAAGATATTAGAAAACAGCTTTGTTGCTGGGGACATAATTTTTATAGACAAGGGGGAAAATGGACTGACATTTTTTAAAAAGCAGGAAAATTTGTCCGTTTCTCGTCCCATTAATTCCCCTGTGTTGGTTACAGGATCTTGAGATCAATAAACACTTGCGGACTTGCGATGGTGGACAGCAGTTATACCATCTTGATTGAGAACCTTACCGTTATTCACCGTCGCATAAACTAACCAGTGATCTCCCACTTCCATGCGACTTTGTACAGTACATTCCAAGTAAGCCAAGGCACCATTTAAAATTACACCCCCATTCCCCTCAGTGATGTCTAAACCCTTAAATCTGTCCTGTCCGGGTTCGTAAACCTTCATAAAATGTTTACGTATTTCCCGTCCTTCAGCTAGAATATTAACAATAAATGGATTACTTGTATGGGTCAGGTTTTCCATGGCCCGGTCCTTAGCCACTGCAATAGTCAATCCGGGAGGATTAAAACTGGCTTGTGTTACCCAGGATGCTAACATTCCCGTTTTGATTTCTCCCTGAATTGCTGTGACCACACATAAAGAACCGACGATGCGACCCACAGCTTGTTCTACGTTAGTTGCAGGTTGTTTTGCTACTAATGATTTTTTAGTAACTCGTTTTAACGCTTGGGCAAAATCTGTACCTGCTTCCTCACAGTTTTGGAGTGTGACATCATTGGGTTTAAACTTGACACGAATAGGTTCAAACCCAAATCTAAAACCAGCATCTTTCAGTTTACCTTCCAGTAGATCTACCGCTTCTCCACTCCAACCAAAGGAACCAAACACCCCTGCTAACTTATTATTGGTTGCAGTAGACAAAACAATTCCCAAAGCAGTTTGTACTGGTGTAGGTGCATGACCACCTAAAGTGGGGGAACCAATAACAAAACCCGCACATTTTTCGATCGCACTTTTAATTTCTTCTGGGTCTGCGAACTCGCAATTAATCGACTCCACCCTAACACCCGATTTTGTAATACCATGGGCGATCGCTTGGGATAGGGTAGCGGTGTTACCATAGGCGGAAGCATAGATCAATGCTACACTAAGTTCTGAATTAGTTTGTTGTTTAATCCATTCTCGATAAGAGTGCGTTAGCTCCTGCAGCCCATATCTTACTAATGGTCCGTGACCGGTAGCATATAGTCGAATTTGTAAATTTGCGAATTTATCCAAAGCAGTTTCTACTTGTCTTGGGTGGGGTGCCATGAGACAGTCGAAATAGTAACGACGATCTTCGGTAAAAACTTCCCAACCCTCGTCAAAAACCTGATCACCACACAAATGAGATCCAAACAACTTATCAGAAAAGAGAATTTCCGTTTGGGGGTCATAGGTACACAGTTGGTCTGGGTAACGGGGGTTGGGAGTGGGAATAAACTGGAGATGATGACCCTTTCCTAAATCTAGGGTTTCATCACCCCGCATGATCAAAATGGGTAAATCATCATTTTCCAATGCTGCTTTGAGGTTTTTCGCTCCTGGGTTAGAGCAGACAAAAGTGATTTGAGGAGCAATTTCTCTTAACGCTTTTAAGGTTGCAGATCGATTAGGATTGACGTGACCTAGAATTATATAGTCAATAGATTTTGGGTTAATTCTATCTTGTAATGCGTCTAAGTAAATCCTTGTAAAAGTTTCCCCCGGGGGGTCAATTATGGCAATTTTATCACTCTGAATGATAAAGGAATTAGCCGTTGTCCCCTTGGCTAAAGCATATTCAATTTCAAACCGCAATCTTGTCCAACTGCGAGAGCGTAATACGACTGTATTTGTACCAATAGGTATTATCTGTACATCACGGGGTTTATTAATTAACATAGTATCTCCAAGACTTCAAGTGTGATTTAAAGTGTATGGGGTGCGCCTGGTTAACGCCCCCAAAATTGGCGAATTAGGGATTAGTAGTGATTACCAACTTTACGATGGTGAACTGCTGTGAGTGAGTTTGGTTTAGACACTCTTCCCGCATAGACGGTGCTATATACCGCCCAATGATCACCACAGTCCATCCGACTCACCACTTCACATTCCATATAAGCTAAAGCATCACTTAAAATCGGAGCACCATTTTCTGCTAGTTGGGTTTTTACACCTTCAAACCGATCCGCACCTGGAGCAAATCGCTTTAAAAAGTGCTTCATCAATGTTTGATAGTTACCTTCTTCTAAAACATTGAGGACAAACCGATCTCCTACTTGCATCAGAGATTCTATGGCCCGATCTTTAGCTACCGCAATGGAAAAACCTAGGGGTTTAAAACTGGCCTGACTTACCCAGGAGGCCAACATAGCACTGGAAACCCCACCTTTTTTGGCGGTGATGATATATAAACCACCACTAATCCTCCCCAGGGCTTTATCTAAATCAGCACCCAAGGATTTCATCGTTTTGATGCTTTTCTCTTTGGTAACTAACTGTCCTAGGTCAGTCCCAGCTTCCTCGCATTTTTTGTATGTGTTTTCTGTTGGTGTTTCTCGTATCTCAATCACGGGGAAACCAATCATTAAACCCGCAGCTCGGAATTTATTTAACAGTGGGTAGGTGGGTTCATCATCTCCACCACCAGTTTCAAAAATACCAATGGCTTGTTTTTCACTAGCTGACCCTAAAACGGTACCCAATGCAGCTTGCACGCTGAGACTACTAGAAACTGGGGACATTCCTATAACTAATCCCTTACAGCGTCCCACTAATTCCCGTAACTCCTGTAGGTCCACTGCTCCACCCATATCGACCATCTCTACCCCTACACCCGTCTTGACTACCCCGTTAGCAATGGATTGGGCCAGGCGATCGCTATAACCGTACTCAGAAACATAGAATATACCTACTACGCTTTCCGCTTTGGTTTGACTTTGACTCCAGGTGCGATAACGTCCCGTTAATTCCTCCACGTTGTGGTACAACAGAGGCCCGTGACCGGTAGCAATCATTTTGATATGTTTCAATTCTGCCATCCGCTTTATAGCAGATAACACAGAGCGGGAGTTGGGTCCCATGAGACAGTCATAGTAGTATTTGAAGTCTTCTTCAATGGTGGCTAAATCGTCATCGAATGTGCTTTCTGAACAGTAGTGCATGCCAAAAGCATCACAGGTATATAGGGTTTCTGTATGGTGATCGAAACTAAAAATGGTATCAGGCCAGTGTAAATTAGGAGCTATGACAAATTCCAATTCATGACCATTTCCCAGAGACAAGCGATCGCCATTTTTAACAATTCGACGTTTAAATGGTTGATGTACCAAATCTTCTAAAAATTGAATTGCTACTTTAGAGCCAACCACGGTAATATCAGGAGCTTTTTGCAATAGATCCTTAACCAATCCGCTGTGATCTGGTTCTGTATGGCTGATAATCAGATAGTTTATATCCTGGGGATTGATTAAGCTAGTGAGGGTGTCAAAATATAGCTGACGGAACTTTTCATGGGAGGTGTCAACTAGAGCTATCTGCTCACCGCGAATGAGAAACGAGTTATAAGTTGTACCATTTTGTAACCCAAACTCAATATCAAAACGGTCCCTATCCCAGTCCAAGGAGCGGATAGCTGTGGTGTCTTGAGCAATTTCTACAGTCTGTATGGTCAGACGTTTGACAGGAGCTTGTTTTTCCTGTCCAGCATCAGTGAGCAATACCATAACTCCCCTCCTTAATTTCTTTTGAGCATTAATTCCTCTACTCTTGATTGTGACACGGTTTCCATGTTAGTGTTTATTAAAAAACCTATGGCTGAGTTAAGAAACTTAAAACTGTGAAACTGAATAGCAGATCAGAAGTTAGGGATGATTTTGTGCTAGGATTGGCGGTTGGCAACTCCCATTTACACTGGGGTTTATTTCTGGGGAAGAAGTTATGCTTCACCTGGGATAGTAAACATTTACCAGAAGATGTGATCTTGCAGATCCCTCAATGTCAAACCCTGGATGACCTAATTACCCTGACCACCCAATTTTCTTTTCCCTCCCACTCCCCAGCTATTTATTGCCCTCCTCCCATTTTTTTAGCCTCCGTGGTTCCCCAGGAAACTCAAAAATGGCTATCCTACTCTAACATACAAGTGATCACTTTAAATCAAGTCCCCCTAAAAGAAATATATCCTACCCTGGGTATTGATCGCGCTTTAGCTTTATTGGGTACGGGTAAAAAGTACGGATTCCCAGCTTTAGTAATTGATGCAGGTACAGCCTTAACTTTTACAGGTGTAAATGAAAATGAGTGTTTAGTTGGTGGAGCAATCTTACCCGGTCTGGGTTTACAACTAGCCAGTTTGGGAGAAAATACTGGGCAATTGCCATTATTAACAACGGGGGAAATTCTCCATTTACCACCACGGTTTGCGCTGCATACGAAAACAGCAATTCTCAGTGGAGTTATTTACATGTTGTTGGCGGGAATCCAGGATTTTATTGATCATTGGTTTTCCTTATTCCCCCACAGTCAAATTGCTATTACTGGAGGGGATGGAACGTTATTAACAGACCTTTTAATTCAACTATCTCCCTCTCTAGGAAAGAGGTTAATTCCAGACCCACATCTCATCCTGTGGGGGATTGAAGAAGTCTTGAGAAACCACTCAAACTCTGAAAAAGTCTAGGATATATTGAGCTACTACACCTGTACAGGTTTGGGGTAAGTTGTTTTCTCCATGGGTAATGATTTTTAACTGAGATTGTGAAATTCTAGAGGCATAAATCTTGCTCTTCTCCAGATTTTCTCTCCCATCCTGACCACCTTGCAAAATCAAACAAGGTAGTTGTAAGTTGACCAAATCATTGCTTACTAATTCGCTGTCAATTTCCCTAAATTGCCGATTGAATAACAATTGGCAAGCTGTAGGATGGTCCGAGAATTTGTGGTGTAATTCCAAGTATTTATTTATTTTGTTTTGGCAACCTAGTATTTTAATTATCAGGTTTAACTTCTTATTTAACCAGCTCAATACTGCAAATAATAAAGAAGGAGTATTAGCTAAACACAGCATATCTGAGCAAATTTTTTCTAACTTGTCTGTCTTTACACCCTCTGGCTGTAATAACAATAAACCAATAACATGATTGGGATATTTCAAAGCATAACTGGTGGCAATCCAAGCTCCCAAGGAATCCCCTACTAAATAAAACCGCTCTAACTTCAAAGATCTTACAAACTCATTTAAACATTCTACTTGTAAGCGAATTGAATGATGTGCACTAGGATTGGCGGATGTACCAAAACCTAATAAGTCTGGTGCAAAACAATGGAATTTATCAGCTATTAAACTCATTACCTGTATCCACTGACTACCATCATTCCAAGCTCCGTGTAATAGGATAATAGGGATTCCTTCACCTATTTCATGCCAGAATAAAAGTCCTTGGGGAAGTTTGATCCGGGAGTTACGGAATGGGTTTGTATATAACATAATCCATTTAAGCAATGCTAGGGTTGAGTTTTAAGTAGTATAAAAAGGTTAAGTAGAAAAATTATAGGCTTAAATTAAGCCAATGTGGTTAAACCACTCAAGTAGTCTTGTAACTGCTGATAGTGATCATGGGACATGGGGGTTAGGGGAAGGGACGTGGGAGGAAAAGCTTGAATTTCTAGAACTTCTAGGTCATCTTGAATGTTCATTTCTCCTTCTACTTCTGCTTCTACTACAACACAAATTGAGTGAATTCTAGGATCTCGCTCCCAAGAAGAATAAACTCCCACTAAGCGTCGAATCTTTACCAGTTCTAGTCCTGTCTCTTCCCTCAACTCTCGACGGACCACACTGGGAATATCTTCTCCCCAATCCACTATACCACCAGGTAAAGCCCAACATCCATCATCACTACGACGAATCAAGACGATTTTACCATCGGGCAAGGTTGCAATAATACTCGTCCCTGGAATGGGGTGACGAAAAATAATGCCTAGTATAGTTTTGACAACGCGCCCCAATTTAAGTGGGGAATAAATCAACGACTTAAAAAAGTTCACTGTGTACTGATTCATCGAAAATCAACTACAGTAATTTTAATATGGTTTCCGAATATGGCTGAATTATTTATTTTGAAACTCCGCTCAGGTGGCTATGACCAGGAAATCCTTACATTTAGCTTGACATACCCCATTCACATGCGATATACTAGGGCACTGTTTAAAGATTAATATTTTCCACACTAGGCACCAAAGTGTATCAATTACATAGGTAGCTGGATATGACCTAAGTGTGGTTGCTCTTGTTGTTTATTCATGAGGTGAATATGGCCAAGCGCCGTAACCCCAAAAAAGAAAAGGCGCTACGGAACCAGGCTTATGCCAGAAAGTTTCGTAAACGGACTACTACAGGAAAAATGCAAAGAAGGTTCCAACAAAGACCATCTAAGGGTGAAGATGATGAAACAGTAGCAGCAGCAATGGATGCAGCTGATTAAATTATCTGTTTGATTTAACTCTCCTGTGCATGAATTCGCACTTGACTCAATAAAGCGAATGGAATTGGAATGTTGCCAGTCCATTCGCTTTATTGTCAACCAGTTGTTTTTAAGGATAAAATCCTAGCTTGGGTAGTCCCAGACTCTCGTCCCATCCCATCATGATGTTCATACATTGAATTGCCTGTCCTGCTTGACCTTTAATTAGGTTGTCAATGGCCGAGGTCACGATTACACGACTAGTTCGTGGATCTACTTCTATGCCTATATAACATGTGTTGCTACCACAAGCCCATTTAGTTTGCGGATAAACTCCACTATCACAGATTTTAACCCAACTAGAATTACGGTAAAATGCAGTATAAATAGTCCTTAAATCATCCCTAACTAAACCAGGATCTCGGAGATTGGCGTACACAGTGGCCAGAATTCCCCGAACCATGGGAATTAAATGGGGAGTAAATTGAATTCTCACCTCCTGTCTGGCTAAGTCACTACAAATTTGCTCAATTTCTGGGGTGTGACGATGACAAGCAATGTTGTATGCAGCTAGGGAGTTATCTGCTTCTGCTAACAATAGATTGATTTTGCCCTGTCTACCACCACCGGATGTTCCTGATTTAGCGTCAATAATTGCTGTTTCTGGAACTACTAAACCCTGTTTCAGTAGGGGAGCTAATGCTAATAAACTGGCGGTGGGATAACAACCAGGACAACCGACTAAACTTGATTCGGCAATTTTGTCTCTATATAGTTCCGGTAGTCCATACACCGCTTTCTGTGCTGTCAAGCGATCGCTCCTTTGTGTACCATACCAAGTTGTATAAGTTGTCAAATCAGTGAAACGATAATCAGCACTTAGGTCTAATACTTTACAACCTTTTTCTAAAAGTTTTGGTGCAATATCACAAGCCAAACCATTAGGTAGGGAAAGAAATACCACTTCACAGCGACTAGTAATCAGTTCTGTGTCTACCGCTTCAATACTTAGATTGAGTATGCTTCCTATATGAGGGTATAAATCAGCAAATGTTTTACCAGCACTGCTTTCACCACCTAGGTATACCAGTTCTATCTGTGGATGATCCATCAGTAGTCTAACTAGTTGCACTCCCCCGTAACCTGAGGCGCCAACAATTCCAACTGGTATGCGCCTAAAATTATTCATTTTGTAAAATCCTCATCCAGTTTGGGTAATATCAGTAATGTCATATAATACCACCTAATAATATTACGGTTGAGTCTTCTCAACACCCAAACTAGAATTATTGGCAACTGAGTCACCACAAATAGGCTACAATTAGAAATCAGAAGGTCTTACAAAATTCACTTTGGTAGCTAGAAATTTGCTGTGTCTCAGTCCAATAATAACCAAACCTTTAAATTTGATCCTATTAATGCCGCTTTAGCAGACCTCAAGTCTGGTCGTGCCATTGTGGTGGTAGATGATGAAAACCGGGAAAATGAAGGCGATTTAATCTGTGCTGCTCAATTCGCTACCCCGGATATGATTAATTTTATGGCGGTAGAAGCAAGAGGGTTGATTTGCCTAGCCATGACAGGCGATCGCTTGGATGAGTTAGATCTACCATTAATGGTTAGCAATATCACAGATACTAACCAAACTGCCTTTACCGTAAGTATTGATGCTGGTCCCCATTTGGGAGTGACCACAGGTATTTCTGCAGAAGATAGGGCACGTACAATTCAAGTGGCCCTCAACCCAGCCACCCAACCCCTGGATTTGCGCCGTCCGGGTCATATTTTCCCTATCCGGGCTAAAGCAGGGGGTGTGTTAAAACGGGCAGGTCATACAGAAGCTGCTGTAGACTTAGCAAGACTGTCCGGATTATATCCCGCTGGTGTGATTTGTGAAATTCAAAATCCTGACGGGTCTATGGCTAGATTACAACAGTTGATGGAATATGCCACCCTACATCACCTGAAAATTATTAGCATTGCGGATTTAATTAGTTACCGACTACAAAATGATCGCCTCATCTATAGGGAAATAGTGACTAAACTACCCAGTCAGTTTGGGCAATTTGATATTTACGGTTATCGTCATACTTTGGATAATACAGATCATGTTGCTATTGTCAAAGGAGACCCCGCAGAATTTGGGGAGCAGCCAATTATGGTACGCATGCACTCGGAGTGTTTGACTGGGGATGCTCTGGGTTCCCTACGATGTGATTGTAGGATGCAATTACAAGCAGCATTAAAAATGATTGAAAATGCTGGTCAGGGGGTGGTTGTTTATTTGCGTCAAGAGGGAAGAGGTATAGGTTTAATTAATAAACTGAAAGCCTATTCCTTGCAGGATATGGGACTAGATACGGTGGAAGCTAACGAAAGATTGGGATTTCCAGCGGATTTGCGTGATTATGGTATGGGAGCGCAAATTTTAATGGATTTGGGAATTAAGAAAATTCGTCTGATTACTAATAACCCCCGTAAAATTGCTGGAGTTAAAGGTTACGGGTTGGAAGTGGTAGACCGTGTTCCTTTGCTCATCGAATCCAACGATTTTAACTCCTATTATTTAGCCACTAAAGCCAAAAAGTTAGGACACATGCTGTTACAAACTTATTTGGTGACTGTTGCACTGCACTGGGGAGATGAACCAGAATCTATTACCCAACGCTATGAAAGGTTGGAAAAATTGCGATACCTAGCCAGAACTAATCATCTTCTGTTACAGGAAGAAGCTAGACCCCTGGGAATTGCTTTATTTGATCAAGCATCATTGATTGCACACTTGGGCTTTGACCAGCCAAATGTAGCCGATGTAAACTGGTATCAGCAAAAAGGTCATCCTTACTTACAAGCCATGGGTCAGATATTGGACCGCCTAGTTGAGTTGCCATACATCCATAAGTTGGAATTTCTAGTCTCGTCTGGTAGTGACCCTTTGAGTAACTTACAGGTAAAGTTAGATCGCCAGCTTATTAGTTCTGATGTTAAACCCTCATCCCTTCAAGACCGTCTCCAGACACAACAGATTTATTGTTTTGGTAACTGTACCTGAAGCACCCGGGCGGCTATTGTTCCATCTGCTTGACAAGATGAGCAATTTCAGGCAGTATCAGCGCCTCCATCCCTAAACGCACTGCATTACTAGATCCAGGTAGGGAAAAAATTAGTTTATTTTTGTATGTACCAGCTACAGCACGAGAAGCGATCGCCCGGGAACCAATTTCTTGATAACTTAACCAGCGAAACAGCTCACCAAACCCCGGTAAGGTCTTTTCTAACAGACTGGCGATCGCATCGTAGGTGGTATCCCTAGGAGCAACACCCGTACCGCCATTGTAAATCACAACATTAATCTCCGTTTTATTACTGAGGTAATTGAGATGGGATTGAATTAGTGCAGGATCATCAGGGATGATGAGATAATCAGCAATAATATGGTTAGCAGTCAACAATAATTGTTGAATTAGTTGACCACTGCGATCTGTTTGGATGTTACGGGTATCACTAACAGTAATCACTGCACAGTTAGCAGTAATTGCTGTCATGTCATGGTGTGGTTGTATTTCCATGATTCCAGGTATGAAGTAGTTACTCAGATTTACTCAAACCCAAACCATTTTCTTCAGCGTAGCGATTCATAAAACGCATAAAGCGATCCCACTCCTGAGAAGTTTTGATTAAATACACCGCTTCCACAGCTTCTGGTTTACCATTAACAAATTTCCCTCTTACCTCGCGGGTAACAATTTCGCCCTCCTCGTCAATCATATACATTCCAGTGATTCCGTCAGTATTGCCTTCTTGGAGAATATCGGGGTTGACAAAGGTAAAGGTTGCTGTACCTTGGTCACCACTGCGGGATCTGGTCAACCTTACATCTGGAACTACTTTTTCGTCAGTACCTTTAGAAAACTGGATGCTTGCCATAATTAATCATTTTAAGTTTTGTGACCTATCTTCATATTTTCCCATCATGGGGACATTTTATCCACAACCACCTCTAAAACCTTTACCCTTATTTGCGGGAGGAAGACAAAGACAGTGTTCTATTTGTTGTAGTAACTTCCGTTCATCCAAGTTTTGACCTATTAAAACCAACTGATTTTTCTTTTCCCCATGCCATTGATCATCATCAATGGTGAAGCGCTTACCACAGAGGTGAAAAACATGACGGTTGGGACTCTCGTCAAACCACATAATACCCTTAGCGCGAAACACATTGGTTGGCAATTGGTTATCCAAGAAATATTGAAATTTCCTAATGGCAAAAGGTTTATCACTCTGGAAAGAAATGGAAACAAACCCGTCATTTTCTAAGTGATGAGAATGGTGGTGATGTTCGTGTTCATGATGGTCATGGTCACAACTAGAATGATCATGATGCTCATGTTTATGACTTGACGTATCAAAATATTTATCAGACTCAAATAAGCCAACACTGAGAATTAGGGCCAGGGGAACCTGGGAATTTTTAGTTCTAATAATTCTGGCACCTTCCTTAACATCATGAATCTTCCTTTCCAAGATTGTTAAAGTTGCTTCGTCAACCAAATCTATTTTATTCAGCAAAATTACATCGCCATAGACGATTTGGCTGTGGGCAGCTTGGGAATTAAATAGATCCAAGCTATAGTTTGCAGCATCAACCACAGTTATAATAGAGTCTAGCCTGGTTAGATCTCGCAACTCTGAGCCTAAAAAGGTCATGGCTACAGGCAAAGGATCTGCTAAACCCGTGGTTTCCACCACCAAATAATCTATTTTTTCTTGTCGTTCCAGGACCTGGTAAACAGCATCAACTAAGTCATTGTTAATAGTGCAACAAATACAGCCATTGCTCAATTCTACCATGTTATCGTCAGTAGTAACAATCAACTCATTATCAATACCGATTTCACCAAATTCGTTCACCAGAACAGCAGTTTTTAGACCTTGCTGATTAGTTAGAATATGGTTAAGCAGGGTAGTCTTACCACTTCCTAGAAATCCGGTAATAATTGTCACTGGTAAGCCATGTTTAGAAACAGGCATTTTGGGAGATTCTATAGTAACTGCTGAAGTCATAATGATTAATTGAGGGACTAAGGTCGAGTAGACTCATACTGAAAGAGTACCCACAAACCATTGTAAAGAACAGAAATAGTTTTGGCAAATTGACAGGAATAAGTGAAAATTGCCATTTACCCACCCTAAGATAGGCTATGATTTTGAATCATCAGATTGTCCCATTTCTCGATTATGACCCTATCTATTTATAATACTCTCACCCGTCGTCAAGAGGAATTTCAAACCGTCGAACCTGGTCAGGTTAAGATGTATTATTGTGGTGTAACAGTATATGACTATTGTCACTTGGGTCATGCTAGGGCTTGTATAGTATGGGATGTAGTCAGACGTTACTTAGAATTTATTGGTTACAGGGTACGTTATATCCAGAACTTTACAGATATTGACGATAAAATCCTCAACCGGGCCAGAAAAGAAAACTCCACCATGGAAAAAGTGGCAGAGCGTTACATAGAAGCTTACTTTGAAGATATGGGACGCTTAGGTGTCAGGGAAGCAGATGAATATCCCCGGGCGACACATACCATGAATGGTATAAAAAGGTTAATTCGAGATTTAGAAACAAGAGGTTATGCCTATCCTGCTGATGGAGATGTTTATTATGCTGTGAGAAAGTTTGATGAGTATGGCAAACTTTCAGGAAGGAAATTAGCAGATTTGCAAGCGGGTGCGAGTGAGAGAGTTAATATAGAAGATCCAGAATATCAAAAAAAGAAAGATCCCTTTGATTTTGCCCTATGGAAAGCGGCAAAACCGAGTGAGCCAGCATGGGAGTCGCCCTGGGGCAAAGGTCGTCCAGGATGGCACATAGAGTGTTCAGCCATGGTGAGAGATAGACTAGGAGACACAATAGATATTCATGCTGGTGGTGCGGACTTAATATTTCCCCATCATGAAAACGAAATTGCCCAATCAGAAGCAGTCACAGGGAAACCACTGGCAAATTATTGGTTACATAATGGTATGGTAAAAGTAGATGGGGAGAAAATGTCCAAGTCCCTGGGGAATTTTACCACCATTAGGGATTTATTAGATCGGGGGGTTGACCCCATGGCATTAAGATTATTTGTCCTCATGGCCCAATATCGCAAACCCCTAGATTTTACTGAGGAGGCGATTTTAGCAGCAACCAATGGTTGGCATACCCTGAAAGAAGGTTTATTGTTTGGTTATCACCATGGTGGGGAATTGGGTTGGGATTTGCCGTCAACCCAGGAGTGCGCTGACATAGACCAGATGGAGGTTGGGAAATTTACCAGAGCAGTGGATGATGATTTTAACTTTCCTGGTGGGTTAGCAGTTATTTTTGAGATAGCCAAAGATCTGAGGAAAGAAAGAAATATTATAGTTCATCAAGGAAAAACCGAAACCCCGTCTGCAAAATTATTGACAAAATGGCAAACACTGGTGGCTTTGACCCGGGTTTTAGGTTTAATAGCTAAACCAGAGGAGCCAAAAACCATAGATGAAAGTTTAAGTGATAAAGCAATTGAACAGTTAGTACAGAAAAGACAGGAAGCGAGAAAAGCCAAAGACTTTGCTGAATCTGACCGTATCAGGGAGGAACTAAAAGCAAAGGGTATCACCCTAATAGACAGCAAAGAGGGGACTCGTTGGCAAAGGGAACAGGCTTTTTAACGCATTAATCAACTAAACCAATATTAGTAACATGTGGAAAGAATTAACACAAGCTATTGATCAGTTTGACATTACCGTGGATTGGATAGGGATTCGTGCTGTCAAAGAAGTTGCAAGAGATTACTATGTCAGAGATAGTCTACCCAGAAGTAATGGTAAATCCCTAACAATGGGAGCAATGATAGAGATTATGGTTAATGGTAGTATAGGTTACGCCGCTACTAACTGCCTAACCTCATTGTCACTCAAGAATGCAGCTAAAATAGCTTATCAACAGGCAATTGCAGCTAGTAAATTTCGGATATATCCCCTAGAAAAAAACACCCGTCCAGCAATGGTTGGCGAATATAATACACCACTGGATCAACCATTAAATTTTCTGAATCCAGGGGAAATAAATGATTTACTAATCCGTATTTGTCACGGACTAAAAATTAGTGATCAAATAGTGCAAACTAGTGCCCAGATTAACACAAGTGAAAAAGAGACCTGGTTTGTGAGTAGTAATGGTTCAGAGATTTACCAGAAAATCACTTCTGTGGGCAATCATTTTGGGGTGATAGCCCAGGATGGTCGAGTAGTACAACAACGAAGTAATCATGGAATGCACGCCAACTGTTATCAAGGCGGATGGGAAGTATTACAACAAGATAAATTATGGAATAGGGTTCAACAAATTAGTGAACAAGCCATAGAATTATTAAATGCTCCAGAATGTCCCAACCTAGAGACAAATTTGGTCTTAGCACCAGATCAAATGATGCTACAAATTCATGAAAGTGTGGGACATCCCCTAGAAATAGATCGCATTTTAGGTGATGAACGGAACTACGCGGGTGGTAGTTTTGTGAACCCAGAGGATTTTGGCAAATTACAATATGGCTCACCTTTAATGAATATTACCTTTGATCCCACTGTTGAAGGAGAATCGGCTAGTTATCAATTTGATGATACTGGTGCAAAAGCTACAAAACAATATCTAATTCAAGATGGTATTTTGCAAAGGGGTTTGGGCAGTTTAGAAAGTCAAGCTCGTTCTGGTTTACCAGGAGTAGCTTGTGCTCGCGCTTGCTCTTGGAATCGTCCACCAATTGATAGAATGGCTAACCTTAATTTAGAGCCAGGGGATACTAGTTTTGGGGAAATGATTGAGGGTATAGAACATGGTGTTTATATGGAGTCCAATCGCTCTTGGTCCATAGATGATCTTCGCCATAAGTTCCAATTTGGGTGTGAATATGCCAAACTAATTGAAAATGGTCAACTGACAAAAACTTTAAGAAATCCCAATTACAGAGCAACAACACCACAATTTTGGCATAGTTTAGTCCAGGTGGGTAATTTTGAGAATTGGCAAATGTATGGCACGCCATTTTGTGGGAAGGGAGAGCCAAATCAAGCTATATGGGTAGGTCATGGTTCACCCCCTTGTGTGTTTACAAATATAGAAGTTTTTGGTGGAGGGTAAGATGGAAGTAGATGGTTTCAAATTAGAAAAAAACTTTCATAATCTTAGGGAAATGCTGTTAAGCAAAAAATCAGATCAGGAAGATTTTACACTTAATCTTAGCAGTGAAAGGAGTCAGTTTACCCGGTTTAATCAGGGAAAAGTTAGACAAACGGGAGTAGTGTATGATGGTTCTGTGCATTTAACTTTAATGGCTGATCATCGCAGTAGTTTTTGTCATTTTCCCTTCACTGGTAATTGGGAGATAGATCGGGAAGTTGCATGTCAAAATTTAGAAGAACTAAGGGAAGAAATCTCCATGTTACCAGTAGATCCCTACATAGTTTTACCAGGGGGAGAGGGAAGCATTAGGGAAATACATAGAGGTGAATTATTAGCACCAGAAAAAGTGCCCGATAGCATTTTAACATCCCTAGAAAATTTAGATTTTACTGGTATGTATGCTGGGGGTATCATTATAAGGGGATATGGAGATTCTAGAGGAAAAAGCCATTGGTTTGTTACCAATTCTTTTAATTTAGATTATTCTTTAATTATTGCACCGAAAAAAGCAGTCAAAGCCACCTTTGCTGGGAGAGAATGGAAACAATCAGCATACATTGATAAAATCGCGGATGGCAAAAAACAATTGTCTTTATTATCCCGTGAACCTAGGAAACTGCCCAGGGGTAAATATAGAACCTACTTTGCTCCTGGTGCGGTAGCTGAACTATTGGATATGTTATCTTGGGGTGCTATTAGTGAATCTTCTATACAGCAGGGTAATAGTGCTTTAGCACCATTGTCAAGAGGTGAAAAACAGCTTTCACCCAAGTTTAATTTAAAGGAGAACTTTAGCGCTGGTTTGACCCCCAGATTTAACAGTTTAGGAGAAATATCACCACAGGAATTAACCCTAATCGAAAATGGGGGTTTAGTCAATAGTTTGGTCAATTCCCGCACTGCTAAGGAATATAATAAAGTCAGCAATGCTGCAAACAGTTCAGAAACATTACGCTCCCCCGAAATCAAGATAGGCAACTTGGATTTTGGAGATATTCTGGCCAGTTTAGGAACTGGGTTATATGTTTCCAATTTACATTATTTAAACTGGAGCAACCGTCAAACTGGTAGAATCACCGGAATGACCAGGTATGCTTGTTTTTGGGTAGAAGATGGAGAGATGGTCGCCCCCATAGAAAACCTGCGTTTTGATGAAAGTTTGTATGACTTTTGGGGAGAAAAATTAGTTGATTTTACCAACTTTCAAGATCTAATCCCTGAAGTAAGTACATACACTAAACGTCAATTGGGTGGTAGTTTAGTACCTGGAATGTTGGTTGAGGACTTTAGTTATAGTTTCTAGAGCCAGATGTTTTTAAAAACCGATCTGGAAAATTTCCGGACTTCATCTAGTTTCAATTGTAAACGTAAAGGTGGTTAGTTAAACACCAAGGTTGATAGGTAAAAGCGAGGGTTGGATGGGCGGATCACCTCCATCCCTTATAGTTTTTTATTTTGACGACACCTTTACTTAATATTGCACACGGCAAGATACTTTCATCCCTCGTTCTTGCTCATTTGCTACCGAAAATTTTATTTTCTGTGCCAATTTTGCGTTGAAGACAAAATAATTATCATCAATAATTGTATTTAACTCTCCATTCCCCTATCTACATTTTTAGCAAACCCTGTCTAGGAGTGATTGAATATGGCTAATCTCAACCCATCCCATGGTAGTAAACAGCTTTTGGCAGGTTACTGTGGCATTATTTTCGGTGGCTTTGGTATTCATAAATTTATCCTTGGTTATGCGCCCGAAGGTTTTATTATGTTGGTTATTTCTGTAGTTGGCGGTTCTCTCACATTTGGATTGACATTGATTATTATGCAACTGATTGGTCTCATTGAAGGTATGATTTACCTGAATAAAAACCATGAGGATTTTGTTGATACTTATTTTATTGGTAAACAGCGCTGGTTTTAATACCCCCTAATCATCCCTATTCTCTACTGTTACAAATTATTTCAAATTATTTCAAATATGCGGATACTGAGACATCAAAACCTGGCTGGACCTATACTATTTATTGTGTCCGTCACTTATTTTACAGCCATGTCTACTTGGGAAACTAACTATTTTGTTAAAAGCATAATTTTGATGTTGCCTATACAAGTAGTATCTTTAATATACATGAACCATAAGCACTGAAATCATAATGGTTAATTGTTAATGATTAACTATTTGTCATGTTCTAATTATGAATCATATAACAGTTAAATCTCCAGATTTTGTTTATGCTAGAGATGGCAGTAGTTTTAGCCATATAGTCTTAGGATGGAGGCGAGCCAGAACGCCTGAACTAAAGCCTTATTTAAGTTCTTTGCTAATTCCAAACTTATTATGCAACTTGCACAAAAAAATGAATTGACAGAAGAAAGCGCTGCAACAACTAGAAAAGTCATACTCGATGTTAGCGGTATGAAGTGTGCTGGCTGTGTAAAAGCAGTAGAAAGACAGTTAACCCAACACCCGGGGGTAAAAAGCGCCTGTGTGAATCTAGCTACGGAAATTGCTGTGGTAGAAATAGAAGTGGATGCTGTTGAGGGGAATACGCTGGCACAGGTATTAACAGCGAAAGGGTTCCCCTCAGAAATGCGAAACACTCAGGGATCCAGCAGGGTTGGAAAGCAAGACCAAGAAATGAGATCTGCTTTTGTGCAGTTAATAGTTGCTTTTGGACTGTTGTTGTTTTCAGGACTGGGACACTTTGGCAGTCATCTATTTCCCATTTTGAGTAGCATTGGGTTAAATAACATTTGGTTTCATTGTACATTGGCAACTCTTGCACTCCTGTTTCCTGGTCGTCCAATCATTATAGATGGTTGGTTGGGTTGGCGACGAGGATCCCCAAATATGAATACCTTAATCGCTTTAGGAACTTTAACTGCTTACATTACCAGTTTAGTTGCACTTTTATTTCCCCGCATGGGTTGGGACTGTTTCTTTGATGAACCAGTAATGATATTGGGCTTTATCCTTTTGGGTAAAACCTTGGAGAAACAAGCTAAAGGGCGTACTGCATCAGCATTTCATCAATTGTTAGCCCTAAGACCACAAATTGCTAGACTAATTGTCAACCCTGATGGACAGAAATTAGCAGTTAGTCCCAACATTAATGTTATTGAAATACCAGCTGAACAGGTACGAGTAGGAGAGTGGTTACAAGTACTACCAGGGGATAAAATTCCCGTCGATGGTCAGGTGCAGTTTGGACAAACCACCGTTGATGAATCAATGTTGACTGGGGAAGCTGTTCCTGTAATTAAACAACCAGGAGATTCGGTTGCAGCGGGAACTATTAATCAGTCAGGGACTGTCTCGATTGTAGCTAGGAAAACCGGTGAACATACTACCTTGGCTCAGATTGTTGCTCTGGTAGAAACCGCCCAAACTCGTAAAGCTCCAGTGCAAAAATTGGCTGATACCATTGCTGGTTATTTTACTTATGCTGTTTTAACAGCTTCTTTTCTAACTTGGGCATTCTGGTATTTTGTGGGAACTCGTGTTTGGCCAGAGGTGTACATTGCTTCTGGAATGGTTATGGGTAATCATTCTATCCCCCTACCCAATGATCAAAATTCGGCACTCCTTATTAGTTTAAAACTGGCGATCGCAGTTTTGGTAGTAGCTTGTCCCTGTGCTTTAGGACTAGCCACACCCACAGCCATCTTGGTAGGGACTGGTGTAGGTGCAGAATCTGGGTTACTAATCAAGGGCGGAGATGTATTAGAAAAGGTTCACCATTTAAACACCATCGTATTTGACAAAACTGGTACTCTTACCACAGGTGATCCCACAGTTACAGACTGTATGCCACTAACAGATATAGACGCTGCCAATTTGATCCAATTAGCAGCAGCGGTGGAAAAAGGCACTTGTCATCCCCTAGCAAAAGCCATACAGCAGTCGGGAGAAAAGCTAAATTTACCCATCCCCCATGCCATGAATTTTTACACAGAACCAGGTATGGGAGTTTCCGCTCTAGTAGAGGGGAAAAGTGTGCTGTTGGGTAACTGGGAATGGTTAAACAATCATGGAATTACTATCAGTACCACTGCCCAACAACAAGGACAAAAGCTGGCAAAGGAAGGAAAAACAGTCATTGGTGTGGCTATAGATCACATGTTGGCAGGTTTAATTGCTGTTAGTGATACCATTAGACCTGATGCAAAATTAACAGTAAACCACTTGCAAAAAATGGGTTTACATGTTATGATGCTCAGCGGTGATAGGTTAGAAGCAGCGGTTGTTATTGCCCAACAGCTTGGTCTCGATAGTACCAGTGTTATTGCTGGTGTTACTCCAGAGCAGAAATCTGGACTAATTCTTTCTCTCCAGCAGGGTAGCTTAAATGTAGGTAATAATTCCTGTGTGGTAGCTATGGTGGGAGATGGTATAAACGATGCACCCGCTTTATCCCAAGCAGATGTGGGAATTGCCTTAGGTTCAGGAACAGAGGTGGCTATGGAAAGTGCGGAAATTGTCCTCATGGGTGACAGCTTGAGTGATGTGGTAGCATCTATTCAACTGGCTCGTAAAACTTTCACTAAAATTCGTCAAAACCTATTTTGGGCCTTTGCCTATAACACCATTGCCATTCCCTTAGCTGCTGGGGTTCTCTTACCCAGCTTACATTTTGTCCTAACTCCCTCCAGTGCTGCTGCGATTATGGCTTTTAGTTCTGTTAGCGTGGTGACTAACTCTCTTTTATTAAGAGGTGTGAAACTACAAAAATGCATTGTTCAAAATTAATAGTTCCCAGATAAGTCCTGTTTTCTTCCATAGCATCTACTATCGAATTGTATATGAAACCTAACCATTCTAACTGGGATGATGATCTACCACCAGATCCGCAGGAAATATATCAGGATTTAATTTCCACTCTGGAACGAAAAGTGGGATTTGGCCTGTACTTTGTCCAGTGCACACCTATTGAAGCTGATAACTTTGTTCAACGTATTAGTCGTGATCTAGCCAACAAAAAAATAGCTTTACTAAACTTATACGAACCAATAGAGAAGTTCTATGAGCATGTGAAAAACTATGTGCAGGGACAAACTATTGATATCCTCCTAGTTAAAGGTTTGGAATACTCCCTATACAAGTATGAGAAAAGGAATTTTGGTGAAGTTACAGAGGGACAGTTTACCAACTTAACCAAAGTGCCACCCATACTAAATCATCTCAATCAACAGCGAGAAAGATTCAGAGATGATTTCTCATTTTGCTTTGTGTTCTTACTACGGTCATTTTCTCTAAATTATTTGATTCATCGTGCCCCAGACTTTTTTGATTGGCGATCTGGAGTGTATGAGTTACCAACCACAGCAGAGTTGGTGGACGAAGAATCTCGTCGTTTAATTGTAGAGGGAGACTATAAAAAATATTTAGAGCTTACCCCCCAACAGAAAATCGAAACAATGTTGGAAATTCAAGAACTTCTGACAGAAAAATACCAAAATGATAGCAACAGAGCTAGATTGTTATTTGAAATGGGGAATCTACTGTATTCCGCTAACGAATACGAAACAGCCATTACATTTTATGAGCAGGAACTCAAACTTCAACCAGATGATCATAGTGCTTGGTGTAATCACGGACATGCACTGTTTAGTTTATCCAGGTATGAAGCCGCCATTGTATCCTATCGCCAGGCTCTGAAATTACGACCAGATGACCCGTTTTGCTGGTATGCACTAGGTAATTCCCTGCGTAAGTTGCATCGAGACCAAGAAGCAATTTTATCTTACAATCAAGCCATAAAAATTAAGACCGATGATCACTATTTCTGGTACAACCGGGGTAATGCACTCAGGAATATAGGGTGTAATGAAGAGGCAATTCTATCTTATGGTCAAGCCATAAAAATTAAACCGGATGAGAGTAATGTGTGGAACAATAGAGGTATTGCTCTGAGAAATTTAGGCAGATATCAGGAGGCAATTTTCTGTTATGATCAGGTGCTAAAGTTGCAACCCGATGACTACTATGCTTGGTATAATCGGGGAGTTGCACTAAAGAAACTCAAACAAAACGAAGCAGCTGTTTTATCCTATGATCAGGCCTTGAAACTGAAACCGGATGACCACTATACCTGGAACAATAGAGGCAATGCACTGGACGATCTAGGACGCATAGAAGAAGCAATCTTTTCTTATGATCAAGCTCTGAAAATCAAGCCAGATGATCAATATGCTTTTTATAACAAAGCCTGTTGTTATGCAGTTCAGGGTAGAATTCAAGAAGCACTAGAAAACTTAGAAAATGCAGTTAGTCTCAAACCTGAAGAATTTACACAAAGGGCAAAAGCTGATCCTGATTTTGATCGCATTCGAGAAGATGCACGCTTTCAGGCTTTAATTAATAAAACTTTTCACGATTGACCTCCAATTAACCCAGGCTGTTTACTTATGTCCCAAAATGCGGAACTGCTCAAGAACCTTTACAATGCCTTTAACCCGTTCCAACCTCTGTCAGCAGGAGATCCTAACTATGTAGACTGTCAAGACGTTAGAGGTGAAGCAGATATTTTGGAGGAATTGGGAAATCGCATTCAGCTGGCACGGGGAAATACTTGTCAACTGTATTCTGGACACAGAGGAGCAGGTAAATCTACTGAATTACTAAGATTGAAGAAATATCTGGAAGAGAGGCATTTTTACGTAATTTATTTTGCCGCTGATGAAGAGGATATAGATTCAGAGGATGCTCATTATACTGATATTCTTCTGGCTTGCACCCGCAGGTTACTTAAAGATTTACAACAAATAGGTAATCCTCAACCAGTACTAAATTGGCTGAAAGAGCGCTGGCAAGATCTAAAAGATTTAGCACTGACAGAAATCCATCTTGAGGATATGAACATAGAGATGCAAATTACTCAGTTTGCTAAGTTAACAGCTAACCTAAGAGCAGTTCCCGAACTACGCCAACAAATTCGAGAGAAGGTAAACCCCCACACAGTAACTTTAATTAGGGTGTTAAATGAATTTATTGGAGACGCGAAGAAACGGTTACCATCGAAACAACACCAATTAGCAGTAATTGTTGATAACTTAGACCGGATGATACTGGTGAAGGAGGGAAATCGGACTAATTATGAAGAGGTTTTTCTAGATCGGTGTGAGCAGCTCAAGTCTCTGGACTGTCACCTCATCTACACAGTTCCCATTGCTATGGTTTATTCCACTAGAGCTACTGATCTGCGCGACATTTATGGTGATCCCCAAGTTTTACCAATGGTGATGGTGCGCACTCCTGAGGGGGAAGTTTATCAACCAGGGTTGAAAAGGTTAACCGAGGTAATTGGGAGACGAGTTCGGCAATTTGCACCCAATATATGTATGGAAACGGAAATTTTTGACAGTCCAGACACTTTGGAAAAACTTTGTTTAATGAGTGGAGGTCACGTCCGAAATCTATTACTATTGACCCAGGATGCCATTGGACGCACCCAATATTTACCCGTATCTGAAAGAGCAGTTCGACGAGCTATTACTCAAGCTAGGGATACCTACCGCCGTGCTGTAGAAAATCATCAATGGCCTTTGCTGGCAGAAGTATCCCGTTCCAAACGCATCCTTAATGATGATCAGTATCGCAATCTGATGTTTAATCGTTGTTTATTAGAATATCGCTATTTGGATAAAGAAGGGGAAATACAGCGCTGGTATGATATTCACCCGCTGATTCAGGGAATCCAGGAATTTAAAGAAGCTCTAGCAAACATTTTGTGAGTTTCAACGCCTGGTAGCAAAATCTATCTTTCCAGTTTTCTGGTTTTTGTTAGAATATGAACATGATTTGGAGGGCCAGGTAACTGGTCATGGGCCTATAGAGACTATTTTCGGAAATCTACAGGGTTTAAAATCCAGCCAACTAAGACAATTACAACGGCTGTATCATCAGCGCGTATCAGGTAATTTTATTACCACATCTGAGTTTGCTCAAAGGCTGGCTGCAATTAGTACAGAGATAAATCAACCTGTTTGTTCTTATATTAATCGCAAAGGAAAAGTAATCAGGGTTGGTGTGGGCACTGTGCGTCAAACTCAAATTCCTCCCATGGAAATTCCCCGCTATGGTGCAGAAAGACTAAGTGGAATTCGCTGCATAGCAACGAATCTCAAATCAGAACCTCCCCATGAAGCAGCACTGACAGCAATGCTGTTACAGCGATTGGATGCTTTGGTTATTTTAAATCTCACAGGTACAGGATTTACAAAAAGGGGTGGGGGAGCAACTGGTTATGTGAAAGAGGTTTACTTAGCTCATTTAGTGTGTAATAGTCTACAGGTATCTTTTAATTCCTCATCGGCTATGACTGTTGGGGAGTCTAGATCTCCTGATTTTCACGTTTCACCCCCCTTAAGTTTAGATGCAATTGCCCAACTGGATTTTCTAGGTTTGGTAGAGGGTTTAGAAGCAGAATTTGAGCGGGAACATGTTGGACAGGAAGTAAATGGGGATCATGACCGAGTCATAGTTGTAGGGGTATTCACTGATGATGTAAGTGACCAACAATTCCAAGATACTATAGCGGAGCTGGCTAGGTTAGTAGATACAGCAGGAGGAGAGGTATTACAAAGCCTGCAGCAAAAGCGATCGCGCATTCATCCCCAAACGGTTATTGGTCAAGGAAAAGTCCAGGAGGTGGCTTTAACTGCTCAAACTCAGGGAGCCAATCTGATTGTTTTTGATCGGGATTTATCACCCGCTCAAGTACGAAACTTAGAATCCCAGATTGGTATTAGAGTAGTTGATCGTACAGAAGTAATATTGGATATATTTGCCCAGCGGGCTCAATCGGGAGCTGGGAAGTTACAAGTAGAACTAGCTCAACTGGAATATATGCTACCACGATTAACTGGTAGGGGGAGGGCTATGTCACGGTTGGGAGGCGGAATAGGAACTCGTGGACCTGGTGAAACCAAACTAGAAACGGAAAGACGAGCCATTCAAAGACGTATTTCCCGACTGCAACAGGAAGTTAACCAATTGCAGGCCCATCGTTGCCGTTTGCGTCAAAAACGACAACATCGGGAAATACCATCAGTGGCTTTAGTGGGATATACCAATGCGGGTAAGTCTACTCTACTTAACGCCCTAACTAATGCCCAGGTTTATACAGCTGATCAGCTATTTGCCACTCTTGACCCTACCACCCGTCGTTTAGTTATTCCGCAAGGGGAAAACCATCAAGTTCGGGAGGCATTAATTACGGATACTGTGGGGTTTATCCATGAGTTGCCCAATTCTTTGATGGATGCTTTCCGTGCTACTTTGGAGGAAGTTACAGAAGCGGATGCCTTAATACATCTAGTTGATTTATCCCACTCTGCTTGGTTAAGTCACATTAGATCAGTGCGAGAAATTCTAGCTCAAATGCCTATTACTCCTGGACCTGCTTTAGTTGTTTTTAATAAAATTGATCAGGTCAATAACGAAGTACTAGTTTCCGCACGGGAGGAATTTCCTTTGAGTGTGTTTATATCAGCTAGTCAGCGTTTGGGGTTGGAAACTCTCAGACTACGATTGTCACAGTTGATTGAATATGCTCTAGAACCAATAATACAAGAACAAGGATTTTAAAAACATGGGAATGTCAAATTGATGATGTAGAATTAGAAATTATCTAGGATTAGGGAGTATCTGATTAGGAAGGTTATGACTGCAAAAGTAGAAATTTACACTTGGAATAATTGTCCATTTTGTATACGTGCCAAAGGCTTGCTTACAGCTAAAGGGGTACAATTTACCGAATACAAAATTGATGGGGATGAGGAAGCAAGGCGCAAAATGGCTATTCGGGCAAATGGGAAACGCTCTGTACCCCAAATTTTTATTAATGATGTCCACATTGGTGGTTGTGATGATATTCACGACCTAAACAGTAGAGGGGGTCTGGATCCACTACTGCAAAATTCTGGGGACCAGCAGTGAAACTAGCTTTTATTATTGATCCCATCCATCAGCTAGACCCCTGTCACGATACCAGTGTGGCCCTGATGGAAGCAGCACAAATCCTGGGACATGAGGTCTGGATAACTCAGGTTAACCTACTGAATGTTATCCACAGTCAAGCCTGGGCCCTACTCCAACCTATAGAAATAACTCCAGTCGAATTGGTGGAGGGACGTTGGGTAGCAGCAAATCCTTGGTATAATTTGGGTCAGGCTGTTTTTGCTCCCTTGGAATCTATGCATGCTGTCTTTATGAGGACAGATCCCCCAGTTAATGATTCCTACCTCTATGCTACTTATATTTTAGACTACATTGACCCTGGTAAAACTCTGGTGGTTAACTCCCCTAGCGGTATCAGAGCTGCCAATGAAAAAATGTATGCACTACAATTCAAAGAAGCAATTCCTGAAACTATTGTTAGTGCAGATAAAGATGTAATTCGGGACTTTCTGGAAAAGAAAGGCACAACAGTTATTAAGCCCTTAGGTAACAAGGCCGGGGAAGGAATATTGATTGTGCAGGCAGGCGATCGCAATTTTAATTCCATAGTTGAGATCAGCACCATGCGGGGGCGATTGCCAGTCATGGTGCAAACCTATTTGCCAGAGGCGAAAAATGGGGACAAGCGGATCATTTTAATTAATGGTCAACCTATGGGGGCGCTCAACCGTCTAGCTAGTGGCAATGATTTTCGCAATAACATGGCTGCGGGTGGTACGGTGGCAAAAACAGAAATTAGCACCAGAGAGGAAGAAATTTGTCAACTATTAGCCCACAAACTGTGTCAGGATGGGTTAATTTTTGTTGGTATTGACATCATTGGTGGCTATTTGACAGAGGTCAATGTTACCAGTCCCACAGGAATCAGGGAAATCGACCGTCTCAATGGCACTCATTTGTCTAGGGAAGTGTTGTCACTCATCATTGCGGGGATTGGGGCGTCTCCTTTGTAAAAAGTCTGGTATGTCTGGGAGCTTGGAGGGCGGGGGAGTTGTATCGGTTTTTAGTGGTTGATTAACCGGAGTTTGAGGTACTGGTTTTTTAGGTGGCGTACTAGGACCTCTGGAATTAATAGCAGTCTGGGGGGTGGCCACAGGAGCTTCTCCGGTAAAGCCAGTGGCAATCACAGTAATTCTCACCTCTCCTTGTAGTCTGTCATCAATTACCGCTCCAAAAATAATATTAGCATTGGGATCAACCACTTCATAAATAGTTTCTGCAGCTGCATTCACCTCATGGAGTGTGAGATCGCTGCCACCGGTAATATTAAACACTACCCCTCTAGCACCCTCAATGGAGGATTCTAGCAAAGGTGATGAAATGGCTGCAATTGCTGCTTCTCGGGCCCTGGATTTTCCAGAACTCACACCAATTCCCATCAAAGCAGATCCAGCATCAGCCATAACTGCTCGCACATCAGCGAAATCAACATTGACTAAACCTGGGATAGTAATGATATCAGAAATACCCTGCACCCCCTGACGCAATACATCATCAGCGTAGCGGAATGCCTCCTGTACGGGAGTTTGTTCAGGTATAACCTCTAAAAGTTTATTATTAGGGATAATAATTAAAGTATCTACTCGACTTTTTAACCCCTCAATACCCTGTTCTGCTTGACTAGTACGTCGTCGTCCCTCAAAGACGAATGGTCTAGTAACCACCCCCACTGTCAGGGCACCCATTTCCTTAGCTACTTCCGCCACTATGGGAGCCGCACCCGTACCTGTACCGCCCCCCATACCAGCAGTAATAAATACCAAATCTGCTCCCTCCAGAGCGGTAGCAATTTCATCACGGGACTCTTCCGCCGCCTTTTGACCAATGGAAGGATTACCCCCAGCACCTAGACCCCTAGTTAATTTTTGTCCGATTTGCAGACGACTTGATGCATTAGCCCAGGTTAGAGCCTGAGCATCGGTATTAATGGACCAAAATTCCACCCCGGTCACATCAGATTCAATCATCCGGTTCACTGCATTACCCCCGCCACCACCAACACCAATTACCTTAATATTGGCGACCCTTCCGGGAACAATTTCCCCAATCCGTTTAGCTTCCAACATCTTTGTATTATCACTACCCTGTCCTAAGTTTAGCCCGGAACCGCCAAAAGGATTACTAGAATTAACTGATAAGGATAACCCTGGGTGTCCAAAAGATTGGGAGTTTTTATAGGTAAGCTCTTGGTTATTATCAAGTGTCATAGTTTACAAAATTACGTGGATGATTTTTTATGCTGTTCTTAATCCGAAAATCAAACATAGAGTCAACTATAGCCTGTGAAAACTATTATCATCTATGGAAACAAATTATTCCACAAACAGTCTAATACCGAATGTGCAACCCTGAAAAAAATTGGTGGTTATTGATGCAATTGTACTAATGGGTAATCAGGACTTTGGATATCAATATACACTATTTCCCCAGATTTAAATTTTGCTTTTAAATTACCCATTTCCCTGAGCCTCTGTATTTTCTGATCTAATTGCACCACAGGAATCCCCAAATGTACAGTACCTAATTCCATTTTGAAAATCACATTTGTCGGATCTCGAAAATCAATTTCCATTACGTTTAAATAATTCTCTCGGATGGCTTGATACACCAGAACCCAGTAAGGGTGATATTGTTCTGGTGAACCTAATACTTTCAAAGCAGGTAATTTACCCTGGGGATTGAAGGCAATATATTTTTCCCAAGGGATCAAGTTTCCACTGGCATCTATTAAATTTATATCATCACCTTTGGGATTTTGCGAACATGGAATTGCGGGTGAGGTGACTTTTTTTGAAGGGGCCTGAGGATTGGAGAGACAATTAGTTGCATTAGATTTTGACGAAGGTTGAATCATTGCTACTGGTAGTCTTTCTTGAATCTCAATATTTAACCCAGGTGGAAACAGACGACGCTTAACTATTGCCTGGGCAATAGTTGGTTGTCTTTCCAGAGATTGGGCAATTGCAGCGGGTCTAATTCGCCATAAGGACTGAGGATAAGAAAATTGCAGCAGTCTTTGAACTGTTTTCTGGGGTAGTATTTGATTCCCCGATCTCATCAAAATTTGTCCGGGAGTTGTGATCAACCAAACCGGTCCCAATATTATCCAAAACATTCCCCCTGCAATGCTACTAGTGGCTAGAATTCGCCAAACAGCTGTAAGAATTTTCACTTGTCTATGGCGACGCAATTTTTGTCTCCGTTTAACCAAATCCTGACGAGAAACCGATAACATGCCTGTCATTACAACCCCTTTCTAGTTTTTGCAATTCTTGGTATCAGACACAACCACGATTGGCTTACTATTCTATATTACTTTTATTGCTTTGAGTATCATCAGTATGGGGTTGAGGATGGCAAATTTCTATTTCCGCATCATATTCATTTCTTTTGGTAGCTAAGTTTACTAGAAACCATTGCAATCGCATACGCTCAATATAGGGCCATCCACCAGTGGATTCAATATCTTTCAGAAGGGTATACAGTTCTTGACGATTTTCCGGTAAACCATCTTGAAAAACTCCATCACGAATTTCTTTGTGTAAATACTCTAATTGTCTCAATAAATTTAGTAAGTTTTTTGTCTCACCTTGACAAGCTGTAACTGCTTCCCTAACTGCATTGTTAACTGCTTGTAAGCTGCTGGATGAATCTTCCAACGGCAGATTTTGGTCTTTCTTCATCGGAAATTATGGGTTGGAAACCCCGTCCTTGTGGACGGCTTGACATTTGAGGCACTTCTTGCTACGCTCTTCAAAGATTTGCAGAAGCTGGAATAACTGAACGTTACTCCAGGATAACACGGAATCAGAAGACAAACTGCCCATTTAAAATACCGATAAACCGAGAGATTAGGTTAACACTCCCGGTTTCCGCTGACTTGATTAATTATCATCGTTAAATTGGTCAATTGATTGATGCTCCCCTCAATGGTAGTTTGAATGTAGAGCAGTTTTACAACTTAGATATTAACGACATTGAGGTTGACCATGAGATATCGCGCTTTAATAATTGCTTTCTTAGCTTTATGCTTGGGTCTAATAACCGCTTGCAGTGATGCTACCTCATCCAGCGGCAAAGATCTACTAACTTATGAAGAAATTAGAGGAACTGGTTTAGCTAATAAGTGTCCTCAGCTATCAGAG
The DNA here is from genome assembly GCF_014489415.1 of Cylindrospermopsis curvispora GIHE-G1. Classification (NCBI taxonomy): domain Bacteria; kingdom Bacillati; phylum Cyanobacteriota; class Cyanophyceae; order Nostocales; family Aphanizomenonaceae; genus Raphidiopsis; species Raphidiopsis curvispora. Next base: position 835,136 of record NZ_CP060822.1, read on the forward strand.
GTTAGTCGTGGCTCTATTAATTTAGACAGCAACCAGTCCTATACTATTAAGGAACTTTGCTTAGAACCTACGAGTTACTTCGTCAAAGAAGAACCAGCTAATAAAAGGCAAGAAGCTGAATTTGTGCCTGGTAGATTGTTGACTAGATACACATCTACCATTGACCAAGTGCAAGGGGATCTGAAAATAAATCCAGATAATAGTTTGACCTTTGTAGAAAAAGATGGTTTTGACTTCCAAGCTATTACCGTTAAACTACCTGGTGGTGAACTAGTACCTTTCCTATTCACTATCAAAGATTTAGTTGCACAAACACAACCTAACTCGATCAACATCAATACTTCCACTGACTTTGAAGGTAAGTTTAAGGTTCCTTCCTATCGTGGAGCTTCTTTCCTTGATCCTAAAGGTCGTGGGGTGGTAAGTGGCTATGACAATGCTGTAGCTTTACCAGCTCAGTCTGATGCTGATGATTTAACTCGTACTAATGTAAAGCGTACAGAAATTCTCCAAGGCAAGATTTCTCTACAAGTATCTAGAGTGGATAATTCCACTGGTGAAATAGCTGGCACTTTCGAAAGTGAGCAGCCCTCTGATACGGATTTGGGTGCTGGTGAGCCTAAGGAAGTGAAGATTCGCGGTTTATTCTATGGTCGGGTGTCAACAAACAGTTAGGACTTGACCAACAAACCTAAGCCCCTGGATTTAGAAGCTCTAAACCAGGGCTTACTCAAATGACTAACTGTACAAACAACAATAACTCACATTTAAACTCAATCCCTAAATCCACTTACCTCAATGAGCGCGAAAATTATAGCGTTAGCTATTTCAAGTTTGGCTATTAGTGGGTGTGGTCTGGAGAACAGTTCAAATTCCCCGGGAGAAGGCCAAAAACCCCCAGCTAGTTTTCAGTTGACCAATCCTGTTGTTCCTGCTAAAATTGTTCCGGTAGTTAAAAGCAATAACATTCAGGTTACGCCATCAACCACCCAAAACAGTTCTGCCAGACCCTTGCCAAAGGCTAGACGTGACCCTTTTGGGGAAATTGTCCGGGTCCCACAAAAAATCTCCACATTGCCTTCTGTGGTAATGAGCACGAATGCTAGTCCTAATCCGCCAAAAAAACCAGTGGTAATTAAAGGTCAAAATTCTGTAAAACCTTTGTTGCCAAAAGTACCGGACACTAAATTAGCACAGGACATTCTAGTGAGCGGTGTAATTTTAGTTGATAAACAGGCTCGGGCAATTATTGCACTACCCGAGGATCCCACTGGTCGTTATGTGGAAGCTGGGGAAAAATTGCCTAATGGTATTTTAATTAAGCGGATAGAAATCAATCAGTGCGATAACCCAGTGGTTGTTTTAGAGCAGTTTGGGGTAGAAATCAAGAAGGTTGTCAAGGGAGAGTTTCCAGAAGATGGGAATGAACTTTGCTAGGTTTTACCTCTTTCCCCGGGCTTAGAGCTATAAATAGGATTTATACATATAAAAAATATGAAAACAATGCCGACCATAACACAAACTGAAACCAGGATTGAAATTGAATTCCCCTATTTACCCTTGGCTGTATATAGGGAAATAGCTGCACATTTATGCCAGGTAAAAGGGGTAGATGTGGAGTTAGTTACTCAAACATCTCTAGAGTTTGATTATTACCAAAGTCAAATCAAGTCTCTATGCATTTCCTGGCGACCTGATAGTGATTTACAAAGAATTCAGCAGATACTGGAATATTACCAAAAACGTTGTCACAAGGACTAGAAAAGGGTTGATGGGTAAAAGTTAATACTGGGTGGGGGTTCGGGGTCGCCTCCGCCCAGGTGGGGCATAAGTAAATGCGATTAAGGCAGGTACGGGAATAATAACATGTGAATTCGTCATATTTCACTCATACCTGCTTGCTATGGATGATAAATTTCACAGAGGAAACTGTGGGGTTCGCATTTAGTGTTGATGGAGATCTTAACTAACTCTGTTAATTGATTCTGCTGGTAAGCAAATCAAATTGTCACCCTGGGTGAGAATTAGTCCACGTTGACGTAACTTACCCATCAAGCGGGTGACAGTGACCCGGGTAGAACCGATCGCACTACCAATTTGGGCATGGGTAAGGGGGAAAGGTAGACAATAGCCACGAATGACATCAGGATCAGTCTCACTCATTGCTGGTTCTCCGTATTCCTCAATCAACAGGGTAAGAAATCCGAGGAGTCGATCGATGGTGCGGCGTTGACCTAAAGCACTTAACCATAACAACTTGCGTTGATGTTGGTATCTAAAAGCATCCATAACTTCACGGCGGAAGTGAGGCCAGTTATCTAAATCATGCCAGTACATCCACAGAACCGCAGTTTGGTCAACGTGGGCATAAGCTTGGAGTGTAAATGGGGACTGGGCAACTATTTCAAATGGTTGTCCTGCTCCTACAAAACCCAAAAATGCTTCCTCAGGAGTTCTGTTGATACGTCTGGATGTTAGTTGACTAGCAGTAGCACTTACTTGTGCTGTTCCCACCATGCGGATGGCACCTCTTTGAACTAAATATAGCAACCCAGGTCTAGCGGGAATGCGTTCGTCTTTACTGAAGGTCCGACAGCGGTAGTGTTCTTGTGCCCAGTCAAGAATTCGTTGCCAGGTTAAAAATGGGCGTGATGCTTCGGAAAAAGATGATTGAGATTGCATAGGTAACAAATAGCGTTCAACTCAAGACAAAGATTAAATTAAAGGGCGCAAGGAGTGTCTTGGTGTTAACAGGGTAGGCCTAACACCCAGTGGTGTCAGCCATCCAAAATGTAGACAGCTAATATGGGTATATGTTGCTATCTACTATTTTGTTATACTTCTTAGCCATGAGAGTAGTGAAGTTTACCGATTATTCATGGATTACTCATGAAATTTTATCCTACCCTCATTTTCCTCCACTTAGAGTAAATTTCTATCTTAAGACAGATGGAACAGGATAAAATTGGGATAACCCTAAGAGTTTTCTGTTTGACTACGTGCAACACTGGCTACTATTTCAGAAGTATACCTCAGTTAAACATTTAGTATATATCCATTTGGTGAATTTTCTAAGTGTTTATACTAAGAATGAGAAAATTCTATGGATGGAACGAGGAAAATTACCTCTATACCAAGATACAAATGGTAAAAAAATATTATATATTGCTGGTGTAGCTTTGCAAGTCTTCCCTAGGGATAATTTTTTAGCACCTGGTAAACTAACTGATCATAAACTTGATCTGGTTAATTTAATTGCAAGCCATTTTTCCGCCAGCAACAGCGATATTTTTGACGTTCAGGTTCCCACAACTGGTTCCATTCATATACAACCAACTGACTTGACTATAGCATCTTGGCTACATAGACTCACAATTAAAGATCATAATTGGCAACCTATACTAGACTGGGGGGTGGAATCCCAAATTCGGAGCCATGGTTCTGTCTATAATTCGTTGAGCATTTTTGCTGTTCAACATGCTTACGCCAGGTGTGTTTCACTCATTAGTTTAGCAAAACGTGAAGGCTGGATAAAAGTTGTCGAAAATGGCACTGACAGTCAACCGCTATTATCAGTCGGTTCCATACCTTGGTTAGACCACTGCCAAAAACTCCGTTTTTATCAACCGGATGAAATTCATCTCATTCACCTGTTGGTGAGCACTGTGGATGATTTGGCATTCCCCTATATTCAGCGTTCTATTAATTGGTTAGCAGTCGCTGAAAAATTAAGTTCCGCGTTTGAGAAATTTTGGTCTAACTGTCCTATTTGGGGATATGTAAAAATTCATGATCTGGAATTAGCTAAAGCGAGAATAGGAGTGCTGATTTTGACTCAGGTAGTTATAAAGTATATTTTGGAAGTTAAGTTGGGTGTTACTGCTATTTCTCGGTTGTAGTAACTATTTAAGTAAAAACTTTTCTATGGCAATTGCTACCCCATCCTCTTCCACACTGGAAGTAACCCAATTGGCGATCGCCTGTACAGGTTGAGGTGCGCCACCCATAGCCACACCAATGCCAGCATATTCCAGCATTTCTAGATCATTAAAATTATCACCAATGGTCATCACATTATCACTGGTTAATCCCAGTAGTTCCTCCGCCAAATATCTCACAGCAGTACCTTTATTGACAAAAGGGTTAGTTACCTCCAAAAAAGTGGAAACAGAAGTTGTCATATAAAGTTCTGCGGGAGTATATTGGAGACGTAACTTACCTAAAAGTTCCTGAATCAAATCCACATCATGGGATAAAGCCAAAACCTTAGTGGGTCCTGGAGAGGAACCATGATCAGTTAACAACTGACGTAAATCGCCAATAGCTAAAGGAGTAACGCCACAACGCTCCACATATATTGTGGTTTCGGTTGTCATCTCTCGCACGTAAAGTTGATCACCAACGTAGAAATGAACAGAAAGCAAAGGGCGTAAATCTGGCTGTTCAAAGTAATCCAACAACTGCTCAGCAATGCTCTTAGAAACAGCTAGGTGACGATGTAACTCACCCGTGTGAGGATTTTGAATCCAAGCTCCTTGATAAGCCATTAGTGGTAAACTGGACCTAATATCCTGATGAAATCGCAAAGCAGAGCAATACATCCTTCCGGTAGCTATGGCCACCTCAATCCCCTGACTTTGAACCTGGCCAATAGCTGTTTTAACAGTTTCACTAATTTGATTGTCATGTCCAGCAATTGTACCATCTATGTCCAATACCAGGAGCTTAATCTCCCCACTAATTACCGGTTGATTGTTGATAGATACCATAATAAAACATACTTCCATTATTGATTGTTCTTAATCTCGACAACAAATTATAACCATAGGCCAACTCAGTGATTTTAGATTCTGTAGACAAAAGTTATCCTACCATCATTCTGGTAGATGGACACTCCCTAGCTTTCCGCTCCTATTTTGCCTTTGCCAAAAGTAGAGCAGGTGGATTACGCACAAAATCAGGTATTCCTACCAATGTTTGCTTTGGCTTCATTCAATGCTTATTAGATGTAATAGCAAAGGAACAGCCACAAGCTATAGCAATAGCATTTGATTTAGCTGGGCCAACCTTTCGCCATGAAGCAGATAGTAACTATAAAGCAAATAGGGCAGATACACCAGAAGATTTCATTCCCGACTTAGTGAACTTGTATAGTTTGTTGGAAGCATTAAAAATACAAGTTGTCACACAGCCAGGTTATGAAGCAGATGATATATTGGGCACCTTAGCCGAAACAGCATTCCATAGTGGCTACCGAGTGAAAATCCTATCAGGAGACAGGGATTTATTTCAGCTTATTGATGAAAATAAAGGGATTACAGTTTTAAACTTTACCCCGGAAGCATTAAAAAGTTCTGCCAACGGAATCAAAGAATTTTACACCCTAGACGTTAAGGAAAAATTAGGGGTTTTACCTAATCAAGTTGTAGACTTCAAAGCTCTTTGTGGTGATACATCTGATAATATTCCTGGAGTTAAGGGAATTGGAGAAAAAACGGCGGTTAAATTATTAAATAGCTATAAATCCCTGACGGAAATTTATGCCAATATCAATAAAATCACCGGTGCAAATCAGCAAAAACTAATTGCAGGTCAAGAAAATGCCCTCCATTCCCAATATTTAGCTAAGATAGTTACCGACGTACCCATAACAATCAAAATACAAGACTGTCATTTAAAAGGTTTTGATACTGCTAAGATAATTCCCATTCTGGAGAAATTAGAATTCAAGAAATTTCTAGACAGGATTGAAGAAATAGAGAAAAAATTTAGCCATTCCCAGTCAGCTTCCTTGACCGGGGAGCCTAATAACTCTAACACTAATAAAACTAATAACTTGGCACCGGATGATGAGTTATGGTTTTTCAGTGCAGCAGATACGCTAAATGCACAAAAATCACAAACATTAAAACAAGGTAGTTCGGAGATTAAAGTCCGCATTATAAATACAGAAGAGAAATTGCGAGAATTGGTTAGTGTACTAGAACAGCATAAAGATCCAGAAAACCCTGTTGCATGGGATACAGAAACCACAGATTTAGATCCAAGAAATGCAAATTTAGTGGGAATAGGTTGTTGTTGGGGGACGGGAGAAAATGATGTGGCCTATATCCCCTTGGGACATAACATAACAACTAATCTGGAGCATAATCTTCAACTAAATACAGTATTATCAACCCTGGAGAAAATTTTAGCCAGTAGGGACTATCCTAAAACATTTCAAAATGCTAAATTTGATAGATTGATTTTTAAATACCAAGGAATTACCTTGGATGGCGTGGTATTTGATCCCATGTTAGCTAGTTACGTATTAAATCCCGATCACACCCACAACTTAACTGACCTAGCATTAAGATATTTAGGATTGCAGTTGACAGAATATGATCATATTGTGCAAAAGTCAGGTAAAAAAGAACCACAAAAAACTATTGCTGATATTAGTATCCATACAGTTGCCAATTATTGTGGCAAACAGGTTTATGCAACCTGGCAACTGGTAGGTAAATTAAGAGAGGAATTAAATAAAATTCCTGCCTTATTTAAGTTGTTGGTAGATGTGGAGCAACCACTAGAAGTAGTCTTAGCGGAAATGGAACATAGGGGAGTAATAATAAATTCTGCTTATCTACAACAATTGTCCCAACATATAGAGTCAGATTTAGCTACCTTAGAAATTAAAGCAACAAAAATTGCCGGAGAAAATTTCAACCTAGGGTCCCCCAAACAACTTAGCTATATTCTGTTTGAAAAACTGGGTTTAAGTACCAAATATTCTCGCAAGATCTCCACAGGTTATTCTACAGATGCACCAACTCTGGAAAAACTACAAGAGGTTGATGAAACTGGTTTTGTAGACGCGATTATTGAATATCGAACATTGGCTAAATTAAAATCAACCTATGTGGATGCTTTACCAGAATTAGTAAATCACAAAACTCAACGAATTCACACTAACTTTAACCAAACCGCAACTGCAACCGGTCGATTATCTTCTTCCAATCCTAATTTGCAAAACATTCCCATTCGTACAGCTTTTAGCAGACAAATTAGAAAAGCCTTTTTACCTGAATCTGGTTGGCTAATGGTTGCTGCTGATTACTCCCAAATTGAATTGAGGATATTGGCACATTTAAGTCAAGAACCAATGTTAATTCAAGCCTATAGCAACAATCAGGATATCCATAGTCTGACGGCAAAACTACTGTTTGATAAAGAGGATGTCACATCACAAGAAAGGCGTTTTGCTAAAACTATTAATTTTGGTGTGATTTATGGAATGGGTGTATTAAAATTCTCTCGCTCCACAGGTGTAGACAAGAATATAGCAAATGAATTTATTCAGAAATTTAATCAAAGGTATCCGTTGGTTTTTACATATTTAGAAACTATTAAGAAACAGGCTATTTCTCAAGGTTATGTGGAAACAATTCTAGGAAGAAGACGTTATTTTGATTTCACTAATAAAACCCTACGGGAGTTAAAAGGTAAAGATTTACAAGAAATAGAACTAAACAAGTTAAAGAATTTAGGTCCCTATGATGCGGGACTATTACGCTCTGCTGCTAATGCACCAATTCAGGGTTCTAGTGCGGATATTATTAAGATTGCTATGGTGAGGTTACATGAGGTATTAAAGCGTTATCAGGCAAGATTACTTTTACAGGTACACGATGAGTTAGTTTTTGAAGTTCCACCCAGTGAGTGGGATGAGCTACAATTACAAATTAAGTCACTTATGGAGAATTCCATGAAATTAAGCGTTCCCCTAGTAGTGGATATACATGTGGGTGAAAACTGGATGGAAACAAGGTAAAAGTTCTCTAAGGTTTAAAAAACTCTAAAAAATTCCATGATGTTTTCCACAAATATTAAGGGATTTTCTAAGTGCGTGTTGTGTGCAGATCGGTTAATTATCACCAATTTACTCCCCGGAATTAAATTGTATATAACAGTATTAATATCAATAAATTTCTGATCATATTCACCTACTAATAAAAGCAGGGGAATTTGATTATATTCTAGTTTGTGCCAGAGTGAAGGTTGATATCCAGTACCCATAAATTGTAAGGATTTAGCTATTTTCAAGGGACTATTTGCTAATCTGGTTTCTATCATTTTTGGATATGCTGGATGATTTTTTATCTGACCGAAAATCGGCTGACTATACCAATTATTTAAAAAAACACCGAACTCATTTCTGGTCCTAATTCTGGTTAGCTTCTGGATAATTCCAGCATCGCTTTTTATTCTCATCATTCTCTGGGAATCCTTTGATAAGCCAGGTGAGGAAGATTCTAGCACAACTTTAATAAATCTCTCCGGGAAATTTATGGTGAGATATAGTGCTATTCTTCCTCCCATAGAATAACCTACTAAAAAGCATTTTTCTATCTTTAGTTCATCCAGGAGATTAATAATAGCCTGGGCGGTATTTTCCATTCGATAATAATCATTACCCCCTAACACCTCAGTCTTCCCATGTCCTGGTAAATCCACAGTTAAATAGGAAAAATTGTTATTTAGTAATTTTATGACATTATCAAACTCGTAAATATTACCCATGAAACCATGCAAAAACATAATTACTTGCCTATCACTATTTAAATCTAAACAATAGTGCAATAGGATTCTTGAATCAAAAAAGCTATATTTCTTATTCACAAATTCCTTATAACTTCCTTATAAATTCCTGATAGGTTTATGCTACCTATAACAAACGGTGGACTCATTGGACACAATATACGCTTATTATCTTTATTGGGTGGGAATATGCCAAAACGTGTTGTGATAGAACCTCATTTAAGTACTGGAGACTTAGAAAAACGTTATCGACAATCACAGAATAGCATTGAACGCAGTCATTATCAAATCATCTGGTTGTTAGCACTGGGGAAAACAACTCTAGAGGTGTCCAATGTTACAGGATATGGTGTTTCCTGGATTTATGAGTTAGTTCGTAGTTATAATCGTTACGGTCCAGAGATTCTGGGAGACCTGCGCAGAAACAACCGGGGGACAAAGCCATTATTGAACGATGAGCAACTTCAGTATTTGCAGCAAGTTTTACAGTCCGAACCTGAAGATGGGGGTGCATGGAATGGACCTAAAGTTTCACAATGGATGAGTAAAATATTAAATAGAACTGTTTATCCTCAAAGAGGATGGGAATATTTGAAGAAACTTCAAAATGGATAATTCTTGGAAGTTTTCCCAGAGCAGAAAACAAAATTCCCAAAAAAATTGACATTTTGCACAGTCCACTCCAAAATAGTAAATGTTTACCTTTACCCAAAAATAAACATTTTGGGTAAATATGTTGAGAGTACAGACTCAGCTTATATGTGATTGTTTGAGTGGAAAACCTCTACTGGCTAGAAAAAATCAATCCAGAAGACTGTTCCTTCGTTGGAGATAAGGCGTTTTACCTGAGCAGAATTTCCCAAAAGGGCTATCCGGTTGTTCCTGGTTTCGTGCTTTCCGCAAATCTGTGGCGCGAATTTGTGGTAAATCTCACGAGTTCTGAATCCCTAATTGCGGATTTACCCAACTCCTCCCTACATTTGGATATCAATAATTGGCGACAACTTCAACAAGTGTCTAGTCGTTTGCGACAAGAAGTGATTGGTGCTAGTCTGCCCAGTTCTTGGATAAGCCAAATTTATCAAGCTGGTAGAGATTTAACAGATAATTGTTTAATCCTACGTCCTAGTTTGAGCATATCATCGGCTAATTGTCTTGTAGGCAATATTTCTGGTTTATTTAAACCAGTGCTTTGTGCCGTTAACGAGCAGTGTATCACAAATGGATTGAAGCACACTTGGGGACAAATATTTGGGGCTCGAAGCATTCTATATTGGCAAAGTGTAGGTGTTAATTTACAACATATTAATTTGGCAGTATTAGTACAACCCGTGGAAAATGCGATCGCATCGGGGTCAATAAAATTTCATACTTCTGCATTAGAAGTGGAAGCTACTTACGGATTAGGAATGGCTATTACCAAGGGGGAGGTTTTGCCAGACGTTTATTACATTAACCATAACACGGGTGGGATTGAAGAAAAGCATTTGGGAAATAAGGTTCTGTCATATTCTGTAGATGGATCTAAAGCAATTACCAATGACAACTGTTTATTTTCCTATACAGTAAGCCAAGAAAAGCAGAAGCTGTATGCACTACCAGATGAATTTCTAGAGGAAATTATTACTTTAGGCAATCAATTAGTTAGGGAACTAGGTAGAAAATTAACTATTAAATGGACTATTACTGCCAATCCCCCAAAACTGTACATCACTCAAGTTAATGTTCCTAGATCCGTAACTCCTCATCTATTACTTAAAGGGATTGGCGCGGCCAAAGGAAAAATAAATGCTAGTGCTTACGTAATAGGTAACATCCAGCCCAAACCCTCGCAAATTCCTAAAGATGTCATTTTAGTCGCCCCAATAATTACAACTGACTGGTTTCCTATCTTACATAATGTTAAGGGTATTATTACTGAAAAAGGTGGGTTAACCAGTCATGGGGCAATTTTGTCTAGGGAATTGGGGATTCCTGCTGTAGTCAGTGCTAGGAATGCGACCAATATAATTCAAACTGGGGAGAGAATATTGCTGGATGGTGATCGGGGGGAGGTGTATTATAGTTCTGGTTCAGAAGATAGTTTGAGAGGTGCTGAAAAAATCGCTCGTGACAATCAAGATCTTGATTTTTCCCATGAGAAAAGTTATGTTCATGATGGGTTTAGTAACCATCGAATATTACCGATGATTGGCACTAAATTGCTGGTGAATCTTAGTCAGCCAAATTTGATTGAAAAAGTACGAAATTTGCCGGTGGACGGTGTGGGACTATTACGATCTGAACTAATGTTACTAAATATTCTACATGGAGAAAATCCCCACAATTGGATTGCCAATGGTAGAGAAACAGAATTATTAGACAGGTTATCAAAGCAAATTCAGGACTTTGTCCAAGCTTTTACACCGCGACCAATTTTTTACCGTTCTTTAGATTGGTATCATCAAGATTTATCTTCCTATCATGGTAGGGAAAATCCACCTGCTTCTATTTTAGGGGAACATGGGACTGCTAGCTATTTAAAAAATCCCGGAGTCTTTGAACTAGAATTAAAAGCCCTAGCTAGGTTACAAAAAGATGGTTACAGTAATATTTATTTAATGCTCCCTTTTGTAAGAACAGTAGAGGAGTTTATATTTTGCCAGCGCAAAGTTGTGGAGTTTGGATTAACTGAAAATCCCCAGTTTCAATTGTGGATCATGGCAGAAGTTCCTAGTATTTTATTTTTATTACCGGAATATATTAAGTCTGGTGTGCGTGGTATTTCCATTGGTACTAATGATTTAACCCAATTAATTTTAGGCGTGGACCGGGAAACAGAAGACCTATCCCCCCTACTTAATCAACGTCATCCTGCTGTTATGAGGACTATTTCCCAGTTAATTAAAATGGCTCAAGCTGGTGGTATTTCCTGTTCTATTTGTGGTCAAGCTCCTGTTTTATATCCGGAAATTATTGATCAGCTAATACAATGGGGTATAGATTCTATTTCTGTAGAACCAGAAGCGGTGGAAAGAACTTATCACACAATTGCTAGTGCTGAACAAAGACTGATTCTCGCAGCAGCTAGAAAGCAACTAGAAAGTTAAATAAATGGTTTCTAGTTACCCGATCTTAATCCTAGGGCAATTTTGCTGTGTTTTTCAATTTGTCCCATTACTTGTTTGGCCCTTTCAATAACTACTGGTGGTAAACCCGCTAGTCTCCCCGCTTCTATCCCATAAGACTTATCCGCACCACCAGGTTGCACTTGATGCAAAAAGATAATTTGGTCTGGTAATTCTTTGACGGTTACTTGATAGTTGGCTACGTTGGTGAGAATACTTGCTAACTCATTTAATTCATGATAGTGGGTAGCAAAAACAGTTCGAGCTTTAATCTCTGCTGCTAAGTATTCCGCTACTGCCCATGCAATTGATAGACCGTCAAATGTTGCTGTTCCCCTACCAATTTCGTCTAATAACACTAAAGAATTAGCAGTGGCATGATTTAGTATGTTAGCGGTTTCATTCATTTCTACCATGAATGTGGACTGACCTGTGGAAAGATCATCTACCGCCCCTACACGAGTAAAAATGCGATCGCAAATTCCTAACCGAGCAGACTTAGCGGGTACAAAACTACCAATCTGGGCCATTAACTGAATTAAACCTAACTGGCGTAAGTAACAACTTTTGCCACTAGCATTAGGACCAGTTAAGATGACCAGGTCGGGATAGGAGACAATTTGCTCTTGGGAATCCTGAAGTTCGCCACCAAGTGCAGTGGAGTTGGGAACGAAAAATCCTGCAGGTAAGGACTTTTCGACTACGGGATGACGACCATCAATAATTTCCAACTCCCTTCCCTCTAACATCTGGGGACGACAATAACCCTGATGTACTGCCAATTCTGCTAAACCACATAATACGTCAGCAGCAGCTACCGCACGCGAAATGTCCCGAATTGTTTCTGCATGGGAACCAACCTCATCTCGTAGGTTGGCAAATACTTCATATTCTAACTGATTTAAGTCATCTCTAGCTGTTAATATTCTAGCCTCTCTTTCTTTTAATTCTGGCGTAATATAACGTTCTTCATTGGTTAGTGTTTGTTTACGAATGTAATTGTCAGGAACTTGGTCAGACTTGGAACGGGAAATACTAATGTAATAACCAAAGGTCTTATTGAATCCCACCTTTAAAGTAGGAATTCCCGTTCTCGCTCTTTCATCAACCTCTAAGTTTGCTATCCAATGTTGATCTGCTTCTACCGTAGCTTTCCTCTCATCTAATATACGATCAACTCCTGAACGAATTAAACCACCCTCCTTTAACTGGGTTGGGGGTGCTTCCACCAGATAAGCATGTAGCTTCTTACCCAGCTCTTCTACTATGGGTGGAACCTTTTTTAGAACCTTGAGAAATGGCGATCGCGCATCTGCTACCAGTTGTGACAACTCGGGTAACCGAGAAAAAGAATCAGCCAATGCCAGTAAGTCTCGCGCATTGGCGGTTCCAGAACCTGCGCGACCCGTTAATCGTTCCAAATCATAAATTTGCCGTAATAATTTCCGTAAATCTTGACGCAGGGGGGTGTTTTCCACCAACTCCTCAATAGTATCTTGTCGTGACTTAATTCTCTTAATATCAATGAGAGGTTGTAACAACCATCTTCTTAAAGCTCGTCCTCCCATAGGGGTGCTAGTATGGTTTAGGGCCCACAAGAGAGATCCATGAAATGTGCCATCGCGTACCGTCTGGGAAATTTCTAAATTTCGGCGGGTTTGGTGGTCTAAAATTAGATAGTCATTGAGAGTATAACTACGTAATAGCTGGAGAGGTACAGAATTTTGCTTTTGAGTGTCCTCAATATATTCCAGCAGTCCACCTGCAGCGCGAACTGCCAGGGGGAGATGCTCACAACCAATACCTTCCAGGGAGCGTAATTTAAATTTTTGTAATAATTTACTCCTAGCTTCCCCCTGGGAAAAGGGCAATTGAGAGCGCAAACTATAACAAAATGTCGGTGGTAAACATTGAGGGAGGGAAGGTGAAGTTTCTCCTGGTCTCAGTAGAGTTCCCAGATCTGGTGCATTGGTAGGAAATAGCACTTCTGCAGGTTGTAATCTCATCAGCTCTTGGGTGAGATTTTCCAACTCACTGCTCTGGGTCGTCAAAAATTCTCCTGTTGAGATATCAGCGTATGCTAGACCCCAATGATTTGCAGCAATTACCACAGCTGCTAAATAGTTATTGCGACTAGCTTTAAGCATACCCTCTTCTAATACAGTTCCTGGTGTGAGTATACGGGTAACTTCCCGTTTTACCAAACCTACTGCTTGGGATGCGTCCTCCACTTGATCACAGATTACTACAGCATAACCTTTTTCCACTAATTGGGTAGCGTAACGCTCCCAAGCATGATGAGGCACACCTGTCATAGCTATGCGACCAACATCACCACCATGTTTACTAGTTAAAACTAGTTCTAATTCTCTGGATACAGTTATTGCGTCTTGGAAGAAAGTCTCAAAAAAGTCCCCCACACGGTACATTAGCAGCGCGTGAGGATATTTATCCTTCATTTCTACGTAGTGCTGATACATTTTACTCAGCTTACTACGGTCTCCTACCAGGTGGATATCATTAATGGGGATGGTGGGTGGTTGAATTTCTGGTGTGGTCATAGGAGATGCGGAGTTTTTTAGCACTTTATTTTTGCACTGTTTGCCATTGTAGCTTTAGGTATGGGAATTTGACGATTATTTAATGTTTCTTATTAATGTTTTTTAACTTATAGCTTTGACCTCAAAGTTAGGGTCAGGTAGGGGTGGTGATCTTTCCCTTCATAGAATCAGTCTGTAATTGACCCTCCCGCCAAATATCAGCAAAATCCTTGATAAAACTGGCAATAGGAATAGCTATTAACAGTCCCAGAACTCCACCCAGTTTGGCTCCAACCAGTAAAGAGATTACTACCCAAACGGGATTTAAACCCGTCAAATTTCCCAATAGTCTAGGGGCAACAATATTAGAATTAATTTGGTCAATTGTTACTGCTATTAATGCCACTTCTACCGCTTGCCAAAAGTTTTCTAAAGCTATCAATAAACTTACAATCCCAATGCCAATACCCGTGCCAAATGGAAAGAGGGAGAAAAAGCCAATGGTAATTCCAAATAATAAGGCTAGGGGAATTTTCAGAGCTATAAATGTTAGAGTTACGGTCACTCCCAAAACCGCTCCCAAGGTGGCTTGTCCAATGAAGTAATTTTGGAAATCTTCTTTTAGTAAAGCTCTGGCTTTCACCCTTAGGTAGGTAGGCAACCATCCATATAGACCATCCCACAATTTTTCCCCGTTTAATATGAGGTAAATGGTTAAAACAATAGTCAGGATTAAGTTTAGCAAAAACCCAATTGTATCAAATGCAAAAGTTAGGATTTTACCGGTAAAAGATTGAATTTGATTAGAAATTTTCTCCAACAATTGTGTAGCTATACCAATAATATTAACAGGTAAGTCCTGTTGGGTAGCTGCCCAATCCAAAAATGCTTGTAATTGTTGAGTTCCAGAACTTATCCAAGCGGGAAGAATATTGATTAACTCATTCAGTTGCTGAAAAATCAAAGGTAGTAAAATCACGCCTATGGCTCCCAACATCACTATTGTAAGAAGTAAAACACCCACAATAGCTAAGATTCTAGGAAACCCCAGGTTATGAAAAAATTTGATTGGATAATTTAAGACAAAAGATAGTAGAATAGCTAGAACAACAACACTAACTAATGGTTGAAAATATTTTATGACCTGAATGAGCAACCATCCATTCAGAATAATTATGGGGAAAGCCAAGGCAAAGGTTAACCAACGAGGTAATTTATTTGTCATTTCCATAAAAGTACATACCAATTCTCAACTAGCGATAAATGAAATCCAGCATGATTTTCTGGTGAATGTGTGCTAAGTATCTTACCTGACCAGCTTTGTGAGAATAGCAACTACCCGCCATAATATCTTGATCTGTTAATAAGCCCATGTCCCAACCTTCATACAAGGTGAGTTGTGATAACTCTGTTAGTAATGGTGCATGAAAAACATGACGAGTCACGTTGTCATCAGGATAAATGCCGAATTTTGTAAAGGTTGCTAATTGATAATCTATTTCCTCCTTGATTTCCCGCACTAGTGCTACTTCCGGGGTTTCACCCAGTTCTAAATGCCCACCAAATAACCCCCAACAACCGGGGGCGGCAATATGGGGAATATTATCTCTTAATTGCATGAGGTACTGGTCATTTTGGTAGAGAATAACTATAGAAACCTCTGGTATTTGATGATTAATCATAATGACCTGGTTTACTCCTCCTCTAAATATACTTCTCCGTACTCTTGCTGATGCAAGTTAATACTTTTGTACTTTATTTTACCTCTTAGTACCACCTCCTGTCCCAATTGTAACTTATTTTGATTTATCACAACCCAGATTTTACCAGTAGAGTCAGCAATTTGATATGCCTGCTGGCCAATCAAGGGAGCATGTTTTTCAATCTTTCCTTGGATATAAACTGTAGTTTCTGGCTGACCCATAGGTTTAATCTTAGCAATAGGCGTAATATTAGTCCCCAGACTGAAGGTTCGTAAATGGAAATTTATTAAGTTACCTTTAGCACAACTACCAATCATTAAAAGTAAAGCCCAGGTTAATACTTGGTAAATAAAACCGAGATTGCTCAAATTAGTAAGTAGTCTAGAGTTAGTCAGAGGAGAGAATTGTGGCATAAAGCGCTTACAACCCGAAACTGATGACGACCTTTTTCCCATTTTGCCCGTTTTGATTTATATTATCTATGTTTCGTTACTAAAAACCCAGAAGTTTTTACAAATCTAATTAGGAGATAAACGCCTATTTTCTCACTAAGATAGGGAAAAGATGAATAAAAATGGAAACAAAAACTGCAAAAATCCTTGATGGTAAGACACTAGCCGCAAAAGTTCAAAAAGAACTGGCTAAAACCATCACAGAAATACAACCTAAAATAGGCCGCCCCCCCGGTTTAGCAGTGTTGATGGTGGGAAATAACCCCGCCTCAGCCACCTATGTAGCTAACAAAGAAAAAGCCTGTCATCAGGTGGGAATTGCTACTTTCGGTAGACATTTTCCTACTGAAACTAGCCAAAATGAACTAGAACAAATCATAGAGGAACTCAACCGTGATCAGCGGGTAGATGGAATTTTAATCCAGTTACCCCTACCCAAGCATTTAGACTCTATTGCTCTACTACATAGAATTCTTCCTAGCAAAGACGCTGATGGACTGCATCCAATTAATTTAGGGCATTTAGTCCGGGGAGAAATGGGAATGCGCAGTTGTACCCCTGCTGGAGTGATGAAACTGTTGGCAGAATATAAAATTCCCCTAGCAGGAAAACAAGCAGTGGTGATAGGACGTAGTATTTTAGTGGGTAAGCCCATGGCATTAATGTTATTGGAAGCTGATGCTACAGTTACTATTGCCCATTCTCGCAGCCAAAACTTGACAACCATTACCCAAAACGCTGATATTTTGGTAGCAGCAGCAGGTATTCCCGGATTAATCACAGCAGAAATGATAAAACCGGGCGCAGTTGTGATAGATGTGGGAATAAACCGCATTACTGATGGCAATGGTAAAAGTCGCCTAGTTGGTGACATTGACTTTGTCTCCACTGCTCAGGTGGCACAGTATATTACCCCTGTTCCCGGTGGTATTGGCCCCATGACAGTCGCCATGTTGCTGCAAAACACTGTTTGTAGCTATTTAAAAGTAGCCAATCAGCAGTAATTAGCATTGATTATTGTTTATCACCATCAACCCAAACTTTTAGGACTCCCAGCATGGTAGCAACGGATAACATTCACAAAACATCACAGCCAGCCCGGTTTAACCTCTATGCCTATCTTGGGGAGCGACAGCAGCTTTGTGATGCAGCTCTGGATAAATTCATTCCGCTAGTATATCCAGAAAAAATCTATGAAGCCATGCGCTATTCCCTCCTAGCTGGAGGGAAGCGTGTACGTCCCATTTTGTGTCTTGCTACTTGTGAAATGATTGGTGGCACTGTAGAAATGGCTATGCCAACTGCTTGTGCTATGGAAATGATTCATACCATGTCCCTAATTCACGATGATTTGCCAGCCATGGATAATGATGATTATCGACGGGGTAAATTGACAAATCACAAGGTCTATGGGGAAGACGTAGCCATTTTAGCTGGTGATGGCCTGTTGGCTTTGTCCTTTGAACTTGTAGCCACCCAAACCCCTCAAACCGTAGCACCTGAGAGGACTTTACAGGTAATTGCCAGAATGGGGAAAGCTTCTGGGGCTCCCGGGTTAGTCGGTGGTCAGGTGGTAGATTTAGCATCGGAAGGTCAGTCAAATATTTCACTGGAAACCCTCAATTTTATCCACAACCACAAAACAGCAGCACTATTAGAAGCATCTGTGGTCTGTGGGGGAATTATCGCTGGTGCTTCTCCACAAGACATACAAAAATTGACACGTTACTCTCAAAATATTGGTCTAGCATTCCAAATTATAGATGATATTCTCGATATCACTGCTACCAAGGAACAACTGGGCAAAACCGCTGGTAAGGATATTGAAAGTGCAAAAGTCACCTATCCTAGTTTGTGGGGAATTGAAGAGTCAAGGCTGAAGGCCCAAGAACTTGTGGAAGAGGCTTGTGCCCAATTAGATTTTTATGGGGATAAAGCAGTCCCTCTACAGGAAATAGCTCATTTTATTATTAATCGCAATCACTAGGTGGCAATTGAGATTATGGATTTGAATATGATATCAAGGCACAAAATCATACTTGATAATTATTATTCACTTACAGTCAAGCTACAACCAACTTTACCTCAACACACAACTGCTGCTCTTAGTTCCATCACCCCACCAAAATACCATGCAGGACATCGGCGATATTTTCTACAACCGAGTGCTACTGGTTGCACTTGTGGCTTGTTTTGTTTCACAAGGATTAAAACTCATTTTTGAATTTATCAAACATCGTAAATTAGATCTCCGCGTTTTGGTTACCACTGGAGGTATGCCTAGCGCCCATTCGGCTCTAGTTACAGCTTTAGCAGCTGGTGTCGGGCAAACTATAGGTTGGTCATCTCCAGATTTTGCCTTAGCTGCGGTTGTAGCTATTATTGTTATGTACGATGCTACGGGAGTTCGCCAAGCAGCAGGTAAGCAGGCCCGCATCCTCAATCAAATGGTTGATGAACTCTTCCATGAAAAACCAGAATTCTTTCAAGACCGTCTTAAGGAACTTCTCGGACATACGCCCCTTCAAGTCGTAGCTGGCTCGGTTTTAGGAGCCGCTATTTCCTGCTTGGCAAGTTATTGGTTAACTAAGGCTCCTTCTTAAACCTTTGGGTTTGCTGAAAAGTCATCATTTCAGCAGGCCCTAACAACTCATTTTAATGTTACTACCGACCGCAGTAACACTACTTTTCTACCATCGGCTAAAATGGCAAATAAACCATTTTGATTCAGGTTTTGTAATGTTCTGTAGGCTTCTGTTTGATTAGTAGTATATACGGCCAATAAATAGGGACGTTCTCCGTAGGAAACTAACCCTACGTTACCCCCGACAATCTTTTGTATATTGTTGGCCAATTCCGGGCGTCTGAAATAATCTACTAAGACCGCAAATCCATCCCCTAATATGGTTGGATTATAACTGTAATTGGGTTTTGGTGGTTCCCATCCTATCGGTTGGGCAATAATGGCGGGCAAACCTATAACGTTGCTGACATATTTTGCCCAGCGATTAGCATCTTCAACTTTCTTAAAACCACCTACTCTTGTTACTACTTGATCCAGGTATTTACAAGTTACGGATTTTAGTTCCGATGGCAAAACAGTACGCAACTGTTCTTGATTATTAGCTGTAGGGGTCAGAAATAATAACAAATACTCCTCCGCACTGGGCGGTTGGCAAACAGTAAGGGTGGATTGAGACAGGACAGGATTAGGATGGATAACCGTGGCAACTAGACATGCACCTAAAGCAGCAAGGTCACGTGATAAATTATTTGGTAGGCTCAGTTTTAGCTTAGTTTTTGGTAAACGTATTTGCATAGTTTAGTAAAATTGCACCAAAGTAATTATTCTTAGGTTATGTGTTCACTTATTTACACATTTGTCAAAGAAGCTAGCGGGTCATGAATAGTTCCCAAAGGAGTAGTAAATTCACCCACTATAACATGTTCTAAACGTAATTTTAACCAGGTAATAAATTGAGAATCGGTGGAAATAATGGCTACTGGTGGTTGGGGACATTTTTTCTTAACATCTGTCATTTCGGGCGCTTCCAAAAAAGCAGGATTTTTTACTAACCAGAAGTCTATTTCCTTTTCCCGCTCGTGGTAATTACGGATCCGTTCCCTTAAAACTTCTTCTAGTGGTTCCTCCTCGAGGAGAAACTTTTGACTAGCCAACACGTAATGATACTTTTCCATTTTTGTTCTGATCTGTTTATTTAAGTTTATTTAGGTTTGATATAGCCCTAGCCACTTGCAGCGGGAGGTCCAACTTTTGCCTATTAGCCCTCTACAGCGTTTTGGCTAAAGCTATATATGTAAATTTCACACTGCTGGGGAAATTGCCATTAGGGACAATTATTTTCTGACGTGTTGATCTTACCACCCGATGTGAGTTTGTGCAGGAACAGGTTGTTGTCAAAATAGTGTTCCAAGGAAATAATCTTTAAATCATCGGTTACATGAGCTATGCTTACCCCGATAATTTCCACAGTTTCCCCTGTGGGAGCAAACTCCTTATATGCACCCCGAAAATGTCCCCAGTGTCTCCACTTGAATGTCACCTTTGGTGGACCTGAGTAGACTTCTAGCAGTTCCCAGGGAAAACCCTGGGGAAATGTGGTTTGAAACAATTTAGCTGACGATTCAAAGGTTTCTTGGGAAGCTGTGTAATGTTCAGAATCACCCATAAATGTATTATAGGTTCCTTGAATAGACACATCTGCTGCTGTAAACTCTTTACCTCCATTGGTAATAACCCGAAACTTGTCCTTCACTACTGATAACCATTCTTGATGGTTGCTCTTAAAAGAAGCCTCCATCTCAAAGGTTCGCACTAGGTTCTGTACAATAGCCTCTAGGGAGCCCTCTAAATGATTACAGACACTTTCTTTCGCCAAGTTTTCTTTTGAGTGGGTATAGTCTGGAGGTGTTTGATAGCGCCACTGTGTGTTCACACTATGTTCAATTACTGTGTCCCTGTCTTGTAACCAAAGAGGTAAGTTATTAGATACTTTGGAAGTCATAAGTTCCTTGAGCAATAAATTTGACTTTAGCTGGATAACACAGTGAATTCCCCTCTAGAGACTAAAGCATTGCTAATCACTAATGATAATTATTCATGCTCCCATTGCCTGTTTCATTTCTCGTACTGCTCTTTCTATTCCCACTAATGCAGCTCGACTAATAATAGTATGACCAATATTTAACTCCTCCATCCCTGGAAGTGCTGCTACAGGAAACACATTCCAATATGTGAGTCCATGACCAGCATTAACACGTAAACCAGCAGCAATAGCCTGCTCGCATCCCTTGGCTAATAAAGCTAGTTCTTGGTGACGAGTAGTTTCATCTTTAGCCTCGGCATATTTTCCTGTGTGTAGTTCGATAAACTTCGCCTGCACCTTGACAGCAGCCGCAATTTGTGCAGGTTCAGCATCAATAAACAAACTCACCGGAATGTTAGCATTTTGCAATTTGTCCACTATCATCCCTATTCTAGCAATTTGTCCCAGAATATCCAAACCACCTTCCGTGGTGATTTCTTCGCGTTTTTCCGGAACTAGGGTGACATAATCCGGTTTGATGTCTAAAGCTATGGCTAACATTTCATCAGTGGCGGCCATTTCTAAATTTAGGTGGGTTCTGACTGTTTGTCTTAATAACCGCACATCTCTATCTTGAATATGTCTTCTATCCTCCCTTAAATGGGCAGTAATCCCATCTGCACCCCCTAACTCTGCTAGCACCGCCGCAACTATAGGATCTGGTTCGATAGTGCGTCTGGCTTGACGAATGGTGGCTATATGATCAATATTTACACCCAGTGTAGGCACTTGCAGTCTCCCTTATTTTACGCTTAATCATCAAAATTGTTTTAAATACCTTCTAAATAACTTAACAGATCTGCCATTTCCTGCAAACCAGGCTGAAACTTAGGCATGGGAGGCGTTTCCCCACTAATTACCTGGTGAATCAAGCCATAAGTGGACTTGCGCTTGGAGACATCTTTTAAGCTCGGACCAACCAGTCCATTTCCTTGCCAACCGTGACAACCAGCACAATTTGTTCTAAAAATGGCTTCTCCTCGTTCTGGATCTCCCACTAGAGATAACACATTTTTTACATAAGGATCCGATATATTTACCATATCAACCGTAAAAATAGTTATAGGAACAACAATTATTATCACTAAAGCCAATAAGGGTATCCAGTGAACGGCAATCTCGGTTTTTGTTAGCTGCTTATCCAAAAGTTTTTCAGGTCTAGGTTTACAAAAAACTGTGATCAGTCATCATTTATCGGCCGTCGGGAGCTTTATTTCACTCCCAATCCTTACCACCGAAATTATGACAAAAAACTTTCATTTTCTACACAAACCTTAAAATTTATTTATATCTCTCCGTTAATTAAAACCTATGCCTAACTCCTCCCAGTAAGAGCGGTGTTTTAACCAGTTTTTCGGTAGAATCAGAAAAGAAGCTAATTTGAGTATTTCTAAAGAGGAGATTTATAGTGGTTGAACCCCTACTGTCGGGAATTGTTCTGGGTTTGATTTTCGTCACCCTGAGCGGACTTTTTTATGCTGCTTACAGGCAGTACAAACGACCTAGTGGATTAGGTGGTTAATTCCTCACATCAGTTGTGAGTTCCCAGTGATGGGGACATATCATAATACAGTACCCCATCACTTTCAGACTCTTCTCTACAGCTATAAAAAGTTAATGATGTGTTACCATAATTCCTCTGGCGAATAACCTGCCATACAGGTATTATTGGAACTTTAAAATCACTGCTATGTTCTACTGCTACTTCCCCATGTTTATGTAAAAGTTTAAATCTCGCGATCGCATTTAAAACTTGGTCATATAAATCACTTGCGTAGGGGGGGTCAAAGTATATCCGATCAAATGTTTGACCCGATAGTTTTTTTAACTGTTGAAGAACATCTCCCCGCAGGATATGAAATACCTGCTGCTCAGCAACCAGACGTTGCCAGTTTTCTTGAATAATTGCACAGGCGTGACTAGACCTTTCAATGCCCACAACTAACTTAGCGCCTCTACATAAAGCCTCAGCACCCATAGAACCACTACCAGCACATAGATCTAACCAGCGACACTGGTCAATGTTTCCCTGCCAAATATTAAAAACTGCTTCGCGCACTCTTCCACTGGTGGGTCTGGTGTTTTTTCCTGGCAAAGTTTTCAACAGACGATTCCCGTAAATTCTCAAGCTCATTGACAAGGCATTATTACTAATTTGGTCTTTGGTGAATTAATTTCCCAGGTCTTGAGGGAATTGTTAATTTTTATTAAGCAGGAATTTTTTCACGAACTTGAGCCACAAAATTTGACAGGACCTGCAGTCCAATATTAGAGGATTTTTCGGGGTGGAATTGAACCGCCAGAAGATTTTCTCGAGCGATCGCAGCGGTGACGGTTTGACTACCGTGGGTAACCGTTGCGGACTGAACTTCTGGTTCAAGGGGATCAACATAGTAGGAGTGAACAAAATAGACCCAGGGTTGAGATGGCAAGTGTTCCCACAAAATGCTTTTGGGTTGAGTCAGTTGTAGTTGATTCCAGCCCATCTGAGGGATAGCAATACCAGGTTCTGGTCGGAATCGTCGTACCTTTCCCCGAATAATTCCCAGTCCTGGTTCGTTTCCCTCTGCACTGGATTCAAATAGAATTTGCAGTCCTAAACAAATGCCCAAGAAAGGTTTCCCAGAGGTGACGATATCTTTTATAGGCTGTTCTAAATTACGGGAGCGCAAATTTTGCATAGCCGGATCAAAAGCTCCCACCCCTGGTAAAACTATAGCATCTGCTCGAGCTAATTCCTTGCCACAAGCAGTTACCCTGGCAATTGCCCCAGCTTTTTCCAAAGCTTTGCAGACCGAGTGTAAATTTCCCATATCGTAATCTACGACTGCAACGACTGGCATTTAGTGACTCCTTGTAAATTGGTTCGGGAAAACATTTATATTCTAATTCTAGATAATATTTGTTATGTGGCAAAAAATATTATTAACTTCTTTTGACAGTTGGCTAAGAAAATCCTCTCACCAGTGCCACCAGTTGTTACTTTAACTAGCCAATATGGCTGTTTTTGCCGATAATTTCACTTTTTGGCAGCCATTACCTGTAGATATTGTTCTGGCTACTTCTGTGTATTCTGTCCCAAATCAATCAACTCAAATCAAGGGATATTATTATTTAGACCAGGTTTGTACTATTGTTGTACTATTGCTTTATCGAATTATTTGGGAGATAATTCTGTAAGTAGGAAGGCACAATTATTTGTAGGATGGGTTGAGGAACGAAACCCGTGGCGTTGGGTTTCATACTTCAACCCAACCTACGTTAATCTTATATTTAATTCCACCCACCCCTTTGTTATCGTACTATAGCTGCTGGTTTTCTAGTTTCTTATGTTGTTAGTATTACCGGATCTGATCCTTGCCCAAGCAAATCCCACCGCATCACCAGAGGTGATACAAAATCAACAAGTGCGGTCTTTACCAGGAAGTTTAGATAATGTTCCAGTGTTTAATAGCAATAGTCCCGAACTGGTATTAAGAGAAGGAATTTTACTTTCTACCTTTCCCCCGCAAGACAAGAAAAATCCCAGGGCCCATCTAAATTTCCCATTTCGTGGGCGATTTGATGTTTTTTCCCATCACGTGGCTAAAGCGGATCCACCAGAAAACTTACGTTCCCTGTATCACGCTATAATTTTACATAACCCTAGTCAAAATACCGCCACTGTAAACATACTGCACGCTGCCAGTTATTTAAGTCAGCCCGATGCACCCTTCATTCCCTTAGAATCTTTACTTCCTAACTACTCTGGAATGGTTTTTGCAGGTCCTGGTAGTCGGGTAATGTCTGATATATTAAGAGGAAAACGACAAGAAAAATTCCCCCCTCAAATAATCATTCCCCCAGGGGAAAGTCGAATTTTATTAAATTTACCAATTCCCGTGGGGGGACTGACACCTCCCCTCAATGGCCGTTCAACTTATATGCGATTATGGAGTAATCAAACTGTTTATGCTGCCAGTTTAGCCATGTTCGCTAAATTAAATGCTGACGGTAGTGAACGGGCTCCAAACCAAGCGGAATGGGAAGATTTACTCAATAATGGGGATTTATCCACTCCTAGGGATAAAGTTCCCACCCCCATTGAGGGAACTGCTAAACCAACCATTTATGGTAGGGTTGCAGGAGTTGCTCGTGGTTCCCAATGGCGAGGATTCATAGCAGACACTCCCCAGAGCGCATATCTAACTATTCCCGAACCAGGTCGGGCTTTTTCATACGTTTTAAGTACCCTACATGGTGGTGCGCTAGGCACAGGACAAATTCAAAGCGCACCCATGTTAGTTAGGTATGCTGACACTGCTTATTTTGCCCATGGTAACTATGGCATTCAATATAGTTTAAGACTACCTCTGTGGAATAACTCCACCACCCAACAGAATGTCACCCTAGCTTTACAGACACCGATTAAAGAAAATCAGCTCACCAATCCTGGTTTACGCTTTTTTACTACTCCCCAACGGCAAGTTTTTTTTAGGGGGACTGTGCGCATACGCTACCAAAACGAAAAGGGTCAACCCGCAACCAAATTCGTGCATTTAGTTCAAACCAGAGGTCAAGTGGGAGTTCCTCTAATGTCTGTAAATATTAAACCGGGAGCTTCTTCCTTAGTGGATGTGGATTTTCTTTATCCCCCGGATGCATCTCCCCCACAGGTATTAACCTTGTCAACACAAAACTAGTAGTGTGGTTTATTTTTAGTTGCTTTTATAATTGGCAATGAGGAGCTGGAGGAAGTGGGTGGTAGGTAATATTGGAAGGTCCTTTCTTCCTCCCGAGTTGAACGCTGTTGCGCACGCGACAATTTAGAAGCCAGTTTCAAACCCAAAGCTACTCCTGTTGTCCCTAAACCAAAAGCAAATAATGACCAACTATCATCCAGTCCACCAATAAGTGCATCCATAATACCCATGGTGATTAACACACTAATGATGGGATCTTTTCTATAGAATGACTTCAAAAATTGAGGTAATATAGCGTTCATAACAGCTTACTTTCCCTAAATGGTGTTACTCTAAATTGGTAATGGTTAGTCCGCATACCATTCTACATCCTATTTTAACCGTCCCTATTCCCCGATGATCCTAACTTGCTAACTATTTCAAGCCTAACCAAGCTAACACGCCTTGATTAGTCACATATTCAATCACTACCATTAAAATAAAACCAATCATTGCTGCTCTTCCATTTAATCTTTCAGCATACTCATTGAAACCAAATTTGGGTTCTTCCAATTTAGGGGTAATGGTTGGTTGTGGTTCTGTCATAATCAAAAGCTCCTTGGTGTGAATGATGTTGTTCTATAAATTATACTCCTAAATTATATTCCCATTAGGAATAGATCAACCAAAATAGATCCGTGATGCAATTTGGGAATTTTGATTAATCCAATACGGAACTAATGGGAGGAATGCTGCAATCTATAAGTCAACCAACTATAATTAGAGGTTATAAATGCAAATTGGTGTTCCTAAAGAAACTAAAGATCAGGAATTTCGCGTAGGGTTAACCCCTGCCAGTGTACGTGTTATTACTGAAAATAACCATAGTGTATTTGTCGAAACTATGGCTGGTTATGGTGCGGGCTTTACGGATGAAGATTACCTGGCAGCAGGGGCACAAATAGTAGGATCTGCTGAATCAGCATGGCACCAAGATCTAGTTGTTAAGGTCAAAGAGCCATTAAAAAGTGAGTACCAATTTTTACGAAAGGATTTATTACTGTTTACCTATTTACATTTAGCTGCTGACAGGGAACTAACAGAACATTTGATAGATTCGGGAACTTGTGCAATTGCTTACGAAACTGTGGAGCAGGTGGGTGCCAATAGACTCCCCTTACTGACACCAATGAGTATTATTGCAGGAAGATTAGCAGTACAATTTGGTGCCAGGTTTTTGGAAAGTCAACAGGGAGGGAGAGGAGTGCTTTTGGGTGGTGTTCCCGGGGTTAAGTTCGGTAAAGTGGTAATTTTAGGCGGTGGTGTGGTGGGAACAGAAGCTGCTAAAATTGCTGTGGGTATGGGCGCTGGGGTACAAATTTTAGATGTAAATGTGGAGCGACTCTCCTATTTAGAAACCCTATTTGGCTCGAGAGTGGAACTACTCTACAGCAATTCTGCCCAAATAGAAGCAGTTGTTAGAGAAGCTGATTTGCTAATTGGTGCAGTGTTAATCCCAGGAAAAAAAGCCCCAATTTTAGTTCCTCGGAAATTGGTCAAACAAATGCGTCCTGGGTCTGTAATTGTGGATGTAGCTGTAGATCAGGGTGGATGTGTGGAAACTTTATACCCCACATCTCACAGCACCCCAGTGTATGTTGATGAAGGCGTTATACACTATGGTGTCCCTAATATGCCAGGAGCTGTTCCTTGGACATCTACACAAGCACTAAACAACAGTACTTTACCATATGTGTTACAACTAGCTAACTTAGGACTGGAAGCCCTGGAGGTTAACTCAGCTTTAGCCAAAGGTTTAAATATCAAAAATCATCATCTCTTACACCCTGCGGTACAGGAAGTGTTCCCCGATTTATAGCTTTAGCTCTTGACACTTTGCAGTAGCTGCTTCATAAGCATCTAAGTAATCTTGATCACCTAACATTAAATCACCGTAATACTGATAGGGTGCATCACTATATATTGGTAAAGGATTATCTTCTGGATAGTCCTCTTCTGATTCTTCGATAATTGCTTTTAATTTCTTCAGGGTTAAAACTTGTGCGGGGAAATACCAAATATTTTCGGCTTTTCTTTGCAAATAGGCAAAACTAGGATCAATAATGACATCTTCCAATTCTATCCAAGCATGTTCTATAGGTTGATAGAGGTGTCCGGTCAAGACTAAAAAACCCTGAACATATTTAGCACCATCTGTTACTAGTAATGCTTTGTATGCGTTTTCAAAAGGTTTCTTAGCTTGACTTTTGATAGTTTGAGCAACCTGTAAAGACAGGGATTCGTTTAATAATTTGCTCATGAGAAGTTAGTTATTTTTTTAAGGACAAGGGGGACCAGAAGCATAAAACACTATAAAACTAAAAACAAGCGACCAAAACCCCATGGTAACTTTACCATGATGAAATGATCGCTTTTATCCAATTAATTAATTGACACCTAGCCAAAGGAATCAATTCTTATGATCGTATATCAACTGAGACAACGGAGGATGCAGTGTTATTCCCATAGGGTGTCTCACCCCCCATGGGATGGTGTAGGTTGTAGTATTTGTTGCAAAGTTGTAGCTAAGTTGGACAAAGGTACTTCTATTTGCTCTCCCGTACTCAAATCCTTTAAGCATGATTTGGCGTTAACAGCTTCCTGACTACCAATGATGACACAAAATCTAATTCCCTGTTTATCTGCTAACTGAAATTGCTTACCTAATTGTTTTTTCTCAAAGTTAGTGACAACATTAATTCCCCCTCGTCTTAATTGTTGTGACACCTGTAAATAAATGGGCATTAGGTCTTCTTGGATATTTACTACCATTACTTGAGCGGGTGTGGGTGGTAATTTCTGTAAAATATCCGCTTTTAATAATCGATTAATTAGTCTAGATAGTCCTATGGAGATCCCTACTCCTGGCATTTTTTCACCCAAAAATATTCCCACTAATTCTTCATATCTACCACCAGAACAAATACTACCGAGGGATTCATGTCCAATTAGGGTGGTTTCATAAACGGTTCCCGTATAGTAGTTTAATCCACGCGCAATGGATAAATCAATACAGAAACGTTGGCTGGGTACTCCTAAATTATTCACTCCATCAATGACTGCTTCTAATTCACTTACTCCTAAGTTAAATCCTTCTGCTTGGGGTAAATTTACTGCTAGATGTTTGAGTTTGTCTAAAACATCATCCACATTGCCATCAATGTTGATAAATTCAATTATCTTTCTGCTTTGTTCGGAGGAAATACCGGATTTTTCTAGATCCTGTTGAACTTGAGCTTCACCAATTTTTTCTAGGTTATCAACAATACCAATACAAGTTTTAATTTGCTCCTGGGCAACCCCCAGAGATTGAAAAAAGCCCGAGAGAATTTTGCGGTTATTAATACGAATGACAAAATCACCAATATTAATGGCTGCAAATATTTCTGTGATAATTGCTGGCATTTGGGCATCGTATAACAAACTTAGCTTGTCTCGACCAACTACATCAATGTCACACTGACGAAACTGTCGAAAACGCCCATCTTTTGCCCGTTCACCCCTAAATACCATATCCATTTGATAACGGGCAAAGGGGAAAGTCAATTCATTTAAATGACGAGCTATATAAGCAGCTAAAGGAACAGTTTGATCAAATTTTAAAGCCCTAGCTTCCGCACCAGTTTCGCCGGATTTATCTCTTTCTAACTGGCGGTTCGGTGGTAGAATTGGCTCAATTCCATATATGATATTATCCCCTTGATTACCTTTGGCTTGTAGTACCTCTAGCCTTTCTACTGCTGGTGTTTCTATGGGTGTAAAACCATAACTCTCAAATACTTTACGAATGGTGTCTAGTAAGTATAATTCTAGCCGCTTTTCCCCGGGGAGAAATTCGGGAAACCCACTGGGAGTAGCAAAGTTAATTTTCTCGTTTCTTGTCATGTTTATACCTGGTTTTGTTAATCTTTCTAATTATGGTTCATCATCCTGGGAAATTTGCAGAACTACTAGGGTCATGTCATCAGTATTTTGTTTTTCAGTGCCAATAAATTCCTGCACTTTATCAAATAAATAATCCGCTATTTCTTGGGGCCCATTACAATAGCGACAAGCAGCACTAAATGAAGTAATGAAATTATCTTCACTAAAGCGATCGCCACTTGCAGCTGCGGCATCCGTTAAACCATCAGTATAATAAATTACAGTATCACCCGGTTCTAAGAGAGCTTGACCATTTTCATATTGACTGTTAGCATCAAGACCAATAAGCATACCCATTGTGTCCAGTCTAGTCACAGTTCTGGATGCGGCATGCCACCACAGAGGTGGGTTATGGGCAGCATTACTATAAGACAAGACCCGGGTTTTTGGGTCATAT
The DNA here is from genome assembly GCF_014489415.1 of Cylindrospermopsis curvispora GIHE-G1. Classification (NCBI taxonomy): domain Bacteria; kingdom Bacillati; phylum Cyanobacteriota; class Cyanophyceae; order Nostocales; family Aphanizomenonaceae; genus Raphidiopsis; species Raphidiopsis curvispora. The sequence continues at coordinate 865,167 of NZ_CP060822.1, forward strand.
TCAGAATAGAACATAGTTACAAAGCGGTTGGAATTTTCTAAATCAGCATACATGACCCGGTTTAAATTCTGCAAAATTCCTGCTGCTGAATTACCATGAAGTACCTCACCCCTGAGCATTCCTCGCAACATGGTCATAATTAAACCTGCGGGAACACCTTTACCCATCACATCCGCAATCACTAGAGCCCAACAGGTGTTTTCCTGACTCAGATGGTGGGGATAGGACGGATAATTGGTGGTGTGATTGGTGGCAATAAAATCATAATAATCTCCTCCCACGCGATTGGCTGGTTTAAAACGTGCAGCTAAGACCGCACCAGGAATATTAGGACATAAACGGGGTAAAAGTCTCCGCTGGATTTCCGCTGCGATTTCCAGTTCTTGATCCAACAGTTCTTTTTTCCGTAGCTCTACGGACAATTCATCATTGCCAATAGCTACTGCGGTTTGATCAGCAACCAGTCTCACTAGTTTTTGCCTGGTTTCTGTCCAACTGTAATCAGGATCCCGACTTAGAACATATAGCCAACCTCTTTCTGTATGTTTAACTATAATTGCCGTACCAAAAACCTGTACATCTGGACCCAAATACATTTGCATCTGGTCATCCAGTATGCCAGTGGTTGCGAGTGGCACTGAACTGGGGAAAAGGGTAATTTGACTACTGGCAATTTCCAGGGCTTTACGGATACTTTTCCGCTGCTGACTATCTTGCCAATGTAACTGTTCTAAGGTAACTTGACCATTGGGTTTATACAGAAACAGGGCACTGCCATCCGCATCCGTTACCTTAGCAGCCATAAACGGAATTAGTTCCAGAAACTGATTTAAATTGTTGAAACTTCTCAGGGCAAATCCCAGAGAACTCAGCAGCTCTTGAATTTTGTTCTGTTCCCGATGTAACCTAGCCACAATCTCTTTTAGTGCCACCATTGGGGTGACATCTCTAGTGGCACTACTATTGATTTCTGTGGATTGAGAAGGAAATTGGGACACAGGCTGCTATTTTCTGTAAGTGTTAGAATAAATGAACAAGCTTTTAAGATTAGTCATTTTAGCAAGGGCATCATAACCGAATATGTAACTTTTAGGGTATTTTAGGTTATAAATTCCAGGCGGGAATTTTGAATCGTGTGTATATGCTCACTCTCCGATGACTAAAAAACAGTTCTAGTGTGAGATCATACCAGAAGTTGTCCATTTTTTACGAAAAAAAGAATTATTTTTGATAATTTTTATTTCCAACCTCTCCCTCCATCTTTTTTAGTTTAAAAGGGCCTCCACAAACTCATAACTGGAGAATGGACGTAGATCCTCAATTCCTTCCCCAGCACCTATAAAGCGAATGGGTAAACCTAACTGTTGCACCACCGCCAAGGCTACTCCCCCTTTGGCTGTGCCATCTAACTTGGTTAAAACAACACCGCTAAGTTGAGCAGCTTGAGAAAAAACTTCAGCTTGTCGCAGTCCGTTTTGTCCTAAGGTGGAATCTAAGACCAACAGCGACTCTACACGGGCATCAGCGGCTTTCTTGTCAATAATTCGACGAATCTTGCTCAGTTCATCCATCAGGTTTTTCTTGTTTTGTAGTCTCCCTGCTGTGTCTACTAACAGTAATTCCGTTTTCCGTGATTGGGCAGCTGCGATCGCATCAAATACAATAGCAGCAGGGTCAGTATTTTTACCAGGGTTAGCAATAACTTCTACACCACTTCTACTTCCCCAAACTTTGACCTGCTCCACAGCAGCAGCGCGGAAAGTATCAGCAGCAGCAATCAAACAGTTATACCCAGATTTCTGAGCTAGGTGAGCGATTTTACCAATAGTTGTGGTTTTACCAGCACCATTCACCCCTGTAATTAACCAAATAGTGAGTTTGTCTTTTTCTGGAGCAAAACCCGATCTAGGTGATGATTCCAGAGGTTTCTCCAGCATATCCCTCAGGATTTGCTTGAGATAGGCAATTGCTTGTTCGGGGGGGGTAACCTCATCGCGAAGTTTTTTCTGGAGGGACTGAATAATCAGATCGGTGGCTTCAACACCTACATCAGCCTGTAGCAGTATTCCCTCAATTTCTGCTACTGCATCTTGATTTAAGGGGCCTTGTCCAACAATAGCCTTTAACTGATTTAGGATATTACGTCTAGTCTTATCTAGTCCCTGACGCAGTTTTTTCAACCAGGTAATTTCCTCTATAGAAATATCTTCTGCTCGTCTACCCTGGGCGGCTAGAACCTCTGCTGACCAAACAAAGCCATCGTCAAATTCTAATTCAGGAATTGCTATAGTGATGCTAACGCTAGGCATAACCGTAGTTTCCGGTTCAGGAACCTCCACAGCAGTGGCAATTAATCTCTCTTGTTTAGCCTGTCTATCTGCAGTTGCTCTCTCTAAAAAGGATAATTGCGGCTGGCCATCAATTCCCACCTCCGATGGAGTATGGTCCGTGTCTGAACCGACATCCCTACTGGTCACCGGAATCTCATCTTTAATGACGGAGCTTTCCTCTGATATTTCCTCAATTTCTTGGGTAATTTGAGGGATTTCCGAAGTTTCACTGGTTGTAACTGAAGATGCTTCATCAGTTACAGTCGTACTTTCTTGGTCTTGAGACTGTTGTTTTTGCTGAATATTTTTATAAGCAGCTTTGGCATAGGCTAACAGATCCGCTGGATCGATTATTGTTTCCGGAGCTGATTCTGGTGACACTTCCTGATCAGACGAAGTTTCACTTTGTACTTGAGTTTCCGTACTAGCGGAAGAATCATCATGTTGACGGCGAAACCAGTTAAATGACATTTTAGCTTTATTAAGTATGATTATTGTGATTTGATCCTTGGAGGATTGACAACTCAGAACCACCAAGGTATGGAATTAAGCAGGTTGTTTTTGATCTGTGACCCGACGTAAAACACCATTAATAAATCGATGTCCATCATCGCCACTATAACGTTTAGCCAGCTCCACCGCTTCATTAATGGCAATGCTGGGAGGAACTTCCATGAATTTCATTTCAGCCACAGCAATTTGAAGTATATCTCTATCTATTTGAGCTAGTCTAGTTACTTGCCAGTCTACCAGTGCTTGGGAGATAATCTGATCTAAAATAGGTCGATTCTCATCAACAGTAACCACAATTTCCTTAGCGTAATTGCGAACTTCCTTATCTTGATTAGCTAATTGAATCAACTCAGGGAAATCAACAGCTAAACCCAATTGATTAATAGCTGTTTGAGTGCAGCCAATGGCTTCTTGAAGCATTATTCTGGCCGTATTTAAGTCAGATGCACGGGTTTGACTAGTTAATAAACGGTCATTACTACGTTGTAGTTCAGCAGCAGCACTATTTAACGTATCCTGTACTTCTGCAGTTAAAGTGCGGACAGCACCAAGAACAAGCTTGGCCATTAGTTGGTCATCTGGTAGTTTCTGCAATTTTTTAGGATTAACTGGCAACTGACTAAGACTTAGTAGTGCTAGTTCTCTAGCTATTTGTTGGGGTTTACGAGGTTGCATAATCTTACATAATATGGTATGAGGTAGGAATACAAAATTAACAATCATTACAGGTCAAAACCAGGATATTTTTGCAGGAAATAAATTCCCACCATCCCGGTAATTCCTGTCTTACGTTCATAGACTCATCATCACTCAGCAGGTTTTGACATTCCACCCTAATAAATTGAGGATTCACCAGTACGTCAAAAATCAGGTTCAGCACCAACCAGATGGCTTTTGCTTTCTGTACTTAATGCTGGAGTTGTTAAGGGCAATTGGGACATAACTACACCATTACTAGGCGCGACTATACCGCCGGAGACAATGATTTTAAACGCATCCTCTATAGATATTGTCAGATTGATTGCTTCATCTTCTGGAACCACTGCGTACCACCCAGTAGTGGGGTTAGGGGTAGTGGGAATAAAAATGCTCAACATGGGACGACTCAATTTTGCTTGAATGTCGCTGGCAATTACACCGGTGACAAAGCCAATGGACCATATCCCCCTCCTAGGATACTCCAATAACACCACTCGACGGAATTTGCCATTGGAATCCTTGAGTATGGTTTCTAATAATTGTTTGAGCGTCTTGTAGACTTGACCAGCTAGGGGAATTGCGTGTAATATCCTCTCTCCAAAGTCAAGCAACCATTTGCCAAATATATTCCGGGCCATTAGGCCAATAAACAGGATACTGATTAATGGTACTGCTAAACCAACTAAAAAGTTTAATAGGTTGACTAATATGGGGTTTAGTCCATCAAAAGGGTTAAGCTGTTTAGGGATTTGGGTGAGAAAGTTAATTACCCAGTTGGCAATCGTAATGGTTAACCAAATGGTGGTTGCTAGGGGTATTACCACCAACAACCCAGCTATCAAGTCATTTTTTAAGTCCTGTTTAAGCTGTTCCATGACCAAGCCCGGATTCTCCTTTTTTTGGCTACTAGAATGTTTGTGATTGATTTCCATACCACAAATCCTTGTTGTCAGTCCAGATAAATGAGTCCTAAGTTTAAGATTTATTACTTATTTCTCATGATCAGTTGCTTTAGGCCTGCAAATAGGCACGTAAGAATATAGTGCCTGTAAATTATTGTTGCAGGTTTTCGAGGTATTATTAATCCTAGCGTTAATCGTAGCTAATGATCACTCAAGATTTTGGTTTATTAAACCCTACGTGTACTAGATGTAGTTTTTAATCCAGTCCAACCAATGATAATATAACCAATAGATAACAACAGACTGCCAATTCCTATTCTTAGTCCAGACTTCCAAGCATTCTCTTTAGCTTGTTTTTCTGCTTCCCTTTGGCGTTGGCGAATTTGCTCGATTTTTTGTTTGGCAATTTCATTGGGATCGGTCTGCTGGGCAATAAATTTATCTATGTCTTGCGGGTTGGCCTGCAGTTTCTTGAGTAACTCCTTCTGTTCCGGGGGAAGTTGGGGGTTTTCTAGTGCTTGTTTATATTTTTGTGGATCTTTAAGTAATTCAGTAATTTGTGCTTTCGCCTGAACTTGAGCCTGTTGCAATTGAGCGCGACCTTGATCATTATTCAGCTGACCCTGGAACTGGGCCAACTGGGTATTGAGTTGAGACTCTGCTTGTTGAGCATCTTGGGCAATTTGATTAACCTTTTCTTTGCTAACCTGGTCAACATTTGTCAGGTGTAGAGGAAAGATCAACAAGAACATTAGACCGAAAATACTGGAAAGCACTAGGGAAGGAAATTTAAAATCCATACCCGGATTTTTTCCCTGATCATTGGTGTCCAACCAATGGGCAATGAGAATCATTGCTAAACCTACCATAGGAACAATACCACGATCTACTAATGCTGTGGTTAAGCCAACTTGTGCTTGTTTATCTGTAAAGTTGAATCCCAGCATCAAAATCAAAAAATCTATGAAAAAAGATAAAATACAAACTATCCCCACTACTTTGAGAGTGAGAGAAGTATTGGATTTGGTAGGACGATTAACCATATTTTCCTAAGTCTAATGACCATCATCCATAAAATATATCATACTGATCATACTGGCCCATCACCTTGGTCATGGTTTTTAAAAACTGAAACTCGTATTACCTAATAACAGTAAGCATTATTTCTGAGGACAGTATTTTCCTTAGCAGTTCTGAGGGAACCCAAAATTGTGGACACAATAACACAGCGTTTTGCGGTTCCACCCGACTTCATAGACAGGGTAACTGTGCCCAAAGGTGGTTTTCTGATAGCTCCTAGATCATCGAATTGAATATGTCTGATACCATTAGACTCTTGTAAAGTAGTTTCTGGATCTAATTGAACAGCAGAATCTAAACTATGCCAAACCGCATTAGGAGGGTGAACCAAAATTGGGTGAACAGCCCATTTAACTATACCATTTTCTTGTTTAAAACTAGCTTGCCAAGTAGACTTTTCTTTTTTAGCCTGACTTTGGGCTTGACGCAATGCTTGATAAACTTGTTCTTGGGCCACATTGAGACGATAGTTTGTCAAAAAACTTAGCCAGGAGGGTGTTACTATTGCTGATAGAATACCAATTATCGCTAAAACTATGAGATTTTCCCACAAAGTAAATCCTTCATTGGAGCTTTGATAATTCATAGATATTGTTCCCTTTTGGTAGAAAAAGACTTTAGCAACAACTACTAAGTAGAAAGGCACAATTATTTGTAGGATGGGTTAACCCCTGCGGGTGTTGGGTTTCATACTTCAACCCAACCTACATTAATCTTGTATTTAATTCCACCGACCCACTTATCCTATTTATCTTTACATAGTTTGGTCTTTTAACGCCAACTTACTTATTTATAGAAAAAACCCTTTCCTTGAACCTGAGTACTAACAGTGGGGAAATAGTGACTTAGTTGATTACTATTGGTATTTAAATTATTAGGAATGCGAGCTAAAGCATCTCCCCGAATAAATACTTGTGCCGTTACATTTAGTCTATCTACGCAGGCATAAAAACTAGTCATCCGACCAGTGGTAGTGTTACTAAAATTGGATGAAGTAACCCTTGACCAAGTAATTCTAGGGTTAGTAGAATCCGGAGGGCAAACCGCAGGAGGTATATTATTAATTCTACTGTCAATATAATCTACTAAAACTATGGGATCATTAGTATATCTAGCACTATGTTTTCTCCAACCATTCATGATTTGTTCTAAACTGCCTGAATTATTGAGATTAAAAGCAGCAAAACCAGGTTCAGGACAAAATTCTAGGGAGTTAAAATTACCCTTAACATATGTTCCTGTATATCCATTACAAAGAACTATCTGATTAAAATCTCTAGTATTAGCCAGAACACCATCTCTAATTTTCCATCTAGCAATGCGAGCTGATTTTGACCACTCAGATACGGATGCAGTAGTATCTCTAATTAAATAGTAAACAACCAGAGAATAAACAAAAGCATCATCTTTAATTAAACTTCCGGGAACTGGCAAAACATTTTCTATTGTTTCCTGTCGCCAAAAAACCAGCACAGGAACTCTATCTATACCCGTGGGAGTGGAGGGTAATTGGGATCTGATGGCATTTATACCCTGAGCATCATAAATATAAATTGCCTCTTTTAAATCATTGGCAATATAGTCCAAAGCTGTTTGAATTTCTGCCCCAGTAGTGATTTTAGCTTGTTCCTGTTGGTTTATTTCCATCACATTAATTAACAACCTTAATAAAAGAGTAATACTGATGACTCCTATGGTCAAACCAACGAGTAGTTGCATTATGGTAAATCCATAGAATGAACGATTTTTTGAGGGAGTAGGGAAGGAGATTATTGACATAGGGTAGAACTAGAATAAGTGGTGGGTGCGATCGTGCCTAAACGCTGACATAGAGAGTAAAAAGAGGTTTTATTATTGGTTATTTCCGTGGTCATTTGTATTAGTGGCACTTGTTTATCGCCAAGATTATGAGTTATGGACGATGGGGTGGATTTATTAATTGGGATTTGTTGAGTAAAATCAATATCCGCTCTAAAAACTCGTATGGACAAAAGATAACTCTCATTTTTGGAACTTGTGGCAATTGTACCAGCTTGAATATAAAACAAATTATTGGAATTATTTTGGCATTCCGTAAAACCAATTATGCCATTTTGGTTATAACAATATAAGCCATTTGCTGATGTTGGTGCTGGCATTTCCGAGCTGGTAATCAAATAATCTTGAGGACTGGTAGAAATATTTCTGGAAGCTTGTTGACTAGGAGTAATTTCAGATATTACTTGTGGTGTGACAATGGAACCCGTTTTCACACCATTAACAAATGATGTTGCTGCTTGAGCAGCCATTTCCACACGCCGTGACTGCATACGGATGGCTGTGGACATAATCCATATTGGAGTAATCACCATCAATAATAAAGATAGGGTTAAAATGGCAACCAATGACTCCAGAATACTAAAACCATCATCTTCTTCTACAGGAAAGAGTAAATATTTTTTCAGATGACCCAGCATATTTTTAAAAACAACCTAATAACAATTAAGTAGAGAGGCACAATTATTTGTAGAATGGGTCGAGTAACGAGACCCATGGGGGTGTTGGGTTTCGTTCCTCAACCCAACCTACGTTAATCTTATATTTAATTTCACTGACCCACTTAAATCTAATAACAGTTAAATCTTTGGTCTTGGTCAACCGCGTAGGTTCCATCGGTGGTCTGTTTGGCACATAAAAGGGTTTGAATCCATTCATCATCTCGATCAACTTGACGAAAATAGTCTTTGGATAACTTTTGTGATTTTATAGGAATTTTTTGAGCAAATAAATCCAGTGGTTGAGATAAAAGTCCCACATCATAATGCCATTGTCGTCTAGGTGGAAGATGTCCAGAACTTCTACCAAGATTGAGGGCAATTTTGTATTCAAAATCCTGGGGTTGACTGTTAATAGATGTGCTATAGGTTCCCGTAGCATAGTTACTCCTTTTCATTTGAATAAATGCACCATTAATTCTCAAAGCTATAGGGGTAGTATTAGGACTCCAATTTTCCAATAAGCGTAGTAAATTGGGTAACCCTCCATTATCTTCCATGGGACGAGCTGGGTTATCTCCCGTAGCGGCAATAAAATTAACAGTAGTTGGGGTCGCCATCTGTAACCAATGATTATGTGAACCATTGGTAATGCTGTTACTGTTATGGGGGTCAGTTGGGGTGGCAAATGGTTGATTAATTTGTAAAACTGGTTGCCAAAAACCATTGAAATCAGGTGTTAACCAGGGAATGAGAAATCCTTGATTATTTTCATTGACGGCTAATTTCGGTAGGGTATTACCTGAAAAAGAAAAAGTCCGAATTATCTGATTATTATCCACCCCATAAACAGTTAGGGGTTGAAGTAATTTACCTGTCGCCACATTTCTTTTGAAAGCAATTCTTTTAGGCAAGTTTGTCCCTTCCCAACCATCAGATGGTCGGTGTGTATAACCAATAGTTCCAGTTTTAATGGCATTTATTGGTAGACCCTCGATATTACCTTCTGGTTGTCCATTATATTGACTTCTAGGAAATCTACTAATTACCCATTGTGTTGGGTCACTGTTACATATATCAGTATTAGAAACTAGACAAACCTCTAACAGAAATTCTCTAGCTGGTATCTGTTTAACTACGGGTGTGACAAAGTTATGAAAATAGGAACTACCTTGTATACCATTGGTTACGGGATCCAGATCGATATTCGGTATGCCATTGATATCATAATTCTGGGTTATTGTGGGAGCATAAGTGTTGTATTCAAAATTCGTAGGACGATTATTGAAGGATGCAGTATCACCAATATAATTATTCCAATCATAGTCTCCTTCATTGCGAAAACCAAATCTAAAGTTCTGAGAAAGTACGGTAATAGAATCTGCTAATATGGCCGCATTTCGCCATTCATCACCCACAGTACAGTTAGGTAGTTTAGGATCACTAGGACGACAAGCAAATTGATGATTTATTTGACTACGATTGTAAAAATTACTCCAATCATCTGCTAACGTGCTGGTAAATTCTTGTTGGGTATGTCTATTGAAATCACCTTTAATATAAACCGGTAAGTTGGAGACCAAAATCAAGCCCTTTTCTTCTCTCCTGAATATATTACTTGTGCCACGAAACAGTTTGGTTGGTGAACCATCACTACTGGTAATTAGGATCCCATTAGGACGACGAGTAGGATCAAGTTTATAATCCACAGAACTTTCTGATTTACCAGATATTCCTCCACTGGTATCTGGTAGAGCATCATCGCGAGTCGCATAGATAATTCCACTATTGGGTAATAAATACTCATCAGTTGATATTCTAGTTGTGCGTAGCTGATTTAAGTCTATAACCGTGGCACGAATTTCTAAAGGTTGTCTATTTCTCAGGGGTAAATTGTAGGGTAAATCACTATCCACCTGATTTGAGGTTTGATTAGCTCTGATTTCCCTAGCGTCTAAAAAAGCTATTTCCTTAATTGCACCATGGGGAATGGGAGGGTTACTCAGAGGACTTATACTACCATCCATGATTTGCAAAGCACATAAGGCACTATCTATAGCAGACCTTTCGGATAAGGTATAGTTATTTTTTGCTAAAGCATTTTTCAAAGGTTCATTTACCCAACGTCCATTAGGATATTGCAACTGGGCTTGATATGTGAGTAAATTTGCATAAGCATTAACATTTCTAGTGGGAGGTGGATAAACGATACCATTGTTAGATACTCCCCGCATAGATTTTTCTATTCCTACCGCATTAGGTAATGTGATCATATTTGTCGCTGTGGTGCTATTGGTAGGAAGATAAAAACTACTGATACAAGCTATGGGAGTGGGGTTGTTCTGATGATAATTGCTAGATTTATAGTGGTAAACCACCGTAGCTCGCATTTTTAAATAGGGGGTTGTAATATCCGTTTCAGGTAGTTTGGGCAAAGTAAACCCTAGGGATGAATCATACATCCAGTAGGGGTTAATGGTGGTGTTTGCATATTCTGTGGATGTTTGTGGTATGGGCAACATATCGGACCAAATTTTTGTGGAAACACCCCCGAAGTTAGTGCTAGAAGCAGTATGATTTCTGGGTAAATATATTCCAGAACCAGTCACCACGCGCAAACCACCAATGAAATTTTCCTGTTGTGGATTTTCAGGTACTTGTGCTGCTGCATATTCCCAATCTCCATCCCTTTCTATTGCAGCTAAATCAGCTAGGTTATGCAGGGTGGTATGACGGGTTCTATTTTTTGGTTCATTACTTAGATCCCAATTAATATCTTTGAGGTTTTGAGTGTGGTTAATATCAGTGGTAAAAAAGCGATTTTGTGGATAATTCCACCACATTTGGGGTAGATTGTGACCAACTATAACCCGGTCTCCTAAATACTGCTCTACTCCCCCTAGTTGTTTTTGCAGTTGCTCCATAGGTTCTGTTGCACTGGGTTTGAGTAAATTACCGCTGATGTTTAATGATAATTGACTATGACCACTTCCCGTGATTCCATCGGTAGCAAATGGATAAATCCATTGATCTATGGGACGTAGGGTATCACCAGTACCTTGTAAGGGATTATCGATCTTATTTACATCACTCTGTTCACTACCAAAGGGTACTTCTTGAAAGGGTACGCGGCGGGTACGTTTTTGAAAATAGAGTTCCAATTCTTTACGGCGAATTTGGTCATATTGTTCAATTGTATATGCCGTTCCTAATTGTTTTTGTTTTTTGATAATCCCCTGTTTTACTTCTTGAGGATCGGTGGTCAAAGAATTTGCCATTTGCCTCTCAACTAACTTATTAATTCTTTTCACATAAGCCAGACTATTATAGGCTATATTCTGTGGTGAGTTGGTAACCGATTTATGGTCTGTAATTCTGGGGTTATACCCTGCTATTGTTTGTGGATTTACGCCTTTATCTTTAAATAAATCTACTGTAGTCGCTGTGGAGAGGTCTTTATTATCTGTAAATCCGCCCGCTGCTAAATTGCCACCTACAATAATTTTAGAGTTTTCTGGTTCGTAAAAGCAAGAATTCTGACTGCTAATTTGATAGAGTCTAATTGATCGGGAAGCTGAACCAGTTAACAAGTTACTATTGGTAAAAATTCTGCCATTAATTCTCAAGTCTTCATTGCCAGTAATTTGTAAGTCATCTTCATAAAGAATAGCATTGTTTGTGGGTGGAAGCTGGATTCTCTCTTGCTTATATTCCAAGGCAAAAAATCCCTTATTATCTGGGTATATTTCATAGTTAATTTGAGTTTCTGCTGGTATGGTGTTCTGGCTAGTAATGGGGACTGTAGCAGTGTAAATAAAAAAGGCTTTTCTCATTTTTCCACCGATTATTAACCACCCGTTTGTATCTACTAAATTACCACTTATTGAATTAGAATCCTGACATCGAGAATTAAAATCGATTGGGTTGATAGGTAAAGATCTAGCTTCTAAAGTGTTTCTAGCCCGCATATATTGCTGATTGCTTTGAGGAGGATTTTGAAAATAAATACCATAAACGGTATAGCTATCAAATTTACCATTGTTATTACTGTCCACGGGAAATTTCCAAGCGGTTTTTAGGGGTTCGTAATTTTGCAAGTTCAGGGTCAGATTAGTCTCATCACCAAAGGTATATTCGTCTAGGTGATTAACTAGGTTATTATATAAATCTTGATCTGAAGGTAAAAATTGGGTAATTCTAGGATCTGCCAACATTTGATTAATCTTGGCTCTTCCCCTATCTATTGCGGGAGTCGCTGCATTGATTAATGTTTGATTAATCCTAGTATTATGGGCATGTTTAGCTCTTTCAAAGGAGCGAAATATAATTGCCATTGTTAGTAAGATCATGACCAGGATAACCATGGTTGTTGTAGGGAGTACAAAGCCTTTGTTTTTTAAGTTTTGTCTCCTTTGATATCTCAAAATAATTTTTAAAAACAATCTTATAAGGTTTTTAATATTTCTTTGTAAAATAGACAAAAATTGATCGATCACCTTGGGATATTTTTTGGTGACGATCCGGTAAGAATGACACTTTTTAGCCATAAATATGAGTCCCCCTCTATAACCCAATGACTTTTGAGTAATTCTGTTAATTGGATAAACCTAATATATCTAATATAGATTGTTATCTCTTGGCGAGGATTTTATGTACAGTATTTACACTGTTTTTAAAAAAAAGGACTGAATATTGAAAATTGGGAATTCACGGAAGGAATCTTGGATATGATAGATTTTTATCAGCAATTCCGTAATCAAAACACCAATTCCCTAAGTAAATATGAAAACCTTAGTTAATTTACCAACTAAACCCGGAGCGGAAGACAGTTTTGCTATTACCCTAGCTCCCCTATTACCAGAAGAAATATATACTGCTGCTCAAGACCTGGGCAATGGTGCGGTTGTGTTGATGAGTGGTGTGGTTCGTAATCAAACCGATGGTAAACCCGTAGTAGCATTAGAGTATCAAGCCTACGAACCTATGGCTTTGCAGGTGTTTTACCAAATTGCTGCCCATATTCGTCATCAATGGTCTAATGTGAATAGGGTAGTGATTCATCATCGCATTGGCAAATTGAGAGTGGGAGAAATTAGCGTCCTAGTAGCGGTAGGATCTCCCCACCGAGGTGAAGCCTTTGCTGCTTGTCAGTACGCAATAGATACTCTTAAACATCACGCACCAATTTGGAAAAAAGAATATTGGCAAGATGGTTCCAGTTCTTGGGTAAGTATTGGCTTGTGTCAACAAGAATGTTGATTTAGCAATAGGATAGATAATTATATCCTAAAGATCTGTGGAGGGTAGGATGGGATTCAATCTCTATGAAACCGACTTTTACGGGTGGACCCTAAAACAGTCCAGGTTACTTAAACAAGGCGATTTTCGACAATTGGATATTACTAACCTAGTAGAGGAAATTGAGTCATTGGGGAAGCAAGAACGTCGGGAGTTAGAAAATTGCCTAGCTATCTTAATCGGTCATTTGCTCAAGTGGGAATACCAAGCTGAAAAACGCGCGTGAATGATAAGTGGAAAATATTTCAGTTTGTTACTATTTTGTGTCATCCCCGGGAATATGACCTTAGACTAATGCGGGTATGAATATGATTGAAATAGGAACAAAGGTAAATGTGTCTAGCAAATGTGTTTTGCCACCAATTTGTCATTGCTCTTTCCTTTATAGCTTGTATTATGGGGTTGTGGTTGCTTAGGAACAGTCAACAGCAAACAGATGAAACTGAGGAAACTGAAGCAGTTCTCTTAAGAATGAGCTTTACCTACTGGTTAGTTTATTGTATTGCCTTCACCTGTGAAAAAATTCTCATAAGCTCAGAATGGGAAGGTTTAACAATGACCCTAAAAATTACTACGGCCTTGGCATATTTTTTAACTTTCTCTTGCATCCTGAGTCTACCACTATATAAGTTCGCCGTCCATAAAGTTGAAATTGATTGAAAGCTATCATAAGGATCAAAAGAGGAGTGCTGAGAACTCCTCTCGTGATACTTAATGCTCATGCAGTTTTCATAGCGATCGCGATCGCATTTTCCAATTCTTCCTGTGGTAAACTAGTAACGACAAACACTTCTTGTACGGTTTTACCCTGGCGTGCAATTACCTTATAACCACCGCGAATTGGTACGGAGACACGCAACTGCATTTTAGGAGCGTGTCCTTTAACTCTGCCAATTACTGCTGGCGTTACAGTAGTAATGCCATGTTGTTGACATAAACGTTCTAGAATAGGAATAAGTCCGGGAATATGGGTAGAATGATTCCAAACGAGTCTACCATCTGTTAGTTTACTCATATTAGCTAAGCTGCTTCCAGGGGGGCCATGGTCAATCCAGCGCGACGCAGCTGTTGGTGGTATAATTCCGCTTGTTCTTGAGGTCCTACCCAAACAATAGCTTGTCCCTCATAGTGTACCTGGTTGGTCAGCTCCCAAGCTTGTTCAGTGGTCATTCCCGGAATATACTTCATTAAAGATTTAGCCACATGTTCAAATGTATTAAAATCATCATTTAAGACAATGACCTTATAATTGGGATAGGGTTTACGAACCACTTGAGTTCCCTGGTCAGGTGTGACAGTGGGAGCTGGGGCCATTGCATAAACGGGGAATGGTCTTGTTTTCATAAATCAAAAAGCTACGGTTGAAAAAAAAAGACTTCAACTCTCCAGTGTAATTCAATGTTGGGAAACGGGTTGAGCTTAGGATTTTAGCCGTTGATTGGGGAGAAGTAATTATTATAGATAGGGAAATCATGAACAGCAAAAACTCCACTTTTTCCGGACTAACATTAAAAAGCCTAATCCTATTGTCATCCTTATTGGTATATAACGGGTTAACTCTTGAGGGGTTTGAATTGTCTGCGAATGCTCAGGTACTATCAAATACGGAAAGGGAAGAATTAAGTAAATTTAGGACAGAAACTAAGATTCAAAAGCAAGTACAGTCTTATTTGAGTATTTGGTTGACATTACTCAGTTTGTTTGGGGTGGGTTTAATAGCCACTTTATGGTTTTTGAGAAAGGCCATAATTAAGAATATTGTTGAACGAGCGATGAGACAAATTGGGAATATAGAAAACTTGCAGACGGAGCTAATTGGTACTAATCAAAAGACAACTAGTTTGATTGAGTACTCACAAGATTTAGCCCTGGAGTTAGAACAAAAGGTGAATCACCTGAAAACGACTATTGAGGGTGAGGGAGGGAAATTATCCGTACTTTTATCTGATTTGCCCAAGTCGAAGCAGGAATTTTTAACTGCGTTGGAAAGGGAAGTAACAGCTGCGCAGGAGAATATTAGTAGCTTAGAATTTAAGCTGAATACTCAATTGGAGCAAGTGACTCTTGCTGCGCAACAGCAAAGGGTAACTATTGAAAATATTAAAAAACTAGAATCGGAGCTATTTGCCCAGTTTTCGGAAATAAAATTATCTATAGAAAATCATCGAGATACTGCTGTTAGTGATATTAGTAATTGTCGTTCTCAGTTAGTTGAGCAGTTTGAGATTTTGGCACTGGAAACTCTAGAAAACAAAACCCAGGTTGTGGAAGCTATCACCAAAAATGCGTCGGAATTTACTGGTAATTTGTCCCAGTTACAAACCAATGCTCAAGAACAAATAAATAGCTTTACTGGTAATTTGTCCCAGTTACAAACCAATGCTCAAGAACAAATAAATAGCTTTACTGGTAATTTGTCCCAGTTACAAGCCAATGCTCAAGAACAAATAAATAGCTTTATTGGTAATTTGTCCCAGTTACAAACCAATGCTCAGCAGAAGATGGATGTCTTTACATCTAGTTTATCAGATATAAATCAAGCCAGTAAATTACAATTATCGGATTTACAAACTGATGCTCAAAAACAAAAAGACGATATTTGCAACGATTTGGCAAAATCACAGTCCGAATTTTCTCACTACTTGCTACAGCTAAAGAACACCACTGAAAGTCGCCAAGGAGAAATAATTGATAATTGGCAAAAATCTGTTGATGAGGTTGAACAGATGCTTTTTAACCTTCACAATGATGTGGAGGAACAAAAAACTAATATATTAGAAAATCTAAAAGCTTTGGGCTTAGAGTTCCAGAAGCAAATTGGGGATTTACACAACTCTACTGAACAACGTCAGCGCAAATTCTTTCAAAACTCCCAACATTCCGTTGACCAGTTCATATCAGAGTTTACCTCTGAACTATCAGTTATGAAATCACACATGAAAAATGATCTTGATCATCAAAAAACAACCTTGATAGCACGACTAGCAAAACTAGAAAAGTTAGAGGCTCAATTTGTTGATAAACTAGAAAAATTGC
The DNA here is from genome assembly GCF_014489415.1 of Cylindrospermopsis curvispora GIHE-G1. Classification (NCBI taxonomy): domain Bacteria; kingdom Bacillati; phylum Cyanobacteriota; class Cyanophyceae; order Nostocales; family Aphanizomenonaceae; genus Raphidiopsis; species Raphidiopsis curvispora. Next base: position 881,499 of record NZ_CP060822.1, read on the forward strand.
AACTAGATGCGGAAAATCGCCAGTATGAAACCTTAAAAGAATTATCACAAATGACTCCCCAAACTCCCGTAAAGGAACAACAGCTATCACCACCGGGGACTGACACCAATACTATTGATGTTAATAATATTACTGATATTAATATCAATGTTGATAATCCTGATAATTTTGATCATCGGATTCAAGAAGCAGAAGAGCTGCTTTCACAAAACCGTTATGAAGATGCTTTGTCAATTTATGAAAAAATCACCAATATTCAACCCAACCAGGGAGAACATTGGTTAAAACGTGGTTTTATCCTCAATAAACTCAAAAGACATAAAGAAGCAATTGGAGCATACAATCAGGTAATTAGAATTAACCCAGCACACTACCAAGCATGGTTTGACATTGGTATTACCTGTGGTAAACTAGGTAAACATCAAGAAGCTTTCAATTGTTTTAATAAAGCCACAGAAATCAAACCGGAAGAGAGTGTTGCTTGGTTGAATCGTGGTTTATCCCTGGTGGAATTAGAAAATTACGAAGAGGCCATATTTTCCTTTGATAAAGCACTAGAAATCCAACCCAGTTCCTTTAAAATTTGGGATAAAAGAGGTTATACATTAGTCAGATTAGGAAAAGACGAGGAAGCAATTACTAACTTTAATAAAGCCCTAGAAATCAACCCAGACTACGGTAGCGCCTTATATAACAAAGCAGCTTGTTATGCACTACAAAAGAATGTAGAATTAGCCTTGATCAATTTGCAACAAGCTATAAAAAACAAACCTAGTTATAGGGAAGACGCTGCAGGTGATATAGACTTTGATGACATCAACCATGACCCCAGATTTCAACAATTAATTCATGGTGATTAAACCTGGAAAATCCCTCCTATCTCCAATCTTCCCAACTTTGATTAAAAATGGAAGTATCAGGAAAAGCAGTTGGATTTCCGTTCTGGTCAAGAATTTTCCTGAGCATCTGTAACTTAGGTTCGAATCTCGGTAAATTATCAACCAACTCATAGGGAAATATATTTTTCCTCAGTGCAAAACTCGCTACAGTCCCAGCAGCAGCACCGGAAGACCATTCAAAAGAATGGACTCGATAAGCAGCAGCAGCGATGTGACTAGTAGCAATGCTTTTACCCCCAACTATTAAATTATCAATTTTTTGGGGGATCATTGCTCGCAGTGCAATTTGAAAAGGATAAGCATAACCAGCACCCCTTCTTTCTCCAGGACGTTCTATATTACCTGGTGCTTCTGGTGGACTTTTATCCATACAAGGATGAAAATCTATAGCATAATGTCCGATACCTACTGCATCTGGAAAAATTGTGGAGCGACTACGATTTACTATCCTATCTGATGGTAGTTTACCTGTAATTACAGAAGTTGCTTCTAATCCTGCAAGGGTTGCTTTCAACTGACGATACATAGCTGGTGACAGGGTTTTGCGGTAATATTCATCATTATAATTGCGACGAGAAATATCCACTTCCCAAATACTAAACCCTTGGGGTTGTCCCCAACTAGGACGACCAATAATTCGTCTTCCCTCCCTCATATAAGGATATTTTGATAAACCATGTCCAGTTCCCATGGGTGAGTTGAAACCAGTTAATAAAATGTGATTTGGTTGGGGTTGTTTGATGTTTTCACCCAGTAAACTATCCGTATTTCCCGCTACTAGCCAGTAATAATAGGCAAAGGCATTTTCTTCTCCTTTGCGGAGAGTTTCCGTTCTCATTCCTCCCATCCATCCACCTGGATTCAATTGACCTGTGGATTGTAACTGTTGGCGAGTATAAATTAAATTATCCTGGGCTGTTCCTGGACGGTAGTCATTACCCCAAGTCCAGTTCTGCATGGATATATCTCCAGGAGTGGGAGTGGTAAAATTAATTCCACCAAATCTACTCCATGGACCTGTTTGGGGACTCCAAATACGACGATAGGTGAAAACTAAATCAAAGTTGGCTAGTCTGGGTAGTTCATAGCTAAAATAGGGAGCATATTGGGGATAAAATGCTGGCATGGTTTGGTTTTGTGGCTCTTTTGTGGCCTCCATGGCAAAGGTGTAGGTAAAACCTTGGGTACAATAGGGATCCCCTGTGGTACTTGAAGATGAAGGTTCCAGATAGGAAATGGGATCCACTCCCAGACGATAGGGTACATCTGCTAGAGCAATAATTTCCCCAGTTTCAGTAGTATCCACAATATACCATTGTTTGCTTTTTGGGGATGTTTTGGGAACAAAGCGAATGATGGTTTTATCCAACTGGGATGAGTTTTTATAACTGTAAGAATCCTCTATGGTCTGAGATAGGGGGAAGGTGTTCAGAGGTGGTGCATTTTTCGCTGGTCGATGTTGAATTGCGATCGCACTGTTAATGATCTTACCATTTTGAGAAATCTCTATATCTTTAACCACAGTGTTAGGAAAAAAGTGTAATTTTCCTCTTCCTTTGTTTTGTGCATCTTGCAACATTTGGTAAAGAATCCCATGACCATCCCCGGGGAGAAAACAAGAGTCACTTACCCAACAGTCACCAGGGTTAATTGTCCCATATTTTTTTGCAATCCGGTCTCTTAATTCTAGATATCCGCGAGAGTAAAATCTTTTGATCCTTTGGGTTGGTCTTTCATCTAGCGCTGATGTACCCTGGGCGGAAATTTGTCCCCCTAACCAGTCAGTTATTTCGGTTAAACAAACTGTGTTCCCTGCTAGTAAACTTTCGTAAGCTGTGGCAATTCCTGAAAGTCCACCACCTGCAATGACAACTTCACAGTTGATGATTTTGTCTGGATTTCGCGGTGGGTTTGCCAGGACGGAACTGGGCGAAAAGACCATGCTGAGTGTAGCAACACCTGTTAGTATTTGATTGGCTTTTTTCTGTTTACTTTTCATGCAATTCGCTTTATAACCTACTTAACTGTTTTGGCTTTATAGCCCGAAAATGAGTCAAAACGCCTACTCTCACTTTTACCCACCGTTCTGACTAAAGCTATAATAGCAAAAGGATTTATCTTCTATATAGATTTTCCTCGGTTGGGGTTGAGAAAACCCAAAAAACCCACGGGATTGCCTGGTCAAATTATTTATATATGTATATATAGGGGTAAATAATAAGAAAAAATTATGTTTATAGGGGGTTGAGATAAGTTTTTCTGTGGTCGAAGGGGTAAAAATGTGGTACTATGAAAGTTGAGTATAATGGAGTGTGAGCATTTGCAAAAAAAGTGGACAGATTTTCATTATCAGGGTATCACGTCCAAAGGTCAATAGTCAACCCCCACCATGGGAAAAAAATGGGCGCCTAGATTCCTCGCTTGAAATTAATTGCGATCGCTATTTTATGGACTTCCGGTGTAATTACCAAAGATGGGAAAAATTCTGCTGTGATAGAATATCAATCGCGAATATCAAATACTAGTGAGTGGAATTAAATATAAGACAATGTAGGTTGGGTTGAAGTATGAAACCCAACATCCCCAACCCATCCTACAAATAATTGTACCTCCCTACAAGCGATCGCGAATATCAAATACTAGTGAGTGGAATTAAATATAAGACAATGTAGGTTGGGTTGAAGTATGAAACCCAACATCCCCAACCCATCCTACAAATAATTGTACCTCCCTACAAGCGATCGCGAATATCAAATACTAGTGAGTGGAATTAAATATAAGACAATGTAGGTTGGGTTGAAGTATGAAACCCAACATCCCCAACCCATCCTACAAATAATTGTACCTCCCTACAAGCGATCACGAATATCAAATACTAGTGAGTGGAATTAAATATAAGACAATGTAGGTTGGGTTGAAGTATGAAACCCAACACCCCCAACCTATCCTATAAATAATTGTACCTACCTACAAGCGATCGCTCTTTAGCGAATAGGGGAATATCAAATATTAGTAGTACAGTTTAATTATGGGAACTCTTATAGTTGACTAGTTTATGTCCTAATCTTGATGGCTACAGCTATATATGATTGAGTGATGATAAGTGATGATTTTTGTATTAACCAATCCTGATTCAGAATCGATAAAAATACCCCCAATTAGTTTCTATGTAGATAGAGACTTTTTAGAGGTATTTTGAAGTCATTAATGTTTTTTGCAAGCAAGGGGGAATGCAACTGAGAAATTTGATAATTGATTAACTGCAATTGTTAAAACAACCCAGCTCTGACTAGAGTATTCCCTATGAATAGACTTTAGTTATATCTCATGTAGAAGATATAACGTTTTCCCCCCTATCTCATCTATCCTAAGATATAGTTAATATCTACCCTAGGATATATTGACTAATTTATCATATATATGATATGAGAAGGTTGATTTACAGACTAAGTAGTCGTGCAAAATAATTGGGAAAAGGTTATATTAGGTTAATTGCTAATTCCTCGCTACTATAAAGTAAGCAAAGTAAGTAATATTGATTAAGCGTAATTTACTATGAATGGTTTACCTCGTCGTTATCACATTACCACATTCGGTTGCCAAATGAATAAAGCTGACTCAGAGCGCATGGCTGGTATACTGGAAGATATGGGCTTTGAATGGTCAGAAAATCCTCAGAATGCTAATCTGATTGTCTACAATACTTGCACTATTCGGGACAATGCAGAACAAAAGGTTTACTCTTATTTGGGTAGACAGGCTAAACGTAAACACCAAGAACCGGATTTGACTCTGGTTGTTGCTGGCTGTGTGGCACAACAAGAAGGCCAGGCTTTGTTGCGACGAGTGCCAGAATTAGATTTGGTTATGGGTCCCCAATATGCTAACCGCTTGAAGGATTTATTGGATTCGGTTTTTGCGGGTAATCAAGTAGTAGCTACAGAAGAGGTACACATATTAGAGGATATTACCCAGCCCCGTCGTGATAGTCGGGTAACTGCTTGGGTGAACGTAATTTACGGTTGTAATGAACGTTGTACCTATTGTGTAGTCCCTAATGTCCGGGGTGTGGAGCAGTCTCGTACCCCTGAAGCTATTCGTGGAGAAATGGAAATTCTGGGTCAACAGGGTTATCGGGAAATCACTCTTTTGGGTCAAAATATTGATGCTTATGGCAGAGATTTACCCGGTTCAACCGCTGAAGGTCGGCATCTGTACACCTTTACCGATTTACTCTATTATGTCCACGATGTGCCGGGTATTGAAAGAATTAGATTTGCTACTAGTCATCCTCGCTACTTTACAGAAAGGCTGATTAAAGCATGTGCAGAGCTACCCAAAATTTGTGAACACTTTCATATTCCCTTCCAGTCCGGGGATAATGAAATATTGAAGGCCATGTCCCGAGGTTATACTCAAGAGAAATATCGGCGGATCATTAACACAATTCGTAGCTATATGCCAGATGCTTCTATCAGCGCAGATGCTATTGTGGGATTTCCCGGAGAAACAGAAATACAGTTTGAAAATACTCTACAATTGGTTGATGACATTGGATTTGACCATTTAAATACTGCTGCTTACTCACCCCGTCCCGGTACTCCAGCAGCACTGTGGGATAATCAGTTGAGTGAAGAAATCAAGAGCGATCGCCTGCAAAGATTGAATCACTTAGTTAATGTGAAAGCAGCACAGCGATCGCAGCGTTACCTAGGGAGAATGGAGGAAGTATTGGTAGAAGATCAAAATCCCAAGGATCAATCTCAGGTCATGGGTAGAACCAGGGGAAACCGTCTGGCCTTCTTTCAGGGGGATATCAATCAACTGAGAGGAAAAATGGTCAGGGTACAAATTCAGGAGGTTCGCGCTTTTAGTTTAAGTGGTGACCTGGTGGAGTAAGACCTTCATAGGTCAAACCATCTATATTCTCAAATCTTTGACCTGCTTTTTGCCTATAATCTACAATGGGCAAATCTTGACATTTATTCATCCAGACCGAAAAAAGAACTTACTATGCGAACTCACTATTGCGGAGAACCTCGAAAACATCATATTGGAGAAAATGTAATATTGTATGGTTGGGTAGACCGTCACCGCGATCATGGAGGTGTAATTTTCCTAGACCTGCGCGATCGCTCTGGTATTGTGCAAGTTGTAAGCGATCCACAGCGCACTCCAGAATCTTATCAAATAGCCAATAGCATACGCAACGAATACGTCCTCAAAATCACTGGTAGAGTGACGGAGCGTCCAGCTGAATCCCTAAATCCCCGTCTGGTCACGGGTGAAGTAGAAGTATACGCAGATCATATAGAACTACTCAATTCCGTTAGCAAGAATTTACCTTTTCAGGTTTCCAGTGGGGAGACAGAGAATGTGAGGGAGGATGTGCGGTTAAAATATCGTTATTTGGACTTACGACGGGAACGGATGGCTAAGAACATACAACTGCGCCATCAAGTGGTCAAAGCCATGCGTCGTTATTTAGAAGACCAGGAGGGTTTTATAGAAATAGAAACTCCTGTTTTGACCCGTTCTACTCCTGAAGGTGCTCGGGACTATATCCTTCCCAGTCGTGTTAATGAAGGTCAATGGTTTGCCCTACCCCAATCCCCGCAGTTGTTTAAACAAATATTAATGGTATCGGGAATGGATAGGTACTATCAAATTGCTCGCTGTTTTCGGGATGAGGATTTGCGTGCAGATCGACAACCGGAGTTTACCCAACTGGATATGGAAATGAGTTTCATGTCAGAAGAGGAAATTATCCAGCTGAACGAAAAATTAGTTTGTCACATTTTCAAAACCGTTCAAGATATTGACCTACCCCATCCCTTTCCCCGGTTAAGATATCAAGATGCCATGAATAAGTATGGTACGGATAAACCAGATACCCGCTATGGTTTGGAACTGGTAGATGTTTCTGACGTGGTCCAAGATTGTGGTTTTAAGGTGTTCAGGGATGTGGTTGCTGGGGGGGGTATGGTAAAAATCTTACCTATTCCCCATGGGAATGATGCCATCTCCAACGTACGGATTAAACCCGGTGGAGACATTTTTCGGGAAGCAGCAGAAGCTGGTGCAAAAGGTTTAGCATATATTCGGGTTAGGGAGAATGGGGAAATTGACACTATTGGTGCAATTAAGGACAATTTAACTGGGGAGCAAAAACAAGAAATTTTAACTAGAACTGCTGCAAAAGAGGGACACTTGTTACTTTTTGCTGCTGGTGATGCTTTTGTTGTTAACAAGACTTTAGATAGATTGCGCCAGTTTATTGCCAGGGAGTTTAACTTGATTCCCCCTGGGAAGATCAACTTCCTCTGGATTACGGAATTTCCTATGTTTGAATGGAATGCTAACGAAAAAAGATTAGAAGCTTTACATCATCCATTTACTGCTCCCCACCCGGATGATTTACATGATTTGAAGACTGCTCGCGCTCAAGCCTATGATTTAGTGTTAAATGGATTTGAAGTAGGTGGGGGAAGTTTAAGGATTTACCAGCGAGAAATACAAGCGCGAGTATTTGAGACTATTGGGCTTAGTTCAGAGGAAGCACGAAACAAATTTGGTTTTCTTTTAGAAGCTTTTGAATATGGCACACCTCCCCATGGTGGAATCGCTTATGGGGTGGATAGACTAGTTATGTTACTAGCTCAGGAAGAGTCTATTCGGGATGTGATCGCTTTTCCCAAAACCCAACAAGCTCGCTGTTTATTGACCGATGCACCTGCAACAGTAGAGCTTAAACAATTAAAAGAACTTCATGTTGCTTCCACTGTAAAACCTAAAGAAAATAGCCTTTGACCTATTATTTAAACATGGGTAGAAAAAGGCTGTAATGAGTAAACCCACAGCCTTTGGCTATGTTAAAATCCCCACTAATATTTTCATGAGTACTTCCAAATCCATAGGGACGCGATACAGCATTAGATCTTGGGTAACCAGTTTGCTCTCAGGTTGAAAACTACCAAATTGCCAAATTTCTCCTGTGGTTACTGCTCCATACAATATGGGTTCGGTCCTCCATATCCATTCATTTAGGGCAATTAGTTCCACAGCAAGTTGAGTAAAACCTCTAGTTAAATCCGCCTGTTTGGCTTCCACAACCAATATTTGGTGTTCAGATTTTAGGTAATAATCTAGATCTCCCCGCAAAAATTGGTTGATTTCTATAGGGTATTCTATATTAATGCTGGACCGGGTAATGTGGGCAATTTCTAGTAAAATCGGGGCTATTAAAACCTCTCTTCTAGCTGCTTCGCTGGTAAGATTAACTATTTGAATTGCCTCTTCTAATCTCTGTTTTAAATCCTCCAATCTAGTAATCTCATTCTTACTCGTTGGTAGGTCAATTGCACTCTTAATTAAATTTGCACCTAATTCTCTTAAAATATCACTAGGGGCAAATTTTAGATCAAAGTACTTGCGAAAGGTATAGGTTTCACCGACTTTGAGAATTGATGGACGTTGTATATTATCCATAAAACTACTAAACCGTTATGTTTCTATTACCTCATAAGCACTCAACAGCTTAACACAGATTTATATGATGCGGATGAAAGGACTTGAACCTTCACTCCTGTCGGAACTAGAACCTAAATCTAGCGCGTCTGCCAATTCCGCCACATCCGCATTAGTATTTCATACTATCATAACAACTTTTCCTTGGCAAGAGGGAACTGCTATTTTTTTTCTTTTTGATCAAATTTGCCATCAACCCCTATGGACACACGGGGTAGACGATGTTTGAATCCGCAAATGATTTCCCAGGAAATAGTGTTCAATTGATTTGCCCAATCATCCGCTGTGATTTTCTCTTCTCCCTGTTCCCCCAACAGGGTGACTATTTCCCCTTCCTCTACTTCCACCAGGGGACTAATATCTATCATCAGTTGATCCATGGTAATCATACCAATCTGCTTAACTCTTTGACCCTGCACCAACACATCCATTTGGTTAGAAAGACTCCTAGGTACTCCATCAGCATAACCAATACCAACTACTCCAATTCGCATTTCTCTAGGAGCAATAAATTTATGCCCATAACTTACCCCTGTTCCTTTACTGATTGTTTTTATATGTGTAATTCTCGCTTTTACCTGTAGTGCGGGGCGCAGTTGCAAATGATTTCTCTGGTGAGCAGCTGGATAAAGTCCATAAATGGCTAGTCCCGCACGCACCATGTCATAGTGTAATTCTTTGTCCCCTAGGGTAGCAGCAGAATTGGCTAGGTGTAAACTTGGTATTTTTATGCCTCTTGCCCTAATTTGAGCGATCGCCTGTTGGAATCTTCCATGCTGTTGTTCCATAATTGTGGTATCAGGACTATCCGCTGTAGCAAAGTGAGAATAAACACTAGCAATATGTAACCGAGGTAGCTGTTGCACCAACTGAGCAAATTCACCTGCTTGTTGCCAGTCAGCACCTAGTCTTGACATTCCTGTATCCAACTTAATATGAACTGGCAATTTATAATTATAATCAATAGAATTTAATAAATCAGAAAATATTAAAGCTTGTCCTGGGCTACATAAAGTAGGTTCCAGTTGCCAAGAGGTGATAGCATGAATTTGTTCTGGTGTATGGGTAGCACCCAAAATCAGGATTGGGGCCTTAATTCCAGCCTCCCGCAATTGAATACCCTCAGTAACTGTAGCTACTCCTAGCCAGGTGGCCCCCGCCGCTAAAACAGTTGTAGCTACAGCAACAGCACCGTGTCCGTAGGCATCCGCCTTGACCACAGCCATCAATTGGGTTCCTGGGGATAAAAATCCCACTAACTGCTTCACATTATTAGACAAGGCTCCCAAATCAATTTCTACCCAGGCACGTTGTGAAAACCAAGCGTAAGTATCTTGTACAATAAGCATTTTCATATAATCTCCGCTCTATAGGATCTACCCCAGACCTTTACAGATCTGGACTACCTACTTCCTGTTTCATCGTAGTCTCAAGATGATTCTTGAGAGGTTTGTCTACTCCACAAGCTATATTAACTGCTATACCCTCAATCAACTTTTTGTTTTTGTGACTTCCAGCGCCATAAAGGCACACTTGAATCAACTCTATCATGTCCTGTACAAGTTCTTGTTCAAAATTGATTTCTTCATTGAACTCAACAATAAATAATATACACTACATTTTAGTATATGGACATTCTGATAGATTTGTCAATATCTGGGTAGAAAATTTCTTTCAGCTTCTAGCCCTGTTTTTAAAGTGGGGAGATGTGAAATTCTCACTCCTATTTAACCACCCTTTTTACCATTTGGGCCATCTCATCTGTCTAAAAAGGTATATTTGTGTTAGAATGTCTGAAACTAATACCTTGAGCTAAAATCAATGGGGAAGGTTTTAGTCCTAAACGCCTCCTACGAACCGCTCAACATTACCACTTGGCGACGTGCCATTGTTTTGTTGATCAAAGGCAAAGCAGAACATGTGGAACACAATGGCAAATTCCTCTGTTCCGATTTTCCGCTGCCAACCGTAATTCGGTTGCGTCATTATGTCCGCGTTCCATACAAAGAAATCCCACTTACACGTCGAAACATCTTTCACCGTGATGGTCATAGTTGTCAATACTGCGGCTGTACCGGTGATGATCTGACATTAGACCATGTAATACCCCGATCTCGTGGTGGAGGTGACACTTGGGAGAATATTGTTACTGCTTGTGTACGTTGCAACGTCAAAAAAGGCTGTCGCACCCCCCAAGAAGCCCGGATGCCATTACGGTATCCGCCGCGTCAACCTCATAGTAGCCTCTACTTTGAGGTAACGAAACATCTGAACAGTGGACTTCATCAGGAGTGGCAAAAATATGTTATAGGACTTTAACCAATTAACTGGGAATGGGGATGTTTGGGTGAAAAGGGTTAAACAGATCATATAGATATATAATTCCATAACAATTAGAACTGTCCGCACCATGTTGAATTCTAGTGTTTCTCAAATTGAGACTTTCACGTTGACTACAGAGCCAAAGGGGGAGGATATAGAAATAGAGACTACGGTTGACATTCCTCCACTGCATCGAACTCAGGTGCTAGCATCTAATGGTGATGGCAGCATTGCTAATGCTTTCCGTCCCAGCTCCCTGGCCGCTCAAAAGTCAGAAGAATTACAAAAAACTCTTCTCGCCCACCGACACGAGCGCCATTTGGTCATCCTCCAAGACTTTCCTGACCCGGATGCTCTCTCTAGTGCTTGGGCATATCAACTGATTGCTCAACAGTATGACATCAAGTGTGAAATTATTTATGCGGGCACTCTCAGCCATCAGGAAAATATCGCTTTAGTTAAACTGACTGCCTTACCTGCTCAACGCTGTACAGCACAAAGCATTAAAACCAAAGATTTGGTTTCCTATCAGGGTTTTGTCTTGATTGATAATCAAGGAACCACTTCTGCTTTAACGTCTGCCCTTCAGCAAGCTGGAATCCCTTTGATTACCCTGGTAGATCATCATAGTTTACAGGGGGAACTGAAAGCCGAGTTTACTGATGTTCGTCCCTATGTGCGAGCAACAGCAACTATTTTTACCCAGTATTTACAGTCAGGTCTACTCACCCTAGATAGTAGCATGGGACAGCATGTGAAATGTGCTACAGCATTGATGCATGGGTTAAGATCTGATACTAATCGGTTAATGCAAGCCCAGGAGGAAGACTTTATGGCTGCTGCATACCTAAGCAAGTTCTATGATGCTCAACTACTTAATGCCATTTTACAAGCTAATCGTTCCAAGCGTGTAATGGATGTTATTGAGCGTTCTCTGAAAAATCGCATTGTCCAGAATAACTTTTCTATAGCTGGTGTTGGTTACTTACGTTATGATGACCGGGATGCCATACCTCAGGCGGCGGATTTTTTGGTGACAGAAGAAAATGTGCATACTGCCATGGTATATGGAATAGTACATGATGAGGACGATGAGTTAGAAGTGGTGATTGGATCCTTAAGAACTACAAAGTTGACCTTAGATCCGGATGAGTTTATTAAAGAAGCTTTTGGACAAGACAGTACGGGAAGATTTTTTGGCGGTGGACGCACTGGTGCTGGTGGGTTTGAGATTCCCATGGGATTCCTGTCTGGTGGTAACGAGAATTCCGCATACGCTAAGATTAAGTGGGAAGTTTTCGATGCCCAAATTAAACAGAAACTATTAAAACTAGTCAATCCCAAAGATAACCCAATTTAGTTAATACATGGTATGGACTTCTTTACACGCTAAAATACATCGCACAATCCGGCATCGTCATTTATTTGCACCTCATGAACATCTACTGGTTGCCCTATCTGGTGGACAGGACTCACTGTGTTTAATCAAGTTGTTGGTGGACTTACAAGTTAAATGGAAGTGGAAACTGGCGATCGCCCATTGTGATCATCGTTGGCGAGAAGACTCCCAAGCGAACGCGGATCATGTAAAAAATCTAGCGACTAGTTGGGATTTACCGTTCCACTTACAAATCGCCACTGATTCGGTAGATAGCGAAGCTGATGCTAGAAATTGGCGATATAGAGTATTTAGGGAAATTGCTGAAGATTCTGGTTATAAATACGTTGTTACGGGACACACCAGTAGTGATCGAGCGGAGACCCTAATATACAATCTGATTCGGGGGACTGGTGCTGATGGTTTACAGTCCTTAAATTGGCAAAGGTCGTTAGGGGAGAAGACGATGTTAGTTCGTCCCCTGTTAGAGATTACCCGGGAACAAACTGGAAAATTTTGCCAAGACCTTGACCTACCAGTTTGGGTGGATAGCACAAATCAAAATTTACAGTACCCCCGAAATCGTATTCGTCAGCAGTTACTCCCCTATCTTGCAGCAAACTTCAACCCCCAGGTGGAATCCCATTTATCTCATACAGCAGAGTTGTTGCGAGCAGAAGTAGAGTATCTAGAACAAATAGCTCACCAGTTGAGGTCAATAGCCTCAACAAAGTGTGAAAACGGTGATTTACGTCTGAATCGTCATTTATTAAAACAACAGCCCTTAGCTCTCCAACGCCGGGTGATCCGTCAAATATTGCAGGAAGCGTTACCACAAACCCCCAATTTTGATCATATTGAAAAAATCACAGATTTAATTAACGCCCCCAACCGTTCTCAAAGTGATCCTTTTCCTGGTGGTAGCATAGCAATAGTAGAAAATGCTTCCATAGTTATTCGACAACCCATTCTAACTTTAAGAGAAAAAGAAAGTTAGAATGGGCCACAACCCATTTGGAAAACTCCTGAAAATATGGTCAGCAAACCGGACTTTGTAACAGACCCTCGCCAGAACCTACATGGCAAATTACCAGAAAATGCTGATGCTCCCGTGCTCATTACCCTCAAAGATGAGCCAGAATGGTCAATAAAACGGTTACTTGATATTTTAGCAGGTCGAGCGATCGCACCTTTAAAGGGTAATGGTTGGGGTGGTGGTACAGTGATGCACCTCCGAATATACCCAGTTTGAGTATAGAGGAGGTTTTGGGCGATCGCTTATCTGATCTCAATATTCCCATTGTTTCCGATTTACCCTTTGGTCATGATAGCCCTAATGCAGCTTTACCTGTGGGGGTACAAGCAACATTAGATGCAGATCAGGGAATATTAGAAATTGTCCATGAAATTAAATCCATTTGCGATAACAACGAGCAGTAATTAAATAAGGATGAAAAACTTCTACAAATTTAGTTTGTAATGTCTGAAAAAACCTATCTAGCAATTCTGGTTCATCATGGTGAAAAGGATATTCTTGATTAAAACCTTTAAAGAAATACCAATTCATAATGATTTTTCCTGCATCATCTAAAGACTGATGAAACGTAAGTAATTGCTGAATAGGATCTGGTAAATGCTCTAAAACATCAAAACAAACAATAGTATCAAACATTTCTGAACTAGGCATTTCTTGACACAAAACTATTTTTTTGTCTAACCCTAATTGTTTAGCTCGATATTCGACAAACTCGCAATTAATCGGATTAATATCAAAATAAAACACCTCTTTAACATTTGGCGAAAGTGCAGCACCAATAGCATGAGTACCAATTCCCCCACCAAAATCTAATACCCTACCTTGGGCATATTTGGCAATTAATAGTAAAGTATTACCAATATAATCATGACTGTTTAAATGCCAAGCTCCAAGCTCAAAAAGATACTCATTTTTCACCTGATACTGATAGAAAGCTGTAGCTTTTTCCCAGTCAAAATCTTTATGGCCTAACTCAGCCATTTCTTTTTGACCAGCAGCTAATTTACTTTCTAATGTTTGCTCATCCAAACTTAAAAATCCCTGAAGATGTTGCTTTAAACTAAAAGCATCTTCCCAAAAGCTATTTAAAAAAGATGGAATAGGTGGTGTGATCATATTTTTCTACCTGCTGAATACAATAATTTAGCTAAATCATGCGTAATATTTGATATTATGCCTAAAAGCACATCAATTTCACAATTGTATCGGAAATTGACCTAAACTGCTGTATGATTCTAAGTACACACTCTAGCCTAAGTGCTGTACCTTTGTATTTTTAACATATTTTCATTGATAGGAGATCAAAATGCCTAGTGTTCAGGAAAACTTAAATACATGGTCTAATTACGATTGGACCCAACAGGGTAATGAATGGTCGAGTCCATGGGGTGGAACAGATAACTGTTTTTTTGGAACTATACATCCGCGAATTAAAACCTTTATTCCTGAGACAAAAACAGGAACAACAATATTAGAAATAGCTCCTGGTTTTGGACGTTGGACACAATACCTAAAGGATTATTGTCAAGATTTAATTATCGTAGATTTAACTGAAAAGTGTATTGCCGCTTGTCAAGAACGCTTTGCAGATTGTTCTCACATTACATATCATGTCAATGATGGAAAATCATTAACCATGATTGAAGATGAATCTATTGATTTCATTTTTAGTTTTGATTCCTTAGTCCATGTGGAAAAAGATGTCATTAAATCCTATTTACAACAGATAGCCCTGAAACTTAAACCCAATGGTGTAGGATTTATCCATCATTCTAACTTGGGCAATTATCTCAATCCCGCTACTGGAAAGCTAGAGTTAGAAAACATTCATTGGCGAGCAGAAAGCATGACTGCTAAACTATTTGAGCAATACTCCCAAGAGGCTGGCTTACAATGTTTTCACCAAGAAATAGTTAATTGGTGTGGCGATATTTTGTGTGATTGCTTTTCCTTAATTACACTAAAAAACTCTCAATGGAGTCAACCCAATCATGTAATTGAAAATCCGAATTTTGGTGCAGAAGCTCAACGTTTACGCCAAGTATCATAAAATAATTGGAGGTAAGCAAGATGCTTACCCCAAAAGATTTTGAATATTTTGCTGTCATATCATGTTCAGTAAAAACAGATAAGGAATAAGCAAACTATTGATTTTTTCTTATCTGTGTAAAATCTTCTCAAACCATTGTTCTACACGAGCGCCCATTGCTGCCAAAGAATATAAACTCTCTGCTTGCTGGCGACAATTTTGACGATCAATAGTGTGTACCCGTTTAACAGCATCTATTAAACCTTGTACACTATCTGGCTCAACCAAAAACCCAGTTTTGCCATCTTCCACTATTTCCACTAAACCGCCCCGACTATAAGCAATCACCGGTACTCCACAAGCTAAAGATTCTAAACCTACAGTGGGGAAAGCGTCTATCCAGTGGGGAGTAGCTAACATAGCTTGACATTCCCTCAGTCCCGCTTGTAATTCGTTTGTAGAGACAAATCCTTGGTAATCTATCTGTGCATCGGGATACGCTTGACGAACTTGCTGCCAATATTCCTCATTTTGCATCAAACCAAAGATTTTTAGAGGCATTCCTAAAGTATTTGCTGCTGCTACCGCATCTTCTAAACCTTTTTCTGGTGCTATGCGGCCTACCCAACCTAAGCTATTACCAGGTTGATCACAAAACTGATACAAAGACAAGTCTAATCCATTAAATAAACAAACACATTCATCAGGGCAAGGAAAAGTTGCAGCTTGTGTTTTTGAGTGAACACCAATAGCATGGGGAAACTGAGTTGCTACCTTGGCAATCATATCATCCATCGCATCCAGTAAAGAACTCATACTAATTAAATGGGCAACTGGACGATGAAAAAATTGCGTTAAATATAATGGCAACCAATCATAGCTAAAATTCAAAATTAAATCATAATTTCCCTGTACTTGATAAGCATAAGTCCACATATTTGCTAAAACTGAATTTGTCGGAATCCCTATTTCTGCATCATACTTTTGATCTTGGGCGGCATTTTGTGTATTTCCGGGTATTTCTATCAAAGGTAACGAACCACTGCGAGAACCTGCTGGTGCGACAATATCTATTGTGTGTCCTCTTTGCTGCATTGCTTTGACAATATTGGGGAGGGTGACTTCTATTCCACCACCTAACCCTGAACCCAAAGCACCAACACCTGTGGACATAAATAATAATTTGTAAGTCGGTTGACTCATTATTAATATCCTCAATTAAAAATTGCAGTTATCATCATACATGAGTAACTCTACAAATTAAATAGGAATACTATATTTTTGTGATAATTTTTCAGCCTCCAGTGATTAATTATTTTTGCTTTGACATCGGGTAATTAATTTACCAATCTGAGTTTTATATATTGCGGCTTTGATTAAATGCGTGCAAGCATAATATATGTAGCCATTTAATTAGGCTATTAAAAAATCTAGCAACTAGTTGGGATTTACCATTCCACAAAATTTACAGTACCCCCGAAATCGTATTCGTCAGCAGTTACTCCCCTATCTTGCAACAAACTTCAACCCCCAGGTGGAATCCCATTTATCTCATACAGCAGAGTTGTTACGAGCAGAAGTAGAGTATCTAGAACAAGTAGCTCACCAGTTGCGGTTACAAGCCTTAACAAAGTGTGAAAATGGTGATTTACGTCTGAATCGTCATTTATTAAAACAACAGCCCTTAGCTCTCCAACGCCGGGTGATCCGTCAAATATTGCAGGAAGCGTTACCACAAACCCCCAATTTTGATCATATTGAAAAAATCACGGATTTAATTAACGCCCCCAACCGTTCTCAAAGTGATCCTTTTCCTGGTGGTAGCATAGCAATAGTAGAAAATGCTTCCATAGTTATTCGACAACCGTTTCTAACTCCAACAGAAAAAGAAAGTTAGAATGGGCCACAACCCACTTGGAAAACTCCCGAAAATATGATCACTCGCCAAAACCGACACGCCAAATTACCAGAAAAGGTTGATGCTAAAGGTCTCAATCAATCCCCGTCTTTAAAAGACGAGTTGTATCTGAGGTTTTATTTGTCCTCACCCGAGGAATTTGCCCTACCCTTAATTAGCATCAAGGAGGTAATAGAAGTTACTCCCAATCAAATCATACCCATTCCTAACACCTCCCCATTGGTTTTAGGAGTAGTCAATTGGCGAAGTCGGTTAATTTGGGTAGTAGACTTAGGAAAGTTTATGGGAGAAATGATACCTTTAAATCTAGAACGTAGATCACAAGTATCAGTTATTACGACTGAGTATGAAGACACCATAATTGGTTTAGCAGTAGACCAAATATGTGCTACGTTTTGGTTAGATATGGAATCTGTAGTAGCTCCAACCGATGTGCCAGATGACATACTTCCTTTTGTGCAGGGGGAATGGCTAGATAGTGAAAATAACAAGTCCGTGAAGCTGATTAATCAAAGAGTAATTCTGCAAAGCGATAAATGGGCAAGTATGGTCAAATTTAATCAGGAGGGAAAATGATAAATATAAATACAGATGAGCCAAATTCCAAATATCAGGAGGCGTTAACAGCTTACATAGAAGGTGATTATCAACGTGCTGCTACTCTAATAGACCAAGTAGTCAGCATTCTAGGAGAAGACCCTAATTCCCACCTGTTGCGGGGTAATATATACTATGCTCTAGGAAAATTTAAGGTTGCCAAAGCGGAATATGATCGGGTATTGGGTTTAACAAATAATCAAGAAATACTGGGTTCAGCTCGTCAAAAATTACAAGTGATTGAACAGGAGCTAGTCACTGACAGCTCTGCTTTAAAGAGTGGTTCTGATAGTACTTTCGTTGCAGATCCCAGTAGTGTTGAACAACTGTTTTCGGACATAGAAGAAAATCATCAACCACACCCGTTGGAATCAGATAAAAAGTATAGTTATAACGATATGGACAAAATTGAATTCCTGGTTAATTTTGATGAATTTGATGATTTAAGAAGTATTTCATCTTGGGAACCGGTAGAAATAGATGAAAACATACATACCCATGATGAATCAGCTGGTAACCATAACCAAAAGTTACTAGAATATAAATCCGTAAGTACCCAAGACCCATCACCAGAGAATGTTCCCATTCGGCAAAATTCTTCCTTAAATGCTATCTTAAAGAAACAGCAGTGGTCTACCGCACTAGTAGTAGGTTTTACCTCAGCCCTAACAGCTGCTGTGATTGGCTTTGGAACCAGCTCATGGATATCACCCACCCAAACTGAATGGATGAGAAATGCCAATTGGGGAGTACCTCTAGGTGCTGGAATCATAAGTGGAATCACTGCTGCTTCCGTGGGTGGTCTGGCACATCAATCTGTTCGACGTGCTTTTCAGGAACAGAACTCCGGTCAGGCCAAAGAATTAGCAGTCACTCTCAACTCTGTAGTAAGTATGACCCAATCCCTAGAGGAAGTCAGAAAAATAGGTAAAGCAGCTCAAACCTCGGTTCATCGCGTTAATGACATTAATAGTCAAGTTAGCGAAGTTTTGGAAAACATGGTGGCAGAAATTTTGGTAATTGGAGAAACCTTAACAAAAACCGAACCTCAACTAAAATACTTGGCCCAAACTTGTCAAGAAGTTAATTCCTTGGCTACATTAACATCCCAATTAGCCTCTCGTACTAACTTGTTAACATTAAATGTCAGCATTGAAGCGACAAAATCTGGCATAGGAGGAAGAGGACTGGCAATTATGGCCAATGAAATATCCCAACTAGCAGATAAGACAGCTAAATCTGTTAAGCAGATTCAAGAGATGTTTGGAAACATTGATAAGGAGGCTAACCGTATTATACTCACTATGGAAGGGAGTAAACAACGAGTTATTAATAGCACCAAACTTGCACAACAAGCTAGGCAATCTCTGGATGATATTACCCCTATAATAGCTGATATAGACTCCTCAATTGAGAAAGCAACTCTTAACTCCCCCTAAATACCATTATTTAAACTTAGGTTAGGTAAAAACAAAAAGTATGCATGATGCTAATAGTTTTTGGGAAGATACAGGAAGCAAACCTGAAAAAAAACCTGTAGATGAGAATTTGGAAGATTTGATTAAGGAATTGGAAGATAGCTTGTTAGCAGGATCTAAACAAGTCTCATCACAAATAATCAGGGAAAAAGGAAAGCAAGTTGGCCTTACTTCCATAGGGGGAAAACCTCAAGTTACTAAAATACCAGATCCCGTTTCTTTTGGGGGTAAGGAGGGTGTCAATATTTCTTTTGGTCATTTAAATCAAATGGCAAATTTGGTGGGGGACTTGCTGACCAGTCACCATGTCCTAGCGCATAATCACCAGCACCTGTGCCAATCTTTAGACCATCTGCTCTCTCAAATTCAACACCTTTCCCAGATCGGTATCAGAATACAAGAGTTAAATGACCCATCTAATCCTTTCTATTCCCTGCACCAAGAAATTATAGAATGTACTTCCACCATGGTGGAGTCTGCATTAGATATTGATTTTGTTCAAGAGGAGATTCAAACTCTAAGTGAGCAGTTTGATCAAGTCACGGAAAAATTACGAGATAGTTGTGTCAGCATACAACGGATCCCTTTTGCTCGAGCTAGTGAACGATTACGTAATCAGGTGACTATTGATGGAGTGAAGTATGGCAAAAAGGTGGACTTGGTTATACAAGGACAAGAAACACCTGTGGATAAGCTAATTTTACCCCACCTGACTGATTGTCTGATTTATATACTCCATCATGCTATGTCCCAGGAAACTAAAACTGCTCCAGTCCGCATTGCTTCTGGCAAATCACCTGCAGGAAAAATCACTATCCAGGTTTCTGTTGAGGGTAAATACAATCTGATATGTATAACTTTTATATCTGTAGCTAATAATACTCTGGGACTTAACTACCATAGGCTAATCCAAAATTTGCTACCAACTCTTCACCAAGTTTATGGCACTATTAGCACTGATTCCTCTATCGCTCACCAAAGAACTTTGACTATCAAGTTACCTATTAGTTTAAGTGGTTTGACTGCTTGTGGAACTATATGTTGTGTTTTCCATAACTACACAATTGCCTTTCATCAGGAATATGTGATCGAAACCATGGATATATTGGTGAAGGATCTGGCCAGGGATGCTAAAGGTAAACCATTTATCCGCTGGGGAAAACGGATTTTGCCTTTACGCAGTCTCTCTGAAGTGTTAGGATTTCATCGTCAAATTGTTGACACTCCTTCAACGGACAATCGTCAAAACACTTCTGTAGTTATTCTTCACCCCGGTAGTACTGATATTATAGTCGCTCTCCAGGTTGACCAGGTGTTGGGTGAAAGGGAAATCTTTGTTAAACAATTCCCAGGAATTTTACCCAAACCCACTGGTCTTGCAGGAATGTCCATTGGCTCAGATGGTACTATTGTTTTTGTAGCAGACCCCTGGGAAATTATCAGTCAACTAAATCTAGTGTCACCGACCTAATAAGATCGGTGACTTGCTAGTTTAGGCAAACGCTGCCGTTTTTACATCATTATTAGACAGAATATCCTGCAATTCGTCAGCATCAACCGTTTCTTTATCAATCAGCATTTGAGCAATTTGGTCTAAAATCTGACGGTTATTTAGTAATACTTCCTTGGCGCGAAAATATGCCGTATCAACAAGTTTGCGAACTTCTTCGTCAATTGCAGCGGCAGTCTCCTCCGAGAAATCCCGTTCGGACATGATGTCTCTACCTAGGAACATATTACCTTGCTGACGACCTAAAGCCACAGGACCCAAGCGATCGCTCATACCAAAACGAGTAATCATTTGTCTAGCTACTCTAGCTACCTGTTGCAGGTCGTTGGAAGCACCAGTGGTTACTTCTTCTTCACCAAAAATAATTTCTTCTGCTAAACGACCACCCAACGCAACGGCCATTTGATTTTCTAGATATGCGCGGCTATACAAGCCTGTATCCATCCGGTCTTCACTGGGCGTAAACCAGGTTAAACCACCTGCACGACCACGGGGGATAATGCTAATTTTTTGTACGGGGTCATAATCAGGCATTAATGCACCAACTAAGGCATGACCAGCTTCGTGATATGCTACCAAGGTTTTGCGTTTTTCGCTCATTACCCGGTCTTTCTTTTCTGGACCTGCTAATACCCGATCAATAGCATCGTTAATTTCATCCATGGAAATTTCGGTCAGGTTGCGACGTGCTGCTAAAATTGCTGCTTCGTTCAACAGGTTGGATAGGTCCGCACCGGTGAATCCGGGAGTGCGACGGGCAATTCTATCTAGGTCTACATCTTTTGATAGGGTTTTACCTCTAGCATGAACTCTGAGGATTTCACTCCTTCCACCATAGTCAGGACGGTCTACTACCACTTGACGATCAAAGCGACCAGGACGCAATAGAGCTGAATCAAGAACGTCTGGACGGTTAGTGGCAGCAATAATGATAATTCCTGTATTACCTTCAAAACCATCCATTTCCGTTAGTAATTGGTTGAGGGTTTGTTCCCTTTCATCGTTACCTCCCCCTAAACCAGCACCTCTTTGACGACCTACCGCATCAATTTCATCAATGAAGACTATGCAAGGAGCGTTGGATTTTGCCTGTTCAAACAGGTCTCGCACTCTAGATGCACCTACACCCACGAACATTTCCACAAATTCCGATCCGGAAATACTGAAGAAGGGTACACCTGCTTCCCCTGCTACTGCTCGTGCTAATAGGGTTTTACCTGTTCCTGGTGGTCCTACTAATAATACACCTTTAGGAATTTTCGCGCCAACAGCAGTAAAGCGATCAGCATTTTTTAAAAAGTCTACAACTTCATTTAATTCCAGTTTGGCTTGGTCAATACCCGCCACATCCCCAAAGGTGACTTGGGTTTGGGGTTCCATTTGCACTCTGGCTTTGGATTTCCCAAAGTTCATGGCTTGACTACCAGGACCACTCTGGGCCCGACGTAGTAAGAAAAATAAACCCACTAACAGCAATACAGGGAAAAATAGGCTACTCAGTGCCCTAAACCAAAATCCGTCGTCTGTTTGAGGTAGTACGGCAATATCTACACCTTTATTGCTTAGGGTGTTGATTAAATCTGGGTCGTTGACCAGGATGACCCGCTTTTTGTTCGGATCATATTTTGGTGTCACCACCGCTGTGGTCCGATCTGAACTGAGGCTAACTCTTTCTACCCGCCCCTGTTCCACCTGTTGGATAAATTCACTATACCTCCACGTTTCTACCTGTGGCGGTTGATTGTCAAAAAACGCTGTCCCTAAGGCTATTACTACTATAAATAACAGCGCGTACAGCCCCGCATTTCTCCATCTCTTGTTCACTGAGGTATATCCTCCTAGTTTTGGGCGTTAGTCTAAGTTCTCTAAAATAAGAGAGATTTTATGAGAATTATGTTAACTTATTTTAAGATATACCAAAACTTCACTCCTGTCATGATAGAAATAATCTTTTGATCTCCCAAAAGCATGAATGTCTAGGATTATATTCTAACCTCTCTTGACAATCCTGCACCATATATATGGGAACTATCTCTACCACGCTGTTGCTATAGGCGATCGCCTCTAGGTCTTTGACCAGGTTTCCTGTCCATGGTTCTTGCTTGACGGGAATTTGATTTTTCTGTAAGTGATCAATAATGAGCGATCGCTCGATTCCTGGGAGGATTCCCTCTGTGAGGGGTGGTGTCCACCAGCAGTGGTCTTTCCAACCCCAAAGGTTGCCAGTGGCGGTTTCTAGCCACTTTCCCTGGTTGTCTACTAAAATTACTTCTTGGGCCTTGAGACTTTGGGCATTAGTTTTTGCCAACCAAGGAGCCAGATAGTTACCGGTTTTATGCTGGGGTAGGGAACGGTTCCACCTGACATTACCAAGGGTGACCATTATACCATGATTTTGTCTTTCAGCTAGGTTTTCTGGGAGGAATCTACCTGTAATCCATTCTCGACCATCGGGGAAAACAGTGATTCTGATGACGGGGAAATTTTGTGAGAGTATTTCCGCACCTTGATGTATATCTGACCAGTTAGGTTCTTTCCAGTCAAATATGTCTAGGGTGGATTTTAGACGAAAACAGTGGGCATACCAATTAGTTAGGCGATGATTGAGACAGCTTTGATATACCCTGATAGTTGTAAAAACTGTAGCTCCGTAAATTAACCCTGGGTCATCAACATCTAATGTGAGTGTTGTTGATTTTATCAGTTGACCACAATACCAATACATCATCTGTTCCTATTCTATAACCAAACAAGTCAGTCTCTTTCAGGAAAAATAACAGTGGGTAAACCCAAATTATTCACAACTACCTTACCACCTAAATTTTCAATTTCGCCAGTGGCAATTTGTCGGGTTTTGCCATCTACATTATTTTGTAAAACCATGGTCCAGGTGGCAATACGAGCAAACTTACTGTCAGGATTCCTCAAAAGAAAATTAGCAGTTTTTTCAGAGAAGAAAACCACTTTTTGCGCCTCTGGATCATCATATTCCCGCGCCCAATTAGCAGCTTTTATAAAAGACTGACGAGCTGCTTGATGATCACCCAAAAATAACAATTCATCAATACCCTTATAACTCCACACATAATAGGACTTTGGCGGTAATTTGGGAGAGAGGAATTGTAAATTAGTCTCCATTAGATTAACAGCAGTTTTAGGCATACCAGCATATAAAGAGGTACTAACAGAAAGACTTAAATAGGCATCAAGGAATCTTGGGTCATGTTTGAGAACAATTTTTAAAAACTCCGGACTAAGACCATAGCCAGTCCTCTGTCTTTGCTGGTCATCCCCAAAGTATTGTAAAAAGTCAACATATACCCATTTGGCAAGTAGGTTACCATAGCCAAAACTGGGCATGTTATCAAGAAATTTAAGACGTAAAGCATTTTTCTGATCATCTTTTTTTACAGACTCTTCCGACCTATTTTCCGGAGCAGTTACCAATTCCCGTAGTCGTAGGTACTGATTGGAAGTCACAGCGAGAATAGACAAACTAACAACCAAGGGAGCAATAATCAATTCGCGAGCTGATAGCATAAGTAGGGAGGCACAATTATTTGTAGGATGGGTTGAGTAACGAAACCCATCCTACGTTCATTTTACTTAGTAAAATTTATTGTTGTTAAGTTTTTCTAAAAACAATGGAAAAAAAATCTCAAGTAGTTAATAATGACCTAGGTGTCAATGGAAACCCATACAGTCCTATCCACACTTGTTCACATAGTACCTAAAACTAAGTATGTCTGAAACCAACTTCTCCGCCAACCTAGAAATTCAAACAGTGCAAATTGAAAAGGTCGAGTCAGCAAAAGTAAATAAGTTCCAAAGCCAGCTTAACAATTTAGATTTTAAGAGCAATACTGTGAACTTGAGTAGTGTCATGGATATTGTTAAGACAGTTCTTGCAGATGTGATTGAATTACAAATTGAAACTTCTGTTATTGATGAGTCATCATATAACAACAACGCTTCCCGTGCCAAACCAGAGAACAAAATGGTAACTCGTATTAACCTGGTTGATGGTGACATTAGAAATGAAATAGGTACTAGCTTCATTGGTAGTGGTCCCTATGTAGAGCTGAGGGAATTTCATTTGAGCCAAGTTCAGGAAGGTCGGGAAATAATCCAAAAAAACATAGAAAGCGTGCAAAAACTGGGTGAGATTTTGATGTCAATGGTTAAACAAAGTCAAAATAGCCAAAGTTCCCAATTAGCAAAACTTCCCTAGCATTTATACACGGTACTTAATGCGGAGAGCAACCCCCATGTTAGCAAAAGACACAAGTTCCCTAGAATCTAAGCCAAATCAAGGTACAGCAGGGAGAGCTAAAGACCTACTGGGCAAATTTGTTGATACCGTAGGCGTAATAGTTAGGGACATTACAAGCTTAGAGGTAAATACAATAGTTGTAAGTAATATTAGCGGTTCCAAATTCAACCCCTGGCAATCATACTATAATATTTATGCCATAAGTCAACCGAATTATTTTGCCAGTAAGAACATTGCGTCCGAGTTAGAAGAACGTTATATTAATATATTCTTGCAATTGGAAAGGGAATATATTTATACGCTTTTAACCAAGGAATTAGAATCTCCATCACCCAAAGCTCAGGTGGTGCAGGAATATCGTAGTCGTCTGCAATATATAGATGAAAATCGCTTAAATTCCGATGGCACAAAAGTGTCCCAAATAGTTTTACCCTCACCTTTTGACCAGGAAAGTCAGGTGGAAAATTATCAGAAAATCGCCGAACTAGTAACTGATGATAAATTTGTTTTGACCTTGCGGAAGGTTTCAGAAATGAAAGCAGCACTGGATGGCGGTGATGTCACAAGTGAAAATGTGGATACCATCTATGCTCAAACCATCATACAATTAGACGGAGATATTATTACTCGTTATCACCGCGATTTATTTGGTTTGAAGGAATCTGACAAAGATCTAATTATGAAGGTTCATAATGATGGAGTGGTATCTGGAGAAAAACAATGGCGTGAGGTAATAGACTTCCTGATTAATTTTATCAAAGGTATTGCTTCTTGAGCAACATGAATATTCGTGAACTTAGATATACTAGTAGTTTGGGTGGGTGATGCGTGAATATATTCCAAGAAAATTACCAAAAACCAGACCTGAATTATAGTTTGAATTATAGTTTCTTATTTCCCTGGCAATTTCCTCAAAATAATGGACAGGATAATTGTTGCTTAGAGGTAAAAGCTGAGGAAGGAGCATATAGTTTTTATTTAAATAGAACTATTTTAGAAAAAATTGCACAGTTAAAATTGCAGGGTATATCTTTAGATATACCCAAGGGACTGTTATTGAATTTATGGTACTATTCCATTTTTGATTCCCTTGTTGATAGGGATGAGAATTATGATAAGAGTGCGGATATTTATCAACATCCCCAGTTATCTGTTTTAATATATTTCTTCCTGGTAAAAACTTGGAAAACACTCACCAGTCAGAACCGCAATAAAACCATTAAATTTCAATCTGGGTTTACCTTTAATTCCTATTATCAATCAACTGAAAATCAGCATTTTGATAATTTAAATATTATGATGCAAAGCACCATACTATTTGACGGTGATATCATCCAAAAAATATCCCAGGACTTAATAAACAATGGGGATGCTTCTGGTATTGTCAATTCCCATTATTGGCTAACAGAACAAGTCACCAAATGTCTAAGAAGTAATTTGAATTCAGTGTATTGGTTTGTATCTGCTATATTTCCCGCAGCTGTCATAACCTGGAAAATCTCCTCCGGAATGTCATTGTGGTTATCAATATTAATCTCAACCTTGGGTTGGATAATAATATTTTTAGTTTTGGGAACATTGAGTTTACTAATTATCAGTCAATTAAAAAAATTACTGGTAAGGATAAGAAATAAATCTGTGGATAAATTTATAGAACCTGTTATTAGCTGGTTGGTTTGGGTGGGGACCAACTTGGTAATTAGTATCAATGTTTTTTCCCGTGATTCGGTTTTATTGATCGCAAATTCCCTATTTATGCTCCTACTCCCCAATTTACTTAAATACTTCCTTCCCAAAGTGGGTAAATATTTATTCAAATTCTTTATGAAATAATCTATGTTGAGATTACTCTTTCCTGTTCTAATTTTTGATGACGAATAGAATAGTCCAATAATTCCATAGGGTGTATTACAGATACTTTCCTGTCCCGTAAATATTTACTGATTTGTAAACTACATCCTGGGTTAGGAGAAGCAATAACATCAGCACCTGTATTTAATAAATTCTGTGCTTTTTGCTCACCCAGCTCCTGAGCAATTTCTGGTTGTAGGAGATTATAAACTCCTGCGCTTCCACAGCACAAAGCAGCATCTAAAGGTTCTTTTAAAGTTACCCCTGGAATTTGTTTTAAAAGTTGACGAGGTTGAAGACTAATTTTTTGACCGTGCAATAAATGACAAGCATCTTGATAAACTAAAGTTAAAGGTTTGTCGCTCAAGGGTGAAAGTTCAGCAGTTAACCCAACAGAGGCTAAAAATTCCTGCGCATCTTTTACCTTTGCTGCAAATATTTGAGCTTTTGCTGCGTATTCTAGGTCATCAGCTAAAATATGACCATATTCCTTTAAGGTATGACCACAACCAGCAGCATTAATAATGATAAAATCCACATTACTATCTGCAAAACTATCAATCATTTGTCTTGCTAACGCTTTTGCTTGTTCTGTTTGTCCTTGGTGTTCAGGGAGTGCAGCACAACAACCCTGGGATTTGGGAATTACCACTTCACAACCATTAGCAGTTAAAACCCGCACTGTTGCTTCATTAACAGGGGAGAAAAACAGACGTTGTACACATCCTAAAATCATTCCTACTCGATACCGTTTTGCACCCTGAGCGGGAATGATATCTGGTAAATTATTACCAAAAGACTGGATGGTAATTTTCGGTAAAATTGATTCCATCGCAGCTAACCTAGGAGAGATTTTCTCGATTAGTCTGGTAGCGCGTAACAATTGGGAAATTCCTAACTTTTGATAGAGAAATAGGGGAAAAAGCAATATTCTTAAAATATCTGGATTGGGGAAAAGGGAGAAGATTAATTGTCGGATTAATTTATCAGCAAAACTGCGCTGATAATTTCTTTCTACCTGGTGACGAGTCGCGGAAATCAACTTATCATACTGCACCCCAGAAGGACAGGTAGAAACACAGGCAAGACAACCTAAGCAAGAGTCAAAGTGTTGAACTGTAGCAGTATTTAGGGCAATTTCCCCTTCGTTAATAGCATCCATTAAATAAATACGACCTCTGGGTGAGTCCATTTCTTTACCTATTACCCGATAACTAGGACACGTGGAAAGACAAAATCCACAATGCACACAACTGTCAATTAATTGTGGGTCAGGGGGATGGTTGGAATCAAATCCCTGTAAATTTTTCATATTATTGCTGGAACCACTAGCAATTTGCATGATTTTGTTCCTCTTTTAATTTTTGATTCTTGGATATTTCTGACTAATAATGATTAGCAATGACTAATACAGCTAACTCCTTGCTCTCCATCATGTAATTATTACCAACAATTCCATATTAAATTCCAGCCACAAAGCGACCGGGATTTAATATGGAATTGGGATCAAATTTTTGTTTAATCCGTCGCATAATTTCTATACTATTGGCATTATAACCCCAAACATCTATATTTTTTTTGATTATCACAGGTGCGGATAAAATACTTAAAAACCCTAAATTCTCTTGACACAAACTGCGCAAGGTGAGAACCGGATTTTCGTCTTCCAACCGAACTAAACCTAACCCGCTGTTGAGATGAATTAATCCATACTGGATTTGACTAATGATGCTCACAGCAGCAGTTGGCAATACTCCTATTTTGGCAGTAATTTCCCAATTGTGCCCACAGTTATAAATTAATTCTAGTAATTGTTGCCATAGACTAGCTTCTTGCTTGGTCTCATCAACTGAGTAAACTGTTGATGTTAAACCTAGTTCTTCCCCCATACTTGAACATCTTTGTAACTGCTGCTGGACGCTGCTCTCAATACTTTGAAACCTAACCATTAAACCAATACCGTCTCCTAAACCTAATTGGGAAACTAATCCATGGGATATTAAATCAGCTTGGGTTGGTGTTAATTGAGAACTTTGAAGAATTTTGGCAACCCGGGAAATAGGTTCCGGTTGACCAGTTAGTATTACTGTTCCCGAAGTTTCTGGTAAGGGATAAACCCTAAGAGTAACTTGACTGATAATCCCTAGAGTACCATAAGCACCAGTAAACAATTTCATCAGGTCATAACCAGCAACGTTTTTCACCACTCTTCCCCCAGCTTTGGCAATTTTTCCATCAGCACGGACAAAAGTTATGCCTAAAATTTGGTCACGCACTCCCCCATAACGTTGACGTAGAGAACCAGTGTCCCCAGTCGCTACTA
Source organism: Cylindrospermopsis curvispora GIHE-G1 (assembly GCF_014489415.1). Lineage (NCBI taxonomy): Bacteria > Bacillati > Cyanobacteriota > Cyanophyceae > Nostocales > Aphanizomenonaceae > Raphidiopsis > Raphidiopsis curvispora. The sequence continues at coordinate 910,640 of NZ_CP060822.1, forward strand.
TACCCCCAATAGTCGCATGTTCAGGAAAAGCAGGATCTAATCCCAAGGTTTGCCCATGTTTGCCTAAAATTTCCTGTATTTCCCCGAATTTCATCCCCGCTTCTACTGTAATGGTCAAATCACCAACCGCATGTTCTATGAGTTTATTTATATGTTCTGTGCGGACAATGATATCAGTACTGGTTAAACCACCCCAGTTAATTTTCGTCATTCCCCCACAGGTCAGAACTCGCCATCTATTACTATTTGCTGTGGCTATAATCATACTTAGTTCTTCTTGGGTTTGGGGATAAACCATACAACTGGGGTGGGTTTGATCTATTGCCAATCGCACCCGGTCTTGTACGGTCTGGCCTAGTTCTTCCCAAGGAATTACCTTATTTTCTAAGTTGATTATCCGCGCTAGGGTTAGAAACTGAGAAGTCGTACTCATAGTTGTGTCTAAAGTTATATCTAAGTTGTATATTCGGCATTAATTTTTACATAGTCATAACTCAAATCACAACCCCAAGCTTTACCAAAACCATTTCCATGACCAACACTCACAGTAATTAACACCGTATCTTCTTTGAGATAAATTCCTGAAGCTGCTTGTTTTAAATAGGCATTGACAGCACCTTTATCAAAGGGTAGGGGTTGACCATTTTCCATCAGCAGGAAGTCACCGATCTTAATTTTCAGGTCATCTTGTTCGAATGGCACTCCCGCACGTCCAGCAGCACCAGCAATACGTCCCCAATTGGGATCACGTCCAAAAATTGCCGCCTTGACTAGGGATGACCCAGCAATGGTTTTAGCTATTTGTCGTGCTGTAGTTTCATCCGCTGCACCTGTAACCTGTACCTCTATTAAACAAGTTGCACCTTCACCATCTCGAGCGATCGCTTTTGCCAAATGTTGACAAACAGCTGTTAACATCCCTTCTAGTTTTTCGGATTCTGGTCCTATTTCGGTGATAGCGGGTGTGCGAGATTCTCCATTGGCTAAGGCAATTAAACTATCATTAGTGCTGGTATCACCATCTACGGTAATGGAATTGAAACTTCTATCTGCAGCGCGTGTTAACATTTGCTGCCATAGAGTGGGGGAAACCGCTGCATCACAGGTGATAAATGCCAGCATGGTAGCCATTTGCGGGTGAATCATCCCCGAACCTTTGGCAATACCACCAATACGTACTGGTCGATCATGTATGGTGGTTTCTAACGCAATGGACTTGGTGACTAAATCCGTAGTCACAATAGCCTTAGCTGCTGCATCTGAACCCGTTTCCGAGAGTTGGGCAACCAGTTTGGGTATACCATTTGCCAAAGCATCCATTTTAATTCTCTGACCAATTACTCCCGTAGAAGCAAGCAAAATTGACTCCGGGTTTATATTTAGTTCTTTCCCTAATAGGTTTGCACTTTCTATTGTATCTTTGATACCTTGATCACCAGTTGCAGCATTAGCTTGACCTGCATTACACAGTATAGCTCTGGTTGTATGCTTGGTCTGTAGTCTTTGACGACAATAATCTACACAGGCGGCCCTTACATGACTTGTGGTGAATACACCAGCAGCAATTGCATCTACGTCTGATAGAATTAAAGCTAAATCAGGTAGTCCCGAAGGTTTTAACCCAGCTGCGATTCCTGCAGCTCTATATCCCCGTGCTGCGGTGATACCACCCGTGATTTCATCCCAGTCTGCCATAATAAAGGCCCCAAAATTCCACAAGTTCTTAGTACAACTATTATATAGGGGGAAGGAAACTTAAAGACAAAATTCCCAAAAATTACAACTCATGAAAAAAGAGAGCCATGAAATAGCTCTCCAAATCATCAGGGTGCATCTACTTATCACACTATAACATTATTAGTGTGAGGGGTCAAACCCCTTTTTAGTTTTTTTTCAAATTTTTCCATTTTTTTCCCCCGGTTGGTTATGAGTTGTTGAGTTTCCTTTCCACTAGTTCATTGGTTAGTTTGGGTTCCGCTCGTTTATTAGTCTTTTTCAATACTTGTCCCACAAAGAAACCCTTGAGGTTAATATTGCCACCCCGGTATTTCTCTACCTGTTGTGGATTAGCAGCAATTATTTCATCCACTATGGGACCTAACACAGTTGGATCAGTGATTAATTCCTGACCAGCAAACACTTCCTCCACGGAAATACCTGTAAGTAAATCCGCCAATTTTTCTTTCGCTTGAGCATTACTAATTTTACCTTTCTCAATACGACTAATCACCTCCGCCATGGTCTGCGGTGTCAGTTTAATTTCTGATATGGTAAGTTTTTGTTTGTTTAAGTAGGCAGCTATATCTTGAGTAATCCAATTAGCAGCTGATTTGGGGTTAGCACCAGCATTTATAGCACTTTCAAAGTATTCTGTGACTGGTAGATCTTCCGTTAATACTCTGGTGTCGTATGCTGAAAGTCCCAACTCACGTTCATAACGGTGACGTTTTTGAGCGGGCAATTCTGGTAATTCAGATCTCCAGGTTTCTAGTTGGCTATGGGAAACTTCAATGGGTGCCAAATCCGGTTCGGGGAAATAACGATAATCACTAGAACCTTCTTTCACTCGCATACTGCTAGTGCGTTGGGAACCTTCCTCCCACAAACGGGTTTCTTGAATTATTCTCTCTCCTGCTTCTATAGCAGCAATTTGACGTTGAATCTCATAATCTATTGCTCTTTGGATAGCACTAAAGGAGTTCATATTTTTGATTTCCACCTTAGTGCCAAATTTCTTTTCCCCCACTGGACGAACAGAAATATTCACATCACAGCGGAGGGAACCTTCTTGCATATTCCCATCACTCACACCCAAATATCGCATAATTCTACGTAATTCCTGGGCGTATTCAGCTGCTTCTTGACCGGAACGTAGATCGGGTTCCGAAACAATTTCTATTAAGGGTACACCAGCACGATTGTAGTCTACTAGGGAATAACTGGAACCAGCTAATCGATCACTGCCAGCATGCACCAACTTTCCTGCATCCTCTTCCATGTGTAGACGAGTAATACCAATCCGTTTACGAACGGGGTTATCATGATCATCTACCATTTCGATTTCTAGCCAACCATGTTCAGCTATGGGTAGGTCATATTGGGAAATTTGATAGTTTTTTGGCAGATCAGGATAAAAATACTGTTTACGGTCAAATTTACTATACTTGGCAATTTGACAGTTTAAAGCTAAACCTGCTTTAACTGCATATTCTAGAACTTTAGCATTGAGGACTGGTAAGACACCCGGTAAACCCATACAGACTGGGTCAATATTGGTGTTGGGTTCAGCACCAAAAGCAGTAGAGCTGCTGGAAAAAATTTTGGTATTGGTGCTAAGTTGACAATGGGTTTCTAGTCCTATGATGGCTTCGTATTCTGTTTTTACAGCTGTGGCTATGCTCATATTTTCATAAGGTAGTTATAAAGTGATTCTAACAGATGGGATCCGTGGTTGGTTTTGGTTAAAGCTATAATCCCCAGTCAATTTCTGGTTTATCCCAGATCTTTAAAGCTGAATTTATTGCTGAGAAGGGTTTGCTACCAAAAAAGCCATGATAGGCGGATAAAGGAGAAGGGTGGGCTGATTCAATCACTAAGTGTCGATTTGTGTCAATTAGTTTGACTTTTTTTCTCGCATATCCACCCCAAAGAACAAAGATGACGGGTTTTGTTTTTTCATTAACCTTTTTAATCACCTCATCGGTGAAAAGTTCCCAACCTTGATTTTTATGAGAATTGGCTTGTCCCTCTCTTACGGTTAACACCGCATTTAGCATTAAGATACCTTGCTTAGCCCAATTAGCTAGGTAACCATGATTGGCAATAGGACATCCTATATCTTGTTGAAGTTCCCGATAAATGTTTTTGAGAGAAGGTGGTGGTTGAATACCAGGTTTGACGGAAAAACATAAACCATGGGCTTGATTTCTTTGATGATAGGGATCTTGCCCTAATAATAAAACATTTACCTGTTGGTAAGGTGTTAATTCAAAAGCAGAAAAAACTTCTGACTCTGGTGGGTAAATGGTTTGAGAACTTCTTTCTTGAACGAGAAACTCTTCCAGTTGCTTCCAATAAGGTTTCCGGAACTCGTCCGAGAGAACACTATCCCATTCCCCAGGAACCTTTAAATTAGACATCAATAATTTATATGCTTCTATTTTAGTCACACCAGATCTGGATCACTCTTCCTTTTATTTCCTCTCCTAACCACGGTGTATTATTACTTAAAGAACAAAGATTATCTATGGTTGCTTCCCAAGTCTTGTCAGGATTAAACAGTGTTAATTCTGCCCTCTCTCCTGGTTGAATAGGGTTCGTTTTCTGATTTAAACAAGTTGCAGGTCCATAACTTAAACTCTTCCATAATTCCAAGGCCGTAAATTCCCCAGTTTCTACCAGGTTTTGCCACAACAAGGGTAAGGCCAGTTCTAGTCCAATTGCTCCTGGTAGGGATTCAGCAAAAGCCTGCACCTTCTCTTCATAGGTGAATGCAGCATGATCAACAGCTATACCATCTATTATACCCTGACGAACCCCCTCACGTAACGCTTTCATATCACTAACATTTCCCAAGGGTGGTTCTAAATGTAAACTAGTATGGTAGCTGTGAATATCTTCGCTACTCAATAACAGGTGCATCCAGGTACTACTTGCAGTTATGGGTAAACCGTCGGATTTAGCCCTGGCAATTAATTCCACACTCCTGCTTGTAGATACCCGCATAATATGTACAGGGGTCCCAATTTCTGCTACTAATTCTAATAGTCCCGCTATGGCACTGGTTTCCGCACTCGCTGGTATCCCTGGCAATCCCATGCGCAACCCCTCTACACCTTCTCTCACTTTACCATTTAAACATAAAGAGCGATCGCATGGTGAGAAAGCGACAATTTGACTATATGGCTGTAAATATTCTAAAATCCTCCTAACCATACCCAAATTTTCCCAAGGTTTATCATCCGTAAAACCCACCACACCACAATTGGCTAAATCAGCAAATTCGGTTAACTGCTTACCCGCTAAATCCAGGGTTATTCCCCCCCAAATTTGTAGTCTGGGGACATTTTTACCCCTATATTTTTGCTGTAACTGTAACACTAAAGATGGTTGGTCAATCACTGGATATGTATCAGGTAGAACATTTATTCTGGTAAATCCACCAACTTGAGCCGACCTTAATAAAGAACTCAAAGTTTCCCTTTCTTCAAACCCAGGTTCACCGGAATGACTGTATAGATCCACCAAACCATTGCCCAATAACAGACCTTGACAATCTCTCACAACAGTTTCAGGGCTGGGATTGGGAATTTGCCGGGCGATCGCCTTAATTTGGCCATCAAAAATCAACACATCGGCTACTTGGTCAGTTTGCATAACTGCATCAATCACCCGCACTTCTTTTAGCAATTCAATCATATCTGCTTCAATTCCCCAATGATTATTAGAGAGCGCCCGCTGCAGTTTTATCTAACACTCCACCACTTAAATGTCCGGTAATATTCATAGCTTGCAGAACGGGTGAACTGTCAGCACCTTGAGGATAATCAATCACACTAACTGCTCCATTCCCCTGACGGAAATTCCAGAAATTTTCCAGGGACAGACCGAGTATGTGACAAAGTAAAGTTTTATTTGTTGCATCGTGAGCCACAACTAGACCTATAGCAAGGTTTTGACTTTGAGCAGTTTGTAATATTTCTTGCCACGACCCAACACTACGTTCATATACCTCTTGTAAATTTTCACCTTCTGGCATTTGCACCTGAGCAGGAATAGTGCGCCAGCGGTGCAACTCACCGGGGAAATCCTGATCTATTTCCGATTCAAACTTACCTTCCCATTTTCCATGGCTAATTTCCCTTAAACCATCCAATAATTGTAAACTGACACGGGGATGGTCTTGAAGGATAATTTCTGCTGTTTCTCGGGGACGGGCCATAGTGCTACTAAAAGCAAAATCAAGAGATATGGTTTTGAGAAACTCTCTAGCTTTTGTTGCTTGAACCCTACCATGGTCATTCAAAGGTACATCAATTTGTCCTTGGAACTTCCCTTGACGATTCCATTCAGTTTCTCCATGACGAACCAATAGTAAACGAAACCCTTGATGATTTGGGCGCAAACTAGGCAAAATATCTCCCACATGTTGGGTTTGATTCATTGATTCCAACTGTACAGGTTCACCCAGTCCTCCGCTAAAATTAAGAACACTGATTCCACAATTAGACTGTTGTATGGCATGATAGCGACTAGGGGGAATACCTAGTGCTGTACTAATTAGAGCACGGTTAATGCCATTATGTGCAACTACAAGAATAGTCCTTCCCGAGGGATGGGATAAGATATGCTGCCAAAATTGTCGTGCTTGTTCATATAAAGATAATATGGGGGAGTGATCTCTTGTGCCATTTGCGTCACTAATTGTCATTAGCAACTCCTGGGGACGTTCTTTCCACACACTATAATCCAGGGGGAACTTTTCCTTCACCTCTCCAGATAACATTCCCTCCCACAGGGGTAAGTCCACTTCCAGTAAGTAGTCAGTAATCTCCACCGATGGAACCGGATGACCTGTCAACTGATTGTGGATAATTTCCGCAGTCTGTTTAGCTCGGGTGAGGGGACTGCTATATATAGCCGCAAATGGTATATTACTAAGCACTTGACCAGTTCTAAGAGCATCCTCGGAACCTTTTTTTGTTAAGCTGGACGTGTTAGTACGTCCCTGAATGCGTCCTTCAGTGTTATAGGTACTTTGTCCATGACGCACAATAATCACACGAGTCATTTAAAAAACCTCTTCTCTTTTGAGGAAGTAATTGTACAGTAAAATGTCAATTAACACACCGCTCTATAGGATCTACCCAAAGCTACTCAGACCTTTACAGATCTGGACTTTAGAACCTACTTCCTGTTTCATCGTAGTCTCAAGATTATTCTTGAGAGGTTTGTCTACTCGGTAGAACTTACCCTACAAATAATTGTGCCTCCCTACTTAGTCTTGCCAAAGTCCTGGAACTATTGGGGAGACCACTGGTGCTGCACCCAAGGATTAACCATTTCTAATTGTGATGCGATGCTAATCAACGTAGCTTCAGCAGCAGGTTTACCAATTAATTGCACACTCAAGGGTAACCCATTAGCATCAAACCCCATGGGTATGGACATAGCAGGGAGTCCCGTAGCATTTGCTATGGGACAGGGTGCGATCCATTTAATGATTCTTTCTAGGGTATCATCAGGGTTTAACTGACTCCACTCACCAATTTTCATGGGTGAATGAAGGTAAACAGGTAATACTAATATATCTATTGTATCAAAGAAAGCCACAATTTGCCTAGATAGGATCTGCATCTGTGTTACTGCTTGTACATACTCACCTGCTGAACCCGTTCTCTCTAATAAAAACCGGTTGAGAGGTTGTAAGATCTGTGGCGGTATTTTAGCAGCAGCTACCCCAGCTTGCCATACAACTTGAAATGGTTGGACTAACCCACTTATATCCGGACACTTCTCTACTACATTATGTCCTAACTCCTCTAATAATCTAACCGCTTTTAATACCCCCTGTTGACAGTTCCCATCTGCTTCCCCTACCGAGGGAATACTTGTACTAAAGGCTATGTTCAGTCCTACTTTTGTTCTCGATTCCAAGAAACAAGGTTCTGGATTGTTTAGCCAAAAAGGATCTCCCGGGAAATATCCAGAAATTGCGTCTAGCATAGCAGCTGCATCAGCTACTGTTCTGGCCAGGGGACCACTGGTAGCTATGATACTAGTACCAGGAGCATTAGTTACCCTTCCCCTAGCAGGTTTAATCCCTACTAGGCCGCAACAAGCCGCAGGAACCCTAATAGAACCACCACCATCGGAACCTTGGGCGATCGCACATAATCCAGCTGCAACAGCGGATGCAGCACCACCACTAGAACCACCGGAAGTGTAATCCAAATTCCAGGGATTTCTAGCTGGGGGAAAACCTGCAGGTTCAGTATAGGGATAAGACCCCAGTTCTGAGGTAGCTGTTTTTCCCAGGATGACAAAACCCGCTTGTTTGATTTTGGTAACCACACCATCATCATAATTGGGGATGTTATGAAGCAAAGCTGGACTACCAAAGGTGCAGGTAACACCCGCCACAGCATTTAAATCTTTGATTGAAATGGGAACGCCAAAAAAGGGTGGTAATTCAGTTTTTTGGGTATTAGCTAGTATTTCTGTTTTATAACGACTGTCAGCTATGGCTGATTCCGCCATAACTGTGAAGTAACTACCCAATTGAGGATTAAAACGGGAAATCCTGTCTAAATATAATTCTGTGAGTTCTAGAGGAGATACTTCTCGCTTGCGAATTAACCTAGCTAATTCCAAAGCGGGGGTAAATGCTAAATCAGTCATCAGTTATCTGGGGGGTCTGGTTTAAAGTGATGATCTATCAGTTAAGATTTCATAACCCGTTTCCGTAACCAACACAGTATGTTCAAATTGGGCAGATAAAGCATTATCAACAGTAACAGCAGTCCATCTATCACTTAATATTTTAGTAGTTTTTGAGCCAGCATTAATTATGGGTTCAATGGCCAAGGTCATACCAGCACGTAATTTAACATTAGGAATTTCACGAGTTCTATAATTAAAAACTGCAGGTTCTTCATGGAGGTTTCTACCCACCCCATGACCTGTGAACTGCTCTACCACATTAAATCCAGTTGTTTTAACATAGTCTTCAATCCCACCAGCAATATCAGCCAGATGGGCACCTGCTTTCACTTGTTCTATGCCTGAATATAAAGCTTTTTCAGCCACTTCAATTAGTTTTGCTGCATCCGGACTAACACTGCCCACAGCAATAGTGATACAAGAGTCACCATGGAAACCTTGATAGTATGCTCCTGTATCAACCTTTAATACATCTCCTGAGCGAATGACTTTTTTATGGCTGGGAATACCATGTACCACCTCGTGGTTGATGCTAGAACATATAGAAGCTGGAAATCCATGATATCCTTTAAAACTGGGAGTTGCGCCCATTTCTCCAATACGTTTTTCTGCATGTGCATCCAGATCCGCAGTGGTCATCCCCGGTTCAACCAATTCAGAAATTTCCTTGAGAACAGTAGCAACAATCCTAGCTGATTGTCGCATGATATCAATCTCACGAGGAGATTTGATTTCTATTCCCCGACGTTGGTGTGATATGGAAGGTTTAGACTGCACTGGTAAGGTAAGTAGGTCGCTGAGAATGTTCATCATCTGGTTTGGTAGTTATCGCTGTTAAACAGCTAAGGTTTGCTCTAGTTGAGATTTGATTCCAAAGTGGATTTAGTTCCCCACCCTCCCATTTTAACACAATGGTTTCCTGCTCTCCATAAGCTGATTGTCTACATTAATTTCACTTCCTGGGGGGAAGACCTTATCATTGTGAGGTTTTTGTCTTATTTATTGCTGTCACTCCATCAGGATTGATGAGTTTACCGTAATCAACGGTAGCATAAATTACCCAATGATCTCCACAATCTAAATGCTGATTAACGGAACATTCTAAATAAGCAGCTGCATCAGCTAGAATAGGAGAACTGTTTTCCCCTACTATAGTTCTAATCCCACTCGGATGTTCTTCTATGGGAGTAAAATTCCTGCGAAAGGATTTTATATAGTCCGTGTGAATATCTTCACTGAAAATATTCAGTACAAACTTACCGCCAATGTACATTAGACATTCTATGGCTCTTTCCTTAGCGATCGCCACTGTAATTCCCGGTGGTTTAAATGTAGCTTGAGAGACCCAGGTAACCAAGATTGCCATGGAAATTTCTGCTTGTTTAGTTGTCAATACACATACGGATCCAACTATTTTACTTACTGCTTGTTCTGTAGGTGTGGCAATTTTCCGAGGTGGGTGAGTTTTTTTGGCATTCTTTAAGTTTTGACCAAAGTCTTTACCTATTTCCTCACAGATTTTTAAAGTTAGTTCATCAGGTTTGAATTTGACTTTTAGGGTATCAAATCCAAAGGGAAACCCTGCATGTTTCAGTTTTGTTTCCACTATATCTAAAGCTTCTCCACTCCATCCGTAGGAACCGAATACACCCACCAATTTGCTGTTATCGCTAGTAGCTAACACAATAGCTAATGCGGTTTGAATAGGTGTAGGTGCATGACCACCGATAGTAGGAGTACCAATAATTAAAGCGTCTGCTTTTTCCACGGTGGTATGAATTTCTTCGGGGGAGGTAAATTCACAATTAATAGATTTGACTGCTATACCAGTTTTAGTTATCCCCAGAGCTATTGCTTGTGCTAGGGTAGCTGTATTTCCATAAGCGGAAGCATAAAGTAAAGCTACGGATATTTCCCGCTCTTTTTGAGCGTGACTCCATTGGAAATAGGATTGAGTTAACTTAATTAACCCACTACGAATCAATGGACCATGACCTACCCCATAGATTTGAACTTGCAAGTGGGCGATTTTTTCTAGTGCTGCTTCTACATGGGTTATGTGGGGTGCCATTAAACAATTAAAATAGTATTTTTGATCTTCGTTCAATCCCTGGTAATGACTATCTGAGTTGCTATACAAATTGTCATCAAAAATCTGATCACCACAAATATGAGCTGCAAATAATTTACCGGTATAAAGAATTTGGGTTTGTGGGTCATAAGTACAAAGTGCTTCTGGCCATCGAGGACTAGGATTGGGGAAGAACTTTAAAATATGACCTTGACCTAAATCTAAAGTTTCTTTCCCCCGCATAATCAAAATCTTCAGATCTTCGTCTGGGAAAGTGGAATGTAAATTATTAGCACTAGGAAGAGAACAAACAAAAGTAATTTGTGGTGCTAGTTCCAATAATGCTGTTAAGGTTGGTACGCGATTGGGACTAAAGTGACCCAAAATTACATAGTCTAAGTTTTGCCAATGGATTTGGTTTTGTAAAGCTGCTAGATAAATGTTGATAAAACTTGCGCCAGGTGGATCAATGATAGCAGTTTTATCTGCTGTGATTAAATAGGAGTTAGCAGTAGTTCCACGACAAAGTCCATATTCAATTTCAAACCTTAATCGTGACCAACTTCTAGCTCTCAAAACCTGTGTATTAGTCCCAATACTCCCAATTTGTACATCCCGTGGCTTAGAATCTATCATAGGTATTTTAGGTGCAATAAAACTCAAGAAACCCCATATATATTAATAATAGTTTCCTACTTTACGGTGACGCACTGCTGTTAAACCATTAGTTTGAGAAACTTTGCCATCTTCAACAGTGCAATATAAGATTCCATGGTCACTACATTCCATCCTGCTGATGACTTCACATTCCATATATGCTAGGGCTTCATTTAAGATTGGTGAACCATTTTTACCGGGTTGAAATTTCACTCCTGCAAATCTATCCATACCTGGTAGTAATCGTTTGAGAAAGTGTTTTTTCAACTCTTGATAGTTTCCTTCTGCTAAGACATTAAGAATAAAGCGATCGCCTGGTTGTAATAGATTATTAATAGGTCGATCATGGGCGAGTGCCATGGTAAATCCCAAGGGTTGAAAACTAGCTTGTGCCACCCAAGAAGCCATCATGCCATCAGTAATTTCACCTTTTTTAGCAGTTATAATATATAGTCCACTACTAATTCTCCCTAGGGCTTTTTCCATATTCAAATCCAGAGATTTAACCTGGTTATTACTAGTTTTTTCCAGGATTAATCTCCCTAGATTTGTACCTGCTCTATTACACATTTTATAGATGGATTCCCCAGGAATTTCTTGAATGCGAATGGCAGTAAATCCCTCTTTAATTCCCAAATCAGTAAACTTCCTTCCTAAGATATCTATTGGTTGGTCATCACTGCCAAAAGACTCAAATAAACCTATGAACTGATGATTTTTTACTCCGGCTAAAAGGCAACTAATACCTGCTTGAGCAACCGTTGAATAACTCGGTGGCATTCCTACAATTAAACCCGATGCTCTGGTGACTAGTTCTTGAATTTCTGTAAGGTTGTCCCTATGGAAATCAATAATTTCTACCCCCACACCTGTTTTTTGTAGTCCATCACCAATTGCATGGGCTAACTGATCACTATATCCATAACCAGAAACATAAAATAAACCTACAGTATTCTCTGTCTTGGTCTGTTTTTGACTCCAATTTTGATAATATTCGGTTAGGGTTTCCAGATTATGGTAGAGTAAGGGTCCATGTCCACTAGCAATAATTTTAATTTTGCCTAGTTCACCCATTCTCTTCATAGCATTCAATAAAGAACGGGAATTTGGACCCATTAGGCAATCATAATAAAATCTAAAATCAGTCTCAATCGCTTCTAAATCTTCGTCGAAAGTGCGATGATCACAAAAGTGCATCCCAAAAGCATCACAGGTGTAAAGAATCTGGGTTTTGCGATCAAAGCTAAAAATTGTGTCTGGCCAGTGTAAGTTGGGAGCGCTGACAAATTCTATTTCATGTCCCTTGCCAATATTCACGCGATCGCCACTTTTAACTATTCTTTTAGAAAAGGGACTATGTACCAAACCTTCTAAAAATTGAATGGCAACTCTGGATGCTAAAACTGTAGCTCTAGGTGCTAATCTCAGCACGTCTTCTATTAATCCACTATGGTCGGGTTCAGTATGACTAACGATGATATAATCAATGGTCTGAGGGTCAACTAGGTTATTTAGGGTCTCTAAATACAATTGACGAAATTTCTGATGGGATGTATCAATCAGAATGGTCTCTTCACCCTGTATTAAATAGGAATTATAGGTCGTGCCATTTTGTAAACTAAACTCAATATCAAAGCGATCACGATCCCAATCTAGAGAACGAATCGCAATGGTATGGGGAGCAATTTCTACAGTTTGGATGGTCAAACGTGGTGTCTCTGATATCGCTACCATGATTCGTCTTCTATGATTAATAATATTTTTTTTCTCTTCTACTATTTTCTAATTAAATTCTTTTTTGGGTTGTAATCAACAATGTATTTTTTAAAAACTAAAATGTATCTAAAATATATCTTTAGCCCCCATAGGACTTGGGAAAGTGCTACAATTCTATGGCATTCTAATCTAGCTATGAAGGATAAAAAGCATAAATTATGGATAACACTAATACTTTAGATTTAATTACTGGAGGACTAGCAGTCCTCATTTTGCTGGGTGGGATGGTGATGATGTTTACCACTGTCTTTACCACCAAGAGATGATTCCCCGCCCAGATTCCCTACATTTTACCGGTAAATACCCGCTCCGCTGGACCGGTCATATAAATCCTTTGATCGGTTTCTGCCCATTCAATTTCTAAGTTCCCCCCTGGTAGTTCTATAATCGCCATGCGATCGCATAAATTATTCAAAACTCCAGCAACTAAGGAAGCACAAGCACCTGTACCACATGCTAGGGTAATACCTGCTCCTCTTTCCCACACTCGCATTTTTAAGTGACTAGGATTAACAACCTGAATGAACTCTGTGTTAGTACGTTGAGGAAAAACTGGATGATGTTCAAATTGAGGACCGATAATTTCTAAGGGAATACTAGCTACATCCTCCACAAAGGTAATACAATGAGGGTTCCCCATGCTCACACAGGTAATATGCCAAGTTTGGTTCCCAATTTCTAGGGGGAGATTAATTACCTTGCTCTCACCAGGTGCTAGGGTTGTGGGAACCTCCTGAGCAAGTAAACGGGGTGAACCCATATCTACCCTCACTTGACCATCATCCGTCAGTTGGGGTCTAATTACACCAGCTAGGGTATGAATTAAATAGTAGTCCTTACTGCGGGAGATTCCTTCCAATTCGGTTAAAAAAGCAGCTAAACAGCGAATACCATTACCACACATTTCTGGTTCCGAACCATCGGAATTGAAAATTCTCATGCTGTAGTCTGTTCCCTTCTGACCGGGAAGGGCAAAAATAACACCGTCAGCACCAATGCCAAAATGGCGATCGCACATCCTTATGGCTATTTCAGGGGTAATTAGGGGAGTTAGGGCGCAACGGTTATCAATCAGAATAAAATCATTGCCCAAACCGTGATACTTTGTAAATTCTATGGTCATTTTCGATGATCAAATCTAAATTGTTCTAGTCAACCTAATCTAACCTTATTTCTTCTGTCCCAAAATGCCACCCATAGAATTTGATACTACTCTACCCAGTATTCGACAAATACAAAATTGGATCAAGCAGAAAACTACTGTGCAGTTTAAATTGACTACCGGTGATACTATCACTGCTAGGATTTTTTGGCAAGATGTTAACTGTATATGTGTGGTGGATTCTCAAGATGATCATATTATAATTAGTAGACTGGCTATTGCCTATTTAAAGGTGTCCCATGACAGCAGTCCACCAACATAATATATATTAAACTTCATTCATGAATATCAGGTATGACAGGCAATTGTATGGCAAACGGCTTGTCAAGTAACTGTTGCATCTGCTCTGGGTAATTGAGTTGAGGCAAATTACCACATAGTAGAACCTGATCTCCAACTTTCAGATCCACATTGGCCGGATTGCGACTTAATTTACCATCCCGACGGATTGCTTGCACTTTTATTCCATAATCTTTATAAATCAAATCCGCCAGATTATTACCCAAAATGGGAGAATTAGCCTGAATCGTTACCCACTGACAAGCACTTGCTCCCCCTGGAACTGCAATGCTACCCTGGGCAAAATCTACTAAAGCTGTTAGTTCCTCATCTGCACCCACCACCAACAGGCGATCGCCTGATTGTAGTCGTGTACCATTATGGGGATAATCTATTTCTGTGCCATCAGCACGACGAATAGCCATTAAACTAACTCCAATGAGACGACGCATATCCAATTCCTCTAGGGTCATCCCAATTAAAGGAGAATTAACAGGTAGGTCATACCAACGACGGTTTAAATCCTGGGTGACTTTTTGTAAGTGCTGGGAAACTTGAGCAGCAGAGCATTCCGGTCGTAAATCCAAATAATGATCTTGACGTATTTGCTGCATTTTTTGCCCTATTACCTCTTTCCCTAGTCCCACATCCATTAGTAAGTGGGAGGCCATTTCCAAACTAGCTTCAAATTCTGGTTGCACTACCTCCTTCGCACCCAACTGATAAAGTACCTCAATATTTTTATCCTGAGTAGCACGCACCACTAAGTCTAATTCCGGTGATAACTCCAAAGCCCTTTTTAAACATAGACGAATGCTTGTGGGGTCAGGAAGCGCAATCGCCATTGCTTTGGCATAGTTTACCCCAGCGGTTTCTAACACGTGAAAACTAACTGCATTACCATATACATAAGGTATTCCCGATTCCCGTAACTGCTGAATTCGACTTTCTGACTGTTCAATCACTACCACAGGTAACTGGTAGGGTTCTAGCAACCGCACCAAATTTTGACCAATACGACCATAACCACAAATTACCACATGATCTTTGGTGGGTAGGTCTTCCGTAAAATCTTCTGCTTGTTCATCCACTAAATAAGGTTTTAACCAAGGTATAAACTCTACTAAATTAAATAAAAATGGTATGACTCTCAGCACGAAGGGAGTCAACATTAAAGTAACAGCTGTTGTCCCCACAATCAACAAATAGACATGACGGGAAACCAATCCCAACGCCTGACCCTCACTAGCAAGCACAAAAGAAAACTCACCAATTTGAGCCAATCCTAATCCAGCAATCAAAGCTGTTTTAAGTGGGTAGCGAAATAATTTAACCAAGGGGGTAATAATTAAAAACTTCCCTAGGAACACCAGAGCAACTAAACCGAGAATCAAATCTAGATTTTGCCATAAAAACACCGGATCAATTAACATCCCGATGGAAGCAAAAAACAAACTGGCAAAAACATCTCGTAGCGGTTCAACAATTGTTAATGTTTCGTCCGCATATTCCACCTCAGAAATCATTAACCCCGCGACAAAAGCTCCCATTTCAATGGAAAGACCCAAATATTCGGTTAGGATAGCAATAGATAAACACAAGGTCACCACGCCCAATAGGAACAACTCTCGACTTTCCGTGCGTGCTAAAAAACGCAATATACGTGGCATTATCCAAATACCAGCAACTACAGCACCTGCTGCAAATAAAGCAATGCGTACAATGGCGGTGAAGAGTGCTAAACCTATAGATTCTCCTGGTTGATGGAGGGCGGGCAAAATTGCCAGCATTAAACCTAGAGCTAGGTCCTGAATCACCAAAATACCCAGCATCACTTGAGCATGGGTTGTCTCTGTTTCATTGCGCTCCATCAAACATTTGAGAACGACTGCTGTAGATGAGAGAGAAAGAATAGAACCTAAAAATACCCCCTTAGCAGGTAAAGTTTCCCAAGCACCGGTAATACCACAAACAATAACAGTAGTAATAATAGTGAGAATAATTTGTAATCCCCCACCGCCCAAGGCTATAGCCTTTACCTTTTTCAGCTGACTAAAGGAAAATTCTACCCCCAAGGCAAACAATAAAAAAGCTACACCAAACTGTGCAAGAGTTTCTACTTGCACCACCTCCTTGATTAAACCCAGTCCGGTAGGTCCAACAATCATTCCTCCCACCAGATATCCCAGGAGGACAGGTTGTTTCAGCAAAGCTGCTAACATTCCACCACAAGCAGCTACAGCAAATACTGAAACCAAATCCACAATCAACCGAAAATCTTCTTGCACGGAGGTTCCATCATAAATATAAAGATTATTAATCTTAGTTTACAAAACTTTTCATTTTTTTGCAGGCGATCGCCATATGTCTTGGAGGGTGTTAAAAAAATACCCATTTAGCCTCCACCCACAATGGTAACAATTTCCAGGTGGTCACCATCCTTGATTTGCGTTTCTGACCAAAATTGATGGTGTAAAATTTCACCATTGTATTCTACAGCTACCAATCGAGGGTTAAAACCCAGTTTTTGGAGTAATTCTGGTAAAAAAGTTGCTGGTGGAAAGGTGCGACTTTCTCCATTTACTTGTAAGGTGACATACATCATTTTTGTAAACCCCAACTTTTTGATAACTGATTTTATGTTAACAGGGAACGGTATGTGTTTTTAAGTGTTTCCTCAATTGAACCCATACTTTTCCACAATTCAATTAGTTGATGGGACTTAGTTTTGCGACTCAGTAAAATTTGTTTTAATGGATCCAAAAACTTAACATCTGAATCATTAATCAAAGCTTCCTCAGCAGCTTTTAAAAGTTTATTAGCCATGTTAAAAATATCCTCATGGTCAAATCCCTGTTTGGCGGAAATTTGATGTAGCTTAGCATTGGGTACAATAGCCCTGTCTAATAAAGTGTTATCCAGTACCAGACCCTTCAATAATGTTAATAGACCTGCATAAATAGCAAAATCATCACAACTATCACAGGCTTTAAACTCTATTCTGCCAATTTCAGCTGGAATACGAGCTATTTTAGTTAATGAAGGCGTACTTGTAATCAGCTGTTGCTGGTTCTCTACAAATACTAAAGTAGCAGATCTTTTTCCCGTTCTGATAAAGGTTCTCACAGAAAGTCCATCCCAGAGAGTACCATGATAAAATGGTGAACTATAGGTAAAAGGAACAATAAAAGGACTGTAGTAGGTCAATTTTTGACCGATATCAATTACCTTTTCCATTGGTAAATCTGCCAGGGAAATATTTAAATCTGGTCCATAAGAAACCATATAGATATAGGCAGTTTGTTCATCAGGATATACCTGTAATTGTTGGAGTTCAAAATCATTTAATGGTGGTTGTGGTTCAAATTTACAGGTGTAGGGATTAAAGCTGACCAAAACGGGAACAAACCCCCGATTATTAGCCACTTGGCTCAACAAAGAAAAACTGGTAGTCAATTCATCAATGACACCTTGAATAGTTGGATGTATGGTAGTTCTAATTTCAATTCCTTTGGGGGAACAATTCAGTAATGCTCCCCCCAGATCAAATCTTTCAAATCCTTCAATATACCATCTTTTCTTTTTAATCCCCGCATCACCAACTCTTAACTCCAGATAATCATGAGGATAAATGGGCAAAGCATCAACTATTTGTTGAAAGTCTTGAAAATTTGTGCAGTTAAAATCGGCAAACTTTCCCTGGTGGTTGATAAAAGCTACTTCATGTTCAATTCCAAAAAAAAACATATATACTTCTCAAAAAATTTACTGTTAACAATTCACAGTATATAGTTTAACAGTTCAATTAGCAAGTCCCACCTCCCTAGTCAATAATTACCAGTTGGTTATCAACATAGGAACCAATGGTTTTTAAAAACTGAACACCAAAAGAAGTAAAAATCAATAATGATCTCCACGGATAATTGTCCACAGGTTCAGAAACAGTCATAATGAGAATGACCTAACTAAAAATTTTTGGGCGTGAGTTTTTATGAGTGCTACTCCCTATACCAGAGAACAAATCGCAGTTTGGTTACGTGGACTACTAACTATTGCTTGGGCTGATGGTAATTTTGATACTCAGGAGCAAGAGCTAATCAACAGTATTACCAAAGACCAACTAGCTCCTTGTGTTAACTTCCAGTCCCTAGAAACCATTACACCCGAGGAACTAGCAGCTATGCTAGGGGAATCCACTCCAGCAGCGGAAAATTTCCTACGAACAGCAGTAATGGTGGCGATCGCAGATGGAATATATTCTCCCAGTGAGGAAAAAATATTAAAACAGTTTTGTCGAGCGTTAAAATTGGATCCCCACATACTCAACAGTTTACAACACACTTTAGAAAATTTAGAAAATAGGGAGTTGGAAGATGAAGTCCCAGAAAACAAAATAAACTCACTAGACTTATTACACCCGCTCCGGGAATGGTTAGATAGACTGGAAATTCACGATCACCGATTGGCTAGATTCTTGTGCAACATGATTCCTTCCCAATGTCCTTTTGAAAGGGATGTTACGCTTTTTGGCAAAAAAATAGTCCACATTCCACCCATGTGTAAAATCAACCCCCTCTATGAACAATTAGTTGGGTTACGCTTCCGCGCTTTGTCCTATCTTGCAGATGATTGTCAGGAGGATATTTCCAAATACATCTAGAGATGGCTATAATGGTTTTCCATGGCAAATAATGTCCAAAATGTCCAAGTAGTTATTACTATGCAATTTATAGACCAAGCAATTATTGAGGTGGAAGCAGGTAAAGGTGGTGATGGTATTGTGGCTTTCCGCAGGGAGAAATATGTCCCAGCAGGTGGTCCTTCCGGTGGAAACGGAGGGAAGGGTGGTTCGGTAATTTTTGTGGCGGATCCCAATCTCCAAACTCTATTGGACTTTAGATACAAACACTTATTTAAAGCGGAAAATGGCGGTCGTGGAGGTCCCAATAATTGTACGGGTGCTGGTGGCAAAGATTTAATCGTGGAAGTTCCCTGCGGTACTGCTATTTATGATGGAACAACGGATGGTTTATTATGTGATTTAGTGGAACCACAACAACGGTTTCGCGCAGCAGAAGGAGGTAAGGGTGGACTGGGAAATCAGCACTTTCTCAGCAACCGCAACCGCGCCCCAGAATACTCACTCCCCGGTCTGGAAGGAGAAAAAAAGGTTTTGCGCTTGGAGTTAAAACTGTTAGCAGAAGTCGGTATTATCGGTTTACCCAATGCTGGTAAGTCAACTTTAATTTCTTCCCTGTCTGCTGCACGTCCCAAAATCGCTGATTATCCTTTTACTACTCTAATTCCCAATTTGGGCGTGGTGAAAAAACCCACGGGTGATGGTACGGTATTTGCTGATATTCCAGGTCTAATTGAGGGCGCATCCAATGGTGCAGGCTTAGGTCATGACTTCTTACGTCACATCGAACGTACCCGGATCCTCTTACATCTCATAGATAGTACCAGTGAAGATGTTATTGCTGACTATCACACTATCCAAGCGGAACTCAAAGCCTACGACAGAGGTTTGGCTAAACGACCACAGATTTTAGCTCTTAACAAGGTTGATGCTGTGGATCAAGAAACTGTGGATTTAAATGGACTAGCCATAAGGTTAAATCACCTATCCCTAGCCCCAGTTTTTATTATTTCCGCTGTCACTCGCACAGGACTAGATGCCATGATGCAAGAAATATGGCAAGTACTAGATCAGATTAATCCTATTCAAGCAGAAACATAAAGACGAAAAAATATGGATGGTAGACCTAATATCACCCACCCTGAACGAACCCTAGACACCTCACGGAAGCAAAGCCCTCTGGAGATATCTAGGAGCAACAACGTGCTGTTGCTTGTATGCTATTGGTAGTGTTGGTAGTGTTAAGAGTGCCGAGATTTTTATAGTTTGTCCTCTGACTATCCTTTGGAATGTCCTTTTTTTGGTCTATTATCCTCTTTTGGTTTAGCTTTGTTCACTCTTAGTTGACGACCCATCCATTCTGCACCGTCTAATTCTGATATGGCAGCATCTTCTTGTGCATCCTCGTTCATTTCAACAAAAGCGAACCCGCGCATCTTTCCTGTGTCGCGGTCAGTAGGTAAAACAACTCTTTTTACCTCGCCATAATCTGCAAACACGGCTTTTAAGTCTGCTTCAGTTGCGCGGTAAGAGAGATTTCCAATGTAGATAGTCATTGTGAGTCACGTAATTTTCAACAAAGGGGGATGGTTCGTAAAAAAATGCAACCTGGCAATTTTTTAGCGTTGGTTTATGGCTAAGTAGGAAGCCGATTAGACGCTCTCAGATTTGCCACACCACCAAACACAGCCATCCATTAACATATTGACACAAGCACTGACCTAGAAGATCAGGGATTCTTGACGATTGTCCACAACTTGCTACCTAAGTAGTATTGTTGCTCTCACGTCCGTTTAAAGTCTGCCGATGCCTCATGCCGACCACCCATGTATTTTACACTGGTCTACTCAAAATGGCAAGTAGTTTGGGAAAAATAGCCCAAAAATATGGTTTAAGCACCTGCACAAAGGGGAGCTATAACGCTTACCCATCATGTCCATATTTCTGGATTTTCATTAATCAATAGAAATTTGCTGAGGTTTATTTTTGGCTCCATTTTGGTCATCAGTGGCACTTTTACAGGGCTGACATGAGGAGGTTTGTTTATCCAGCCAGGTTTTTACAGGATCCTCAGCCAGATTGATTCGTAATAGTCCAGAGACAAACCCACTGAAAAAGGAAACGGGATGCTCTCTTAGCTCTTGAAACAGGGGCGATAATTCACTTATAAACATTACACTCTCCACACATAATGTAAAAACTTATTATAGCCGCAGTCACTCGCAAGGGGGCGAGCTAGAACGCCTAGGCAGTTCTCACTTTTAGCCATTGGCACTGTATATAGCGTTTTGGCTAAAGCTACCACTAGTAATATTAACAGAATGCAGTTGTTATGGCAATCAATCTAGTATTAAAAAATCAGCATGGTGTAAATGTTAGGATGGTTCCAGTAGGTGGTATTTGGGTAGATCTTATAGAGCGGATGAGGTTATGTTAACCAATTGGCGGAATTTTCTTAAAAATGCTGGGGAGTGGAGAGGTTCATTTACTCGCATTTCTAGTCAGGGAGAGATTTTGGATTCTACTCTAAGTATTTTAAACTTAGAGGCTATTAATAACAACGAAACCGTATTGTTTAGACTACGGCGTTTCCAAGGTCATGATTATGATAGTCCTGTTATTCAAGACTACCAACAGGAATATACCTCCCTAGCTAAAGAGAACATATTTTTTGAAACGGGTGCTTTTTCTAAGGGAACTGTACAACTAGCACCCTTTGCTGAATTTGGTGCGGAATATGGTTTTGTCCATGAGAACCGCAGGTCTCGTTTGGTGCAATTATATAATAAAGAGGGTGAATTAATTGGTTTAACACTAATTAGGGAGTTTCGTAGTTTTACAGATGCACAGGAAAGACCTCAATTAACCGTAGAGCAGCTAATCGGTAAGTGGCAAGGAATATCCCATACAGTTTACTCAGATTTAAGACCATCTAATAAAGAAACAACTTACTTGGAAATTAAAAGACTAGATAATGGGTATTTAGAAAAACAGCAATTGTTTGCTGGGGAGGAAACTATATTTTTAGGTAAAATAGTAAACAACAGACTGATATTTGCACCATCATCCAAACAACAATCTAATCAAAACTTGAACTATGAAGAAGTACTGTTGCCAGACGGGGTGTCTAGCAACCTTCCCCCCAAACTGGAGCGGAGAAAAGAGTTTTTTACCGAAGCAGCTTGGTTAGTCAAAGATACGGAAAGGCAAAGACTGATTCGTAGTTATAATGCTCAGGGAGAATGGATCAGCTCCAGCCATATAGTGGAAATCAAAATGGCATGATAGCTGTATCCACCTCCCCGCAAACCTACAACTTCTCTATAAGCTGTTCGGGAAACATACATTTGTCAGAATCACAAGCAGTTGGACCTGATTCTATTAATTCACCTAAATCATAACGACTTAAAGCTTGACAAAAATCTTCCGTTTTCCGGCGCAACTTTACCTGAGCGGATAACATCTGATATGTTTTCTGATCTATGGGTTCAAAGGGTAGACGAGGGAAAGTTTGAATATCATCAAACCTTCCCAATATAGCTGCTGAAATATACCCTTCATCCTTCTGGATAGCTTCGTATATACGAGTTCCTAAGCATTCTACTTCGTCAGATCTCAACTCTAAGGTTGCTGAGGTGTTATGGGTAGTATAACATCTTTGCACCTCCATGACAAAATCTAACTGGGCCAAAACAGAAAATTTAGATACATCTATTTTGTCTGCTCCTGGTAAATCTGCCCAAGAAACTGCTACGGGTATTTCCACTAACCACTCTGTACAACGGGGGTCAAAGGGATTATCCAGTAAATTACCCTGTTCGTCTTTATCAGATTGTGAAGGTATGACACTGTACCCGTAATCCAAACAAGCTAGAGCTACTGGGTCGTTCTTACGGAAAGTAATCCGACGAATAAATCGTTGCGCTTTGGGGGGATGCCAACCAGGAGAAGCACCTGTTAATAAGGATTTTGTGCCGCTGGGTTGGACCGTAGTACAACGATTGGGCCTTTTAATCCCATGTTTATCACAATATTCCCAAACGGTTTGATGTACTATTTCTCGCCATTTATTGAGATATTTTTGCTCACCCCGTTTAAATATTAGTCCTTCTTGGGTTTCTGGTCTTCCCTGTTCCCACCAATGTAACCACTTCACCCCAAAAGCATGAACAAAGAAGTCAAACAGTCCCGTAAAGGAAACACCAACAATAGGATCCAATTCCCGACTATGTTGATAGCGGGTTTCCTGAAATTTGTGATTTAATAGGGCAGCTACAGATATAGCAGCTGCTTTAAAGGCTTCCTCCTGTTCTTTATAGTTATCAGGATCAATTTGGTTTAAGTGTACCTCTGCTAAATTACAATGGAAGTCAGCACCAATAATTTCACCACAGGGGTTTAAACCATATCTACTTAAACGATGTTCCAGTTCGGAATCGTCCATATCTGGATAATGTTCTTTTATCCATGTTCTGGCTTGTCCCTGGTTATAAGCATTCAGAAACTGTTTTTTTAGTTCCAGCGTTTTGAGTAAATCAATGTTGGCTCTAGCTACTGCTTCACCAGCCCATTGAATCGCCCCTTCACCACTATAATACTGTTTCTGAACAGATGCAAGGCATTCTTCCAAAGTGGGTTTGTGATGAAACACTCGAGTATGATTGGCCATGCGCAAAGCATCTCTTTCTGGATCTATGCTCCAGTTTCCTTGAGCATCTTGTTTCCATAGATTATCTTTTGCTGTTGCCCCGTTTTCATCCTCTGCAATGAATTGTCTCATACCCGCAGATCTGCGAATATTGCCAGCAACAATTGATACGGCAGCTTCGTCTATTAATAAACAGCATTCGACGGAATTTAACTGTCTACCTAGAGCTTTGTTGAGAATGGAAGCACAACGAGTATATAGTCCCGATAATTTGACTGGGTTGGCAACACCACCAAACCCTTTGAGGGTTTCTCCGGAGCGACGCACATCATCAAGATTTACATACACCTGAACATCATCGGTAAAGCGTATATCCGTAGAGAGTTCCAGAAGAGTTTGGTAGGAATTTACCCAACCTTCTCGACTATCTCCTACGTAAATAGTAACCTGATTACCTTGTATAACTGTTTCTGTAAACTCCCGACGGTCTTCTTCTGGAGTGTGGCCAATTTCCCCCTCAATGGTCACCTGTAACCGATTACGAATGGGGGGTAATTGATTAATATACTCGGGTTCAATTACTGCTCCTGTGCCACAACCCATCATGGCCAGATCCATCATTAAACCAAATGCTTGCCAATCTATTAGGTTTGTAGAAGTGCAGTTATAAGCTCCAGAAAAATTTTTCGACTTTCTTAACCATTCTGTATTACCCTAAGCCACATTGTCTCCAATATGACTCGGCTTCAGAACCGTGCGTGATACTTTCGCATCACACGGCTCCTCAATGATTTGGCTCTTTTAAGAGTACCAATTTGGGTTTGATGTCTTGGTATGGGTGTCACACTGCTTGACAGCATTGAGAAATTCATCATGGTAGGTGAGGTACACAGGTTGATTTTCTTCAAACGCACGAAATACCCAATTACCTTGGTCTTTGGAGCCAAAATATTTCTCGACCCACTGTTTGGTGGATTTGTGATTATGTCTGGCCTTCATCCAGGCAATTAATTTTAATGTCATTAGGTGGTCTAGCTTTTGGAATGTTTTAGCACTATTAACAGGGAAATAATAGTTACTCCATCTGGTAATGATGGGATTTAGTCGTTTAATTAAGTCTACTTGGGATTGACAAGACTTAAATTTGTCTATTTCTTGAGCTATTTCCCCATAATGGGTTTTAATTGCTTCTTGACTGGGCTGGATGAAAGTTTGATACCTTTGTGGTTGGGAGTGGGTTTTGATTCCATATTGGCGGATATTAAAGTCCAGAAAATTGAACCCAGGGGATTTTGTACCCTTTTTCCAGGTGTGACTTATGAGAGTTTGCTCCAAGTTGATTTGTATACCTAGATCACTCAGAAACTTCTCAATCAGTATTTTAGCTTTGATGATTAGATCAAATTCAGAATCTAGCAGTGCAAATTCACTGCCATGTCTAATCAAGGTTATTTCCTCTTTTTTACCTGGAATAGTTTTGCTATATTCTCGGACGATTTTTTCCATACCATGGAGAGCAATATTGACTAAAAGTGGAGAAAGTAAGCTACCGGGATGGGTTATCTCTTGATTTAATAACCATGAGTTAAGATTGTACACACCCAATTTCATTCCTACCTTTATTTGCCTACGGAGTTTTGGAAAAGTGTTTATCTTATTCAATAGCTTTTCGTAGTTAATTTGCTCGAAGTGTTGGGCAAGGTTGGCACTGAGAACATACTTGCTACCATACCTCATCGCCTCTTTAATAGCCACTATGGTATCCATATAAGTTTTACCCGGTCGGAATCCATAACTATGAGGCTCAAATTTAGCCTCCCACTCAGGTTCTAAGGCCATCTTAATCAATAATTGTCGTGCTTGTTTATCCATCTGGCGAATAGCAAGCATTTTGGCAGACCAGGAATTGAGCAGGGTCTTTTGCAGTTTACGCACTACCTTAACATCTCCCCGACTAGAGGCTTGATAAATTCTCTTTTGCAACTTGTACACAGCCCTTTCTAGCTTACGCCAGTTTATCTGTGCCCATACCACCATCGGTTTTTTCCGTGTCTTAGTCATTTTTATTGCTATGTGAAACTCTATCTTCCAAATCATCGGGAATCTGTCAGCTTATTCATACCCATTACAGGTAGACCTTTGCTTCTGATTCCATCTCTTTTTATTAGAGCTTGCGGATTGGTTCCTACTCTCCTATCGACCCGGGAAAGAGCTGCTAATAAAATTACTTCGTTCCGTATAACCATTGATTTGAGTGTTTAGGATGGCACTACTCAGCCGGAGACAGGAAAGCGTGACCTTCATGGTGGTACTTTTGGGTTCCTTAATGTCTCTTTGTCTTTTGACAGCAGCGTATCAACCATTGTTTTCGCTACTTGCTGGGTGACGACTGTTTGATGTACCTTCACTTTCGTTATCCATGCACTCCTGCTCGCTGGGATTCACCTCATGGTTTGGCGTTACCAGCTTTTTTCCCCGCTTTACCCTTTGATTACCAGTCTTTAGGTAGGGGAAATGCTTTCACTCCCACGCTTGGAGGATAGGACTCTGTGTTTATCACATCACCTATAAGGTTATACAGTTATCTGGGTTCGGTTGTTGAACCCACCGAATCATCCCCCGGTTCAATTAAACCGGTTTCGATTCAACGAATCACACACCACCAACCCACAACCATCTTCCACTCGGTAAGGCTTTCATCTGTAGTTGCATTTTTTCTAACAGTGCAGTTTCTTCCGAGTTGAGTTTTCCTAACTCTACTAGTCCTTTTAAAGTGCGATCGCATAGGTCGCTCCAGGATTCTCTTAATCCTGTTTGGGTGCGACGGCTATAGGTCCTGAAAAACACAGGATTGGCTGCGGGAGCAGTTTCGGGAAAGGACGCACTCTGGCGTGGACGTTTCAGCTCTTGAACCATAATTAGTTGGATAAGGTTTACTGACTAACAGATTAAGACTATAACCTCAAGTAGTTTTAGGATCAAAGATTGCTAAATTTGCCACTTTATGCTCTATTTTTTTGTATTGTAAGTTACAGATTTATGTCTCTTGCTATATGGTGCGATCGCGAAGCACTGGCGAGATCGCTGATAGTGCTATAGTACAATTAATTCCAAGAGAATACCTAGGATTTTATTGAGATCACTGATATAGTAGTTGTTTAGGTCAATCAGTAACTTGCTTTCTACTAACTGCAAAAATTTCCAAATGTCCCCTGTGGTTAAGGCTCCATAAATGGTTTTAATTTCAGACGATCCATTATGTTGCTGTTCATTGAACAGCTGGGCTGCTAACATGGTAGCTGCACACTGACCCAAACCAGCTTTAATGTTCTCATTTTTTGCTTCGACAATAACTGCCACAGGAGCATTAATAATTAATTGCTCCCGAGAGAGACTGATAATAAAATCACAATAGCCAGTTAAACCTTGTTCAGGGTCCACATTGAAATCACTGCCAGAAAACAGACTAATTTGATAATTGGCCCTGCGTCGTACTTCCAGCAAAATGGGGGTGATGATGAATTCCGATCGCGCTTTTTCCGTATTGATTGCTAGGGCCATTTCCATAGTTTCCGCCAGAGTGCTGATTAATTTATCACTGGGTTCCACGGGGTTGACATGGGCAAATAAATCCGGATCTTCATTAATTTCAATGTGAAATTTATTTCTAAATTGAGTTAAACTAAAATCACTGTAGGCCATTTTCTTCACGGTATATAATTACAATTAAAAACACCAACTAAAGACCAACTAAAAATCCCCCAATATTTTTTCACCATAATGATTATGGAAACTACCGTTCAAAATGCTATTAGAAATAATAATCACCATAACATTGAATTTCAAGATGCTTATGATGTAATTGTAGTAGGTGCAGGTCATGCTGGTTGTGAAGCAGCTTTAGCTGCTGCTCGTCTTGGTTGTCCTACCCTATTGTTAACCCTGAATCTGGATAAAATCGCTTGGCAACCATGTAATCCAGCGGTGGGAGGCCCAGCCA
Organism: Cylindrospermopsis curvispora GIHE-G1; assembly: GCF_014489415.1. Taxonomy (NCBI): domain Bacteria; kingdom Bacillati; phylum Cyanobacteriota; class Cyanophyceae; order Nostocales; family Aphanizomenonaceae; genus Raphidiopsis; species Raphidiopsis curvispora. The sequence continues at coordinate 938,314 of NZ_CP060822.1, forward strand.
AATCCCAACTCACCCATGAAGTAGATGCTCTAGGTGGGGAAATTGCTAAAATGGCAGACCGTACCTACCTGCAAAAACGAGTCCTGAACTCCTCCCGAGGACCAGCAGTTTGGGCCCTACGAGCTCAAACTGATAAACGCGAATATGCAACTGTGATGAAGGGAATTGTGGAAAACCAAGAGAACCTGACCATTCGGGAAGGTATGGTAACCGACTTGGTTTTGGGCAAAAACGATGAAATAATTGGGGTTGAAACCTATTTTGGTGTGGCTTTTGCATGTAAAGCTGTGATTTTAACTACAGGAACCTTTTTAGGAGGGAGAATTTGGGTAGGAAATAAATCCATGGAAGCTGGTCGAGCAGGAGAATTTGCAGCAGTGGGTTTAACGACCACCCTCCATCGCTTGGGTTTTGAAACTGGAAGATTGAAAACTGGAACTCCCGCTCGGGTGGATAAGCGATCTGTAGATTACAGCAAAATGGAAATCCAACCGGGAGATGGGGAAGTCCGTTGGTTTAGCTTTGACCCGCAAGTATGGGTAGAAAAAGAGCAAATTCCCTGTTACATGACCCGCACTACTCCAGAAACCCATCGTCTCATTCAAGAAAATCTGGGTCTATCTCCCGTATATGGGGGTTGGGTGGATGCTAAAGGTCCTCGTTATTGTCCCAGCATCGAGGATAAGATAGTCCGGTTCGCAGACAAGGAAAGTCATCAGATATTTATTGAACCGGAAGGAAGAGATATACCGGAACTCTATATTCAGGGTTTTTCCACGGGATTACCAGAAACTTTGCAAATTCTCATGTTGAGAAGTCTTCCCGGTTTGGAAAAATGTGTGATGTTACGTCCAGCTTACGCTGTGGAGTATGACTACTTACCCGCAACTCAATGCTACCCATCTTTAATGACTAAGAAAATAGAGGGGCTTTTTTGTGCCGGACAAATTAATGGCACGACGGGTTATGAAGAGGCAGCTGCTCAAGGATTGGTGGCGGGAATTAATGCGGTTCAGTTTGCCCAAGGTCGAGAAATGGTGATTTTTCCCCGGGAACAAAGTTATATTGGCACTTTAATTGATGATTTGTGCACGAAGGATTTACGAGAACCCTATCGCATGCTCACCAGTCGCTCAGAATATCGGTTGTTACTAAGATCTGATAATGCGGATCAACGTATGACCCCCCTAGGAAGAGCAATAGGTCTAATTGATGACAGAAGATGGAATTTGTTTACTAGAAAACAAGAACACATTATTGGGGAAAAGGAAAGACTCCATTCCACTAGAATTAAGGAGCATGAGGATATTGGTAGGTTGATTACTCAACATACTCAACAGGTTATTAAGGGTTCAATCACCCTGGCAGATCTGTTGCGTCGTCCGGAAATCCACTATGTTGATTTGGAAAGATACGGACTTGGTAATCCCCATCTCCATGCAGCGGAAAAGGAGGGTGCGGAAATAGATATTAAGTATTCTGGGTATTTAGCCAGACAGCAAAACCAAATCGACCAAATCGCTCGTCAAGCAAATCGCCATCTACCCCCCAATTTGGATTATGATTCTATTACCACTCTTTCTAAAGAAGCTAGGGAAAAACTCACCACGGTTAAACCTCTCACGGTTGGACAAGCATCGCGCATTGGAGGAGTTAATCCTGCTGACATTAATGCCCTACTTATCTATCTGGAAACTAGACAAAATTTGACTACATCCCCTTGGTAATGATGGAGTTAATGTTCTATTATATAGCCAGCCCACATAAAACTAGCGGTTAATACGGTAGCTAGACCAACCAAAATGCCCCTTAATAGTTTGACCTGGGAGCGGAGTTGTGTTACTTCATGGTTAACTTCATAAATTTGGTCTTGAGTCATGGGAGGTAGGGAATTAGCATCTGTAATTACTTCCACTCTAGGACTTGCTAAGGGTGTAGGTTGGGGGGGTTTAAACTCTATTTGGCTATGTAACCAGTCAGCAATGAGTTGGGGGCAATTTTTTTTGAACCATTGCCAAGCAATCATGCGAAATGCGGGTTTAGATGTTTTCGAGATCCATTTTAACAGCTTATTTATAGTACCGTAGCGAAACTTTTGGTTAATCAGATTATTAGCACCAATGTCATAAAGACAATTCAAGATTAGTTTAATAGTGGACTCTTCCCTTTGTAACATACTAGATAATAGTATTAACACATCCTGCATTAGTTTTTCTTCTAATTGAGCTTCGGTGGATAATTTCCCGAATTGGTTGGGTGCGGGCAATTGTTGAGACATAAATTTGACACACTCTCAGTAGAAGCCGTGTAAGTTAAAGTCGGTATTTACAAGGTGGGAACACACTTGAAAATACGGAGAATTAACGTCCTTGCCAAAAGATAGCACCTTGAGGGGTATTAATTAACCAGCATTCAACCGATTGTTGAAAAAACTTAATATCCGGATGAAAATTGCCAGAACTGGAAAGCACTATATGAACTGGTTCAAGAGATAGATTTTTAATTTTTCTGGCGTTGCAGCAGTGTTGAATCTGATATGGCAAGTGTTGTACCGTAGGTATGAAGGGTTAAAGTTGGCTATTTTGCCATCTGTACTCATGACCAAAACCGCTGTGGTATGAGGAGGATGTGGCGTCATAGTTCACCCAATCCTAGGTTACCTAGATATATTTTGCCTAATAGTGTACACATTTTTGGAAGTGAGTCCTGCGATGGTTAAACTCCGTCAATCTTCCTTTAGACGAATTTTAGTAACCAGAATATTACTGGTCTTTGTTCCGGTTTTATTAATTGGGGAAATAGCCGCACTGAACAAAGCACGTTCAAGCTTGCTAAATAATGTTCGGCAAAATTTAATTGATAGTGCGATTAATAAAGGAGAGAAAATTACAGATGCGATCGCCACCCTAGAAACAAATTTACTGACAGCTACTCAGACTCAAGCGATAAAATCCGGGTCAGTTATAGAAGCGGAAAAATTAATCAAACAAATAGAGAGATTATTGCCCAATCAAATTGATTGTATTCAACTCAATCATCTTGATAATAGGGATGACAGGAATCCGGTGATTGCTAGTAGCTGTGGCGATCAACCTTTGATAGAAAATAATATGTCATGGATTAATAGTCAATTTCTTGGTGGAATTAATCATCAGGTTCACATTACACCAGTTTTACCATTGAAATCGGGAATTACTGGTAAACGTCCTGCAGGAAACCAATTGGAATTAGTTTTGTCAGCACCAGTGTATAATCAGCGGGGAAATTTGGCTTATGTTTTAATTATCAAAACCACGCTACACCGACAAATGGAAAATCAACGAGGTTCTCTCATTGGTGCTTTGGTAGTGATTAGTGAAGACGGGACTATTCTGGCCCATCCATCTTTAGAAACCATAGGAACTAATATTAATAAATATACAGATTTGCAGCAGCTGAAAGGAGTTATTAAAGATGCTCTTGAGGGTAATAATAACTCCATAAATTTTTATTTTAGCGACGGAGAGGACTCGGTAGCTGGGTATACAGCTATTCCCAATCCCATTACTAAACAAAGACAGGAAAAATGGGTGATATTAGCTGTTGCTAGTGTTAGAGATGCTCTTTTAGGATTAGATCAGATTAAACTGATACTTATTGCCTTAACAGTTGGTTTAGTAGGTGCTAGTTTATTGGTTTCTTTGTATTTGGCACCCTTGTTAGCAAATCCTGTAGAGGAGTTAAGGGACTATGCTCTAAATATTCACAGTCATCATGCAGTACAACCAATTCCGCGCAATTTTAGAATTAAGGAGTTTAATCAATTAGCTCAAGCATTGGATCAAATGGTGGAGCGACTGAAAGCATGGACAGAAGAGTTAGAAATGGCTTGGAAAGAGGCTAAATCAGCTAACACCGTCAAAAGTCAGTTTTTAGCCAACACATCCCATGAATTGAGAAATCCCTTGAATATTATTATTAACTGTGTGCGTTTAGTGAGAGATGGTTTATGTGATGATAAGGAGGAGGAATTAGAGTTTTTAAAAAAAGCTGATGATACAGCAATTCATCTTTTAGGGATTATTAATGATCTGCTAGATATTTCTAAAATTGAAGCTGGTAAACTTTCGGTGGTGATGATTCCATTGGAATTACGCCAATTATTACTAGAAGTAATTAATTTACAATCAGTCAACGTGCAAAAGAAGGGACTGCAATTAAAATGTGAAATATTAGAGCAAGTTATCCCTATTAAAGGTGATAGAATCAAACTCAAACAGGTGCTGATCAATGTTATTGGTAATGCCACTAAATTCACTGAGGAAGGAAGTATTACAATTGGCACTAAAATTATCAAACAAAATAGTAAGTTATATGTGGTTATTTCCGTGGTGGATACTGGTATAGGTATAGATCCACAGCAGCAGCAAAAATTATTTCGTCCCTTTGTGATGGTGGATGGTAGTACCACGCGCAAATTTGAGGGAACGGGTTTAGGATTAGCTATTTCCCGCAATTTGATTGAATTAATGGGGGGGAAAATTACTTTGGAAAGTTTGGGTTTAAATCGGGGAACAACGGTTAAGATTCTTTTACCACTTATAGATATTTCTCTTTTACCTGCTCATTAGTAGTTAGGTCGACCCAGGTTGGTTGACGCGCTATATATCTTCAGATTCCATTCGTTTGTGTTCAACCATCCCCGGATTCGCTACCTATAACTAAATACCCGCACCATCCAAAAATTCCTGTATGGCTTTATCTCGAATATGACAGAGTTTCTGTTCCCTAGGTGATTCTTGATCTGCTATTAGTTTACCCACTAAAACCGAGGTCTTCAGGTAACTAGGGAGAGATGGAATTGGGTCTTTGAGATTTTTGATTTCTTCCTCTAGCATTTCAATACGATTAACTAAAGCTCGAATTGCTTCCGCTTCAGAATCGGGTAGATTATTATGTTCTAAGGGAGCAATACGCACCCCTGAACGATAGATAATTCTCCCTGGTATACCAACAACAGTACAATTGGATGGTACATCCCTGAGTACTACCGAACCTGCACCAATACGAACATTACTACCTATTTGGAGATTACCTAACACCTTAGCACCCGCACCAACAACCACGTTTTCTCCCAGGGTGGGGTGACGTTTACCGCTTTGCTTACCCGTACCACCTAGGGTTACACCTTGATATATAAGAGCATAATCACCCACAATGGCAGTTTCTCCAATCACAACTCCCATACCATGGTCAATAAATACTCCCTTACCAATTACCGCACCTGGATGTATTTCCACACCCGTGAAAAATCTAGCTATCTGGGAAATGAGACGGGGAATTAAGGGAATACCCATGGTATGTAGGGTATGTGCTATTCTATGGAAGATGAGAGCTTGTAAACCTGGATAGCAAAATAAAACTTCCAACCAGTTGCGAGCAGCTGGATCCCGTTCAAAGATGATACGAAAATCGTCACGCAGTGTAGACAGCATCAAAATATTATCCAAAACAATAAGCTACTTCCTTATTTTAAATCATAGATTGAACCATATTTTCAACCGTAGTTAAAAAATATTGCAAATTGCAAATATGGCTCAAAGTCTTTAATCTTTAACCTGGAAAAACACTCCACCTTTCCACATCCCTGGATTGTGACCATAATTGCTAATTGTGAGCGATCGCAAGTTTTTAAAAAGTGGTTGAGCGAACAATTCCCCCAATGGAACTAGGGGTTGTTGACTTTCTAGAAATCTTTGACTTTTTTGCCAATCAATATACACATAACCCTGGTTGGTTTGTGATCTATGACCAGCAGCTGTGTTAAATTGGTGGTTTTGGGTCAGGGGATTTTCCTCATGGGTGAGGATTTTTTGCATTGTTAAAATATCGGAAGCAAAAATTTCATATTTATTAACAGTTGTATGAAGACCTATGATTTGTGTATCTAGAATTTTATTAAGGAATTTTAGTTTTGTCCACGCAAAAATTGTTTGGCCATTGAATTGGAAAGAACTAATATTACATCCCTGTTTCACAGCAACAGTATTTAGGCGAGCAATCCCCTGGATTAGACTAGGGGAATTTTCCACAATAAAAGTCCAATGAGTATTATCCTCCAAACTGGGAAAAATCCCCAGAGCATATTCCCCGTCTATCCAACTGAAAATATCATCGGCCAAGCTGATTCCTAATTGTTCTTGAACTTCCCATAAATGTGGTAATAACCTACGAGTACCTATAGTTGGGGATCCGTAAATAGTAGTTGTTGCCTGTTGCCAAAGCTTATTTATACCACTCTCCTCCTGGAGATTGATGCCACTAATTACTAAACCAACAGATTCCGGAAGATAACTCACAGCATTATCTAACCTTGCCATAGATGCTTGTTCCCGTTTAGGAACCGGGGATGAGTTAAAAAATCCAGTTTCTACCAACAAACCATCAGGATTTAATACTAAAGAAATAAGCTGACTATCATACTTGGCAGAAATTGATGTTCCTGGGAAATGTAAATTTTGCCATTTTGCCAAATACGGTAAATTAAAATATCCCAGAGCTAGGGCATTTTTAGGCATTTCTTGAATAGCTTTTTGATATTTGGGGGAACTGAGTAAATTCAAATTGGGAGCTTGAACATTATTAATTGACTCTTTTAAAACCTTGATATCATTGGCAAACAAAACATATTTACCTACAACCGCACCAGCTAAAGAACTGTTGATTTCAAACCCCGAAAATTGACTGGATGTTAACTTGTTTTCACCGGGCAGATCATAAACTAACTTTGTGCCATTATATTTGGAAACTTCTAGTGTTTTTCCTGATAAAGCTCGTTGAGAAAATAATAATTTAATAAACTCACGGCTTCGAGTTGGATCCTCCGTTGCCAATATCATTAAATATCCCGGTTGCATGCCATTATCTGGGTTACGGTCAAGATCCCCAGTGGTAACAACCAGGCTAATTTCCTTACCTAACCAGGATTGAATATCATTAGTTATATTTTTTGCCAATAATTTGGCGATCGCCTGAGTAAATTCCCGGTCTAAAGATTGTAACTCCTGGGGATTAACTAGTAGAGATATCATTGCAGGTGATGTTCGAGAAACAAACATACTAGCCCCAGGTTGAGAAATGGGGGTAATAGTCTTACTTGCATGGGGGAGCCAGTATAAGCCAGTAGCAGCAATTAACAGCAAAGTAATAATACCAGCCAAGATCCAACCAAAAGATAAGCGTTGATAATTCGCGTTCAAATTATTCACTTTTAACCTACTTTCCCGCTTTTTTGTCGCCACCATATAGTATAATTTGAGTTGGGAGTTTAACAATTATGTTATGATGGCTAATCAATCTTTTAAAGAAATTCGAGTTCAAGAACTACAACAACGTTTAATCCAGGATGGTTCAAATTTACAGTTACTAGACGTGCGAGAACCACAAGAGGTTGCAATAGCACAAATTTCCGGTTTTGTCAACCTCCCCCTGAGTGAATGTGATCAATGGCAAGGAGAAATTTCCACCCGTTTTGATACTTCTAAGGAAACCCTGGTGTTATGCCACCATGGTTCAAGATCTGCTCAAATGTGCCAATGGCTCCTATCTCAGGGATTTACGGACGTTAGTAATATTGTGGGTGGGATAGATGCCTATTCTCTCTTGGTGGATAACTCCATACCTCGATATTAAACACTGTGTTTACAGATAGGAAGTGCTTAATCATCTTGCTACCCATTAAAAGGTAGCTTTTTGTATCAGCAAGCACAAACTTTTGTAGAAAATTTATGGGAAGATGGTAGAATACTTGGATATGAATGCTCCAATATAAGTAATACAAATATTATAGACTTGTTAAATTTTAGGTTTGTTAAAGTAATAACTAATCACAATTAATCTCCCTTTATGTTTCCCTTGTCCGTGTCGTGAGACGAACTTTTCCACCCCTTAAAATACGCCTTCACCAAAATAAACTTTATGCAAGTCCAGCTGACAAATCGACAACAACATATACTATGGGCAACGGTAAGACATTACATTGCCACAGCGGAGCCAGTTGGTTCAAAAGCTCTAATTGAAGAATTTGATCTTGGTATTAGTTCTGCCACTATTCGCAGCGTGATGGGCGTTTTAGAGAAATCGGGTTTATTGTACCAACCCCATACTTCTGCGGGTAGGATTCCCTCGGATTCAGGTTATCGTATATATGTGAATCAGCTGATGAAACCGTCAGCAGCTTTAGTCAAAGAAGTGGAATCCACCTTACAGCAGCGACTCCCTTGGGATGATTGGAGTTTGGAAGCCTTATTACAGGGTGCGGCGCAAATTTTAGCGACTTTAAGTGGCTGTATTACCCTAATTACCATGCCACAAGCTAACACTACCCAAATCCGACACTTACAACTTTTACAAGTGGAAACGGGAAAAGTCATGCTGATTGTGGTCACCGATGGATACGAAACCCATTCCAAAGTGGTAGACTTATTCCCAGAATCGGGTGTAAATCAACTGGAAGCAGAAACGATTGACAGAGAACTACAAATACTTTCTAACTTTTTAAATACCAGCTTGCGTAACTATACCTTATCAGATCTAGCCAATATGAATTGGAGTGAACTAGATCGAGAATTTCAAAGTTATGGAGAACTGTTGAAAAAATCCTTGACAGAATTACTCAAGCGTGCATCCAATCCACCAACTAGCCAAATTATGGTGCGGGGTGTGGGAGAGGTGTTAAGACAACCGGAATTTTCCCAGGTGCAGCAAGTACAAACAATAATGCATCTCCTAGAAGAAGAACAAGAACAACTATGGAAATTAATATGTGACGAACCGGAGATAGAAGAAACTGGTCAACCCAAGGTAACAGTGCGCATTGGCACAGAAAATCCCTTAGAACCTATGAGAACCTGCTCCTTAATTTTTTCTAGTTATCGTAGGGGTACAGTACCTGTTGGAAGGGTAGGAGTTTTGGGACCAACTAGGTTAGACTATGAAAATGCCATTGCAGTGGTAGCAGCAGCAGCAGCATATCTTTCGGAAGCATTTAACTACTATTGATTTGCTATTGATGTTATGGTTTTAATTGGTGTGTAGAGGCGTGAGAAAATGTTCAGAAGAATCATGTTATTGGCAATATGGCTAGGGTTTGTCAGCTACGCCTTTTTCCTTGCTCCCCCTGATAACTTTCCCTTAACTGTAGAGCTAATCAAAAACCTGTGTATAGGAAATTGGCAAGGTATTAATCCTGTGATTATCGCCCTATTTTATTTAATGGGAATTTGGCCTTTGGTGTATAGTGCAGTCTTGTTTTTTGATGGAAGGGGACAAAAAATAGTGGCTTGGCCATTTGCGTTTGCATCCTTTGGCGTTGGTGCTTTTGCCATTTTGCCCTATTTAGCTTTAAGAGCAGAAAACCCAGAATTTACGGGGGATAAAAACTGGTTTTTAAAAAATTTCGACTCTCGATGGACAGGAATTTTATTAACTTTAGCAGCACTGGTTTTGGTAGGATATGGGTGGAGAGGGGATGGGTTTGATTTTGTTCATCAATGGCAAACCAATAGATTTATTCATGTAATGACCCTGGATTTTTTGCTACTGAGTCTATTATTTCCCATACTATTGGGAGATGACATGACGCGACGGGGTTGGCACAATCATCGATTATGGTGGTTATTTGCCTTGATTCCCCTTTTTGGTCCTTTGGTTTATTTGTGTGTTAGACCACCCATAAAAGAATCAACCTCCCAATAATACCGGAGGTCAACAGTTGATAAAATAGATAAAATATATGCAGATCAGCGAAAAAACAGATATTAAGAAATCACAACCTAGTCAAGATGAAAGCTTCTCAGCTAAAGAGTTTTTCAATAGACAGTGGGAAGTTTATCAAAAGGTATTAAACAATAATTACATGGGACATCAGGAAATATATGATGTGCTACACAAATTATTAGCTGAATGGTCAAAACCCTTTACTATGCTAGATTTAGGGTGTGGGGATGCCAGTTTCACTAGTGGAGCTTTATTAAACACCCAAATTACTGAATATACAGGTGTAGACGTATCCACAGCTGCGTTGGTGGATGCTGAACAAAACATTGCCCTAATTGGATGCGAGAGAAAACTTGTGTCAGCAGACTGTTGGCAATTCACCAATGATTTAGTCCAAGATGGAACCCACAAATTTGATGTTGTTCTCATATCCTTCGCTCTTCACCATTTGCAACCGGAGGAAAAAGAACGGATAATTAATAATATCAGAACCCTGTTAAATCCCCATGGAGTTTTCATCCTTATTGACATCATCCGTCGAGAAAAGGAAGATCGGGAAAGTTATATACAACGTTATTTAGGGAATGTGAAAAGGGACTGGTCTTTAATTGACCCCCAAGAGTATACAATGGTAGAAAATCATATTTCATCCAGTGATTTTCCTGAAACTCAGTCTTGGTTTCAAACCATCTCTCAAAAACTGGGTTTTAGCAACTTCACACCGGTTTATTGTGACAATTTAGATACTACAGAGCTATTGTGTTTTTATCGCTAGAGACTAGGAACTATGCCATACAGTCAGTTCACATTTAGTAAAGTCAAAGAACAGTTTGACCTTACAGTTACTGAAGGCGTCCGGTTTTTTCCCCCAGATATTGACCCAATTGTACCTAGTCAAAAATTGCTAGCAATTTTAGAAGATATCCCATGGGCGATCGCAGTTGATACGGAAAAAGCTCGTTCTGAGGTAATTATTAACCCGGTGTTGTTAGAGCTGAGGCGTATATTTGATCGCCAGATCAGCATTTTTTCTGGGGAGGAATTTAGCGTTGATCCTGGAATAGGACTAACTGGATTTTGTGATTTTCTCATTAGTAAATCAGCGGAGCAGTTAGCTATCGAAGCACCTGCTATGGTAATTATAGAAGCAAAGAAGGCGGATTTAAAGGTTGGAATTGGGCAATGTATAGCGGAAATGGTAGCTGCACAGAGATTTAATCAAGCATGTAACCGACAAGTTTCCACAGTATATGGTTGTATTAGCAGCGGTACACAATGGCGATTTTTACAACTGGAAGGTTCCGTTGTTACTATTGATTTAACAGACTATCCTTTACCTCCAGTGGAGGTGATTTTAGGTTTTTTGGTTTGGATGATCAAAAACTGTTAATAATAAACAGCATACCTGTGTTTTTAAAAATAACTTTGATTCAAAAGCTGTTCTAAACTGTAAGGACAATCTTGGGGGAAACTAACCTCAAATCTAGTTTTCTGTAACCAAATGCTGTAAATCCAAGTCATAAAACCTTGAGCAAGACAATTGTTTTTTCCAACCATAAATTCTCATCTATATCATAGAGCAACTGTAAATTTTCGGAACTGCTATACATGGTTATTTAGACCTCACATTCTCGTTTAGTAATAAAATGACGGTAGCGAAACATTGCTTCCAATTGCACTTGAACCACCCACCCACCTATTAATTCTAGTCTTTCAGCACCGGGGAGAGAATATTTAATATTATCAGTTAATCTGGTTTGACCATTTTCTTCCATAAACTCATGACGATGTACCCATGAATCAAAAGGTCCTGACACCTGTTCATCAGTAAACAGTCGATATTTCTCACATTCAGTATGACGCGCTAACCAGGTCAGGGGTAGTACCCCCACAAACAATCTAAATTCTGTGATAGCACCTTTATTGAGTCCCCCCTCCCGACGCAACACTTGCACAGGTTGCCAAGGAGGAGTAAGGAGCTTCAAAACATCCTGTCTCTCATGGAATTCCCAAACCACTTGAACTGGTGCATTAATAATCGAAGAATGAGAAAAGTGTAACATGAATAAAACCTAAATTGAATTTTTTCTACCTGTTGACTTTAACTGGGGGAGGGGAACGAAAATCATTAGTTGCTATTTCCAGATGTTTGATTAGTGTAGATGGTGGTAATGGTCCTTGTAGGTGATTCCAAGGGAGGATTTGCTGGGGTGACCAGTGACTATGAACGTAAAAGTCTAAATCGGGAATTTTGCCTTTTAATTCCTTAAATGCTCGTTTATAACTTCCTAAAGAATCACCAAAATTACGAGTTAGTTCTAATAAATAAGAAAGACGACGGTCTCCCCTAGATAACAAAGACTGAATCACAGACCAATTATAACTTTCGGGACGAAAATCTATACCTTGGGGTTTTAGTTGTTTTTGTAAAAACTGTAACCTCTTTTCCGCAATCTTGTTAACTCCAAACCATTGAAACGGAGTATGGGACTTAGGAACAAAGGTGCTACATCCTAGAGTTAATCGTAATCCAGGAGTAGCCTTCTTTATATCTGTCATCATAGTCACCGTAGCATCTAAATCTTCAGGTTCCTCACCGGGAATACCCACCATGCCATATAATTTTAATGCTGATAGACCCCCAGCTTTGGCATTAATAGCAGCTTGGATAATTTCTTGATTATCTAATTTTTTATTAATAATCTGGCGGAGTTTTTCTGAACCACTTTCTACAGCAATGGTCAAGGAATGGCAATCTCTTGTGGCTAAAGTATGAGCTAACTTTTGGGTAACCGTATTGGTTCTTACAGAAGCAACACTCAATCGCACATCATCATATTTAGGTTGACTAATATAATCCAAAAGGTCAGAAAATTCTGGATGTTGAGTTACAGATGCGCCCAGTAAACCCAGACGATTAGTAATTTTTAAACCCCGTTCAATAGCAGGAATTAAAGAACCTTCCAAACTGGCGGTTCTAAAGGGCAAAGTTAAATAACTGGCTAAACAAAACCGACACATTTCGGGACAACTGCGCACCACCTCCACCATGAAAATATTTTCCCATGCTGCTTTTTGTGTCACCACAGTTGAAACTGAGAGATTGTTCCCTCTATAGGTCTGCTTGTGAACAACGGGAGGAATATCAACCCCGAGGGGATAAATAGCCTTGATTTCCCCATCTTGACCCGAATATTCAACATTGTATAAACTGGGAACATAGATTCCCGGTACTTGAGCTAAGGTTCTAAGTTGAACACTTTTAGGAGCTTGTCTAACTTGCTTATAACAATCAATAAAACTCTCTAATAAAGTCTCTCCATCACCCAATAGCACCACATCAAAAAAATCAGCAAAGGGTTCAGGATTAGCTGTTAAAACCGGACCACCACCAAAAACCAGAGGATGTTCCAAACCGCGATGACTTGCACGTACGGGAATTTGCAAAGACTCTAAAATTTGCAGGATGTTGACATAATCCAATTCCCAGGACATGGAAAAACCAATAATTTCCGCTTGTCTAGGAAGGGGTTCTTGCACATCAGTAAATAAGCGACTTACTTGCAGATCATTGCGTACTGCTAAATTTGCCCACACCACCTGATAACCAAGACTAGTGATACCCACAGTGTATTCATTGGGGAAGGCAAAAATCACGGGGATAGGATTGGTGGTGGGTTGAGCTGGGGTAAATAACAGACGTTCAAACTCAAATACGGATGATGTCACGGATGTGCAATAGTTTGTTCTACTGGTGTTACCACTATATCACAATATTTTACCTTTAGATTTTACCGGTAAAATCTAAAATGTGCTGTGCTGTAATTTCTGGCTTTTCTACATGGGGAATGTGACCACAGTCGGGAATCCAAATTAATTGACTTTGGGGAATTGCTTGTCTAAATTTATTCGCATCCTTTGTCCCCAGTATTCTATCACTGTCTCCCCATAAAATTAGGGTTGGTTGCCCAATTTTCCCCAACTGCTGTAATTTAAAGGCTTGATAACCACCACTTTGGGTAAAGGTAATTAATGATTCCTTCCAATTTGCCATTTCTATGTGCAGGTCACGACAACATAAAGTGTCATCATTAATTAAATTGGGGTTTTTGTAAGCAGAGCGGCAAATGCGATCGCGCACTTGGGAATTACGCAAGAACTCTGCTGCTAATGAGTATAGTTGGGGGAACATCAATTTACTTAAAGCCGAACCCCCTTTTAAACCAGCACTATCAATCAAGATTAGCTTTTTTACCAGTTCAGGATAGGTGAGGGCAAAGTCTATGGCTGCTGCACCCCCCATAGAAGCTCCCAGCAGAATCACAGGTTGACCAATAAGGGTTTTCCAAAAATGATAGAGATGGGTTTTAATCGCAGCAGGACTATAGGCAATATCCCGTTGTCTTTCTGTAAAACCAAACCCCAGTAAATCTACTGCCCAGGTTGGATGGGTAAGAGATAACAGGGGCAAAAGTCGGCGAAACTCCAAAACCGAACTGTCAAAACCATGAATTAATAATATGGGGGTGTTCCCACTACCCTGCAGGACATAGCTAGTCCTAATTGGTTGGGGACTTAAAGGAGTAATCATCTCCTCAATTTGGATACCTTGAGCTAAAGCTACAGAAGTTGGTTCCGAGAGTTGTTCAACAGCTGACGGCAAAAAAATGAATGTGTCCCAAGAGGTAGTCATTAGTTATCAGATTGTAACTTTGGCATTATGAATTTGGGCGCTGACTTTCTTATAAATAAACTATAGGTATATAACACCTTTTAATCATTAAGTCTGGTTCATCATTAACACTGGAGTATGTTATGTTAAAACCAAATACCCTATCCCATATCCTACCAGAGTTGTCTGTGGAAGAACAACAACTAATTTCTGGCGGTGGACATTGGGCAAAATTCTCCCACCAGGGTCATTACCATCCTTGGTATCGTCATGATCGTAGAGTATATTATTACGATTCTTCCTGTAATAATAACTGTGGATGTGGTGACAGATGCTGCGACTAGTTAAATTCAATAACTATGGATCCACTCTTGTAAAAGAGAATTCACCAACTCAGGAGCTTCATCCTGGGGACAATGTCCCACTCCTTCCAGAGGAATAAATTTTTGCACCTGGGGAAAATTGGCTAACTCCCTACCCAGATCGATTGGTTCCCAGGGGTCAGCCGTTCCCCATAAAATGATTGCCTGACAGGGTAATATCGGTAACAAGTCCTCCGGTAAGGGTCCGCTGGAATAGTTTGTAAAGGCTAAAAATACAGCAGCAGCACCAGGATCTCTTGCTGGTTTCATCAAAATATCTATTAATTCATCCGTAACTGCTTCTTTAATATTATAGGCTTGTAAAAGAATTCTTTTGACGGTTTTTGGTTGAGCCAGTTGACTAAAAAAGAAGTTGCCAATGGATTTAATAGATAGGAATTTTTGTAAGAGGGGGGTTCCTACCCGCCTAATCCAGGGTAAATTTTGCCGTTTGCGGTCATGTAATAATCTCAGGGAGCAATTTAGTAAAGCAATTGATAAAGCTATATCCGGACTGCTAACGGCTGCCTGCATTGCTACAATACAACCAATAGAGTTACCAACTAAAAATGCAGGCTTGCCTACTACTTGTTGACAAAAGTCCACTATTTGCTTTCCCCAAGTTTCTAGGGTGTAAGTGATTTTTTCATTGGGTTGGGGTTTAGCGGAAGCTCCAAAACCAATTAAATCAATGGCGTACACCTGACAAGTTTCCGCAAGAACAGGTATGTTTTTGCGCCAGTGTCCCCAAGAAGCACCAAATCCATGTACTAAAATCACCGCTGGTCCTTTAGTCCCTTGCATTTGATAGGATATAGGTAGTCCTTGCCAAAACCAAGTTTTTGTGGATGTGAATGTGGTAGAATTCATAGGATGTCAGATCAAAAACTGCCAAGGCAAAAAAATGGATTTAAATAATGTTACAAATTACAAATCATAAACTATAGAATTGTAAAATATAAATGTAAAAATAACAATAAGTTACAAAAATCAATTTAGGACTAGACACAGATTGCCACTCTACTGCTATCTTAAATTGGAGGCAATTGCAACTTATTTCATAAAGCGTAACTTCATGGGAACGAATTACCAACGGGTTTTACTGAAACTGAGCGGTGAGGCCTTAATGGGCAACTTGGGCTATGGCATTGATCCAGAAGTAGTCAAGGGAATAGCTCAAGAATTAGGAGAGGTGGTGGCCACTGGTGTTCAAGTCGCTATCGTGGTTGGTGGTGGTAACATTTTTAGGGGCGTTAAAGCAGCATCAGCAGGTATGGACAGGGCAACAGCTGATTATATAGGAATGATTGCCACAGTAATGAATGCCATGACTCTACAAGACTCCCTAGAGAGAATAGGAGTACAAACAAGAGTACAAACGGCGATCGCCATGCAAGAGTTGGCTGAACCATATATCCGCCGTCGTGCCATCCGTCATTTGGAAAAAGGACGAGTGGTGATTTTTGGTGCGGGTTCAGGTAATCCTTTCTTTACCACAGACACCACTGCTGCTTTAAGAGCAGCGGAAATCGAAGCAGATGTGATTTTTAAGGCTACTAAGGTAGATGGTATCTACAGTGCAGACCCTAAAGTTCATTCCAATGCCAAACGCTATAAAACCCTCACCTATGGTCACGTTTTGGCGGAGGATTTGCGAGTCATGGATAGTACCGCAATTGCCCTATGTAAAGAAAACAACATTCCAATTCTCGTCTTTGACTTAACCGTACGGGGGAATATCCGTCGCGCAGTCATGGGAGAATCTATTGGTACTCTTGTGGGAGGTTCTTGTGACATTAGCTGAAGCTGAAAGTACAATGAAAAAAACCGTTGAAGCTACTCAAAAAGCTTTCAACAGCATTCGCACCGGTCGTGCCAATGCTAGTTTACTAGATAAAGTACAAGTCGAATATTATGGGAACCCTGCGCCCCTGAAATCCCTGGCCAACATTACTACACCAGACGCATCAACTATTCTCATTCAACCCTATGACAGGACCAGTTTGAATATAGTGGAAAAGGCTATCTCCTTGTCTGATGTAGGTCTAACTCCTAGTAATGATGGTTCTGTGATTCGCCTAAATATACCACCTTTGACATCTGAGCGCCGTAAAGAATTAGTTAAACTGGCTGCCAAGTATGCTGAGGAAGGTCGGGTAGGAATTCGCAATATTCGACGCGATGCTCTAGACTCAATCCGCAAACAGCAAAAAGCGGCGGATATTTCAGAAGACGAATCCCGAGATCAGCAGGACAAATTGCAAAAGATCACCAACATTTATACTGCAAAAATTGATGAATTGCTTGCAGAAAAGGAGAAAGATATTAGTACTGTGTAAATGGATGCGGGTGGGGGGTTGAGATCCCTAAAAACCCCATAACCCCCACTCCTACTGGAATTTATTCTTCTTCATCGCTGTCTAAATCGTCATCATCATCAGTTTCTAAATTGTCATCATCACCATCAGTCTCGGAAGATAGCAGTTTTTTATCACTTTCACTTAGTTGAATCAGGTGAATATGTTTATAACCCAGACGAATTTCAAATTCATCTCCGGGTTTTAAACCCATAGCCTTGGTGTAAGTAGCACCAATGACAATTTGACGGTTTTGATGGACACTTACACGATAGGTTGGCTCTCTTCCTCTTCCATCTTTTGTTGATTCCGGACTGAGGGGAATACCTCTAGCAGACAACAAAGCATCATAAAAATCCGTGAGGTTAACACGCACCTGATTGTTTTTAGTTACGGTGTAATACCCACATTGCTTTGCTCTTTCTCGGCGGGGTAAATTGGAAAGTTCTTTTACCCTAGACAGCAATGCTTTTCCTGTTAATGGGGCACTTGCAGTTTCAGTCATTATGCTCAAAATTCCCTTAATCTATGCAAACAGATCATGCCAAGTAGTCTAGTTTTACATTTGGCTTGCAGCCAATGTTGATAGCTACTTAAAAACTTGCAGTTTAACTGTGAATTACCTGCTTATATTATCAGCCTTGTCACCTTCATTTGGGTTATTCGCTCTGTGAGAGGTTTATCCAGGGACATTTATGAGGTGATTTTACAACACTTTCAACCATTATTCACCATGAGCAAAAACTGACTTTAATTTTTGGGCAATCCCAAAGTGATGTAATGCCAGTGATGTAATGCAAATTGGGCCAGTTCCACTCCTAAAAAGTGGTAGATACAATAAGTCGCAGGGTTTTCACTTTTAGTCCTTGCTGTTGAGTTGTAGGTTGGTACCCACTCCCCATATTGAGGTAGACCCAGTATTCTCTAAAGGACATACACCCGTTGATCTGACCTGGAAAATTCAGAAAATTCTCCCAGTCTGTTTATCAACAAAGCACTATCAACCGCACTTGTACGACTGTTAGTCCTGCTTTTGGTGCTGGTGCAGTTTCATATCAAATACTATCATGAACCAATAGTAGCAAAATATTTCTTTAATTGAAAAAACAATTTACAATTTATTATCTATCCATTAGACATCTCCCCCAGAGCGGTCATTTATCAGGTCGTCACAAAAGTTAGGGGGAATTTTGTCCTCATTTTATGCTTCTACTAGATCCATGGAGTTAAGATGTTGATCCGAATTTATATAATAAGGGTGAGTCTATAGATTATCATCTGGCAGTCTCGGTTAAATGGGTTAAAATTACTGGGAGATTATTGGGAAAAGCCAAAAATAAACAATAGAGTTTAAAGGACTTAGGAGCAGCCAGGTTTTTTTAAAAATAAAACAGGAGCCTTATATATGGAAGTTATTTTCGAGATTATTCGCCAGCAACCAAATTCTACTCCCGTGGTTCAATCCTATAATCTACAGGTGGATCCGGGAACTACAATCTTGGATTGTCTTAATCGTATTAAATGGGAGCAAGATGGAACTTTGGCATTCCGCAAAAACTGCCGTAATACTATTTGTGGTAGCTGTGCTGTGGTCATTAATGGACGTTCCGCTTTAGCTTGCAAAGAAAACGTTGGTAGCGAACTGGCTAGGTTAAGAAACATTTCTGCTTCTGTTTACCCCCACCATACCATTAATTCCATTAATTCTATTACCATCGCTCCTCTAGGAAATATGCCTGTAATTAAGGATTTGGTGGTAGATATGACCGGGTTTTGGGACAATCTGGAAGCCGTCACACCATATATTAGCACAGCAGCACGACAAATCCCAGAACGGGAATTTCTCCAAACCCCCCAGGAGCGATCGCTTTTAGACCAAACGGGAAATTGTATTATGTGTGGTGCATGTTATTCCGAATGTAATGCTCGTCAGGTCAACCCGGATTTTGTTGGTCCCCATGCTTTAGCTAAAGCCTATCGTATGGTAGCAGATTCTCGTGATGACAATCAAGAAAATCGCTTGGAAGAATATAATCATACAACTCAAGGTGTGTGGGGTTGCACTCGCTGTTTCTATTGTGATTCTGTATGTCCCATGGGAGTAGAACCTTTAGCACAAATCAACAAAATCAAACAAAAGATTTTAGAACGTAAACAAGCTCATGAAAGTCGTTCTGTTCGCCACCGCAAGGTACTGATAGATTTAGTTAAACAGGGAGGATGGATAGATGAGCGTCAGTTTGGGGTGCAAGTGGTTGGCAATTATTTTCGCGATCTCAAAGGACTACTTTCCCTAGCTCCCCTAGGTTTAAGAATGTTAGTCCGAGGCAAGTTTCCCCTTTCCTTTGAGCCATCAGCAGGTACTCAGGAAGTAAGATCTCTTATAGAGTCTATCCAAGAGGAGGAATCAAAATCACATTAGTGTATATTTATATATTTAGGGTATATTTAATTTTTGACCAAATCGGTCATAAACCAAAATGTCCCATTGTCCATTATTGGTGAACTCAAATGCAATTCTATTGCCATCAGCACTAATGGTGGGATTGCGGAATTGAGCTGCTAAATTGGTGGTTAAGTTACGAGATTGGCGTGTTTCTTTATCATAAAGAAAAATGCCAGATTTTCCCTGACGACTAGCAGCAAAAACAACATAACGACCATCCTGACTTACTGCAGGATGGTCAGCCATGGTGTCAAAAGTATTCAGTCCCGGTAAATCTACTAGGCCTCTAGTAATTGTGTCAAATAAATACACATCCTGGCTACCCCGACGGTCAGTAACAAACACAATATATCTACCACCAATCTGTGGGTTAAACTCAGAAGCTAAACTGTTTAAACCACGACCACTAGAGTCAAAAGGATAACTTAATATTCGTGGGTAACCAAAACATCCAGCTAACAAACCTGACATCAAAACTAGGCTCAACAGTAAAATGGCAGATGATCTAGATAACTTATGTGAATTATATAACATACAACCAACAAACTAATTTCCCACCGCCCCACCATTAGGAATATCTAACTCCACAGTTGGTCCACGATCCAAAACTTCAATATCCCATTGTCCACGACCAGCAGATTGGAAGACAATATAACGACCATCAGGACTAATATACGGATTTTTAATCCAACCCCCGTATGTGGGAGTTAACACTTGTGACCGTTTTGTAGCCCGGTCATAAAGAGCTATCACCGGTTTAGCGCGATCGCTTGTTAAATAACAAACATAACGACCAGTGTAGCTGAGACTAGGATTTTCCACAATAGTTTCTCGTCGGTTTAAACCAGGAATGGGAGCAAAGCCTTGATTTTGCAAATCATAGACTAATAACTGCTGACTACCACTACGATTAGAAACAAAAGCTAGAAACCTTCCATCACCACTAAGAGCAGGATCCTGCTCTGTATAGCGGGTATTCACCGAGAAAAT
Organism: Cylindrospermopsis curvispora GIHE-G1; assembly: GCF_014489415.1. Lineage (NCBI taxonomy): Bacteria > Bacillati > Cyanobacteriota > Cyanophyceae > Nostocales > Aphanizomenonaceae > Raphidiopsis > Raphidiopsis curvispora. Next base: position 958,897 of record NZ_CP060822.1, read on the forward strand.
ATCCATGCTCACCTCACCAGTGCCACAAGAGACTAGTAAAATAGCCAGTACTAAAATTAGGACTTGGATGAAAAAGTGAGGAGGGGGAGAGAAGAACCGAATTAGATGCACAGCAGATTAAAATTACACTCCAACTAATTTCTTGAACTAATGTCTAAACCATCCCAAGATCCAGCCACAACCTAACTAATATCATCCAAATCATCAGAATCATCTGGTTTTCGAGTTGGTGTTTCTATGGGATTATAAGGTACATAATCAGCATTAATGGGTTCATCATCGCCAGAGATAAAAGACTCCACGGGGGGACGACGCCTTCTTGGTCTGGTGGGGGGTTCGTTCTGGGGAAATTCTGGAGATTGAGGTTTACGAGGACGAGATGGTTTTCTGGTTTCTGAAGGGGGAGTTTCCCAGTCATCAACTGGTCTAGGAGGATCACCCCAATTTTCATCAGAATCATAAATATTAGGACGGTTTGAGGAGCTTCCATAACCGGTGCGGCGTTTTTTAGTTCGTGAATCTGGTTGTTCCCGACCACTACGACGTGGTGTCCGTTGGGGACTGGCTTCGTAGTTCTCTTGACTAGGACGATCATCCCGACTACCCCTAATTCTAGGACGTTGGGGGGGTTCCGGTTCTTCCTCTTCGTAGTATGGTAGTGGGTCTAGATCTTCATCTACTTCTGCTTGATAATTACGACGTTGAGAATAAGAATATTTTTTACTAACTTCCCGCTCATCATCTACAATGGGCGTATTACGTTTAGCTTGTTGAGTAGCAATACTCCTTAACCTAATACTTTCAACTGCAAAAAATACTGTAGAGCCAACCAACAGCAACTGGCCAAATTGTAAAATCGGGTCAAGTCGCCACCCCTGAAAGATGAGAATAAACCCGCATAATAATCCAACAGCAGCAAAAAATATATCCTGGTCTCGTGAAAGTTCGGGACGCACAGTACGTAGGAAATACAGTGCTGCTCCAGCTACCGCTAGAAAAATTCCCAGCACACTAGCTGAATTAGCCCCGAAATTTACCTGAGCTAGAAGACCAGTCCCATTGATCCCAAAAGTTATCATTGTTCTTTCCCTTGTGATATTAATGACTGATGAGGGTTCATCAGTCATTAGTTAACCATTCCTTATTGTCTAAATTGTCTAATTGCGTTGGACCTTATCTTTTTGGCTGATAAAAATCAAACCCACGGTAGCAGGGATAACTACAATAGCAGTACCCCAAACTAGACTCCAAAGGAAATTTGCTAAAGAGGGTGTCATAATTCTTAACCTGATTTTTTTACACAATTCATCCTGATTTTAGCAAAGAATGAACTCCATTGTGGTACTATTGGATTTAACTGATAGTCATGACTAGTGTTATGAGTGGTGTTGACCTGATCTCCTGGACTGTTGGACCCCTTCTGGGTGTCATGACCTTTTTATTTATTTTCCGGATCATTTTGACTTGGTATCCCCAGGTGAGTCTTAAAAATTTACCCTTTAGTCTAATTGCCTGGCCAACTGAACCTTTTTTAGTCCTACTCAGAAAAATTGTACCACCTCTTGGTGGTGTGGATATCACCCCCATTATTTGGGTAGGTATCTTCAGCTTGGTAAGGGAGTTCTTGCTAGGTCAGCAAGGATTACTGACCATGGCGGCACGGTTAAATGGGTAGTTATTTTCAACAGCAATTAGGGAAGTTTCATATCCTGTATGAAACTGGTGTAGACCTGACCTTGTAAGAACTGTGGATGTTCCATGATCCTTTGATGAAATCCAATGGTTGTAGGTAGTCCGGTAATTGCACATTCCCTTAGGGCCCGTTTCATACGGTTAATGGCTGTATGGCGATCAGGTCCCCAGACGATTAATTTGCCAATCAGGGAATCGTAGTAGGGAGGGATTTGGTAATCTGTGTAAACATGAGAATCAATTCTTACCCCTGGTCCTCCTGGTGGTAGGTAGCCACTAATTTTGCCAGGTGATGGACGAAAGTCATGATCTGGGTCTTCAGCATTGATGCGACATTCGATGGCATGGCCCTGGAGGGTAACTTTGTCCTGATCGAATTTGAGTCTTTCACCTTGAGCAATGCGAATTTGTTCTACCAGAAGGTCCACACCGGTGACCATTTCAGTCACTGGGTGTTCTACTTGAATCCGGGTGTTCATTTCCATAAAGTAGAAATGACCTGACTTGTCTAAGAGAAACTCAATGGTTCCAGCACCTGTGTAGTTTATGAACTGTGCTGCTTTCACAGCTGCATGTCCCATTTTTTCCCGTAGGTCTTCATCCAGAGCAGGACTAGGTGCTTCTTCTAGTAACTTCTGGTTACGACGCTGAATAGAACAGTCCCTTTCTCCTAAATGGATGACATTACCATAGTTATCCGCCAGGATTTGAAACTCGATGTGTCGGGGACGTTCAATAAATTTTTCTATATAGACACCAGCATTACCAAAAGCGGCGCCAGCTTCTCCTTGAGCTGCATGGAACAGCTTAGTAAACTCATCTTCACTGCGCACAAGACGCATACCCCTTCCACCACCTCCAGCAGTGGCCTTGATCATCACAGGATAACCGATCTGGTGAGCGATCGCCAGTCCTTGGGTTTCAGTTTCCACCAGTCCATCACTACCGGGAACCGTGGGAACTCCAGCCTTTTGCATAGTTTCTTTAGCTGTGGATTTATCCCCCATTAAGCGAATTGCTTCTGGTGTAGGGCCAATAAATGCAATTTGGTGGTCTGCACAAATCTCCGCGAATCTGGCATTTTCTGCGAGAAAACCATAACCTGGGTGAATAGCAGTGGCACCTCTGGTTAAAGCTGCTGCAATAATGTTGGGAATATTTAAGTAACTTTTAGCACTAGCTGGTTCACCAATACAAACCGCTTCATCAGCCAATTGAACGTGTAGAGCATTACGGTCAACGGTAGAGTGAATAGCAACTGTGGAAATTCCCATTTCTTCACAGGCCCGGAGAATACGAAGGGCTATTTCCCCTCGATTGGCAATTAAAATCTTGTCAAACTTCATTTTTTAGTTACCATATTACTACCAGTGGATTCACATTTTCTCCCATCTGCTTGAAGTAAAGCTGTTATATTATATTAATTCCCATGATTTTCTGATCACAGGGAGGAAGAAAATTCCAGAAAATCTTTGCTAGACCTTATTTAAAAAACTTTTCAAAAAACATTTGCCATTGTCAATTTACCGTGCTATACTCTGGATCTAGGCAACCGTGCGGATGTGGCGGAATTGGTATACGCGCACGCTTGAGGTGCGTGTGGCATTGCCTTGCGAGTTCGAGTCTCGCCATCCGCATAATGCCCTGTTAAAGTTGATTTAATCGAGAAAATAAAAGCGCCACCTTGTCTAGGTCCTTGTCCCCGGGCGATCGCTCTACTCCACTAGAGAGGTCAATACCATCTGGGTGGATTTGAGTGAGGGCGGTAAGAACATTATCTGGAGTCAATCCTCCCGCCAAAAACCAGGGAAGGGCGGGGCGGAAGGATTGTAGGACTTGCCAATCCAAAGTTTTGCCCGTTCCTCCCAACTGTTGGGGATGATAAGCATCCAATAAAAATGTGTCCACACCACTGGTGTAGTTGAGGGTGGTTTCTAGCTGTTCCCAGCTCCTTACCCTAAAGGCTTTAATTAGTTCTATGTTAGGCAGGACTTGACGTAGTTCCTCACAGAACAGTGGTGTTTCGTCCCCATGTAATTGTACACCGGTTAAACTTGATGAACTGACCACTTTGGTAATTTCAAAAATGGTACTGTTTGCGAACACACCAATTTTATCAATATGGTCAGGTATATGGGAAGTAGCTAGGTTAATCTGTTCTATACTGACATAGCGGGGTGAACTAGGTACACAAATAAAACCTAAAGCAGTTGCACCCAGTTGGGTAATTGCCAAAGATTGTTGTGGTTGAGTGATACCGCAAATTTTAATTCGCATTGAAATAGTAAATTATATAGTAAAGGAATAAGGAGAGAACGTAGGATGGGTTTCGTTCCTCAACCCATCCTACAAATAATTGTGCCCCCCTACTTAGTGAACAATTTTAAATAGTGCGGGAGAATTTAGACTCCTTCATTTTACTATGAGCGTCAAAGTGACAAGCAATATTTCTCACCAACAATCTACCAATATCCGTGATTTGGATTTCATCAGTGAATAAATTTACCAGTCCATCCCTTTCTAGAAGTCTTAATTCTAGGAGTTCTTCATGGAAATACTGATCAAAATTGATGTGATATTTACTTTCAACTTCCAACTTACGTAGACAGAAATGAGACATAATAGACATAATCACATCCCGTCTGATCATATCATCTGGAGTTAATTGAATTCCCTTACTAATGGGAACTGCGCCCATTTCCACAGATTGATAGTAATGCTTCAAATCCTTATAGTTTTGAGAGTATGCATTATCTAGCATGCTGATAGCAGTGATGCCAAAACCAAACAGTTCAGTTTCTGCATGGGTGGTATAACCTTGGAAGTTTCGTTTTAAAGTACCATTAACCTGAGCGATCGCCAATTCATCATTATGCTTAGCAAAATGGTCCATACCAATAAACAAATATTGATGACTAGTCAACTGCTCAATAGTCATTTTCATGATGTCTAGTTTTTCTTGAGCGGTGGGTAGAGTAGTAGGATCAATTTTTTTTTGCACTGGTTTCATCCAGGGGACATAGGCGAAATTAAAGACAACAATTCTGTCTGGGTCAAGAGCAATGGTTTTGGTGAGGGTTTCTTGGAAACCTTGTAAATTTTGGTAAGGTAAACCATAAATTAAATCCACATTCACACTAGAAAAATTGGATTGTTTAATCCAGTCCATAGCATCAAACAGCATTTTTTCTGGTTGAATTCGGTTAACTGCTAATTGTACTTGGGGGTCAAAATCTTGGATACCAAAGCTAATGCGATTAAAGCCAATACTCCTCAGAGAGTTAATATAGTCCCTATTGATATAACGGGGGTTAATTTCAATAGAAACTTCCGCATTTGGATCAACACAGAAATAGCGATTAATAGTTTCCCATAGAAATTGGACTTGATGTATTTCCAGATAATTGGGAGTGCCTCCACCCCAGTGAATTTGAAGGACAGGGCGACTTGTATCAATAAGACGAGAAGTATTTTTTATTTCCTGAGCTAAATTATTCACATAAGGTTCAGCAATCTTTTTGTTATGAGAGATGACCGTATTACAACCACAAAAATAGCAAGGAGTTTCACAGAAAGGAATGTGGAAATATAAAGACAGAGGGGTATGACGGTGATTAGAATGAGAAATAGCCATTTCCCAGTCTTGAGTTGTAAATGTTTCAGATAATTCCGTAGCGGGTGGATAACTAGTGTATCTAGGAGCGCGAGTGTCATATTTTTGAATCAAGTCCAAATCAAATTTGACACCTGGTAAAACGAAAACCATAAAAACCTCTGAATTATTCTTGCATGGGAGAAGGATTTACGCATAAGTTAATTTTGAGTGTTGCTAGATCAAACTAGCTGATTATAGTTAGCTTGACCCAACTTGGCCATTAATATAGGTTCCAACTCTTTCACTATCTCCATATTGAGATAGAAAGCATAATTAGCTTCAGCGACAATTTGATCAGCAGTTGTCTCATCCACCGGTACGAGATCCAATGCTTGACGATACTGGTTTTTAAAAACCTGTTTATCGGGAATTTGCTCGAAATTATAAAACTCAGTTCCCTCATAACCAGAGAGTTGTAAAGCTGACTGAGCAATTTTTTGCAGCATTTGTCCACCGGAAAGATCACCCATATAACGGGTATAGGCATGACCTAATAGTAGAGCAGGTTGATGGGTAGAAAGTTGTTGCAGACGAGCAACATATTTTTGAGTAGCTAAGGATGGTTTTAGGTAACTACGCCAGAGATCACCATAATAAAATAACATATCTTTTTCTAGGGATGGAAGACGATTTAGTTGGGGAAAATACATCACCTTAATTACAGGATGTTGTTGATGTTTAGTAATTGCAGCTTCTAGTTCACCATAGACAAAATACAGATTGCCCAAAAATTTTCCCAAACATTCTTTGTCCACAATCCCCTTGACGAAACACTTCATAAAACCCACGTTTTCTGCATCCGTATGAGCTTTTTGAGTACCGGAGCGAAGTTTTACCGCTAAGTTATTGCCCATTAGTTTTTCCCTCAAATTTTTGTCCACTAAGAGAGATGAATGGTATTGCTTGGTTGGAAGCACATCTTTGATAATCATCATAAAATATTTAACTATGAAACTTCTTGATTAGTTTAAAGATATTCATATTTCTTTAGAGTTTATTCCATAGCATTACTCCTGTTATTAACAAAAATCCGCCATCGAATTTACCGAAAATCAATCGCTGTAGGTTTCGTCCATCACCTTAGCAGCACAGGGAGAACAAATGCTCCAGCGTTCCAGTTCCCCTGGTGGGGATGGACAATGACATTGGGGACACAAAGGTAAATGACTATCCTTGACTTGTTTAGTCCTGAACCAGTTTTCAAAAACCATTTTAACTGAAACCACTGGCTGAGCAATTTGACTAGTATGATTGATATTAGTGCTCTGTTCTAAATAACTGGGGTGTTTTTGGCAAGAAAAAGTTTCTTGTGTCTGGTTTTGTGCTGTTTGATTCCATTGTGCAGTTGAAAACCGAATATCTGTTATAGCAGGAATTTGCAATTGGTTTAATCGCTGATTTAACTTTAATAGAATAGCATAGCGTCCAAAGGTTAAGTTTTGTGACCAAGCAGCACTGGAAGTTGCTACCCACAAAACATGACGCCGTATGGACAGGGGGCGAGTTTCCCGAGCTACCTTCACACCAACAACCTCTGGCCAAAAATTAAGTAACTTGAGCAAAGGTTCTTCTTGACACCTAGACTCTATTTGGAGAATCCCTAGAATTTCATTAACTGATTTTAACGACATCTGGACTAAAGATCTTGTTTATGATTTTTGACGATTTTTTTGCCAGTTTTACTGATACAGTTGACTATACGGTACAAATCCCAGTGTAAATTTCATAATTTAAATTTTAAGGTGTGGTGTCGAATGAGTCAGAATACCAGAATCAATTCTCATAACCCATTCCCCAAGACTTCCAGACTTAATCCCATCCTGGCCACAGCACTCAAAAACTTGGAGGTGCGACTAGATGAGGAATTAGTTAGATACAGACGCACCCGTTATAGTGCTCGACCGGTTGATAGTAAATATATCACATCTGATAATATAGACTTAAAAGTGTCATCCGGAGAAGAGGGTGATCCTTTATCAAATCGCTTTTCCCTAGACCCCACCCTAGGTTATTCTGAATATGTGTGTACTCCATCATCAGATGGGAGTTATGGGGACACAACCACAAGCTTTCCGGAGGGAGCAGGGCAAGAAATTTTCGATTCCCCATCTTTGGAGGAAGAATCAGCCTTCCAACCTCCACCAGAAAAGTTGAACAAAAAGAATTTCAATAAAAACAATAGGAAGACGTTTAATCGGAGTAAGGGTGGTTCGCTCTCACCCCTGGGAGTTTTTTCTATTTTTCTCATGCTCTTGACCAGCTTAGGTTTCGGTTATGTGCTATTTAATTTCCGTAGTCTCTCCAAATTAAGTTTAAGTAAGTTTAACCCATTTAATATTAATCCGGAGGTTTCCACCTCTAACACCTCTGGGAATACAAACAGTCCTGCAGTGAACAATCAATTTTCCATTGGTTCACAATCACTTACTTCTGTTCCTCAACTTCCTAGGGTGTCACAGATAAAAAGTGGAAACAATGGGCAATTACCATCCCCGAGCCAACCTAATTCCCCTCCAAAATCCACCAATCTTCCTGTTTCTCTCCAATCCGGTCAAAATTCTACCCGCCAAAATACATCCTCTCGATCTGGCTTAGGGGTTTCATCTAGTAATCCATCCGCCCCCCGATCCAATACCCAATTTGCTAGTATTAGTGGGGGAAGAATTAAACGACAAATCAAACAGGAAGTCCCGAGGCGAAACTTACAGCTAGGTGAAGGTTCTAACGCAGTAGCACAAGCGGTCAATAATCCCTATTATTATCTGATAACTGATAATGAGAGTGATACTATCTTGAGTGCAGCTAAGGAAGTTGTCCCCGATGCTTATTTGTCACCTAATCAAAAGTACATCTATCTGGGCGCATTCCTAACTCCAGAGGAAGCAAAACAAAGGTTACAGCAACTAGAAGCTAGGGGAATTAAAGCCCGCTTACGAAATTAATCTTTTCTCCCTTACTGGAGTTATCTTGATATTCGTTTTTACACAAGCTCTTGACCTCAATAAAGCAGCTTTGTAAACTTGTTGGTCAAGCCATCGTCTTCCAAATAAAAAACACACAAGCAGGAAAAAATTATGGGATTATTTGATAGGTTAAAAAGAGTAATTAGTGCCAATCTAAATGATTTAGTCAATAAAGCTGAAGATCCAGAAAAAATGCTGGAACAGGCCCTCTTGGAAATGCAGGAGGACTTGGTGGAGCTTCGTCAAGGGGTGGCACAAGCTATTGCTGCCCAAAAACGCACGGAAAAACAATATAATGATGCTGCTAGTGAAGTGAATAAGTGGCAGCGCAATGCCCAGTTGGCCGTACAAAAAGGAGATGAGAACCTAGCACGTCAAGCTTTGGAACGGAAGAAAAGTGCTAATGAAACATCTATAGCTCTCAAGACCAGTTTAGACCAGCAAATTACTCAGGTGGAGACTCTTAAAAAGAGCTTGATTCAATTGGAAAGCAAAATTGCTGAGTACAAGAACAAAAAGGACATGCTCAGGGCGCGTATTACTGCTGCTAAAGCTCAAGAACAGATTGGCTCGATGGTTACTAATATGAATAGTAATAGTGCCATGGCTGCTTTTGAGCGAATGGAAGAGAAAGTTCTCATGCAAGAGGCTCGTGCCCAGTCTACAGCCGAATTAGTAGGTGCGGATTTAGATAGCCAATTTGCTCGTCTAGAAGGTAGTAGTGATATTGATGATGAATTGGCAGCTTTGAAGGCTAGTATACTATCACCAGCTCCTACACCTAAAGGAGAATTACCTCCTGCTGAATCTAGCAGTAGTTCCCAAAAGGATCAAAGCAAATTCGCTGAACCCGTAGATGCTGAATTGGAAGAGCTGAGAAAACAACTGGATAAATTATAATTGACATAATTGACTCTCCCCATCTGACTTTTCGGGTAATAATGACCAGTTTACGGTAAACTGGTCTGTGGGTTAACTTTTGACAATGGCATGGAGAATTTTATGAGTAAGGGTGTAATAACTATCACTGATGCTGAATTTGCATCGGAGGTTCTGGCTGCTGATCAGCCAGTATTAGTCTACTTTTGGGCTTCCTGGTGTGGTCCTTGTAAATTGATGGCTCCATTGATGAATGTAGCTGCGGAAAAATATAGCGATCGCCTGAAAATTGTCAAGATGGAGGTTGACCCAAATCCGAATAGCGTCAAAACCTATCAGGTGGAAGGTGTGCCTGCATTGAGACTGATTGCATCTAAAAAATTAAAAGCTTCTACGGAGGGGGTGATCGGGAAGGAAAAACTTCTTGGTTGGTTGGATGAGAATTTAAATAATTAACTGTTTACTTTTTTCCGTTGTTTTTTGTTAGTTCGGTTATTGCCATGTCCAAAAATAAAATCCGATTTGCACAACGTTTACAACCTTTACAGTCTAATGTATTTTCGGATATGGATACAGCTAAGTCTTTAGCTATAGCTGCGGGACAAAAGTTAATTGATTTATCCCTAGGATCTTCTGATTTACCAGCAGAAAATCATGTGATTCAGGCGATCGCCCAGTCCCTGCATGATCCTGGAACTCATGGTTATTTACTGTTTAAAGGTACTCAAAGATTCCGTCAAGTAGCAGCTGAGTGGTATGAACAGAAGTTTGGTATTCCCATAGACCCAGAAACAGAGGTTTTACCATTAATTGGTTCCCAGGAAGGAACTGCGCATTTACCCCTAGCAATTCTTAATCCTGGAGATTTTGCCCTATTGTTGGATCCGGGTTATCCCTCCCACGCGGGTGGAGTGTATTTAGCCAGTGGGCAAATCTATCCCATACCATTAACGCCAACAAATAACTTTTTACCCGTACTAACTGATATTCCCCCAGCAATTGTCAGTCAGTCTAAAATGATGGTTCTAAGTTATCCTCACAATCCCACAGGTGCGATCGCTCCTTTATCCTTTTTTAAGGAGGCTGTGGAATTTTGTCAAAAACATAATATTGTCCTAGTACATGATTTCCCCTATGTGGATTTAGTCTTTACCCAGGGAGAAATAAGTGATTCTCAATCTTTAGCTCCTTCAATTTTGCAAGCAGATCCAGAGAAAACCATCAGTATAGAATTCTTTACCTTATCCAAATCCTATAGTATGGGTGGTTTCCGCATTGGTTATGCCATTGGAAATGCTCAATTAATTCAAGCTTTAAAGCAAATAAAATCAAGTATAGATTTTAATCAATATTTAGGTATTTTAAATGGAGCGATCGCCGCGTTAACTGGTGACCAAGAAAGTGTTAAAAAAACGGTTGACATTTTTCGGCAACGGCGAGATGGATTTATCAAAAGTCTACACAACAAGGGTTGGGAAGTAGAGACTCCAAAAGCCACCATGTATATTTGGGCAAAATTACCTAATGAATGGAGTAACAATTCAATTAAATTTTGTACGGAACTAGTACAAGCAACAGGGGTAGCTGTTGCTCCTGGGGTAGGGTTTGGTCAAGGAGGGGAAGGGTATGTACGTTTTGCGTTAGTACAAGAAATGGACATATTGGAGAATGCAGTAGAGAAGATTGCCGACTTTTTAGCGATCGCAGGTGATGGTAAAACCATACCATGGAACAAGCGATCGCCTTCAGCTACGAATTAACTAGTAACATATTCTTTTACATTACTCCTACGACGACGTAAATGTGTCAGAGCTTGATGTTCAAGTTGACGAACGCGCTCACGACTAATATTCAGTCGCTCCCCAACCTTCGCTAAAGACATTTCGTTTCCATCTTCTAACCCAAACCTCAAAATCACAACTTCCCTCTGCTGAGGAGTCAGTTCTGCTAATAGGTTATTGAGGTCATGACGCAAAAACTCCTGGGTGGTGTAATGCTCAGGTGACAGGCCATCATCTTCTAACATTTCTTGCAGCTCTGTATCCTGATTGTCACCCACTCGCACGTCTAGGGAAATTGGTTGACGAGCTATATTCAAATACTCTCGAATTTGAGCAGGTTCCAACTCCAATTCCTTGGCAATCTCCGTGGGTGAAGGAGACCTCCCTAACTTTTGCGCTAACTCCCTTTGCACTTTTTTGATTTTGTTCAACTTTTCGGTAATATGGATGGGGAGACGAATAGTTCTTCCCTGTTGGGCAATTGCTCTGGTAATTGCTTGACGGATCCACCAGTAAGCATAGGTAGAAAACTTGTAACCCATGGTAGGGTCAAACTTCTCTACCCCCCTTTCCAATCCCAGAGTTCCTTCTTGAATCAAATCCAGAAATTCCATATTCCGCTTCTGGTACTTCTTGGCAATTGCTACGACTAATCTTAGATTGGCTTCAATCATCTTTTGCTTAGCTCGCTTACCTGTGGATATTTTATGTTTCACGTCGTTCTCCGACTGGTTAACATAAATTGCCCATTCTGATAAACTTGGTTCATACCCCAGTTCTTTAGCTAGTGCTTCCTTAGCTTCCACTAAGATCATCATTTGCTGCACTTGCTTACCATAGATTATTTCCTCTTCCCGGTTCAACAGCGGTACGCGGCCAATTTCTCGCAGATAGGTTCGCACCATATCCGCTGTCAGTTTGGTTTTTCCGTTATCACTTTCTTTTTTAACAGTAGACATTAGTACTTTACCCCTTACTCTATATACACCTATACAAAATCACTCTTTCTTCAGACTACTTCCCTGCTTATCTCCTGATTGCTATGATAAGGAGGTATATTTTCAGTCGAGCTACATTTCCAAAAATAAATTTCAAAGCTGATTAAAACTATCACATTCGTTTATATCAATATCATTTACTACAGTCGTTGATTGAGTGTACTTGTAATCACGACGCTGTTACCTCAATCCTTGTTCCTAAAAACTCAGGAATATGTGACGACAATCCCATTACTGCTGTATTATTAACTCTGGGGATCTGCTAACCTACCGGGATAGTCAAGCCATACATCCATTATGACTTGAGGAGTAGTTTTTAGTGTTACCACAGCTTACCTGATAACCGAACCAATCCCAGTTTTTCCATGGTGGATATTACGAAATTGGCAAAGCAAAAATCTCATCCTGGTTCGCCACTAAAAACCCAAATCTGCTTTAGCCAGCTTGGCAGCAGCAAAAACCTCTACATCCGACATCTCTTGCCAATCTACATCACCAATCTCTTTATAAAACACTCCATCATATGCCCGAGTACGTATTACTACAGGCATTGGCACAGCATGACCTAGGATCAGGGCTTGCTGCTTAGAGTCCAGTTTCGCCAGTACTGAACGCAGCACGCTACCACCCGATACCCCGGTAAAAATCGCCTCAATATCCTTTTCGTCGTTTAGCAAAGCTGTAATCCGGGTGCCAATCTGGGACATGATTTCATTATCTATTCCCGATGGGCGCTGATCAACCACCAAAAGGGTGACAAAATACTTCCTCAACTCCCTAGCGATGGTGCCAAATATGGTACTTTGAACTACTGCGGAATCAAGAAACCTATGGGCTTCTTCTATTGTAATCATTAGTGGTGTTGGCTTATCCAGCGGATTCTTGCTGTGCAAAAATTTGTCCGCTTTGGTAACATAGTGATCATGTATACGTCTGGTAATCATGTTAGTCACCAACATATATGATAGCATGTTTGACTGTGTTCCAAATTCTATCACTACATTTTTCCCAGCTTCCAAAGATTGCACTATTTTCTTAATATAGTTATCTTTACGTGCGTTTCGTATATATTTGAGGTTCTCAAGTCGCATTAGTTTGCGCTGCAAAGCTGCAATTGACCCCACATGACCGGGATTTTCATCGCAAAACAATTTGATGTCATCCCCTGTCATCCCCAACAATTCGGGAATCCAACGGTCACCTAACTGTTTATATAGGATGCTAGCACTATCCATTGAAGCATCACTAACTCCTAACTCATTGGCACAAAGTTTCAGATCTTCTACTTCTATTTGCTCGTAATTGAGATATAGCTCCTGTGCATCCCTAACACCTCTTCGCTTAGTCGCTTCCGGATCTAGGGTATAAACTTCTACCTTGTCAGGAAATAGTTGTTTGAGACCTTTGACCGTGCTTACTTCTTTACCCTCTGCTACCGCTTCCCAACCATATTCGGAGTGCATATCAAAAATTAGGTTAACAGCAGCATTTTTACGGATAACACCAGCTAAAAGTAACCGGGTGAGAAAGGATTTACCAGTTCCAGATTTACCAAAAACCCCATTACTCCTTTCTACAAACCGATTTAAGTCAATACAAACTGGCACATCCATATCCAAGGGTTTACCAATGGAGAAGTTTTTGCGCTGCTGATCGTCTTCCCATCCAAAAACTTTGCGAAAATCATATTCCTCAGCTTCGTAAACCTGACTAAAGTGAGTAGGTATGGTTTTTACCGGTAGCAGTTCCATTGTGGTTGCGGTTTGAGGCTGAAAAGATGCCAAACCATTCCCAGAAAATCCTGAACTCTGGGCATATTTACCGTTAAAAGTATGCTCCGTATCTTCTGGTGTAAACATGAGCATTGGTGCCAAGGTGACGATACCATAGGTACTGCTACCAGCCAAAACCTCCCTTAAAAAAGTATCTTCCCAATTGGGAGGACTGGCTATAATCCGTTCATTTGCCGTTCCTAGGGCAACATCAGTCACCATGCAAAAGAAACGAGAACGGGCACCTTGGATGACCAGAAATTTACCAACACGCATATCTTCTACGGAGACATCAGAGTGTAATCTGATCTCTAACCCCTTGGTTAAAGAACCTCTAATAACCGAACCTAATGGATTTCCAGAACTCATTTTAAACTCATTTCAGTTGATCTAAAAAATTAGTTGGTTAGTGCCAGAACGCCTATCCGGTAATCACGCCACCAACTCTAGCGTTCTGGCTTAGGTCACAGTCCTATTTAATCAATTTCTATGGAACTTGGACCGCTGGTGGTAGCAGGAGTTTGACCCGTTAAAGGTTTCCTGAATTGTGAATAAATGCGATCGCGCCAAGCGAAAAATCGCTCATAATCAAGATTGTCTGCTAAGACAGGCAGACCCTTGCCTCTAAGAGATTCTGGTAAATCTAAATAGGGACCCGTGGGGAACTTCAATAGGATTGATAATCCCGCTACAGCTAGATCTGCTATACAGGGTTCGTCCCCTAGTAGGTAGGGACTATCCGATAATAGTTCCATGAGGATTTCTAGATCTTGCTTCAAATTGGCGATCGCCGATTTAATTGCATCCGGAGTGAAGCCAACTCCCACACCTAAAACACTCAAGAGATCACCAGGAACACCCACCACTACAGATTTGAGAAAATCTGGAGTTGATAGAGGTAAAAGTGATTTACGAAAAGACAGGTCTTGACTAACAGCAGCAAAAAAGGCTTTACGTCCCAGAACACCAAGGGTTTCATCAGCCCAATCTTCTAATAATAGTGCCTGGGCGCGTTTTTTTGGCTCCTTGGGTATTAAAGGGCGATCGGGATATTCCAGATCCAGGTACTTAGCGATTTCACTAGAATCCACAATATAGTTATTACCATCTTTCAACACAGGAACCTGTTTTTGTCCAGTCAAGCGGAAAAGCTCCCACTGACCTATGCCCGGTGTAACTTCAATTTTGCGGTATTGTAAGCCTTTATAATCAAGGCATAGACGTACTTTCTCTGAATAGTGAGATAATTCCCATTGATATAATTCCAGCATATTCTCTTAATTGATAAACCTCTTGATTTGTATATATCCTCCATTATATACTCCTACTCTTAACACCTGGGATAGAAATAAATATTTCTCCTCCCATAGTCTCATAAAATATGACATAGGTCAACTAATAAGGACAAAAAATACTAACAAACAAAATCTATGAAATTTAAACTGAGAGCTAATTTGAGAAACAGTTGGAGATTTGGTCAGGTGAAAGTATTCACCGGGTTCATGGGGATTTTGGGATTAACCAGTATCAGTGTGGGGGTGGATTTACCATCTGTGGGGAGTAAAGTGGAGATAGTTCAATCCAATCCTGCAATAACTACCCCACAAACCCCCAACCAACCCACTACCAGTCCAGATCCAAAACCGCCGGAACTACCAATATTTATACCGGAAGATACTGAGGCAAAAAATCTCATTGAGGTAGCCAAGTCCACAGGTAATTTTAAAACCCTGATTAGGGCCTTAGAAGCGGGAGGACTAATAAAAACCCTAGAAGAGGGTGAACAATTCACCATTTTCGCTCCCACAGATGAAGCATTTGCTAAGGTTCCCAGAAGGGAGCTACGGAATTTGTTTAGACCCAAAAATAAACAAGTTTTAGTAGACATATTAAAATACCATGTGGTGGTGAGAAGAATCGGATCTGAGGAATTAAAATCGGGCGCAATTAAAAGCTTGCAAGGAGAACCAATTCAAGTCAAAATTAAAAATGAAAGTATATATGTAAGTGATGGTCAACCTAAAGGCACCAGTGCCAAAATCACCAAACCAGATATTAGTGCCAGCAATGGTGTGATTCATCAAATTGACAGCTTGCTCTTACCACCCAGTTTAAAATAAAGCATGTCCCCCCAGCTCAAATCAGACTAGAATATATATTGATGGAAACGTGATGTAATAACGATGAATGTTCCCAGCTTAGAGGAAATTTCCACCCAGTTAGCAAGTCCGAACTTGCGCGATCGCATGGTAGCTCTAACACAATTACGGGATGTTCCTGCGGAGGATGCAGTTCCCCTAATTAAGAAGGTTCTTAATGACGAATCCATACAGCTGCGCTCTATGGCAGTGTTTGCATTGGGAATTAAATCAACTTCAGAATGTTATTCCATTTTAGTGAGAATTCTAGAAACTGATCCTGATTATGGGATTCGTGCGGATGCAGCTGGGGCTCTGGGATATTTAGGAGATAACAGAGCGTTAGAACCTTTATCAAGAGCTTTCTACGAAGATACGGAGTGGTTAGTTAGATTTAGTGCAGCAGTAGCCTTAGGTAATCTCAAGGACAAGCGTGCATATAACATTCTAATTCAGGCTTTAGATAGTCAGGAGATAGTAATTCAGCAAGCAGCGATTTCAGCATTAGGAGAAATTAAATCAATTGAGTCAGTAGATCATATTTTGCGATTTGCACAATCAGAAGATTGGTTAGTCAGACAGCGATTAGCAGAAGCCCTAGGCAACCTACCTACAGCCAAAAGTATTTCAGCTCTAAAATACTTGGAAAAGGATAGTCATCCCCATGTTTCTCAAGCTGCAACCATATCTCTGAAAAAAGTCCAAAGTGAGTGAAAGTAACAGTTGATCTCAGCAAAATGGAAATATTGGAAATATTTGAGTATATTTTCTTTAGTAGCTATTTTCCTTTAGGATAATTACATTCATGAATGTGGAAGAGTTTTTCGAATTAAGTGCTGGAAAGTGGTTTTCCCACCGTACTAGCCACCATTTGGCCTTTAAACAGTCAGAAGATGGTAAATCAGACATTGTAATTGACATACTCACAGTAGACCATCCAGAAGTAATTAAACTGTGTGAACAGTATTCCATTCTTCCCGATGTAGCTTCCTGTGGAGCAAGAGTCACCTGGAAAGGAACCATGGAATGGGACCAAGAGTGCGATTCGTTGTGGGCTAACATCGGTAACTAATCCGTAATAACCTCACCAACCTCAACTAGTAATAAACAAGTAGATGAAGGTTGAACTCTCAGTTGGATATGGGTGAAAGTCCCATCCGCCAGACTCAGGTGTGACTCCCGATCTGCCCACACTGACCAGACTCGGTAACTGGAGGGTGAAGCTGGGAACAGGGTGCAATCAGACATCCGTTGTGGGATGACACTGGTGCTAATGGGGTGTTTCTACGGTGAAACAGAGTCTAAAAAAGCAACTTACCCATAAGCGGGACACAACATTAAAACCCGACTTGACTGGATATATTTCCCGCCGCATTTTCTTGGATTAGCGGTAAGAGTCTTGGGAAACCAGTAGTTGAATTGACTACACCTAAGGAAACTAACAATCTAACCGGGGGAACGAATAAAAACGAATTGAGGGTCTAGGGAACGTCGAAACCCAAGTAGGCTTGACGAGAAGCAAAATTCCCTCACTTCGGGTAGGACTGACCGTAATTGGTCGGAGGTGTTCAGAATACACAAGTTGGAGTTAAAGTATGATTAGACACAGCAGAAATGTTAGTGAATCTTGGCAGAGGTTACCCTGGCGACAATTTTGCCGCCATCTCTTCCGCTTACAAAAACGAGTGTACAAAGCCGTTCGGGTTGGGGACCTGCGCAAGGCCAAGTCTCTTCAAAAGCTAATCTTAAAATCTAGGTCAGCACAATTACTAGCCATTCGTCAAGTATTACAGGCAAATTCTCTTACAGAGGTTTTATCCCCTACCATTAGACAGCGGGTATGGCAGTGGGTGATTAAATACGCCTTAGAGCCAGCCCATGAAACTAATTTCCATATCAACAGTTATGGATGGAAACGAGGATTTTCCCCCCAGGATGCACAAAGAATGTTACAAGTATATTTATCGGAAATTCCTGGTCATCAAACAAGAGTAATCAAAATTGATTTGGGGAAATCTCTAGAAAAAATCAACCCAAGAGCGATTTGCAAAAGACTGATAGCTCCTGTAGAGATCAAACGGGGGATTAGGTCACAATGTGTTTCAGTGGAGAACCCGGAACTGATAACCTCCTTACTGGCTAATATTTTCCTCAAGGAAATAGAAGACATAGGAAAATTAGTTTGGTATGGAAGGGAAATAGTGATTATCCTCCAATCCCAGGATCACCCAGAAAGAATACTTGACACTATTCGTCACTCCCTGGCAAAAGATGGCATAGAATTAGCTACGGAAGAAACTAAATTGATTGCAGCGACAGATGGGTTTGATTTTCTCAGTTGGCATTTTCAAGTGCAAAAAAACGGAAAGTTGAGATGTGTCCCCGGACTAAAAAACTTCCAAGCTTTTCGCCAGAAAGTCAAACACATAGTCAACAACTCGAATTATGGAGCTACTATCAAGGCACAGAAATTGAGCTTGATCGTAGGAGAGTGGAGAAATTACCATCGCTATTGCAACATGAGTGGGGCGAGATTTTCCCTCTACCATATAAAGTACAGAGCTTTCAAGGTGTTTAATCGGGAAACAAAACAAAACCGACAAATCAGTAAGCAACTGATAAATAAGGCATTTCCACGAGTAAACTCTGGTCAAAGCTCTTCTAGAAATGGTGAGTGGCAAAACTCCACCCTTTCTCACACTCCAGGCAAAAGCTATAGCTAAGAACATCGGAAGCTGGGTGCGGTGAAAGTCGCACGCCCAGATTTAAACGAGAGGTGCGAAGGATAATACCCTCCATCGACTCAACCAAAACATGAAGGTTCCACAGTTTTAGTCACCGTACCCGACACCAATAAACCAGGTGAAGGTAAACTATTGAGAGAAATGGGTTATGCAGAAAAAATGCCAGTAGCTGGAACCTATAAGATGGGCAACGATGGTGCATTGACTCTAATCACAGAGTATGAAACCATGTCCTCCGAGGAACGGCTATGGTTTGCTAGTCCCAATCTACGGATGCGTGTGGGAGTGCTTAAACGTTTCGGCGGTTTTAGTATGGCTTCCTTTACTTCCGAAATTCGTATGGGCAGTACTGCTGCATCTCAAGCAGCTATGGAGCGGGCTAATAAAGCTAATTAAAGACTAGCTGATAATGGATAACACAAAAGGATAAAGCCAACACTGAGGTCAATTATTAAGGTGCTTTCATAGCACCTCCCTTCCAAATATAATGGGGACTATGACCTTTTTTTGATAGAATCAATAGTAGTTTTTGCAAAGGTAGTAGTCTAAATGTCAGGTACCACTGGAGAACGTCCATTTTCGGACATTATAACCAGTATTCGTTACTGGGTAATTCATAGCATCACCATTCCCGCTTTATTCATCGCTGGGTGGTTGTTTGTCAGCACAGGTCTGGCTTATGATGTATTTGGTACACCTCGTCCTAATGAGTATTTTACTCAAGTGCGTCAAGAAGTACCAATTGTTAGCAACCGTTATGAAGCTAAGAAACAAGTAGAAACATTTATCGCAAAGTAATTTAAGAACATGGCTACCAGCAATAACGTCAATCAACCTGTTACTTATCCAATTTTTACGGTGAGATGGCTAGCAGTTCACACACTCGGTGTGCCAACTGTCTTCTTCTTGGGTGCGATCGCAGCAATGCAGTTTATTCAACGCTAGGAGTAAATCATGGAAAGAACGCCTAATCCTAATCAACAACCTGTTGAACTAAACCGTACTTCTTTATACCTAGGACTGTTATTAATTTTCGTTCTAGGGATTCTATTTTCCAGTTACTTCTTTAACTAACTGTTAACGAGCTGGAAATATGACTGCTGATTTTTTGTTGACTTGTTAAGGGAGGAGAAAACCATGTCTGGAGGCGGGAGAATTCCCCTGTGGGTTGTTGCCACAATCGCGGGTTTAGGTGTAATTACTGTTGTAGGTATTTTCTTTTACGGAGCCTACGCCGGACTTGGTTCTTCATTGTAATCAAAACCTGATCCGCATTTTTGTCTAATGAGCTGAATAAGCAACATTAAACCGTCCATCTGTTGTGGATGGACGGTTAATTTGTTGGTTTTTTTATGCCTTATAGCCTCTGTAGGTAGACAGAACGCCTCTTCAGCATCCCATCGACCCTGTTTTAAGCGTTTTGTCTAAGGCCATAACCTGTATTTCTTTTCTCAAGTTGATTCTTAACCGAATCAAATCTTGCAGCTAACTGTTCAGTTTCTTTACTACTCATATTATTGTCAATAGCTACAAGCATTGTATTTTCTTCTTGGCGAATATGATTGGTAACATGGTCCCAAATTTCTCTAAGTCTATTTTTAAATTCTGGTGTGCTAGGACTAATCAATCTCAGTTCTTCCCACCAGGGAATCCAAAGAGCGTGTTGGTCGTATAGTTGTTGAGTATTTTCTTCCCCATAAAACCCACGGACTCGTGGATAAACCACTTCCTCTTCAGCGGCTATATGAACAGTGAGAAGCTGATTAATTTTTGCAAAACATTCCTGAATTTTTTGGGAGTCACTGCTTTGCATTAAGTCTGTGAATAACATATTCAACTGATTATGATCTTGGCGGATAGCATCTTGGATAGTAGCTTTTTCCCTTTCATGACCGGGGGCACCACCAACCGCACCAGTAATTGCAGCAATTGCGTCTTGAACCCGAGACCAGATACCCTGGTCTGCGTCTTGTCCTGTTAGTTCTCGGACACCGAGGATTTCTAAAATTCCCTTCAATTGTTCTTGGTGCGTACGATTTTCAGAATTAATGGCACTTAGAGGTCTAATTGCTACCATGATATCAGCGCCAACTTTCTGAGCAGCCTTATAAATTGTTATTCCATTCATCACCTGTTGGTGCTTTAATAGTTCATGTTGAAAGACCTTATCAAAGAAGCTGAGTTCTTCACTTGCCATTAGTTGACGAACCTTTTCAACCATTTGCAGCACCGTGGGTTCAGCATTTTTTTCCAGACCAAATTGGTCAACCACAGTATTAAGAAGGGCTAGGTTTTTCCGGTCATCATCTAGCATTCTGCGAATAATTCCTGCTATTTCGCCGTCGGTACATTCCAGCAAAAATCTTTCCTCGTTATCCAGTAATAACTGTTGGAGTAATTTCATATCACCCAGTTTTACCGCCATGGAATTCTTTTTAGTGTCATCTAAAACCGCCACCATTGGAATTTGCCCTCGTTAGGTTTATTGAATCTAACCTAAGTTTTGCTCAGCACTTAATATTTTCCATCTTTCTGATGAAATAATACCTATTATCCCAAGGGGGAAAAAAATCAATCTGCCATAATTTCAGTATCTAACTTTGGGGAGATTGTGTTGTGCGATCGGATTTATTTCTATGAGAATTGTCCACGGATAAAGAATATAAAAATATTTGGTGAGAAAGGAGAAGATATCAAAACAGAAGACGCAGAATGTAAAGTTTATTGAGATAGGAAGGCTTCTATTCCAGCTTTAAAGCAGTTAAAACTTGGAGAGTAATTTTGATCTGGGTTCATATGGAGAGAAATGCGGCGGGCCGCTTCTATTTTGGGGTAGCCGTTTTCATAAATGCCATGTTTTTTTAAGAACCGATGTAGAGCCTCCCAACTACCCCCATTATCGGGACTGCGAAAGATTCCTGATTTAGGTGATATACTCGGCAAGCTGGAGAAAGCTTTACGCAAAGCCTCTGTATCTCCAATAAACCAAGATTCTAGTTCTTTGATCACAATCCGATTGAGAACTACAAATCTTCCTTCAGAATCTGGTTTAGATTTGGTGGATAATCCTGTTTGTTGAGCAATTGCCTCTAATTGATTTTTTAATTTTTTACAATCATCATTGTCTTGATCCACTAATACAATAATCCGTACGTTTTCTCCTTTGCTGATGCGATCGCCATAGGCAGATAAACGTTGGCTCAGTAACTTAAGCAGTTTTGATTTACTCCCAAAATTAATGATTTTATGGCGAGATCGCCCCTTGAGTAATTTTGGCAAAAGGGTTTTGAGGGCTTCTTCAGCAGAAGGTTCTTCTACTAAAACCTCGATGCAAAAACTATTTGTTTTGGGCATTAAATACCCTCCTGATTTAAAGGATCGCCAACTTCAAAATGTCCCTCCATCCACAAATCTCCTAAGTTTGCTCCATGTTGGATAAATTCCTTGATCCCTGGAATATCCTCAATAAGTTGTGTTCGAGTATAGCCATCAGTTCCTCTATAGATAATTCGCACTTGCTTAGGCTTAAGCTGATTGATGAAGAAGGGAGAGTGGGTGGTGACAAGCATTTGAGTTCTAGCAGTTGCCTGCTGGCACTCCTCAGCGAGTTCGGGGAGCAATCTGGGGTGGAGATAGTTTTCAGGTTCTTCAATGCCAATAAAGGAAGGGGGAGCGGGATCTTGCAGCAGCACCAAATAGGCCAGCATTTTTAAGCTGCCATCGGAAGCAAAGCGTGCTATTATAGGGTGGGTAAAAGGAGTATCTTTGATTTGTAGGAGTAGGCGACCATCGGGCATAGACTCAGTCAAAACCCTTTCAATGCGGGGGATTCGCCGCCGCAAAGTTGTAAAGATTGCTTCTAGGCGATCGCGATGTTGTTCATTTAAGTATTGGATCACGTTGGCAAGGTTATCTCCGCTGCGGTTTAGATGTTCTTGGGGGCCTGCTTCAGGTTGAGTGCGGATACTGTCGGCGGAGAGATAGGAGACGTGCCAACCGGTGATGAAGTCTCGTAGGGCGGCGACGCGGGGATGTTCAGCAAATTGACCCAGGGCGTTAACAGCTAGCAGGTCAGGGGATTTGAGAGGAATTTCAATGCGTTTGTCTTTTTCATCGGGTAGCTCACCACTGATTGCTTTTCCATTTCCCTCCTTGTAGTCTAGGAAATTAAACGGTTGACCATGTTTGCCTCGTCGCCATTTCAGCCATTCTTCCTTGACAAAGGGTGCGCCATTGCGTTCGTCCACTGCTAGGTGGTAGGTAATGGTGGGATAGTCGGGTTCTTTATATTGAATCTCAATGACGATCGCCTCATCACTGCCCCTAGTTTTTAGTTCTTTAGCTCTACCACGTTTATCCCAGGCGCGACGCAGTCCTAGTTCAAAGCACTCAGAGAGGAAAGCAAAGACATCAAAGAGGGTAGATTTACCGCTACCATTGGGACCTAGGAGGACTGTGAGGGGCGTAAGGTTTTTGAGCTCGACTTTCCGTAATGCCCGAAAGTTTTCGATTTTAAGGTATTGGATCCGAGGAGGAGTTTTATTTTGATTCATCATATCTAAGGTACTTCTTGAACTCAACATAGCAGTTCGGGGAGGCTTCTACAGGCGATCGCTTCCCATAGGTTCCCATTCTAACCTTTATCTTAACACACTAGTTCGGATAGGTTTTTGCCAATAGACTATACCACAGGTAGACGAATGCCACAAGCGATCGCTTGCTGATTGGTTCATTTTAATAGTATTAAAACGTACTTTTAAAAAATACGTACGTAATTTTTCTGAAACCTATTGACAAAACATTATTAATATTATTTTTTAGTAGTGATTTCATTGTTCCATATAGTAACCATCAAGCTGCTATTGCCTTAGAGTCGGTGATGAATATAAATCGAGAGAGATTGGATAATAATGACATTATATATAAAGAGTTGGCACAAACAAGTAAGAGTGATCTATCAAACAAATATAAGTTTATTAAATACTTGTTTTACGCTGAAAAACTGATCGATCACAAGATGATTAACCCTACTTTACTGATTTCAGACTCTCAAGGATTAAAAGTAATAATAAACTCTCAAATTGCCCTAATTTATGGAGAAAGTAAATGTCTTCATTTTTATAATGGAGTTAAAAATACAATCAACCAAGATGGATCTTTTGGTAAGGAACAAGTTTTTGAACAAATTGTGGTTGATTCGCCTAATATATGTCAGCAGTTTCAACTAGATAGAGAAAAATTGGATGATAGAGAAATGAATATTCTCCAGATCTACCAGAGATTGATAGTTTCCAATAAACTAGGAGACATGAACAAAATAATAAACCTAAAAATTACCTTATTTAATCGTTTCAACTTACCTATATCTTGCGTCATTTTCACCCTACTTGGGTCGTCAATAGGAATCAATATGCGACCGAAAATCAAATATAGTAGCTTTAGCCTTACGTTGCTAATTATTGGAGCAATAAAGGTCTTTGAAGCTATAATTAACGCTTTAATTATTCAAAGGTATGTCCCAGTATTTGCCATCTTCTCGCCTAATATACTTGGACTTGGTATAAGTCTTTATTTGTTGTCAAGACGCTAATCACAAAAATAAGCCCTCTAACGACTCTAACGACCAATTTTTATGCGATCGCATTTACGACCATATCTAAACACGGTAGCTTAGATAGATTTTTTTAGTGAGCGATCGCATAGGGGAGTCTTATATTGGCAAGATCACATTATCTCCCTGAGTCCTAGGTTAATATATATAAAACCGCCATATTATAAAAAATCGCATTAAATAAAGTAGAATAATCTCTTGGCTTCAAATATAATCTATTACGCTTAAAAGTGCATTACGTGATCTCGAAGGAAGGGATCTCATACCGACTAGTAACCAAGGGGAGGTTATGAGTATACTAGTAAATGAAGAGCGATCGCTGATTTTGTGGTACGTTATATTTCACAATAACATTTCCTTTTTTTAATGGTGATGCATGAAACCCAACACCCCCATGGGTTATGCTACCCCTAACCCATCCTACAAATAATTGTGCGTCTCTACTTAGTGGGAGGAATCTATAGCCTTAGGCAGAATCATTGCATGAAGTGTAAACAAAAGCACTTTAATATATCAGAAGTTACCTCCGCATCTATCCTAGGGTAGATCTTTAACCTTAAACGCTGGAACGAATACAAAAAGTTTATATGCGATTACATACTACATCTAATAAAATAATCTCTTGCATTCAAATATAATCCATTATGCTTAAGAGCCCATTACGTTATCCTGGTGGTAAACAAAAGGCAATTTCTCAAATTGCTCACTACCTACCTCATAAATATAAAGAGTTCCGCGAACCTTTTGTTGGGGGAGGTTCCGTATTCTTTTATGTTTTACAAAATCACTATCATATACCCTGTTGGATAAATGATCTCAACCCCGAACTATATTACTTCTGGTCCATGGTCAAAACTAATCTACCACAGTTAGTCGAGTCCGTGTGGAAAGTAAAAAAACAGACAACAGATGGGCGTGCCTTGTTTAAATCTCTCTCCCTAGCTCCCACAAGTAAAATGAGTCCACTGGAGCGAGCTGTCCGATTTTTCGTTCTTAACCGAATTACCTTTTCCGGGACAATTGAAAGCGGAGGTTATAGCAATGCTTCTTTCAACAGTCGCTTTACAGACTCTTCTATTGAACGGTTAGCAGCACTGGATAGTTGTTTTACTAATACCCACGTGACTAATTATGACTACAGTGTCCTACTGACAGAACCAGGAGACGATGTATTTATATTTCTAGATCCACCTTATTTCACCAATACTAAATCTAGGCTTTATGGTAAAAAAGGGGATTTACACACGTGTTTTGACCATTCTCGCTTTGCCAACCTGATGAAAGATTGCTCACATAAATGGTTGATCACCTACGATAATTGCGAACAAGTGCGGCACAGTTTTTCCTTTGCCCATATTTATGAGTGGGAGTTGCAATACGGAATGAACAACTACAAACAGAATAAAGCAGACAAGGGCAAGGAATTATTCATCACTAACTATCCATTTGAAGTCACCACCGAGGCGATCGCTAATCAAGAACGTCAGAGACTAGGACATTGATACCTATTGCTGAATTTATGTGCACGCATCTTCCCCTGTCATCACCACAATAGCTGCTCGACGAAATTGCTATTTTTTAATTCTTAACCTAATTATAACCGTATCTTAAGCCGATTGCCTATCTTAATCTTGTATATTCGTTAATTGTTTGTTCTTAAGAAAGTCTTTAACTATCTTGAGCTATCACCCAGAAATTTGTGGATTTTCAGTTGAAATATTGATATATTTAGAGGAGATGGGCGAAAATGGCAATTAGACTAAATAAGGTTGGTAGTGCCACTAGTACAACCAATTCAGAAATTCCTGCTTTTGACTCTATCAGTAAACGTCTCTATGTTGTTGCTGCTAGTGTTGTAGATATCTATACAATGACTACTACAGGGGCATTGACCAGTGTTGGAAAACTGACCCCTGGGTTTAGTCCTACTTCTGGAACAGCTGCGCCTAATAGCATTGCGATTAAAAATGGAATAGTGGCAGTTGCCTACGAAATAAAAGATACGGCCACAGGAACTCATCAGCGCGGTCGGGTTAGCTTTTTTGATGGTGGCAATGGTAACTTCATTAATTCCGTGGAAGTCGGTTTCTTACCTGATATGCTCACCTTTACCCCCGATGGTAAGAAGGTTTTAGTGGCTAATGAAGGGGAACCCAATGAGAACTATAGTTCTGATCCAGAAGGTTCTGTTAGCATCATTGACCTAACCAATGGTCCAGCTAATGCTACCGTCCAGGAAGCTAAGTTTAACGCTTTTGATAGTCAATTGGCTACCCTAAGATCCCAAGGACTGCGGGTTATTGGCAACAATACAACCCTATCGCAAGATGTGGAACCCGAGTATATTGCCATTTCCCCCGATGGTTTAACCGCTGCAATTACCCTACAAGAAGCCAATGCGATCGCCTTTCTTGACGTTGCTAGTGCCACAATTACCAGCATTAAACCTCTAGGGCTAAAGAATCATAATCTGGTTGGTAATGGTATTGACCCCAGTGATAGAGATGTTAATGGCACTTCAGGTGGAGGTGGCAAGATCAATATTGCTAACTGGCCAGTATTTGGCATGTATCAACCTGATGCGATCGCTAGTTTCATTAGCAATGGTCAAACCTACTATATTACAGCCAATGAAGGTGATTCCCGGGTACGTCCCACCTCTAATAATTCCTTTGGCAATGAAGGGACGATTTTCAATGAGGAGTCAAGAGTTGGCGACGCTTTCTACGTACTGGATCCTACAGTTTTCCCCAACGCTAGTGACCTGAAAAAACCTGAGAAACTTGGTCGTTTGGTAGTTAGCAACAAATCAGGGGATGCGGATGGTGATGGGGACTTTGACCAAATTCAAGCCTTTGGAGCCAGATCCTTCACCATTTGGGATAGCAGTGGCAACTTGATCTTTTACAGTGGTGATCAGTTAGAGAAACTCACTGCCCAATTTAATCCCACAGGGTTTAACTCCGATGGTGCACCCAATGCAGGATTCGATACCCGCAGTGATAACAAAGGTCCCGAACCAGAGGGTGTGACTGTTGGTGTGATTGATGGGCGTACCTATGCCTTTGTTGGTTTAGAGCGCGTTGGTGATGTAATCGTTTATGATATTACTAATGCCAGCAACCCAACCTTTGTACAGTATGTTAATACTGCTGAAGATCGTAGCGCAGAGGGGTTGATTTTTGTCCCGTCCGTTGATAGTCCTACTGGCAAACCATTAGTAATTACTGCCAATGAAGTCAGCAACACTGTTAGTGTATTTGAAACTGTAGCAGCTATAACTAGTACAGGCAACTTCACCCTGCAAGTTCTCCATGGTTCAGACTTTGAGGGTGGCATTCCTGCTGTTACCGATGCAATTGGCTTTTCAGCTGTTGTCAATAAACTCAAGGATGATCCTAAATACAAAACCAACACGTTGATTCTCTCTTCTGGCGATAACTATATTCCAGGCGCATTTTTCAATGCTTCCAGCGATACCAGCTTGAATAATGTGGGTGGATTGGGATCTAGCACTGCTCCAGTCATTGGACGTGGTGATATTGGCATTCTAAATGGGATTGGCATTCAAGCTTCCGCATTGGGCAACCATGAGTTTGACCTGGGTGTGAGACAAGTGCGT
Organism: Cylindrospermopsis curvispora GIHE-G1; assembly: GCF_014489415.1. Lineage (NCBI taxonomy): Bacteria > Bacillati > Cyanobacteriota > Cyanophyceae > Nostocales > Aphanizomenonaceae > Raphidiopsis > Raphidiopsis curvispora. The sequence goes on from NZ_CP060822.1 coordinate 986,752, forward strand.
GATATTCTCAGGACAGGAAGCGGTAACCCAGGGACCAACTTCCCCTATTTGAGTACTAACCTGGATTTTAGCCCTGAAATTACAGCGGGCAACCTCAGTGCAACTGACCTGGCCGCTAACCAAAATACCGCTGATGCCAGCTCTATAAAGGGTAAGATTGCTAAAAGTACCATCATTAATGTTGCGGGTATTGATGGTATTACTGGCACTGCTGACGACCAAAGAATTGGCATTGTAGGTGCAACTACACCAACTTTGGCAAATATTTCTTCAAGTGGTAGCACTATAGTTAAGCCAGCTAACCCCATTGACTATGACGCATTAGCTGCGGAAATTCAGACTTCTGTAGATATACTCAAAGCACAGGGTATTAACAAGATTATCTTGTTAGCTCACATGCAGCAGTTGACTATTGAGCGGGATGAATTGGCGAAGCGATTGAGAGATGTGGATATCATCATCGCGGGGGGGAACCATACTATTCTGTCTGATGCCAATGATGGGCTGAGAACAGGTGACAGCAGCAAGGGCGATTATCCCATTGTCAAGACAGGCGCAGATGGTAAGCCTATTTTGGTGGTCAGTACAGATGCTAATTACAAGTACGTCGGGCGTTTAGTGGCTGAATTTGACCAGGATGGGGTGATTCAGGTTAACAAACTGGATAGCGCAATTAATGGAGCTTATGCTACAGATGATGCAGGAGTTGATCGCGTCTATGGCAGTGATGTTGATCCTCGTGCTGTAGCTAACCCCAATGTGGTAGCGATCGCTGATGGGATCAAAAACCTTCTTGCTAGTAAAGACAACTTAATTGTGGGCAAAGCCAGTGTGTTTCTCAACGGTACTCGTGAGGATGTGCGCACCCAAGAAACCAACTTTGGTAACTTGACCGCTGATGCCAATCTTTGGTATGCCAAGCAGCTAGATCCCAGCGTGGTTATCGCCCTAAAAAATGGCGGTGGTATCCGGGACAATATCGGTGCCATTGGCACAGGTGCAGGAGCAATCAGCAAAGATGATGTTGTTAAGCTGCCAACTCAGCCCAACCCTCTAGCACCAAATAAAAAGGAAGGTGATGTGTCTCAGTTAGACATTGAGAACTCCCTGCGTTTTAACAATGACCTATCACTAATTACGGTTACCGCCCAACAACTACAGCACATAGTTGAGCATGCAGTAGCGGGTACTGCCCCAGGTACAACCCCAGGACAATTTCCCCAGATATCCGGGTTAAACTTTAGCTTTGATCCTAGCAAAACATCGATTCAGTTTAATAGTACGACTGGTGAAGTGAGTAGACAAGGTGAGCGGGTTCGCAATTTAGCAGTGGTGAAAGAAGATGGCTCATTGGTAGACATCATTGTGAAAGATGGTGTGTTAGTTGGAGATGCCAACCGCAGCTTTAGAATGGTAACACTAAACTTTCTGGCGGGTACTAGTGCTACTGCTGTCCTTGGTGGTGACAATTATCCTTTTCCCACTTTTGTCAAGCAAAATGCAAGCCTAGCCAACCGAGTAGATTTGCGCGGTGAAACGGCTGATGTCAATGGCAATGGCAAGGTTGATACTGCTTTAACTTTGGCTCCCGGCAAATTTACCTTTGCCCTTCCTGGTACGGAACAGGATGTTTTAGCTGAGTATCTTGGCGATCACTTTAGCACTAAGGCCTATGGAGTTCCTGATGTTAGTCCAGCATTTGATACTCGTATCCAAAACCTCACCTTCCGGGAAGACACGATTATTCCTAAACCAAGTCTGATTACTGGCACTCCCAATGCTGACACCATCCAAGCTGGCGTTAAGGAATTTACTGGCTTCAATAGCTTGGTATTTACGGGTGCTGGCAAAGACGAAGTGGATATCCCCATAGGCGGAGCTAAATCCTATGTTGGTTCTAATCGCATTTTCACTGGTAGTGGTGCAGATATAATCTCTGTAGCTGATGGAGATCGAGCCTTTGGGGGTAGTGGGGATGACCAGTTTGATGCCACAGAAGCCAGTAGCTACCGGATATCTGGTGGTGTGGGGAATGATATCTTCTCCCTCGGTGTTAATGGTCGTGCCATCGGTGGTGATGGTGATGACCGGTTCTTTGTGGGTGAAGGTGGAGGTAATATAATCTCCGGTGGTGCTGGTGCGGATCAATTTTGGATTCTCACAGATGACCCGACCCGCTTACAAACCCCCAATAGGATTGTTGACTACACCATCGGTACGGATGTAATAGGCATTGCCAACCAGTTTGCAAACTCTCTGGGCGACCTGACCTTCAGTGGTAGTGATATCAGCCTAAATGGTGTGTTAATTGCTACTCTAAACGGGGTGAATGCTGCAAGTGCAACCTTCGTTTTTGCCAATCCTCCAGCTAATTTGCCCTAGGCCTCGCTTTGTAATCTTGGTGTCTTTGTGGTAAGTAATTAAAACCACAAAGGCACAAGGAGTCCTCTAATTCATTTCAGAGACACACTACAATGAGTAACACTTATCATAATTTAGCAACGGGTGGTTTTACACAAAACTGGACAGATACCACAGGAATTACAATAAATAATGATTGGAGTAATATTCCTAGTATTATTGGTTATAGAGGTGATGATTTAACCAATGCTACTGGAGTTGATCCGCAAACTGTGATTGCCGATGGTACTGGGGTTATTAATGTTATTGCCAACCAGTCTAACCCTAATACAGTTACTACTGGAGGAGTAGCTGAGTTTGAAATTAGTGATCCTGTGGTTTCCCTGCAGGGTTCCGGTACAGCGGATGCTCCTTTTTTATTAATTCACCTAAATACTCTGGGTGTTACCAATATCAATATCTCCTACAACCTGCGTGATATTGATGGCTCGACGGACAATGCAGTGCAGGCGGTAGGTTTGCAATATCGCATTGGAACAACAAGTAATTTCACGAATATTCCTAGCGGTTATGTTGCTGATGCCAGTTCTGGTCCTAGCTTGGCAAATTTGGTGACACCTGTTAGCGCTATTTTGCCCACAGAAGCAGAAAACCAAGCTCAATTACAGGTAAGGATTATCACCACAAATGCCCCAGGTAACGATGAATGGATTGGTATTGATAATATCAATATTGTGGGCACGCCACAAACTGCTTCGGCATCGGGAATAACCCTTACCCAGTCGGGCAACTCTACCGATGTAGCTGAAGGTGGTGGGACTGATACTTACTCTGTGGTGCTGAATAGTCAACCCACCGCCAATGTGACGATCACTATTAATGCGGGTTCACAACTCACTACTAATATTACCAGTCTTACCTTTACGCCACAAGACTGGAATGTTGCCCAAAATGTCACGGTAGCAGCGATTGATGGTGCTAATTTTGAGGGTAATCACACAGGTACATTGACCCATACGGTAACAAGTACGGATACTAATTACAATAATTTGGCTGTTCCCAATATTACTGCTAATATTACTGATAATGAGGCAGAAACTGCGCCTACGATTCAGATTCGCATTACTGAATATATGTATTCAGGTGCAAATGGTGAATTTGTTGAATTAACCAATATTGGCAATACATCGATCGACTTCACGAACTGGAGCTATGACGACAATTCCCGAATTCCCGGTTCCTTCTCATTAAGCGGTTTTGGCACTGTCCAAGCTGGGGAATCGGTAATCTTTACGGAAGCGGCTAATAGCAGTGACTTCCGCACAGCTTGGGGATTAGCGCCGTCGGTAAAGGTGATTGCAGGTTCCAATCAAGGGTTGGGGCGTGCTGATGAGATCAATATCTACAATCAGAATAATCAACGGGTTGATCGCCTGACCTATGACGATGGCACGATCAGTGGTTCTGTCCGCACCCAAAATGTCAGCGCTTGGACAGGTGTAACAAATTTGGGGCTGAATGATGCGACCAAGTGGCAACTCTCTACTGTCGCTGATGCTCAAGGTTCGGTGACATCCACAGGCGGAGATATTGGTAATCCTGGACGCTATGGGATTGGCACTGTGTCAAGCATTGTCTTGACCCAAACCGGTGGCAACACTGGCGTTATGGAAGGTGGCGCAACTGATACCTATACTCTCGCGTTAACCAGCACCCCAACTGCCCCGGTAAATATCAATGTTACGGTCAGCGATGGGCAGACTTTAGTTAGTACGGATGGTGTAAATTTTGGAACTACAGCAATTCTTGCTTTAACAGATATTGTTGCTAAAATAATTACGGTGCGAGCTGTTGATGACAGCATTTTTGAATTCAAGCCCCATACTGGTGCGATCGCCCATACAGTGACTAGCAATGATTCTACTTATAATAGTCTTACTATTCCTAACCTCAATATCAGCATTGGGGATAACGATACTGCTCCTAATCTACCCGCAATCAGGATTACGGAATATCAATACGATGGCAATGGCAGTGAATTTTTTGAGTTGACTAATATTGGGAACACGGCCATTGATTTGACAGGATGGAGCTATGACGATGACTCAAGAATTGCTGGTACTGTTTCACTTAGTGACTTTGGCATCCTGCAGGCGGGGGAATCGGTCATTATTACGGAAGCTGGAGCGGAGATTTTTCGTGCTGATTGGGGACTTGCACCAACAGTGAAAATCATCGGTGGCTTAACCGTTAACCTCGGGCGCGAAGATGAAATCAATATCTTCAACAATAATGGAATCCTTGTCGATAGCTTGATCTATGGTGACAGCACCAGATTCCCCGGTACAGGGCGCACCCAAAATGTCAGCGCTTGGACAGCGGCGGCCAATTTGGGCAAGAACGATATTACCCAATGGGCTTTGTCAACGGTTGGCGATGGTCTAAATTCTTATAACTCCCTGAGTGGTGGTACGGGTAACCCCAGTAGTTATAGCAGTGCGTCTGTGCCAAGTCCCGCAATATTAATAGCGCAGTCAGGTGGCAATACTGCCATTACGGAGGGTGTTTCAACTGACACCTACACAGTGGTACTCAGAAGCCAACCCACCGCCAATGTTACGGTTGATGTGGTGGCTAGTTCCCAATTGAATGTAACTAATACTTCCCTCACTTTTACCCCTGCCAATTGGAATGTGGCACAAACGGTGACAGTGACTGGGGTTGACGATAATTTGTTTGAAGATGCACATACGGGTGCAATCAGCCATAGTGCCACTAGTACGGATACGCGCTACAACCGTATTACTATTCCCTCGGTGAATGTGAACATTACTGATAATGATGTGGCGGTGGGCGCAGTTCCTTCAATTACCGAAAATACCACTTCACCTTTGATCAGTTTAGCGACCACGGGGATAGGCGTATTGAGTGGGGTGATTGGTGATCCCACAGACCCCGCGAGTACCTTGGGCATTGACTTTGCGATCGCTGATGCAGATACGTCTTTAAATAATCTTACTGTGACAGTAAGTAGCAGCAATCAAACGGTTGTCACCAATGGCAATTTGGTTTTGAGTGGCACAGACATAACCCGCAACCTCAAGATCACGCCTACGGGTGTGGGCTTTTCCGATATCACCTTGACAGTCAATGATGGCAATAATGTTGTCACTTACAAAATCAATTACGCGGCTTCCCAAGGTTCTGTTAGCCCCAATACTACTCGCTTCCATACAGGCACCAGTGATGCTTCCACAGCGATCGCCATTGACGATCAATATATGTTGGTTGGAGATGACGAAGATCAACGCATTCGCCTCTACGATCGCACTAAATCGGGCGCACCAATTACCAGCTTCGATTTTGGTTCTGTGACGGGATTAACCTCAGAGGTGGATCTGGAAGGTTCGGTGAAAATTGGCAACAGGATTTACTGGATCGGTTCCCATGGTAATAACTCCAGCAATCAAGATGCTCCCAATCGTGAACGCCTGTTTGCCACCACCATCACAGGTACGGGGGTGAATACCACCCTCACCTTTGCGGGATACTATCAATTTTTAGAAGATGACCTCATCGCTTGGGACAATAGCAATGGTCATGGATTGGGGGTAGGCTTCCTTGGACTTGGTGCAAGTGCAGCTTCGGGTGTATCTGTAAGCGTTGTCAATGGTTTCAATATCGAAGGTTTGACCACTTCTCCCGATGGCAATAGCCTATATGTGGCATTCCGCACACCGCTAGAACCCACTGGCGATCGCACCAAAGCCTTAATCGTTCCCGTTACCAACTTGGGCACCATTCTCAATACCAATGGCGGTACTACAGGATCCGCCACCTTTGGCGCACCAATTCAGCTAGACCTGGGCGGACGCGGCATTCGCAGCATTGAACGCAACAGCACAGGGCAGTATGTGATCATTGCAGGAGCTGTGGGCGCATCCACAAATAGCGCTCCCAATGATTTCCGTCTTTACACATGGACAGGCAACCCTACAGACAAACCCCTATTGCGAGCCACGGATCTCACGGCCCTGGATAGCAATGGCAGTTTTGAGGGCATTGTCACCGTTCCTGAGAACCTCACTGGTGATAGCAAGATTCAACTATTGGTGGATAATGGGGACACCTTTTGGTATGGCAACAGCACTGCTTCCAAGAATTTGAACCAAGACAACTGGCAGAAATTCCGCACTGAAGTGGTGACCTTGGGACCGATCAAGATCCACCAAATCCAAGGTAACGCTGTCAGTCAAACTTCCGCCGGTGGCCGCGCTGATATTAGTCCACTCAATGGTCAGACAGTAACAATCGAAGCAATCGTAGTAGGTGACTTCCAGGCTGGTGATACAGACACTAAGCGGAACTTGAATGGCTTTTACGTTCAGGAAGAAGATACTGATGGAGATGGGAATGTACTTACGTCTGAAGGTATTTTTGTATTTGACGGCTCTAATTCTAGTGTAGCGGTCAGTCGGGGAGACAAGATTAAAATCACAGGAACGATTAGCGAGTTCTTTGGGGAAACCCAACTTACTCCCACAACAGTTACCATCATCAGTTCTGGCAATACCCTGCCCACAGCGGCAAATATTACCCTACCCACTCCTACCACTAGCCTCAGCCAAGGGGGAACGCCTCAGCCAGATTTGGAAGCCTTTGAAGGGATGTTAGTTAAGTTCACGAACACCCTGACGGTGACGGAGATGTTTAACCTCGATCGCTTTAACGAGATCAAGTTAGCTCAAGGCGATCGCCCCCAACAGTTCACCCAGTTTAATAACCCGGATGTAGCGGGCTATGCAGCACACCGGGTGGAGGTTGGTTCCCGCACCATCACTTATGATGATGGGTTAAGTGTTCAAAATGCTCTGATTGGGAATCTGGATGGCTTTGGTCCTATATTTAACACTGCTAGTAATATCCGCATGGGGGATAGAATTACAGATTTATCTGGTGTTCTTAGCTATCAGTGGGCCGGTAATGCTGCCAGTGGTGCAACCTGGCGGGTAAGATCTACTCAGGATGGTCAGAATAGGTTTACTAAGGTAAATGATCGTCCTGTAACTCCTAAGACAGTGGGTGGTTCTATTAAAGTTACGGGTTTTAATGTCCTTAATTACTTCAAAACAATTGATCTGCCTGGTGTGAATACGGTGATTGGTCAAGATCCTCGTGGTGCGGACAGCATGGATGAGTTTAATCGCCAAACGGACAAACTAGTTACTGCCCTACTAGCTATCAATGCGGATGTTTTAGGTTTAGCGGAACTGGAAAATGACTTTTTGGCGGGTTCTAGTGGGAATGGGATTGAGTACCTCACAAATCAGCTTAATGCAAAAGCTGGCGCTGGAACCTATGCCTGGGTGAATCCAGGAACTCAGTTTGTGGGCAGTGATGCGATCGCGGTGGGACTGATCTACAAACCTATGGCGGTGAGTCTGTTAGGGGATGTAGCTATTCTGAATAGTTCTGAATTTATGGATCCTAACAACACAGGGCAGGATCGTAACCGTCCTGCAGTAGCACAAACCTTCCAAGATTTAGCAACTAACGAAAAATTTACGGTAGTAGTAAATCACCTAAAGTCTAAAGGCGCTTCTGAACTAACAGACATCAACTCTCCAGACTACGATCAAAACGATGGTCAGGGCTTCTGGAACAATACCCGGACTAAAGCAATCCAGGCGCTAGTGGACTGGCTCAACACCAATCCTACCAAGGTGAATGACTCAGATTATCTGCTCCTTGGTGACTTTAACGCCTATGCTCAGGAAGATCCGGTGAAAGTGCTAAAAAATGCTGGCTATATCGACCTGGCCTCCGCATTTCATCAAGGGACTACCGCATCCTACGTGTTTGATGGTCAAACCGGTACTCTGGACTATGCCTTTGCCAGTGCAAGCCTAGCACAGCAGGTAACAGGAGCAACAGAGTGGGCGATCAACAGTGATGAGGCCGATGGGATAGACTATAACCTTGACTTCGGAAGAGATGCTGCTATTTTTGATGGTACCACCCCTTACCGATCCTCCGATCATGACCCGGTTATTGTGGGACTTAATCTGGTCTCCTCTGTTAACGAACCTCCTCTAATTATCAGTGGAACCTCTGGCCCAGACAATTTAAAAGCAGGAGTGAACTTTGCTGGTGTAAACCAAATCATATTTACTGGAGCAGGTTCTGATATGGTAGATATTCCCATTGGCGGAGCCAAGCCCAGTCTAGGTTCCAATAGCATCTTCACTGGCAGTGGTGCAGATACAATCTCTGTGGCTGATGGAGATCGGGCCTTTGGTGGTAGTGGGCATGACCAGTTTGATGCCACAGAAGCCACTGGCTACCGGATCTCTGGTGGTGTGGGTAATGATATCTTCTCCCTCGGTGTTAATGGTCGTGCCATCGGTGGTGATGGTGATGACCGGTTCTTCGTGGGTGAAGGTGGAGGTAATATAATCTCCGGTGGTGCTGGTGCGGATCAGTTTTGGATTCTTACTGATGACCCTACCAAATTAAAAGCATCTAACACGATTGTTGACTACACCATCGGTACGGATGTAATAGGCATTGCCAACCAGGTGGCCGACTCTGTGGATGATCTAACCTTGAGTGGTAGTAATATCAGCGTAAATGGTGTGTTAATTGCCACCCTCAACGGGGTGAACGCTGCAAGTGCAACCTTCGTTTTTGGCAGTCCCTTGGCCAGCTAGTAGAGATTAAATTGGCCTGAGCTTTTGTGTTTTTGTGGTGAATTTATACCACAAAGACACAGATTATTGAAGAAATACTTTAACTTAACCCTAACCATACCTTAAACAAATTATCTGTATTTATCCTGTAGAGTTACCAAAGAAGTTTTACCCTCTCAGGAATATCTTTAACTAGATCCTGGGAAAACTGAGATTTCACCGTAGATTCACAGCAAATAAGGAAAGATATGGCAACTGATATAACAAAAATTCTCATTGGCGAAACCACGGCCCTAATTCCCCAGGCCGGCGCCTCCACTGCACCTGAACATTTACTCGATGGTGGTAGCGGTGATACTGACTTCCCTTATGGAAAGTTCAAAGCGATGGCAACCGTGGGTGAAATTGATCCCAAAACCGGGCATGTATTAACAGGTTGGCCCGATGGTCAAGCAGCCTGGCTACTGGATGAAGACACTATCCGCGTTGCCTACCAGTCTGAGTCGTACGCCACCTTCGTCAAAGAAACCTATGGGTGGAAAATGGATAGTGGTGTGAGCTTTACCGGTTCCCACGTCCACGTCATCGACTACAATCGGGCTGCTTTTGCTGACTTCCTCAACAACAACAGTCCCGCCAGCAAGATGTTTGAAGGAGCAGGACATCTATTTAATACCGTATATAACGTTTTTGGTGAAATTGTAGATGGCAAGAATGCTGATCCTAAAGATTTGAGTGCAAAGTGGGGCAACCAAACGGGGGCAGATGGAACCCTTTACGAGTTTGACGAAAGATATCGCCTAACTCAAGGTGACTGGTTCTTCCACTCCTTCTGCGGTGCTTATTACGAGGAAGCGAACAAGTATGGTAACGGTATTGGCTTTGCCGATGATGTGTGGCTGATGGGTGAAGAGTGGAACATTGGTCAGATGTATAGCAGTCGTGGTGGAGATAAATTCTTCACTGACAACACCATGGGTTTGGCTTCCATGGTAGTGGATATTGCCAATAAAACTGCTTACACTGTCCCAGTTTTAGGACAGTCTGGCTACGAGAAAATACTGCCCATCAACTCCGGTCATAAGGACTATGTTGTTCTGGTTATGTCCGGTTATAACCTGGAGGTTGAACCCGCGCCTCTGAAGATCTATATTGGCAAGAAGAATGTGGATGCGGCGGGCAAGGCGATGAATTACAACACAGCTTCTGCTCGCGACGCCTTTCTGGGTCGCAATGGTTTACTCTTCGGTCAGCTCTATGGTATGGCTGCCACCAATGATACCTATGCAGACCTGGGCATTGCCAACGTAGACGCGGATACTGAAATGCTGAATGCCTACACCGCTGATGCAGATGCTCCTGATACTTTCAAAGTGCGTTACTACCCCACGAAATATCGCTGGGATGGCTTCGACACCCCTGAAAATGCTGGTAAAACAGAGGTCTACCGGTGGCTGCAAGATGGTGACACTGTAGGTGGTGTGAAGGAAGCAAATGAGCAACCAGAAGGTTATACCTTCTTCAATGGTGACAGCAAAGTTGAGCACCCAGCAGTAGATCCAGATATCACCCAGTCTCGCTACGTGATCAACCTAACGGATGCCCGTTCTATTTTGGGTATTGACTTTAACAACATCGTTACTGATCTGACCAACGATGCTGACGGTAACGGCTTACCGGATTACCTGTCCGCAGATGTAACTCGAGTCCTGGCAGGTGTGGATGGTGCTCTCGTCTTAGAAACCAATGGTAAAGGGGCAGCTCCTACGGGTCCAAACAACCCCGCTAGCTCTTTAACCCATGCAATTCATGTGGAACAGGGCAAGGCCTACGCAGATCAACCTGATGGTCTCCAGTGGGTCAAAACTTCTGATGGTGACTACCTCATCCTAGATGAAGATTCGGGTAACGATTACGGCGAGCGGAAGTACGTTCTGCCCATTGATTCCGAGACGTTACAATTGACAGATCCTGGTACAGGTTACTTCCTGGCTTCCGCTGGCGGTTCTCTTAACCCCCGTGCTAAGGCCAAGGTTGCTGCCATCCCTGGCACCTTCTCAAGAGCTACAGGCGCTGAGTTTTCCGGTACTTGGAATGTCACCCACTTAGTAGCCAAGAAGGAAGACGGCAGTTTCTACACCCAGGAAGAACTTGATGGAACTGGTGCTCAAAGAATCATTGGTAGTTTGCCATTGGAAGAGCAGACCTTTATCGGTGTGGTGCAGCAAGGTGGGGAATCGGGCGGCATTCTGGCAGAACGCAAAGCAGACCAAGGTGGTCAAATTTTCATGTTCAACATTACGGAACCCCTTGAGTTCGTCAAGCCCCTGATTACTGGCACTCCCAATGCTGACACAATCCAAGCTGGGGTTGGGGAATTTACCGGAGTCAATAGTCTGGTGTTTACAGGTGCTGGCAAGGATGAAGTGGATATCCCCATAGGGGGAGCTAAACTCTACCTAGGTTCCAATAGCATTTTCACTGGCAGTGGTGCGGATACAATCTCTGTGGCTGATGAAGACCGGGCCTTTGGTGGTAGTGGGGATGACGAGTTTGATGCTACAGAAGCCACTGGCTACCGGATCTCTGGTGGTGTGGGGAATGACATCTTCTACCTCGGTGTTAATGGTCGTGCCATCGGTGGTGATGGTGATGACCGGTTCTTCGTGGGTGAAGGTGGAGGTAATATAATCTCCGGTGGTGCTGGTGCGGATCAGTTTTGGATTCTCACTGATGACCCTACCAAATTAAAAGCATCTAACACGATTGTTGACTACACCATCGGTACGGATGTAATAGGCATTGCCAACCAGGTGGCCGACTCCGTGGATGACCTGACCTTGAGTGGTAGTAATATCAGCTTAAATGGTGTGTTAATTGCTACCCTCAACGGGGTGAATGCTGCAAGTGCAACCTTCGTTTTTGGGTAGTTCTCAGCTAGTAGAGATTACCAAATTAGTCTAAGCTTTTGTGTCTTTGTGGTGAATTTATACCATGGAGACACAGATTACTTGTGAAATACTTTAACTTAACTAACCTATTCTTAAACTCATGAGCAAATTTCGCGTTAATCCCTATCTGCAAAATCCCTCTTCCAATGGGGTTTCTGTTACCTGGTTCACTACAGAGGATGTGGACGGTACTCTCACCGTGACTGGCCCAGGTTTGACCAGTCCTTTAGTATTAACCAGTAATCCCACCTTTGAACCCGTACTCGCCTACACCACTGCGGAGCAAAATCAGACCATCACGGGGTTGGCAAATAGTTGGTTAATCGACAACAACAATTACAAGCACAGAATAAATTTAGACGGATTAGATTCAAATCAGACTTATAGTTACACCGTCGCCCAAGGGGGTGCTACCTTTACTTCTACCTTTAAAACTGCTCCCCTTGCTACAGAATGGTCTAGTATTCGCTTCATTGCCATGTCCGACAGTGAAACAGAACCCCGTGGGCGAATCACCTATCGGGAGTGGCAACCAGGTTTATTGGCGGAGGGTTCTGAGCGTCCTAGCTTAACGGGTAGTCAGTGGGCTACCACCTTTGGCACCTCTGGTTCTGGCGCTGCCCAAACCTTGCGCTATGCGCTGACGGAAACTAAGGGGTATCAAGAGAACTTGAATATTGTCAACAGTAGAAACCCGGACTTTTTACTCATGCCTGGAGACCTGGTACAAGGGGGTGGCTACCAACCAGGTTGGGATGAATTTTTCCGTCACAACGCCGGGGAGTTTGATAGTGGGCTGTCTAAGTACGCCATTTTACCCGCCCTGGGGAACTGGGAAAATTTTGGCGCTCTCAACGGGGGGTATGGTACGGATGCTGATGGCCGTTTTGGACCAAAGTTTGGGCGAGATAAGTACCATGTTTACTTTGATAGTCCGGAAAATGGAACTCCAACTCACCGGGACAACTACTACCGGGTAGACTATGGTCCTGTGACTATCCTCACTCTAGATAGCTCTAATGGGGAACCGGATGATCGCCGCAGTAACTATGGTGGTTCGGGTCAGCCACCTAAGGTCACTGGTACTACTTTTACTGATCCGGGAAAAGACACCCAGGATAATTATACCCGTCAACAGTACGAAAGCTTTGGCGGTACTGATCTGGCAGACTTTAACCCCGGTAGTACTCAGTGGAACTGGGTAGAGGCCCAACTTCAAGATGCCCGCGCTAATGGTCAAATCATTTTTGTACAGTTTCACCATGTTCCCTATAGTAGTGGCGAGCATGGACAACCTATGAATCATGACTTATCCACTGGTCAGGGCGGTACACCTCTACGCCAATATCAAGGAATGTTTGAAACCTATGGTGTTGCTGCTGTTCTCTCTGGTCATAGTGAGATGTTTGAGCGTAGTTTTGTCGATCAAAATGCAGATGGCACTGGGGTCACTTACTACGATGTTGGTGTGTCCGGTGATGGATTACGGGGTGAAAAGCGCACGGGATCTGGGGTGAGTACTCCTTTGCTTAGTTATAATGAGTACAGTCAGTGGACTGCCGATCAAAGTGAAGCGGAGGTTTGGAAAGTGATTGATGGTGTGCCTCAACTCGTGGACGGAGGCAAACATTATGGTCATTTGGAGGTAAATATTGAACCTTTCACTCCTATAGCAGGAATCACTGCCAAAATTGAGTTTACGCCGGTCTACAGTTTCCCCATTCTGGATGCAACCTATAACCTTGTGGCAACTGAGCGCCGCGTTTATGATGATCCGGTGGTTATGCTGGTCACGGATGAAGGATCGGTGATTAATATTCCTTTAACTCCTGAGGCTACTGTGGCGGTCTTAGAAGCTAAGCTAGTCACTACTACACCAGGATCTGATATGGTCATTGCTAATGCCCCCAATAGTCAGGCAGATGGTATCAATGACCTGATCTTGACCGGAGCTGGAAATGATGAGGTGGATACTACTTTGTCTTTGCCCCTAACTCTGAAGGGACAAAATCGTATTTTTACGGGGAGTGGTAGTGATATAATAACGGTAAATGATCAGGATCGGGGTTTTGGCGGCAGTGGTAATGATGTATTTTATGCCACAGATGCCAGTGGCTACCGGATCTCTGGTGGTGTGGGTAATGATATCTTCTACCTCGGTGTTAATGGTCGTGCCATCGGTGGTGAAGGTGATGACCGGTTCTTCGTGGGTGAAGGTGGAGGTAATATAATCTCTGGTGGTGCTGGTGCGGATCAGTTTTGGATTCTCACTGATGACCCTACCAAGTTAAAAGCATCTAACACGATTGTTGACTACACCATCGGTACGGATGTAATAGGCATTACTAACCAGGTTGCCAACTCTAAGGGTGACCTCACCTTCAGTGGTAGTGATATCAGCCTAAATGGTGTGTTAATTGCTACTCTTAACGGAGTGAATGCTGCAGGTGCAACCTTCGTTTTTGGGTAGTCCTCAGCTAGTAGAGATTACCAAATTGGTCGGCGTTGCATATTTGCGGGATGAATCAACTAAACGCGGGTATTACTTCATACTTTAAATAGTGAAGTAATAATTTAATTGAATACCTAAGCATATCTACAGATTTTGAATAGCATAGCGTTTTTCTATGTAGTCGCGCTAAGTAGTGACGTAAACGTGTATTTTCACCCTCTACCCTAGTCATATATGTTTTGCTCACAATATGATCCTCTGGCTGAATAAAACTCGGATAAACCCTCCACCCATCAGTAACATAAAAAAAGCATTGCCAGAGTTTAACGATGTCCCACAAAGGTTGAAATGCTTGTGAGCTGTGGTCTCCCACAACCCAAGCCAGGATATTTTTACGGAAGTGATTTACTGCTGTCCACAACCATATTTTGTTTTTTTTTGATCCCACAAAGGTCTCCAACTCATCAAGCTCACCTACCAAGGGTGTTTCCTCAACTGGTGGAGCATCTGGAAGTATGGAACCAATTTGTTTTAGCCAGTAAATAATAGTTGTATGATGAACGCCTTTATCGCGTTCAATTGCTCTAAATCCCATACCGTTAATACAAGAGCGCAGGCAACTTTGTTTAACTTCTTCTGAATAACCTTTAGGTGGACTATAGACATCGATAAATTGACGACCACAATCAGCACAAATGTGATTTTGTTTACCTCGACATTTGCCATTCTTTCTGATTTTGGAAGACCCGCAGTTTGGACAATGCACAGTAGATTACCTCAATTCATACCTCTATTATGCAACGCCCGAAATTGGTCTAAACTTTTGTGTCTTTGTGGTGAATTTATACCATAGAGACACAGATTACCGATGAATCATGACTTATCCACTGGTCAGGGCGGTACACCTCTACGCCAATACCAAGGAATGTTTCTTAATAGCTTTAGCTAAGGACTTCACAGCTAGGTCCACCTGTTTCTGTTAGGGAGTGCTTCGCAATCACAAGAAAATCGCCGGCACGGAAGCCACTTGGCTTTAGACAGGAAGTGCCAACGGCGAATTTATTCGCCTTGATATTTAACCGTGATGCGGATCTTCAATATACCTTTTAATAACATCTGCTGAAACCTGTCCAGCAGTGGAATAAAAATAACTATTAGTCCATAGGCTAGGAAGTTTAAGTAATTCAGGAAATTTTCGTCTTAACAAGCAAGATGACCGTCCTTTAAAAGCTTTAACCACTTGATTTATAGCATGGTTGATGTTCTACAAATAAATGAACATGGTGCAACCTCAAGAGCGAGGATATCCCAGTCTTTTTCTTTGGCTAGTTCGTAAATTACCTGTCGAAGGCGTTTAGCTATCTCTCCAGATAATACCTTTTTTCGGCGTTTAGGTATCCATACAAGATGCACTACTGCATTACCTTTTGAGTGATTTCCTATTCTGTATTCCAGTGTTGTCTTCATATTGTTTCGTGGCTGCTATTGACAAGTAAATCATATCTCAACTATACTTTTGAAATCAACAAACATTGAAGGTCGAACAATGTACGGATGCCAACAAGTTCTTATCAAGTCCGATAAATCAATAACAGCCATATTGGAGTACGTCTGCACAGAAGCTAAAAAGCTGACAAATTGTGGCGTTTACTATTCTAGGCAGATGTACTTTAAAACTGGTTATATTCCTAGTAGAGCAGATTTGCATAAACAACTAGGAACTTATCAGAAAAACGTTCATTATCAGGCATTGTATTCTGATACTTCTCAACAAATACTAACTAGTGTAATAGTATTGATTTGGGGTCTAAAAACAATCAGAAGTTTGTCCAAATTCCCACAGCAAGATTAAAAGACCGTATTGCTCAATTATGTAAACAATACGGAATAGATTTTATTGAAACAGAAGAATCATACACTTCTCAATCATCGTTTTTTGATTGCGACAATATACCTAAATTCGGTGAAAAACCCGAAGGGTGGGAAGCAAGCGGGAAACGAGTTAGTCGTGGAGTATATGAAACTTCTGATGGGTTCAAAATTAATGCGGACTGTAATGGTGCTGCTAATATTTTGAAAAAAGTAGCGGTGATGCTAGGAATTGATCTTAGCGGAATCAGTAGAGGCTGTTTAAGCCAGCCTCAGAAAGTTCGTTTATGGACTCTTCAGAAATCTCTGTGTCTTCAGACCGGAGAAGCTTAATTCCCCCCGCTTTTACCTTGTAATCGCGTACATCCCGCATGCCAATTAATCCTAAAGAATAGGGAAACCCCTGAGGACGATTGGGATACCCCGATCTCAATTGTCGCAAAACTCCAATTAAACTTTGATCACTGAGAGCATCAATTTCATCCAAAAATACGACTAAGGGTCGTTCAGAGGTTGCAGCCCAGGCGCTTAAAAAAACGTTTAATTTAGACCTGGTTTCCATACCAGGCCAATAGGTTGGCTGTAAGTTTGGAGGTAACCGAAAACGGATAGACTGTTTCCACTCGCTCAATATGGCCTGTTCAGCTGAGTCTAGGTCAGAGGAAAAGGGTGCTCCTACCTCCAAAGACAACATTACAGCAGTGTACTCACCACTAGCTGTTAACTCCTGGGCTAAGGCCAACATAGCAGTGGTTTTACTTACTTGTCGGGGAGCATGGATAACAAAGTAATTTTGCTGGTTAATGAGAGAGCGTAGTTCCGGTAGTCTTGCGGTGGGTGGCAACATGTAGTGGATATCGGCTTTACAAGGACCAGCGGTATTAAAGTGTTTCGACATGGTGAGTTGTCAGAAGCGAGAGTTTATGGTATGGTTTCTCTACCAATTCTATTTGCCCTGTGTTATTTATCTCAACAATTCCTGAAATTCCCTGTTATGCCTAATTTGAAGAAAGTCTTTATCCGCTTTTGCTAGTTCAGTATATTTTTGACGTTCCATCTTAATAGCTTTAGCTAAAGACTTCACAGCTAGGTCTGCCTGTTTCTGTAAGGCATAATTACAAGCCTTATTATAATATGCGGCAGCGAAGTTCGGATTGATGCTAATTGCTTGATTATAGGATGCCAAACCTTCTTGGTAGCGTCCCAGTTTTGTCAGGGCAATTCCCTTATTTATCCATGCCTCAAATTTATTTGGCTCAATCACTATGGACTCATTATACGACCTTATTGCCTCTTCGTAACGATCTAATGCTGATAGGGCATTACCCCGATTATACCAGGCTTCATTTTTGTTAGGGCGGAGGGCGATCGCCTGATCATAAGATTTCAATGCTTCCTGGTGGCGTTTTAGGGACAGTAGGGCATTTCCCCTGTTTACCCATGATGGTATATTATCCTTTTGAATTGCAATTGCCTGATTATAAAGCTGAAGTGCTTCTTCGTAACGTCCAGTATTTAAGAAACCATTGCCCTGACTCAATAGATTTGCGACTTTTTGACTATCCTGAACTTGCGCCATTAGCTGCGCTACGTTATTTTCCCGAACAATTTGTCTTGTATATTCCGTAGAAGATTGGGCTGCATCAGCACAGCCACTTACTAGGAAACCAATCAACCCAGATGTAATCAAGCGTCGAAAAATAACCATACTACAACTACGCAAAATATCATCTCCTAGCATAATTTTATGATTGTTCAATCACCCAATGAGGTATCTAAATCAACCAGAATAGGACTAATTATCTTTTATTTTCCACGTTCAAAAATGAAGATTTCAACAAAACTAGTAAAAACAGACTAAGAGTACGTTAGGTATGCGTGACAAGCACCAAATCATTGAGGAGGCGTGTGAAGGGAAACTTTCATGCACGGTTTTGAAGACTAACGGGGTTGGTGACAACCTCGTTGAGTTTAATTCCTCAACCCAACCCACATTATATTATATTTATAATTTTCTAATCGAAGCCTTTCCTGGTATTTATTCCGTATGGGCAAGGCTCTCTATACCTATATTATGTAGCTTAAACTACATTCCAAATTTAGAATTTCTGATCCTTATTGGGAAGGCTTTACATTTGAGGCACTTCTTGCTAAAGTTAGGCCGACTTTAGTGAGAATTGCCTAAAAATATCCGCTATTGCGGTAAAATGTCACAATAAAAACCAAAATACAGTCAACATTTTAAATATAAACATGGAACAACATCATTCAACAGTTATAATTACTGGTGCATCCTCCGGTGTGGGATTATACTCAGCTAAATCCCTAGCAGCCAGGGGTTGGCATGTGGTTATGGCTTGTCGGAACCTAGAAAAAACCAAAACCGCAGCTCAAGCAGCAGGAATTGCTCCGGATAGCTATACTATTATAAATTTAGACTTAGCGTCATTGGATAGTGTCAGAAAATTTGTACAAGAGTTCAGATCCACCGGTAAAAATTTGGACGCTTTAGTTTGCAATGCGGCTATTTACATGCCCTTGCTAAAAGAGCCTTTATATAGTCCAGATGGTTATGAGTTGAGTGTGGCCACAAACCATTTGGGTCATTTTCTCCTATGCAATCTCATGTTAGAGGATTTGAAAAAATCCCCTGCTCCCGAACCAAGGTTAGTAATTTTGGGGACAGTTACCCATAACCCGAACGAGCTAGGAGGTAAAATTCCCCCTCGACCTGATTTGGGGGATTTACAGGGTTTTGCAGCTGGATTTAAAGCTCCCTATTCTATGATTGATGGAAAAAAATTTGAGCCAGTGAAGGCCTATAAAGATAGTAAGGTATGCAATGTCTTGACCATGCGAGAACTGCACCGTCGCTATCATGATTCTACAGGTATTACTTTTAGTTCCCTCTATCCAGGTTGTGTAGCTACTACGGCACTTTTCCGCAATCATTATCCACTGTTTCAGAAACTGTTCCCCATTTTTCAAAAATATATTACTGGTGGATTTGTGACAGAAGAGCAAGCTGGTGAAAGAGTGGCACAAGTGGTTGCTGACCCAACCTATAATCAGTCTGGGATCTATTGGAGTTGGGGTAATAGACAAAAGAAAAATCGTCAGTCTTTTGCCCAAAAGGTTTCTAATGAAGCTAGTGATGATGCAAAAGCTGAAAAGATGTGGAACTTGAGTGCTAAGTTGGTTGGAATCGCCTAAGGAGATGGGGGAATGGGGCACATTATCTACTATTTAGTATCTCCTATATATTTACCATCTAATATTTTCCGAGGTTTGAGCAAGTAATGAGTGTGGAGTCTAATTCAAGTCCCAATTCAAGTCCTGATTCTCACAGTTTATCAGGTGCCCATCTGCCAGATCATCAATTACACCCAGATGATTTTGATGGTAAAGCGGGTGAAAATACGCTGGTATCTGAACATTTATTTGCTCAACAACTCCCCGCTGCTATTTCTTTCTTGCAATCCCCAAAATATACCAATCTTCTCAAAAAGTCTACCTCTATTTTCTCCCACAACACTACCCTAACTTCTGGTGCTAATTCTCAAGATTTTATCTTTACCCTCCTGGCGATCGCCTTAACTATTATCAGTACAACCATTAATAATAATTTTCTGGGTGTTATCAGTACCATATTGACTATTTTCCTATGCACAAAACTACTTTTACCCTGGTTAAGAGCAATTATTAAAGAGTGGGTTTCTCCACAAGATCAGAAGATTTTCCTGGGTTTTATTACCCTTACCTTTGCCATTGTTGGCAGCTTAAAATTCTTTGGTTTAGGTAATGTTATCATCAAGGAGACTGGGAAAATTAATTGGGATGTTTTAGGAAGCGTAGCGGATTGGTTTGGAGCTTTAGGTCAAATTTTTATAGCTATAATTGCAGTTTATGTGGCCTGGAGACAATATATAATTTCCAAAGACCTAACTATTCAACAAAATTTACTAACTATTCAACAAAATATTATTACCCAACAACAAACCATAGATTCCTACTTTCAAGGAATTTCTGATTTGGTCTTAGATGAGGAGGGATTATTAGAAGATTGGCCTCAAGAAAGAGCGATCGCTGAAGGGCGCACCTCTGCAATTCTTAGTAGTGTAGATGCTAGTGGAAAAGCCAAAATACTCAGATTTCTTTCTCGCTCTAAACTCCTCACTCCTTTACAACGTGACCGTCGTCTAGGTAGACCCATTCTTGATGGTATGGGTGGTTATGCTGAAGACAGATTATATGGAACCCGGGTTATAGATTTAGGAGTAATGTTAGCGGGTTCTGATTTATCGAATACTGATTTACGTTGGACCGATTTAACGGAAGTGAATTTAGTTCATTCTAACCTGAGTGGTTGCGACTTAGTCAAGGCTAATCTATCTCGTGCCATACTATATGAGGCAAATATGAGCCAAGCAGATTTTAATGGAACACGGTTGTTCTATGGATCAGCAGAGCAAGCTTCACCTCGTAGTCGTACTGAACCTCCTAACTATCAAACAGGGGAGCATACAGGAGCAGTGGTAGAGAACGTGGATTTTACTGGTGTGCAAAGAATGTCAGAATCAACCCGTTACTACTGTTGTGCTTGGTGTGGAGAGAAATCCAGAACTACCATACCTGGTGGTTGTGAAGGAATACCAAATAAATTGCCGGGAAATGAAAGGAACAAAACCTAACAAATATCATGATAATGTATTTATTCAGTATGAGCAAGGCTCTCTATACCTATATTCTGTAGCTTAAACTACATTCCAAATTTATAATTGCTGGAGAAACCGAATTTTTTCTATCAATCAACCAATTTCAAGTTACAATTTCAAACTAAGTTGATAAGAACATGAGTGATAGAATGCGTGCCATTGTAGTTGACCCTAACATACCAGGGCGCTTAACAATAAAAGAAGTCCCAGCACCCACACCCACTGTGAATGAAGCTTTGATCAGAGTTGCATCAACTTCATTAAATCGCGGTGAAATCAGACGTGCTAGTACAGCTACCCCTGGTTGGCGTCCTGGTTGGGATTTAGCTGGTACTGTAGAAAAATCCGCTGCTGATGGTTCTGGTCCTGCTGTGGGAACACGGGTAGTAGGTTATGTTCCCAGTGGTGCATGGGGAGAGTTAGTCCCAGTACCCACCCATTCTCTGGCCGAATTACCACACTTTGTATCATTTACCCAAGCTGCTACCCTACCGATAGCAGGTCTAACAGCTTACCATATCATGAAAAAAGGTGGTTTTCTACTGAATAAATCCGTGTTAATTACTGGTGCATCTGGTGGAGTTGGTAACTTTGCCATTCAGCTGGCTCGATTAAGCGGAGCAAAAGTAGTTACACATCTACGACAATCTAAATATGAATCTGTAGTCAAACAAGCGGGATCTCGTCACGTGGTCATTGGTGAGGATATTTCATCTGCTCAAGTATACGGACCCTATCACTTGATTGTAGATTCTGTAGGTGGTAATATTCTTGGTCAAGCTCTCAATTTTCTGGACTCTAATGGAACAGCTGTGGTATTTGGAGCTACTGGGGGAAGGGAAGTAACCTTTAACGCAGGCAATCTTTATGCTCTTGGTGGTGCGAGTATATATGGGTTAATAGTATTTCATGAATTGAAACAAGAACCAGCGGCTATAGGGTTAAAATGGTTGTTGGAGCTAGTGGAATCTGCCCAATTACGTCCCCATATTGAGATAGAAGCGTCATGGAACGAAGTTGCCAACATAGCACAAAAGTTGATGGAAAGAAGTTTTCCTGGTAAAGCAGTTTTGCATATTCTATGAGCCCACTTACTGCTAATCTAATATCAATTAGTTGGTTTGTTATCCATCCGTTTGTGGTGGAAGATTTTGCAGAATATCTAAAATGCGGCGGTTTTCAGTTTGTAAACCCCTCACATCCAGTTGTATTTCTCTTACTTCTGATTGTATCTCTCTAATTTCTGATTGCATCTCTCTCATTTCTGTAACCACACTATCAAAGTTACGCTGCATTACTTCAAAATTACGCTGATGTATAGCCACTGTTTCTAGAAGTGCGCTCACAGCTAATCTAATATCAATCAGTTGGTTTTCCATGTTATTTATCCGTTCTTGATTACTCATAACTTCCCCCGGGTGGAAGATTTTGGAGAATATCTAAAATGCGACGATTTTCAGTTTGTAAACCCCTCACATCTAGTTGTATTTCTCTTACTTCTGATTGCATCTCTCTAATTTCTGATTGCATTTCTCTAGTGTCTGATCGCATTTCTCTAATTTCTAACTGTATCTCTCTCATTTCTGTAACCATACTGTCAAAGTTACGCTGCATTACTTCAAAATTACGCTGATGTATAGCCACTGTTTCTAGAAGTGCGCTCACAGCTAGTCTAATATCAATCAGTTGGTTTTCCATGCTATCCATCCGTTCTTGATTACTCATAATTTCCCCCAGGTGGAAGATTTTGGAGAATATCTAAAATGCGACGATTTTCAGTTTGTAAACCCCTCACATCTAGTTGTATTTCTCTTACTTCTGATTGCATCTCTCTAATTTCTGATTGCATCTCCCTAATTTCTGATTGCATCTCTCTCATTTCTATAACCACACTGTCGAAGTTACGCTGCATCACCTCAAAGTTGCGCTGATGTATAGCCACTGTTTCTAGAAGTGCGCTCACAGCTAATCTAATATCAATCAGTTGGTTTTCCATGCTATCCATCCGTTCTTGATTACTCATAATTTCCCCCAGGTGGAAGATTTTGGAGAATATCTAAAATGCGACGATTTTCAGTTTGTAAACCCCTCACATCTAGTTGTATTTCTCTTACTTCTGATTGCATCTCTCTAATTTCTGATTGCATCTGTCTCATTTCTACAACCACATTGTCAAAGTTACGCTGCATCACTTCAAAATTGCGCTGATATATAACAGATGTTTCTAGAAGTGCGCTCACAGCTAATCTAATATCAATCAGTTGGTTTTCCATGTTATCTATCCGTTCTTGATTGCTCATAAAAAACTAAAACTAGCTAAATTCTGTTCTTGGTTCAGGATTTTTGGGCGATCGCAAAATATATTAACAATCTAACATTAGTTAACTTCTTAAACTTCCTGCTTGACAGTCTCGTAACCACAATTTAACAGCTTGCGCAATAACTCCATTACTACTATTTCTAGGTGGGGATATAACTGATTTTAATGGATAGTCACCTGCTTGGCTAAACATCATTACCACTCGCCAACCAGATGGAGTTTTAGTTACAAATAACCAGTGGAACTGTTGTAACTCTATTGATTTTCCCTTGCTATATTGTCGTTCTAATGTGGTAAAAAATAGCTGTTCCACACCTTTGGATACATAACTAGAGTCCGTATTAATATTAGGATTTAAAGGTAAAGATTTAAACTCAGATCTACCCGCTACCATAACATAGGGATAAAGATCAACGCTCAGACCAAGACGACGAGAACGTTGAGTCACCCGATTGGCATAACTAGGTAAATCAAGCATTAACCGAGTAGTTAAATTTTCCCAACTCTGTTGAGAACAAGAAGTGGCAAATTTGGTTTTGGATGGGTAATTTATGGGTTCATAAGCAGTATTTTTAGCGTAAGTAGGAGATAAAAAAACAAATAGGCAGTAATAAAAGGAATAAGGTAGGAGAAATAGTCTATTCACAATCAGATACCTTCCCAATAATCACAAATCATCAATGGTTTAGTCATTAAGCTCCTCCGGTTTAGAAAACCGGGGATTTCTCAAGAGTTCATAGACGAACTTTCTCAGGTAGTAGATGATAGATTTTGAATTGAACCTAGTTCCTCACATATCTTTTCCCAGGCGCTCAACGGATTAGTAGCAGCAGTGATAGGTCTGCCAATTACTAAATAGTCAGCACCATATTGTAAAGCTTGCACAGGAGACAAAGCACGTTTTTGGTCGTTTTTATTTGCCCATACGGGGCGTACTCCAGGACAAACCAACAAAAAATCTGGTCGACAACTTTCCCGCAGTTGTGCTACCTCCTGGGGAGAACAAACTACCCCATCTAAACCAGCATTTTCAGCCAAGAGTGCCATTTGTAATGCGAATTCGGGCAATTCCAAGGGAATTTTTAAGTCAAAAGCTAAATCTCGTGCTGAAATGCTAGTCAACAAGGTAATGGCAATTAATTTTGGTGGTGCAGTACCACCAGTTGCTGCTCCCTGGAACAATGCGTCCATCGCCCCCCTAAGACAATCCTTACCACAAGTTGCGTGAATTGTCAACAAATCCACCCCATAAGTACCAGCAATACGACAAGCACTCCCTACTGTATTAGGAATGTCGTGAAACTTTAAATCTAGGAAAACTCGCTTCTGGCGGGATTTTAAAACGTCCAGAATCCTTGGACCAACGCTGGTAAATAATTCTAAACCAACCTTCCAAAAGGACACATCTGGTAGCAATTCTATTAATGCGATCGCCTGGTCTAAATTTGGCACATCTAAGGGAACAATAATCCGTTCACTGGCAATTATGGACATTTACTTGTGATTTATGAGGATGGATAACTATGGAACAATACGAACAAAGTTCTTTTTACCTACTTGTAAAACTTTACCAGATAAATCTCCGGGACCAAAAAAGGTCAAATCCACATCGGTAATCTTTTCACCATCCAAGCGCACACCACCCTCTTGAATTTTTCTTTTACCTTCCCCTGTGCTTTTGCACAAACCGGAAGCTGAGAGAATATGAGCTAATTTGGCAGGGAATTGAGTGATATTAGCCAAAGAAAACTCCGGTAATACACCTTCCTTCCCCTTACTTTTTGCCGCCTCCTGAGCCTGATTAGCCTGGATTTCACCATGATATTGGCGGACAATTTCCCAAGCTAAGAACTGTTGGCGGTCTCGTGGATTATCTGGCAAAGTGTCTAAGGGTAAATCCGTGAGTAATTCAAAATACTGAGTCAGCAAATGATCCGGAACACCTTGTAGTTTCTGGTACTTTTGGGAGGGATGTTCCGATAACCCCACATAATTGCCCAGGGACTTAGACATTTTTTGAATACCATCAGTTCCAATTAAAATGGGCAATAGTAAACCAAACTGAGGACGTAAACCAAAATGCCGTTGTAAATCCCGACCTACTGCAATGTTAAACTTCTGATCAGTACCGCCCAATTCCACATCAGATCTAATAGCCACCGAATCAAAACCCTGCATTAAAGGATAGAGGAACTCATGAAGGAAAATAGGATTCTCTTTTTTATAACGTTCGGCAAAACCCTCCTTAGCCAGCATCTGACCCACTGTCATGGTGGAAAGCAACTCTAAGATTTTGGCTAAATCTAAACCAGAGAGCCACTGAGAATTATAATGTACCTCTAATCTCCCAGGTGTGTCAAAGTCTAAAATTGGTCTTACCTGTTCAAGATAGGTTTGGGCATTTTGTGACACATCCTCTTCTGTCAGTTGACGACGCACATCTGACTTACCTGTTGGGTCGCCAATTCTAGCAGTAAAATCACCGATAATCAAAACCGCAGTGTGACCAGCATCTTGAAAAGCCCGCAATTTTCTGACTGGGATACTATGACCTAGATGAATATCCGCACCGGTAGGATCAATACCCAATTTAATTCGCAAAGGATGGTCAGCATTTAATAAACGCTTTTCCAAACTTTCAGTTTCACTATCAGTATCATGGGATTGGGGAAAAATTTCCGCCACGCCACGATACAACCAGGAGAAATCTTTAGCCATATAACACTTCTGTTCTCTATTGACTACAGCACGCTAGAAATTATAGCTTTAGCCAGAACGCTGTAAACAGAGTCTAATGAACACTGGATAGGCGTTCTGGAACTGCCATAGATTGGTATCTACTGGCAAATTAGTCATTTTCTATTGTGCCAAACTACTATAATTGCAAAAAATTAACCTTTTTTTTCCATTCCATCAATTACATTTAAATTTATTAGTGAGGAAGTAAAAACGTCGTGTCTTCTAGAATTTTTACCAACAAAAACTCCCAAGAGCAGGTTTCACCTGGCTTTGAATTTTTTAAAGGAGTAGGTCAAGTAGCTGGTGCAACCCTACTATCTGTTACCTTGCTATCAAGCTCTATAATAGCCGGATCCCTGGTGGGATTGGCTATTAGTTTCCGCAATTTACCAGATGTTAGACAGTTACGCAGTTTCTCTCCTACAGAAACTACCTTCATATATGATATTAAGGGTAAGCTTTTAGCCAGTATTCATGGTGAAGCTAACCGTCAAGTTGTACCCCTAGACAGGATTTCCCCTAATCTTAAACGTGCCGTACTTGCTAGTGAAGATGGTCACTTTTACAGTCACCATGGAATTAATCCCTCCGGTGTGGGAAGAGCTCTGGTAGTTAACTTAGTAGCTGGCGGGGTAAAAGAAGGTGGCTCTACTATCACCATGCAGTTGGTCAAAAACTTGTTTTTGTCCCACAAACGAGCATTTACTCGTAAACTAGCAGAAGCAGTCTTAGCCATTCGTCTAGAACAAATTCTAGAGAAAAATGAAATTTTGGAAATGTACCTCAATCAGGTGTATTGGGGTCACAATAACTATGGTGCCCAAACAGCAGCTCGTACCTATTTTAACAAATCCGCAGAACTTTTAACCCTGGGTGAGTCAGCAATGATGGCTGGCTTAATTCAAGCTCCAGAAGAATTTAGTCCTTTTGTAAGCATGAAAAAGGCTAAACAAAAACAAAGAGAAGTTTTGGGTAGAATGCGTGAACTGGATTGGATTACCCCCAAAGAATATGACCAAGCAATTAATGAAAAAATTACATTAGGTCGAATTAGGTCTTTTCAAGGTAGTGCTCTACCCTATATTAGCAACACTGTGGCCCAGGAATTGGCCAGAAGGTTCGGTCGAGATGCACTGCTTAAAGGGGGTATGCGTGTGCAAACTACTGTTGATGCCAAGTTCCAAATCATGGCAGAATCTACTGTAAGTAGATGGCACCAAGATTTACTTAGCAAGGGACTGCGGAAAAACCAAATTGCTTTAGTTGCTATAGATCCACGTACACACTTTGTCAAAGCTTTAGTCGGTGGCGTAGATGCAAAAGCAAGTGAGTTTAATCGCGCAACTCAGGCTCAGAGACAACCTGGTTCTTCTTTTAAACCTTTTGTTTACTATGCAGCCTTTGCTACGGGTAAGTACACACCGGATAGCACCATATTGGATGCTCCTGTGAGTTATCGAGATGGCAATGGTTGGTACTATCCGAGAAACTATGATGGTGGTTTTAGTGGTGCAATGTCTATTCGCACCGCCTTGGCCCAGTCCCGTAACATTCCTGTAATTAAACTTGGCAAAAGCATAGGCATGAATAAGGTAGTGGAAACCTGTCGGACTTTGGGTATTACGAGTCCTATGGAGCCAGTAACATCGTTACCTCTTGGTGCAATTGGGGTTACACCACTAGAGATGGCTAGTGCCTACGCTACCTTTGCTAATTATGGATGGCAGTCCCCGGCTACAGTAATAGTACGCATTACTGATAGTAGCGGTAATGTTATACTAGATAATACACCCAAACCCCAAAGAGTTCTGGATTCTTGGGCATCAGCGGCTACCATAGATATTATGCAGTCAGTAGTAACCAGCGGTACAGGTAAAGGAGCAGCATTGGGTAGGCCATCAGCAGGTAAAACGGGAACAACATCCTCAGAAAAAGACATTTGGTATGTAGGCACGGTGCCACAACTGACAACAGCAGTGTGGGTGGGAAGGGATGATAACCTGCAATTATCCAGTGGTGCCACTGGTGGTGGAATGGTTGCCCCTATCTGGCGTGATTTTATGGTGCAAGCCCTAGAAAACGTGCCAGTGGAGAATTTTAAATCACCTTCCCAGTTTCCCCGTCCTAAGTCAAATTAGGGTTGGCTGCTGTTCGACAATTTCTGGACATAGCTAGACATTCCTTGTTTAATTTGGTCGGTTTGACCAGTCCTTAGTAATGTGTTCCTCGACAATGAAAAACAGGCTTGTCATGGTAGTTCAGAGGGCTTTCTAAGATGTCTCGCCTTTTGTTGAAGTTACCGACAGAGCTACAAACTGGAGTTAATTTGTAGGTGTCATGACCTGTCTTTCGTAGCCAACCTTACCTGATGGTAGGTAACTCTTTTTTATGGCGGAGTCATGCACGCTCACCCCACCTACCCAAATTGTTAATATCTGGGTAGGTTTGGGTAGACATTAATGAGCGGGAATTGTTAACTATTGACAATCTACACCTGTTTTTCTAGCTCAGTTTTCATGCGCTCCAGAGTCAGATGCATTTGCTCAAACATTTGCTGTGGGGTCACACCAAATTGATTGAGCTGGGTTTTTAGTTGCTCTACTGTCATTTGTGCCATGAAATCCTCTGATAACTCGAACCGCTTCATAAAGATGCGGTAACGGTCCATCATGTTTTCCATTTGTTCAATAAACAGCTTTTTGCCTTCACGGTCAAATTTGCCGTAGTTATTACCAAGCTGAATTAGTGCCTGATAATCTTCAAATAGCTGCTTGGCTTCTTGTTGCACTATCTCAGAGTCAAAGAATCCCATTTTACTTGTATTCAACTGAGCGAATGTATGTGGTAGCTTGAAGTTTCTTCTATCTTAACCTACATTTTAGCCTACAAGAATGGGAGAAGGCTTCATGGTAAAAATCCAAAATCTACAATTCAGGCCCTAGGGGATAACCAGAACTGGACAGGGTGAGAGGTTGATGACTCTTGTGGTCACACTGTCATTGGCTCCTTCTTGGGTAAGACCTAAACCTCGACAACCCATTACAATCAAATTTGCTCCTACTTCATCTGCTACATCACAAATTGTAAAAGCTGCTTTCCCCTGCTTTTCTAACACTTCTGGATTAATACCATGGTTAAAAAATAAACTCTGGGCCTCCTGTAAAAGTCCGGCAACCAACTCTGGAGATGCCATTGCTGTGTCATTCGTTTCCTCCGATGATACTTCTTCCACCACTGATAGAATTATTAGGCGGCTATTATACTGCTGGACAAGATTGACAACTATGTCCACAGCTTCTCGCGCTTCTCGACTGCCATCAATGGGAAATAGAACAGTTTTAAACATAAATTATCTCCATACCCCTTAGTCCGGTAAAATCTGGATTGTGATACTTTCAAAACAATAACAAAAACAGAATCAGGAGAGTTTGGCCATGTCAAAAAAAAGTTTAGCAAGTTTATCTGCTGCCGATATTTCTGACAAACGCGCCTTGGTACGAGTTGATTTTAACGTACCTGTGGATAATCAGGGGAATATTACCGATGACACTCGCATTCGGGCTGCCCTCCCTACCATTCAAGATTTAATCAGCAAGGGAGCTAAGGTGATTTTAGCCAGCCACTTTGGTCGCCCCAAGGGTGTGGATGAGAAGTTACGTCTCACTCCCGTTGCCAAACGTCTTTCTGAACTTTTGGGACAAGAGGTGATCAAAACTGATGACTGTATTGGTGATGATGTCACCGCCCAGGTAGCAGCTTTAGAAAAAGGACAAGTGCTATTGCTAGAAAATGTCCGCTTCTATAAAGAAGAGGAAAACAATGATCCAGAATTTGCCCGCCAATTAGCCGCTAATGCTGATTTCTATGTTAATGATGCTTTTGGTACTGCTCACCGGGCCCATGCTTCCACTGAAGGTGTAACTAAGTATTTAAGTCCTTCCGTGGCTGGTTACTTGGTTGAAAAGGAGTTACAATACCTACAGGGTGCTATTGAGGCTCCTCAACGTCCTTTGGTAGCCATTATTGGTGGGTCTAAGGTTTCTAGCAAAATCGGTGTCATTGAAACCCTATTAGAAAAGTGCGATAAGTTGATTATTGGCGGAGGGATGATTTTTACCTTCTACAAGGCACGGGGACTAAATGTGGGCAAGTCCTTGGTAGAACAGGACAAATTGGAACTAGCCAGTTCTTTAGAGAAAGAAGCAGCGAAACGTGGTGTGACTTTGCTGTTACCTACGGATATTGTTGCAGCTGATAAATTCGCACCTGATGCTGATGCTGTCACTGTTTCCATTGACCATATCCCTGATGACCGTATGGGTTTAGATATTGGACCTGAGTCGGTTAAAGTTTTTCAAGCAGCTCTAGCTGATTGCAAAACCGTTATCTGGAATGGACCTATGGGCGTGTTTGAATTTGACAAGTTTGCCGTCGGTACTGAAGCGATCGCCCAGACTTTAGCAGAAATTGGTAAAACTGGTGCCACAACGATTATTGGTGGTGGTGACTCTGTAGCTGCTGTAGAAAAAGTTGGTTTAGCTGACCAAATGAGCCACATTTCCACTGGTGGCGGTGCTAGTTTGGAATTATTGGAAGGTAAGGTTCTACCCGGTATTGCAGCTTTGGATGAAGCCTAATTACTAGCTTACTTAGCTAACTAATAGGTTTAAGCTTCCCCGTTTTTCTAAACCGGGGAAGCCAAGTAAATTCTCTCAAACTATACGGTCACATTAATTGCTAATAACAAAGGCTGAGTTTCCGCCTGTGGAAATTCAACTGTGAGGACACAAGTTTGGTTGGCACGGGGACAGTTTAATTCTAAACTAGCCTTGTGACCTTCCTTAGAGACGGCAGTTACCGATGTGCCATTCCCTTGAATTGTGAAAGTTGCTGGAGTTGGTAACTCACCATAAACACATAACTTCATCGTGGCACCCAGGGAAAGGAGTTGTGCTTGAACAGTTAGAGTACCACCGTAACTTTGCCACTGTTGTTCTACTACTGGGTTAGAAAGGGAAATAGACAAAGTTAGACTTTCTAACAACTGTTTAGCAGCTATCAATGACAAAGCCATTTGTTGACGCGGTTGCAACTTAAAATAGTCTTTGTCAATACTAGGTAGGGTTTCCAAAGTGCTTACGGATCTGTAGGAGCTTCTGAGTACTAATCCAGCTAAGTCGCTAATTAACTGATCCTCATCTGGAAACATATCTGCCACTGCCTGTATCAATTTAGGACCCAATGGGATGCAAGATGTTACTAGTGATAGACACCTGTCTACCAAGTGTTGAAAAACCTTATCCGGTAGGGGAATTGGTAAACTAAGTTGAG
This sequence comes from Cylindrospermopsis curvispora GIHE-G1, assembly GCF_014489415.1. Lineage (NCBI taxonomy): Bacteria > Bacillati > Cyanobacteriota > Cyanophyceae > Nostocales > Aphanizomenonaceae > Raphidiopsis > Raphidiopsis curvispora. The sequence goes on from NZ_CP060822.1 coordinate 1,018,179, forward strand.
ATTGCTGTGCCAACCACCCCCAGGCGGGAATTAAAGCAATCCCGGGATCTTCGACAAATTCTGGATACTCTACTAATTGACTTTCCCAAGGAAATAAAGGTGGGCGGTTTTGGATTTCGAGTTGTAATCGCCGCTTGAGGACGACTTGAAAACGTTCTTGCACAGTAGGAATTTCTCCTAATTGAAAAGGTTGGGGTTTTCCCCTTAATGATGGCTTACTACTTTACTAAGTAGCAACTTTTTCACAGGGGGTCTTCTACCCGATAAATTCTCCCACACTCCACTGAGAGATTCTTGCCGCTTTGACACAATTTGCCAAAAAGTGACTTTGATACCAGTATTGTATGAGTTGTAAGTCCTTATTCATAAGCAGATGGACTGGATCCGGACAATGAATTGCGAATTTCCCATGCTTTTTCTAAAATTTTAAACCACCGTTTTTGGAGCTGGGCCATAGATAATCCCAAATTTTTAGCTATTGCTTGGTCAGTTTCTCCTTGGTGTTTTAAATCTAGTAAATATTTATCCTTTTCATCTAAATTACGCATATATATTTCCCACTCATGGGGTGTTAAACCTAAGTTAGTTGGCAGTGACGCTTCTAGCCATTCATGTACTAGTTCCCAGCGATGCAAAAGAGAGAATCGCATTAGATGATACTTGAATCGCTGCTGCAAGTAATCTCGTTGGCGTGGAGTCAAGCCCAAAATTGATTCAATCTCCTGGGTGGAAAATTCCTGAAGTCGCAGGGAAAAATACTCAGCACAGTCCAATTGTTGTTTTTGCTCAAAATAGCTCATTAACTCAGTAATCACCAGGGAGCGCAAACTACCTTCTTCAATTTCTGACTCTGGTTGTATAGCTATAGCAGCTCGCAATTGGGTTAATATGGGCTCGTCCCAAGAACGATCAGATTCACCACCACTTGCTTGGGTAGCTTGTTCAATATCCACACTAATTTCTAGCGATTGCTGTTGCGAGAATGTCTGTGCTCTTAAAATTATCAATTGTTGCTGGCGTCCGGGTAATGGAATCCGACGTTTAGCATACCGTTCGGTAAATGCCATATATTCTGCTAACTCTAGGAGGGTTTGAGGACGATAGTCAGGTGGTTGCTGATTCTCGCGGCGAAAGGCGTTTAGAGACTCCAAATAAAAACTTTGCAGGAAGTCCTCTATAGCAATCATTCTCCCTTGGTAGCTCAATTGCCTTTGGGGTAGGTTAATATATCTATATACAATTGAACTTAGGGTGCTGTGCAGTTCTATCCTACCTTTATGAGAACCCAGTTGGTAATAGTGCAAGCACTGTTGGAGTCTGTATCGGGCCAGGGTGGTGGCAGAGCTTTCTATTTCTCCAGACGATTGAATGCGTTTGCTTTCGTTGCAAATTCTCATTACTTCACTGGCAATTCGCACTGCTATATTGCGACAGTTTTTTTCTGTCGATTTGGTGCACTGCTGGAGTTCCCTTAGAAGAAATTCAAATATTACTTCTATCACCTCTACTCCAATAGATCCATCCCCTTTATTAATTAATGTTACCGTTGAATTCATACTCCTAACTTTAAAAATTATGACAAATTTAGAAAAACAAATTCAATTATTGATTAAGAATGCGCCGAAAGATGGCATGACACCAAAACTTGTGGCGACCATCGCGCCAGTTTTAAGGGTGGCTGCAGAAAATCTTCGACACCCCCGATACTACATCCTTCAAAGTTCTGAGGGATCTTGGGTTTCAACTACGTTGTGCAACAGATCCAATCCGGAATTGAAAAAGCAGGTAATTTACGCCTTTCCTAGACTAAACGATGCCATTCGCTCATCACATATAGGAATGAACCCCAAGGTAATGGCTAAACCCATACCTATAATTGATATTTTATTTCAACTGTTGGCAATAACACCAGTGGATAGCATAGTTTTTATGGAAACCCCTGGAACTAACACCAACGCTATTGAAGTAAGGCGTGCAGATCTGGAAGATATGATTCAACAGACCCTACAACCACACCTACCCACTGGGCAAGTTCCCCCCACAAACATAGCCTGAGCAATAGTGAAATTGAGACTGGGTAGGCGTTCTAGCTTGCTCCCTTTCAGGTGGCCACTATAAAAACCGGGAATCCCAGTCTCCCAGCTAAAATCCAAAATTGCTTAGTATAGACGACTTAGCACGTAATCTGTCATGTTAATTAATGCTTGCTTTGATTCAGAAGGTTCCAAGTCTGTAATATGTTGCCTTGCTAACTTGGCATGGTGGGCCGCTAATTCTCTGGCCTTGGGTATCCCTTGACTGTCGGAAATTAACTTCACAGCTTGTTCTAAATCCCCTTCTTGAGCAAACTCCCTTTCAATTAGTATTTTCAGTATTTCCAGAGATGGTTGCTCCTCCAGGGCAAATAAAACCGGTGCAGTTAGATTACCACTTCTGAGATCCGATGCAGCTGGTTTACCCAAAGTGTCCATAGAACCAGTGAAATCTAAAATATCATCTACTATTTGAAAGGCTAAACCTAGATCCTTACCATAATTATATAGGTTGTTAGCACTTTCTGGGGATACGTTACTCAAAATTCCGGCGGCTTTAGCACTGTTGGCAATCAATGAAGCCGTTTTGTAATAACTCTTTTTTAGGTAAGTTTCTATCGACAGACTGGTATCAAAGCGATTTAACCCTTGCTGAATCTCTCCAGCTGCTAAATCCATGATTACTTCTGAAAGCAGTTTCACTACCTCTAGGTTATCCAGATTGGCCAAGTACCAGGAAGATTGGGCAAAGAGAAAATCTCCAGCTAACACTGCAATGCGATTGCCAAACAAACTATGAACCGTAGGCACTCCTCTACGTATATGTGATTCATCCACTACGTCATCATGAACTAAACTGGCTGTATGAATCATCTCTGTAATTTCAGCCAATCGTCTGTGACCTAGGGAGATGTCTTCTTCTAGCGTTGTAGCCCGCGATATTAATAAAACAATGGCTGGTCTGATACGCTTACCCCCAGCACCGAATAAATGTTCGGCTGCTGCATAGAGAATGGGGTGGCGATTTCCAACTAGCTGTGTCAGGTTATCTGCTAGTATTCGCAGGTCTGCTTCCACAGGGGTAAACAGGAAGGTGGCTGAGGTCATGGATGGGCGGACTCTGACTTTAGTTACGAAAGTTTACATATTCTTTACTCATTTTAAGATAAACCATCAAGGACGCAAAGTTATCGGTTAATAGTTGACCACAATTGTTACTTTTCCTGGTTTTTTGTATCCTTGTTTACCATTTGCTTTTATTTATGTTGTTTAAAGTTAGAACTTGATAAAATTAAACTTGGTCGACTATATTTTAACTTTTTTATTAGTTTATAAACTCGTTTATCTGTGCAGGGTCGGCAAAAATTCAAACTACACTTGTAAGTATGGCTTGACCCGTAATTCTAAGGAATGAAAGAATGGATAAAGGTGAGACTGGCGTTCTGGCTGACCTTGACCCCCTGCAGGTGGCTATGGTCATAACTGAAAAATAAACTCAAAATTTTGCACAAATTTTATTTCCTCATGTTAGACTAGAACCTAGAAATTTTAAATTTTTGAGATATTCACTTCCGAGAAAAAATTCCTCACCAGTAGGTAATTTTGCTCATGGTGTCTGTGAGTACAAAATAATTCGTTGTCCGCGAAATCAGGAAGTTTATTCCGACGATTTTGACATGGGGAGGTATTTTTCCCACTTAGATGACATGGTTTCAGCGAAAAAGGGCTAATAAGGTCTGTAACTGGTAACGGTTGCTGTTGACATTTAAGGGACAGAGCTGTTTTCTGCTGACAAACAATGAAGAAAATACTTGATTGCTAGTAGAGGAGCAGAGGTTCTAGCTTTATGTTTCTTTGGGGGTTGGGATGGTTTAAAAATGAATTATGAGAACGTGCCTATGATGATATTTATTTTAGCTTCCGGATACTTGTTAATTGTCTATTTGTTGTTAGCGCTGGCTAAACGAAGCACCGGGAGTGGGTCTCGCACAGAAAAAGTTACCGGACAACATGAAAGGCAAGCAAAGCTAGCCAAAAAGGTTGCTGAACTTGGTTAATATTATAGCTGTAGCCAGAACGCCTACTTAGTGGTTCTGAATACGGCAATTAATCAATATTCAAAAACACCCAATGACATCAGTAAAAGATCAAATTGCAATTGTTACAGGAGCATCGAGAGGTATCGGCCGGGCGATCGCCCTCCAACTGGCAGAGAAAGGAGCTAAAATAGTAGTTAACTATGCTAGCTCCAGTGCTTCTGCGGAGAAAGTAGTATCTGAGATTATAGCATTAGGGGGAGAAGCGATCGCCCTGCAGGCGGATGTTTCCCAAGCGGATCAGGTAGAAGACATGGTGAACAAGACCTTAGAAACGTTCAACCGAATTGATCTGTTGGTAAACAATGCGGGTATTACCCGTGACACACTATTGCTGCGGATGAAGTTAGAAGACTGGCAAGCAGTAATAGATCTAAACCTGACGGGTGTATTTTTATGCACAAAAGCTGTGAGCAAGATTATGCTCAAGCAGCGATCGGGGAGAATAATTAACATATCTTCTGTAGCGGGGCAAATGGGCAATGCGGGGCAGGCCAACTACAGTGCGGCCAAGGCAGGGGTAATAGGCTTTACCAAGACCGTTGCTAAAGAATTAGCATCCCGTGGTATTACGGTCAATGCAATTGCCCCAGGTTTTATCCAAACGGACATGACCAGTGAAATCAAGGCAGAGGGAATCCTGCAATACATTCCCTTAGGGAGATTTGGCAAGCCGGAAGAAATTGCAGGAATGGTATGCTTTTTGGCCACTGATCCTGCTGCTGCCTATATTACTGGACAAGTATTTAACGTAGATGGGGGCATGGTAATGTAAAATTGAAAAGATAGGGCCTGCGTTATGGCAAGCCCAAATTGACTATAATGTTCCATAAATACTCAGCTAGGAGTTACTACGGATACGTGGAATTAAGGTAGCGGACATAAATAAAATAATAGCGAATGCAGAAGCAAAAATTACGGGTAAAGTCATAGCTTGTATAGACATAGCTAAAACATTAAAGAACAAGGTTAATGACCATAATATCAAGCTAGCGCGTCGTTGAGAAAAACCCCAAGCCAATAGACGATGATGTAAATGATCCTTGCCGGGAGTACTGAGAGGGTTTTTTCCTGCTAGGAGGCGTTTAATAAAAACCTGAGTGGTATCTAAAACTGGCAACATCAAAAACAAAACCGTTGGTATAAGAGAATAAATGGTACTTTCCTGTAATTTACCTAAAATACTTGTAGCAGCCAGCACATAGCCAAAAAAATAGGCTCCAGCATCACCCATAATAATGCGGGAGGGGTAAAAGTTGTGGCGTAAAAAGCCAAGAGCTGCCCCCGACAGTGCAGCCAAGACCAGAGTTGCTGCGGCTCGATTATCAAACTGGGCAGAAACCCCCAACAGACTCATGGCAGTAATAAAACTAATGCCACCAGCTAAACCATCCATGCCGTCCATGAGATTAACGGCATTGGTAATGCCAACTATCCATAAAACAGTGAGAGCTATAGACAAAAAGGAATCAATAGGAGTACCAAACATCACCTTGATACTCATACCATTAGCCACCAACAACAGGGCAGTAATAATTTGTGTCCATAATCGAATAAATGGAGGCAGGCCAAACTGGTCATCTATAAACCCAACCAAAACAAGAATGGATCCACCCAAAAGAATAGTAAGTACCTGGGCTAAAACCCCCTGGAGTTCGATGGGTCGGAAAAGACTGGCAAAGACCACAGCAGCAATTACGCCGGCATAGATAGCCAGGCCTCCCGCATTGGGTAAAGGTTCCCGATTGAGTCGTCGGGCATTGGGTTGGTCAGCCCAACCCACCCGGAGGGCAAATTGACGAACAGTGGGAATTGAACCCCAGCTTATCAGCCAAGCCAAAATAAAAGTAAATACCACTGCTAACCAGCCGGTGCCGCTAGGGTTAGCAATACCAAGAGCCTTAAGGGAGTTGTCTATATCCATTTCCCCCCATAACCATAACCATTAGTTTGCCAGACCAGTACCAACTGTAATAGTATAGCTTTAGCCAAAACGCCCAGAACAAAGTTGATCGGTAAAAGTTAGTGCCACATAGGCGTTCTGGCTTACTTCCAACAGCTACACCTATTTTTGGTAACTATTTGTTAAATTGAATAGGCGGCACAGTTAGCACTCCTGAATTAAGAGTGCTAAATTGTTTAATGGAACTAAGGAAAAGATCAACCATGGCTAAAATCATTGCATTTGATGAAGAATCACGTCGGGCTCTAGAAAAGGGTATTAACGCATTAGCGGATGCGGTAAAAATTACCCTGGGACCAAGGGGTCGTAACGTGCTGTTAGAAAAAAAATTTGGTATCCCCCAAATTGTGAACGACGGCATTACAGTAGCCAAAGAAATTGAATTGGAAGACCCTCTAGAAAATACTGGGGCCAGACTAATTCAAGAAGTGGCTTCCAAAACCAAGGATGTAGCTGGAGATGGAACTACGACCGCCACAGTGCTGGCACAAGCCCTAGTTAAGGAGGGATTAAAAAACGTAGCTGCTGGTACAAATCCCATTGCTTTAAAACGTGGTATAGATAAAACTGTAGAAGCACTGGTCAAGGAAATTGCCAAAATTGCTAAACCTGTAGAAGATAGCGAATTAGATTCCCCTGCTGCCAGTATTGCTCAAGTTGCCACCGTTTCTGCTGGCAATGATGAAGAAGTGGGCCGGATGTTAGCCCAGGCCATGGCCAAGGTTACCAAGGATGGTGTCATTACCGTGGAAGAGTCCAAATCCCTAACAACGGAACTGGAAGTAGTAGAAGGAATGCAAATTGATAGAGGTTACATTTCTCCCTACTTCATTACCAACAATGACCGTATGACGGTAGAATTTGATAACCCCCGCATTCTAATTACAGATAAGAAAATCAGCAGTATTCAGGACCTGGTGCCAATACTAGAAAAAGTAGCCCGGTTGGGTCAGCCTTTGTTAATTATTGCTGAAGATGTGGAAGGAGATGCTTTGGCAACCCTAGTAGTCAACAAAGCACGGGGAGTTTTAGCCGTTGCGGCTATTAAATCTCCTGGCTTTGGTGAACGTCGTAAAGCGTTATTGCAGGATATTGCCATTCTCACCGATGGGCAAATGATTTCCGAAGAAATTGGTTTAAGTCTGGATACAGCAACCCTAGAAATGCTGGGGAAAGCTCGGAAAATAACCATAGATAAGGAAAACACCACCATTGTTTCTGGTAGTGAAAACAAACCAGAAATCCAAAAACGGATTGCCCAGATTCGTAAGCAGCTAGAAGAAACAGATTCCGAGTACGACGCGGAAAAACTGCAAGAAAGGATTGCTAAATTAGCTGGCGGCGTGGCAGTTATCAAAGTCGGTGCTGCTACGGAAACCGAACTAAAAGACCGTAAACTGCGAATTGAGGATGCGCTCAATGCTACCAAAGCAGCAGTAGAGGAAGGGATTGTTCCAGGTGGTGGCACAACTCTAATTCATCTAGTTGCAAAAGTAGATGCAATTAAAGACACCTTGGATGGGGAAGAAAAAATTGGGGCAGAAATTGTGCAAAGATCCCTAGAAGCCCCCCTACGTCAAATTGCCAATAATGCAGGTGTGGAGGGTTCTGTAATTGTTTCTCAAGTTCGCAACAGCGATTTTAATATTGGCTACAATGCAGCTACTGGTGAATTTGAAGACCTGATTGCTGCTGGCATTATTGACCCTGCCAAAGTGGTTCGTTCCTCATTACAAAACGCTGCATCTATTGCAGGTATGGTGTTAACCACCGAGGTTTTAGTAGTGGAAAAACCAGAAAAGAAAGCTCCTGCTGCACCTGACCCAGGCATGGGCGGTATGGGCGGTATGGGTGGCATGGGTGGCATGGGTATGTTCTAATTGCCGCCCTTTAAGGTAAAATTTTTCATGGTTTGTCTTTTCCATAAGACAAACTTTTTTGTTTTTTTCACCACGTGTCACTAAAAATTAGGTGAAATTTCCGATGAATAAGAAACACGCTCGCTCTAGGAATAGCAGGAGTAATCGAGTTATAGATGGTGCAAAAACCGGTAAATCCTTTTCTCAAGAATATTATCATCAACCAGGCACTATTCCAGGTACAATTATCATTCATGAGGATGCCCAGCAACCGCAAATTGTTTTAATGGATTACAACCCAACCGATTTAGTCGAAAGGCGAATCATCAATCCAGAAGAATGTAGTGACTACCTACGGACACAGTCCGTTTCTTGGGTGGATGTCCAAGGTTTAGGAAATGGGGATGTGATTCATCGCCTGGGACAAACCTTTGATTTACACCCGTTGATTTTGGAAGACGTAGTCAATATGGCAGAACGCCCCAAGATTGAAGATTATGAAGAGCAATTGGTGATAATTGCCCGAATGGTTGTGCCAAATACCAATAATCGTAGTTTTTATAGTGAACAGGTTAGCTTAGTCCTAGGCCCCCATTATGTTTTAACCATTCAAGAAGAATCAGAACATGATTGTTTTGATAGTGTCAGGGCAAGAATTAATAAGAATAAAGGTATTATCCGTAGAGAGAAAAGTGATTATTTGGCTTACTCCCTATTAGATGCCATTATTGATGGTTTTTTCCCAGTTTTAGAATTGTATGGGGAGCGTATTGCTGAGCTGGAGGAAGAAGTAATTACTAATCCTACATCGGAAACTTTAAAGCAAATATATCAAGTTAAACGAGAGTTATTACAACTAAGAAGAGGAATTTGGCCTCAAAGGGATGCGATTAGTTCCCTTATTCGTGATGGTAGCCACTTGATTAGCCAAGAGGTAAGTATTTACTTAAGAGATTGTTATGATCATGCAGTCCAGGTCCTGGATATGGTGGAAAATTACCGAGAATTGGTTTCGGGTTTAATGGATGTTTATATGTCAGCGGTAAGTAACAAAATGAATGAAATCATGAAGCTACTAACGGTAATTTCATCTATTTTCATCCCCTTGACATTTGTTGTAGGAATATATGGCATGAATTTTAATACCGAAAAATCACCTTATAATATGCCAGAACTAAACTGGTATTGGGGTTATCCCTTTTGTCTGGGATTAATGGCAGTGATTGCCGGTAGTTTAATGTTGTTTTTTTGGCGTCGAGGTTGGTTAACTAATTCATTTGAAATTAATCAAAAATAAGTTTGATTTATTGGTGAGGATAAATAATTCTATGGCATTACAAAGTGGTGATCAAAATCTGATTTTGTTGATGGTTTATATTCTGTGCCTATATTACACCTTCAACCGGATGATTACATCAATTGATGATGTGATCATGCTCAAGTTTGAGAAAGAATCTGTCGCCCAACAATTAAAGGAGCAAAACCTAGACAACGAAATAGCAATTTCCTGTGGAGGGGGAACCTATTCCTTGGAGAAAGTTAAAGATAATTTAAGACAATTACCCATCAGCATTGAAAACAAGTCAGAAACTTTTGCTGTATATGTGGACTGGGATAATAGTTCCTGGGTATTTGAACAGAGTAAAAAATCCCGTCGTGTTATTCGCCAATCTCCAGATATGATCCGAGACCTAGCTATTCCCCAGGTTCCCACAATTATCGCGCCTAAGAAAACTATGTCTGAAACAGTAACTGCTGAGGATATTTTAAAACGAAATAAGGAAAGCGGAGTATATGAGGTTAGCAAACCATTAGTTGATATAGCGGTAACCAAGGGACAGAGAAATCTCCAGGGTTGGTACAAGGAGTTTATGGAAGGGAAAAAGAAAATAGAATTCTCCCTGCAGTTGGTATTAAGAATATCGGAGTTACGTACTGGTTTAGCTTCTGGTACAAATATACCACCTGTGTCTATCATAAACTGTCCCTTTACCATTGAAAAACTACCGTGGACTTATGCTCTACCTTGGAATAAGAGACGTTGACCTTAAAGGTAAATAAAAGGTTAAACTGGTAGGAGGGAGAGTAGACGTAGGTGGTTGCAGATTGGTGATTAACACCGGTTTGAGGAAAGTCCGGGCTCCCGAAAGGCCAAACTTGCTGGATAACGTCCAGTACGAGCGATCGTGAGGAAAGTGCCACAGAAAAACACCGCCAGCTTTTTTAGAATGCTAATTCTAGGGTTGGTAAGGGTGCAAAGGTGCGGTAAGAGCGCACCAGCAGTACCGAGAGGTACTGGCTCGGTAAACCCCGGTTGGGAGCAAGGCCAGAGAAACTATGGTTGGTCTTTTACCAGTTTCGGCAAATTAGAGCCGCTTGAGGTAGTTGGTAACAACTATCCCAGATAGATAACCACCCTCGCAAGAGAACAGAACCCGGCTTATGTGCTGCTCTCTCTTCTTTAAAACTTATATTTCTAATTTTTACTAATGTCCCGCGTTTACCCTCGCCGTCAACGGCAACTTGAAAGTTTAATCCAAAAGTTGGGATTATCAGCGAATATTCCTATTAAGTGGCCATTGCTGGACTTGGCACTTACTCATCCTACTGTTTCTGAATCGGCAAATTATGAACAGCTAGAATTCGTCGGTGATGCTGTTGTCCGTTTGGTAGCAGCTGTTGTTCTTTGGGAAAGCTATCCTGACTGTTCTGTGGGTGACTTTGCTGCTATCCGTTCCGTCCTGGTGAGCGATCGCATTCTTGCTAGATTAGCCAGGGAGTATGGTTTAGAATTATATTTGTTGGTCGCAGGTAGTGCCACAGCGGATAATATTGGACAGGAGTCTCGTTTGGCAGATGCCTTTGAAGCGCTATTAGGCGCTCTCTATCTTAGCACCCAGAATTTAACCCTAATTCGTCCTTGGTTGGATCCTCATTTTCAGCAACTGGCAGAGCAAATTCGTTTAGATCCAGCAAAGCTAAATTATAAAGCTGCTCTCCAGGAATGGACTCAAGCAGGGTATAAGGTGTTACCGGAATATCGGGTTGTGGAAGTTAATCAACCCCAGAATACCCATGAACGTTTTTTGGCTCAAGTTTGGTTACATGAAAAAATACTGGGACAGGGGAAAGGAAGATCAATCAAAGCAGCTGAACAAGCAGCAGCTAAGGTAGCCTATTTAGCGATTACTGAAAGTCAGAGCGTCACGTAAAAACACAAGGTTTTTAACTACCACAAGATAATTTAAGAACTTAACACCCATACTAGTGCATGTTAATAATTGTATCCAAATAGAGATATACTTAGTTGTTAAGCTTCTCCGGTCTGAAGACACGGAGATTTCGGAAGAGTCCATAAACGAACTTTCTGAGGCTGGCTTAAACAGCCTCTACTGATTCCGCTAAGATCAATTCCTAGCATCACCGCTACTTTTTTCAAAATATTAGCAGCACCATTACAGTCCGCATTAATTTTGAACCCATCAGAAGTTTCATATACTCCACGACTAACTCGTTTCCCGCTTGCTTCCCACCCTTCGGGTTTTTCACCGAATTTAGGTATATTGTCGCAGTCAAAAAACGATGATTGAGAAGTGTATGATTCTTCTGTTTCAATAAAATCTATTCCGTATTGTTTACATAATTGAGCAATACGGTCTTTTAATCTTGCTGTGGGAATTTGGACAAACTTCTGATTGTTTTTAGACCCCAAATCAATACTATCTTTTTGTCCTTTATTCCATCCAAAAACAATAGCACCAATCTTATTTTCAATACAGTGGTTAACGACTATTCTTGCAGCTTTGTTAACTGCATCACGCATTTGTCGGTTTCTTTTTTCGGTAATAGCAGCTAATCTGTTAGACCAAAAACCTTGCGGTTTATCACTTTTAAGTTTAGCTACTGATTTGTTGTACCACTGATTTAAACTTTTTAAATGAAGTCCATCAACAATAAATGATGTTCCCAGATTAGAAACACAAGTTAACCAGTTATTTAACCCGTGGTCAATCCCTAAAACATTATTTCTATCAACATCAGATTTTATTTCATCTACCTGATAGACAAATTCTGCATAAAATTGTCTATTTCTAGGTAAAATACGTACTTGATTGATTTGAAGTCAAGGTTAGATGGCATTGGTAGACAAAAAGAATCTATCCCAAACCATGCCTTAACTTTTGTTCCCAAAGGAAACCTAATCATCCCATCAATTAACTTTAATGACCTGCCCGTAAAAGTAGCTACAGTCATAACACTTTTACAGTAATTAGGTAATTTGGGTTTTTGGGAAACTTCGCCCTTTTTTGCAGCTTTTACTAGCTCAATGTACGATTTAAAGGATTCAGCTACACTGGTTAGTATTTGTTGAGAAGTATCAGAATACAATGCCTGATAATGAACGTTTTTCTGATAAGTTCCTAGTTGTTTATGCAAATCTGCTCTACTAGGAATATAACCAGTTTTAAAGTACATCTGCCTAGAATAGTAAACGCCACAATTTGTCAGCTTTTTAGCTTCTGTGCAGAGGTACTCCAATATGGCTGTTATTGATTTATCGGACTTGATAAGAACTTGTTGGCATCCGTACATTGTTCGACCTTCAATGTTTGTTGATTTCAAAAGTATAGTTGAGATATGATTTACTTGTCAATAGCAGCCACGAAACAATATGAAGACAACACTGGAATACAGAATAGGACATCACTCAAAAGGTAATGCAGTAGTGCATCTTGTATGGATACCTAAACGCCGAAAAAAGGTATTATCTGGAGAGATAGCTAAATGCCTTGGACAGATAATTTACGAACTAGCCAAAGAAAAAGACTGGGATATCCTCGCTCTTGAGGTTGCACCATGTTCATTTATTTGTAGAACATCAACCAGATGTTGCTATAAATCAAGTGGTTAAAGCTTTTAAAGGACGGCCATCTTGCTTGTTAAGACGAAAATTTCCTGAATTACTTAAACTTCCTAGCCTATGGACTAATAGTTATTTTTATTCCACTGCTGGACAGGTTTCAGCAGATGTTATTAAAAGGTATATTGAAGATCCGAATCACGGTTAAATATCAAGGCGAATAAATTCGCCGTTGGCACTTCCTGTCTAAAGCCAAGTGGCTTCCGTGCCTGTCGGCGATTTTCTTGTGAATGTTCTTATTTTTAGGATATGTTTTTATTAGTTTACCGATTTTTGAAGTTCTTAAGGTGCAATTATGACAGATAACTCTCCTGGAATTAATCCGAAAGAGATTAGGTCTCTCAATGAGTTTATCAGACTCAAAGCTCCAGCCATATTCATTATGGATGCCCATCCGGATTTAGTGAAAGAAATCCAGTCACTGCTAAAAATAGAACCAGATGGTCTAGTTGGACCAGTGACTAAACAAGTATTCTCCGAGTTTAAAACATTAAATCAATTACAGTATCCCTTAGGTTTGGGCGTAGGTACTGCCCAGGAACTATTAGAATTAAAAGACAAGGAAGAAACAGAAGCGACCAGAGAAGACTTGATTAAATTAGACCTAAAAGTTAATCTGGATGCGGGTTCTCTTACTGGTCGTAGCATGACCCTACCCGATGGTAAAATAGTTTATGCCAACCAGTATATAGTTGAGGGTATACCGTTAACTTGGGGAGAAGCAACCAAAGACTGTACTCGTGTTCCTACCAGTGCGGAATATGTAGCCAATGCCATCCGAGTGGCAAAAACCTGGGGACCAGTGAGGGAGAAATTTGGCTCACCCATCAGAATTACATCCGGGTATCGCCCACCTGCAGTTAATAGTTCCGTAGGTGGTGCGCGTAATAGTCAACATCTTTACTTTCGTGCCATAGATATGATTCCCATGAATGGAGACTTCAAGAAACTCTGGGATGTCCTAAAGTCCTCCGATTTTTCCGGGTTGGGAGATGCGGTGTTTATGGGGAAAAACAAGGGCTTTTTTCATGCTGATGTGAGACCCGGTGGTAGGGTAATCTTCCCCTATTAAGTTGTATAATGTTATGGTCTGGGGGGATTCCAGGGAAAGACTGTAATGGTTTTATCTCTAGCCCCAGTGGCTAAAAGTTTGCCATCAGGACTAAAAGTAATTGAAATGGCATCTTCGGTACATTTGTTATAGGATAGGTATAACCATATATAGTATGTCTTTGGTAGCCAAGAATGTGATCGCACCCAAACACAGAAGGACTAAACCAATATATTCCCTAGCCTGGACCCCTAGAATCTTACTCATATTTATCTAATTATTTATTTTCCATACAAACCAGTTGTTTTGAATTATCCTTTTAGAATCTCATTTACAGTTAACTTCACCTCAGAAAATAAAGGGGAACAAATCATCTCATTACCTGTAAAAACCTGCTCCTCATATAAACCTTCTACCCACTCCAAAACAGTCACCTTTTGCGCCATCGGATCAACGATCCAATATTCATTAATACCCCGTGCTGCATACTCAGAACGCTTGTAACGATAATCTCGGTTTTCCTGATTAGGACTTACCACTTCAACCACCAACAAAGGATGGGGCATATCCATTAAAATTAAAGAGCGTGTGGCATCTTTTATCACCTCAGCTAATTCTTCAGAAAATACCACCAAATCAGGAACACGTACCCCTACCATGCGACTATTTACAGCTATTTCTGTTTTCATTCTTAACCGATAATAGGGAATACCTAACTTCAGAAAATAGGCAACTAAGAACATTGCTATTCTTTGATTTATTTCACTTTCAGAAGGCATAACAATTAATTCGCCATTTTCCAATTCATATAAATTATCTGTCCCATCATCATAATTAAGAAATTTCTCAAAAGTCATTTTTTTAGCAGTTGCAATTATCATGACTATGACTCCTATAAAATGCTGATTTTACTATTTTAACACCTGATATCACGGTCTATTTTTGTTTAACTTTTTTTAACTTTTATTCAACAGGCAGTCATTATAACCTATGCAAACTCGGAAATGTCAAGTATCGTTACAAAAATTTGTGAACTACAATGGTAAGTTGTGCGCGTTGCACTCGTGCATTACTTCCATCCCTTTGCCACGGATGGCTGTTTGATGCGATCGCACCCCAAAACAAAAGGATTAAACCAGTATATTACCTAGCACCATAGACTCACAGGTAAAGGTTCCATAGCTTCTTAGCAAATGCGATCGCGTATAGATGATGATGTTGCGTTTCGTTCCTCAACCCAAGGTACATTATCCTCTCCATTGCTGTTGCACCACTAACTAAACTATACTGGACTATGCTGGATTAATTGTTCAAAACCGCATTTGTCGCCTTTAACTATCACAACTTGCTATTCCCCATTTAATACAATCTAATTTTAGTGGAATCAACAGGATTTTCCCGGAGACCAACACCATGAATGATCTAGAAAATATTCCCAATCATCACTATGAACCTACCAAAACCATCTTGCGAGTAATTGATTTCTCCCAAGGTCAATTTTGCCTGATTTTTTTGCACTGTAATGATGCTGAATTACGCCAACAAGTGGCAGCACAACTGCGGGAAAGATCGCCCAACAAAATTGAGGAGATTACTCTACCTCATTCCGCCATAAGTCTCTATGATAATATATCCCTAACCTTGGATAGACATCCAGAAGTTTTGATGGTCTTTGGACTGGAGACTGTTAACAACCTGGACTCTATTTTACAGTTCTCTAACCAAATTAGAGAAGAATTTAGAAAAAACTTTACCTTTCCCCTATTGATTTGGATAGATGATCAAATACTGAGAAAAATTTTGAGGGTTGCACCAGATTTAGAAACTTGGGGTAGTATTATTGGCACACCTAATTACTACAATGGAGAAAACCAAGTGAAAAGTTTGGCTCAAATTCACAGGTTTTTGGCAGAAGCGGCTTTAGAAAATCAACAATGGTCAGAAGCTAAAAAGCAGGCACAGTATGCACAAGAAATCTTAACCAGTGTTGACCACATAATCTTACCAGATGATGGTTTATATCAATTATTGATTGCTCGTTCCCAAATTGGTTTAGGAGAAATCAGCGCGGCTATTAAAACTTTAGATATCGCTAAAACTCATAGCGAATCTCACCAGGATCCCCAACTCTACATTGAGATTTTAAAAACTTTGGTCAGTTTATACTTTGATAACGGTAATTACTTAGAGGCATTTTGTATTCGACAAGAGCAACTACAAGTTGAACAGCAGTATGGGTTAAGAGCATTCCTGGGATCATCCTATTTAAATCCCCAACGCCCAATCATTAACAGGACTAATGGTACTAATAGTCGTCCCATGGCATTTGGTAGGGAAGAAGATATCAAAAGGTTGTGGCAAAGAATCTCAGACAATAAACATCCATTAGTCGTGATTCACGGACAATTTGCAGTGGGTAAAACCTCAATTATTCAGGGAGGGCTACTTCCTATCCTGGAACGGGAACTTATTGATGACAGAAAGGTATTACCTATTATTCTGCGGAAGTACACAAATTGGTTAGAAGAATTATCAGAGCAATTATTAAATAAACTAGAGAAGAAGTTACAATCAACTATAGCCATAGAAACATTTAATGGATTATCTCCACAGGAGAGAATTATTAAACTATTAAATATCAGTGGCGATAAAAATTTATTAACGGTTTTGATATTTGACCAATTTGAAGAATTTTTCTTTGTCACCAATAACCTAGAGGAAAAAAGAACATTTTATCAATTGTTACGCTCTTCCCTAGATATTCCCTTTGTTAAAATTATCCTTACCCTGCGGGAGGAATACTTACATTACTTACTGGATATAGATAGACTAGTAGATTTAAGAGTTACTGATAATAACATTCTTGACAAAACTATTCGTTACTACTTAGGTAACTTCTCTAAAACAGTAGCTAAAAGGATTATTCAAACTCTAATGGTCAAAGACCAATTTGAGTTACAGATGGAATTAATTGACCAATTAGTTGAAGAGTTGGGGGACGATTTGGGAGAGGTTAGACCCCTAGAGCTACAAATTGTTGGTGCACAATTAGAAAAGGAGGGAATTGATACTTTAGACCAATATGAACAATTTGGTGGTAGACAGAAACTACTAGAAAAATTCTTGCAGGATGTGATTAAAAGTTGCGGACCTGAGAATGAGTCAACAGCTGAATTAGTTTTATACTTGCTCACAGAGGAAAATGGAACTAGACCCTTAAAGACTCAAGCAGAAATAATAACACAGTTGTCAGCGGAAAGTGATAAACTAGATTTGGTCTTAAAGATTTTCGTTGGTTCAGGTTTGGTGTGGCTACTGCGAGAATCACCTAGGGATAGATACCAACTGGTTCATGACTGTTTAGTGCAGTTTATTCGTCAGCAGTATGTACGGTCATATTATGCTCAGTTATCAGCACAATTAGAGAAAATTCAAGGAGAGCTTAGACAAGAAAGGGAAGCTGAAGAGCAAGCTCAGTTGGTAACTAAGCTGGAAGAAGAAGCATTAATTGCTTTAGATCAGTTTCAATCTGAGCCTCTACTATCCCTGGTTAGTGCTATACGTAATGCTAACTTATTAAAATCCATAGTTCAAAACAATCCTCTGGATAAGTACCCAACCGTTCGTCCCATTTATGCATTAAATACTATTCTTGACGCCATCAGCGATCGCAACATCATCAAAGGTCATGAAGGTGGAATTACAAGTGTCTGTTTTAGTCCAGATGGCCAAACCATAGGGACTGGTTCCTGGGACAAAACAGTTCGGTTATGGAATTTGCGGGGTGAAAACATCCAGCAGTTCCGTGGTCATGAAGGTGGAATCACAAGTGTGTGTTTTAGTCCAGATGGCCAAACCATAGGGACTGGTTCTGAGGATGGAACAGCTAGATTATGGAATTTGCAGGGGAAAAACATCCAGCAGTTCCGTGGTCATGAAGGTGGAATCACAAGTGTGTGTTTTAGTCCAGATGGCCAAACCATAGGGACTGGTTCTGAGGATGGAACAGCTAGATTATGGAATTTGCAGGGGAAAAACATCCAGCAGTTCCGTGGTCATGAAGGTGGAATCACAAGTGTGTGTTTTAGTCCAGATGGCCAAACCATAGGGACTGGTTCTGAGGATGGAACAGCTCGGTTATGGAATTTGCAGGGGGAAAACATCCAGCAATTTCATGGTCATGAGGACTGGGTTACAAGTGTGAGTTTTAGTCCAGATGGTCAAATCCTAGCTACCACCTCTGTGGACAAAACAGTTAGATTATGGAACTTGCAGGGAGAGACCATTCAACAATTTCATGGTCACGAGAACTGGGTCACCAGTGTGAGTTTCAGTCCCGATGGTAAAACCATCGCTACCACCTCTGTGGACAAAACAGCTAGATTATGGAACTTGCAGGGAGAAACCATTCAACAATTTCATGGTCACGAGAACTGGGTCACCAGTGTGAGTTTCAGTCCCGATGGTAAAACCATCGCTACCACCTCTGTGGACAAAACAGCTCGGTTGTGGGGGTTAAATAGACACAAAATTCAGGAGATTAGGGGTCATGAAGATTGGGTCACCAGTGTGAGTTTTAGCCCAGATGGTCAAACTATTGCAACTGGTTCGCGAGACAACACAGCTCGGTTGTGGAACTGGGAAGGTCGTCTGATTCAAGAATTTAAAGGTCATCAAAGTCGAGTCACAAGTGTTAATTTCAGCCCAGACGGACAAACTATAGGGACCGGTTCTGCTGATAAAACAGCTCGGTTGTGGAATTTGCAGGGGGAAAACATTCAGGAATTTCAAGGTCATGAGGACTGGGTTACAAGTCTGAGTTTCAGTCCCAATGGCCAAACCCTAGCTACTGGTTCCCGGGACAAAATAGCCAGGTTATGGAGCTTGCACGGTGACCTCCTTAGAGAATTTCCAGGTCATGAGGACTGGGTTACAAGTGTCAGTTTCAGTCCCAATGGACAAGCTCTAGCTACTGGTAGTGCTGACAAAATAGCTAGGTTATGGAACTTGCAGGGTGACCTCCTTGGAAAATTTCCAGGTCATGAGGGTGGGGTTACAAGTGTGAGTTTCAGTCCCGATGGCCAAACTGTTGTTACCGGTTCAGTTGACAAAATAGCTCGTTTATGGAATTTAAAGGGTTATCTGATTCGGGAATTCAAGGGTCATGATAGTGGGATAACAAATGTGATTTTCAGTCCTGATGGCCAAACTCTTGCTACCGCTTCTGTTGATAAAACAGTCCGGTTATGGGACTTAAAGGGTCAGCTGATTCAAGAATTTAAGGGTTATGATGATACAGTTACAAGTGTGAGTTTTAGCCCAGATGGCCAAACTCTTGCTACTGGTTCTTTAGATAAAATAGCCCGCTTATGGACTGTACGGTATTTAGATAGAGCGTTGAAAGATGGCAACACCTGGTTAATTGATACTAATTTTTGATGATCCCCCCACCTAATACCTTATCTCCCTCATACCAAACCGCTGCTTGTCCAGGTGTGATGCTGAACTGGGGCTCATCAAATACCAGTTGTACACAGTCCTTTTCCCCAGGGATAATTGTTGCCAGTACAGGTTGAGAACGGTAACGTATTTGCACTTCCCCACGAATACTACCTCTGGGTTCTGCCATGGATACCCAGTTTACTCGCTCAACTGCACACTCTTTATCTGTACCTTTTGTGCGATCGCCTACTACGACAAGATTGTTAACTGTGTCTAACTTTATGACATATAGTGGTTCAGCTGCGGCAATTCCCAAACCTTTGCGCTGTCCTATAGTATAGTGGTGAACACCATCATGGGTGCCCAAAATTTTGCCGTTACTGTCCACAATATCACCAGGTTTAGGGGCTAAATATTTGTCTAGAAATGCCCGCATGGAACCGTTGCTCTCTACTAAGCACAAGTCCTGGCTCTCGGGTTTATCGGCGGTTTTTAAGCCATATTCGGCGGCAATTTTACGAGTATCATTTTTATTTAACTCTCCCAGGGGAAAGATAGTACCTGCTAGTAGTTCTTGGGATAAATCATATAAAAAGTAGGATTGATCTTTGTTGCGGTCAAAGGCACGTAGTAACTGATAACGTTCACTCCCATGGTCGTAAGCAATTCGGGCATAATGACCAGTAGCAATGGCATCACATTCCAGTTTTTCTCTTGCATATTCTAACATGGGACCAAATTTCACAGTTCTGTTACATTGGGAACAGGGCAAAGGAGTGATTCCCGCGCTGTAACCAGAAACCAGATAATCCACAATGTTAGTTTGGAACACATCCCGCATATCAACAATTTCATGGGGAATACTTAGTTGTTCGCAAATAGTAGCTGCATCCACCATACCCTCGGAGCAGCACTGACCCTTCCCTTTCATTAACCAAAGGGTCAAACCAATGACATCATAGCCTTGATTGTGTAGAATGGCTGCTGCTACGGAACTGTCAACGCCACCAGAAAGACCAACAACAACTTTTTTCATCATTAATCTTTTTCATACTTGAGATTTACAACATAATAGACACCTTTCTAGGGTAGCACAGGTTTTGCGTTAGTGGTTGACGGTTGTTGACTCAAAGTTTATGGTGTCTTTAGACCGGAGAAGCTTAATCCAAGACCATCCTGATTAAAATGATGAATGATAGAAATTTAAAGCAAAACTTCATCTTTTGGTAAAGTCTGTTGAAGTTAGGGCTATTTTACCTTTGGATTTTTAGATCTGGTTTGATTTATTAAAATTCTCCCACTCTACATGACAAATATGGCGAATTTAAATAGTACTACCTCTTTATCTATGCTGTTCTTGTTAGCATCTAGTAATTTAGTGATAATGTGCCAACAAGCTTTAGCCAAAACGCTTGTTACAGAGTTTATGGGTCAGGGTGAGGTGGTTATTCTCTCTCAATTAGATACCCGTGGCTATGCTAGCAGAAACTCGGACAGATATGTGGTCTATGTTGAAAGTGATAGTCAATATGTTTTACAACAAGTCCGTCGAGTTGATAGTAATGCTTATATTCGCCCTTTTGGTGGACGTAGTGTTATTCAGTCAGGTGTTTTTAGTGAATCCTACTATGCTGCTGAACGGGTAAGAGACTTAGAATTAAATGGTGTAAGTGGTATTCGTGTCATGGTTGTCTCCCCACCAGGACAAATCTCATCTTCTGTCTCTACCACTACATCCAACTTGGGTTATGATAGTGGTGCTGCAAACTCTTCCGACAACTCTACTAACATTGACCTGACAAAACAAGCCCACTACTATGCTGATTCTTATTATGTGGTTGTTCCTACAAGTGCTGAGAATTTACGAACCATCTGGCAACAAATTCGACACAAAGTACAAGGAAGAGTTGATGTTCTGATGAGAAGTGAACCCAGGGGATTTCACGTAGCTTTAGGTAAATTTAAGGACCGCTATCAAGCGGAGCAATGGAGTAACTATTTGAAAAGACTGGGTTATGGTAATGCTAGGGTATATTATGGGAGATGACGTTTGACATAATGAATAACCAGGATTTGAAGCATCTAAAAGAAATATTTGTTGTCACTGCTGCTCAAATGCGGGATGTGGAATCAAGGATTTTCGCTGCAGGAATGCCCATTCCAGCTTTGATGGAAAAAGTAGGTAGACTCATTTGCGATCGCCTTTTATCTATGACATTAAAAGGTTCTAGCGTTGGTATTTTAGCTGGGCCTGGTCATAATGGTGGTGATGCTTTGGTGGTGGGAAGGGAATTACATTTTCGTGGTTATAATGTTTGGATTTATCAACCTTTTGGTCAACTGAAGGAGTTAACTAACCAACATTTTTACTATGCCCAAAGTTTAGGAATTCCTTGTTTTTCTCAACTAGCTGAATTGCCAGATTGTGATTTTTTAGTTGATGGGTTATTTGGATTTGGTTTAGAAAGAGAAATTACTGGCAACATTGCTGAGGCTATTAATCATCTTAACCTCTGGAACAAACCAATTTTTAGTATTGATTTACCATCAGGCATACACACCGATACGGGAGCGGTTTTAGGAACTGCTATTTGTGCCTCCCACACTTTTTGTTTGGGTTTGTGGAAACAGGGTTTATTACAAGAACAAGCAATACAATATACGGGAGAAACAGAGTTAATTGATTTTGATATTCCTCTGGCTGATATTCAGGCCGTTTTGGGGGAAATTCCCACCATCAAACGCATTACCCAAAATCTAGTGGTTAATACTTTGCCTCTACCTCTTTCTCCCATCCTGCATAAATATAAATCCGGGCATCTGTTACTAATTTGTGGTTCTAAACGCTATGCAGGGGGAGCAATTTTAACTGGTTTAGGTGCAAGAGCATCTGGGATTGGCATGTTATCTATTGCCGTGCCAGAAAGTATTAAACCTTTATTAGTTTCCCACTTACCAGAAGCTCTCATTATTGGTTGTCCAGAAACAAATAATGGAGCAATTTCCCATTTACAATTGCCTGGAGAAACCACTTTAAATTCCTTTACTGTTATTGCTTGTGGACCTGGATTAACCACGGAAGTAACTCCCATTGTGGAGCAGGTAATGAAAAGTGAAGTTCCGCTAATTCTGGATGCAGATGCTCTGAACATTCTAGCACAATTGGGCACAATTACTAGTTTAAAAAACCGCCATCAACCTACTATTCTCACTCCCCATGGAGGAGAATTTCATCGCCTATTTCCCGAGATTGATATCACAAACAGGGTCAAAGGAGTGCAAACAGCAGCATCACAAACTGGAGCCATAGTTCTATTAAAAGGAGCAAGAACTGCGATCGCTAACGAGCAAGGGGTTACTTGGGTAAACTCTGAAAGTACACCAGCTTTAGCTCGGGGTGGTAGTGGTGATGTATTAACTGGACTAATGGGGGGGATTTTAGGACAGGTGGTTAACAGACAAGTTAATATGGAGGATGTGGTAGCAACAGCAGTTTGGTGGCACTCTCAAGCTGGTATTTTAGCAGCAAAGGAGAGAACAGAGTTAGGAGTTGATGCTTTTACCTTAACCCAGTATTTAAGCAGAGTTTTGGCTCAAATCCAAACTGATGAGATATGTATGGGATAATAAATTTTGATATTTATTTTATCAAGTGAGTAAAAATGGAGAAAGTTTTAAGAGTGATTAATGACGTAATTACCAGTCCACCAATTCCCCATGAACCCTACAAACAATCTTTAAAAAATTGGGCAATGTACTGTTTACGGGAAAGAGGATTTATCGTGGTTTATGCACAAAAGGGTGATTTTGCGGTTCAATTGAAAGGAGGAGAGAAGTTATATTTTAAAGTTACCACCAGTGCGGTAGAACCAGAAGAGAATTTAAACTGGATAATATGGGATAACCTGAGCCAAAAAGCCAGTTTCATTCCCCAAGATCTCCCAACTTGATAAAGTTATTAAAACTATACAATTATGGCATCCAATTGCTTGTTACACCATTTTCCCTCAATTAATTCCGTTACCAGTGGTGTAATTACAAATTGAGGAGGAATACCAGCTTTAACATCCACACGCACACAAGAATAGGGTTTTCTCGTCTCTAAATCATAACCGGTACGTCCCACATACAACAAAGAATTGGCAACTTTTCGCGTGTGGGCACTATCATGCTCGCTAAAATCCTCTAACAACTCAGTTCCTTCCTCTCGCTGACGACGAGGACGACGACCACTACCACCACAGACAATATAGTTAATACCAGAATCTCCATATCCAGTGTCTGTAGTTTTTAAAAACTCCAAACAGTGGGCGTGACCATTAAACACCAGATCTACCAAGGGTCTTCCCCCAGTTATTTCTCTCCCCATATTTCCTAAAGCTACCCTTATCTGTTCCAATACCTCCCTTAATCGATGGCGAACTGCTAAAGTTTGTCCCTGTTGCCATTTGGTTGCTTCTGTAACGTAGGGAGGATGATGAAAAAATAACACCCTTCCCCTAACATTTAAATCTTGCCAGGATGCAATTAATCTATCCCTTAACCATTCCAGTTGCTCAAAATCTGTATCCGCATTAGTGTGATTTTCTAATTGTTTCTCAATATCAAGTTTGACTTCATTTAATTGATCCAATTTACCCGCTAAATCTGCTAGAAGATCTGATTCTCGCGGATTTTTTGAGTCTAACTTCTCATATACCGCTAAAATTTCTAACTCCTCCCGCTCCAAAGAGCGACGACTTTCCCACAATTTTTGACGAATATCCTGGGCTCGACTTTTTGGTAAAGGTTCTGGAGTATTAAAAGTGTTAGAATCCAAGGCAAAAAAATCTATTCCCCCATAATTAAAACTATAGTATCTATTGGGTAACCTCGTAAATTCACCTGGTTGGTAATTTAAGCATCTACCTGTATTAACTTTCCCAGTATAATATTTATTTAGGTGAGCTACCAAATCAGAGGAACCAATAGCAGCTAGATAATCAATAAAAGCTCTGGCGTAAGTATCTCCTTGGTTGGAACCATGCCAACCAATTTCAATATCTTTATAACGTAACATTTGTCGTAGAGGTAAGGTTGAACCTGTAATCAAACGATATAATAAAGGTACATCATAATAATCATGATTGCCGAGAACTGGTAATATGGGCAACTTAAAGGTCATGTGATTATAAGCTATGTTTTCTGGATTCTCTCCACCAAGTAAAAATTCCCGGTAAGGTTGAATGAAATTGGCTGGATAATATTCACGAGAACCTACAACATAAACCACATCTCCGGTATGTAGAATAAAACGACAATCATCAAGATGATTTAACATCATTTCAGTTACTTGACGTTGCGGATGGGATCCATAATTTGATTTCGTCCCACTGTCACCCATAACCATAAAGGAAAATTCTTGATTTTTTTCCCTACCTTGATCATCGAATGTCATCACGGTTTGGTCAATATTATGCTCCAAAATAGCTGGATGTCGCCATCTAACTCTTTGTTTCATTCTCTGAATTTTAATTGGAACCGAGGGTTCAGAAATTAATTTCATCTGGATATCCTCAAAAACTTCTGTTTCATTTTGGTTACAAAAACATTGACTTCTGGTATTTTCATTGTCCCCACAATCATGGCAAATATAGCAATTCCCACAATAGCAGCAACGGACAATTCAAGAATCAAAACTACTAAATTTTGACTGGCTATTACCAGTTGACAATTAACAAAGGTTTGATAACTACTAACACCAGCAACCATACTGCCAAAAGTTAACCCCAAAATGGGCAAGGTCCATTCTCCTAAGGGTAAACCATTGAGTTTACGGTTTAACAACCACAATAACATTAACATAGAACTACAATTAACACCCACTGTGGCTAAAACTAAACCAGGAGCCCCAAAAGGTTTCACAAGCACAAAATCCAAAACTACATTCAAGAAAATATTAAACGTGCTAATTTTGAACGGAGTTTGTCCATCACCTAAAGCGTAAAATACCCTAACTAAAACATCTCTCCCCAAATAGGCAAACATTCCTATTCCATAGGCTATTAATAGGGAAGCAACTAACTCGGTAGCTTCTTGATTAAATGCACCCCGTTGATAGACTACCTGAACAATGGGTGTGGATAAACCTATCATTAAACCACCTAAAGGTAGCATGGTCACAGCAGTTAATATAATCCCCTGACGAATGCGTAATTTTAGATCTGGCCAAGATTGTGGTTCAGCTAACTTGGCGAACATTGGTAAGAGGGGAAGTAAGATAATATTGGAAATAATTCCCAGTGGTGTTTGAACTAGTAAATTAGCATAGTTGAAAGCTGCTGCTGCACCTTTGATGGGACTGGCAAAAAATAAGTCGGTCGCTACGTTAATTGGCATCATACCAGAAGAAATAGTAGCAGGAATCATTATTTTAATTACTTCTTGAACTGCAGGAGATTTAAAATCAAACCTCAGTTTTAATTTTCCTAAACCTAACCTCCACTGGAAAATTAATTGTACGGACCATTGTAAAATTGCGCCAATTAAAGTCCCCCAAGCTAATACCATCCCTCCAATAAATGCAAATTCTGGCTGAATTATTTGTTTACCATATTCTAAAGCCAAAATACCAATACCAATCACTACTGTAATACTGGATAATAGGGGACTAATTGATAATAGCCAATATTGATTGGCTGCATTCAAGGTGCCAAAACCAAGACCTATTAAACCAGAAAATAAGGCCATTGGTGACATGATTTGTAGCTGACGAACAGCAATTTCTCTGGTTTTTATATCTAATCCATAACCAACAAGATCAATTAAGGGTTCCGCTAAAAAAATTTGGGCGACTGTTACTATTAATAATAATCCGCTAACTAGGGTCGTTACTGTTTCTACAATAGGAGCTGCTTCTTCTTGTTTGCGTTTGGCTAACACACTGATAAGGGCACTATGTAAAGGACCGTTTACCCCACCGAGTAAAATCAATAAAAATCCAGGAATAATATAAGCGTAACTATAAGCAGTAGCAGCAGCACCTACACCAAAAGCAGCTGCTATGGCTTGTTGTCTAATTAAACCGAATATTTTACTAATTAAAGTCGCAGCAGCAACTATACCAGCAATACCAGCAAAGGAACGGGATGGTTTATGCTTTTGTGGTTGTTCAGTCACGAATAATACCCAAAGATTTACACTAGACCAACATAATATCAAAAATATAGTGGTGGTCATGGGAAGGTAATCCAAAAACCTACCCAGATTTAACTAGATATTAAATTTTTGCCTAATTAATTTCTTCAACCATGGTAGAGTTCTACCGGAAAGGGAAGTGATAAAACGATAGGACTGACGAATCTTATTGAGTAAAGAATAGGGTACTCGTAATTTAAAAGGATAAAAAATTGGTAGATATATTAAATAATAAGCCTTTTTTAAATCCTCCCATTTGGAACATTTATCCTCATGGAGAAAATCAGAAATGTCTACCACTAAACCTCTCCCCTCAAACATCATGACATTTTTACCATGAACATCATGGGGAAAAAGACCTCGACTACGTGCATAATCCAAAGCTCGATCAATATCTTTAATCACCCTGGGAGGAATGGGTAATCCCCGATTTAAACAATCATAGAGGGTTACGCCAAATAGTCTTTTTAAAACTAATAGACCATTGCAAGCATAAAAACATTGTGAATAGGCTGGATGAGTACCTATACGTTTATAAACCTCTAATTCTTCATCAAATCCGGGACGACCAGGAGCGTAAATCTTGACCACCATATCAGGAAAATCAGGATGACAAACCACTGCTGCATAGTTACCCGTACCTATTAGCTCCCAGGGATGTGGTAAATGATGAACCACTGCTGGATTGTGGGGGTGCACACTTTCCAGAGCTAACTGGGGTAATAATTCTTGATGAATAATGGTAACTAATGGTTGAATACTTGCTTGATCTATAGAATATGTACCCATACATACAAAATTGAGTAGTATTGCATTTATTAAATGTACCACTCAATTAGCATCCTCACTCCTAAAAAAATTATTTCTTTGCTGTTTGAGCAAGCTGGTCTAAAATTTCTAGGACTTCCCTTTCAAAGGTGACTTGAGCCCGGTTAGTTTTTCCACCTACATATAGCACATCACCATGTTGTAAAGCCCAAATTTGAGAGTGGGAAAAATAACTCATCACCACTCCTAACATTAATAGAGCAAAACCTATATATACAATAGGAATTCCCGGATCATATTTAATTTGTAAACCTGTACTACCCACAACTTCAAGAATTTGTAAATTCACTCCGTTCACAGGTATGGACATTCCTGCACGCACGGTATTAACTAATTTTCCCTCATTATCATAGATTAAGACCATACCTTGTAGATCCTTAGCTAACAGGGAAACCCCTGCACTTAAATCTGGTTTGGTTGGTATCCAGGTTCCCCATAATCTACCTTGGCCATTAGTATTTAATAATGCCATGGGTAATTGAAAAATGGGACTGTTATTAATTTTGACTTTAACCCCAGCAATTCCCCAATCTGTTTGATAGAAGACTACACCATGATAGCGTAATGGTTTATTAACATAAATATTTTCATGGTTAACTTCTTCACCTTGGTCATTTAAAACTGATAGATCGGAGTAAAATTGGTCAATTCCCCCTTTGGGAGTATAATCAATCCAAAATCTGTTAACTTTAACAGACCAGTTTTTTAACACATCCTGAGAAGACCAAGCTCCCGCATCAATGATATTTTTCACCTGGAAGGTGTCACCGGAGGTAATCATTTCCTGGGCCATAAAGCCCGTCATTGCGCCCCATATTCCCCCTAGCAATATCATCACAATTCCAATATGTACAACAATAGGACCCATCTTACCAATTATCCCCTTACGAGCATAAAGTAGATGATTGCTTTCCTCTTGCTGGAAAATTTGATATTGGCTTTTCTTTAATAGGGAAGTAATGGAATTTAAGTTAACATTTTCTAATTCAGCACTAAGAGCTAGTTTATTGAACTTTCTTGGTTCATCATAATATTGCCACTTTTGAGCAGCTTTTAAGGCTGGTAGTTGTCGTGTAAAAGTACAAGTTGTTAAACTCGCACCAAACAAGACTAATAAGGACAAAAACCACCAAGTGCGATAAACATGATCTAAGCCTACGACCTGAATCACCTTCCAACTAAGAAAACCAAATAAAGCTGGATGTTCAGGATAATTGGCCTGATAAAAAGCAGGAGTTTGTCCCTGTTCGATCACGGTCCCACTAACACTAAAAACAGCAATGACTAATAATAAAACAATTGCTAATTTCAAATCGGTAAGTACGGGTAAAATTTCCTTTCTTATAAAACGAATCGGAAGGGAAACTAAGTTAAATTCTGGAGATGAAGAATCGAGTGTCATTGCTGAAAGGTTTGAGGTTTACATTAATCAAGAGTGATACTAATAAATACCAATAGGTAATCGAGAAAGCAAGGAAAAAACTCCAAAACCTACTAATAATACACCACTAACCGGGTTTATCCAACCCGACCACTGACGAAATTCCAGCAATTTTTTAATGCTAGCAGTAAAAGTACCCGCTAAAATTAGTGGTGTTACATATCCAGCTGTATATGCTAGTAGTAAAAACCCCCCCAATAGGAAATCTTGACTGTTGGCAACCCAACCTAATAAACTGGCCAGTACAGGGGTGCTACAGGGGGAAGCAACTAACCCGAAGGTTAATCCAATACAATAAGAACGAACCCCAGATGGCATGTCATTGGAAATCCAATTGGTTTCACCCCAGGATGGAAATTGTAAGGGTAGAGCTTCCAGTAGGTTTAAACCCATAATAATCGCTAAAATACTCACAATGATTGGTAGTCCCATTCCTACCTGACCATAAACCCTTCCTATCAAACCAGCTAGGATCCCTAGACCTGCTAATGTGGTTGCTAGTCCTAGTGCGAACCA
The DNA here is from genome assembly GCF_014489415.1 of Cylindrospermopsis curvispora GIHE-G1. NCBI lineage: Bacteria > Bacillati > Cyanobacteriota > Cyanophyceae > Nostocales > Aphanizomenonaceae > Raphidiopsis > Raphidiopsis curvispora. Next base: position 1,047,505 of record NZ_CP060822.1, read on the forward strand.
GGTAGATTGTGCAGCAGCTTGTAATCTACTTTTAGCTTCATATCCTCCAATATAACCAATGGTAATAGGCAGCATAGATAACATACAGGGAGTTAAACTCGTTAACAACCCAGCAAGAAAGATGATGGCAATACTAATGATTGTTAGATGACTTAGTTGTTGAGCAACTAGGATGTTAGCGAATTGTTCCAGATGATAAATTTGGGTTTGCAGGTTCTCCAGCATGGTTTATCTTTTTATCAAGTTATGAAGTCTTCCCCTATATCTTAGCTTAATTCTTGCCAAAAGGGGGAGAAGAGGAAGATAAGAGAGAATTGATTATTGGGGGAGGTTTGGTTTATAATGTGGTTACGATTCTGATATTTTTTGGGCTTCTCTGGGTAAATTACCAAAAAATATAGACAGGAAGAAAAATCATGACTAAATCATTTGCTGCAATTGATGGTAATGAAGCAGTAGCACGGGTGGCATATAAATTAAATGAGGTGATTGCTATTTATCCAATTACTCCATCATCAAATATGGGTGAATGGGCTGATGGGTGGATGGCAGAAAATAAACCCAATTTATGGGGGACAGTTCCCCAGGTGACTCAAATGCAAAGTGAGGGTGGTGCAGCTGCTGCTGTACACGGTGCCTTACAAACAGGGTCTTTAAGTACAACTTTTACTGCTTCCCAGGGTTTATTATTAATGATTCCCAATTTGTTTAAAATTGCGGGGGAATTAACTAGTTTTGTTCTTCATGTTTCTGCTCGTTCTTTGGCTACCCATGCTCTATCTATTTTTGGAGATCATAGTGATGTCATGGCAGCTAGAACTACTGGTTTTGCCTTACTGTGTTCAGCTTCTGTACAAGAAAGCCATGATTTTGCTCTGATTTCTCAGGTGGCAACTTTACAAGCTAGAGTTCCCTTTTTACATTTCTTTGATGGGTTTAGAACTTCCCATGAGGTGCAAAAAATTGAGTTATTATCCGATGAAATTTTACGAGAATTCCTACCTATAGATTTAGTATTATCCCATCGTCAAAGGTGTTTAACTCCCGACCAACCAGTGTTAAGAGGGACAGCACAAAATCCAGATGTTTATTTTCAGTCCCGTGAAGGTGCTAACCCCTATTATCAAACCTGTCCAGAAATTGTGGAGAGGATCATGAATAGGTTTGCCCAAAAGACGGGGAGACATTACAAATTATATGAATATTATGGTCATCCTCAAGCCCAACAAGTAATTGTTCTCATGGGTTCTGGTTGCGAAACGGTTCATGAAACTGTTGATTATCTCAATCAACAAGGAGAAAAATTAGGTGTTGTCAAAGTCAGACTTTTTCAGCCTTTTGATGTGGGCAGATTTATTGAAGCTCTACCGAATAGTGTAAAGTCCATTGCTGTTTTGGATAGAACCAAAGAACCAGGAACTGTGGGAGAACCTTTATATTTACAGGTAGTCACTGCTATTCACGAAGGCTGGAAAAAATCCTCATTTCCTAAAATTGTTGGTGGAAGATATGGCTTATCCTCTAAAGAATTTACTCCAGCAATGGTCAAGGCAGTTTTTGAAAACCTGACTCAGCCCAAACCGAAAAATCATTTTACCATCGGAATTAAGGATGATGTGACTTTCACTTCTCTCGGTTTTGATCCTAGTTTTTCTACTGAACCAGATACTGTGGTGCGGACCATGTTTTATGGTTTGGGTTCGGATGGTACAGTTGGTGCTAATAAAAACTCTATTAAAATTATTGCCGAGGGGACAGAAAATAATGCTCAGGCTTATTTTGTGTATGACTCTAAAAAATCTGGTTCTATGACCGTTTCTCATTTACGTTTTGGCATGGACAAAATTCGCTCTACCTATCTGATTAATCAAGCGAATTTTATTGGTTGTCATCATTGGGGGTTTCTGGAAAATATTGATATCCTAAAAAACGCTGCTGCTGGTGGAGTATTGTTACTCAACAGTCCCTATCAACCAGAGCAAGTCTGGCAATATTTACCTAGGAAAGTGCAACGGCAAATTCTTGATAAACACCTGAAAGTTTATGCTATTAATGCCAATCTAGTAGCTAAAAACAGTGGTATGGGAAGAAGGATTAATACTATTATGCAGGTGTGCTTCTTTAAGTTGGCGGGGATATTACCAGAGGTGGAAGCTATTGCTAAAATTAAACAGTCCATTGAAAAAACCTATGCCAAAAAAGGTAATGATGTGGTGAAAATGAATTTGCAAGCGGTTGATAATACCCTAGCAAATCTTCATCAGGTGGTAATTCCTGCAGTAGAAATTGTGCAGAGGGAAGATAACCCGGAGAATTACCAATCATCCATGGGTAAACCGGAATTTTTCCAGGGAGTTCTGAACAAAATCATGGTGTGGGAAGGGGATGATTTACCTGTGAGTGCTTTACCTGCTGACGGAACTTTCCCCACCGGTACCGCAAAGTGGGAAAAACGTAATATCGCGGAGGAAATTCCCGTTTGGGATGAAGATGTTTGTGTCCAATGCGGAAAGTGTGTCATGGTCTGTCCCCATGCTACCATTCGTGCCAAAACTTATGCACCACAGCAATTGCTAAATGCACCAGCAACTTTCAAGTCCACGGATGCTAAAGACAAAAGTTTTGCTGGGCAAAAATTTACTATTCAAATTGCACCTGAAGACTGTACAGGTTGTAGTTTGTGTGTGAATATTTGTCCTGCCAAAAATAAAGCAGAACCCACAAAGAAGGCTTTGAATATGCAACCTCAAATACCTTTGAGAGCGCTGGAAAAAGAAAATTGGGAATTCTTTTTGAATTTACCCAATCCTGACCGCAGAAAGTTGAAATTAAACCAAATTCGTCAACAACAATTGCAAGAACCATTATTTGAATTCTCTGGAGCTTGTGCAGGATGCGGAGAAACTCCATATTTGAAATTACTCACCCAATTATTTGGAGACCGCGCTCTCATTGCTAATGCTACCGGTTGCTCTTCTATTTATGGCGGTAATCTACCCACTACTCCATGGACTAAAAACCAAGAGGGTCGAGGTCCTACATGGTCTAATAGTTTATTTGAAGATAATGCGGAGTTTGGTTTTGGCTATCGCCTATCTATAGATAAACAGACAGAATTCGCAGTGGAATTATTGCAAAATTTACGTGGTCACATAGGCGATCGCCTGGTGAATGACATACTGCAAAATAGTCAGAAAACAGAGGTACATATTTGGGAACAAAGGGAAAATGTGTCCCATCTCAAACAGAGATTGAGTGAAATCCTAGCACAAACCAAGGAAGAAAACCTGGGAGTAAAAATCCAGAATTTGCAATCTTTAGCTGATTATTTAGTCAAAAAGAGTGTGTGGATAGTAGGAGGTGATGGATGGGCTTATGATATTGATTTTCATGGCATTGATCATATTTTAGCCAGTGGTAAAAATGTCAATATTTTAGTCATGGATACGGAAGTTTATTCCAACACAGGGGGTCAATCTTCCAAAGCTACTCCCACTGCTGCGGTAGCAAAATTTGCTGCTAGTGGTAAACCAGCAGGGAAGAAAGATTTGGGTTTAATGGCTATGACATATAATAATGTTTATGTTGCTAGTGTTGCTTTAGGTGCTAGGGATGAGCAGACATTAAAAGCCTTTTTAGAAGCAGAAGCTTTTGATGGTCCATCCCTAATAATTGCCTATAGTCATTGTATTGCTCACGGGATAGATATGACTAATGGTTTACAACAGCAAAAAGCCTTAGTTGAGTCTGGTAGATGGTTGTTATATCGCTATAATCCTGGATTACAAAAGGAGGGAAAAAACCCCCTACAATTAGATATGAAAGCTCCCAGCGAACTGGTGGAGAAATCTATGTATCAGGAGAATCGGTTTAAGATCTTAATCAAGACTAAACCGGAAATCGCCCAAAAATTGTTGATACAAGCTCAACAAGAAGTTAATACCAGATGGGGTGTATACCAATATTTAGCCAATAAATAAATGATAAGGGGGGGAAATCCCCACCCCATATCTTATTTCTTAGGAGAAATGAGCATCATCATATTTCTCCCTTCTTTCTTAGGAGCTTGTTGAACCTCACCAAAGGGTTCTAGGTCTGTAGCCATACGATTTAGTAAGGTCTCTGCTAAATCACTGTGCTGAATTTCTCGACCCCGGAACATTACAGTGGCTTTAACCTTGTCCCCATCTTTAAGAAAGCGTTCCGCCTGCTTCACACGCACATTATAGTCGTGTTCTTCAATTTTGTAGCGCATTTTTACTTCCTTAACATCAGCCGTGTGCTGCTTTTTCCGGGCTTCCCGCGCCTTTTTTTCTTGCTCAAACTTATATTTCCCGTAGTCCATGATTCGACAAACCGGTGGGTCTGCTTTATCACTGAGCAAGACCAGGTCTAGCTCTTTTTCTTCTGCTAGTCTTAGAGCTTCCAATGGTGCCATAATACCCAATTGGGCACCTTCACTGTCAATGACTCGAATTTTTGGGAAACGAATACGTTCGTTAATTTGGGGGAGATCGCGAGTTCTTTTTTTCTCAATCACAGGCATTATGATTTTTAAGAGATCCTTTGTTAGAGATTTGGATTGGTCTTGGCTTACTTGGTTGCGTTTACTATGGAAATTTTTGGACCACGAAGGAAAAAGTTAAACTTATTCCTTGATCGTTGTCACGGTTATTGACCTGAATTCTAGCTTAGCACAAAACCTGTCGTCAAACGACTGTTTGAGAAACCAGCGAACAATTCCATTTGAAAACATTTGTACTAAAAATCCCTTGGTGCACCCTAACTATCACATACGTGTAAGAGCTGATACTTTAGCTATCTTATCCACTTCTAGCCCCTTTAGATCTTCAATATGTAGCCAACCTTCCCTGACCAATTGGGCAAAAACAAATATCAACACAGAGTATCTATAGTCGTATTTGCCATCAATCTGATGCCTTCTTGCACTTAGGAAATCGTGTAACTGCCATATCTCATCCAGTTTTGTAATCGTGCTAGCTTGTTCACGAACCGTTTCTATTAAGGCATTAATTTCTCGTTTATAAGCTTGATCAAAAGCTTTCCGAGCTAACTCCTTCTCTGTTGTAGACCACTCAATGTCATTCACTTGAACTATCCCCATATTAACTGTTAGTTCTCAAAATTAGTTGTCAAAATTAAAAATCACTTCCCAGGAGAAAGTGCTAAAAACCATTCACAAGCAAAATATAGCTTTAGCAGAACCCAATAGTAGGTAGGCGTTATAACTCGTCTATTGCAAGTGAGTATACAAAGATGTGCAAGCAGGAATGCTAACCCCTACTTACACAAGCTGAGAAACTGCCTTAGCGCATCAAGTTCAGCAGTTCCTTGGGAGAAGCTAATAAGTCAATTGCAACAAAGAAGATCTTACCTTGAGGATTAAGCAAGAATCGCCAAGCGATATTCATTCCCACGGCCGCGCCAAACCAGGGAGTTTGCACTTTACCGGTCACCTTTATTTGAGTATAACCATCTTCTACGGGTTCAGAAACTCCTCTTTCTGGAATCAGAGTCAGATTTTGACATTCCTCATTGAAAAATCTCAGAATGGCATCTCTGCCAACTATAGGTTTTTGAAAAGGAGGTTGGAGGGCACCATCAGGAGCAAATAGATCAATTAAGGCACCAAAGTCATTAGCATTCAAATTATTTACGTAACTTAGCACTGTTGAGTTAGTTACCCCTTCAATGGTAACTTGAGTCCGCTTTGACATTTCCGTGGGGACAACAACAGGTTCAGATATTCTGGTATAATCACCCAACTTGTTTGGGTCAAATCCCATGTCCACTACCGTACTGCGTAAGGTTGTAATTTGCTGTCCCTGGTCCATTTCCCTCAGTGCTTGTAACACTGCTGCTGCATTAGCAGAAAGTTGGTATCCCGCTGGAATCGGAGCAACAATACCCTGTTCCATCCACTCACCCAGTTGATTCCAAAATCCTAGCTTGATATTAGGAGACCATGCTGCGTAGGTGCGGCAAATTGGGGTGTCGGCATTATTCGCCAAGTCACACATAGCCTGTGTTTGTTCAGGAAAAGACATTTGACGAATTTGATTCAACGTAGGTTCTGCGAACTGCATGCTAGCAGCTCCTGGTGCGGCAATTGTAACGGTCTTGCCCATTTCAAGATAGGCAAACCAAATCCATGCTAGCTGATCTTCTGCACTGAGCTGCTTAAATCGGGCGATTGTAGCTGGTACTGCATCAGCGGAAAGAGTTTGTGGAAAAATCCCACGAGCTGAGTCAATTGTAATTGCCATCTGTAAACCTATATTTTGAATTACATCACACAAAATCAAGGATCCCACAAAACCGAACCCAATTATCCTTTTAGACCAATAAAACTTAACTCTTTTCTGCCAATATGGCTTTGTCCATACCTTGTAACTTTTAGACGTGATCTTTTAATAACCAAAAACCACTGAAAGTTATTCCTGAATTGTCGGGTTGCACTAATAAAAAATGCACTCCCCCACTTACTTTTTTGCGTTGTTGATAAACTTTGGCGGCCGCTGTCACATCCATATCTGTAAAAGTTGCTACTATCCAGCGATTCATGGAACCAGACTGTAAAATCAATCCATCAGGGGCACCAGCAATATAGTTCAAACTAACTGGATTATTTTCATTTAACCATCTTGCCAAACGCAAAGACTGTTTACCACCATAAATCACCACTCCAGGTATGGAAACAGTCCCAGCTAAATCTAGGTTAGCTGGCACAAATGAGTCTGGAATTTTCCTAAATGGAATTGGACGACTGCCAAACTCTTCCAGGATATCACCAGCACTAACACTTGCAAAACACCACTCCTCACCCCAAAGGCTTTCTGGCAATGGCATTGGTGGTAGCTGATTCATACCCGGTGCTTTCCCCCTACAACTTATGAACTATCAATATCAAATGGCTCAGGTCGGATTCGAACCAACGACCCCAGGCTTATGAGTCCCGTGCTCTAACCTACTGAGCTACTGAGCCTAACTTTTTATTTGTCTAACCTATCCTAGCACAGTATTTCCTCCATGACAACTCCCCAAAAGAAATTTTTTGGTCCTGATTATCCCGCAGATTTTGGTCAGGATAATCAGGACGTGCTGGGTATTGGCAGCTTTTAACCATAAGCTTATCTTAAATAACCAACAAGCAAAGTGGTTAAACATCAACCAAATAATTACAAACGTGCCTGAGAAGGTAAAAAGGCGATGGGATTAACCGCACCTTTCCCTGTGGGATGGATCTCAAAATGGGTGTGAGGACCAGTGCTAAAACCAGTGCTACCCATGGCGGCAATGGTTTCTCCCTGTTGCACTTCCTGACCTACCCGCACTAAAATACGGCTGTTATGGGCATAACGGGTCATACTGCCATCCTCATGGCGTATTTCCACCAACAGTCCATAACCTCCATTATTCCAACCTGCTCTTTCTACTCGACCTGGAGCAGAGGCGTAAATTGGAGTTCCCACACCATTGGCAATATCAATACCTCTGTGCATTCTACCCCAGCGCCAACCATAACCGGAAGTTAGAACGCCTTTAGCAGGCCAAATGTGACCCGTAAGAGCAGGACTATTATTTTCTTCCTCTGTATTTCTGGGTAAATATATATCCACTGCAGCCAAAGGAGGTAAAGCTGGAGATACGGTTGTACCCCGCAATTTACCCAGAGAATCCCGGGCGTTCATCCTCCTGGGAGGCACATTTAATCTAATACCCGAAGGATTCCTTCTGGTATTTCCAGGAACAAACTGAGGGTTGACAGGCTCATCATTGGGAGCGATCGCATCTACACCAAATTGAGAATTAACAGACACATTACCATCTTCCGTTAGCCTAGGTACAGCAATTGTCACTGCCTTGGGTTGAACACCTAGTGAAACTTTGACCGGATCAATATTCCCTTGTCCCAATGGGGATAAACTATTCTCAACTTTGCCAGAGTTAGCCAGGGTAATGCCAGATCTTTGAGCGCGATACTTTTGGCGTAGTCTTTCAATTTCTGCTTGTAAGCTACGAATGCGATCGTTGTTTGGCGTGACCTTTTCTAACTGAGTTGGAACTGTTTTTGGGGCTATTGCCACACTCGTGGTAAACCCATCTGTAGAGCCACCTATTCCCTGTGTACTGGGGGTAGTTGACCGAGCTTCAGGCACTTGGGGGAGATTTTTGCCAACCACAGGTACGCTTATGGCAGATCCACTGCTTGGTGATGGGATCTGAGGTACTGCAATGGCAACTCCCTCATTGCTCACTGACGCTGGCAAAGGCAACTCAGCAGCATTGGGCAAATTAGCTTCCCGGTCAGGGGGAACTAAAGGAGAAATAGCAATTTGGGCAATTCTTTTGGGTGGAATAGCAACCGGACTGGTTGGAGTAGGTAGCTCCTGTAGACCGGTCCCAGACTTAACCTGAGGAATAATCAGTTTCTGATTGACCTGCAAATCGTGAGGATCGCTCAGACCATTAGCCTGAATTAGCTCACCCACAGAGATCCCATAGCTACCAGCAATTTCCATCAAGGTGTCACCTGGCTTCACCTTGTAGTCAGAAATTTCCGTTGAAGCCACAACTTGGGGAGTTGTCAGTGCTGTGAAGGATTTTTCTTCTGGGAAGTTGTTATTGTTGACACTACTTGATTCTTGTGCCTCTTGAGGCAAGGAATTCAAATTGGTTTTTAAACGTTCCGATTTTTCTTTTAGCTGGTTAAGTGCAAACTCTTGTTGTTCCCTTAGCTGGTCATCAGCAGTATTGTCAACCTCGGTAGGCACTTCAATACTTTCAGGCACGCTTGCTAAAGTGGGAGTTTGAACATCCAATTTTTCTGCCGTGATTTTTTCTACATCGGTTCCGACCGTAGCTGGACCTACGAAGGCTGCTTTTTCACTGCCAACCGGGGCTGCTGCCTGCGCTTGGTCGCTTTTTTGGGTGACAAAAAGGCTGGTGGCACCCATAGAAATTGCTAAACCAATCATGGCTGCTCGTGGTATTGCCCGGCAATTACCCTTTTGATTTGTCTCATTTAAGGCAAATTGGAAACTGTCAGAATTATTTTTAACCACAGCGTTTACCCTCTTGTTTAATGCTCGATTCAAAGATGACCTCCTATGATCAAACTTCGCTTAACTGATTTTGACCTTTCTTTTAAATGTCCGATGTTAATTCACAATTGGAACTACATCAAACCATAAGTCAAGATCACATTCAAGTCACACCTACCAGAGATATTGACCCAAGATTAACCTGTTTCTCTGATTTAGACAAGTTCATAGTTGTTAGTAAATCTTAATTTTTTTCTTGGTTTGCTCTGTTAATACACCTCACAAAATTCAAGATTGTTGCAATCGGGCGGTTTATGTACTTAGGGTTACTAAGATCGAAACCGGAAATAATGGTCATTGTTCGGTTTACTATCTTGGTTAACCTTTACTGGGTTGGGGTCACCAACAAACCATCCTCTTTACATCCTTAATACCTGGTTTTTTATTCCTATCCGTTTTACCAATATCAAACTTTATGTCCTTGTTCTCTAAAAAACAACCGTACAAGTTTTTACTAGTTTCCCCACCAGATAAACTGTGTCTCATGTCACAATCCCCTAAAAGACTTGATGGTACTTGCTTTCGACAATTTTACTGTGGAGAAAAAATCCTCTGAATAGGCTAAAATCTAGAAATCAACAAGTGCACTAAATTTGCTATATAAATTTCTTATATGTTATTACTGCTACATATTACTGTGCAGTGGAAAGTGGCCTTTTGGTCATGCTTTCATTTTACCTTAAATATCCTAACTGTCGTCGTGACTCAAATAAGGCTACAGCTACGCTAACTGATAGATTTAAGCTGCGAACGCCAGGTTGATCCATAGGAATGTAGAGGGTAGAGTCACAAATATCGAGAATATTTTCTGGTATACCCGTTGTTTCACTGCCAAACAATAACCAGTCATCAGGATGAAATTCGTACTGAATATAGCTAATATTGCCCCTGACGCTGAAGCCTAGGAGTCTACCCCCTCTTTGCTGATGGACTCTCAGGAATGTATGATATGATTCATGGTAGTTAAGTTTTACATGGGGCCAATAATCTAACCCTGCTCTTTTGAGGTAGCGGTCAGTGATTTCAAATCCTAAAGGGCCAACTAAATGCAGTTCGGTGGCCGTAGCAGCGCAGGTGCGGGCAATATTGCCTGTATTGGGGGGAATTTGTGGGTTAATTAAAACTACCTGAGGCATAAAATCAAAAACAGGGTTTTAAATGGTCAAAAACAGGTTTAGATGGGAACAGTTGGGATAACCTATAGGTTTTTCTTATACCTGGCAACTTTTAAGCAATTGCGGAGGAACACAATAACTTGCTTTCTAGTTCTTTTTCCCGTTCGTGAGTACTAACTACCGCTTGTTTGATGACTTGGTGAATGTCTATTCCCACTTTGTGTAATTGTAGCCACTGCTGGGCTTCGTTACCTTCCCGGAGTATTTTCTTTAGGGGGGAGAGAAAACAACTAAATCCCTCTTGTTTGGCTATTTTCCACACTTGTTCATATACCTGGCTAATCCATTCTCTGGCTATAATAACACTGCCATCTTGCCAGTGCTGTAACTTAGCGTCTAAACTGAATTTGGCTGCTGACATTTCGTTTTTATTTGTTAGATTAATTAAATCATCTAATGAAAAGTTACTCTGTTTGAGTGGATCTATGTTATCATTCTCTATTATTTGTAACAGTCTTGCCTCTAGTAAAGAAGTAATTGCTAACAAAGAAATGGGATCTGTTACTAAGTCACAAATTCTCAATTCCAATCGGTTCAAATTATACGGACGGCGATCGCCATTAGGTCTAACGGATGTCCATAAATGTCGCACATTCCTCATAGTACCTGCTTCTAACTGGGATTCTACCCACTTGACATGATGTGTATGACTGGTAAATAGAGGTACATAATTGGGAGTTTGAGGGAATAGTCCCCATCGCGTGGAATGATAGCCAGTAGCTTGACCATTTAAAAAGGGTGATGAAGCACTCAGTGCTAAAAATAGAGGAGCTTCTAAACGAATAACTCGACAAGCTCGCATCAAAACTTCTGGATCTGGTATACCAACATTAATATGCACACTAGCAGTTACCACCTTTGTGCCGTAGGTTTGCTCAATGTAATCATGATATGGGTTAGTAAGATCAGAGCGATAAAATCGATCACCACCTCCAAGGGATAAGGTACTTCCCGGAATTAGCGTATATTTATTATTTAATTTATCCAAGTTAGACAAATTATCTAAATAATTTCTTAAGCGTTGTCGAGGAAGCAAGAGGTTACACAACTGATATTCATAGCTAGTGGACGGGGGAGTAATATATTCTACATTACGACTATCTGGTTCTCGCATAAAACCTTGTAGTTCTGAAACAATACGATCGGAGAGACCGACAATATCACCCTCAGACGTACCGGTATAGATTTCAATTTCAAAGCCTTTTGTTAAGACCACGTTATTTTGCTCCTTGGCTCTTCTAATTTAAATAAATTGTATCAAACTTGACGATTTTTGTCATCCAAGAGAAAGTTAATCGTTTCTTGAGGTAAATCACATAATTCTGACAGAGAAATTCTACCTTCATCTAAAAAATAGCCAACCCTAGTGGATGCTGCTGGCAAAATTCGCTTACCACTACGAATCTGTATCTGAAACTTATGCTCTGTAACGTCAAACATCACAAACAGTGATACTAACTTCCAAATCATTTGAGTTGGTGGTAATATTCTAAAACCCGTGACTATTTTCCCCATCTCTGGTAAATGAAATGACAAATGGGAATTTTGAATAATTTCTTGTATGTCTGTTAAGGTTAATGCAGAAATGTCCAAATTGCCATCTTGCAAGTTGAGCAACAAGGACAAGTCTGGTAAATGCCTGGGCACGTCATGATTAAAAGCTTCCGTCGTCAGAGTAAATTTACCCTCTAGGATATCTGTATTAGCGTAAATGTGTACATCATAAGCTGGTTGAGGAACAGTTCCTTTTTCATAGAATAATCTACCTTCCTGAGTAACCGTGATTGGGGTTTGAAATGCCAAAGTTTGTAGTGATTGAAGAATAGAAATTGTACTGTGGACGAATACAGGATCTAGAGCCAAAATTGCTGCCAACTCATCTGGTGTTGGTGCGGGTTTAAATTCTATTGCTGCACGAATAATAAACTCCTCTAAAACATTAAATGGGCGAGATTCCTTAATGGTTAAATCTAGGGAATTTTGATACAAACTATAGCGAAATTGACGAGCAGCAAAAACCGACAAATTGGGATTTTTAATTTCAATTTCGCCGACCATGGTTTTCAGATAGGGATCAATATTTTTATTCAAAGAAGCGGGAAACATCAAAAAAACCTCCATGACGACGAACAATATTTGAGACCTGTGAATACATACCACCAACTACACCGAGATTTTTGGTAAATAAATCATGACATCCAACAATTATTAGTAATTCCTGAGCGCGAGAAAAAGCGACGTTAACCCGTTCTGGTTTTTTGGCAAAGCCCACATCTCCTCGCTCATTATTTCTTACCATACTCACAATAACCACGGGTCTTTCCATCCCTTGAAACCTATCTACCGTTCCGGTTCTGATATGTAATGAAGGAAAAAGTTCTGGAGTTAGACGCTCTTCAATTTTTCGTAACTGAGCTCCATAAAATGTGATTACGGCTATTTCCTTCTTGGGTTTTCCATTGGCTATCTTTTCCCACCAATTATCTTCAAATTGTTGACAGATTTTTTGGATCACGTCTATTTCCGCCATATTAAAAAAAGATGTGCCTAGCTGTTGTTCTTGAAACTTCTTTTCTTTGGGCATTTTTACCCAAATTAAATGGTCTTTTGGTCGCAGTAGAGTTCCTGCTAAGTTGTGGGCCCGTTTGATATCAGCTTCTAAGATACCACATTCCAATTTCCCATGATAAAACTGATTAATTGCTCCCATAATAGTAGGGTGCATTCGATATTGGGTATTTAGCATTTGCTTAATGCTATCATCTGCTTTTTCAAACTGGAATTTAAATAAGGATTCCTCCAGAAATCTAATTTCTTCTCTGGAGTTTTCCATTGTTTGAGCAACTTCCTCAACCGTATTGCTATCAATCATGGGTGGTAGTTGGCGATGGTCTCCCACCATAACTAATTTTTTCGCTTTTAATGCGGGAATAAGTAATTCCGGTGGTGTGCATTTACTCACCTCATCAATAATCACAACATCAAAATATTTGAACTCTTCTGAGAAGTTGTAATTTGCAGCTTGCACGCAAGTAATACCAACAACGTTGGCATTATCCAAATAAATTTGTCGTAAATCGTTGCTGTCTCTCTCAGAGGGTTGACGCAGTTTGGCTACCCAATCTTGGATAAATTGTTGATATTTACCTAGATAATTTTGTTGAGTTTCTAGTTCCTGGTACCAAATATCAAATCTTGTTTTTATCTGATCTAGAAAATCTAAATTTAATAAATCTGTTTCTGGAGTTTTGGGTTTTAGTTTATCTGGTAGATCTTGTAAATGAATATCCCACCACTTTATTTCTTTGATTAAATCGTGGGGTATATCAGTTGCTAATTTTGTGGCTATTTCTTTTAATTGGTCTTTTACTTTCTCTAGTTTACGCCATGATATTTCACAGTTTTGGGTAATTTTGATTAATTCTTCTGGCAATCCTTCTTGAATTTTGGCTAATAGGTCTACAGGATTTAATCCCGACTGCAAATTGTCTAGATTGGTGATGGAATTTTCCCACAGGTTAACCTGCTGGGTAAATTCTGGCTCCCTTTCCCAAATAGTTGCTGGTTTGGCTAGACATTCTTGGGTAATATTTTTTAATTTCGGGGGCAAATTTTTCTGCTTATATAGTTGTTTTAAAATTACCACAACTTGTTCTAGCTGATTTTTTACATTCTCCTTAGATTTATCTACCATAGCTTGAGCTTTGGCAAGTTGTTCCGAATTAACTTTCTGCTGGTCTATAATTTCCCGTGATTCTTCTTTGGGCAAGTTATTTCTTAAATTATCTAAATTATTTAAATTATTTATTTGTGCCTCCGTTTCTTTTTTTAGTTTGAGAATGCATTGCCGGGAATTGGTCAGAACCACATCTATTAATTCTTGAGTAATATAATTATAATGGGCTGTAGCTTGAGAGCTATTGGATTTGTCCCTACTGTAGGTCTGTTCTAGTTCTAATAACCAGGATTGAGTGTTTTCAACTAGAATTTGCCTTTGTTTGTTACCCAAAAATTGATACTTCTTAAACTGTTGATAGATCCCTTGCCATTTTTGGCGATCGCCTTTTTGTAAAAGCAGGAAGTGTTGACTAAAATGTTGTTGTATAAACTCACTAAAATAATACTGTTTTCCCTTGACATTAGAGCATTTAGCAGTAATTTCATAGGACATGGCTTTGATTAAAGCTTGCCATTCTGGTTGTTTTATTTGACAATTTTTAGGGAGTATTGGCAACTGCAACTGATGGGCAAACATTAATAGTCCTAAAGGTAGATTGAGCATTTCTTCGGTCAGCAATAGATCAGAGGTTTGTCCATTAACCACCAAGTCATAAATATGGGCGGGAGCATTCTTTTTCCATTCTTGAATAGCATCAATAATATAGTTAATCTCTCGCTGACGATTCTCCCAGTTTTTGATGCTTGTTTGTGCAGTTTTCCCCAGATTGTGATCCCGGTGGGGTAATTGCTTTTGTAATTGTTGTAAAGTTCCAGAATGCTTATGAAAAACCTTGACCATTTTCACCAAGTCGGCCATAGCCATGGTCCCATCATAAGCATAACTAAATGTGGCTTGGAATCCGTCAATTTCCTTAGCTATATTTTCCTGTAACCATAGAGATAAGCTAAACATATCATCTTCAGGACAACTAATTCCTAACTGCTCCATATAATTTTTAGCTTGAGCCACTTTTTTTTGGAAACTTTTTGATAGATTACTGGATAGATTATTTTCCACCCCATGGATTCTTATTCGTGATAATGTTTTCCTGAGTTCCAAATTATGACTACTAATATTTTTAGTCCTCTTGGGTTGATTGAGAATATTCTCTAAATCAACTATTAGGGATTCCATATCCTGTTTATCCTGAATTAATTGGCTGTACACCCTTTCTTCTTCTTCCCAAATACTCTCTAGCGTGCTTTTTTCTGTTTTTAATTTTTGCTGTTGGTGGTTAAACTGCTTTATTGAATTGTAATACTCCCTGAACCGTTCATAATTTCTCAGTAACCCCTGAAGAACCTGGATATTTTCCCAACGCTGATAAAGATTATTTTCACAGTCATGGGCAGTATTTTCTAGCCATCTTCCAATTACTTGGTCTTCCAGAAATGGTTGTCCTTCCTCTCCTACCTTTTCCGCTTTTCCCTTTCTCACCGCACGAATAGCTGGACTATGTACTAGCCGACTTAACGCGTTGTCAACTGCCAAATTAGCTTGGGAGGTAATTAAGGTACGACCACCACGCAAAGCTACTTGATAGCAAATTTCCGCTATCACCGTGGTTTTACCAGTTCCGGGAGGACCCTGAATCAGGACTAAATCCTCAGCAGAAAGCACCTTTTCCACGGAAGCTTTTTGTCCAGGATTGGCCGCAGGTAATAATAAATCCTGAGATTGGAGCTTGATGGTTTTTTCAATTGGTCTTGCTTGGGAAGCATCAAACAGAAAATCTCCTAGATAGGGATTTTGAGTACGACCTTGTTTTAACTGCTCTAATGCCTTTTCTTTACGTTGAATCTGTTTAATATCACCAGCAGCATCAAAAAACAAGTATCCCTTGGTTGGCAATTGATAATTTTCAGTTGCCATGTACTCTATCAGATCTTGTTCTAGTCTGATATGAATAATGTTCCTGTCTGAGTCTATCTTTTCAATTGTTCCCAATTGACGACTGGTGCGACGGATTTTTTCTGTAGGTATAACATCAGAAAATTTAATCTCCTGGTTTTTTGCTTGTTTTACCCTTTCCCAAAAGTTATCTTCATCTATATAGTTCTCTTCATCTCCATCAAGAGTGGCTGAGTTAATATTAATTTTTAAGGCAATTTCTCTTTGCTTTAAATCATAGTGGGAATTTACAAAATTGACACAAAATTGTCTAGCTTTGGCTACTCGCTCTTCTACTTTTAAGAATGCTTTCCATGCCCGCAATTGCTCTTCCGTGGGAACATGATTTCCACATATTGGCATTTTGACTATTTGTGCTAAAGTCTTAGGGGGAATATGTACCGGTTCATATTGATTAGGAACTAATTGTAAGTTTAATGGAAAAGCATAAGCGTCTTTTTTACCTCTTGCAATTGGTAATAAATAAGTAGAGAGAATTTTTAAACCACCATTACCATTTTTTTGCAGTGCTGCTCTTAAACCTAAAGTCTTGTCAAGTTCCTTTAATCTTTTTGGCAGTGTAAATTCCCCCTCATCTGTAGCTATGGTCAAATCTAGAATTTCTTCTTCTGTATCCCTCACATTGCCTTGGCGACGAATATAAAATAGGCATTTTTGTTTCCCCACACATTCAAAAATTAGTTCGTTAGCTCGGTCTTTTTTTTCTCTAAAGTTTGAATATGATTTAACTCTTTCTTGCCCTTCAAAACTACGAATTAACCCATCTATTGTGCAATTTAATAGGCTATATCCCCAGATTTGTGATTGATTGATCTGCGACTGATTTTTGACTGAGTTTGTCATGGATGTTCCTGATTCTTAATTTCTCTCACAAGTCACTGTTAGTGATTTCTTGTATGAGATGTTAGTTTTGGGATGTTGGTTTTTTCTAAGGATGATTTTAGGTGATTTTAATTTTCTAAGTCTTTACCCATAGACAATACCAACATTCCTTAAAGATAGTCCAACTAGTATATCATCTTATTCAGGTTTTGATTGAGGTTTCCACTCTGGAATTATTATGATTGGGTCCAATTATTTGCATTCCTCACTTGATATTGGATCTAACTGTGTATACAGATGAAAAATCAGGCACATTCCCTTGGCTAACCATTGCTCTGTATAATAAAGCGCAAACCTCTGCCCTAGTCACTAGTTTTCTGGTGTTTAATAATCTTATGTTTGGGTAATTGACAACCACACTGTTTTTTGTAAGAGCAGCAATCAGCCCCCGGTGTTGACTCCTAATTGTAGAAGCGTCTTGGTAAATAGATAATATATCTTTTGTTGAACCGGTGAATTTATAATTCAAGGCTTTTGCTATGGTAGTTAAAACGTCTAAACGGGTGAGTTTTTGGTCAGGACGAAATTTTCTGTTCGCACTAGGGGTCAGAATACCCATCTGATAAGTTTCCTGGATGGCATTGTAGGCCCAGTGGTTTTTGGGAATGTCTCCAAATGTGATCTTTCCTCCCATTTTAGCTTTAGAAAAGATTTTTGGCAATAGGGTAGCTAGTTGGGCCCGGGTGATGGGAGCATGGGGGCGAAATGTGCCATCAGGATAACCGTCAATGACTTCCATGGCGGCTAATTCCTCAATATAGTCTTTGGCCCAGTAATTTTGGGGAAGATCGGAAAATCGTACCCGAATTCCCTTGGCAACTCCCACCTCTCTATATTTAGCCAATAAGTTATTCAGCTGGTATGCACTTTCACTCAGTTGGGTTAGTTGTACTAGGCTACCTGGAGGAGATAGTAGAGCTTTGGCTAGTTGGGAATCATTAATGCTAATGGTTTTACTAACTAGGGCAAATTGTCCCTCGGTAAAGCTCCTAGGATACGTACTTGGTTGGGCAACTTTTGCAAATCCTGCAGCTTGATAGGGGTTAAGATCAATCTCTGGCGGACTACTGAGGAAGGTAACCTTTTGGTTCCTGATTGCCGTGAAGTAGTCGTAGCTCATGGTTGTATCTGGATCAACGATCCCATCTTCATCACTATCAACTCCGTAAAAAACTCTTACTAGGGGATTTGGTGGGGAATTCGCTGGTAAAATGAGGTTGACTGTGGTGTGGTTGGGTAAACAAGCAAATTCCGTATAACCAATCAGTTGGTTTTGTGTATCATATAATCTAACCACAATGCGATCACCCCATTTAAACCCATTTTCAAATTTAGCTTTTTGCTTAATTTTATATTGATAATCTCCCAAAAATCTTTCTTGGAGATATTTCTCTCCATATTTGGCTTTCAGGGATATACGAGCAATAACTGGAGAAATTGTGCCGTTAGGTTGCCAAATATAAAGTGTAAATCCGGATTTTTTCCCCCGCACTGGTTGAGGTGTGGGAATTTCTATGGGAACCGATTCCTGTGCCAAAAGTTGCCGGTGAGTGGCTGCTGTGGCCAATGACTGAATTGCCCAGTTCTGTATTGGCAACATATTAATTATATTAATTAGGGAGGCAAAAACTAGGCCTTTCAATACCGTTAATTTACTGTTAGTCATTGTTTTTTATTTAACCAAATGATTGATTTTTACACAGCAACTATTCTACCATTGTATTTTCGGATATTGTTCTAACTCCGCCATGATATTTTTTCCACAATGTCAAGAGCATAAGAAGAAGATTACTATAAAGAAACAATTCTTTAGAAATCTTAACCACTTACCATGATCACCACTGAAAATTTACCAAGCATAGAAAAACAAATTTGGACTTGGCGAAACTATAAAATCCAATATACTGTTATGGGTGTGGGTCAACCCCTAGTTCTGGTTCATGGATTCGGAGCTTCTATTGGTCACTGGCGCAAAAACATCCCTATTTTAGCTAAAGCGGGTTATCAGGTTTTTGCCCTGGATTTATTGGGATTTGGAGGTTCTGAAAAAGCAGACATAAAATATAGCATGGAAGTTTGGGTAGAGCTACTAAGGGATTTTTATCACGAACATATCCAGTCACCCGCTATATTTGTTGGTAATTCTATTGGTGCGCTTTTGAGTTTAATGGTTGTCACCCAACATCCGGAAATTGCCAGTGGGGCGGTTTTGATTAATTCTGCTGGGGGTTTAAATCATCGTCCTCGGGAATTAAACCCCATTACTAGATTTTTTATGGCCACTTTTCGTCAATTGGTTACTAATCCCATTACAGGAACTGTTGTTTTTAATCGGGTTCGCACCAAATCTCAAATCCGTCGTACCTTATACCAAGTATATTGCGATCGCAATGCAGTTACTGATGAACTAGTAGATATACTTTATGAACCATCCTGCGATCGCGGTGCTAGGAAAGTTTTTGCTTCCATTGTCACCGCACCTCCAGGACCAGCTCCCATTACCCTACTACCCAAGTTGACACATCCCTTATTAGTTCTTTGGGGTGAAAAGGATCCGTGGATACCCATAACTGGGACCAATATTTATGCAGAAGCGGCTAATAGTGGTAAGGATATTGAAATTGTACCCATTTCCAATGCTGGTCATTGTCCCCATGATGAAGTTCCAGATCTTGTCAATGGGGTAATTATTGACTGGTTAAGAAAGAAAAATCTTTAAGCCCATCTGGTCCCGCTGCTAAAATGCGGGGCTATAACTCTATAATATTAAATTCTTTAATTCTCCATTGTTAATGTGAAGTAGTGTCAAATGCCAAATCCATCAGTAAAAAATTTATTAAGCGATAACCTTCCCCACACTCCAAATCAGGAGAATACCATTCGCATTCGCGGTGCTAGACAGCATAATCTGAAAAATATTGATTTGGACTTACCTCGTGACCAATTAATTGTATTTACTGGCGTCTCTGGATCGGGGAAATCCTCCTTAGCTTTTGATACCATCTTTGCAGAAGGTCAAAGACGTTATGTAGAATCACTAAGTGCCTATGCTCGTCAATTTTTGGGTCAATTAGATAAACCCGATGTAGAATCCATTGAAGGACTAAGCCCTGCTATTTCTATTGATCAAAAATCCACCTCCCATAACCCTCGCTCCACCGTGGGAACAGTTACAGAAATCTATGATTACCTGCGATTGCTTTATGGACGTGCTGGTGAACCCCATTGTCCCCATTGCGATCGCTCTATTTCTCCCCAGACCATTGACCAAATGTGCGATCGCATTTTATCACTTCCTGACCGTACTCGATTTCAAATTTTGGCACCTGTGCTGAGGGGAAAAAAGGGAACCCATCGGAAACTGCTTTCCAGTTTAGCAGCCCAGGGGTTTGTTAGAGCGCGGATCAATGGAGAGATTTTCGAACTTTCAGAGGGTATAGAATTAGATAAAAATATTAGTCATAATATAGAACTGGTAATTGACAGATTAGTTAAAAAAGAAGGTATTCAGGAGCGTCTAGTAGATTCTCTCACCACATGTTTGAAACAGTCCGAGGGAATAGGGATAATTGAACTGATAAAAAACCCTGCAGATGAGGTAGATAAAAATATTTCCTCAGAGGAATTACCATCAGAGATTATCTTTTCAGAGAACTTTGCCTGTCCAGAACATGGGGGGGTAATGGAAGAATTATCCCCCAGATTATTTTCCTTTAACTCTCCCTACGGTGCTTGTTCCCACTGTCATGGAATTGGCACACTAAAAAGATTTTCTCCTGAGTTATTGATACCCGATCATAAAGCACCAATATATGGAGCCATAGCACCTTGGTCAGATAAGGAAAACTCCTATTATTTAGAATTATTGTACGCCTTGGGAGTGCAACATGGATTTCAATTACAAACCCAGTGGGGGGATCTAACTAAAGAGCAGCAAGAAATAGTTTTATATGGAGAGAAGCTAGAAAACACAACGGGAGGGAGAAAACAAAATTTTAGGGGAGTAATTCCCATGTTACAAAGACAATACGAGGGAGGAACGGAACTAATCAAGCAGAGACTAGAAGAATATTTAATCGATCAACCTTGTGAAGTTTGTGACGGAAAAAGACTAAAACCGGAAGCTTTAGCTGTGAAATTAGGTCAATATGGAATTTGGGATTTAACCAGCGTATCAATTAGGGAATTTCAGGAACGAATAGAAAACTTAAAATTAACTGCTCGGCAAATACAAATTGGCGATTTAGTCATTAAAGAAATTAAACAGAGATTGCAATTTTTACTAGATGTAGGTTTAGATTATTTGACCTTAGATCGTCCCGCCATGACCTTGTCAGGTGGAGAAGCACAACGAATTAGACTAGCGACCCAAATTGGTTCCGGTTTAACAGGAGTGCTTTATGTGTTAGATGAACCGAGCATTGGACTCCATCAACGAGATAATGATAGACTGTTAAAAACCCTGATTAAACTGCGAGATTTGGGAAATACCCTAATTGTGGTAGAACATGATGAAGAAACTATCAGAGCAGCAGATCACATAGTTGACATTGGTCCGGGTGCAGGTATTCATGGGGGAAATATTATTGCCCAAGGAACAATTGAAGATGTATTAAAGGCAGAAAATTCCCTAACAGGAGTCTATTTATCCAAAAAAATAGTAATTGATACACCCACAACTAGAAGAGGGGGAAATGGCAAAACTCTGAACATTAAAAATGCCCACCGCAATAACTTAAAAAACATAGATGTGGAAATTCCTTTGGGAAAATTAGTTGCTGTAACCGGAGTTTCCGGTTCAGGAAAATCAACTTTAATTAACGAATTGCTCTATCCTGCACTACAACATCATTTATTAAAAAGAGTACCCTTTCCTCCAGAAATCAGTGGAATAGGAGGATTAAACTGTGTGGATAAGGTCATTGTCATAGATCAGTCACCTATTGGGAGAACACCCAGATCTAACCCAGCTACCTACACAGGAGTATTTGACCTGATTAGAGAAGTGTTTTCCCAAACTATCGAGGCTAAAACTAGGGGATATAAACCTGGACAATTTTCCTTTAACGTCAAGGGAGGTAGGTGTGAAGCTTGCAATGGACAGGGGGTAAATGTTATAGAAATGAATTTTTTACCGGATGTTTATGTTCAATGTGAAGTATGTAAAGGAGCTAGATATAATCGAGAGACCTTACAAGTTAAATATAAAGATAAATCCATCTCTGATGTTTTAAAAATGACCGTTGAGGAAGCACTAGCATTTTGTGAAAACCTCCCCAAAGCAGTCAGCAAATTACAAACATTGGTGGATGTTGGTTTGGGATACATACAGTTGGGACAACCCGCTACCACCCTATCAGGAGGAGAAGCACAACGGGTCAAATTAGCTACGGAGTTATCTCGACGTGCTACGGGTAAAACATTGTATTTAATAGATGAACCCACCACCGGACTATCTTTTTATGATGTTCACAAGTTATTAGATGTGATTCAGAGATTAGTGGATAAGGGAAATTCTATCTTAGTGATTGAACACAACCTGGATGTGATTCGTTGTGCGGATTGGGTTATAGATTTGGGCCCAGAAGGAGGTGATAAAGGGGGAGAGATCATCGGTGTGGGAACTCCAGAACAACTTGCTCAAAATCCCCGCTCCCATACGGGAAGATATTTACAACGGATGTTATAACTAAGCATATCCTTTTGTTGGGTTTCTACAAGATTGGGCGATCTCGCGTAGCCAGTTCTTCCCAATCGCATCACAGGGAGATTATTTGTTCGGTTTTATTCCTCAACCTAACCTACAAAATTGGGCGATCGCACTGAAATTCTTAATTATCCCTGCTCAAACTTTAAATCACAAAAACATCCAGATTACGTGGTGGATCACAACCAATTCTCTCAATGTTATACTGACAACATCTTCCTAATTTGTAAAATAGGATATTATCTTCCTTAGGTTTAATCAATTTATCCAATCTTTGTCGTAACCTTTGATATTGAGTTAACGTTAATCGACATTCAAACAAAGAATACTGTTTCCATTCTCCATAAGATTTAAGGCATTTATGAATTTTATTGCGTCTTTTATCTTCGGAAATGTCATAGCTAATGATATAAAAACTTTCGTCAATCATCTTATCTCACTTTTAAGGGTAAATATTTTTCTATTTCTTGATTTAGATGTTTAGCTAAGAGTCGAGCTTGTAAAATTAAAGCTCGTCGATAGTCCGTTTGAATTTCAAAAACTGAGTGTTGAAATGTAGTATTTTTTCTCTGTTCATAGCTTTGGATAAATTTCTTCATTCCCTGTTCATTTAAGTGAACAGCACCACCAGGATAATTAATAAAAGACTCTTTTTCTAAGGAATTATTTCTTAATAGCTGTAGAACCAATCCATCTACAAAGATAGGTCGAAATTCTTCCATAAGATCTAATGCTAAATTGGCACGTCCATAACGCTCACCATGTAAAAACCCCTGGTATGGATCTAACCCGACTGTATGTAATGCTGCACGACAGTCCCCATATAGTAAAGCATAACCAAATCCTAATAATGCATTAACTGGGTCTGTGGGAGGTCTGCGGGTACGATGGGAAAAACTCCAGGGAGTTCCCGTTAATAATTCTCCTAGAACTCCAAAATAAGATGATGCACCTTGTCCCTCATATCCTCTTAATTCATTTAAAGATGTAGTTTGATCAATAGATTTTTGACAAGCCTTTAATGATTTTAAAGCTGATATGACTTTCTCAGATCTTTCATTTTGTCGAGAAAACCTTGCCAAAATAGTGTGTTGATTAAATAGTTTACCCCTGATAATTTCTCTAGCTATTGCTAGAGTTTTGTGAGTATCAAAACTAGCTTGATATTGCTTAGATCTTAAAATTGCATTCGGATTTGGTTCTGGAAGCAAGGTCGCAACTGTACGACCTTCTTCGGATAAATAGGTAATAGGAATTGATCTTTGATTTAAAATTTTTAAAGCTGGAATAGTAAGAATAACTCTACCATACACTACTACTGATTCTAACTTACACAGTGGGACATCAGTCAGTCTTTTATCATGCTTAAAAATTTCTAATCTTTCATCAATTTGACGAACCAAGGTATCTTGTTCTAACAGGAAGAGAATAGTCATTTTTTTACTCTCGTTATTTTACTGTGACATTATTTTCTTTGAAACTCTTGTTTTATATATCGTGAGCAGCTAATCTAGCTTTTTCCGTTTCCTTTGGTAAACAAATATCATAAAGACTACAACCTTTACACTTTGATTGGTAATTATTAGGAGGACATTTAGTTGTGACTAACATCTCTCTAATTTCCTGAATTATCTGAATAGTTTGCCTTCTTAAATTATCATCCATATCCACAACCAAACGCTGATGGCTGGCTGCATAATACATGAAAGCTTTGGGAATACTAATATTAAGCATTTCTTCTAGTGCCAAGGTTTGAGCACATAGTTGAAGATGATCATTTTGCCACTTAGCACTATAACCTACTTTATATTCCACAGGATAAATTTCATCCCCAGACTGTTCCACTAAATCTGCTTTACCAATCAATCCCAATTTGTATGAATAAAGAGGCAAAGAGCGCCATTGTTTCAAATTCGTTTCACTGGTAAATTCTCCACTATCTACCCTCTCATGCTGACGAGTTCCCGCTATGGTAAATTCATTATCTTGCCATTCACCTGTTACGTAAATATACCAGCAACATCTTGGACAATAATTATAGTTGTTGATAGCCGCAATTGGTACTAAAGATTGCTCATCATTCATAATTAGATATTAGGATTTTCATTCGAGTTTGTGGGTTGATTATTATCTTTGGAAAAGTCTAAAGACTTGCTAGTTATATTGGTTTGTCCCATACCAATTGTGGTTTTATATCCAGTCCCGCAGTAAAATGCAAAATGACTCAGAATATTAGCTGTTTTTTTGATATTGTCATCACCATGAATTTCATAACTTGCTTTTCCCTTAAATCCTTTTTGTTTAAAGTTGCCGAAGTAAACCGTAGTAGTTTGTAAGTTATAACTACTTATTTGAGAGGAAGTGAACCAATCATCAGGAGTTAACTCTTGTGGTAGTGGTATAGGTGATATTTTCAACCATCTTTTTTGCCATGAATAAAATATGGTTTCGGGAATTGGAAATAAAGAATTACGGTGTTGTTGCTTAATGGCCGTGGGTGAGTGCCATTGCAAGTTAATAAATTCTTGTGGTGGACTTTCTACTAGTTCTTCCCAGCTTTGGTATCTAACCCAAATGTTATTAGTTTCAGGGGAAACTTGCACATTATAAATAGAGATTGTGGTATTACCTAATCTTAGTTCCTGTTGATCAATTTCGGCTAGTATACATAATAGTTCACTAATCTTCTGATCATCTAGTAGTGTTAATCGGACATGACACAGTTGTCCTTCCTCAATTTCATGTTCTTTTCCCTTAGTTCGCAAAGGAGATAGAGTGAATAATTTATAATCATACTGTTTATGTATGTACTCTGCATATTCTGGACTAATGCGATTAAATAGATTAAAAACTAATGCGTGCAACCACTTACCCCCACTAGCAGAGCGAGTAAGTTGGGAATGAGGGAAAAAATGGATTAACATACTAACTGGCATTTTCTTTGTGATTTTACTGACTAATTTTACCTGTGGATAATTTGGATAATTACTGGTGCTATAGTTAAAACTGTATAACAACAACTGTAGTAAATTTGATGACAGATGACTAAACGGAAAAGTTCTCACTGCGCAACGGAGAGGATGTTATTCCTACTCCGCTATCTCTCAGAAGGACCTCATTCTATACATGAGTTAACAGAACGGCTTATGAACGATCAAGGATACCAGTACAATCGTGTTACTATACAAAATGACTTAAGCCGATTAAAAGAGTGGGGATTTTGTTTGGAGGTAGAGAAGAAAAAACGAGTTTTGAGATCTCCTGCTTTTCCCTTTAATTTACCTGAAATTACATTAAATTCTGTAAGACTTGCTTTTAAACTATTGGACGATATTGGTTTAAAAGCTTATGCTGCTTCTTTGTCCCAAATAACAAAGATTATTCCCGATTCTCAGCAGAAACTACTACAAAAAAGCACCGCATTTAATGTAATACCTCAAAATTTGATTAATTTATCAGATCACTATTCTAATATTCAAACACTAGAATATGCGATTTCTCATCGTCAAGAAGTTGAGTTTGAATATTCAAGTAAAAAATCAACTCAAGGTGAGGTTTTTTTACGTCAAGTTGAACCAATAAGTTTAGATTGGAGAGAAGGTAAATTATACCTATTAGCTTATAATTATAAAGTACACAAAAATCAAGAAATAGATTTTCGTGTTGATAGAATTTTGGGTAAGGTCAAAGTCTTACCTATCAAATTTGCCCCTAGAATTCCTATGACCCACCCTATTTCGTTTCGCATTTGGGGAAATGTTGCTAAACAATATCAACCAAGTTTTTATCGTGAAGATTCACCAATTAAAGATCCCTGTATTTATCATGAAGATGCTCTATTAATCCACGCTGAAGTTACAGATTATTTCTGGGCTAAACAGCGGTTACTAAAATATTTACCTTTTGTGCAAGTTACTAGGCCAGATTCTTTGGTTGAGGAATTTAAACAAATTACAGAGGAAATGGTAAAATTATATTTGCACTGAAGTATGAATTATTTAGAGTAGTTAACATTGATAGGTAAGAACGTAGATTGGGTTGAAGTATGAAACCCAACACCACGGGTCTCGTTACTCGACCCATCCTACAAATAATTGTGCCTCCCTACTTATGACCAGTGAACAAACTGATCAAGAGATGATAATTGAATGGTCGTGATTGGGGGAATTAATACTTTCCATCAGAAAAGCGTTTAGGTCAAAGGACAAATGATACTTAGCTTTATGATGCTGAACTTCACCCGATTTAAATTCTATGACTTCAAATAATGGAGGTAAATGTTTTTGTTGAGTGATATTAAAAGCTGATCCAGAGTTAATATAGATAATCGCATCTCTTTTTTTTAAAACTTCATTAAGTAATGATAGATTCGTAAAATCTTCAATCTTAGTAGTTTCAATTGATAATCCTGTAACCCTTTTAACTTTTCCTAGAGGTAACTTAGATATTTTTCTTTTGACAATTTCTTGTTTTTCCTTATCATATTGATAATAGAAAAATTGACTTTGGTGAGTAAAATGCCATTTTCGTGGCTCGGTTAAATCATCATAAACCATGGCATAAATCATCGGTTCACTTTGATAAATTTGCTTGCAATATTTATCAAATCCTGGATGATTCGAGTATGTTTCTAACTTATTTAAAAATGTTTGTTTATTAACAAACTGGCATTTAGTGCGTCGCAATAGATAAGTCAAGGAATAACTATGAAATGGGAAAGAATTTTCTTCTTGAGATTTTAGAGAGTCAAAATAAGGTATTTCTAAGTCAATTAATGGTTGGAGAACTTTGCTTTGTTTATCAAAGTTCATCATGCGATAGATATTATTTTCCAATATACCACCTCCATTACGAAAGCCCAAAATCCCGGTAATAGTCCCATTACCAACCATTTTTTTTAAGTTTTTGCCGATATTCTCTCGATTATAACCTGGATATAGTCGGATAATTAATTCACTTAATTGCTCTCTGGTAATTTTTCTTTCTGCAGTTTCTTCTATCCTTCCTGTATGGGGGTTTTTCCCATATTCATAACATTTTAGATAGATTTGACAGGTATACTCTGCTTCTATAGGTGAGTAAATACTAAGATAATTACTAAATCTTTCAGGTTCAAACCAGTGGAATGCTTGTTTAATTTGTTGGGTAAATGTATCACGTTCCATTTCGTGGGAAAGCAGTGGATACTCTTGGAAATAGTTAAAAACCTCTGTCGGTACTATAGCTATAACTTGGTTATTAGCAGAATCGCGTCCATTCCTACCAATTCTCCCTAATCTCTGTAAAAACTGAGAGCTTGTTCTCCCCTCAAATAATAGTAAATCCTTGAAGTATTCATCTGTGAAATCTATTCCCACCTCGATCCCACTTGTTCCTGTCGTATGAACTTTTGTGAGAGCATCTTTTTTTTCCTGTGGTTGCACTAAACCATGAGCTTCTCCTACGTTTTCGTGTCCAAACATTTGACTTAGTGCTTGTTTTAATTTTCTAGCTGTACCCACAGAATCCATGACATATAAACAACGATGCTGGTTATTATCCAATAGTAGTTTTTTAATATCTGGTAACAATTCAAGGGCTTTGTTTTCCCCTTCCCATGCTCTTAGATTTCCTGGTACAAGAGTTAAGTTAATTTCTTCCATTACTGGGCGTCCTTCTTTTTCTCCCGGTTGTTCAATATTTAGTGCAGTGATGCCAAATTTTTCCAGATAGTGTAATTGTTGTCCAAACCCTTCTTTTGGATTTAAAGGTGTGGCAGATGAAAAAATGAAGTTATGAGGAATTTTATTTTCTATTTTATTAAAAAGCTGAGTTGCAAGTCCTACGAACCATACGGTAGAAGCCTGTTGTTTGATATTATATAAATGAAACTCATCAAAAATAATGGTTTTAAAATCTCTGATTAAAATGGAAAAAGCTGTGATATTTCTACCTGTATTTTCTTTACTATTAGCATAAAGATGATGACAAATTAGGTATAGTATATCCGGATTCGTTAAAACTATTTTTCCTCTACCCAAAATATACTCAATGAGTTTAATATTTCTTTCTCCTGCTTCTCTCTCTTCTCTGAGGAATTCACCATCAACTATTAATAAATCACCATCAATACCTATTGTTGGCTCTCTCCCATGAATTTGTTTGAATAGTTTAGTAATAGCTCTTTTTTGATCGTGTAGTAATTCATTGGTGGGATAGACTCCCAATACTTTGGTTCCCGAGGATGTATTTAAACAGTGTTCCACAGAGTAGGCATAGTTAGCTAATGTTTTGCCACCGCCTGTAATAGCTGAATTAATAATACAAAGACTATTATGGGTGTCTGAAGGCTGAAATTTATTAATGTCACATCTCTCAACTAACTCGCAGTTATTGCACCATTGCGATGCTGTTTTATAATTTTGATTCCTAGCTATGGCACAATATGTTTGTATTTGATGTTGATAGGGTGATATGTTGTTTCCCAGTTCCGGAAATGGAACTGATGTTCTTAGCTTGGTTTGATAATATACGGGTTTAATTTTTAATTTCATTTCTTTATCTCATTGCTAATTCATTAACAATTTTACTATTATTCTTCAATCTCTGGAAATAATAAGAAACTTGAAATTATTCCGACTTAAAGTGATTAGTCTTGCTTGTTTAGTATTTGAACCTCACATTCATATCTATTTGAGTTTGATTGCAGTAGCACAAGATACCTCGTTTAAAAGGAAAAAGTTTCAATCTCCTATGGAGATAAGTCTAAATTTGAACAGATTAAGTAAAGCCATTAAAAGATACTTTCTAGCGGTTTCAATCTCCTATGGAGATAAGTCTAAATTTGAACGGGAACGGCACATAATGCCTGGTTTTGTGGTAAAAACACAGGTTTCAATCTCCTATGGAGATAAGTCTAAATTTGAACAAGTTCAACTCGGTATCGAGTTTCTTCTTGAAGCTTGTTTCAATCTCCTATGGAGATAAGTCTAAATTTGAACGCACTGATTATGAAGTCCTAATGGTTTTAGAGCTATTAGTTTCAATCTCCTATGGAGATAAGTCTAAATTTGAACGTACAAATCAAGAAACACTATACTAGACCTGTAGTTTCAATCTCCTATGGAGATAAGTCTAAATTTGAACGGGGATTTAGACAAAACACTAGCGGAAAATAAAAGATGTTTCAATCTCCTATGGAGATAAGTCTAAATTTGAACCAATTACAGCAGCATCGGGAAGTAATCTTTTAACCCAAGTTTCAATCTCCTATGGAGATAAGTCTAAATTTGAACGCTGACGTTACAGACTGTTCCTGTTCCCTTTCAACAGTTTCAATCTCCTATGGAGATAAGTCTAAATTTGAACATATATGGTAACTTGGAAATTTTTAATTTCCAGGACTCTGTTTCAATCTCCTATGGAGATAAGTCTAAATTTGAACAAACTAGTTTTATAAGTGGTATCCGTTCCTAGTACCAGTTTCAATCTCCTATGGAGATAAGTCTAAATTTGAACGTATTAGCGGATTTATCTTCTGCTAGTAGTATATTAAGTTTCAATCTCCTATGGAGATAAGTCTAAATTTGAACCTCCAAGGGATGGTTGATTGACCGTGACATGATTTTTGTTTCAATCTCCTATGGAGATAAGTCTAAATTTGAACTTATGCTTTCCATCCATTTCCACCCATTGGAACGAGTTTCAATCTCCTATGGAGATAAGTCTAAATTTGAACCTTTATCATCATCGGATTGGGCTTTGGTGCAGGATTTATCCGTTTCAATCTCCTATGGAGATAAGTCTAAATTTGAACATTTGGGAAATATTTTAAGAATAGCTAGAAGTCTGTTGTTTCAATCTCCTATGGAGATAAGTCTAAATTTGAACATCCTGAATACCTTGAGCTTGGATACTTTGTGGTTCAGGAGGTTTCAATCTCCTATGGAGATAAGTCTAAATTTGAACAAAATTTTCTGGTTTAAGTTAGTAGTGTAAATTGAATTGTTTCAATCTCCTATGGAGATAAGTCTAAATTTGAACTCTACTGGACCTTCCACTTCCCCTTCAGATACAGCTCCTAAGTTTCAATCTCCTATGGAGATAAGTCTAAATTTGAACCATGGAATACTTCTTATGCAGCTTTCGTTCATGGTTTCAATCTCCTATGGAGATAAGTCTAAATTTGAACTCCAGTAGACTTCCAGCTATTTTAGAAATATTTCCCCAGTTTCAATCTCCTATGGAGATAAGTCTAAATTTGAACCTGCCATTAATTGCAACCGCTAAATTTAAGCTACGTTTCAATCTCCTATGGAGATAAGTCTAAATTTGAACAGGAAGTAAATCCAGGTTTTCTGGAAAAACAGCTCACGTTTCAATCTCCTATGGAGATAAGTCTAAATTTGAACGTGGATGACTTTACCGGTTTAGGGTTTATCCCCAGTTTCAATCTCCTATGGAGATAAGTCTAAATTTGAACAAAATTATTTTTTGGCTAGATTAATCAATACCATAGTTTCAATCTCCTATGGAGATAAGTCTAAATTTGAACCAACTATGTTGTTGGTATCTGGAGATATTTTTTTCAACGTTTCAATCTCCTATGGAGATAAGTCTAAATTTGAACTGGTTGCTCCCCTGATTCTCTGTTCCCTTTCAACGTTTCAATCTCCTATGGAGATAAGTCTAAATTTGAACGCTAGACTTAATTAGCATCTTAAACCGTAACCTACTGTTTCAATCTCCTATGGAGATAAGTCTAAATTTGAACCTTATTTGAACGGCGTGCATATAGCTGAGTCAACCGGTTTCAATCTCCTATGGAGATAAGTCTAAATTTGAACAAACTTCGTATATAAGCGAATTGCAGATGTCTGTTACAGTTTCAATCTCCTATGGAGATAAGTCTAAATTTGAACGTATAACCACAGCAATGACATTTCTGGGATGAATATTGTTTCAATCTCCTATGGAGATAAGTCTAAATTTGAACCAAGTGGGATATCTGGCGGGTAGAACCCAGGGTGGTTTCAATCTCCTATGGAGATAAGTCTAAATTTGAACGGCTTACAGCCCCGAAGCTAGAGCTAGAAAGGTATGTTTCAATCTCCTATGGAGATAAGTCTAAATTTGAACAGAGCTGCCATTAATTGCAACCGCTAAATTTAAGCTACGTTTCAATCTCCTATGGAGATAAGTCTAAATTTGAACTATACGCATCAGATATCCTGCTACTAGATAAAGCTGTTTCAATCTCCTATGGAGATAAGTCTAAATTTGAACGCGTGTTTACCCTTAAATCTCCCTTGTCTCACATAGGAGTTTCAATCTCCTATGGAGATAAGTCTAAATTTGAACCTATAACTTGGGGAACCGATTGAGAGCAGGTGTAACGTTTCAATCTCCTATGGAGATAAGTCTAAATTTGAACGCGGTAAAGGATTGGGATAAGTCTTTCCCGGAATATGGTTTCAATCTCCTATGGAGATAAGTCTAAATTTGAACAACAAGAGCTAGTAAAGTATTTATGCGCATAGAAAATGGGGTTTCAATCTCCTATGGAGATAAGTCTAAATTTGAACTTACTCATATCAGCGTATCTGTCTTCCCACCATAGTTTCAATCTCCTATGGAGATAAGTCTAAATTTGAACAAAAAAGATAGTACGGTAGAAAGTGACTGGGGTAGTGTTTCAATCTCCTATGGAGATAAGTCTAAATTTGAACAGGATAGACTTGTTTGCTAATTTAATAGGTGTTCCGTTTCAATCTCCTATGGAGATAAGTCTAAATTTGAACGGTTTTTGACAACCAACCACCCAGGTCGAAAGTGAGTTTCAATCTCCTATGGAGATAAGTCTAAATTTGAACTGTCTTCTTTCTTCTCTTCTCTCTCTTTTCTCTTTGTTTCAATCTCCTATGGAGATAAGTCTAAATTTGAACGAACACTCTCAAGAAAACCGAATTGAGTTAAAGCGCAGCGTTTCAATCTCCTATGGAGATAAGTCTAAATTTGAACGGCGATCGCCCAACCCATTGCAGCAGGTAGCCTAGAGAGACATATTGCGAGGCGAATTGAGCTAACATAGAATATACCATAAAAGAGTAGAACGAAAGTACAGGGAAAAAAGAGTCAAACCACCATACAGCAAACCTTTAAAAAATGCGAGACAAGAAACCAGTACCGGGAGTAGAAAAAGCTAATCAAATCAAAAGCTTCAGAGATGATTAGCCTAAAAGATGAACTCCAGAACCCAGACAACTCGCAGAAATCCCTCTACAGAGCAGCCAAGTAATTCATATCACTCGGTAAATAAATCACCTCATCATCAGCAAATTTAACCTCTAATAGACGAGTAGAGACCAAATACTTACCATTCTCTAATAAACGAGTGGGTAAGGCTGAAGCAATTAAATCAAAGAGCTGAGGTTTAGTAACCAAATCAGACCAGTTAAGCATTCCATTAACTGTTTTAGAATTATTAACCAAATTTACAGAAGTGGCTTTTTTTAAAGTCATCTTGACCTTAGCCATAAATTTCCCCAACCGCAGGTACTGAATCGGTAGTATGCTGACTTCAGCATCATAGATATTACTTAATCTTTCCATACTCGTAATTAAAGAGTCTTGACAGATTAAATAACCAAATGCATTAGCAAGAAACTGATTGGGTCTAGAAATAACAGTTTTCTGAGAAATAGGACGAAACATCTTAGCAAAACCCCAAGCGGGATAACCTAAGGACTTACCACGGGTTAGAGTAAACGTCTCATCCATGGTATTAAACTGGTTGATACAATATCGAGTATTATTTAAAACCTGTGCTGGAGTTAAATAAATTCCTGCCTCATTAATAGGAGCTAAATCTCGCTTATAACTGGGTTTTTGTCCCTCTTCTCTATAATGAGAACGCGCCAAATTTAAGGCATAACTTATGGAATAATTGTGTATAAACCAGCCAGTTTCAAAT
This sequence comes from Cylindrospermopsis curvispora GIHE-G1, assembly GCF_014489415.1. NCBI lineage: Bacteria > Bacillati > Cyanobacteriota > Cyanophyceae > Nostocales > Aphanizomenonaceae > Raphidiopsis > Raphidiopsis curvispora. The sequence continues at coordinate 1,080,977 of NZ_CP060822.1, forward strand.
ACTTTACCCCTTTCCGTAGTGGCATAAAAAACATAGTCTTCAAATTGAAGAAAATAGCGGTAAACTTCCATTACTCTATTACTCCAATTTTTCAACTTTTACCCTTAGATTTGGCATACTGGCGAGATGCAGCATCAAGACCAGTTAAGAACTTTTGGCAATTTTCTAAATCACTAAAAATCGAATTAAATTCCTCAACTAAAAGTTTTAAGTCCTCTGATGACATTGCCTGACTATGGCCAGGTAACTCAGTTAGAACTTCATTAACAACATCAAAAATATTACCAGTCTGTCGATCATTGTTAATAAAATTACCCAAATCCAAAATATCATTGATGTGACCTTCTGGGGATAACTTGTCATATAGTCTTTGGCTTAAATCAAGATTAGACAATTTTTCCACATTACCAAAACTAATTGCCACCAGGTGATTGCGAATATAACCTTGACGATTAGACTCAGCTCCATAACGAGTAGTTTGTAAAATATTACCCAAAACATACATAAATTCAGCAGGAGTAACATCAACCAATGTTTCTACACAGGGCAAAAAAATCTGGGGAATTAAAGTATCTTTTTCCGCAAATGCTGAACCACTAACACCACCTTCGGTTTTGTCTTGAATGGCATTAAGTTTAACCATTTTTTGAATCTTACTATAACTCCGTAAACTAAATGAAGAATCTGTTAAAACACGAGACTTTTGAGAAGACTCCCCCTTAACCGCAGCAAAACCATATAAAGTACAATCTGGGCATTCCCCACACATTCCATCCATTAAATAACATGATTTTACCTTTTGCTCTTGTTTGGATTTTTTATTTTCATTATCATCTCCTATTGCCACTAGTCCAAATTGACGTAAAAGAGCTTTACCAGTACGTCTTTCTGATGCAATTTGTTTGCGTTTAAACATTACTACTCTATCTAACTTTTGAGTAGCATTTTTAGAACTATATCCTGCTTGTAATATTTCCGTATCTAAAGTATCACCTTCGGTGGTAAAAATGGCATGGGACTTGGTTTCTCTTAACACTACAATTTGAATATATTTGTTTTGACGAAATACCGGAATGGATTCATGAAAATAGCGTTGGTACTTAGTTAAACTGGTAAATTTCATGGTTAAATCTCCTAACAATAATTAACTTTTGAACTTTTAGTTGAGCAGTCCGATAATTATTCGGATATGCTTATCCTCAAAAATTGATGGGTATTCAGTGATCTTGTCAACTTGACTCGTCAACTTGAGAGTTATTTTTCCTTCCATTTAGCCCATACAGAACTCAAATGGACACTAGTGTAAAAGAAAACTCCATCGGCTAACTTATTTTCATAACGACTCAGAAGAGAAAAACTCCTGTTGCATCGTTGTTCAAATAAATTGATTACGATAGTTTGGGCAAATGTTTGGGCTAGTTGATTTTTTTCTTCCTCCTTTTTATGAAAGGGAAAAACAATTCCTGTTCCAGTTGATCGTTCTAACTGCTTAATTAAGCTCCCCGCAATATGTCCAATAATTTCTTCATTAGAAAGATTTGGTTCACGGCAGATCTCTTTCAAGGTGGAAATGGCAGCGCGATAGGTCTTTTCATAGCGATTAGCCTTTCCTTTACCATCAGACTCGGAAAAAGGTAAAAACAAATCTAAAGATTGAATAGCTATTGTTTCCGCTAAATTTTTGAGAGTCATAGAATAAGCATTATCCTTTTTTTCAAAACTGTCGAGAATAATATGACAAGCCAGAGTAAACACAGAGTTAGGTTTAAACTCTTTTTTTCGATCATAATCGGCAAAAAATCTTGCACCAGCCAGCTCATTTTGATTGATCTCTTGCAAACAGTTAGCAATGAATTTTTCCTCATCATTTAAAGTTTCGTTAATCACCCATAAGGCTGAGATTCTATCTAGTAATTCATCTACATTAACACCTCTTAAACTTAGTTTATTAGAAGATAATTCTTCCTTAGCATTGAATAACGAACGTAATGCTATATGCTCTCCATCTATTTCCAAAGCGTTAGTAATTTGGTCTAAATAGGCAACAGGAAGATAGGGTCTATCGGTTAAATAAACTCGCATTCCCAATAGATCCTGTAACACTAGAGCAGTTAAAAGACCTCTCATCCAAAGTTCAGATTTTTTGATTGGTTCGTTATAGCTTGATGATTCTAAACTGAAAATTAGAAAGTTGCTGGCTAAACGATGATGGTCATTATTTATTTCTGGATCATCATCCGAGTAATCATCATCATCTAAATACTCATCATCAGAGTAGCTGTTAGATCCTAGCAAATAATTACCGGGTATCCTTTGATGATTTTTTGTTTGTCGACTAGTCTCTTCTGCTAAACTGTTTAAAACCTCTTCGAGCCAAATTCTTCCTTCACCTTCAGATGAAATATCTTTGTTCTCTAACCAAATTCTGGGAATACTCTTGGCACCGTGTTTACCATATTGTTTGACTACAACAGAGGTTCTTCTTAATAAGTTTAACTCATTTCTCAACACATCTAATAACTCGGGAGTAATAATTGGATTAGGTAAAATGAAAAAGTATAATCTCGCCGAATTATTGGCTTCAGCTTGAGGTGCATAACCTAATCCGGATAATTTTCTAATCATCCATTCCAAATAGCACTGGGGACACCATAACCGTGAACTCACATCCTTAGTTTTAGGTAGTAACCGGTTAGAAAACTCTTTGATTCCATCCTCAATCATATCTGCTTTAATCGGCGAGGATTTCATTTTAGAAGTAATTACTCGGTTACATAAGCTACATAATTTTGCTGGGGAACCTGTCTTATTTTTAGCTGTGATAACTGTTAAACTATCAGCTTCTATCTCTTGTTTTTCTTCCCAACTTAAAACTAAATTTTTGCTTAAAAACTGATGGGTATCAAAACTAAATGCTAATTCATCCTCTACATAGTTTTTCCTTTTTTCTTGATTATCCGCTTCTCCAATGTCAGTTTCTAATTTTGACAATAATTGCTGATTTAAATGTTCTAATATTTCCAGAAGAGGAACGGTGGAAGCACTTTGATTTTGATGCTTGAAACTATGAAGATAGTGATAAGCTAAAAGGTGACTAAATTCAGGAGTTCCCGCTTGGTTAAACGTGGAAATATTATCAAAAATGTTAGACATTATATCTCTTGGTATATCTAAAAATTTGCCCGTAAATTCAGTTGTTTTTTGCCATGTATCATCAGGAGCAAGATAAACATCTCTGAGTAAATTTAACAAACCCCCTAAATAACTACTGACAGCTTTCCATTTCTCTGCAAAATCTTCCTGATTGTTTTGATCATCAGTAATCTTAAATATTTCTAAGAAATTTTCTTTATCTTTAAAAGTAGTAATAAATTTCTTATTTTCACTAAATCTTTTCTTCACCAAATCTTCAAACCAGTCCGTTTTAGTTCTAGACTTACCTCTAGGAATAACATTATTTTTGAGATATTCTAATTGTTGTTTTATTCCTGAAAAAGCAAATATATATTTCTCAAATCTTTGAGTCTTGGCATTGTATTGTAGCTCGTCATTTGAGACTTTACCTAATTGGCTTAAAGACTCGTTAAACTCATTATAGACAGAACTAATGAAGCTGTCTTTATCAAATGATTGTGTATCTTTTTCGCCAATATAAATCGTTCCATTTTCAAAAAACATTAGGGGATAGAAATTGTACTTCTCTTGTAAAGTTTTAGCCACTGATTGGTGGTATAAGTTAGTACTTAATCCTCGATAATCGTCTATTTTATGGTAATAAAAATGAATGTTTTTTAAACTTCTAGCAAAATCCTTTATCCGGTTTTTTAAACTATTTGTTCCCTCTTCTAGAGTTTGTATGGATGCCATCGCATCTGCTAATCTTACTAGGCTATAGAGTTTTTCGTAGTTGATTTCAGCACGACAATATTTGCGATCGCCATGAGTTGTATCACTCAGATGAATCATTGCTTCACGATATTCATAGCCATTTAAATCGTCATTATTTAACCATTCAGTTAAGGATACTTGATTAGCAATTTCTAACATCAATACGGGTTGGATGGAAGTTTCTTTCTGTTTTACTTCGCGAGCAAGATAATCATCTTTATGTAAATCATGGAGAGCAAATAAGGCGCAAACGCGGCGAAAATCCGATTCTGTGACCTTTGCTCCAGATGACAACAGAGAGTTTTGGTCTAGATAATTGAGAAATCTTACCAGTGCAGTTAGACCCACTAATACATGGGTTAACTGGGTAGTTGCTAAATAGGGTTTACCTGTGCGTTTATTTATAAAAGGAGTTCCATCGGGTTTAATACCCCCTTTGGCTAACCTACGGTGGAATTCTAATTCACTGCGTAACTTAGGGAAAATGTGTATTACAAAGTCTTTGAGAATTAGGGAGAAGTCACTCATACACAAAATAATTTGATTCAGATTCATTTCTCTAACTGTTTTTATTGAATCACATTAAGTGTAGTGAATTAAACTACACTTGTGTTTAACCTTAAGGATGTGGCAGCGGTGATCCCCGTGAATGTGTTTGGGGTTACCCCTGACCTACCAGCGATTGCCGATCTCTGTCCACAAGGTGGGATGGAGGCTATCGACCAATGTAGTAAAATTGTTGGTAGACCCATGAGTTGGAGTTACAGTGAACAAAATCGTCTGGGTGACCATATTGCAAAAATTCAAAGATCACTATCCTAGCTGGGATTTTAAGTACAACCTAGATGACATCTTGATTCAAATCTATGAAGGTCTATCTCGGCGAGAAGATAAGGCACTGGTTTAGGAAGCAAGGGCTAAGCGGATGTAATTTATGTACAGGAGGGAAGAAAGATGACTATTGAACCTTCACTCCTTGGTCCTCCATGCAGTGGTATAACCCCCCTGCGGTATGGCAGAATCGCGGCGATCGCCTTTGGGTTAGTCCACAGCGATTTTCATCAAGCTATCCATTCAAGAAATCAGTGCCGAGGCCACAGTGTTCAATCGTTTATGGATAGCTAATTTGGCATTTACGGGCTTAAAAGGAAATATTATGGTAGATTTTAAGGAATCCAATTTTTTGAACTTAAATGCTATCTAGCAACTCTGAATTAACATCAACCTTTTATCACGGGAAGTTCTATGACCTGATTTTTGGGTCTTCCTATCGATATGCTATCCAATCCCAAGATATTGACTTCTGGCGATCAATGGCTCAGAACTATGGATCACCAGTGTTAGAACTTGCCTGTGGAACGGGCCGAATTGGAGCTATATTAGCGAATGAGGGGTTGAAACTAACAGGTATTGAGATTTCCGAATCTATGCTAGAAACGGCCCAAGCAAAGTCTCAAGCAGCCCAATGGATTCAAGCCAATGTATGTAATTTTGATCTAAAAACTCAGTTTCCACTGATTATTTTTCCCTACGATACCTTGACCCATCTTCATAGTTTTGAAGAGGTGAGTCAATGTTTAAAGTGTGTTCGTAATCATCTGGATTTGGGAGGTCATTTTATCATCGATCTTAAAAATCCTCACTATATTTTTGACATTCTGGAAAATCCGGATCGTATTGATTTCTATTCACAATTTACGCATCCAGAAGATGGCTCTCAAATTGAGGTAAAACGAAAACGACGCTATGATTCCTGGAAGCAGATTCACACTATGACCTTACTATTTTATCGAAACCAGGTTCAGTTTAACCAAGAAGATCTTAATCTTAGGATTTTCTGGCCTCAGGAAATCACTAAGATCCTGCAAGATAATCACTTTGAGATTATCCAAGTTTGGGGAGATTATCAGTATGGTCAATATGGTGACCAATCCTCACATATGATCCTCGATTGTAAAGCCATTCCCCTAGTATAATTTCACAAGAAAATCGCCGAAAGGCACGGAAGCCACTTGGCTTTAGACAGGAAGTGCCAACGGCGAATTTATTCGCCTTGATATTTAACCGTGATGCGGATCTTCAATATACCTTTTAATAACATCTGCTGAAACCTGTCCAGCAGTGGAATAAAAATAACTATTAGTCCATAGGCTAGGAAGTTTAAGTAATTCAGGAAATTTTCGTCTTAACAAGCAAGATAACCGTCCTTTAAAAGCTTTAACCACTTGATTTATAGCAACATCTGGTTGATGTTCTACAAATAAATGAACATGGTGCAACCTCAAGAGCGAGGATATCCCAGTCTTTTTCTTTGGCTAGTTCGTAAATTATCTGTCGAAGGCGTTTAGGTATCCATACAAGATGCACTACTACATTACCTTTTGAGTGATTTCCTATTCTGTATTCCAGTGTTGTCTTCATATTGTTTCGTGGCTGCTATTGACAAGTAAATCATATCTCAACTATACTTTTGAAATCAACAAACATTGAAGGTCGAACAATGTACGGATGCCAACAAGTTCTTATCAAGTCCGATAAATCAATAACAGCCATATTGGAGTACCTCTGCACAGAAGCTAAAAAGCTGACAAATTGTGGCGTTTACTATTCTAGGCAGATGTACTTTAAAACTGGTTATATTCCTAGTAGAGCAGATTTGCATAAACAACTAGGAACTTATCAGAAAAACGTTCATTATCAGGCATTGTATTCTGATACTTCTCAACAAATACTAACTAGTGTAATAGTATTGATTTGGGGTCTAAAAACAATCAGAAGTTTGTCCAAATTCCCACAGCAAGATTAAAAGACCGTATTGCTCAATTATGTAAACAATACGGAATAGATTTTATTGAAACAGAAGAATCATACACTTCTCAATCATCGTTTTTTGATTGCGACAATATACCTAAATTCGGTGAAAAACCCGAAGGGTGGGAAGCAAGCGGGAAACGAGTTAGTCGTGGAGTATATCAAACTTCTGATGGGTTCAAAATTAATGCGGACTGTAATGGTGCTGCTAATATTTTGAAAAAAGTAGCGGTGATGCTAGGAATTGATCTTAGCGGAATCAGTAGAGGCTGTTTAAGCCAGCCTCAGAAAGTTCGTTTATGGACTCTTCAGAAATCTCCGTGTCTTTAGACCGGAGAAGCTTAACATTATGAACATCGGTCAGTCCGGGTAGGATAATCTCAGCTCCTGGTAACTCATTAAGATTCATAATTCCCGATTACAAACTAAACTCATCGAATTTAATAACTGGAGAATTGGGACTTGTTGTATCGAAGCGATAACTGCTAACAGTACCGGTTCCAGTGTCAAAAATAGTAAAAACTGTGAACTGATTGCTTGCAATATAAGGTAAGGGTTGACCATCTTCCCCTAGGAGTGGAGAAATAGTAGGTGTGATTGGTGGTAAACCATTGGGATTACCACTTGCTATGTAGTCTTGTGGAAAATCCTCTTGATATTGCTGGGGGATGTCCCGCTCTCTTTTTCCCCAAGCAGCACCGTAGGAATTACCCACATTAGAAGTTTCTAAAAAGTTGATTCCTCCTTGATTGAGAAACCGATTCCACAGGTGGGAGTGTCCATAAAAGACTAGTTGAACTTTGGCCTGCTCTAGTAAGGGTATCAAGTCACGAATTATATAATCGGTGTTCTTTGGATATTGATAGGTTACAGACTGAATATTCCCTAATTCATCTTTTTCAATAATCTGTAAGGGATTAGTATAAGGTGGGACAATATTATCACCTAGGGTATGTGCTGGATGGTGAAACATTACCACTTTATATTTTGCTTGTTCAAATTCAGGACTGTTTAATTCTTGCTCGAGCCAAATATATTGGTCACTTCCTGGAACAATTGGTTCATAAATTATTTGGCCATATCCCCAATTTTCAGGAGAGGAAAGTTGCTGGTTTGCTTCCTTATATCTCCCTTTGATAGAGGACTCTAATTTGGGATTTCTCCACGCGTTCGTCACATATAAGACTATTAATCTCACATCCCCAAAACTGAGGGCGTAATAGGTTTTTCCCCCGGTTTTACTCTCGGGTAGACTAAAAATTTCCTCATAGGTAATAGTATTAAAACAATAGTCTTTTAAATATTCTTTTCCACAAACTTCATTATAGCATTCCTGAGCAATTTCCCGGGGAATGGTATCATTAAATTCCTGGTTTAAACTAATATTTCCCGTATATCTTCCCATAATCTCATGATTACCAACACAGGGGAACAAGGGAGCATTCTGAATAATCTTACCACCGGTATAGGTAAGTTTTTCCCCGTTATATTCCATAGTATATTGGGCACGACCTTGTAAACCTGGAAAAAAAGCATTACCGCGAAGATCATCAAACCACTCTGAAGCGCGATCTGGCACATTGACTAAGTCTCCAGCAAACCATACTGCGTCAACTACACCCACTGTTTCCACCACTTTCTGTAAATTGGCCGCTATCATTGGTTTTAATTGGTGATCAGAGGTGAGAAGAATTTTCAGGGGTTTACCTGGTTGGGGAATAGGTGTAAGGGTAAAAACCTCACTGTTTATTTTCACCCCATCTTCCGTTATGCTCGTTACATAGTAGGGAATCCGTAAATTGGGGGTTAGATCCGTAATTTCTGCTTCCTGTCGCCAAATATCTCGTTGAACTGGTTTTTGGTAAACTTGTCCTTTTTTTCTTTGCTCTTTTACCCTGGAGTCCTGATCTTCTCTGACGCGAGTCAGTTTTGTGGTTTGAGCAATGGTGGTTTTTTCCAGATGATGACCATGAGTAACTAAATGCTGCTCACCCGCAAATTCCGTAAACCAAACCACCCGCACCGAATTGACCATTGGTAGTTGTAGAAATGGATCTGTTAACAGTTGAGGTTTTGATGTCATCTGGGAAAACTGTGCAGTCATGGTTATACTATCTTACCATTGTATCATATCACCACAACCTATGAACACCCGAAAATCTCCCATCCAAATTTTTGGTGTATACTCCCTATTACTGGCGATCGCTCTTTTGACTCTTTTTCCCTTACTATGGTTAATTAGTACCGCTTTAAAATCACCTACGGAGAATCTTTTAGAGACTCCGCCAAAACTCTTACCCCTTCAACCCACCCTAGATAACTTCCTGCGGGTTTGGGAGTCCTTACCTTTTGGACAATATCTATACAATAGTTTTCTAGTAGCCATACTAACAGTAGTTTTGAACCTATTGTTTTGTTCCTTAGCAGCGTATCCCCTAGCGAGACTGTCATTTTTGGGGAGAAATACCATTTTTATTGCCATTGTTTCCACAATTATGATTCCCTTTCAGATTGTGATGATTCCCCTGTATATCATCACCGTTCAATTGGGTTTAACCAACAGTTATTTAGGAATGATTTTTCCCAGTTTAGCCTCTGCTTTCGGTATATTTCTGTTGAGACAAGCCTTTATGGGAGTGCCAAAAGAAATAGAAGAAGCTGCTCGTATAGATGGTAGTTCCGAATTGGGATTATGGTGGTTCATCATGCTACCAGCTATCAAACCAGCATTAATCACCTTGGCAATTTTTGTATTTATTGGAGCTTGGAGTGACTTTCTGTGGCCATTAATTGTCATCCAGGATGAAAGCCTATATACTTTACCACTAGGGGTAGCTAAATTAGCAGGTACATTTTCCTTAGATTGGCGATTGGTAGCTGCTGGGTCAATTATTTCCGTTGCTCCTGTTTTACTCTTATTCTTATTCTTACAGAAGTTTATTGTGCCTACGGATACAGGCAGTGGTATCAAAGGTTAGAAACCGCTGTTCATTATAGCTGTAGCCACCTAAAAGGGGGTGGAGTTGACTAGCTACCCATTAACCTTTTATATAGCGTTATGGCTAAAGCTATAATTAAAATATATCGAACAGCAGGAGTAACAACTAAACAGGTCTATAAACTCGATAATTAATGTTAGGGAAAATATTATCCATTAACTCAACCTTCTCTAGCCAACCGCTATCAACCTTGCCGATTTTAATATCTTCGTAAAGTTTGTTAAACCGCATCAAATGAGATCTTGTTCTTCTTACCGCGTATGGAACCATTGTTCCTGTGCGCATAATAAATGCCCAGTCAGAAGATTGTGCCAACAACAATTCCCGTGCTGCTTGATTCAACGCTTTCCACTGGAGTTCATCCGCTGGTTCAAAGCGAGAAAGTTCAATCATTCTTTCAGCAGCTTTATGTAAGTGAGCATAAATCCAGGCGTTAGTATCATTTAACCAGTATTCATGGAAACCCTTGTAACCCCAACTAGACTGGGAGGGACGACAAACCTGTTGATAGGGATTATCTCGTAAGTAATCTGCCAAATGGGTCATTTGATAGGTGCCCTGGTCATACCAGGACTTACGAAATAGATAATCAATAAACCAAGGACCTTCATACCACCAATGACCGAACAACTCCGCATCGTAGGGAGAAATAATAATTGGGGGTCTACCCATAATACCATGTAGATGTTCGGTCTGCTTCTCCCGATTATACATGAAGTTAGCAGCATGTTCTGCGGCCTTTTCCTTAGCCCAGTAAGGATCATACAAGGCTTTGTCGGAAAGACCTAAGCCACGCCCGGTGATTTTATGATACTTAATCCCTATGTTTTTCCGCTGACCATTGGGCATAATGTAAGGCTTGATGTATTCATATTCCGCTTCCCAACCGAGATCTTTGTAAAATTCCCGATATTCAGCAGCACCAGGATAACCCACTTCCGAAGACCATACCTGTTGTGAAGATTCTTGATCACGACCAAAAGCAGCTACTCCTGTTTCTGTAAAAATGGGAGCATAAGTTCCAAAACGAGGACGGGGACGAGCATATAAAATACCATGACCATCGGTCAGAAAATATCTTAGTCCAGCATCCGCCAGCATTCGCTCTAAACCTTCATAATAGGCACATTCGGGTAACCAAATTCCCTTGGGTGGTTGACCAAAGGTTTCTGTGTAATGCTCACAGGCTACCTGAATTTGGGCCCATACAGCCTGGGGATACATTTTCATTAAGGGTAAATACCCATGGGTAGCTCCACAGGTAATTATTTCTAAGTTATTGCTTTGTTGGTATTCCTGGAAAGCTGTAACTAAATCACCATTGTATTTTTCCCATACATGACGTGCTTCATTGAATTCAGTAGCATAGTGTTCAGCCAAATAACGCAAGTGTCCATGCTGAAGATAGCGTTCTGATTCTAACTCTATTAATTCTTCCAGCTTACTTAGATGTTGGTCATAGCGTTCTTGCAATAAGGGATCACGGAGCATGGAGACCAATGGTGGTGTCATACTCATGGTGATTTTGAAGTCGATGCCATCCCGCTTCAATCCTTCAAATACTTTGAGCAAAGGAATGTATGTTTCTGTAATGGCCTCATATAGCCATTCCTCTTCCAGCACATAGTCACTTTCTGGGTGACGAACGAAGGGTAAATGTGCATGGAGTACAAGTGCGACGTAGCCTATAGCCATAATGGTTTTGGGGTTAGGAACTGTGGTTAAATTAGAGATCTGGTTAAATTGGAGATCCGGGGTTGGGCAGAAATTAACAATATTTTAAGATAATTATGTTTACTATTGTCACATTTACGGAAGTTCATGAATATTAAAATCAGAAAAAGAAAAATGCTTTTCCTCGTTGCCATAGGGCTAGCAGTTGCCATTTTTACCATAAGTGTAGTTATTGCCCAAACCAGGATGCAGACCCAGTCTACGGGTAATACCACTACTAGTGTTGAGTCTGTAGGGCAAAATACTGCACCAGAAACTCCCAGCACCAACTTAAATCCCCAACCTCAGTCCACAGATACTAAAGAACCAGTCAAGGAAAATACCGTGCCAGAAACTCCCAAAACCAAGCTTAACTCCCAAGCGCAGTTAAGTATCAATGGTATTGGGCCGGTAAAGGTAGGAATGAATATTCCTGAAGCTGCTGCTGCTGCTCAGGGAACCCGCCTATATATTTCCTACGCTGGTAACGATAGTTGTTATTACCTTGAAGCGAAGGGGCGACTCAAAGGTGTATCTTTTATGGTCACTAAAGATGAGGAAAAAGGTCGTCAGCAAAACATCACCAGTGATGCCATTGCTAGGATAGATATAAACATTCCAGAAATCACTACGGTTTCAGGTGCCAAAATTGGGGACACAGAAGAAAAAATCAAATCCCTTTACCCTCTTGAACAAATTGAAGTTAAAACCCACGAATATAATCCCAAGGGACATTATTTGATTTTTGTTCCTAAAGAACAGACAGACAACAAGTATCGCATGGTTTTTGAAACGGATGGTAAGCAGGTTACTAGCTTTAGGGCGGGTAAGCTACCAGAGGTGGGATATGTGGAGGGATGTAGTTAAAGCTTACGAAAAATTAGGACTTGCTGTTATGACAATAAGTCCTATTTAAAACTATATGCCGTATGGCAATGAATTACCAAGGAAGTTCAACTATTACTTATATTTTATGTACGGATTATTTTTGCCCCAACTTGCTGTAATTTAGTATCTAATCTATCATAGCCACGATCCAAGTGTTTTAGTCCTTGAATAATCGTTTCTCCTTGTGCTGCAAGACCGGCTAAGACCAGTGCTGCGGATGCTCTTAGGTCTGTACCGATAACTGGTGCCCCTGATAATACTGGTACACCCCGAACAAAGGCCGTATTACTCTTAACGCGAATTTCTGCCCCTAACCGGTTTAACTCAGAAGCATGACTCAAACGGTTTTCAAAAACCGATTCGTTAATAATACTATCACCATCAGCTATGCTTAACAGTGCCATAAATTGCGCTTGCATATCCGTAGGAAAACCTGGGTGAGGCAAAGTATCAATATTGGTGGCTTTGAGTTTTTGTGCAGGTTTTACCCGCAAGCAATCTGCACCTTCCTGGAAGATGGACACACCAATATCTTTCAACTTAGCAATTACAGGGATTAAATGCTCTGATACAACTGGAGATAGAAGCAATTCAGAGTGAGTAATCGCAGCAGCAATTAGAAATGTACCTGCTTCAATGCGATCAGGAATAATACTATATTCGGTAGAGTGAAGTTTATCAACACCGACGATAGTAATTGTGCCTGTGCCCGCACCTTGAATTTTTGCTCCCATAGAATTACAGAAGTTAGCCAAATCTACTACTTCTGGCTCTCGTGCAGCATTTTCAATGATGGTTTCTCCATCAGCCAGAGTGGCAGCCATCATCAAGGTTTCTGTGGCACCAACACTGGGAGTATCTAAATATATTCGCGCACCTTGCAATCTACCATTGTTACCAGTAACCTGGGCATGACAAATCCCATGTTCAATCTCCATATCTGCTCCCATGGCTTGTAGTCCGCGAACATGCAGATCAACGGGTCTGGCACCAATAGCGCAACCCCCCGGTAAAGGCATTTGTGCTACACCTAATCGAGCTAAAATTGGACCGATGGCAAAAAAACTTGCCCGCAACTGGGTGACCAGTTCGTAGGGTGCTTTAGATGTAATAATGTCTCTAGCGTTAATATTCAGTGTATCCTTGTGCCTTTCCAAAGATAAACCTAAAGCAGTTAAAACTTGCCCCATTCTTTCTACGTCCGCTAACAAAGGGACATTACTAATCCGACAATCTCCAGAACAAAGCAAAGCTCCAGCCATGATTACCAGGGCTGAATTTTTAGCCCCGCTAATTCTTACATTCCCTTCCAGGGAATATCCACCAGAAATTTTTAAGACTGAGGAGTCTAATTCAGTATCTGACAGGGTGTTAGGAGAATTAATAAGCCTACCTCCTTTAAGATTTAGGGTCATAGGTGTTCGCGTTCAGTTTTAGATTCTACAGCAAAGTTTACCAGTTCTCTTGACAATCCCCAAGATTTACGTCATCATATTAATTCAGCAGTGAAATGCGGTAAAATACTAAATTTAATGTGCGGAACTGGCGGAATTGGCAGACGCGCTAGATTCAGGTTCTAGTGCCGCAAGGCTTCCGGGTTCAAGTCCCGGGTTCCGCATTCAGGCAATTGTTAATCCTTGGGAGTGTTGTGCTGACCAGTTTACAAAATCCTCTAGTTAAGCAAATCCGTAAGTTACACTCCCCTAAGGAGAGACATAAACAACAGTTGTTTGTGTTGGAGGGAACCCATTTAATTGCAGAGGCTTGTAGTGTAAATTACCCATTGGAAACAGTTTGTTACACTATGGATTGGCAAAATTCCCATTCGGAATTGTGGCAAAGTGTTTGTAATGTTTGTCACCGTGTGGAGATCGTCAGCCAAGAGGTTTTAGCAGCTATGGCCACCACGGTCCAACCGGATGGTGTGGTGGCCATGGTCAAACGTTGTGAGGATCACCCCATTCCCATGACGGGGTTGGCTCTAGCTCTGGAAACTATTCAGGATCCGGGTAATTTGGGAACTATCATCCGTACTGCTGCTGCTGTGGATGCTTCCGGTTTATGGTTAAGTAATGATAGCGTGGATTTAGACCATCCTAAGGTTTTGCGGGCTTCTGCTGGCCAGTGGTTTCGCTTAAAAAAGCATACCACTCACAACCTAAAGGACACTGTACAAGATTGTCAAAAAGGGGGTATGCAAGTGGTTGCTACCCTACCAACAGCTGAGTTAACCTATTGGCAAGTGGACTGGTCTTTACCCAGTCTCATTTTACTGGGCAATGAAGGTGCTGGTTTATCAGATGACTTGGCAACAATGGCAAATATACAAGTTAAAATACCTCTTAGCCCTCAAGTTGAATCCTTAAATGTAGCTATATGTGCTGCTTTAATACTATATGAGGCGCAGCGACAAAAAACCTGTGGACAAAATACAAATTAGTACTCGGCAAAAAAACGAATGAGTCAGTTCTTGATTAAGACTTTTACTAGTCTCAGTACGTTGGTAGTGTTTACAGTAATATCAGGTTGTAATATGTCCTTATTTGAGGATACAGATATTAAGGACGTTGTAGAGAAAGTAAGTGATGGGGACACATTGATATTAAGAGATGGTGGTGGAGAAAAACACAAAGTACGACTGGGTTGTATAGATGCACCAGAGATACCCCATTCCCATAAGCAAAAGAGGAGTAAAAAAAGGCGGGATATGAATCAGTTTAATTGGGGGGTAAAGGCAAAAAATCGTCTGGCACAATTGATTAAAAATTCAGGGAGTAGGGTGAAAATAAATGTTGTTGACCAGGACGAATATGGTAGAAAAGTTATAGAATTGCGGTTGAGAGATGATACTTTAGTGCAAGAAGTTTTATTAATAGAAGGCTTGGCAAAAGTCCATCCGGAATACATGAAACTATGTAGTAGTAAAGATATTATGTTGCAGGCGCAAACCCAGGCCCAAAGGCAAAAAATAGGAATTTGGGGTGATGATCAATTTATTGATCCCTGGGAATACCGCAAACTATAGGAATAATGGTAACCCAGGTTTTTGAAAACCACAAGCCACAGTAGGATATATAATTTAGAGTTAATTTACGATGACTAACAACCAATTACCCAAGTACGAATCATTAGTGAAATCATCCGGTAACTTGTCAGACCAACCGTTGATTGAACTGAGAGGTGTTTCTAAATCATTTGGAAGAACCAGGGTTTTAGACGGTGTGGATTTACAAATTTACAGAGGAGAAGCACTGGGAATTATTGGACCATCGGGAACGGGAAAATCAACTATACTAAGAATTATAGCAGGTTTATTAGAACCCGATGCGGGAGAAATTTATATTCAGGGAAAAAAACGCAATGGTTTAATTGAAGATAATAAAGACCCCATTGGTATTGGTATGGTATTTCAACAGGCGGCCTTATTTGATTCCCTAAATGTAGATGAAAATGTGGGATTCCTATTATATCAAAAATCAAAACTAGTCCCAGCTCGAATTCGCAACCTAGTTAACGAAAAATTAGAAATGGTGGGGTTATCAGCTGAAATCGCCAATCTTTACCCATCAGAACTTTCTGGTGGGATGCGAAAAAGGGTGAGTTTTGCCCGTGCCATTATGTCCAATCCTGATTATCCTCGAGATACCCCGGAAGTTCTACTATATGATGAACCTACTGCTGGGCTTGACCCAATAGCCTCCACTGTTATAGAAGACCTGATTCGTAACTTGCAACATACACAGGGGGTTTGCAGCACCTACTGCATTGTCACTCACCAGGATAGCACGATCAGACGCACAGCAGACAAGTTAATATTTCTTTACCAAGGGAAAGTACAATGGCAAGGTAGGATAGGTGAAATAGATTACACTAATAACCAGTTAATCAGACAATTTATGAGTGGTAGCATCCATGGACCAATTCAAGTGATTGGTTAATAACCAGTATAAAGGGAGAATTGAATGAGTGGATTCAAGACTACAAGGACTTTTAGGGAAGGTGCGGTAGGATTATTGCTCCTACTTGGTTTGGGAGCATTTGGTATTATTTTTTTATGGTTAAATAGAGCCACTCCAGGACGTAGTTCCTATCAGGTGATAGTGGAATTTGCTGATGCTGGAGGTATGCAAAAGGGGGATCCTGTGCGCTATCGAGGCGTGAAAGTAGGTAGTATTGCCAAGATAACAACTAAACCCAATGCGGTGGAGGTTGAGCTGGAAATCAATGACCCTAATTTGCTAATCCCCGCCGATTCCAGAATAGAAGCTAATCAAAGTGGTTTAATCAGTGAAAGTGTTGTTGATATTACTCCCCTAGGCGATGTTACCTTGGATCCTAACACTGCTAAACCCCTGGATAAGGATTGTAATCCCGGTTTGATAATCTGTCATCAGTCCGGTAAGTTAAGAGGTCAAATTGGCACTAGTGTTGATAGACTGATTAGACAGTCGTCGGATTTTGCTGATAGATATGGAAATCAGCAGTTTTACGATAATGTTAATCGTTTGTTAATTACTTCCACAGATGCAGCGGCTAGTATAGCTAAGCTAAGTCGAGAATTACAAGTTGCCAGCAGAAGTTTTCAGGGAGAAGTGGGAAAATTTTCCGATACTGCTGTGACTATTCAACGTGCAACTAATGAACTCACTGCTACTACTAAACAAACAGCAGCACAGATAAATACAACCGCCGGTGATTTTAGTACCACAGCAAAGCAAGCGGGTAAACTAATTAATAATCTCGATGATTTGTTGACTACAAATCGTTCAGCATTAGTTAGTACTTTGAATAATATTAACGAAACAAGTAATCAATTGAGGCAAACGGTTAATGCGCTATCACCAGCCGTAACCAGATTAACCCAAGGAGATATACTCAAGAACCTGGAGATTCTCTCAGCTAATGCAGCAGAAGCTTCCATAAGTCTAAAAGATGCCAGTAAGACTTTAGCAGATCCTAAAAACATAGTTTTGTTGCAGCAGACACTGGATGCGGCAAGGGTCACTTTTGAAAATACTCAAAAAATCACATCTGATTTAGATGAGTTAACGGGAGATCCTAAATTCCGGCAAAATTTGTTGCAACTGGTTAATGGGTTGAATAAGTTGCTGTCTTCCACCGGGGATATGCAGGAACAAACAAAAGTGGCCTTGACTTTGGACTCGATTAAACTATCAATCAATCAAAGTTCTAGTCAGTCTGAGTCAGAAACGACCTCTGATTTAGGAGTTAGCAATCATGGAGTAAAAGCAGAAAAGTTGGAAAAACAAGAGAATCGATTGGTTCCTTCCGTTCCTGCAACTCCCAGTCCAGTGACAGAAATTACCCCTATACCCGAGTTATTACCAGAGCCAGTTTTGCCATCCTCCCAGGAACCCTAGGCCTAATTCCAATCTTCTTCCTCTCTTTTAGCATGACTTTTGTAAATCCCGCCTACATGGTGAATGGCTCGTGTTTTGACAAAGAGTTCTTCCGTAGTTAAACCCCAGAGTTGCAAAATTCGGTCTAAATCATTTTGTAGGTCTCGAGCTCCTGGAAAACCCTGATATCTGATTTTTAGTCGAGCCAGTTCGGCTAAATTGTAATCTGTTTTCTCCTCAGAGAGTAGACTATTAATAGTCAGGCGATCGCGGTCATAGCGGGGGTGATTTTGTTCTTTGGAGGGAGAAGTATTTGTCATAAATATTACCTAGATATTACAGGTTCAAGCAGGAGAATTAAATAATTGAGGATTGTTATATTATTATAACAAATACAAAGCATACCATACCAGACGTGTAATATGGGGATAGGAACTAATGACGGCTACCACATCCAGGTTAATACGGCTCTCACCACTGCCAAATATGGTCAAATAAGGATATCCTGGATGTAATTCCAGTGTCTTTAAGACTATTGCCCAATTTCGGATCAAAGTGGTACTATTAAACCAACAACCTAAGAATAACCAAACCATCTGCATGATGATTTATCCTAAGTATGGAGAAATACCAGCAGAGGCCAGGATCTGTTGGTTGAGTACAAAGGATATCCTTGATAACCTTATTCCTTCGACCTGCAGGGATGAGCAATATCAAGTTAAATCTAGGAACTGAGATTGGTCTACGAGGAGTTTACCCACTTATGCTAATTGGCACAGGTTGAATAAAATCGATTAGTGTATTTGTTAGCAGTAGTTAGCAAAAGTATCGGAGAAAGAACCCGCTATGTTTGAACACTTCACATCCGAAGCCATTAGGGTAATTATGTTAGCGCAGGAGGAGGCACGCCGCCTGGGTCATAACTTTGTCGGCACAGAACAAATTCTCCTGGGTTTAATAGGGGAAGGAACAGGCGTTGCGGCGAAGGTTCTGACAGATTTGGGTGTCACCCTCAAGGATGCGCGTCGGGAAGTTGAAAAAATTATCGGTAGGGGTTCTGGTTTCGTCCCACCGGAAATCCCTTTTACACCGAAAGTCAAGAGTCTATTTGAGCAGTCTTTTAGAGAGGCTCACGGTCTTGGTCACAACTACATAAACACAGAACACTTATTGTTAGGATTAACTGATGCGGGAGAAGGGGTTGCAGCCAAGGTGTTAAAGAGTCTTGGAATTGAATTGCAAACAGTCCGCAGTAGAGTGATGAGTATATTGGGTGAAGATAATAGAGTGGTTGCTGGTCGTCAAGACAACCCCAGACGCAACCAGAATCTTAGTATAGAAGAATTTGGACGTAACCTCACCAAGTTGGCCCAACAGGGGAGGTTAGATCCAGTAGTGGGTCGACAAAGGGAGATTGAACGCACGGTACAAATATTGGGTCGTCGCACCAAGAACAATCCTGTGTTAATTGGTGAACCCGGGGTAGGGAAAACCGCAATTGCCGAGGGTTTAGCTCAACGGATTGTGAACCAGGATGTTCCTGAAATATTGCTGAATAAGCAGGTGATTAGTCTGGATATGGGCTTACTGGTTGCGGGAACACGCTTCCGGGGAGACTTTGAAGAGCGTCTGAAAAAGGTCATGGAGGAGATTCGCTCCGTCGGCAATATTATCTTGGTGATTGATGAAATTCACACTATCGTGGGTGCTGGCGGTACGGAAGGAGGTTTGGATGCGGCCAACATACTCAAACCCGCCCTGGCCAGGGGTGAACTACAATGTATCGGTGCCACCACTTTGGATGAATATCGGAAGTATATTGAGCGGGATGCAGCTTTAGAAAGGCGTTTTCAACCAATTTTGGTAGGGGAACCATCAGTAGCAGAAACCATAGAAATTCTTCGAGGTCTGCGCAGTGCTTACGAGCAACATCACAAAGTAACTATTTCCGATGATGCCGTTACTGCTGCCGCTGAGTTATCAGATAGGTACATCAGCGATCGCTTTCTGCCTGATAAAGCCATAGACCTAATAGACGAAGCTGGTTCTCGGGTAAGGTTAAGGCACTCCCGAATCATTGATAACAAAGAGCTGAAACAACAACTGAAAAATACCAGCCAGGAGAAGGCGGAAGCGGTAAGAGTTCAAGACTTTGGCAAAGCTAGTAAACTGCGTCAGGAAGAGCTAGATTTACAAACCCAACTAGCGATGGCGCAAAATTTGCCCAAGATTGCCATTCCCCAGGTAGAAGAAGAGGATATTGCTGAAATAGTGTCCTCCTGGACGGGAGTACCTGTGAATAAACTAACCGAATCTGAATCTGAGTTGTTGTTGCATCTAGAAGATACCCTGCATAAAAGACTAATTGGACAGGAACAAGCGGTCACGGCAGTTTCCCGTTCTCTTCGTCGCGCCCGCGTGGGCTTAAAAAGTCCTAATCGTCCTATAGCTAGTTTTATCTTCAGTGGGCCTACAGGGGTAGGGAAAACTGAACTGGCCAAGGCTTTAGCAACCTACTTCTTCGGTGCAGAAGATTCCATGATTCGTTTAGATATGTCCGAATACATGGAAAGCCATAATGTTTCCAAACTGATTGGTTCACCTCCAGGTTACGTAGGCTACGATGAGGGTGGACAACTGACGGAGGCAGTAAGGCGTAAACCCTACACATTGCTGCTGTTCGACGAAATTGAGAAAGCACATCCCGATGTGTTCAATATGTTGCTGCAAATCCTAGATGACGGTCATCTTACGGATGCTAAAGGTAGGAAAGTGGACTTCAAGAACACCCTAATTATCTTGACATCCAACATTGGGTCCAAGGTAATTGAAAAGGGTGGTATGAGTTTAGGTTTTGAATTTGATAATCAGGCCAACGCTAGTTACAATCGCATTCGCAATCTAGTCAACGAAGAACTTAAGTCCTATTTCCGTCCTGAATTTCTCAATCGAGTAGATGAGATTATCGTCTTCAGTCAGTTGAATAAAGACGAGGTCAAAGAAATTTCCCAGATCATGCTTGAGGAAGTTGCTAAGCGTCTCCAAGAGAAAGGGATTAAGTTAGAAGTGACAGAAGCATTTAAAGACCTAGTAGTTACGGAAGGCTATGATCCCAGTTATGGTGCTAGACCATTACGTCGGGCCATAATGAGACTATTAGAGGATTCCTTAGCGGAGGCCATGTTGTCCGGTGAAATTAGAGAAGGTGACCAGGCCATTGTGGATGTTGATGACGATGGTTTGGTGAAGGTGAAGAAAGCAGAAACCCGTGACTTGGTACTAGTTAGTGCTCCTGCTTAGTATTAGTAATGGTTAGTCCTCATCTCCCACAATCCCCATGGATTCTATCCATGGGAATTGTTATTGATTGAGCAGCTAACTATAGTCCAAAATCCATGGTCTCAATAAACTCTAAAATATTCTGCTTCATGTCCTCAGCTTCATCTAGAATGGAACCTCGAAGGTCACCAGTAAAAAATGTTCGTTGACTGCTAACTATATACAAAAAATTGCCATTGGTGAATGTCAATAAGCCACGGTATGCATCTAATCTTGTTGGGTTACCATTGTTTTCCTTTTGGGAAATGCTTGAACCTTTAGGCATGTCCACTAGTACATAATAATAACTACTTAAAGTATCTTGGAGTAAGCTATCCTGTAAGTACTCAGTATATTTGATTTCTGCGCCCGGGATATGTTTTAAAATAGCCTGAGGTAAATATCTTTCAATTAAAACAGAGTGGAGATATGTTTCTTGTCCTTGCTCCTCCATAGTTTCTAAATGTTCTTTAGTCAGGGGATAGTAGTCAATTCTGATGAAAGCTCCCCCACTGTCAGAGAAACCAACCATTCCCTGTTGACTAACAATTTTCCCTCCTCGTTCTGATGTTACAGGTACAAGAACTCTGAAATTATTTGAAGGAGATTGGTATATTTCCTGTCCTAATTCATCTACTATGATTTCTGGTTGTTTTAATTCTTGTGTATCTTCTATATTTTGTGGATCTTCTATTACTGCTATTACCTCTCTAATAACTTCCTCAGCTTCTATATCCTGCAATTCTAAGGCTTGTTGTAGTTGTTTAATATATGACTGTTTTTCTTTAGGTATAGTGATACTCTCTTCTTCCAATAGCATTACTACACCAGCAGCAAACGCGTCCAAGACTGTATCACTTTTTAAACTTGTATTGGCAGTATTAAATAGGGAACCTAATCCTTCCTCCTGAGCAATAATTACTAGTCTATTGACCAGTTCTAAGATTTCCTCTTGAGAGTACCCATCAAAAACCTGAAATTCTAGTAAAATATCCGCTAAACTTTCCGTGTCTATATCTTCTATAGTACAGTCAACAGCTGCACTAATAATTGCTATAGCTGCTACTGCTTCCTCTGAATTTAGGGATTCAGTTGTAAATGCTGAGGAATTAAAGATTTTATCATACTTGGTCATAATGATAGATCACCCTTATTAATTGGTAATATCCCGGTCAGAAAAAATTGACTTTTTATGCTCTCACCAGAAAATTCTGGATTTTTGATTTGACCTTGAACTTCTACATACCCAGAGAGTTATACTCTGGGTTATCCATAGAGCGCGGTAATAGATCATTAACACCCCGATTAAAATCTGCTACATTATCTCAAATTATGGTTAATTTTTTTCGGTTATCCCGGGGAAAAATTTATAGCTTTAGCGAGAATGGGACAGAGTTGATGACTAACAGTGCTTTATTATATCACAAGAAAGCTAAGTTAGGATTAAATTTAACTTAACCATGAAAAAAATAATGACCAAAAGAACATTTCGTCTCAGTATACTAGCAATATTTATATTCGCCGTCGGTTTACGGTTTTGGGGATTGGCTAGATTTAATACCTTGGTGTTTGATGAGGTTTACTTTGCACAATTTGGCAATAACTATTTAACAAGAACGCCATTTTTTAATGCTCATCCTCCCCTGAGTCAGTACATAATTGGTCTAGGAATTTGGATAGGTAGTCATATTCCCTTCTGGCAAAATAGTCTTAATAGTTTGACGGGTTCCCTATTATCTTCTTGGAGTTATCGTTGGGCAAACGCGTTAATAGGTTCTTTGATTCCGGTGATAGCTATTTTTTTGAGTTATCAGTTAAGTTATCGTCGTGGTTTTGCACTATTAGCAGGTTTATTTACAGCTTTAGATGGTTTATTTTTAGTAGAATCTCGTTATGCTTTGAGTAATATATATATAGTATTATTTGGCTTACTCGGGCAATGGTTTTTATTGTTGGCATTAGAAAAAAGACCTAGGCAAAAGTGGGCAAAATTAATAAAATTACTAGTAGCAGGAATTTGCTTTGGTGCTTCCTTAGCCACAAAATGGAATGGATTGTGGTTTCTACTAGGTGTTTATGGAATGTGGATAGTGAGCTGGATAATTAGGTGGTTACAACCTCGGGAAAATTCACCAAACCAAGAATCAAGGATGAAAAATGAGCAAGATATGGTGAGAATTCCCTTGGCAAAAATTACCCAGATAAATATTTGGGAGATGGGATTTTTTTTGGGAATTATTCCCCTGATTACATATAGTCTGATTTGGATTCCCCACCTCCAACTTGATCGTCGTTATGGATTTATAGAAGTTCATCAACAAATTTTGAACTTTCATCTTCATTTAGGGGGTAATGATTCCAGTGTTCATCCTTACTGTGCTCCATGGTATAAGTGGCCATTAATGACTCGACCCATGGCTTATTTTTATCAGAAAAGCCAAAGTTTTCAGGATCCCCTACCTGTGTTTGGACCACCCTTACCAGCTGCATCTGGCAAAGTAATTTATGATGTTCACGCCATGGGTAATCCTCTTTTGTGGTGGTTTGGAATTACTGCAATTATATTGTTGTTACAAATTGTATTTATTGGCATTGTTCTTCCATCAATTCAACAAAAACGATTATTTATCCCCAGGAATATCAGTGTGGATACTTGGATTGGTTTATATGTAGTTATTAATTATGCTGCTAATTTATTCCCTTGGGTGAGGGTGAGTCGCTGTGTATTTATTTATCACTATATGAGTGCTTTAGTATTTGTATTTTTGGCTCTAGCTTGGTTTGTGGATTGTTGTTTACGCAGTAGTTATAAGTCAATGTGTATTTTAGGTTGGACTGTTACTGGTTCCACAATAGCTGCTTTTATTTTTTGGTTACCAATTTATTTAGGGTTACCACTTTCATCAGCAGATTATTGGCTACGTATGTGGTTTAGGAGTTGGATTTAGGAACGATCAACACTCAAAGCGATCGTAATTATCAAAAGGTGCTGTTTCTGTTCCTTGAATGGTGAGTATCATAGCATTAATCAATGATTTTCCTTTGAGGAGTGTTTCTTGAAACTCCATTTGGGGATCTGAAAGTGCGACAATACCACCACCAACCCCGATGCAAGTTTGTTCGGGTGTCATGACAGCAGTACGAATCACAATGTTTAAATCAGCTGAACCATTCAAACCCAAAAAGCCGATCGCTCCTGAATATACTCCTCTTGCTTCTTGTTCTAATCGGTCAATAATTTCCATAGTTCTGATTTTTGGGGCACCTGTCATTGAACCACCAGGGAAAGCATTACGAATGCAATCTATAGCAGTCATTCCTTCACGTAAATAACCCCGAATAGTTGTTACCAGTTGATGTACAGTGGCATAAGTTTCTACTTCCATTAATTTGGGAACATGAACAGTACCCACTGCACAAACTCTTCCTAAATCATTACGAAGTAAGTCCACAATCATCAAATTTTCCGCCCGATCTTTTTCGCTATTCTGTAATCTTTCACCCAGGATAAAATCTTCTTCTGGAGTTTTTCCGCGTGCAAGTGTTCCTTTAATGGGTTTGGTTTCTACCCAACCTTGAGGATCAATTTTTAAAAATCGTTCAGGAGATGAACAGGCGATCGCTAGATTACCAAAACGCAAAAATGCCGAGTAGGGAGCAGGATTAATTGAACGTAAGGTGCGATAAAATGCCAGTGGGTCAGGAGTGGTATTTGTTTTAATTTGATTGGTTAAACAAACTTGATAAGTTTCTCCTTCGTGAATTTCGACTAAACTTTTCTGAATATCATCAAGATAAGTTTTTTCAGATCGACTTAATCGAAAATTCACTGGTGTTTCTTTCTTTTCAGTAATAACAGGAGACAGAGGAGGCAGATTTTTAAGCTGTTGTTCCATCCATGTAAACCAGGTTTCTGCTGAAGCTGTTTCTCCTGACACAGTTAGGAAAAGTAAATAAACAGTTTGTTCTTGATGATCAATGGCAATCATGCGATCGGCAAACAAAAACATAGCATCAGGTAAGGTAGAATGATGCTTTAATTTGACTCCACATTCTGCCTTTAATTCATACCCAAAATAACCCACAAACCCGCAGTTAAAATCAAAGGGTAAATCATCAGATTTACAGTGTCTTTGTTCTAGTTCCCCCTTGAGATACTCAAAAATTCCCTCTTTCTTCAAACTGATCTGATCATATTTTGTAATTGTTAGTTCTTGAGATTGTGTTTGATAACGAATCAATAGACTGTTTTCACCACTACTATCTCCCATAAAAGAAAAGCGAGAAAGACCAGGTTCAACCCGACTACTATCTAACCAGAAAGCATTGGTTGATTCGCCAAACAAATGTACAAACATTTGCTCAGTATTAGGAAAAAAACTTAATTTGCGTGTACAAATTTCAAATTTTTGTTGCTGTTTTTGTTCACAACAATTGGTTAATAATAAAGGTGCATTTTGATTATTGCCCATCCAATATTTTTTAGTCATATTTTTGTTATTATCTTGGTTAAATTTATGGGTAATCTCTTTAAAATTCTCAAATAAAGTATGTCCATGTTCAGTACAGATTGACTCTGGATGAAACTGCACACCCCAGCGTGGTAAAGAACGATGACGTATTCCCATAATCAAATTGTCTGCTGTCCAGGCCACCTTTTCTAAACAGTCTGGTAAGTCATCTGCAACTAATAAGGAATGATAACGCACCACAGAAAAAGGAGAAGGAATTCCTGTAAGAACATCAGTTCCATGATGATAAACATCACTCAAGCGACCATGATGAACTTCTGGTGCATGAATAACTTTTCCTCCATACCCATTACCCAGTCCCTGATGTCCTAAACACACACCTAAAAGTGGAACTTTTGTATTTTGAATAGCTTGATGACAAATGCCAAAATCTTTTAAGTTCTCAGGACGACCAGGACCTGGTGAAATCACAATATTATCAAATTCCCACTTTTGTAGTTCTTCCCATGCTATTTGGTCATTGTATACTACAATCGGATACTCTCCATTAACTTCGGCAATTAATTGATAGAGATTGAAAGTGTAAGAGTCATAGTTGTCAATAATTAGAGTTTTCATTTTGTAAATCTCGCAAGTAGGTTGAAATTTTATTTCCAGAGCTGTTTGTCAATCCCATCTAATATCCTCCCTACGACCACCAACACCTGATATTCCCCGTGGGTGGATAAAAATGTTGGGTTTCGTTCCTCAACCCAACCTACACTAAGATTTTGCGCCATTTCAGGAGTGACTATGCTATCACATTCCTACCCCTTCGACCACGAAAAAACTTATCTCAACCCCCTATAAATATAATTTTTTCTTATTTTTGCCATGTTATTGTGGTAAATTACCTCAGAAGGCGATCGCTCGGTTACTTAAATTCCTTATTATACAATCCTGTTCCACAAGAGCTTATAATTTTACCGAGAGTGGTGTAAACATTTCAATTCATATGGCAACCAATCAATTAATATCATTACCCAGTATGGGATGTGGGACATGGTCTTGGGGGAATCAACTGCTTTGGGGATACAAACAAAGCATGGATGAGCAATTACAAGAGGTATTTAATCTTTGTGTAGATAATGGTGTCACCCTGTTTGACACAGGAGATTCCTATGGAACGGGAAAACTCAAGGGAAGAAGTGAAATACTGTTAGGAAAATTCAGCAGAGACTATGAGCATTCCCATCCAGAGAGACTGAATCAACGCGATATTTGTATTGCGACAAAATTAGCAGCTTATCCTTGGAGATGGACGAGAAAATCCATTATTTCTGCTTGTGATGCTTCCGCTAAAAGACTAGGTAAAAATGTTGATTTAGTTCAGATGCACTGGTCAACAGCCAATTATGCACCTTGGCAAGAATTAGGTTTATTGGATGGTTTGGCTGACTTATATGCACAGGGTTTGGTCAAAGGTGTGGGACTGTCTAATTACGGAACTAAAAGACTTTTATGGGTACACAAAAGATTTGCTGAAAGAGGTATACCTATAACAAGTCTACAGGTACAATATTCTTTGTTATCAACCTATCCGGTAACCGAATTGGGTTTAAAAGATGTTTGTGATAGTTTGGGGATTAAATTAATTGCCTATAGTCCCTTAGCATTAGGTTTACTTACGGGTAAGTTCCGAGAAAACGGCCAATTGCCCAAAGGAATACGGGGAATTTTATTTCGACAAATGTTACCGGGTATTAAGGGACTTTTGGGAACTTTAGAAGAAATAGCAAATAGTCGAGGTAAAACCATGGGTCAAGTAGCTATTAATTGGTGTATCTGTAAGGGAACAATTCCTATTCCTGGTGCTAAAAATCGAGAGCAAGCAAAACAAAACTTGGGAGCTTTGGGTTGGTTTTTAAATAATGGTGAGATAGCTGAATTAGATGTTGCAGCTAGCAAGAGTGAGAAAAAAATGGTGCAGAACATTTTTCAAACTAATTGACAAGGTGGTTCAAGGTGAAGATAATACCAGACAAAGATAATATAAATTTTGATTCCCATGGGAGCAACCCCTATTTATGGAAGTTTTGGGGTGTTCTCCCTATTTATCCCTACAATCAACGTCGCACTGTTCGTCAAGAGGTGGTTAAGGATACTATCTGGACCTTTGATCAAATCCAGGGGGTTTTTTATGTGGTTGTACCCATCCGCATGACGGTGATTAGGTTGGCACAAGGTGGTTTGTTAGTATATGCACCTGTTGCTCCCACTAGGGAGTGCATTAAATTAGTAAATGAATTAGTGGCCTTGCATGGAGATGTAAAGTACATTATTTTGCCTACAGTCTCTGGACTTGAGCATAAGGTGTTTGTGGGACCGTTTGCTAGGGAATTTAGTCGAGCAAGGGTTTTTGTAGCTCCCGAACAGTGGAGTTTTCCCCTGAATTTACCTTTGAGTTGGTTAGGTTTACCAGGGAGACGCACCCAAATATTACCCCAAGACCCTCATGAGACTCCCTTTAGTGATGAGTTTGATTATGCTATCCTTGGACCAATTAATTTGGGACTAGGCAAATTTGGGGAGGTGGCTCTATTTCATAAGCAATCCCGCACTTTAATGGTTACGGACACAATAGTTTCCGTTTCCGTGGATCCACCAGCAATAATTCAATTGGATCCATTTCCCCTACTTTACCATGCTCAGGAAAAAGGTGGTGATACTGTTCCTGATAGTTTACAAAACCGACGGAAAGGGTGGCAAAGAACTGCTCTCTTTGCTTTTTATTTCCGTCCCAGTGTGGTGGATGTACCTCCATGGAAGGATATATGGCAAGATGCCAAAAATTTGTCCCAGCGCAATTTGAGAAATTATTTTGGTTTTTTCCCCTTCCGCTGGAAACCAGACTGGGAAGAGTCTTATGAGTTGCTCACCAGGGGAGGAGAAATTTTTGTCGCTCCCGTTTTGCGAACCCTAATTTTAAACAGGGCTCCCCAAGTAACTATAAATTGGGCAAACCGGGTAGCGAAGTGGGATTTTGCACGGATTATTCCCTGTCATTTTGACGCACCCGTTACTGCTACTCCCCAAGAATTTAGAAGAGCTTTTAACTTTTTGGAGAAAGGTTCTGGTGACTCACCGGATAGTAATAATAAGGTGGAGGAGGATTTACAGGTTTTGAGGGATATTGACCGGGGATTAAATAATTGGAACATTGTCCCACCCGCTCAGGATTATTCAAAACCATAATTGAAAACCTTAACCGGAATTCCAGGGTTCGGTAAACCGAACCTTATCTTCTACCGAAAATCCTCATCCACAAAAAAGTCCCCTTCCTCATCAGCGGAATTCCCAGATCCCCCCATGTTCCCCAACAATTGCCCAAATGATACGGTAATTAAACCGACCACTACCCAAAAGGCTAACATTAACCCAAAGGGAACTTGTATAGATTGAAAAACTAAAAATCGTAGGGATATTGGTGTGGCATTTTGTACGGAAATTAACGCGATCGCCAGAATCCAAGTAGCTAGAACTACTGATAGAAATAGTGTAAATAGACTGGGGAGGTTTTTCATGGTTGAGGAATTAAAAAGGAGTTGGGGGGTCAAAAGGTAGAATTTTCGCTCGTGACCCAATCCCTATTCACTATGCTAACTGAGCAATTTCTGCTTCCATGGTCTTAGCAATCTCACCCAGTTTTTCTGGGGAGTTGGTTTCTATATAAACTCTGACCAGGGGTTCTGTACCTGATGGACGCAATAGGATCCAACTACCCTCTGCTAAATACAGTTTAATTCCATCCTTTCTACCTACTTCCTTAACGCTAATACCAGCTACTTGGGAAGGGGGATTTTGGGTGTAGGATTTAATTACAGCATTTTTGTGAGCTTCCGTTAGGTGTAAGTCTAAGCGGTTGTTGTATAGCGGTCCATCCGCTTCTGCTATGGCTTCCTGAACTAATTGACTTAATGGTTTACCCTCGTATGCTATAGCTTCTGCTACTAGCATATCAGCTAATACACCATCCTTTTCCGGAATATGCCCAATCACACTTAAACCACCGGACTCTTCACCTCCAATTAACACGGTGGTTTCCCGCATTTTTTCGCCTATGTACTTAAAACCCACAGCAGTTTCATAAATTGGCAGACCATATTTGGCTGCAAAGTTATCTAATAGGTGGGTAGTCGCTACGGTTCGGACTATGGCACCACTTTTACCTTTGTTTTTGATTAAATGTCTGGCTAAAACCAATAATACTGTATTGGGGGTCAGCACGTTACCCAGCTCATCTACAATCCCAAAGCGATCGCTATCACCATCCGTTGCTAAACCTAAATCAGCTTTGTCGTTTTTAACAGCTTCCACTAGTTCTACCAGTTGGTCACCCTTAGGTTCTGGCATACCCCCGCCAAATAACACATCTCTCCAGGTGTGGAAACTTTCCAGTTGGGTTCCACAATACTGTAATACCTCATCTAAATAACCACGGGATGTGGAATACAGGGCATCATATTTAACCTTTAAATTGGCACTCCTAATTTTTTCTACGTCCAGTAATTTGTAGATGAAATCAAGGTAATCAGGTTTAGGATCAAAGGTGGAAATTGTGCCTGATGGATTAGATCCTGGTAATTCGTCCGATGCCGTTTCTATATTGGCGACAATGGTATCCGTAATTTCTGGGGTGGCTGGACCTGCATAATCTGGTATGTATTTAATCCCACAATAGGGAGCTGGATTATGACTAGCGGTAAACATCAAAGCACCTGCGGAATTCAGGTGTTTTGCATTGTAAGCTATGACTGGTGTTGGACAGTCTCGAACGGTAATTTTCACATCCCAACCTAAATCGGCCAAGACTGCTCCGGAAGTTCTGGCAAACTCGTCAGCGAGAAATCTTGTGTCGTAGGCGATTAAAACAGGTCTGCTCTTGTCGTAGGCAGTTTCCAGATAGGCTGCTATTGCTCTAGTTACTTTTCTAACATTAGAAAAGGTGAAATCATCGGCAATAATTCCCCGCCATCCGTCTGTACCAAATTTGATTTTACCAGAATTGCTAGGGTTACTCATTTTACTACTCTCTCTTGTAGATTATGATTACTCTACTGTTCTTGATTATTCCAGATGTTGATCAAACCATTCCATTGGGACTAACATTTTCTTCCTGATCTTTATGCTCTGAGAATTCTATGGGTGGTAATTCCTTAAGGATGGTAAACCGAATGTGGTTAATGGCTAATTCCCCAATGGATAACTCTTCCTTGGTTAATCTTTGACCATTGCTGCTTATGGTCTCAAAGGAAACCCCTTTACCAATTTCAATATGATACCAACACAAACCCATGAAAAATCTGGTGGGGTAGGGACCATAATCCCCAATGTCGTCCGGATTGGATTCCATGGGTAACCAACCAAAATTGGGAATGTAAAACTCTAACCACACATGATTAAAGTCGGGTTGCAGGGGAACGCCTTTTAATTCTGGGTAGGGTGGACATTTATACCTACCCACCGTGCGGCAGGGAATGCCATTTAAACGACATAAAGCTAGTAATACACCCACGTATTCTCCACAGGACCCAACTCCTCGACCTAGCACTATATCGGGGGTGTCTATATGGGGCTTAATTCCGTATGATAGCTCATCATAAACGTAGTTACGAATGCTATACATTTTGCGCAGTAGGTTGGTTTCTGAACCCACAGCTTCATGAGCAGCACGCCGCACGATGACCGTATTCATCGCTAAATCGTCGTCATCTACTAAATAGCGTGTTTGTAATTCCAAGGTCGGTTCTGGTATTTCTTCCGTATCTTTGGGAGTAATACGATACTTAATACCTCGTACTTCCAATAGTGCCTTCCAACCAAATATATGCCTTTCGCCGGGAACAAGGGTATCAAATTTGAACACTGCAATCCTTTGTCCAGAAATTACCTCTTCGGTGAAGGGTAGACCAATGGGCTCTACCTGTTTGACTTTTTGCCTTTCAGTTTCCGATGGGAGTGCAATACGCCATTCAATATCGGTTAAGTAAACTTCTTCTAGGGGAGCAATTTCTTCAACATAGGACATTTCCACTAAATAACCATTAGACAGTCCATAGCGTTTATCTGGATCATAATGATAGTGAAGTGGGTGAATAAAGGTTACGTCCCGATAGGTTAACTCGTGGTTAGGATCAGCGTTAGGGTTGTCACGAATGTAAGGCTCCTCCAAAGAATAGGAGACGTATAAAATATCTTTATCTGTATGGTCTTGATGGTATATGGCAATACCAGTTGGGGATGCAAAGGGAGTAAGGACACTAAAACGAACTTCTCCAGTAGCCCGATCCATTGAGTAGACAGTTTGTTCCGTGCGATCGCATATCCAAAGGGTTTCCTGACTGACTGCTAAATTTTGTTTACCTACTCCAGGGGCGTAGAATCGGGTAATTTCTTTACGTGTGTCTCTGTCAAAAATCAGGATATAACCCATTCTCTGACAGCTAATATAAACAGTGGCATCCCAAACAGCAATGCCATCAGCATTATATGGTAGGGTGGCAAAATGTTCCAAACCCAGGGAGTTTAGTTTACATAAATAGACGCTATTACCACGGGTAACCCAAAGGGTGTCTTCCCAAACTGCTAAACCGGTGACATCAGTAAATTCTTTTACCTGGTGAGGATTGAGAATTTTACTATTGTCGGAAACCGGGTCAATTTGGAGTAAATGTCCCTTGAGGGAGTCAATGGCAAGGAGTTGATCTTTAATAAAAGCGATACCATAGATGGTAGCAGCAGTCACTGGTCGAATTGTTTTTTGCCCAAACATCTGGCTAACATTGAAATTAGGGAGTATCAAACTCATATTATTCCGTCATATTATTCATATTATTTTATTGGTGGTCTCCACTGTTTACAGTAACTAGTCACCAATGAGGTATTTGATGGAATTTCTGCCATCACTCAATTATGATCGAATTTTGTAACCATTTCCCGTAACTTACACAAACTTACACAATGTCTGCCCATTCTTTGCCTGAAGATGCCGCAGTTTGGCATAGTTTAGAGATAGATAAAGCTTTAGAGCTGCTTGATAGTAATGCTGATGATGGCTTAACACCATCCCAAGTTGAAGAACGTTTACTCAAGTATGGTTCTAATGAACTGGAAGAACACGGTGGACGTAGTCCCTGGCAAATTCTCCTCGACCAGTTCACTAACATCATGTTGTTGATGCTGATTGGTGTGGCCTTCATTTCTGGTTTTTTGGACTTTTTGTCCCTACAACAGGGGACCTTAAAGTCGGGAGAAGTTCCTTTTAAAGATACAATTGCAATTATGGCAATTGTGATTCTTAATGGTGTACTTGGATATGTCCAAGAAAGCCGAGCAGAAAAAGCTTTAGCAGCTTTGAAAAAGCTATCATCTCCCTCAGTGCGTGTACTTCGCAATGGCAAATTAGCGGATATAGCAGGGAAAGACCTTGTACCCGGTGATGTGATGTTGCTGGAAGCAGGAGTGCAGGTAGCTGCTGATGGACGTTTACTGGAACAGTCAAACCTGCAAATCAGAGAGTCCGCCCTGACCGGTGAAGCTGAAGCAGTAAGTAAACAAGCTGTACTTACCTTGCCTAAAGATGCTGCATTGGGCGATCGCCTAAATTTAGTTTTTCAGGGGACAGAAGTAGTCCAAGGTCGTGCCAAGGTTGTGGTCACTAATACTGGGATGACAACAGAGCTGGGAAAAATAGCTGCTATGCTCCAGTCAGTGGATAGTGAACCCACTCCTTTGCAGCAGCGCATGACCCAATTGGGTAATGCGTTAGTCACCGGTTCTTTAGTATTAGTAGGGATTGTTGTCCTGACTGGCATCATCCAAGCGCGTGGTTTTAGTAACATACAAGAACTGCTGGAAGTATCCCTCAGCATGGCAGTAGCAGTAGTCCCAGAAGGTTTACCTGCGGTAATTACCGTAACTCTGGCTTTGGGGACTCAACGTATGGTCCGTCATCATGCTTTAATTCGCAAACTCCCAGCAGTGGAAACCTTAGGATCGGTAACCACTATCTGTTCCGATAAAACCGGGACTTTAACTCAAAACAAAATGGTGGTGCAGTCCGTTTACACTAATCAAAAAGGTTTTAGAGTTACAGGGGAAGGTTATGCTCCCGTGGGTGATTTTCAATTAAAAGGGCAGAATATTGATTTAGAAGACCATCCAGAAATATCTGGTTTATTAGTGGCCTGTGCTGTATGTAATGACTCCGTACTACAAAAGGAAGCTGGAGAATGGGCAATTTTGGGAGACCCCACTGAAGGAGCTTTAATGACCTTGGCGGGGAAAGCTAGTATTGAAAGAGATCAGTGGAATAGCAAATTACCCCGGGTGTCTGAGTTTCCCTTTTCTTCTGAACGCAAACGCATGAGCGTGATCTCCCAAATACAGGAAGTGGCCACTGGTAATCCTGGCATTAGTGGTGTTGACCCCATAATAGCTGGATTTGTCAGTTCAGAACCCTATTTAATGTTCACTAAAGGTTCCCCAGAATTAACTTTGGCTCGCTGTAATCAAATTTACTTGGGTAATGGCAGTTTTCCCATAGAAGAGGAGCAACGTAGTCAAATTCTGATTGCCAATGATCAAATGGCTTCCCAGGGTTTACGAGTTCTGGGTTTGGCCTATAAACCTTTGAAGGAAATCCCACCAGAAGCATCCGAGGATACCTCAGAAAATGAGTTGGTGTGGTTAGGTTTAGTGGGTATGTTGGATGCACCCCGCCCAGAAGTACGTGCAGCTGTCGCAGAATGTCGTCAAGCTGGAATTCGCCCCATTATGATTACTGGTGACCATCAGTTAACTGCACGGGCGATCGCTGTGGATCTGGGTATTGCTGATAAGGATGCTAGGGTGGTTACCGGTCAAGATTTACAACGGATGAGTGACCAGGAAATAGAAGACCAGGTAGATTTAGTCAGCATTTACGCTAGAGTTTCTCCCGAACACAAATTGCGAATTGTTCAAGCATTGCAAAGACGCGGTAGATTTGTGGCCATGACAGGTGATGGGGTTAATGACGCTCCTGCTCTTAAACAAGCTGATATTGGTATTGCGATGGGCATTACTGGTACAGATGTGAGCAAGGAAGCTAGTGATATGGTGTTGTTGGATGACAACTTTGCTACCATAGTAGCAGCTACTAAAGAAGGTAGAGTGGTTTATACGAATATTAGAAGGTTTATTAAGTACATTTTGGGCAGTAATATCGGTGAGGTTCTCACCATTGCAGCAGCACCAATTTTGGGTTTGGGTGGTGTTCCCCTTAGTCCTTTACAAATCCTGTGGATGAACCTAGTGACTGATGGTCTACCAGCTTTAGCTTTAGCTGTGGAACCTCCGGAACCGGATGTGATGCAGCGCCCCCCCTTTAGTCCCCGGGAAAGTATTTTTGCCAGAGGACTGGGATCTTACATGGTTCGCATTGGCATTGTATTTGCCATCATCACTATTATCCTGATGGAATGGGCTTATTTCCATGTTAAGTCCGCAACGGGAGATGGTCTGAGTCCTGAACGCTGGAAAACTATGGTTTTTACCTCTTTGTGTATCGCCCAAATGGGCCATGCGATCGCCATTCGTTCTAATAACCAACTGACAATTGAAATGAATCCCCTATCCAATATATTTGTGTTAGGAGCAGTAATTGCAACAACTATTTTACAGTTGTTATTAATCTATGTTCCACCTTTGAGGGATTTCTTTGGTACCCATTATTTACCTTTGCATGAGTTGTTCATCTGTATAGGGTTTAGTGCCTTAATGTTTGTTTGGGTTGAGTGCGAAAAAATATTCTTCCGGGTTATGGGTAAGAAGAATGTTTAACAGTTAATTGGGGGAATGGGGAAATGGGTTAAATCTTCCATATCAAAATGTATTTACAATCTTTAGAGCTGCGACATTTTCGCAATTATCAGGAACAAAAAGTTGAGTTTACAGCACCGAAAACCATCTTAGTTGGTAATAATGCCCAGGGAAAATCTAATTTATTGGAGTCAGTGGAGTTATTGGCCACATTAAGATCCCATCGTTTGGGTAAGGATCGTGATTTTATTCAGGAGGGTGCAGAAATAGCACAAGTCAGTGCGATATTAGAAAGAATAACGGGAGTCAATGATTTAACCTTACATTTGCGTCGAAATGGTCGTCGCAGCGTGGCTATAAATGGAGAGAAAGTTCGCAGACAAATGGATTTTCTGGGTATTTTAAATGCCGTAGAATTTTCTAGTTTAGACTTAGAATTAGTGAGGGGTAGTCCCGCCATTCGTCGGACTTGGTTAGACACTCTCTTAGTGCAGTTGGAACCCGTATATGCCCATATCTTGCATCAATATAACCAGGTCCTGCGTCAACGTAATGCATTTTTAAAAACCAGTCAACAGACGGGAATCAAAAATCATGATTCTGAATTAGCAATTTGGGACGCCCAGTTAGTCACTACGGGAACAAAAGTTATGAGAAGGCGAAATAGGGCAATTCAGAGACTAGCACCCATTGCGACAGATTGGCATTCGAGTATTAGCGGTAAAACGGAAAAACTACAAATCAACTATATGCCCAATGTACCAATACCAATAGATGAACAACAAGAATTACCACATTTTTTTTTGGACAGAGTGCAACAGCATTCTGCTATAGAATCATATCGGGGTACAACTTTAGTTGGACCTCACCGAGATGAAATAGAATTAATAGTTAATGGAACTCCCGCTCGTCAATATGCTTCCCAAGGTCAACAGCGTACATTGGTTTTAGCGTTAAAATTGGCGGAACTACAGTTAATTGAAGAAGTGGTTAATGATACTCCTTTACTATTATTGGATGATGTGTTGGCAGAATTAGATCTTTCGCGCCAAAATCAATTATTGGATGCTATTCAAGATCGGTTTCAGACTTTAATTACGACCACTCATTTGGGAGCATTTGATGCCCAATGGCTAAATTCTTCACAAATTCTCTTTGTCAAATCCGGAACAATTTCTAAATAATATAATGGAAATCATTCAAAGTCTCCACACCACCATACTGGTCACTGACTTAGAAAAGTCAGAACAATTTTATGGCACTATATTAGGACTGGCTAAAATTGAACGCCCCCTGAAATATCCAGGTGTATGGTATCAAATTGGTCACCATCAAATACATTTAATTCTTGCTCCATCTGTTCCTACTCAAAACCAAAATCACAAATGGAGTCTGAATCCCCATATAGCTTTCTCTGTTCTAGATTTGACCACAGCACAGCTAGAACTACAAAACCAGAATGTGACCTTTCAAACCAGCTCATCCGGTCGTCGCGCCATTTTTATCCAAGATCCAGATGGTAATATTGTGGAGCTGGCCCAAGCAGGATAATTCCTGGTAAAATGACCTTCTATCACAAATTTTTTATCCCCAAGGAATCCAGGAAATTATGGCCCGTCTGGCATTAATAAGTGTATCTAATAAAACAGGTATAGTTAACTTGGCCCGTACCTTAGTAGAGGAATTTCAGTTTGATATTGTTAGTAGTGGAGGAACAGCCAAAACCCTGAAGGAAGCTGGCATACCTGTCACTAAAGTATCTGATTACACTGGATTCCCTGAAATATTAGGGGGTCGGGTTAAAACTCTTCATCCTCGTATACATGGTGGTATTTTAGCACGACGTGACATTCCTCAGGATATGATAGACCTGGAAAATAATCAGGTTCTTCCCATTGATCTGGTTGTTGTTAATTTATATCCCTTTGAAGAGACTATTGCCCAGTCTGATACTACCCTGGCTCAAGCAGTAGAGCAAATTGATATTGGTGGTCCAGCAATGTTGCGCGCTGCATCCAAGAACTTTGCCCATTTAACGGTATTATGTCATCCCGAACAATATAGTAGTTATTTACAACAATTACGGGAAAATGGATCAGTTTCCCTGGAATTTCGCCAAAAATGCGCCTTGCAGGGATTCTCGCACACAGCTAGTTATGATCATGCGATCGCAACTTATCTCTCAGAGAGAGAAAATCCCAGTTTATCTGAAAATGACCTGACAGAAAACTACAGTATTGCGGGTAAGCGAATTCAAACCCTACGTTATGGTGAAAATCCTCATCAACCTGCAACCTGGTATGGGACAGGTAGTAAGCCAACTGGTTGGACTTCAGCAATAAAGTTGCAAGGTAAGGAACTTAGCTATAATAATTTAGTAGATTTAGAAGCTGCTAGACAAATTATTGCTGAATTTACAGATCTGCCAGCAGCGACAATTATTAAACATAATAATCCCTGTGGAACTGCTGAAGCTGATACTATTTTTACTGCTTATCAAAATGCCTACAATGCTGATAGTGTATCGGCTTTTGGTGGAATTGTCGCCCTCAATCGCCCTATTGATACTCCAACTGCATTGGAACTAACTAAGACATTTCTAGAATGCGTAGTTGCTCCCGATTGTGATCAAGAAGCACAAGGGATTTTAAATAAAAAGGGTAATGTGCGAGTCTTAATTTTACCAGACCTATGGAGTGGACCAAAGGAAACAGTCAAAGCAATAGCAGGTGGTCTTCTAGTACAAACTGCTGATGATACAATTGCTGATAGTGCTAAATGGCAGGTTGTCACTAAAGTTAAACCTACTCCAGAAGAATTGGCAGAATTACTATTCGCTTGGAAAGTTTGCAAGCATGTCAAATCTAATGCTATTGTAATCAGTAAACAGAGAACCACTCTAGGTGTGGGTGCAGGCCAAATGAATCGGGTTGGTTCAACCAAAATAGCTCTAGAACAAGCGGGAGCAGGAACTAAAGGTGCTGTTTTAGCCAGTGATGGTTTTTTCCCCTTCGACGATACAGTGAGAACAGCTGCTGCTGCTGGTATTACTGCTATTGTGCAACCAGGAGGAAGTTTACGAGATCAAGATTCCATCAAAGCTGCTGACGAGCTTGGTTTATCAATGGTGATGACTGGTGTGAGGCATTTTTTGCATTAGCATGACAAATAAAAATTAACACTAGGTCAAAATTGCCCCTTCCATTAAACGCTTATACCTGTACTGTAACTCATCCTTCATCAATGGCCAACGCTCTAAACTAACATCCATGTCAATCACCCTTTCCGCTGCTTGTCGCGCTAACAGCAATACTTCCTCGTCTTCCACTAAACTAGCAAGAGTAAAATCTGCCACTCCAGATTGACGAGTTCCCATGACCTCTCCTGGACCGCGAAAGCGCATATCCATTTCAGAAATAAAAAACCCATCTTGTGACTGCTCTAAAACCTTCAATCGTTGTTGAGCATCCGGGTTTCTGGAACTACTCATTAAGAGACAATAGGACTGGGCCACACCTCTACCCACACGTCCCCGCAGTTGGTGTAACTGGGACAGTCCAAATCTCTCCGCATGTTCAATTAACATCACAGTAGCATTAGGTACGTCTACCCCTACTTCTACCACAGTAGTAGAAACCAAAATTTGGGTTTGGTTATCTCGGAACTTATTAATAGCTTCTTCTTTTTCTGTGGAAGTCATTTTTCCATGCAATAATCCCACTTGAAAAGTGGGGAAAACAGTTTCTTGTAATTTTTGATATTCATCTATAGCTGAACGTAAATCTAATTTTTCTGACTCTTCTACCAGGGGTAAAACTACATATACTTGTCTACCTTGGGCAATTTCTCTTCTAATTAAATCGTAAGCTTGTGGTCTTTGATGACCTGTGAGGAGAGAAGTTTTGATTTGTTGTCTTCCTGGTGGTAACTCATCAATTTGACTTACATCCAAATCTCCATGTACTGTTAATGCTAAAGTTCTAGGAATGGGTGTAGCAGTCATGGTTAGGACGTGAGGTTGTTCCCCTTTTTGTTGTAATTTAGCCCTTTGTTCTACGCCAAATCGGTGCTGTTCATCAATCACGACTAGACCTAAACGGTGAAATTTCACCTTGTCTTGAATTAAAGCATGGGTTCCCACCAGAAGAGGTAATTCTCCCGTTTCTAATTGGGAGTGAATTTCTCTTCTTTTGCTAGTTTTAGTAGAGCCAGTTAGTAATTCTACTGGTAAGTGCAAAAGATTAAACCAAGTTACTAATTTACGATAATGTTGTTCTGCTAATACTTCTGTAGGTGCCATTAAGGCTGCTTGATAACCTGATTGAATGGCTGTTAAAATGGCAACTACAGCAACAACAGTTTTACCTGAACCTACATCGCCTTGTACCAAACGATTCATGGGTATGGGCTTTTGTAAGTCATTTAGGATATCATTAATCACTCTTTGTTGGGCGTTAGTAAATTTAAAAGGTAAAATTTCATGAAATTGATCCAATAATTTGCCACTAGGTGCAAGAATAGCACTAGCTTGGTTAGCTTTAGCTTGTTTTTGCCTTTGTAATAAACCTACTTGTAAGTAGAAAAATTCATCAAATACTAACCTTCTCCTGGCCATTTTCAAGGTGTCACTATCTTGGGGAAAATGAATGTTAGGAATTGCCTGTTTTAATTCAATTAAGTTGTATTTTTTACGTAGACCAGGTGGTAAAGGATCTTGCAAACTTTTGGCAGATGGCAAAACTGCCATTACTGCTTGTCTGACTGCGTTAGCAACCACACCCTCTGTTAAACTATAAATTGGTACAACCCTACCAATGGTGAAAGAGTCTATAGCATCACCGGAATTGGCTAACACTTCTATTTCTGGATTATCTAATGTTAGTCCATATCTACTAGGCTTGACTAAACCACAAGCTGCAACCAAAGTACCAGGCGTATAACGTCGCTTCAAACTTTCTTGCCAACCTTTGCTACTAAAGCGGGAACCAGCGTAAAATCTACTAACCTTTAATTGTCCAGTTTGGTCTTTTAATATCAGTTCTAAAATTGACAATTTCTGATTTTTAGGACTGGTAAAACAATTACAACGTCTGACCTCCCCAATGATGGTTACGGTTTCACCTCCTTGTAATTCTCGAATATTTACCTGACGTGCATAATCAATATAATCCCGTGGATAATAAAACAACAGATCTCTGACGGTTACCAATTCTAACCGGTACAGATTTTCGGCTCTTTTGATGCCAATTTCCGGTAAATCACGAAGTTTTTGATCGATTTTTGGAGCTGGTTTGTGGTTAACTTCATTCACAAGGGGAGTGGTTTTCACCAATTTGGCAGACGATTCGATATCTTTTAATTGGCATTGTAATCGGTCTTGTAACTGACCCAGATAGGTTCCTAAGTCCTTGACTAATTTCTCTCGGATTTCTATGGCTAAATGGGGATATTGGATAAATTGAGAGGTTATATAGTCCCAATGTAATTTCTCTTCCCCTGGTAAACCCTCTGGAAACTGGCTAAAGGTTAAACTAATAAATTCACTAAAGCGGTATTGTTTACCCACCAAATCCCCAAAACCGGAATCGGCCTCTATTGATAATGCCTTATACAGTCTTCTCCAGTCAGGTGTTTGATTAGTCATAGTTATCAATTAGCTTAATTGATTCAATATCATCATCAAATATCGTCAAACCAACTAGCACGCCAAGCGGATTCCGCTTGGGCTATTTTTAATTCTTGATTTTTTTTACTATACTCCTTAGCTAACTTGTTAATTTGCAGCAAAATAACACGAATTTGCTTACTCTTTTCTAAGAGTTTGTGATTGGCAAATTCAATATCTCCCAATCGCAAATTGATGGTGACTAACTGGGTTAAGGTGGAATCTTCCGATTCTTTTTCATTAGTAATTTCTATGACCAAGTTTAACAAATTTGGTGGTCCTGCTATTACTTCTGTGGTTGCTTCTGAAGCTGCTGCTGCTAAAATCGGTTCTGGTAATTTCTTGGGTAAAAGTCCTGCTTTTTGCAACAGAAGGTTAGCTTCCAAAGAAACTGTCTTTAGTGTGTTTTGTATTCCCTCCTCTACATTGCGATGCCATTGTACCACTTCTATGGGATTAGAAAAATCTAAGGATTTTGCCTGGGGAACCTGTGGATCTTCCGTATTTTCCGGTCTTTTTGTTTCTAAGTAAACTAGTAGTTGTTGGGCAGCTTTTCTTCCCAGTTGACGGGTGCTTTGTTGCAGTTGTTGGCGTTGATTAAGGGATAGATGTAAGAACTTCTCTGGATATCCCTGAGTACATAAATGGTAAACAGCTAAAATTAATTGTTTGTGTATGGATTCTCCTAATTGAACTAGATAATCACCATAATTTTCTTGCAGTTGTGTTGCTACAGAACTGAAGTTTTGTTTTAAGTTGTCGATGTCTTCTTCTATTCGCTCTACTGGTCTTGTCATACATATAATAAATCACAATAAATCAGAGCTACCTCCCAGATTAATCCGGGAGGTTTAAGTTTATCCTAACACAATCTAGGGTTTATTTCGGCGCGATTAAACTGGTATGAATCAAGTTTTGATAATTGTTGCTCTACTCACAACCAACTTACTTAGTGCCAATTTGAGCAGCTACCTCTTCGGCAAAGTTGCTTTCTTGCTTTTCAATACCTTCACCTAATATGTAGCGAACAAACTCATGTACTTTGATTTTTCCGGACACTTGGGATTCCACTTGTCTAATTAGGTCTGCTACAGATATATTTTGGTCCC
This sequence comes from Cylindrospermopsis curvispora GIHE-G1, assembly GCF_014489415.1. Lineage (NCBI taxonomy): Bacteria > Bacillati > Cyanobacteriota > Cyanophyceae > Nostocales > Aphanizomenonaceae > Raphidiopsis > Raphidiopsis curvispora. The sequence continues at coordinate 1,123,040 of NZ_CP060822.1, forward strand.
GGATATAAGGTTGATCTAACAGGGTCATTTCTCTAAGACGTTTGTCAATTCTTCCTTGAACAATCTTTTCTTTAATGTTGGCTGGCTTATTGCCCAGATCTTCCTTACCCATTTCAATCTCTTTTTCCTTTTGGACAACCTGGTCAGGAATTTTGTCCACACTTACATATTCCACATTGGGACAAGCTGCTACTTGCATTGCAGTGTTCTTAGCTAGGCTTTTCACCTCTTCGTTCGCCGCAGCGGTTCCTGTATCAACAATAATGGAAACTAACACACCCACTCTACCACCAGTGTGAATATATCCATCTATTGCTCCGGGTGCATCCTCCAGGGAAAAGTTGACAAAGCGACGCACCTGAATATTTTCACCGAGGGTAGCAATGGTTTCCTTGATATATTCATCTACGGTGACGCTGGCATTTTCAATATAGGGTTGGGCCAGTAAAGATGTTACATTGTTAGCATTTATCGCTTGTTTAGCTAAGTTCTTAACTAATAACTTAAAAGCGTCGTTTCTGGCAACAAAATCTGTTTGACAGTTAACCTCTATTAGTACCCCCCTATTCCCATCCGGTGTAGTATAGATGTCCACTAACCCTTCCGCAGTCACGCGATCGCTCTTCTTACCCGCTGAAGCAATACCTTTTTTTCTTAGCCAATCTATAGCTTCGTCTATATTGCCCTGAGTTTCACTTAGAGCCTTTTTACAGTCCATCATGCCTGCACCAGTTTTTTGGCGTAGCTCTTGCACGAGTTTTGCTGATATTTCTGCCATGTTCCCTCAATTTTGTTGCGATTAAATACTTACTTGGTTACGTTGTTAATTTTCACGACAAGAGTTACCAGGTTAACGAATTCTGGGATCAAGTGTTCCACCTGATCCCAAACTGTTCCTCAATTTTTATTATTCTTCATCATCGTCATCTGAGAAAGAGTCCACAAACTCCGATTCGTCGTATTCGTAATCTTCCTCAGCACTTTCGTAGTCCTCATAATCAGATTCTACTTCCAATTGACCATGACGACCCTCATAAATGGCATCCGCTAATTTACCCACAATGAGCTTAATAGAGCGGATAGCATCATCATTAGCTGGGATAGGAATATCTACCGTATCCGGATCACAATTGGTATCCAGCATAGAAACAATGGGAATACCCAGTTTTTGACATTCCTGAACAGCATTATACTCCCGTCTTTGGTCAACAATTATCACCACATCGGGTACTTTTCGCATGTTCTTAATGCCACCTAAGTATTTTTGTAGCTTAGACATTTCTCGCCTCAGCATTGAAGCTTCTTTCTTAGGCAATAAATCCAAGGCACCATTTTCTTCTCGCCGTTCTAAATCCTTGAGACGGTCTGCTCTGGTTTTAATCGTTGCCCAGTTGGTAAGCATTCCACCCAACCAACGCTGGTTAATGTAGTGAGAACCACAACGGTTAGCTTCTTGGGCAATAATCCCTGCTGCTTGTCTCTTTGTGCCTACAAACAAGAACTTTTTCCCCTGTTCTGCTTGAGTACGCATATAATTATATGCATCATCCATTAACTGTGCTGTTTGCACCAAATCAATGATATGTACTCCATTGCGAGCAGTGTATATATAGGGAGACATTTTGGGGTTCCAACGTCTGGTTTGATGACCAAAGTGAACTCCCGACTCCATCATTTGAGCCAAAGAAACTACGGGCATATGTAATCACTCCTATTCGGGTTAAACCTCCATCTAGGCGTATTTCTAAAGCAGAAACACCCGAATCCCCAGATGTGCGGAATTTAATCAACTAGACTAGGATAGCAGAATCTTCACCAATTGTGCCACTCCTGGTTGGGAATTCCAGCAACTTTAGTTTTTAATTTTTAAAAAATTTTCAAAAATAGGATACCTAGAAGAATTCTTCCCACTTCCCAAAAACATGACCCAAATTATGATAAAATCACGCACTAATACTGTTCTCCCATTAGGATCTAATAATGTGTGTGCAAAAAAATTCCTATTTGTCAGTGATCTAGACCATACCTTAGTGGGTAATGACTTGGCTATGCTAAAGCTTTTAGATGATTTACAAAGCCATCGCAGTCAACATGGTACAAAAATTGTCTACTCCACAGGGCGATCGCTTCACTTATATGAAGAACTACAAAAATCCCAAAAAGAGAAAGGGAGGGAACTACTGGAACCGGACATTTTGGTTTGTGCAGTAGGTACGGAAATATACCAGTACGACCACAATAACCACCATAATGGTAAGGAAGAACTAGTGTTAGATTGGGAGTGGTCCAAACATCTATCTCGTGATTGGGATAGAGAATTAGTAGTAGCAACCGCAGTCAATTTTCCCAGTTTAAAGCCCCAACCAGAAAGCGAACAGAGACCATTTAAGGTCAGCTATTTTGTCCAAGAAGAAAAAGCTGTACAAATTGCTTTAGAGCTAGAAAATTTTCTAGTTCAAGAAGCCAAACTAGACATTCAAATTATCTGTAGTCATAGTGACCACCAAGAATATAATAGGAATTTAGACATTTTACCAAGTTCGGCAAACAAGGGTATGGCCATGACCTTTGTGAGAGAAAAATTAGGAATAGATGTAGAAAAAACAGTTGCTTGCGGGGATTCTGGCAATGATATTGCCCTATTTGCCAACAGGCAAGAAAAAGGCATTATTGTGGCTAATGCTAAGCGAGAATTGCTAGATTGGCATAATAATAATCCCAGTGGCAATCGCTATTTGGCAAAAACTAGTTTTGCCGATGGTATCGCAGAAGGTTTACGTTATTTTAACTTGCTTTAATCACTTCAATTTTTACCTGTTCTACCCAAATCATAGTACTATATGACCAATCAAATATCCTCCACGAGAAACAAGCAAGCCCATCTTCTTGAGACCTACTTAAATTTACCTCCTGCTCATCAAAACATCCTGGAAATACTATCGATCATTTATGAAAAAATAAATAAGAGTTCAGTTTTATCATGTCTGGTTACTGCTGGTTTATCAGACGAGACAAATATTCCTTGGAATACTAAATCTCTCAATCGCCAGATTGACAACCTAGCACAGCAGGATCTATTAGTGCAGTTGCCAAAAAGCTTTTACCCAAAGTATTGGGAAAATTATACAGCAGTGCTGTCTTCTCCGGTTATCACTGGTTAGCCATAGAAGCAGCAAATTTGTTATCTCGGATTGACTCTAATAGTAATTACCAAACAAGAACACAAACTCTACAGAAATATACTAATATTGAAACCATAGTAGATATATTAAAACCTCAGCAAGAATGGGAGATTCGTCTGCAAGCTTTGGCCGGGATGCAAAAAGAATCCCACACTATCAACGAATCGGACACGCGAACGCGTTTGATCTGGCTCGTAAAATTCCATTCTGGCCAATGTTTCCTACAACCCAAGGAACAAAAAAGTAGTGTGAAGGGAGAATGGAGCAAGGGTCGTCAAATCTCCCTGAAACGTTTGAGTACAAACTTATCAGCATTAAATTATATCACACCCCAAGATATAAAAGTCTGTAGTTGTATTGAAGTATTTAGTTACGAATATTCCTATAATAAACTTGACTATGGGTTCAACGAAAGGGCAATTTTAGCTTTAATTGGACATCCCCTAGTATTTTGGGAGGATGCTCCTAATACTCGGGTAGAAATAGTCAAAGGAGAGATGGAATTTTTAGTAAAAAAAGACGACCAGGATCATTTAACCATAGAATTATCACCTAAAATAACAACAAACAATATTGTTTGCGTGAAAGAAACCCCCACCCGCATCAAAGTTATTGAAATTACACCCCAACATAGGCGCATCGGAGAGATTCTGGGTTACGAAAATAAGTTGACTGTCCCCATGATTGCTGAACAAAAAATTTTGGCAGCTATCAATGCTGTTTCTGGGATTGTCACTGTTCATTCTGATATCAGTGAAAATGTGGAAGGTGTGGAAGAATTGACCGCCCAAACCCTACCCTATATTCATCTATTACCCAACAATGCGGGTTTAAAGGTTAGCTTACTATCCCATCCCTTTGCTGAGGGTGGACCATACTTTCATCCAGGTGTTGGTGGGGAGAGGGTAATTGCTGAAATAGAAGGCAAACGTTTACAAACCAGACGCAATCTAGCCCAAGAAAGAGAATTATCTCAATCTGTTATTCGTGACTGTCCCACTCTGATGAGTGTTCATGAACAAGATGGTGAATGGCTAATAGAAGATCCAGATCAGTGTTTGGAGCTGTTACTGGAACTACAAGCATTAAAGGATAGAATAGTTGTAGAATGGCCCCAAGGGGAGAAAATGCGTGTTAGTTATCGAGCTGACTTGAAAGACTTCAATTTGTCAATTAAACGTCAAAAGGATTGGTTTGCTGCAACTGGTGAATTGGAATTGAGTGAAAACCTAGTTTTAGGTATGGAGCAACTCTTACAGTTACTCGATAAAACCCCCAGTCGGTTTATCCCTATGGGTGATGGTGAGTTTTTGGCATTAAGTGAAGTCTTTCGTAAACAACTGGACGAGCTACGACTTTTTTCAGAAACCCATGGTAAGGGGCTAATGTTTCATCCCCTAGCAGCATCAAGTCTACAAGAATTTGTAGATAATGTGGGCAACCTGAAAGCAGATAAACATTGGAAAGACCATATCAGTCGTCTCAGGGAAGTCCAAAGTTTACAACCGGAACTACCATCTACTTTTCAAGCAGAACTGCGGGACTATCAAATGGAAGGTTTTTGTTGGTTGGCACGGTTAGCTCATTGGGGTGTGGGAGCTTGTTTGGCTGACCAAATGGGACTGGGAAAAACTGTACAAGCATTAGCTGTTATTACTAGAAATGCCCATACCGGACCAACTCTAATTATTGCCCCAACTTCGGTGTGCATGAATTGGGTCGTGGAAGCAAATAAATTTGCTCCTACCCTCAATGTTATTCAGTTTGGTACCAACACTCGTGTGAGCGATCGCACTTTATCTGACAAAGATTTAGATGGAGAGGAGACACCAGTTATTTCTAGTCGGCAAAAATTATTGGATCAGTTACAACCCTTAGATATGTTGGTATGTAGTTATGGTTTACTGCAACAGGATGATGTGGCTCGAATGCTATCTCAGGTAGAATGGCAAACCATAGTTTTAGATGAAGCTCAAGCTATCAAAAACCTCAATACTAAACGTTCCCAAGCTGCAATGGGTCTGAAAGGTAATTTTAAGTTAATTACTACTGGAACGCCCATTGAGAACCATTTGGGTGAATTATGGAATTTGTTCCGCTTTATTAATCCTGGGTTATTGGGTTCTTTTGATAGCTTTAATCAGCGGTTTTCTACACCAATTGAAAAACATCAGGACAAACAAGCCAGAAATAAACTGAAAAAACTGATTCAGCCATTTTTGCTGCGGCGGACAAAAAGTCAAGTGTTGCAAGAGTTACCTTCTCGTACGGAAATTCTCCTTCATGTAGAATTGAGTCGGGAGGAAAAGGTGTTCTATGAAGCTTTACGTCGTCAAGCCATTTCTAAACTGAATGAAAGTGATGCAGATCCGGGTAAAAAGCATTTGCAGGTTCTGGCAGAAATTATGAGACTACGTCGCGCTTGCTGTAATCCCAGTTTGGTTATGCCTAATACTGATTTATCTAGTTCTAAATTACAGCTGCTAGGTGAGGTGCTGGCGGAACTGCTGGAAAATCATCATAAAGCATTAGTATTTAGTCAGTTTGTAGATCATTTGCACATCATCCGTAATTATCTGGAGAGCAAAAGTATTAAATATCAATATTTAGATGGTAGTACGCCTATGGCGGAAAGGAAAAGAAGTGTGGACAGTTTTCAAGCTGGAGATGGGGATATATTTCTCATTAGCTTGAAAGCAGGAGGTACAGGATTAAATTTGACAGCTGCTGATTATGTAATTCACACAGATCCCTGGTGGAATCCAGCTGTTGAAGATCAGGCTTCTGACCGCGCCCACCGGATTGGACAGCAACGCCCTGTTACTATTTATAGGCTAGTAGCAAAGGATACTATTGAAGATAAAATTGTAGAACTACACCATCATAAGCGAGATTTGGCGGATACTTTATTGGAGGGTACTGATATGAGTGGTAAGATTTCCATGGAGGCTCTATTACAATTGATTAATGATAGTTAAGTAATCCTTTTTATTAGCCAAAACAGATGATTGTAGCCAAGGACCAAACCCCTTACCTGACTCCAGAGGAGTATTTCACCTGGGAGTCCACCCAACCGGAAAAATACGAATATATCGATGGTCAAGTTTATGCCATGGGTGGTGGTAGTATCAATCACGGTCGGATCTCTATACGCTTTACTTCTATGCTAGACAGTTACCTAGAAGACACCGGGTGTATTACTGGCAATTCCGATATCAAAGTGAATATTTTGGGTAGTAATAACTATACTTACCCAGATATCAGTGTTACCTGTGATGATAGAGATAAAGCTAATACTCAATATATTACCTACCCCTGTCTTATTATTGAAGTTTTATCCCCCAGTACGGAAGCATACGATAGGGGTGGCAAGTTCCGAATGTACCGCAAAAACCCAGCTTTGATAGATTATCTTCTAGTTAGTTCTACTAGTATGGAAGTTGATCTTTATCACAAAAATGACAGAGGTGACTGGTTGATTATTAACTACAAACCGGGGGAAGTTATTGAACTGCAAAGTATTAACTTCAATTTTCCTATTGACCAGGTCTACCGGGGTTTAGATTTGACTAAACAATGTTATTTCTAAATAGCTCTCTTAAAGATATCATTGTAGGCTTGATAAACACCTTTAACGTTGTACCAGTTAAGAAAGATTCTGGCTATTTCTAAAGCAAGCTGTGGTTTACCTAAATTAATTAACCACTGCAACAGGGGAGCCATTGTCTTTTCGTTTAATAGCCCGTTCAAGGATAGTATTCCCCATAGCAATCGGTGAAAGAACGTCATTTGAATCATCATTTTCACTTCCCAAGTGGGATGTTTCTGATAAAACAAAACCCCCATTTTTCCCCTTTGAATTTCCTTGTCAATTAAATTGTGAATTTGTTGCAAACTAAAGGGTGGGTGCCAATGATAACCTACTGCTTGGGGACATTTGATTAGTTGTAAACCCAGTTTTTTTAACCTCACACCTAATTCTAAATCCTCCCAACCATATAACTGGAAACCTGTGTCAAACAAACCTGCTTTCTCTAACCAGTGTTTGGGAATTGCTACATTACCCGTGGCAAAAAAAGCTGCGGAAAAATCTGTGATTTTATAGGGTTCGGCGGTGGGATCCTCAAAATTACAAGTGTTAATTACCGCACCATAGGTAAATAGGCGATCGCCGCCCAGTCTTTTTTTCCCCTGAGTTAAAGCATCACTATGAGCCTCTAAAAAGTTCTCTAGAACTACTAAATCGCTGTCAATAAAAATAATTGTATCCCCCATGGAATTTTGCACTCCTAAGTTTCGTGCTGCTGCTGGACCTGCATGATCCTGTTGAAAGCAGCGAACATGGGGAAATAGATCTTGATGTTTTGCTAACCAGTCCAAAGTGCCATCGGTGGATCCATCATCCACCAAAACTACTTCGTAACCTGTGACTTGACTGGTGTAACTCTGGTTTTCTAAAGCGGTAAGACACTTTTGTAAAATCGGTAGTCGGTTGTAAGTGGGAATAATAACACTAAAGAACACTATTTCACCTAGAATGTGATTTTAATGGCAACCAAAGTCAGGGTTTGTTGATGGACAATAAACGTTCTAATTATAGTAAATTGTATACTAAAATAGCAATGTTTTAAGAATCATCAATCAATGTTGTTCTAACTGGAGAAATTAATGGGTCGCGCCAAAAAGGTTGTTTTAGCATACTCCGGTGGGGTAGACACCTCCGTTTGTATCCCCTACCTGCAACACGAGTGGGGAGTGGAAGAAGTTATTACCCTAGCAGCAGATTTAGGTCAGGGAGACGAATTAGAGCCAGTCAAAGAAAAGGCCTTAAAATCCGGTGCCAGTGAATCCTTGGTAGCAGATGTTAAAGAAAGTTTTGTCCAAGACTACGCATTTCCCGCGATTCAAGCTAATGCTCTCTATGAAAATCGCTATCCTCTGGGAACAGCTCTCGCTAGACCATTAATTGCTAAGGTACTAGTAGAAACTGCCCAAAACTATGGTGCAGATGCGATCGCTCATGGTTGTACTGGCAAGGGTAATGATCAAGTTCGCTTTGATGTTTCCTGCACTGCACTGAACCCCAAGTTAAAGATTCTGGCACCTGCTAGAGAATGGGGAATGAGTAGGGAAGAAACCATTGCCTACGGTGAGAAATTTGGTATTCCAGCACCTGTGAAAAAATCCTCCCCCTATAGTATTGACAAAAATCTACTGGGTCGGAGTATAGAAGCTGGTATATTAGAAGACCCGGCTAATGAACCACCCGAGGAAATTTATGAAATGACTAAAGCCGTAGCTGATGCTCCCAATGAACCGGAATATCTGGAAATTGGCTTTGAAAAGGGCATTCCCGTTACTATTAATGGAACTGTCAAAACACCAGTACAGCTAATTCAAGAAATCAACACCATTGTTGGCAATCATGGTATTGGACGTATTGATATGATTGAAAATAGACTGGTGGGAATTAAATCGCGGGAAATTTATGAATCACCAGCTATGGTGGTATTAATCAATGCCCATCGAGATTTAGAAAGTCTGACTCTGACTGCTGATGTGACACAGTACAAGCGTGGTCTTGAAGAAACTTATACTAAGCTCGTATATAATGGACTTTGGTATAGTCCATTAAAAAATGCTATAGATGCTTTTATACAGCAAACACAAACCCGAGTTTCTGGAGTAGTACGTCTAAAGCTGTTCAAAGGCAATGCTACTATAGTGGGACGTTGGAGTGAAAATACTCTGTACACACCAGATTTAGCAACTTACGGAGCGGAGGATCAATTTGATCACAAAGCTGCGGAAGGATTCATTTATGTTTGGGGTTTACCAACCCGAATTTGGGCCCAACACAGCAGGGATTAGTCAGTATGACAGCAGGTGATAGAGATATAATCTCCCATCACCTTGTTGCCTACTCGCCTAAATGTTTAACTTGACGTGACTCCCACCAAATGGGGATTACAATCACTAAAACCAGAATAAGTAAAGCCAATATGGCAAATTGACTCACCCAAGTCACCAATTGTTCCAGAGAAACTATTTTGCCGGCAAAAAATGCTAGGGTAACCATTACACTGGCCCAAGCGGAAGCACCAGCTAAGTTATATACTAAAAATTTGCCAAATGGCATTTCCGCAATACCAGCTAAGGGAGAAGCGAAAATCCTCAATAAGGCAAAAAATCTACCAAAAAACACGGTTTTCCCAGCATTTTCACTAAATTGATCTTTAATACTAACTAGTCGATCTTCAGATATGCGGAATATCTTTCCTGCTTTTACTAGTAGTGACCAACCACCAAACCTACCAATCCAATAACCACAGACACCGCCAATTACAGCACCTGTAACAGCATCACCCAAAACCAGCCAGTAATTAAGCTCGTCACTACCGGCTAAGAAACCTCCGACTAAGGTTAGGGTTTCACCGGGTAGAGGAATGCCCAAATTTTCTAGCAAAATCCCCACGAAAACTGCCCAGTAACCGTAGGTTTGGGCAAATTCTTGGATTTTTTCCAGTGAAAATAATTCCAAAGACATTCAACACCACCAACTTTATACAGTTCTACATTTTAGAATACTTTCCTTTCGCCTGTCCTTTTGATTATTGGTAAAATTTTTCCACGGTCTGCCAATTTTATAATTGTTAAGTTTGCTACTGAAATTTGGCGAATTTTATGCTTATACTATGAAAAATTAAGTTTGAAACCAAAATTTATATCTTTTTATGATTAGCAACTGGAGATTATAAAAGACCATACAAGGTAAATTACGGCTTAATTAGGGCTCCCCTCGGTCCTTTAGGATGCCTAGGGCTAGATAAATAAAATTATTCCGCTTTTCATTGTCGAGGAACACATTACTAAGGACTGGTCAAACCGACCAAATTAAACAAGGAATGTCTAGCTATGTCCAGAAATTGTCGAACAGCAGCCAACCCAATCGGATTCGTTTTCGATTTGGGTGTTATAACCCTTAGAAAGTAAATACTGTTGATCAGGAGTTGTAATTGATGTATAATAACAACTCTGGTGAACATTTAAACTCTCCCGTTCAATTATCCAGTTAAAATCATGACTCTTACACAAGAACGCCAAGTGATTTTGTTCCAACCCCAAGGAAGCATCAACTTACAAGTTGGTACCGACCTAAGCGAGAAGATGGCTAAAATTACCCCCCAGCCAGATCAGCTATGGGTTATAGATTTAGCTAAGGTTGATTTTATGGATAGCTCGGGTTTAGTTCCCCTGATTCAAGCACTGAAAACCGTGCGTGAAAGTGGTTGCCGTCTGGTGATTTGTAATGTACAAGCTCCCGTTAGGCTAGTACTAGAACTAACTCACCTAGACTCTGTGTTTGAGATAGTTAACAATTACCATATTCCCGATTCTACTCCTAGTCTAGTTTCTACTACATTCTAGGATATATTATAATCATCCAAAGTTTAATTAAACACTTGCCTAACAAACCATAGCCGTGTTACTACAAAAGTATTCCATAACGCCCACTTTCTAGTAGGCGTTATGGCCAGAGCTATGTTTATAAAACTTTAAAAAAAATTTTAAGGTTTTGCAGTACGCTAGGGAAAGTTTGGTAGGTCTATGCCACTATGGGTTGAATGTCGACTTTTTAGAGCTAGTCTATAACTAACGCTTTGTAGTTCTGCTTGGAGTTGTCCATTTTCTTTTTCCAGCATGGCTATTTTTTCCTGCAATGGGTTAATTCTTTCTTCAAATTTTTGACTATAAATTTGTGGTAGCTCCTGTACCACCTGCTCCAACATGCGACTGCGATCAGTTAGTTCTTGAACTGACTGTCTTAGCTGAAGAATTTCGGTATCACGGATAGAAATTTGTTCCTGATAGAATGTTACTTGCTCTTCCATAGCTTGCAGTTGTTGCTGCAGTGAGGTTATTTGTCCCACATTACCCTTTAACTCTTTTTGCTGAGGGATAAAAGTGTTATTACCTTTGACCAGTCGAAATAGTTCTTGGGATAACTGCTGCACCAATTGATCTCTCAGTTGCAGGTCTTGACGCAACTGCAACACTTCCGTAGCAAGCTCTTGGATGTTGGGATTCTCGGATTCAGTCACGGTGGGTTATATCTCTTATGTTGTTTAGGTTGTTAAAATATATACTTACATTTCTTAGTAGATCAAGGTTGCTCAGGTGAGAGCAACCGAGTTTTAGTACAAAACAGTACTATTCTTTGGTGGTTAAGCTGGCACTGCTTCGCTATCGGGCGATGTAGTTTTAACTTCCTGTTTAACAGTTAGGTAACGAATAACATCTTCATTGAGACGCATGCTACGCTCAAAAACAGCAATAGCACTTGCAGGAGCTGTATAGTTAAACTGGACATAGACACCATCACGATGGCGATTTATTTCGTAAGCAAGACGACGCTTGCCACGGTTTTGAACCTCTAAATTCTGTGCGCCCTGTTCGTTCAACAGGTTTTGGTATTTAACTATGGTCTGGTCTACCTGGTCGTCTCCCAAATCAGGACGGAGAATGTAGGTTGTTTCGTAAACTGTGGTCATGTATTGTTAGTTCCCTTATGGACAACAAAGGCTGCTGATGTAGATATGTGTGTAGAGTAACCTGATAGGTTACCGACCACCCCACATCCCAAGCAACAAGGAACTACAATTGTAGCAGTTTTCAGTTCCATTGTCTAACCCATGTTTAACCCAAATTATGGCAGAAATTATGGCACAACGGTACGTGCGAGTTAAAAGTCAGGAAGGAAGGATTTACTACGGGTCATTAGAAATATCCTTGAGTGTGATAGTTTTAGATGGCCCCCCTTGGTTGGAGGGAGAACCGACGGGTTTAATTTTGGAACCAGGTAAATATCAATTACTGGCTCCCTGTTTGCCTTCTAAGGTTGTTGCTGTGGGTAAGAATTATGTTGACCATGCAGCTGAAATGGGTGGATCTGTTCCCTGTGAACCCCTAATTTTTTTGAAACCACCCACCACTGTCATTGCTTCGGAGATGGAAATTAAATATCCCCGTCAGTCACAACGGGTAGACTATGAGGGCGAGTTAGCACTGGTTATTGGCGATCGCACTTGTGATTGTTCGCCACAGGAGGCCCAAAGCAAGATTTGGGGTTATACCATTGCTAATGATGTCACTGCTCGGGACTTACAAGTTAAGGACTCTCAATGGACTAGAGCTAAGGGTTTTGACACCTTTTGCCCTCTAGGTCCTTGGATTGTGCGGGAATTAAATCCTGGTGCTAGATTACAAACCTTTCTCAATGACCAGTCTCACCCTGTTCAATCTGCTTCTATTGATCAAATGGTCTTCCCTCCCGATATCTTAGTTTCCTATATTAGTCAAGTTATGACCCTCATACCGGGTGATGTAATCCTGACTGGAACTCCATCCGGTATAGGTCCATTAAATTTGGGCGATCGCGTATCCGTAGAAATTGAAGGAATTGGCAGATTGGAAAATATAGTTGTTGCCAGGTATAGTTAATAACCGGGTACTAACGGACTTGAATGTGAACTGCTTCCGAAATAGCCGGTATTTCTGGATAGCGACCATTTAAGGACTGAAATACGGAATAGACAACACAGGCGAATATCCCTAGAAATATGGTATTTGCCAAGATTTGTGCTGCAAAATCGCTGCTGGGGAGAGTCCCAAATACTCTTAGTAGTATGGAAGATAAAAATATGACAATGTCTAAAAGGATCGCCTGCATGGCATTAAAGCGAATAAAGTGGTTAATTTTTTCATTTCTGACCACAAAGAAGAACAGGGCAAAAAACACTAGGATTTGACCATACCCGGATGCCTGATAAACTCTAGCAATTGGTAATATTGGTAACAAGAGTATTCCTAGGATGGGAAACTGTTGCAGTAAAAACTCGCTGAAACCCAGACTATCAACTAAGGGTAGTAAATAGGGTAAACAGGCAAAGATTCTGTCAGGAATAGTAGTGGATCCGCGCCAAGACATTGTGATTTCTCCCGTGCTGCAATTTTGATAATTATGTTGACTTTGATAATCTTATGCCAACTTATGGTTGTGGCATAATTTCTTTTAGCGATCTTTTAAGATTGGGCTATTAAGAATCCGTACCTCCCGATTAATCAAATCTTCTTAATGAATATTGGCTAGTATAAAGCCCATTACACATTCATACTGTTCTGCTTGGTGTTCTGTACACTGTTTCACAGCTTGACCACAGCGTAATCTACCTTCATGCCAACGGGGTTGACCGCTATTATCAGCGAGCAGGCAAGATTGACAAACTTGCTCGGGGGCAAATATCTGATTGTCTGTTAAAATGACTAACATTCCCACACGATAGTAAGATAAAGAAAAGTATCGACAATATCTGGAGTTGATCCAGATGGAGTCAGTAAGGCGCTTTTGACTGCGCCAATTAGAATACGCTTGCAAAACAAAAACGGTTCTAATGAATCCCCGTTCCTTTAGAGCGGGGAGAAGTCAACTCCATCGCTTTGTCATCAGGGGCCGGAGGAAATTTTTTCGCACCCGTTCCTATTGTATACTACAATCGCAATGTATGAAAAAATCTCAGCGTTGTCGCACCCTACCCATAGGTGGTGAGGTTTTGGTAGTACGATTAAGGGATAAAAGCTGAAAGAAAATTTCTACCCAGATATTGACAAATTTACCAGAATGTCCACATACTAAAATGTAGTGTATACTATTGTTGAGTTCAATGAAGAAATCTGTTTTGAACAAGAACTTGTACAGGACATGATAGACTTGATTCAAGTGTTTTCCAGTCGTCTTTATGGCGCTAGAAGTCACAAAAAGAAAAAGTTGATTGAGGGTATAGCAGTTGATGAGGTGAAATAATGCTACTGGGTAACTCACTTATGATCTCGCTAAAAACCACAGCGTTATCAAAATTGAAGACTTGAGTATCAAAGCATTTTTAACGAGTTTACGTTTGTCCTGAATGTGGACACACACCAGAGATCGCAGCAAAAAATCTAGAACGATGGTTTGAAGGAATTCATATTCCGATTCGTTCGGATCAAACGGTAAGCTCTACCGAGATAGCTTGTGGAGTGGACAAACCTCTCGAGAATCATCTCGAGACTACGATGAAACAGGAAGTAGGTTCTAAAGTCCAGGTCTATAAAGGTCTGGGTAGCTTTGGGTAGATCCTATAGAGCGGATAATTAAGGATAATTATAAGGATAATTATTGTGAATAACACCAACTCAGAAATTCTCAAATCTGTTGACCCTACTATTAGTAATTTAATCAACCAGGAACTGCAACGGCAAAGAGATCACTTAGAATTGATTGCCAGTGAAAATTTTACCTCCGCTGCCGTTTTGGCTGCGCAGGGTTCTGTACTAACTAACAAATACGCAGAAGGTTTGCCTGGTAAAAGATATTATGGCGGTTGTGAATTTGTTGATGAAATTGAACAAGTAGCCATTGACAGAGCGAAAGAATTATTTGGTGCTGCCCACGCTAATGTACAACCACACTCCGGTGCCCAAGCTAATTTTGCTGTATTCCTCACCTTGTTGCAACCAGGAGACACCATTATGGGCATGGATTTGTCCCATGGTGGACACCTAACCCACGGCTCACCAGTTAATGTTTCTGGTAAATGGTTTAAAGTATGTCACTATGGAGTTAGTAAGGAAACAGAACAGTTAGATTATGACCAAATTCGTGACTTAGTAATTAAAGAACGTCCTAAACTGCTCATTTGTGGTTATTCCGCCTATCCTAGAATTATTGACTTTGAAAAATTCCGTAGCATAGCGGATGAGGTAGGAGCGTACTTATTGGCAGATATAGCCCACATAGCAGGTTTAGTTGCCACAGGTCATCATCCCAATCCCCTTCCCCACTGTGATGTAGTCACAACAACTACCCATAAAACTCTGCGGGGTCCCAGGGGAGGTTTGATTTTAACCCGGGATGGGGAACTAGGTAAAAAGCTGGATAAGTCGGTTTTCCCTGGCACTCAAGGTGGCCCCCTAGAACACGTGATTGCTGGTAAGGCGGTGGCCTTTGGAGAGGCATTAAAATCCGAGTTCAAAACCTATTCCGGTCAGGTAATTGCTAATGCTCGCGCCTTAGCTAATCAACTACAAAATAGGGGACTAAAATTGGTGTCTAATGGTACAGATAATCATCTTGTATTAGTAGATTTACGATCTATTGGCATGACAGGTAAAAAAGCAGACCAGTTATTGAGTGGTGTTAATATCACAGCTAATAAAAATACAGTTCCCTTCGACTCAGAGTCACCATTTGTTACCAGTGGTTTGAGACTGGGTTCCCCAGCTATGACCACGAGAGGTCTAAATGTAGTAGACTTTACTGAAATTGCAAACATAATTAGCGATCGCCTGCTTGATCCAGAGTCCCAGATAGTTGGCAGGGATTGTAAACAGCGGGTAGCCGCACTGTGCGATCGCTTTTCCTTGTACCCGCACTTAGAAGTGCCCAGTCCTGCGCTAGTATAGTAATATTGTGGTAAAGGCATGGCCGTTTATGCCCTCAGTGCTAGACTAACTGAGAACACACTTTTCTAGGAATTGTGTGAACGGTCAATTAATATTCTTATACTCCCATATGCCCAAACATGAGCGCGGAAATTATTTGTGTTGGTACAGAATTACTGTTAGGAGACATCCTCAACAGTAATGCCCAATTTATTGCCCAGGAACTGGCACAGCTAGGTATTCCCCACTACTATCAAACAGTAGTGGGAGATAACCCGGAAAGACTTAAAACAGTAATTGAAATTGCCGCTTCCAGGGTAGAAATTCTAATTTTTACTGGTGGACTAGGTCCCACACCAGACGATTTAACCTGCGAGACCATAGCTGATTACTTTGGTGCTCCCCTGATTGAAGACCCGGAAATAATTGAGGATATTAGGGAGAAATTCAGCCAAAGAGGAAGAGTAATGTCTCCCAGTAACCGTAAACAGGCCTTAATTCCCCAAGGATCCCAAGTTTTACCCAATCTCACGGGAACTGCACCGGGTATAATTTGGCAGCCTAGACCAAACCTGACGATTTTAACCTTTCCGGGTGTTCCCAGCGAAATGCACCAAATGTGGCAAGATACAGCAGTACCTTTCCTCAAAAGTCAAGGTTGGGGAAAGGAAATTATCTACAGTCGCAGTTTAAAATTCTGGGGTGTGGGTGAATCAGTCCTTGCGGAAAAGGTTTCTGATTACCTGAGTTTATCTAACCCCACGGTTGCCCCTTATGCGGGTAAAGGAGAAGTACGACTGAGAATTTGTGCCAAAGCACCGGATAATATAGCCGCAGAAGAGCTAATTGCCCCCGTAGAAAAGAAACTGAGAGAAGTTGGTGGACTGGACTATTATGGAGTTGATGGGGAAACATTAGCATCTGTTGTGGGTAAATTACTGCGTCTTTCGGGAACAAGTTTGTCAGTGGCTGAGTCCTGCACTGGTGGAGGGTTGGGACAAATGCTGACGGAAATTCCCGGTAGTTCGGATTACTTTTGGGGGGGAGTGATTGCCTATGATAATTCGGTAAAAGTGAGATTATTGGGGGTTGATCCTGGGGATTTAGACCAATTTGGTGCTGTGAGTGCTGTGGTTGCGCAACAAATGGCTACTGGTGTGAAAAATAGTTTAGGAACTACCTGGGGATTAAGTATTACAGGTATTGCTGGACCAACTGGGGGTAGTGAGACCAAACCCACAGGTTTGGTGTATATTGGTCTTTCAGGTCCTAATGATCAGGTACATAGCTACGAATGTAGATTCGGAACCATGAGGTCTCGTACTCTGGTCCGTTACCTAGCTGCTGCTAATGCTTTAGACTATCTGCGTCGTCTGCTTTTGACTGTGTAAACTTTTACCTTACTCAATTTGTCTTGTCCCCAGCTATACCACAATCAACTCATTAAGTTTTGTTAAGACTTAATTTTTTTGAGGTGAAAATGTTGCATCATTCGTGTTACTCTCAAACAGTTCTTATTACATACCTAATTAAAATTATGAAGTTGATTGCTATACAAAATGTCGAAAGTTTTCATATCACTGGTGGTTTCCCCTAATGATTCTATAAACACCCATGGTTGGTAAACACAAAGAGAAAACCTGGTAGCTTTTATATAAGAACTATATGAGAACTGCCACAAATTTATCTGCTTGTGACTTTTTGTATCAAATTGATTGAGCGAGGACCAAGTGCAAAGAAGGTGTGATAAGAATCGGAACCGTTCCAGAAGAAGGGCTATATACTGTCCCATTCATGATTGTTACCTTGACAGCGTCAGTCAAAAATATAGACTTTTTGCGGATAAACCAGGTCAGTTACAAAAAAGAGGTTTTGGTCGTCGTACTGCTTCTTTAGTAATATCTCAATATACAGCAGTGACCATTCAAGGAGAGTGGTTGGAGGCATTTTGGTGTCCAGAGTGTCAAGAAAAAAAATGGTATTACGTGCGTCAGTCTAATAATGGTATATATGAAATTTCTCCAGCTCCTATGGATCTGTGGAAGCAAGTGTCAGGTGTAATTGATCCCTATGGCAATCCGTCTGTTAGTGAATTCACTCGATTAAGTGCTAAGCAGACAAACTATAGAGGTCTTAGTGCTTTCTATTCTCTCTAAAACTCACGATTGATCCAGTTTTTTGAATGCACTACTGGATCTAAAGTCAAAACTCTGTTATCATAATCTTTCAGTTGGGGTGACTAGCTCAACGGTAGAGCATCGGACTCTTAATCCGCTGGTTCTGAGTTCGAATCTCAGGTCACCCACTGAATAGATATGATTGCCATATATTACCTGAACTCGATCTAATAGTCCGGATGTAATTCCCAAATGTGAAATCTACCATGTTAGTAAATGATGAGTTGGGTCATTATTTAGATAATGTCTCAATCAGCATTGTTAAGTTAAGCAAATTTTGGAGAAAATCGGATGTTAAACTTCAAAGGTATGGTGGATGACCTGTTGACTCCTATCGAAGCTGAAGCTGCTGCTAATATCAATGGAGGCGCGGAAATGATTGATAAAACCGTTGAAGAAGGCGCGGTACTGTTCAATCGTAGTAGATATTTGCAAGCGTTGGGGGTAGCCTATTTAGCACCTCCAGGAATTGGTGAAATAACCAATAAAGAAGCCTTGTTGGCACAGTACGAAGGTTGGAGAGGTTAGTCAATTAGGATCTTCGCCTTGTTAAGTCCTAAGTTTTTCGTTCCTAACTTGATAATTAACATTCATATTGCTCTTAGTCCAATTGCTTAACTCATAGGCCCTGGAATTACAAACGTGGTTCTAGGGTCTATTTATTTACATACTGAGGCACAATTATTTGTAGGATGGGTTTTCAACCCATCCTACGTTCATCTTATATTTAATTCCACCCACCCATTTATTCAAGATCAAAACAACAGTTGATAGCAAGTTCTGCATGATCAACTAATATCTGTTTTTCCAGCGGAAAAACCTCATATTGGGGGGTTTTAGTTAATAGTTGGGCAATTCTGTTATGGGAGTTTTCTATAACCGATGGGGTTAGAGAACCATTGTGCAAACAAGAAATGAAATTTTCAGCTATTTTATAGGTTTTTTCAATGGATGAAGAGCTTATATTGCGAGAAACTAAAAATAAATCACACCCAGCATTAAAAGCACGTGCTACTGTTTGAGGATAAACAAACATATCTGCAACCGCTTTCATATCTAAGTCATCAGAAACCACTACCCCAGAAAAATTCAATTCCTGTCTTAAAATCTGATGAAGAATAGTAGTTGATATTGTAGCTGGAAGATCCGGGTCAATTTGTGGAAACAGTATGTGTGCTGTCATCACCAGTGGTATTTGTTCCTGAATAAGAACTTCAAAAGGTATTAACTCTCGATTCTTTAAATCTTCTAAACTCAAATTCAAGACTGGTAACTCCAGATGAGAGTCTTGACTAGTATCTCCATGACCAGGAAAATGTTTAGCACAACCAAGAATACCCGACTCCTTTAGTCCACGATAGTACTCTGTAGCGTTTTGACCAGCTAAGTTAGCTATTTGACTAAAAGCACGTAAACCAATAACAGGGTTTTGAGGATTAGAAAAAATATCCGCCACGGGAGCAAAAGAAAGGTTGATCCCTAAAGATCTTAATTCCAATCCAGTTGCTTTTGCTACTTGATATGATCGAGACCTAAGTAAATGGGCAACGGGGAACCGTGTGATGGGTAATGGTGTTCTAACTACCTTTCCACCCTCATGGTCTAGGGCTGTAAACAGCAGTTCTCGCTCAGTATATTCACGAATATTAGTAAGTAGTTTTTTGAACTCTTCTAACCAGATGGGATAGGGTGTGCCATCGAGAAAGTTTTTGGCGAAAAAAATCACACCAACGGGTTTTAAATCGCTTAGTACCCGTTTGTCATCATCCGTGAGAGTTGTACCGGAAACTCCGAGAATTAAATGATTACCAAATTGCTGTAGATGTTGGGACATGGATTGCTAAAAGCATGGGGATGCAACGGGACTTTTTCCCCAAGCCAGGTTAAATGTAACAGAATGCAAAGTATAATGAAAACGTCAAAACAATTAAGAAATATTGAAAACAGTAGGGTTAAATGCGAGTAGTCATCGCCGGTGCTGGTCTAGCAGGACTTTCCTGCGCAAAATATCTAGTAGATGCAGGTTACACCCCCATTGTCTTGGAGCGTAGGGATGTATTGGGTGGTCTAGTAGCGGCGTGGAAAGACTCCGATGGTGACTGGTATGAAACCGGTTTACACGCCTTTTTCGGGGCATATCCCAACATGCTACAACTGCTCAAGGAATTGGGCATTGAGGACAGACTTCAGTGGAAACAACACACGCTGATTTTTAATCAACCTGATAAGCCTGGAACGCTATCAAGATTTGATGTTCCTGATATTCCTTCACCTTTTAATATCATTGTCTCGATTCTACGTAACAATGATATGTTGACATGGGAACAAAAACTTCGTTTTGCTGTTGGTTTGTTGCCCGCTATAGTCCGAGGTCAAGAATATGTGGAGGAAATGGATAAATACAGCTTTGCTGAGTGGTTAAAAGGACAAGGCATAGGTGAAAGGGTGGCTAGCGATGTATTTATTGCTGCATCTAAGGCTTTGACCTTTATCAACCCAGATCAGGTATCTTCCACAATTTTACTGACCGCCCTCAATCGGTTTTTACAAGAACGGTATGGCTCAAAAATTGCCTTTTTAGATGGATCTCCTACGGAAAGGCTTTGTCAACCTATTGTGGATTATATTACTCAAAAGGGAGGTGAGGTTAGACTTAATGCTCCTTTAAAAGAGATTATGCTCAATCCTGATGGAACGGTTAGGGGATTTTTATTACGCGGGTTAGATGGAAAACCTGATGAAGTCATTACAGCTGATTTTTACGTTTCCGCTATGTCCGTTGATCCTTTAAAAGTAATGTTGCCAGAACCTTGGCGACAAATGGAATTTTTCCAAAAGCTGGAAGGTTTGGAAGGTGTTCCGGTAATTAATCTCCATTTATGGTTTGATCAGAAATTGACGGATATTGATCACCTACTTTTTTCTCGGTCACCATTACTTAGTGTTTATGCTGATATGAGCAATACTTGTCGTGAATATTCTAATCCTGATCGATCAATGTTGGAACTAGTTCTAGCTCCAGCCCAAGATTGGATTGATAAGTCCGACGAAGAAATAGTATCAGCGACCATGACTGAGTTACAAAAGCTCTTTCCCCACCACTTTGGGGGAGAGGAACCAGCCAAACTGCTGAAATCTCATGTGGTGAAAACTCCCCGTTCGGTTTACAAAGCGACTCCAGGTCGTCAAAAGTATCGTCCACCCCAGAAAACTCCCATCGCCAATTTCTTTTTAAGTGGGAGTTACACCATGCAACGTTATTTAGGCAGCATGGAGGGGGCCGTACTTTCCGGTAAACTGACAGCCCAGGCCATCTCCCATATCCCAACGCTAAATCGACCGCCTGCAAAGAATGCTGCAACTGCCTGATTCCCCTCCGCGCATGAAAACCCTGGTCTCTGTCCATGAGTCCTATAAACTTTGTCAGGAACTTACAGCCAAGTATGCTAAAACCTTCTACTTGGGCACCCTGTTGATGAGTCCGACAAAGCGTCAATCTGTTTGGGCAATATACGCTTGGTGTCGCCGTACAGATGAACTAGTTGATGGCCCTGCGGCCACTAAAACCACTCCAGAAACTCTCGCACAGTGGGAAAACCAGCTAGATTCTATTTTTGCTGGTTGCCCATTGGATAATTATGATGTGGCCCTGGTTGATACTCTCCAGCACTTTCCCCTGGAAATTCAACCCTTTAGGGATATGATTGCTGGACAGCGCATGGATCTCTATCGCAGTCGTTATGAAACTTTTGAGGATTTATATCTCTACTGCTATCGTGTGGCGGGTACTGTTGGTTTGATGTCAACTACTATTATGGGTGTAGATACTAATGTTTATTCTGCACCTTGGTATCGAGATATACAACCTTATTTGCCTGTTGAGGAAGCGATCGCTTTGGGTATAGCTAACCAGTTAACCAATATTCTCAGGGATGTGGGTGAAGACGCTCGCCGTGGTAGGATCTATATACCCTTGGAAGACTTGAAAAAATTCAGCTATTCTCCAGAAGAGCTGTTGCAAGGCGTTTTGGATGACCGTTGGCGTTCTCTCATGCGATTCCAGATTAAACGCGCTCGAGAATTTTATACCAAGGCTGACCGTGGCATTAGCTATCTGGCCCAGGATGCTCGCTGGCCAGTTTGGGCTGCTTCTATGCTCTATGGAAAAATTCTGGATGTAATTGAGCGTAATGACTATCAGGTGTTTAGCCAACGCGCTTACGTTCCTCAACTGCAAAAGATCAGTACCTTGCCTTTGGCCTGGATGCGATCGCAAGTTTTGTGACATTTACTAACAATTGGAATGGGACAAGTATAACGGTGAGAGTAACTTCCTGTTAAACCGATTTCATGCCCATTCCCTAATTTGCTAGTTTAAGCTGGTTTAATTTATTTTTTGCAGTTGTGCTACCTTGGGGTCGATAATTTTTTGACCCAAACTGGTAAATTTAATTGCCAGGGATATTTTTTCATCACTGGCAAAAACATGAGTAATTACACCTTTGCCAAAAGTTTTGTGTAGTACTTGTTCACCAACACGCCAGTTGTTAGTTTCTCCAGGGGTTTTTGGCGTGATTGTTGTGGATTTGGTAGACCTAGCAGCACGGATTTTTGACTTAGTAGTTAATAGGTGCTGGGGTAGTTCTCCCAGAAATTGTGATGGCAATGCTGGTTCTCTAGAGCCATACAACCTTCTTTCTCTGGCATGGGATAGGTACAATCGCTCTTGGGTACGAGTGATTCCCACATAACATAATCTTCTTTCTTCTTCTAAAGCTTTAGGATCTTGTAGAGAACGATAACCGGGAAATAGGCCCTGTTCTAAACCAACTAAAAACACTATGGGGAACTCCAACCCTTTAGAAGCGTGCAAGGTCATCAGAGAAACCGCATCCCTGGCTTCGCTCAAATTGTCTAAATCTGAACTTAATGCTGCACTTTGCAAAAATGCTTGTAAAGAAATATCATTTCCCCTGTTTTCGTCTTGGAACTGGGATACAGCATTATATAGTTCCTTAACATTACTAATTCTATTATCAGCTTCATCTGTTCCCTGGTCCATTAAATCCCGGAGGTACCCAGAATCTTCCAGAATTCCTTCCAAGACTTCTGATGCGGGAACTTGAGTCGTTTGCCATTTTTTAATCATGCTAGTAAAACCAGTCAAAGATTTTGCCGCACGTCCGGTCAAGGTGTTTACAGAAGTTTCATCACTCAATATCTCCCATAGGGTAGTACCTAACTGTTGGGAAGCGTTAATCAAAGCATCTATAGTAGATTTACCGATACCTCTTCGGGGAGTATTAATTATCCTTAATAGACTTACCGTATCTGCAGGATTATTAATTGCTCTTAAATAGGCAATAACATCTTTGATTTCCTTCCGGTCATAAAACTTCATGCCTCCCACCACGGTGTAGGGGATTTGATATTTTACCAGCAGTTCCTCAAAGGGTCGAGATTGGGCATTAGTACGATAGAGAATAGCAAAACTTCCCCAAGTAATATCAGGGTTATTAGTTTTTAAATTCCGAATTTGATTGATGACAAAATCTGATTCAGCGACTTCATCATCGGCTTTATGAAAATAAATAGACTCGCCCACATCTCGTGTAGGTTTGAGAATTTTATCAATGCGTTGGGTATTATTTTCAATCAGTTCATTGGCAGCTTGCAGAATATTTTCACAGGAGCGATAGTTTTCCTCTAGTTTCACCATAGTCCTGGTGTCATCATCATCTAAACCATCCCCAAAATCCTGTTGAAACTCCAATAGAATGGTAAAGTCAGCCATCCTAAAACTATAAATTGACTGGTCCGCATCACCAACTACAAACACCGAACGATTGTCCCAATTCCATTGGTTTTTGCGACATTCACCATTCGTGACTAATAAACGCAGTAGTTCATATTGAGTCCGATTGGTATCCTGATATTCATCTACTAGAATATGACGGAACTTGTTATGCCAATAGGCTAAAACCTGCTCATTTTGTCCAAATAGTCTAGTGGGAACTAGAATTAAGTCATCAAAATCCAAACTGTTATTGGCCGCTAGTTGATCTTGATAAAGGTTATACACTTCGCCAATTACTCGACCACGATAGTTAGGTTGTTGCTCTTCAAATTCTCGCGGTGATAAACCTTGGTTTTTAGCATTACTAATGGCATACCTAACGGATTTAGGATCGAACTTTTTACTGTCTAGGTTAAGTTGTTTTGTGACAATTTCTTTAATTAAAGTTTGTACATCAGATTCATCGAAGATAGAAAAGTTCTTCTGCCAGTGTCGGCCCTTTTCGTCTTGATATTTTTCAATATCAAACCTCAGAATCCGGGAAAATAAACTATGGAAGGTTCCACACCAGATGTTTTTAATGTAGGTACGGTAAACACTGGATATGACCTCGCTTTGTTGTTGTGCGGGCAATAAATCTAATTTCTGACCATATTGATTTATGGCAAATTGATCCGCGAATAATCTTTGGATCCGGTCTTTCATTTCCCTTGCAGCTTTATTGGTGAAGGTTACTGCTAAAATGTTCTCAGGGTGCACACGGTTTTGTAAAATTAGATTAGCAATCCGATAGGTTAGTGCTCGGGTTTTACCTGAACCTGCACCGGCAACAACTAGTAAGGGACCGCAATAATGCTCAACTGCTATACGCTGGCTAAAGTTGAGCTGACTAGTAAATTCATTATTTGTGTTCATAGGCATATTTGTTAGTTTACTAAGAATTAAGTTTTACTAGTTCGACAAGTCTAATTTGATTGAAAACCTTGTGTGTAAGTCTAGCTAAGTAATTCTGGAAAAGTTCCTGTACAAGGCTTGTTGTTTTAATACCAATCCAGATGCAAAAAGCGCAACTGTGTTTAACCGTTACCTTTGAAATAATTATGAGTAGATCTTAATCCATTGCCTAATCAACGATATTGTTGTCATAATTATACGAATTAGAAAACCCAAATTTGAAAGTTATGGAAGTCGAAATGCAAGAACCACAATACACAGAAACCAAAACCAAGGAAACTCCAATTCCAGATCTTAGTACCCAAACGGGGAGCATAACTAAACTCCAACCCCCGCCCAAATCTCAGGAACAATGGCTTAAATACGGTCAGGAGGTTTCTAACTTTTTGGGGACGCTGCCAGAATATCTAGTTGGGTTATTTGATAAGTATAAACAACCACTTCTTACCCTGGGATTAATAGTGACTGCTGGAGTAACTGTTAAGGTCATACTGGCTGTGCTAGATTCTTTAAATGATATTCCTTTGGTAGCGCCCACTTTTGAGCTAATTGGCATTGGCTACTCTGGTTGGTTTGTGTATCGCTATTTACTCAAAGCTTCTACCAGAGAGGAACTCACAAGTGAAATTGACACTTTAAAATCACAAGTTTTTGGGCAAGACTAACCATTAGAAAACGCATTTGAATGCTTGCTGCAGAATTGCATTAAAAATATTTGCGTCAAAGTGTTACAAAAGCCCATACAGCAATAGCCGGGTATGTAGAAGTGGAATATAAGCTTTCCAGCAAGCCCCACTTCTACATAATAGATATCTAGCCCCTAAGTTTGGTCGGTTTAATATAGATTTTAAAAACCTAGGTTAAAGCACTCGTAAAATGCTAGGAATGCTATCTATGGCCTCCATGGTGTGGATTTCCTCTAGGGATTGTCTAAAATCACCTTCTTTAACATCGTGGGTAACAACAACAATTTCTGCCATTTCCCCCTGGAAACCAGTTTGCACAACGGATTCTAAACTTACTTGGTATTTACCAAAGCAAGTCCCCAATTTACCAATGACCCCTGGGTGGTCCTTAGTCAGAAATCGAGCATAGAACCGGGTGACTAGTTGAGATATGGGGGCTATGTGGCAGTATTCTTTATGTCTACAGGATAAGAGTGGATTAGCTTGAGCAGTATTAGTCTTGATTGTTGCTACTAGATTTAATATATCTGAGCAAACTGCACTCCCCGTTGGCCCAGCACCCGCTCCCGGACCAAAAAACATCACTTGACCTATGGGTTCCCCCTCTACTAAAATGGCATTGTAAACACCATTGATACTAGCTAGGGGGTGGGTTTGAGAAACTAGGGTGGGGTGAACTCTCACTGACAACTGGGATTTGTCACCCGTTTGATTTTTAGCAATGGCTAGCAGTTTAATCACAAATCCTAATTTGCCAGCGTAGGCAATGTCTGTTTTTGTGATTTGACGAATACCTTCACAATAAACATCTTGTAAGTTAATTCTCTCTCCAAACCCCAATGACGCTAAAATAGCAATCTTATCCCCAGCGTCTAAACCATCAATATCAGCAGTGGGATCTGCTTCCGCATATCCCAATCTTTGTGCGTCAGCTAGGACTTCTTCTAGTTCACTCCCTTCCGTCTGCATCCTCGTGAGAATGTAATTGGTAGTGCCGTTTACAATACCAATAATACTATGAAGCTTGTTCACACTTAAAGACTGCTTTAAGGTTTTAATTACGGGAATGCCACCAGCTACTGCAGCTTCAAACATAACATATACACCAGAAGCATTGGCAGCAGTAAATATTTCTTCTCCGAATCGTGAAATGACAGCTTTGTTTGCTGTTACTACATGTTTACCATTTTCAATAGCCGTCATAATGAGTGTTCGCGCAGGTTCCAATCCACCCATCAGCTCAACAATGATATCTATCTGAGGGTCATTGACAATAGCTGATAAATCCCCGCTGAGGATTTCTTGGGGTAAGTTCACCGGGCGTGATTTGTTTGGCGATCGCACACCTATGCGACATATTTCCACTTCCTGTAACAGTGGGTGACGACCTTGCAAGTCCTGTAACAGTTGTACAGTTCCAGTTCCCACCGTACCCAATCCTAAGATTCCTAATTTTACACCCACGGATTTGGCATCCTATTACATACAAAACACACATAAAACAATTGTAGATGGGATGGAACCCCACCTACAAAATTGCAGGCAAAAATTGGGAAACAAGGCCAACAGTAGATTAATAGGTTTCTACATGCCAACGTCCTTCTTTTTTGATTGCCTTTTGATAATCACTCCAAGTGACACCCTCTTGAGCAGCGGCTTTAGACAAAGCAGCATCAATGCCATCTTCCATACCACGCAACCCGCAAATATACGTATGAGTTTTGGGGTTTTTGATCAGTTGCCACAGTTCATTGGCGTTTTCTGCTACACGGTCTTGGATATACATCCTACCACCTTCAGGATTGTTTTGTTCCCGACTGATAGCGTAGGTAAGACGGAAGTTATTAGGATATTGAGCTTGGATTTCTTCCAGTTCCTCCTTATATAGAATATTAGGAGTAGTGGGTACACCGAATAATAGCCAAGCAAATCCGTTAAACTGGTATTCTGAGTTAACAGATCTTTCCGCATCCTTGAACATCCGCCATAAATAGGCTCGCATAGGAGCAATACCCGTACCCGTTGCCAACATAATTACATTAGCATCAGTGTTATCGGGTAGCAGCATTTCCTTACCTACAGGACCGGTAATTTTTACATCATCACCTGGTTTAAGGTCAGTTAGATAGGTAGAGCAAACACCATACACTATTTCGCCACTTTCTGGGTGTTTATATTCCAGTTGACGCACGCAGAGTGATATTGTTGTGTCGTCCACATCATCACCGTGACGTGTAGAAGCGATTGAATAGAGTCTGAGTTTTTCTGGCTTGCCGTTTTTGTCAACACCGGGGGGGATAATACCGATACTTTGACCTTCTATATACTTGAGTTGGCTACCAGAAAGGTCAAATTTAAGATGTTGAACCTTACCTATTCCGCCTTGTCTAACTAGGGTTTCATTGGAAATACACTTGCCAATAAAGGGAGCGTTAGGACGATAAGTGTTCACGGGAACATCAGCGTGTTTAGTTTTCGCTTGGGTCATGGTGGTGCCTTTTTTATCCTTAGCTGGTGGTTTAGCAAAACCTTGAGCTTCGCTACTAGTAGCTGGTAGGGTGTTCTGTTTTGTGTTAACACTTACGGGTGCTGGGCTGCTGAGCTGGCTCTCGGTATTGGTGAGAACAGTTCGATTAGTACCCTGCTCTAAAACCGATACCGGGTAAATACTAACAATTTTGCCACCCAGACGTGTAATTCTTCGCATTTCTTGATTCATGCGGTTGTAAGGTACTCTGATGAATACACTGCCACTTTTGCGAATTGGGTAGTTCGTTTGGTCAGATTCCCGGTTCTGACGCAGACCCACCACTTCGTACACGAAGACGCGGCTACCTGATTCCATATTGGCAGCACCCTCAACAGGACCTTGATTGTTCATTCGTTCTACCACTCCAATATTCACTAACCGTTTATCAAAAATAATTCCCATCACATTATCAGCTTTCAGTTTACCGGATTTTCGTTGCACAAAACTGACTGTCTGGGAAAACCACATCATTAACGGTTATCAGTTATTAGTTTTTTACTATCGCTTAATAATACATAAACTAGATGATTATTAAACTTGCCAGCTTGTGTATTGCTGTGCTTAGTAAATAATAACTGTTAACTGACACAATGCTACAATAATTGGTATCGGTTAAGGCGAGTAAAGAAGTTAAAGAACATACCAGCATATCTTTTAAGATAGATGATGTATCCTTGAAAGAATGTTAGTCGTAAAGCAATTTAATTAAATCTTCTTAGTTGTTATTTTTTAGTAAATTTCCGCTATTGTATAGCTCTAGTCATCTGGCGATCCCCATGACTAAAATGTTTGCCAACAAGTACCAGATATATGTTCAAATATGATTAGTACACTGATTTAGCAACTTTAACAGCCAATTTGGTTACAAAATAGGTTTTTTTCATTTTTTTGTTTATCGCGGGGGGGGTCAATAGTCTGATATGCTTTTTTTGTAATGGTCAGCCAAGGATATTACCTCCCAGGTAAACAAACTCCTAACTGCAAAAATCTGTTGTGAGAAAAAATATTTGGTTTAGTCATTTCGTTTAGTATTGAGAGGAGATTTATGACAAGTAAGCCGGAAAGGGTGGTATTAATTGGAGTAGCAGGGGACTCAGGATGCGGCAAATCTACGTTTTTGCGCCGGTTGATTGACCTGTTCGGTGAAGATTTTATGACAGTGATCTGTTTAGATGACTATCATTGCTTAGACCGCAAACAACGTAAAGAAACTGGTATTACTGCCTTAGATCCTAGAGCTAATAACTTCGATCTCATGTATGAGCAAATTAAAGCTCTGAAAGAAGGTTATGCTGTTGATAAACCAATTTACAACCATGAGACCGGCATGATTGACCCGCCGGAAAGAATTAAACCTAATCACATTATTGTGGTTGAAGGTTTGCATCCTTTGTACGATGAAAGAGTCCGATCCCTTTTAGATTTCAGTGTTTATTTTGACATCAGCGATGAGGTGAAAATTGCCTGGAAGATTCAGAGAGACATGGCAGAGCGTGGTCATCGATATGAAGATGTTTTAGCTCAAATTAACTCTCGCAAGCCCGACTTTGATAAATTCATTGAGCCTCAAAGAGAGTTTGCCGATGTAGTTTTACAGGTATTGCCTACAAACTTAATCAAAAACGATACTGAGCGCAAGGTTCTGCGGGTAAGAATGCTGCAAAAAGAGGGTAAAGAGGGATTTGCACCGGTTTACCTATTTGATGAAGGTTCAACCATCCAATGGACTCCTTGTGGAAGGAAGTTAACCTGTTCCTATCCTGGCATGCAAATGTACTACGGTTCTGATGTTTATTATGGTCGCTATGTTTCTGTTTTGGAAGTAGATGGCCAGTTTGATAATTTAGATGAAGTAATCTATGTAGAAAAACATTTGAGTAATACATCTACTAAATACATTGGTGAAATGACCCACTTGTTGTTGCAGCATCGTGAATATCCTGGTTCTAATAATGGCACTGGTTTATTCCAAGTCTTAACCGGGTTAAAAATGCGCTCTGTTTACGAAATTTTGACAGCCAAGGAAGCAAAACTAGCAGTTAAAGCCTAAATTTTGCCATGTTGGTAAACTCAAAAGGGGAACATCTACCGGGTGAACCCCTTTTTCATATCTAGTAATTAATAAGTAAAAGTTATGACTAATATAAACTCTAATAATCACAAAAAGTCAAAAGCACTGAAACCTGGTAGTCGTCGTCCAGCTAAGGAACTTTGTAGCGAGTGTGGACTGTGTGACACTTACTATATCCACTATGTTAAAGAAGCTTGTGCCTTTATCACTCAAAGAATAGAGGAGTTAGAAGTAAATACTCATCAGCGGTGTCGAGACCTAGATAAAGAAAATGAACTCTACTTTGGTGTACATCAAGAAATGATGGCAGCTCGGAAACAAGTACCTATCGTTGGTGCCCAATGGACAGGAATTGTGAGTACCATAGCTATAGAAATGTTAAATCGTGGTTTAGTGGAAGGGGTTGTCTGCGTGCAGAATAGCCAAGAAGACCGCTTTCAACCCATGCCCACCATTGCCCGCACTCCTGAAGCCATACTAGCTGCTAAGGTCAATAAACCCACCCTTTCCCCCAATCTCTCGGTTTTAGAGGAAATTGAGCGGTCAGGGATGAAAAAGTTATTGGTTATCGGAGTAGGTTGTCAAATTCAAGCCTTGCGTACAGTAGAAAAACAACTGGGACTGGAAAAACTCTATGTTCTGGGTACACCATGTGTGGATAATGTTACTAGAGCCGGACTGCAAAAATTTTTAGAAACTACTAGTCGTTCTCCTGGAACGGTTGTTAGTTACGAGTTTATGCAGGACTTTCGTGTACATTTTAAACATGAAGACGGGTCGGAAGAAAAAGTGCCCTTCTTCGGTTTAAAAACCAACATCCTCAAGGATATATTTGCCCCGTCCTGTATGAGTTGCTTTGATTATGTTAACTCCCTAGCAGATCTAGTGGTGGGGTATATGGGTGCACCCTATCCCTGGCAATGGATAGTTGTTAGAAATGATACAGGCAAGCAAATGTTAGATCTGGTGAAGGAACAACTAGAAATTCAACCAGTCATGTCTCAAGGTAACCGTCAACCTGCTGTACAGCAGGGAATAAAAGCCTACGATGACGCAGTGACATTGCCGATGTGGGTAGCCCAACTAATGGGAATCGTGATAGATAGAATTGGGCCCAAAGGTTTAGAATACGGAAAGTTTTCCATAGATTCTCACTTTGCCAGAAATTATTTATACGTTAAGCGCCATCATCCTCAAAAACTAGAAGCCCACGTCCCCGAGTTTGCTAAGCGGATTGTAGCCCAGTATGATTTACCAGAAGTTGACTAAAATTCTCCCACTGCTTCTATAGCCACTTGTAGAGCTAAAGAGACGTGAGTCCAATGAGTACCACCTTGGCAATATACAATATAAGGCTCTCTTAACGGACCATCAGCGGATAGCTCCAGAGTGCTTCCCTCAATGAAGGTTCCCCCCGCCATAACCACCTGACTTTCATAACCTGGCATAGCATCGGGAACCGGATCCAAATAGGAACCAACAGGAGAAGATTGTTGAATGGCCTTACAAAAGGCAAGGAGTTTTTTTGCCGAGCCCAGTTTAATAGCTTGAATCACATCTCCCCTGGGTGCTAGGGGTAGAGGATTAACCGCATATCCTAGCTTATCAAATACGTAACCAGTAAGATATGTTCCCTTCATGGCTTCCCCCACCATTTGAGGTGCTAAAAACAATCCCTGGAATAGCAACCGATTTTGATCGAAAGTTGCTCCTCCTGCACTACCAATACCAGGAGCAGTCAGTCTACAAGCTGCTGCTTCCACCAGATCAGCTTTGCCCGCTATGTAACCTCCTGCTGTAACAATTGTGCCACCAGGATTTTTGATGAGTGACCCAGCCATCAGATCGGCCCCCACGTGGGTGGGTTCCCTAGTATCAATAAATTCGCCGTAACAGTTATCTACAAAACAGATTGTCCGGGGGTTTTGTTGTTTAACTATCTCAACTACCCTTTTTATTTCATCAATAGAAAGACTAGAACGCCAGGAATATCCACAGGATCTTTGAATCAAGACTAACCGGGTGTTTTCCTGGATGGCAGTGCTTAATTTTTGCCAATTTATTTTTCCCTGGTCTGTTAGTTCCAGTTGGCGATATTTTATGCCAAAATCAATCAGGGAGCCTTGGTTTTGCCCTCGCAAACCAATGACCTCTTCCAGTGTATCGTAGGGAGAACCAACCACTGCCAACATCTCATCCCCAGGACGGAGTACCCCATAAAGCGCACAGGCGATCGCGTGAGTACCTGAAACAATCTGTACTCTCACCAAAGCTGACTCAGCTCCCATGACCTGAGCAAAGACTTGATCCAATGTATCCCTTCCTAAATCATCGTGTCCATACCCGCTCACGCCTGCGAAATGGTGTGATCCCAGATGATGATCACGAAAGGCGTTCAAGACTCTTTGAAGATTATGCTTGACCTGAGCGTCAATACCATAAAAAATTTCTAATAGTGCCCGTTCTGCTGCTCGCAGGTGTTCTAAGTTGTTCATTGTTTCCTCATTCAAAAAAACATTTAAGAATATGCAGATTCTTCAATCGGGCATATTAGTCTGGACAATTCCTATCAAGGTTACTGCATGACAATTGCTACTTCAACTAAACGTCAAATCAACTGGGTGAACACCCTGTTTTTCATCTTCCTGCACATCGGTGCCCTATTTGCTTTTATTCCCAGTAACTTTAGCTGGACAGCAGTTGGTGTGGCATTACTACTCTACTGGGTTACTGGTGGTTTGGGGGTTACCCTGGGTTTTCACCGTCTGATTACCCATCGTAGTTTTCAAAGTCCAAAATGGTTAGAGTATTTTTTAGCCTTGTGTGGTACTCTTGCTTGTCAAGGAGGGCCTATTGAGTGGGTAGGAACACATCGTATTCACCATTTACACTCTGACACTCCAGAAGATCCCCATGATTCTAACAAAGGTTTCTGGTGGAGTCATATTGGTTGGTTAATTTTCCATTCTCCCGCCCATGCTCAAATTCCCCGCTTTACAAAAGATATCGCGGAGGACAGAGTTTATCAGTTCTTGCAAAAATATTTCATTCCCATCCAATTCTTCCTAGGTGTGTTTTTATTAATTTTGGGTGGATGGTCCTTTGTAGTTTGGGGCATTTTTGCCCGCATAGTTTGGGTTTACCACTGTACCTGGTTAGTTAATAGTGCTACCCATAAATTTGGATATCGTACTTATCCTGAATCCGGAGATAGGTCAACCAACTGCTGGTGGGTGGCGGTTCTAGTGTTTGGTGAAGGCTGGCATAATAATCACCATGCCTTTCAGTATTCAGCTCGTCATGGATTGCAATGGTGGGAAGTTGACCTAACGTGGATGACCATTCAGCTGCTACAAGTTCTGGGTCTAGCTACAAATATTAAACTAGCGCCCAGAAAAGTGTAGACCATAATTTAGGTCTCATGTCAATAGTTTTGTGGTTAGTTTTGAGGTCATGAAACTATTGGCTTTTTGTTAGTAAATTTGAGAATTTCCCACTGGGAATTGTCGTCGATGGAAAATTAGAAAACGAAAATTAATTTATTTGCTGTGGCTATAATATAATTAGTTAAAGTGGCAAAAATTAACTTATCTGCTGTAAAATAATTTTGTTTGCCAGCGGATTTACATTGGTTGTTTCTCAGGTGTTCATGACTACATCACTTATTAAAGACCAGGAAAATATCGTTTACCCCACCCTGGGTGAGGACGAGATCAAACTAAAACACATTATCAAAAGTCTGCCCAAGGAATGTTTTCAGAAAAATAGCCGTAAAGCATGGACTACAGCCATAATCAGTTTAACCACAGTTGGGTTAGGCTATTATTTTTTGGCAATTTCTCCCTGGTTTCTTTTACCCATAGCATGGATTTTCACGGGGACTGCTTTAACAGGATTTTTTGTTATAGGTCATGACTGTGGACATCGTTCCTTTGCCAAACGTCGTTGGGTAAATGACTTGGTTGGGCACCTGTTCATGATGCCTTTAATTTATCCGTTTCACAGTTGGAGAATTAAACATAATCACCACCACAAACATACCAATAAGCTGGAAGAAGACAATGCGTGGCATCCCATAAGAGTAGAAGTTTTCGCAAATTGGGGGAAAGTCCGACAGTCCGCATTTGAATTATTCATACGCAAGCGCCTGTGGTGGATAGGTTCTATTGGGCACTGGGCAGTAGTTCATTTTAATCCCGGTAAATTCCAGAAAAAAGACCAAGCCAGCATCAAATTATCTGTGGGCGTGGTCATAGCTTTTGCTGCCATAGTTTTCCCGACATTGATATTAACAACTGGGTTGTGGGGTTTTATTAAGTTTTGGTTTATCCCCTGGATGGTTTATCATTTTTGGATGAGTACCTTCACCATTGTTCACCATACAACCGCAGATGTTCCCTTTAAAACAGCAGATAAATGGAACGAAGTCCTAGCCCAATTGTTTGGGACAATTCACTGTGATTATCCTCGCTGGGTAGAAGTACTCTGTCACGATATCAATGTTCACGTTCCCCATCATATTTCTACGGCCATTCCTTCGTATAATTTGCGGTTAGCTTACAAAAGCATCAAGCAAAATTGGCGACCATTTCTGCATAAAGAATGTAAGTTTTCCTGGGATTTAATGAAGAAAATTACTAACCAATGTCAACTTTATCAAACCGACATTGGTTACATCACCTTTGATGAGTATTACGCCCAGAAACAACCCGCTCGCAAATAACCCTCAAATAAGTTTTAGGACAGGCAATTTGCCTGTCAATTGTCCAATTGTGACCTTCATTGAAAAAGATAAAATCTAGTGCAATTAAAACCTGTTCCATCAAACCAAAATCTTGACATTAAATCTTTTCAAGGTGAAGATCAATTGCCATTTACCCTGCAAGATTTAAAAGCTGCCATTCCCCCTGAATGCTTCCAACCAAGTGTGGTTAAATCTCTGTATTATTTTTTCCGCGATGTTGCGATTATTATCGGGCTATATGCGCTAGCAAGTTATCTAGACTCCTGGTATTTTTGGCCGGTTTTCTGGATAATGCAAGGCACAATGTTTTGGGCCTTATTTGTAGTTGGTCATGATTGTGGACACCAATCTTTTTCCAAGTATAAATGGCTAAATGATTTGGTAGGTCATCTTTCTCATATTCCCATTCTCGTACCCTATCATGGTTGGAGAATTAGTCACCGAACCCATCATAAAAACACCGGTAGTTTAGAAAATGACGAGAGTTGGTACCCTTTAAGTGAGTCGAGCTATCAACAATTACCCCTTTTACAAAAGTTGATTCGCTACTATCTGTTTTTACCACTAGCTTATCCTATTTATTTATTCCAACGTACCCCTGGAAAAAGTGGTTCCCACTTCAATCCTAAAAGTGGTTTGTTTAAACCTTCCGAAAGGGGAGATATTATTACCAGCACTACCTTATGGATTGCTATGGTAACTTTATTGGGTTTCTTGACCTATCAATGGGGTTGGTTGTGGTTATTGAAATACTATGCTGGTCCTTATATTGTATTTGTAATATGGTTGGACTTGGTCACCTATTTACATCATACTGAACATGACTTACCATGGTATCGTGGTGAGAATTGGACTTTCTTAAAAGGGGCAATTTCCACTATTGATAGGGACTATGGAGTTTTTAACCACATTCACCATGATATTGGCACCCATGTTGCCCATCATATCTTTTTGAATATGCCTCATTATAATTTATTGAAGGCAACGAAAGCGATTAAACCAATTTTAGGTGAATATTATCACCAGTCTCAGGTTCCTATTTGGAAAGCATTATTACATTCTGCCAGAGTTTGTCATTTTGTTCCTGATGAAGGTGGCAAGGTTTATTATACCTCTTATGGAAGTAATGGCAAGTAATTCCTAGATTATTGATTTTGTAGTTTTAGCCAGAACGTCAATCAAAGTTTGTTAGGCGTTCTGGTTTACTTTTGGAGTCTTTCTTTTTGCCTAAGGTACAATAAAACCATATTTTTTAAAAACAGTTCTTGACGGATTACTCACTAAAAATTTAGAGAAATTTTTGGCAGCATCAATATTTTTACTTCCCCTAATTATTGCTAAGGGATAGATGATGGGAGAATGAAATTTCTCATCCGCTGCAACCACAACTTTTACTTGTTGAGATATTTTCCCATCGGTTACATACACTAAACCCGCATCAGCATTTCCACTTTCTACAGCAGCTAAAACCTGACGTACGTTATTGACATAAACTAGTTTTGATTTTATATTTGACCAGATTTTCAACTGCTCTAAAACTTGTTTTGCATATTGTCCAGCAGGTACACTCCTAGGTTCACCAATGGCAATTCTTTTCACACTTTCATCTTGAAGACTGTAAAAACTATTGACACCAGAACTATTCTTTGGTGTGATCAAGACTAGACGGTTTTTAGCTATGATGACTCTGCTTTCAGGAAGTAAAAGGTTCTTTTTTTCCAAATCATCCACTTGTTTTTTAGCAGCAGATATAAAAATATCCACGGAAGCTCCCTGCTCTATTTGTTGTTGTAAGGGTCCGGAAGCTCCAAAGTTGAAGCTGACATTCACGTTCCTTTGCTCTTTTTGGTATAGGACTTTAAGTTCGTTTAATACATCTTGCAAACTTGCAGCAGCGGACACCAATAGGTTGGTAGTTGACTGACCTACTGTCCAGGTTGGTATACCAATAGCTAGGAACATTGTGATTAGCGCTGTACCAATTAGTATGAGTAATTTTCTGCGTGATATAGTAAAATCAATTTTAGGCAATTTTATTGTCATTTCAATTATTACTCCGTATTTTTGCTAGACCATAGAGCTTTCTACCCGCTAAGTTGGTAGGGAATCCCTATTTTTGAATACTTATGTTTAGGAAACTGTACTATAGAATACGATTTACCAAATGAGTTGGCAAAAGACGGGTGCTTTTTTATACGGAATAATATTATAATTATAGATATCCAGTCAAGTATAAGCAATCTGCTCTTTAGATAGATGGTTTTTTGCTGACATAATTCACATCGCTTAATTACTTAATTTTCTATTATACAATTCGGCTGCGCGACACAGCTTACTCTATTGTTGTCAAAAAGTTAACCTTCTTATACAATTGCTTCAATGGTAATTTTAGCTTAGTTGATGCTACATTTAAAACAGCATCTTCCGTTTCATATTCAGTCAAAACCCACTGATTTTCATTATTCTTTACGTATTGCATTACATAATACTTAGTCTGATCAATTAAAATATATTCTTTAAATTGCGGAATTGAACGATAATAAAGAAATTTATCTCCCTGATCATAATCTTTTGTCGATTTGGATAAAACCTCGGCTATCTCTCACGGCTTATAATGGTCAGTTATCTAACAATAACTTTTTTGAAAAGAAAGAAACATTGAAAAGAAGCCATTTAGAGATCAATAAGTATTTTGACAAACAGGAAAGTTGGAAACGAGAGGATATAGAAAAGCGTAGCTCATATTTGGTGGATAAGGTTCTGAAAAGTTGGCCTTACTTTGGTAATCAAGATTATGCGAACTCATCTAATCAGTCTCACCGAGCAATTTCCTCGTTTTATTGGCAAAGATGAGAAATATTTTCGTGAATCTAGAAAGTTAGAATGCGGATTATTTATTGAGGTAAATTTATCCGCTAAAGATATTTATTCTTTTTGCGCGAAAGCCATTCAAGCAGCAGAAATTCCCATGGAAGAATGGAAAGTGGAAAATGACTAGTCAAGATACAATCAAATATGCTGTAATTTATCTGTGGTGAACTTTTGTTGAGCAATGTCTAGGAATTTGTTAAGCTATCTAAACTACTCTGGTTTTTTTCACCCCGACCAGTTATTGTCCAAAATATGGGAAATGTCAAATTGAGGATATAGATGACCAAAAGATTTTTTTTGACTGGTATCACCCTATTATCACTGGTTTTATTGGGCTTATCCCTATTTGCTAGTTGGCAAAAACCCCAGTTTCAAAGTATTTTAGAACTATACCAAACCAATATTGTTCTGCAAGCCCAAACCTGGGAAGCGTACAATAGTAATGATAACCAATTATCCGAGATTCTGCAAGCAATAGTGGGCGATGGTGCTATACAAAATGCAAATAACCAATATGAAGAAACACGAAACTCTGTACAAAAAAGTATAGATAAAGCTGAAACAGTTACAAATTCTGTTCAAGAGATCTCAAAAACTAGACTAGAAGAATTATTTAGGTTGCGGGACGAATTAGACCTACAACTGGGAATATTACAAGCAAAACAGGGCAATATTAAAACTGCTATCAGCACTTGGAATCAAATCCAACCTAGCGAAAGAACAGAACTCACCAAAACCGCTCAAGTACTTATTGGAATATGGAATACCCCCCCTCGATTACTCCCCAATGCTCAACCCCTAATCCAAAAAAATTTGGCAGGTTGGTTTCGCTATACTGCCTTAACCCAGTTATATGAAGTTCAGCAACGTCTCGATGCTTTGACAGATCTTCAAGCTGCACAGGAAGTAGTCGCGAAGGAAGCAGTATTTAAACTAGCTATAATCACTGTGGTTCCTGGATCCATATCTTTGATTGGTATTGTACTACTGATATCCCTGATTATTCAGCGTCTCATCAAAGGTAGGGAATCCATCTTAGCTCAAAATGCCCAAAGGGTATGGTTAACCCCCTGGAATTTGGAAATAGTCCTTCAAGTGTTTATCGTGGGATTTTTCCTCATGGGACAAGTATTTGTACCCACAATACTCCAACTAGTACCTATTTCTCCCTATTCAGAAAACTTGCAAATTCAGGCTTTTTCTGTTTTGATTAGTTACATACTAGTATCCTTTGGCGCACTACTAGTTTTATATATTTCCATTAAGCGTTATTTACCCTTACCAGAAGAATGGTTTAAGTTCCGGTTATTCGATAATTGGTTTTTGTGGGGAATAGGTGGGTACTGTGCAGCAGTCCCCATTGTAATCATAGTATCACTGATAAATCAAATTTTGTGGAAGGGAGAGGGTGGAAGTAATCCACTCTTACAAATGGCATTGGAAAACAGGGATGGTGTAGCTTTAGGAATATTTTTCCTCACCGCTGCGATCGCAGCACCTTTGTTTGAGGAATTTCTGTTTCGTGGGTTCTTATTGCCATCCCTTACTCCCCATTTACCAGTTTCGTGGGCAATAGTAGTTAGTAGTTTTATATTTGCCATTGCTCACCTGAGTTTATCTGAAACGCTCCCACTAACAGCATTGGGTATAGTTTTAGGTATAGTGTATACCCGGTCTCGTAATCTTTTGGCCCCTATGCTTCTTCATGGATTATGGAATAGTGGTACTTTAGTTAGTTTATTTATTTTGGGTGGCAGCAATAGTTAGGGACACATAGCAATACATCCCTATGAGCTTTGCTACGGCGAGGTCCACTCCCTGGATACCGTTTGACAAGACCTACTAAAATCTACTAACGTAGATGTAGTAATTCTTGTCTTTAAAAATGCAAAGCCTTTAGTGGTGCAACGACCACACTCTCTATCTCCTTTGCTTGTATCAGCATTGGGGAATACTTTTCTTGAGATTTGTAACGAACCATTAACATCCGCATTAATTTTGGTTCCGTTACTGGATTGAAACAAACCATGTTCAATCCTTCTACCTAAATAAGTAGAGTGTTTTGCTGGTATAAGATTCTTCAGTTACTACAACTTTGATTCCTGCTAACTGACATTTATAAGTAATTTGGTCAATTAATCTTGCATGGGGAATCTGTGTAAAAGACTGATTATTCTTTTTACCTAACACATTTGGAACTATTCAAGTGTAGGCACTTCATCAAGTTCCACTGGATGAGGATAAATTGTGCTGTCTTCCAACTCAAACTCAGTTTTTGTAACACGGATTACCTTTTTGCTGTTCATAGCAATTTACTCCAATACACATACTATCAGATTTTGGTAATATTTAGTATGATTTATTAGATTTGCTTTTTGCTACCTAAAATCCCTTTAATAGGCTAAGGTTTCTAAG
Source organism: Cylindrospermopsis curvispora GIHE-G1 (assembly GCF_014489415.1). Classification (NCBI taxonomy): domain Bacteria; kingdom Bacillati; phylum Cyanobacteriota; class Cyanophyceae; order Nostocales; family Aphanizomenonaceae; genus Raphidiopsis; species Raphidiopsis curvispora. Next base: position 1,162,947 of record NZ_CP060822.1, read on the forward strand.
GTCTCTCTCAAATACTTTTGCACTTGCTGTTCTAAGCGTAAACCTGTTAGCTTTGATTTGCTTTCTAGCTGCCAGCGTTGAAAACCAGAGGTAGCAGATATGGCATATTTTAGGTTTTGCCAAACTTGATCGTCATAAGTAAGATCTGGACTGTTAGGTGCCGAAATACGAATCATAGTTTATCACTCTTCTTCTAAAACTTATACGTACGGTGTTTAGCTTTTTGTAGTTTACCTACGGTGGAGTAGGATTTAACGATTATGGCATTACCAAAAGGTAATGGGGGGCAAAAATCTTATTTAATCTTTTTTCAATATAACCTTCTCCTTCCATTAAATTCTGTGTAACGGATCACTAAAACCCAGAATATATCGGATACTTAACATAGGAATAATAAGCAGGTAAGTGCCGGGTTGTAAAAAGGTTGCACCATTTTTTAACCCAGCATCCCAGAACTGCAAAGCCTACTTAGTTAAGGTGAGGGTACGACGTTTAGTTACCATTTGATAAGCCTCGATTATATCACCCTCGATCCAATCATGAAACTTCTCAATACCAATACCACATTCATACCCAGAGTTTACCTCCCGAACATCTTCCTTCATGCGTTTGAGAGAATCTAAAACTCCTTCATAGATGACCTTACTATGGCGACGAACTCTTACCTTACAGTTACGCAGCAGTTTGCCAGATTGAACATAACAACCAGCAACCGCACCACGTCCCACAGGGAAAACGGCACGCACTTCCGTTTGTCCAAGGGGTTCTTCCACCAGCTCCGGTTCTAGCAGACCTTCTAGGGCACCTTGAATATCTTCCAATAGTTTGTAGATGATATTGTATTCCCTTACATCCACACCTGCTTCATCTGCTGCTTGTCTAGCACCACTAGCATAAGTAGTGTTAAAACCAATGATGACCGCATTACTAGCAGCAGCTAGGTCAATATCAGTTTCTGTGATTTCCCCTGCTGTCGCTAACAACAGGCGAATTTGTACTTCATTTTGAGGTATTTGCTTGAGGGATCCAATAATCGCTTCCACAGAACCCTGCACATCCCCCTTGAGAATTAGGTTTAGTTCCTTCAACTCTCCCTCTTGAGCTTGAGCAGATAAGGTTGTGAGAGTAACTCTACCTTGGAGTAATCGCGACTGACGTTGCTTGTCTGCACGTTCACCGGCGATCGCCCGTGCTTCCTTCTCATTTTCGAAGACTTCAAACTCATCTCCTGCAGCGGGAACATCGCTTAAGCCCAGGACTTCCACAGCGGAAGAGGGGGTAGCAGCATCTACCCTACGACCTCTGTCGTCAACCATGGCTCGAACCTTACCGAATGCGGATCCAGCTACTAACATATCTCCCACATGGAGACTACCATTTTGAATTAACAAGGTAGCCACAGCTCCCTTAGCCTTATCCAAATGAGCTTCAATCACCGTTCCCTTAGCAGCGCGATTGGGATTAGCGGAAAGTTCAGCCACCTCTGCTACCAATAAAACCATTTCCAGTAGGGTATCCAGATTTTCACCCCTAATGGCGCTAACGGGAACCATAATTGTTTCTCCACCCCAGTCTTCTGCGGTTAATCCATAATTAGTCAATTCCTGTTTAACCCTTTCTGGTTGGGCACCCTCTTTATCAATCTTATTAATAGCCACAACAATAGGCACACCAGCTGCTTGAGCGTGACTAATGGCCTCTATAGTTTGAGGGCGCACACCATCATCAGCAGCTACCACTAAGATGGCAATATCTGTTACCCTGGCCCCCCTAGCTCGCATGGCAGTAAAAGCTTCGTGACCAGGAGTATCCAGGAAGACGATTTGTTGACTTTTCCCCTCATGTTCCACATCTACATGGTAAGCGCCGATGTGCTGGGTAATACCACCAGCCTCCCCGGCAGCCACCTTAGTTTTACGGATAGAATCCAAGAGAGTAGTTTTCCCGTGGTCTACATGACCCATAATAGTTACTACAGGAGGACGACGAATCAGATGCTCTAGGTCCTCAAGGTCAATCATTTCTGTGACCTTGCGGGCCTCAGCTTCGGGTTCTGCCGTTTCCACTTCCACCTCTAGTTCTTTCGCCACCAGGGTGATAGTAGGAATATCCAGACTTTGGGTGATGCTGACCGCCATAGCCTTCATAAACAGAATTTTGACAATTTCCGTATCAGCGACTAGCAGTGCTTCTGCTAATTCTTGCACCGTCATTGGTCCTGTCACAATTAGCTTGTTGGGTCGTTCTTGAACTTCAACCTCAGTTGGTTGTTGGCGACGATTTTGGTCACGCTGGGCGCTGGGTTTTTTATGGCGACCTGTTGGGGGAGCCACCGCCAAAGCAGGTTGTTGGGTAGCCTTGGGTGCTTTCGGTTTAGGTGGACGAGCTATAGACAAGCTAACTTGAACACTGGCGGGAATTTCCAACCCCTGTTCATTAATTAGATCATCATCCTCAAAATCATCCTCCAAAATGGGTTTAACCCGTTTGCTCTTAATACCGACCTTGGATTTTTCCTTCAGATCATCAATTATTTCCTCTTCTTGCCACTTCTTACCAGTTTTAGCATTCCGTGGCGGGGTTGGACGTTTCAAATCCAGTAGTGGTGGTGCTATGACATCTTCCACCAACAGATCTTTCTTCCCTCCTCCCACCATGGGTCTTAATGAAGTCTCGGGAACACCTGTTTCCGAAGGTTTGGTTGGTCTAGTGGGGCGTTGGATATCACCCGGAGTAGATTTAGGTCCCCGATGCTCTGCTCTGATCGGGGGTGGGGTGGGACGACCTGTTTTTTGAGGTGGTGCTTGGTCCGCAGGGGATTTAGTGGATCTGGGTTTGCCATGTTCCTCCTCCCGACGCTGTTGACGCTCCCGTTTGAGGATGGGTTTTTCCGCTGTGGATGGCGGTTGTTCAGTGCCCGAAGTTTTTTCCCCTGGTGGTCTGGATGGGGGACTAACCAATTGGGGTTTTTGTGGCTTTTCCGTTCTAGGTTTGGGCGCAGGAGGTTTTTCCCCCTTAATTTTTTCCGGCGCCGGAGCATGGGGCTTATTATCTGTGTCTACCACCGATTTATGTGGGTTTTCAGATTGATTCTTGGGTATGGGTCGAGTTGGTGCCGTCGGTTTCATGGGTGAGGCTGATGTAGCAAAAGTTCGTGGTTGTGATGGAAGTGTGACCGATGGGTCGGTCATATTGACACTGTCAGATGAAGCAAACTGTCCGTTGGTAGCAACTGATGCCTCTAGGGCATTGGAGGTAGTGTTTCTCAAGATTTTGGGTTTACGAATCTCCAAAATTTGTTGTTGACGAGGTGCAGCAGATCGGTTTCGGAAGCCAGGTTTCTGGGAATTTGGTTTATGGTTATTTATACCTAATTCTTTTTTTTGCGTCATTCTCGCTGCTGTCAGCTTTTGTGACACCTCGCGAATTTGTGTCGCTTCTGTTTCAGAAATTGTGCTGCTGTGGCTTTTGACCGCGATATTGAGCTGGTCGCAAATTGCTAAGAGCTCCTTGTTATCCAAATTCAATTCCTTCGATAATTCGTAGATTCTAACTTTGCCGTTGTTCATCCACTCTTTCCCCTTTAATTTACAGTTTTAACGGACGGTTGCCTGGTTTTCGACATCTCCATCCTTTGATCACTGTTTTTTAGGTTGCCCTTGGTGATGTTGTCGGTGCCTCCAAATAATTAGGGAAGAGAGATGTTCCGGTTTCATACTGGCATCCCCACCGGTAATGATGGTTGACTGGATCCCGCAAAATTTTTTTTCATAAAAAATTTCCTTGGGCATCCTTGATGCCGAACTGCGCTTTGACGCTACCAGGTTGCCATGGTTTAGGTTTAGGTTTTGCTGATTCTGAGTTTTCCACTACAAAGTCGAGTAAAACTTATTACGGTTTTCCGGGCGTTTAGGTTTCGCGGGGTCTCCACGTACCATATAGAATGCTCCATATAATTCTAGCAACTGAATGCTATCCTTTTTGGGGATAACATCTGTGGGTGGTTGGAAGATAACTAGGACCAAGATTTTCCCTTTGTTTTTTGGTCAAACCTGGTTGTGGTTATTTTCCCGACCGAGTCTTTGCCACAATGTTTCATAGACTGTTTCTGGAACTATTCCCTTTAGGGAGCGCCCTAGTTTATTTTTCCTCTGTGCCTTATGGAGGCAGTCAGCTTGAGGGCAAATATAAGCAGAACGCCCCATGCCCTGATCCAATTCTACCTTGCCAGATGGAAACAGACGAACAATCCTCCAAAACTCTGTCTTTGTTCCTACCCGACGACAACTAATGCACCGCCGATAGTTTGGTTTCATTTACTATGTCCTTTAATTTTCTTCCCCCATTGAGTTAAATTCATCTTCCCCTTCGTCTGGGTCATCTTCATATTCCTCTTCTCTAACTTCAAACTGACTATCCGGTTGATTACTCTCGTCTTGATAGTTGGCTCTAACTGCTGCAAATTTGGCATCCTCCGCTCCATAATCATATTTTGCCTGGTCTTTAATATCTATTTTCCACCCGGTTAACCGTGCGGCTAATCTCACGTTTTGACCTTCTTTGCCAATGGCTAAACTCAGCTGATCCTCGGCCACTAAAACGTGGGTTTGGCGACTTTCAGGATCCATTAAGCGTACCTCATCTACCCTAGCAGGACTCAACGCGTTAGCAATATAGGTGGCTGGATCCGGTGACCAGCGAATTACATCTATTTTTTCACCGCGCAATTCGTTCACTACTACTTGAATTCTTGATCCCCTAGCTCCAATGCACGCCCCCACCGGATCCACATCCCGATCTAAAGTATCTACTGCTATTTTAGTCCTTGGACCAACATAACGGGAAGGAGGATTGGCCTCCCGAGCTACTGCTACTATTCGCACTACCTCATCCTCTATTTCTGGCACCTCGTTGGCGAATAAGTAAACTACTAATCCTGCATCCGCACGAGATACTAGCAATTGTGGCCCTCTTTGCTGTCCCTGAGAAACTTTTTTTAAGTATACTTTGAATGTTGCATTAGATCTATAAGTGTCATTTGGCAATTGTTCCCTTTTTGGTAGCTCGGCCTCCACTTCTGGCTGCCCAAAACTACTACTAACTGCTAATATTACAGACTGTCTTTCAAATCTTAAAACTCTTGCTTGTAAAACTGTGCCTTCTAAGTCTTGAAATTCCTCCTGCACCATTTGACGCTGCTGATCCCGCAGCTTTTGTGCTAAGACCTGTTTGGTTTGCATGGCGGCCATGCGTCCAAACTCTCCTTGATCCGGAGTAACATCTAAGACTACCGAATCCCCCGATTGGGCTTCAGGAGCTACCTGCTGCACTTCATCTAAGGAAATTTGATGATCACAATTGGTTACTTCTTCTACTATGGTTTTGGTAGAAAGAACTCGAAATCCCTCCCCATCAATATCTAGTTCTACCTCAAAGTTATCAAAATAATTTTCGTCAAATTGTCTGCGCTCTAGGTTTTGGGCGCGGCGGTAGCGTTCATAACCTTTAAGTAGTGCTTCTCTAATAGATGATTGTACTGCTAAACGGGGTAAATTTCGCTCTAGGCTAATTTTTTCAATTAAATCTTTTAATCCGGGTAAAGTAACCATTGACATAAGCAGTCTCCTTAATCCTTAATTTTTATCCGTGCAAACGCTGCAATTTTGCACTGTTTATGTTGCCAATTTTTAGGAAAATCGTTGACTAATTTTATAGCTTTGGTAAGAACGCTTAAAACAGGTTTATGGCGTGACTGCTGGATAGACGTTCTAGATCGCTATATCTCTATATTTTCTCAATCACATAAAAAAATCTCAATTTCATTAGGGGTGATCATCTAATTGCACCTTGGTAACCAGGGATCTGAGAATTCCTACTACACGACCCTTTTGGTTTAAGTAAATTTTTGTTTCATCTCGACGAATCAACTGACCTTTCCATTCTTTTTCTCCATCATCGGGATCACAGGTAGATACAACTACAGGAAATCCTTTAAAGGAAATAAATTCCCTGTCAGTTGCCAATTCCCTCGAAATCCCTGGGCTAGATACTTCTAAAACATAAGTGTCTAGAATAATCTCAGCTGCGTCTAGGGAAGTTTCTAAAGCACGGCTCATCTTTTCACAATCGTTTAGACTAGTATCTTGTTGAGGATTGCGAATATCTACACGCAAAATGGGAGGACGCTGGTTCGTATGAAAAACCATGCCAACAACTTCCAGTCCTAGTTCTGCTGCTAGTGGAGTCGCTAAGTCAATAATTTGTGGAACTAAGGGATGAGTCATGCGATAATTCAATAAAAAAAAGTGGGCACCCACCCACTTCCGGCGATAGGGATATCTTCCCAGAAGTCTGAGACGAACTTTTTTAGGTTTGTCTCTCCTGCTAGTGTAATCTATTTTTTTGCTGTTGACACCCTGCTACCAATTAACTGGCAAGAAAAATTCTGCGATCGCCTGATTTTGTTCACACTGCTTTAGACCGCATTTTTCTCGTCTGCTCTATAATTTGCTCTATGTCTTCTTGGGACAATCGCTGCACATAGTTTATTTTTACCTCTTCTAAAAGGTCATTTAGCAAACTTTGGAGTTCTACTAGTATGTGTTTTGCCTGTATTTCTCCTGATAATGTAGTTGTAAATTTACCAATTAAGTCCTTAAAAAGTTGAGCGGTTAGGGGATCTTTACTGACTTTATTCACTATTAAATAAAGATTTTTGCCAATTTGGTCAGCTATCTCTCCACTGAGTTGATTTTGTACCTGGCTCAATCCTGGCAGCTGTAACAGGTTGCGATAAATTGGGACTTGTTCTAAGGCCCCTTCCATACTACGACTCAAAATGGCATTGATTTCCGGTTGAACCTTAGGCATAACAGTATCAATTAAAATACGTATTAATATTCCTGATATTGCCTCTATTTCATTAATGTTATTAATATCTATATACTCACGTTCATTTTGTTTAGGGTCAAACCAACGACTAATATCACTATGTTGAATCGAGAACTGAATTTGATTAATCACCCGCACCACAACAATTTCCGTGATTTCTTCGGCAAAATTAGCGACTATACCCTGGTGAATCTGTTTTCTTACTAAATATAAATTTATAAGATTTGATTGGTCTAGACGTACAACGACTGGTACAATACGTAGCCAGCGCCAAAGGGGAAACAACAGAAATAGATCATACCAACGCCATAAAATTGCCTCCAACCAACTAAGATGAGAGTTTTGACGCTTAATATAAAAACTCCGCCATAACAGTTCCAACCCAAATACAGCTACAAATGGTAAATCAATTAACCAAAAATTATTGATCAACTCCCCATTTTCGCCAATTCTCCGGTAGTAATTACTAGCAATACTAGGGAGAATTTGCCGATTAAAAAAGTCAATTTCTTCTACCCATCGTCCCTGGGATAAATATTCCGGACTCCAGAAAATTGTAAAAGCGCTCTTTGATGACTCCTGACCTACTCTTTCCCGCATGCGGTTTTTAATTTTTTCTAGGGTTCCACTTTTCCCAGATCCCGCAAAGGGGTTACTATCAATCATATCCATGCTCATACGGCGAATTTCTGCTAGTTTAGTTTTTACAGCAGGGGAACCTAAACCACTTTCACTCACCTGGACTTGTAAACTGGCTATATTATTTAAATAGTTCACCGTATCTCGATGGGGTTCAATGCCTTTAATCGGATCATAAATACGACTAAGTTGGGGCAAATTGCGAAAGTAAAAATCTCGCCAAGGTACGTAACTCCAATCAAACATCACCAGACCCAAATTAAGGGTAGCAGTGATTGCCATCAACCTTTCTAACCATAGATGTTGTTTGGAAATTCTCAACTTACTCATATATAATTGGGTTGCTCACTAGAAACTAGATAGTAATCTTACATGTAGTTAAATACACAAGAATGTTATAAATCTTAAAGGTTTGTTACCTCGGGTTATCTATAGAAATTCAACCAGTCCTAATTGCATTTAATATGTCAAACTACCAGAGAAATGATCTACCAAATTTACTAGTTACCGGTGGCGCAGGATTCATCGGGTCTAACTTTGTCCTGCATGCTAGAAGGTTAGGCTATGGTAACATAATTAATCTAGATAAGCTAACTTATGCCAGTAACCTACAAAACCTGACTGAAATAGAACGGAATGAAAAATATCAAGAGGGTTATAGATTCATTCAAGGAGATATTGGTAACTCTGAGCTAGTTAGTTACCTGTTAGAAGAGTATGAAGTAGATGCAGTCATAAATTTTGCAGCAGAAACCCATGTTGATCGTTCTATTTTTAGTCCAGGGAATTTTATTGAAACTAATGTGGTTGGAACCTTTAAGCTTCTGGAAGCCAGTAAAACCTACTGGCAAAAACTGTCATCTAAAAAACAGGAAGCCTTCCGATTTTTACATATATCCACAGATGAAGTGTATGGTTCTTTAAATGCTGAAGATCCAGCTTTTCGAGAAGATAGCCAATATGCGCCTAACAGTCCTTATGCAGCGTCTAAAGCATCCGCAGATCATCTTGTTCGTTCTTACTATCATACCTATGGACTACCGACCTTAACGACCAATTGTTCTAATAATTATGGACCATTACAATTTCCTGAAAAACTGATTCCCTTAATGATTATCAACGCTATAAATGGTAAGCCCCTACCCATATATGGTGATGGTCAAAACATCCGGGATTGGTTATATGTCACAGATCACTGTGATGCCATTTATCTAGTTCTGCAAGAGGGTAGAATTGGTGAAAATTATAATATTGGGGGAATGAATGAACAAACGAACTTAGTAGTTGTGAACAAGATTTGTGAGATCTTGGAAAGACTAGCGCCCAAACCCAACTGTGAATACTCATCCCTAATTACCTTTATTAAAGACCGTCCTGGTCATGACCGTCGGTATGCGATTGATTCTAGTAAAATTGCCAAAGAATTAGGTTGGCAACCCAAAGAGAACTTTGAGAGTGGATTAATCAAAACAGTGCGGTGGTATCTAGATAATTCAGCCTGGGTAGAATCTATCCTTACTGGAGCATACCAAAACTGGATCAAACAGAACTATGAATCTCGTGAAACATCACAGTTAAAGGAGTAAGAATGAAAGGAATTATTCTAGCAGGTGGTTCAGGGACAAGACTTTATCCTCTGACTCAGGTAGTTAGTAAACAGCTGATGTCTATTTATGACAAGCCCATGATTTACTATCCTTTATCCGTACTAATGTTAGCGGGAATCAAAGAAATTTTGATTATTTCCACCCCTAGAGACTTGCCACTATTTGAAAAACTGTTGAAGGATGGTAGTCAATGGGGATTAAAGTTTAGTTATGTGGAGCAACCAAAACCAGAAGGATTGGCCCAGGCTTTTATTTTGGGGAAGGACTTCATCAAAAACCAGCCCGTTTGTTTAATTTTAGGAGATAATATATTTTATGGGCATGGGTTAACAGAAATTTTAACTCGTGCTGTGCAACTAGAGCAGGGAGGATTAGTATTTGGATATAAAGTCACCCAACCAGAAAACTATGGTGTGATTGAATTTAACCATTTAGGAAAGGCAATTAGTATTGAAGAAAAACCAAAAATTCCCAAATCAAAATATGCTGTTCCTGGCATTTATTTTTATGATGCTCAAGTGGTAGAAATCGCTGCTAGTTTAAAACCTTCTGCGCGGGGTGAATTAGAAATTACAGATATCAATTTAACCTATCTCCGACAAGAGCAATTAAGGGTAGAAATTTTGGGACGTGGATATGCTTGGTTGGATACGGGTACCCATGAGTCCCTACATCAAGCCAGTAATTTCATTTATACTTTGGAAGAAAGACAAGGGGTAAAAATTGCCTGCATTGAGGAAATTGCCTACAATCAAGGATATATTGACCGTCCCCAACTCCAGTTTTTAGTAGATTCTATGGGTAAAAGTAGTTATGGAATGTATTTGCAACGAATTCTACAAGATGAAATTACTTTTAAATAAGTTTTCAATAATCAAATAAACGCAAGATGATTCTATGAAAGTAAGCAAGACAGAAATTCCAGACGTGCTACTAATTGAACCACAGGTTTTTGGTGATGAGCGGGGTTTTTTCTATGAGAGTTTTAATGAACAGCTCTTTACGGAAAAAACGGGAATATCACCTCACTTTGTTCAGGATAATCACTCTCGCTCTGGCAAAAATGTGCTCCGAGGGTTACACTATCAGATTCAGCAACCGCAAGGAAAATTAGTTCGTGTTGCAGCTGGTGAAGTTTTTGATATTGTTGTTGATTTAAGGAAGAGTTCCCCTACCTTTTCTCAATGGGTATGTGTGTATTTATCATCAGCTAATAAGCATCAACTTTGGATTCCACCAGGTTTTGCCCATGGTTTTTTAGTCCTATCAGAATATGCAGATTTCTTGTATAAAACTACGGATTATTACGCACCAGAATATGACCGATGTATTTTATGGAACGATCCAGATTTAGCTATTTCTTGGCCAATTGGGGATGAACCAATTGTTTCCTCCAAGGATAAATCTGGAAAATTATTTTCCCAAGCGGAGGTTTACCCATGAAAATTCTTTTAACTGGTATTTCTGGTCAGGTAGGTTGGGAATTACAACGCAGTTTGATGACTGTGGGGGATGTGATTTGTTTAGGGAGAAATGAATTAGACTTATCCCGATATGAAACAATTCCCTCCACAATTAGGGAGGTAAAACCAGATTTAATTGTCAATCCTGCTGCTTATACTGCGGTGGATAAAGCAGAATCAGAACCAGATTTAGCTATGTCTATTAATGGTGTTGCTCCCGGTATTCTTGCTGAGGAAGCAAAAAGGTTAGGAGCTGGTATCATTCACTATTCTACCGATTATGTTTTTGATGGCCATCAAAATATTCCCCATAAGGAAAACGACCAAACCTCTCCACAAAATGTCTATGGAAAAACTAAGTTAGCAGGGGAAAAAGCTATTCAAGCTGTTGGCGTAAATCACCTGATTTTTCGTACTAGTTGGGTTTATGGTTTAAGAGGTAAGAATTTTTTATTGACTATGCAAAGATTAGCCAAAGAAAGAGAAGAAATTCGAGTGGTTGATGACCAAATTGGGTCACCTACTTGGAGCAGGATGATCGCAGAAGTAACCGCCCAAATTATTGCCCAAATTCGCGGTCAAATGGTGATTCCACATGCTAGTTATCTGACTGATTTTATGGCTGAGAAAGGGGGAATATATCACCTATCCTGTGGGGGAAAAACTAGCTGGTACGGTTTTGCCAAAGCTATTCTCACCGATAAATTTGCTGATGATCAATATGGTCAATACAAGTTACAAAGGTTAGTCCCAATCACCACACCAGAATATCCCACACCAGCACTCAGACCTGGTTATTCTCTATTAGATAACCAAAAATTATTGGATACTTTTGGTTTGAAAATATCAAATTGGCAACAGGTTTTAGGTTTGGCTCTGGATAGTTAGTTTAACAATCTTTTAGTCTTCATCCTCCTCCTCTAAATCCAAATCGCTATTTTCTAAAGACTGATGGGGAATAGCTGCAATAATAGCATCTATAACTTTAGAAACTTCTAATATTTCTATCTTTAAGTCAGGAAACTTTTGTCCCTTGGGTATGATTGCTCGTTTAAATCCTAATTTTGCAGCTTCCTTTAATCTCAGCTCCATTTGGGACACTGACCTTACTTGTCCCCCTAAACCCACTTCCCCTATTAATACTGTTTGCGGGTCAACTATTCTATCTCGAAAACTAGCAACAATCGCAACTGCAATCCCTAAATCAACCGCAGGTTCTTCTACGCTTAAACCCCCCGCAGAGGCAACATAAGAATCTAATTTTGACATGGGCACTCCTACTCGTTTTTCTAACACAGCTAGAATTTGTACTAACCGGTTAAAATCCACACCTGTTCCAGCTCTGCGAGGCGAAGGGTAACTTGTGGGACTAACTAAGGCTTGTAGTTCCACAACTATTGGTCTTGTACCCTCACAAGCAACCACAATAGCAGTACCAGGAGAGGGTTCATCCCGATTTCCCAGAAACAACTCCGAGGGGTTAGGGACTTCCCTTAGTCCATTAGATACCATTTCAAATATACCAATTTCATGGGTAGCTCCGAAACGATTTTTTACAGTTCTTAATAATCTATGGGAAGCAAAGCGATCGCCCTCAAAATATAAAACCGTATCGACTAGGTGTTCTAAAACTCTTGGTCCAGCAATGGTTCCTTCTTTGGTAACATGACCAACGATTAACATGGTAATATCTTCATGTTTGGCGACTTTCATCAAAGCTGCGGTACATTCCCGAACTTGAGCTACGGAACCAGGAGCAGATGTGAGTGCAGGAAAGAAAACAGTTTGTATACTGTCAATTACTGCTAAATTTGGCTTGAGAGAGTCAATTTCTCGGAGAATTTCCTCTAAATCTGTTTCCGGAAGGACATACAAGTCAGAGCTGATGGTGTGGTGTTCCACGGTAACCCTGTGGTCATCTTCCACAGCATCCCCAACATCTTGTTCAGGTAGTGGGTGAGAACTTTCCGAGCTTGTGTTGATATCCTCTACGGAAACCACCTGGAGAGGTTTGGACATTCCTAAACGAGAAGCGCGTAATTTTACCTGTTGTCCTGATTCTTCTCCCGTCACATAAAGAATACGGTATCGCTGGGATAGTTCATTAGATACTTGGAGTAATAGGGTAGATTTGCCAATACCCGGATCTCCACCAATGAGAACCATAGATCCGGGAACTACACCACCACCAAGTACTCTATCCAACTCCGAATATCCCGATTCCCATCGAGCAATTTGGCGATCGCTAATTTGGTCAAAAGTCAATGATGCTCTGGGTTTAGAAGGCTTAGTGGATTTAGCAGCTGGTTGAGCGCTGTGCCAACCACCCACACCGAAGGAATTGGCATTTTGTTCCACGAGAGAATCATAAGTGTCACAATTAGAACATTTACCAAACCATTGAGAAAACTCAGACCCACAATTACTGCAAATAAAAATCGTCTTTGGCTTTGCCATGGGTAATATTAAAAAACATTAAAATTTGGTCAGACGCAAGAAAAGGTAAAAGAAGCAAAACTGGTAAGTAGTAGAAATTGCTTTTTTAGCTTTTTTGAATTAATAGGTAGAATGATATCTTAATATTATGTATGGTATGAAAATTCCACAAAACAAAATTTAACGGAGAGTAGGAAAACTTGGAAAGTAATAAGGAAAAAATCCTCGTAGTGGACGATGAAGCAAGCATTCGGCGGATTTTAGAAACACGCCTTTCCATGATTGGTTATGATGTGGTAACTGCAGGTGATGGAGAAGAGGCTTTGGAAACCTTTCGCAAAGCGGATCCAGATCTGGTAGTTTTAGACGTGATGATGCCTAAGTTAGATGGCTATGGAGTATGTCAAGAACTACGTAAAGAGTCCGACGTCCCCATTATCATGCTAACAGCTTTAGGGGATGTAGCTGATCGGATCACAGGTTTAGAATTGGGTGCAGATGACTACGTAGTCAAACCTTTCTCCCCCAAGGAACTAGAAGCGCGGATTCGTTCAGTTTTACGTAGGGTCGATAAAAACGGGACTACTGGTATTCCCAGTTCCGGGGTAATTCATGTTGGCAATATCAAAATAGATACAAATAAGCGACAAGTTTATAAGGGTGATGAACGGATTCGACTAACTGGTATGGAATTTAGTCTATTAGAATTATTAGTGAGTCGTTCTGGAGAGGCATTTTCCCGTTCTGAAATTTTACAAGAGGTGTGGGGATATACACCAGAGCGTCACGTAGATACTCGGGTGGTAGATGTTCATATTTCTCGGTTGCGGGCTAAATTAGAAGATGATCCGAGTAATCCAGAATTAATCTTAACTGCGAGGGGAACGGGTTATCTTTTTCAACGCATCCTGGAACCAGGGGAAGATTAATGACTACTAAATCTGATCCAAATAGAATTTTACGCCTTCTCCCCTTAGTGGTTGGAAGTCTGGGTGCTGTGCTGTTGTTGGTGAATCGTGTGTGGACACCCCAGCTGACAGAATCTCAAGCTAGGGGGGATGTTTTGGGGGTGATCCTGAGTGCGGTTTTAATCCTCACTGGACTAATTTGGCAACAAGTACAACCCAAATCCCCTGATACTGTGGAGCTGATCGGGAAAGAAGGATTTATTCTAGCATCAGATTTACCAGAAACAATCAAGACCGAATTGGCTTGGGCATCCCGTTTATTATTAACTAATACAGTTACGCGATCGCTCGTTGTTTATTATAAAGGTCAGGTTTTGTTAAGACGTGGAATTTTAGGTTCTAAAGCAGAGGTAATACCTGGACCCATATTAGAAAGAGTTCTGGGGACTCAAAAACCAATTTATTTAGTTGCGCTCAGGGTTTACCCTGGCAAAATTGAATTTGATTATTTACCGGAGAACACACAAGGGGTAATTTGTCAACCTATTGGTAAAGAGGGGGTGCTCATCTTAGGAGCAAATGCTCCCCGTAGTTATACGAAACAGGATGAGAATTGGATTGAGGGTATTGCGGACAAATTAGCAGTTACCCTGGAAAACAGAATGGAGCAGGAGTCAAGCTAATATGGTTGAAGGTTTAGTTTCAGGTGATAAGCGTTTAACACCTTGCTTGACAAAAGTTTCCCATAGCGCCAAAGTCTGATTTTGTTGGAATACCCTTTGTAGGACTCGACCTAGTGTTTCCATATTTAACTGGTGGTCAGTGATCAAAGCTATGTCTTGCTGTTCAAAGTACTCAATTAAACTTAAACCAGCTATTTTAGTTAAATAGGCCGCGCTGACACCTTCTACCATCCCCCCAGCGAAAAAGGTAACAGCATTGGTTTTTAAAACACCCGTTACTGCTTTGGTAGATAATTCCACCAGTCCCAACTTGAACATTAGGGTTGCAAGGGTTCTAGCTACTGTTTGGGCTTGGTCGAGGGAGATTTTTTGTTGATAGATATTACCCAAATCCATAACCATTTGACCGGTAATGGCCACAGTTGCTAATATATCCAGGGCGGGTAGGGGATTAGCAAATGCAGCAGCACCAGCGATCCACTGATTTTGTTCTACAATAGGTAAAGAGCGATCGCGTCTAATAGAATTCAAGCAATTTCTAGCTTGGGTTTTTAAAAATAGGGACTTGCGCCATGTGGTTGCACAAACCAAATGTGGTGTTTGTTGCGCCAAAATCAGCGTGAGCTGTTCTACCAACTGTTGAATATTGGGTGTGGGTTGTTCCATCCCCTCTTGAATGGATCCATCAGCAAGATGCTTTCTGACCTTTATGGGTAGGGGAGAAGCAGAAGTAGCGAGCACATGACCGGAGAATGTTTGTTGTAGGGATTGCATAATAATTATGCGTTCCTCTGTCATATATTGGTCTTGCTTATTAAAAACTAGTAGAACTAATTGTTGAGTAGATCGTAATTTTTGCAAAACATCTAGTTGGGATGCGGTAAGGTCTCCATTAGTGATAAATAGCACCAAATCAGACTTTTGTAGTGCTGACAAAATAGCAGCATCACCATCCTGACCGAGTTCCGTAAATAAAGGTGATGTTTCCACCAACTCCAAGGGACTAGCAGATAAATTAGATACAGTTTTGAGGAGGTGAATTATGGTACTTTTGCCTACAGACCTACCACCGGTAACCGCCATTTGCACTTCCTTTCTATCTAGCTCCAAAGTCAATTTGGCCAGTTGTTCTTGTAGAGTTAACAGACTGGGGTGATCAACCACCTCACTTGCGATTTGGTCAATAATAGATTGGGTTTGACTAATAACAGCTTCCACCTTATTTCTATCTGGTGGACTATCATGTAGCTGTTCACCGGGTTGATTTTTGCGCAACAACCATAATCCTCCACCAACTGCTAAAGCACCTAACAAACCCAACTCTGCCATTTGTATGATAGAGTCGTGCCAAGTGTTTAACATCCATAGAGAAAAGGATAATCCTAATCCTCCCACTAATATTGGTTTTTGTAAGTTCACAGTTGCCATTCTCCCGAGCATTATTTTTTAGAATATCTCAAAATCAACCACTAAAAGTGATTTCCAGTGGCAATTCCGGTAGTTGCTATGGATTTTCCTGACGGGGATTTTTTGATAACTGTTTAAAGAAATTATATATCTCTGGCAACCTGCTATATACAGCAGATACCTTTAAATAGAGTTTATGAGGGAGAGCAGGTGAACCTGAGACTATTTCTCCCGGTGCAATATCGCCATGAACACCAGCTTGGGCGCTAACAATTGCTCCATCCCCTATTTTTACCTGATTGGCAATTCCCGTTTGTCCCGCTAGAATGACCCGGTTCCCCACTTTTACACCCCCAGCTATTCCCGCTTGACCAGCGATCGCACAACCTGAACCAATTTGACAACCGTGACCAATTTGCACTAAATTGTCAATTTTAGTGTGTTTACCAATACGTGTTTCCCCCACCGCTGGACGATCCACCGCACTGTTACAACCTATTTCCACCCCATCCTCCAATACTGTATAACCAGACTGTTCCATTTTTAACCAGCCTGTTGTAGTGGGAACAAAACCAAATCCTTCAGCACCAATCACAGTACCACTGTGGATTACACAGTCCGCACCAATTTGACTGCGTTCATGAATGGCACAATTGGCATGTAAAACCGTGCGATCGCCTATTTTTGCATGTGGATAAATAACTACATTGGGATAAATAAAGACACCATTACCGATTTCCGTATTAGCAAGTATAACCACATGGGCGCCAATATAGACATGATCACCGATTTTAACACTAGGGTCAATTACAGCGGTGGGGTGAATGGAGGGGGAGGGTTTATATGGTTGATAGAATAGGGAGATAGTCTGTGCAAACAATAGACGGGGTTGGGAGGTTGCTAACCAGGCTATACCCTGAGCAGTTGCTTGCTGATGCAATTTTTCATCTAAGGGTAAAATCAACACACTAGCTTTTGTGGAGGTAAGCAAGGAGGCAAATTTTGGTCCTTCCACATAGCTGATAGTACCCGCTTGTGCTGCGTCTATAGCAGCAACTCCCCTAATTTGAGGATTCAGTTCTGGTTGGGAGGTCAGACTGTGGGATGTGATATTGTTTTGGAGTTTATCCACAACTTGGCTGAAAGATATCATATTTGACAGATGTTATTTTATTGCTTTGTTAATAGTTACCTATTATAACTCATCCTCTGGTATCTACATACCCATTGCACATCCGGCTAAATATGCAGTAGTCCAAGCGCTTTGAAAATTAAATCCCCCCGTAATGCCATCTATATCCAAAATTTCTCCTGCAAAGTATAAACCGGGGACTATTTTACTTTCCATGGTTTTAAAATCTACCTCTTTTAGGTCTACACCTCCGCAAGTGACAAACTCTTCTTTGAATTCACCCTTACCGGTTATTACATATTCTCCTCTATGGATTTCTTGTGCTAGCTGATTTAACACTTTATTAGTGATTTCTGCCCAACGGTCTTCCGCACTAATATTTACTCGGTCAATTAAATATTGCCATAGTCGGTGAGGTAAATCTACACCACGATGGAGTGCTATGGCTTTTTTCCCCCATTCTTGTTTCACATCTAAAAGCTTTTGTTTTACTTCCTCCAGGGATAAATCTGGCAACCAATTAATGTACAATTTCCCCTGGTAGCGGTTTTCGTACAGTAATCTAGCACCATAAGCGGAAAGTTTTAATATTGCGGGTCCGCTCACACCCCAATGGGTAACTAGTAAGGATCCCGTTTGTTTTAAGGCAATTTTTCCCTGTAAAGACAAAGTTAAACTGACAGGATTAACACTAATTCCAGATAAAGACTGTAGTTTAGGATCGGTAATTTTGAAACTGAATAGGGAGGGTACCGGACTCTCTATATGGTGTCCTAAAGCGCGAGCAATTTTATAACCTACTAAACTACTACCTGTAGCTAAAAGCAGGCGATCGCAATTCAAAGAGTACACATCCCCGCCTGATTTACAATTAACCTTAAAGCCTCCATCTTGACGCTCCACAGAAACTACAGAAGTACCCGTTTTTAACTTCACCCCTGTATGAGCTGCGAACTTAATTAAGCATTCAGCAACGGTTTCAGATCGATCAGTAATAGGAAAAACCCTTCCATCTGCTTCAGTCTTTAATTTCACCCCGTGTTCTTCAAACCAAGCCATTGTATCCTGGGGTTGGAATCGAGTAAAAGGACCACGTAATGCTTTATTCCCTCTGGGATAGTTTTGCACCAGGTCTTGAGGAATAAAACAGGCATTGGTTATGTTACAGCGTCCACCACCGGAAATCAACACCTTAGCTAGAGGTTCACGACCAGCTTCTAAGAGGGTAACTTGAGCTTGAGAATTGGTTTTAGCGCAGGCGATCGCACCAAAAAATCCTGCTGCTCCACCTCCGACAACCACAATTTGTAATGACAACAATTTTAAAGTACAATTTTGAGGTAGATGACAAAAAAATAATTGCAAATCCTAAAAATCAACCATTTGCAGAGGGACTATTCCAGCTGTTACAATAATTCATAGCCTTTTCCACTCCCTGCTTAAAGGTTAATTCTACACATTCCACCACAAATGTCAAAATGGGACCAATTAATTTTGCTTCCCAGGGGGAAAACTTTCCCAAAACATGAGAAACCGTACCATCATGACCATCATTTGATATATCCTTAGGTTTACCAATACCAATACGTAACCGAGGGAAGTTTTGACTATGCAAGTGAGAAATAGCACTTTTCATACCATTGTGTCCACCAGCGGATCCAGATAAACGAAGACGGGTTTTACCCAAGGGCAAATCCATATCATCATAAATTACCAATACCGATTCAGGTGGCAACTTGTACCAACTAGTAACTGATTGAATAGACTCACCAGAACGGTTCATGTAGGTTAAGGGTTTTAAAAGTCTAACTTTTAGATTTCCAGGTCCTAAACCTTCCCCAAACTGTCCCTGGAACTTACGATTTTCCGTCAAAGGAATATGCCAGGTACGGGAAAGAGCATCAATAGCAGCAAAACCAATATTATGGCGTGTTTGGTCATACTTAGGTTCAGGGTTGCCCAACCCGACTATGACCTGGGGAATAAGCAAAGTAGGTGGAGTGATAATTTCTGTCATTCGGTTATTTGGAATGCTCTTGCTCCTTAGTAGACTCTATTTGTTTAGTCTCCAGTTCAGCAGTAGTTTTAATAGTCTCCTCCAATTGTTGAACCTCTTTTTTCAACTCATTTTGAAACTCATCAGAAGCTTGCTGGAAACTGCGAATAGTTTTAGCCAAACTGCGACCAATTTCCGGTAGCTTCTTAGGTCCAAAAATTAACAAAGCCACCACCCCAATCACAACCATTTCTGGTAGTCCAATACCAAATATATTCATAAAACCTCACGGGACTTGAAAAGCTCAGTCGCTCAACCAATATTGACTGCTCCTCGGGTGGAAACACCAGGGATTGTAGTACAGGTAGTACAGATGCTAGAAGGGAGGGTGAACCCATCCCTCCTGGCGTCTTTTTAGCTGTCAGCCAAAACGAGATAGCATATTTCGATAGCAATTAGCCACCCAAACTGCGCCAGTCTACAAGCACGTCTTGAATTAACAAAGATTTGTTGTAGACCTGCAGAATAATAAGCAAGAATACGAAAAACAAACCCATAAAAACAGCCATTAAAGGAGTTGTACCCCAACCAGGAGCTACCTTACCATATTCAGCGTTTAAGGGTCTGAGGATATCTCCTAATTTAGTCCGTTGTGCCATAGTTCACCTAAGATCAGTTGCCAAAACTTTTTTTTAATTTTCCTATTCCCCGTTGTAGGGTGCTGCAATATTTCAGCAGGATTTTAACCTTACATGTGGGATAATTCTGACTATGAAGATAATACCACTATCCAGGTCAGGTAGTTGACTGTTCTGCAGGAAAACTGAAAGTTTTGTAATTGAGGTTTAATTAGAGTTAATTTTTGTAATATATTATAACATACTCATAACATAACTTTAAAATCATGGACTTAGACCCCGGTTTAGTGCTAGGTGTTTCCTTTAGTGCCATTCTCGTTGCTATCACTGCTATGGCCATATACACATCCTTCGGTCCACCCAGTAAGGAATTAGCAGATCCTTTTGAGGATCATGAGGATTAGAAGCACATTCAAGAATAGGGGGTTTTATCCCCTTTCTACTGAGGTAAGTTTATTTTGACATTTACTGGGTGAGAACCTGAAACGTGCTGATTTTCCAGGGTGCAATTGGGTTCACAGTGGGATGGATATTTCTTTCTAATAAATCAAGCGGGTCACCCAAGGTAAAAAATTCACTTTTTAAATTTAGGGTTGGTAAGTTTGCGGATTCACCATGACATTCATAAAATCTTAGAATAAAGCTTTGTGGATGGTTTTCGCTGACTTTAAAAGCTGTGATAATCAAATTATCTGCTGCTAGTGTGAGGAAACTGTTGTTTTTAAAAACCGGTGATGGTGACTTTTTAGTTTCCGGATTGAGAAGTACATTTAATGGTATATTGAAATCAGATGCTCTTCTGACAGTTTCAGCTGCTTGCCAACCACCAGTATGGGGATATAAAGCATAATTAAAGTGATGTTCACCCCGATCTGCTTGAGGGTCTGGCCAGTGGGGACTTCTTAATAAGGTCAACCGCATTTGATTACCCTTGATGTCATATCCATATTTACAGTCATTTAGTAAACTGACACCGTAGTTTCCAGTATTTGTATCTGCTGTCAAATCTGCCCATTTTAAAGCGGGTACTTCCCATTTAGCCTGTTGTGATGGTGTGTGGGGATTAGTAGGACGATGGATGACCCCACAGGGTATTTCATAGGTAGCAATGTCACTGTGGATATTTAAGAGAAAAGAGGTTTTCACCAATACCTGATCTTCTTGCCAATTTACACTGTTCTCAATTTTGAGGATTGGGCAATTGGTTTGTAAAACATAATCTTGGGTAAATTCAGACTTGCCAATTTGACGTACAACTCGCAACCTGTGTTCGATAACACCCTTTTCTAACCATTCAATTGACTGTAATTTAGCAGGTGGTAGAGGTTTAGATTGATAATCTGGGTCAATATTCCAAGCATCCCAGTATTGTCCTTTATCCGCAAATACTTGTAGCTGGTTTCCTGGTCCTTGCAGGACTTCTCGAAATTGAATTTTGTCAAATACACTTTCTAGATCTCCCGTTTGTGCATTGACCCTAACTAGTAAATATTCATTTTCTAAATAAAACTCTTGCCCACATTTGTTTTCGTCCACATCCCCATTTGCATCTCCAGGAGAAAGCCAATATATTTGATATCCTATGGAGGGGATAGTGGGAATAAACAATAAACCATCCCTGGTTATTTGATGCGGTAGCTGATTACCATCGAGGTCGTGAATTAACCAATGTTGAGGATGGGGAGGTTTTATCTTAACCACTTCCGAACGCTCCCAATTGAGTGAGTTAAAGATAATTACCGGAATGCTGTCAGGTTGAGGGGGTTCGGGCAAATTTATATTACAGGCGATCGCTCTTAGTGCTCTATCTAGGATAGTAGACCCCAACTGTTGAACTTGTTCCCATTCTGGTAAAGCATCTTGGTAAACTTGGGTGATGGAAGAACCGGGCAAAATATCATGGAACTGGTGAAACAAAACCTTTTTCCAAGCAGTTTGTATTTCTGCTTTGGGATAGGGTAAACCATAAACAGCAGCAGCAAGGGTCGAGAATAATTCTGCTTGATATAAGAGATTTTCACATTGACGATTCCATCTTTTCTGGTCTGCGTGGGTGGTATAGCATCCTCGATGAAATTGTAGATATAATTCATCTTGCCATACTGGCAATTTTTCGGGAAGAATTGCCACAGAAGATTTGAGATATTGCCAATAATTTTCGGCGGTGGAAAATTCTGTTTCTGGGAAAATGGGGGAATTCTTCCACTTTCTTGCAAGTTCTAACATATCACGAGTCGGTCCACCACCATGGTCTCCCACACCCGGTAACCAAAGAGCATTTGCTAAACCGGTTTTACCTTGCCATGTAGATAGATAATCGGTCATTTTGACTGGATCTATAGTTTCCCCAATGGGTGGTGACATGTAACTTAATATTTGACTACCATCGGGAGATTGCCACCAAAATAAATCATACTCAAATTCACTAGTATCATTCCAGCGGAGCTTTTGGGTGACAAAGATTTCAATTCCTGCTTGGGTGAGAAAACCCGGCAAAGTCCCACAAAAACCAAAGGTATCAGGAACCCACACTATCGGTGATATTTTTCCAAATTTCTCTAGAAAATAAAGCTGACCATATAACAGTTGTCTAACTATTGATTCTCCCGAAATCAAATTCAAATCTGGTTCTACCCAAAAACCACCTAACACTTCCCATTTTCCCGATTTTACCTGGGTTTGAATTTGAGTAAATAACCCAGACTGATGTTCCTCCATCCAAGCATATAAAGCTGGTGTGGTATGACAAAAAATTAACTCAGAAAATTCCGTTTGTAATTTTAACACGGACTCAAAAGTATTTTGTGCTGCTTTCCAAGTTTCTTGTACTGGCCATAGCCATGCTAAGTCTAAATGGGCATGACCTAATAAAAATAGTTTGTTATTCTTAATACTTGTTAACTGGTCTATTCCCAAATAGGTTTGACGAATCTTTTCTAACAAGCTTTTCCAGTCTGCTTGTGTTTTTATACCACAGCTAAAATTCATTAACTCTTCTATTTCTGTTACTAGTCTATTCCACTCCGTTGATGAAAGATTTTTTCCCCTAGTTTGGGCGATCGCCAACTCATTAGCTATAAGACCCGGATCTATATCATCCACAATCCCCGATTCAAAAATCATCTGGGAGTGCATCAAAGCTCCATCACAATGTTCAGGACTTACCAACCGCAATACAATAAAAAACTCATCTTTTGATTTTACCTCTTGACTTAAAAGCAACCGTGGAGAACAATCAAATAAATCACCTGTTGACAATAAATTACCATTAAGATAAACCTCAACCCCATCCGCCCACCAAGTTAGAGATAAGCGCGCACATAAACCACTTAAAGGATAATCATATAAGCTTTCTGGGACAGTGAACTTTTGTCCTAACCAAAGTATGTGCTTTCCTTGATTCCAAACCACCTGTTGTTTGTCATTTAACTGTATGGGTTGCCAATGGAGGAGGTTTGATTGCATCACATCGGTGATTTCTAGGTCACCTCGCCAACACACCCAGGATCGGAGTATATTAATTTGACAGTGGGAGCGTAATTGTTCAATTTTGTCTGAGAGGGACTGACTGTGTGTTGGGGGGGTGGGATAATTCATAAAAGCAAACCCTAATTAATAAATAAACTCGCAATGTCCTCCGGTTCCTCTAGTCCTTATCAAAGCCAAGTATTTAAATTTTTCAGTCACCAGTCTCGTCGGTTGTCCCAAAAGTTGGTGGGTGCTTTCCGCAATTTACAGTTGGCAACAAAATGGGGGGCGGAGGCTTTGCTTTACCCGCTTTATAAGTCATTACAACCTGATGAAGCAGTGGGGAAAAGACTTAAAACTTTGTACCCCCCTTTGGATGACCATACATCAATGGAATCACCAATTGTAAAAGTATTGGAACTGGTCAGGAGTTTACCATCTGCAGCTACTTGGGAATCGGAAAATTTACAAAATGTCAAATCCTCGGGTTGGTTTGGTGGAATTGTGCAAAAGTTGACCGGAGGTGCAAGAGATGACCAGTCTCTAGGAAGCAAGACGTTACAGTCTCATATTCCTAAGATAGAAGCAATTGCCGTTAATTTAACAAGTCGTGATTTGGTGCTTGTGGGGGAGAACAATAAGGTTTTTGATGTTTTAACACCCATACAGCAGAAGCAAATTGCTAATAGCATTGAAGAGCAGATAAATAATTATTCTAACAGTAATCTAGAGATTCTAGCTGACCTCCCCCGGGGTGTATTCTCTTATTCACAGGTTTTGGCATCTAAATGTTTGAAGTTTGTAGATACAATGCTGGTTAAGTTAGAACATCAGGCTCAGTTACCAGCTAATGTGTCTGTTGGGAGTGCCAATGTTTTGGTCTTAATTCAATCTGTCATAGGTTACATTTTTGAAACTAGACAAATTACCTTAATGGGTGAAGAAACTGCTCCTGTTCTCCCTCACGAACTCACGACCAGTGCCAGGTTTTCTCCTAGCTGGGAACAAGTACAGACATCCCATGTTGGGGAAGTTAAGGAAGATTGTTGGTTAACATGGGAGGATTTATTTGGGAGCGATTTTTCTGATGGTGATTCGCGTCAACCCCGACAAATGTCTAGTTATGGTAAAAACTATCAAACTCAAGAAAGTGACCTCAAATTAGGAAGAGAACAAAATAATTATCCATACCACTATTATCAATTCAAGCCTGATTGGATAGAAATCAAAGCCACATTTATTGGTTATGAAAAACACCCATTGGAGCAGATTTTAACCTGGCTAGATCATCTAATGCTATGGATAGAAATCATATTCACCAGCATCTTTTATTTTTGCAAGGGGTTGTTAGAATTGGAGCAATGATTTTTAAAAACTGTCACCAGGTTGAAATTGATGAATACTTACCATAAGTTGCGGGTGATTAATCTCACCAGTCTAGGCAAGGTTATCACGGGAATATTGGCAATTACTCCCCTAGCTTGCATCCCATCAGCAAAAGCATTAGAGGTGCAAATTTTACCACAAACGGTAAAATTGGGAGATACAATCTCAGTATTAATTAAGCCCGATGCGGAACAAACTCTAAATACTGATATCCAAAATCTTATAAAACCTAGTGTTAAAGTTGATGAAAACACATATCCAGCTTTTGCGATCGCACCAAACACCTATCGTTCCCTGATTCCTACTACCCCCCTAGAAAAACCAGGAATAAGAAAAATTACAATATTAGTGGGGGGACAAGAGGAAAAAAAATTAGAGGTAATAGTAGGTAATAGGAAATTTCCGTTACAGAGGATCAACCTACCACCAGGAAAAGCGGGAGTAAAAGCCACAGAATATGAACTAGCTCGTGTAAAAGAGTTCAAAGAACTACAAACACCAGAAAAATACTGGAATGGAGTGTTTCTCAGTCCCAATAAAGGGAGGATGAGCACGAGATATGGTGTGAGACGGTACTATAATGGTGTGTTTGCCCAGGATTATTATCATCGAGGGTTAGACTATGCAGGTGCAGTGGGTTCAGCAGTAATCGCACCAGCAGCGGGGAGAGTAGCTTTAGTAGGGAAAGTATCCCAGGGATTTAGGGTTCATGGAAACGCGGTGGGTATTGACCATGGTCAGGGAGTAACCAGCATTTTCCTGCACTTGAACCGAATTGATGTCAAAGAAGGTGATTTTGTCCAACCTGGCAATCTCATCGGTACTGTGGGTTCCACAGGTGCTTCTACTGGTCCCCATTTACATTGGGGTTTATATGTTAATGGAAAATCCATTGATCCTATGTTTTGGAAAACCAAAACTATTGATTAGTGGCGTACTGATACAGGAGTCCCCAAGTCCACTTGTTCATATAACATTCTTACATCAGGATTACGCATCCTCAAACAACCATGGGACACAGCACCACCAATCAAATCGTTATTAGGTGTGCCATGGAAACCAATTTCATTCTTACCATCTGACCAAAAACCAATCCATCGATCTCCCAGGGGACTATCCGTCCCCGCTTCAAATATTTTCCCCGTAATTGGGTGCTTCCAAATAGGGTGATGCTCCTTATGTATAACTTTAAAAGTACCTGTGGGAGTCTCCCAACCCTTTTTGCCCACTGAAATTGGGTAACTGGCCACCACTTGATCATAACGATAAACATAAACCCGGCGATCGCTCAAATCAACTACCACATCACTTTGATCATTTCCCGCTCCGGGAGATGGAGAGTCATTTCCAGCACCAAAGAAAAAGCCTTTTAACCCACTACTTGTTTTGTTTTGTTGTGTAGGGAGTACCAATCTTGTATTTTTTTCCCCATCACCAGAATCAGATGAAGAGGTCATATCAGCACCCAAAGCGGTATCCCCAAGAGTAATACCCGAAGAGAAATCAGGATTATGCTTATTAGAGTTGGCACTGGTCCGCAGGATCATGGAAGAGGAATCATTGGACTGATTTGTATTTGTACCAGTATTGTACCAATAGACAACCAGGGAAACAAGGGATGTGCCAAAACAAAGTAACATAAGCATGGGTAGTAAAGGTTTTTTCTTCGCCATTGGAAATAAAATATAGACTAAACGCTTTAAAATCTCGCCATAGCTGGCCCATCATAATTATTAAATGCTCCGAGAGCGTCAATTAGCAAAAAATTTATCAAAAATTGTCTATTGTCTGATCACCCTGACAAAGAGGATTTTTTCATGATTCCGGATAGATATTTAGCTAATCCGGTAATAAATTAATCACTTGGGTGGGGAACATAGGAAATTAGATTCAGTCTAATAGATAGAGATTATTTTATGCCAGTGGGATCTATGAGTCAGTCTATTGCTGTATCCTGGTCAACTGTTGATGCCAATTATTCACAAGCATCGGTGCAAGTTGATAAACTCTCGAATCAGGATCTTATTTTGCGCTGTCAATCTGGACTGCGCCCGGACAAAGCAGCTTTTGCTGAATTGCTGCGTCGCTATCAGACTCAGGTAGATAGGGTACTATATCACTTAGCTCCCGACTGGTCTGACAGAGCTGATTTGGCTCAGGAGGTGTGGATTCGAGTCTATCGGAATATTCACCGATTACAAGAACCTGCTAAATTTCGCGGTTGGTTAAGTCGAATTGCCACTAATTTGTTTTATGATGAGCTACGTAAGCGCAAAAGATCTGGTAGTTCTTTCTCCCTAGATGCTCCTCGTTTAGCAGGGGATGGGGAAATGGATTGGGAAATTGCCAGCGATACACCAAGTCCGGAAGAACAACTAAAAACTAGGGAATTTTATGAGCAACTGCGGGAAGCTATTGCTGATTTACCAGAGATTTTCCGTACTACCATAGTTCTTAGAGAAATCGAAGGTTTAGCATATGAAGAAATTGCTCAAATTACTGGTGCTTCCCTAGGAACCGTCAAATCTAGAATAGCTAGAGCCCGTTCCCGACTGCAAAGCCAACTAAAAAGTTATCTGGATGGTTAAGTGGATTCACAGGAAAATTCCTCTAGTTTACCCGTGGAAAGGTCAAAGCGAATATGGATAGGTTTAATTATCAGGAATATAATGAAGATGATCAGTTTGAGCTGTTAAGCGCATATTTAGATGGTGAAGTTACAGCTACTGAACGTCAGCGGATAGAGCAGTGGTTGGCAACGGATGAATCTAGTAAGCGTTTGTACATGAGACTGTTAAAATTGAGGCATGGTGTCCGAACCATGCCTGTGCCAAGCTGTTATGCTTCGTCTCCGGATTTATTTAGTCTTGTTTGGAAACGCATAATTTTCCGTCGTCGGATAAATTGGATGTGGGGTAGTGCTGCTATCGCAGCTTGTGTTATTGGTTCCATATCAGGAATTTTGCCAGCAAATACTTCTAGGTTGCAACTAGCACAACAGAAGATAGATAGTGGGGATATCCAAACACAAGCACCAATCTCTCCTTTAATGGTCGCTCTCAATAACCCAATAGTTGAAATTCCCAAAACTGCTGTGGTTCAACCACCAGCAGCTGAGGAACTTGAATATATTCGAGAGGAGATGGAATTTGACATCAATAACCAATAAGTTTAATTAGTATTATTAATTAGACTTTAGAGCTGTAAATACTGGACAAGGTAGAATCTCTTGTAAACTGTCTGGTTTTGTCCACACGAAGGGGGCTCTTTTAGCTGCGGACATCCATAGGAGTTTTTTTGCCCTGGTCATGGCCACATATAGTAATCTATATTCCTCTGCTAGTTTTAAATCCTTAGCTTCTTCCCATGCTTGTTTAATCTCAAAAAAACTTTTGTTTGGGTTTTGGTTTAGATTTGCATTTTGCTGAGAATTATTAGTGGTTTCTGTCCCTTGATGGAGTGCAGTGCGAATTTGGGCGCGAGCAACTTCTGCTAGGCTAAAATCACCTAAGAATTGACTTTGGGGTTTTACCCACAATTTGCCAGGAATTAAATTTTCATGCAAAAAGGGTAGGAATACATAGTCCCAATCCAGTCCTTTGGCTTTGTGCATGGTAATAATTGTTAATTGACCTTTTTTTATATATTTAGTTTCTGGGTTTTCTGTGTCCACCGCTTCAAATTTTTCCGAATTTACTATTTCCACTAATGCACTAATTAGGGAACTTCTAGATCTATCCCCAGTAATTTGGAGATTAACTTTTTCCGCTAATTTATCTGCTGTAGCCAACTCCCCTTGATCATAGTTTAGACTTGAGGCCAAAAAGTAAATTATCTGATATGGTGGTATTTCCCATGCTGCTTGCAGCAGGTTTCTGCATAGTTGGGCAGCTTGCTGAACTATTTCTGTTTGCACCCTGGTGAATGGTGTAGGATATAAAAACTCTTCGGGTAAAATCGCCAAACTATTAATGTCTTGAGCAGCTATTAATTGTCTTTGCATCAGCACAGTTAATGCAGTTTTTAAAAACTCCGGGGAATGGGGGCGATCGCAAAACTGCAATAAAGCTAGGATTTCTTTTGGTACTTGGGAACGTCTTTCTGTTTCCGCTACTTCATATAGGTCAATATTATACCGATTACATATTGGTCTTATATTTTCTGCTAACCATTTACCTTGGCGATTTTCTCTCACTAATATAGCTGCAGTACCTAGATTATTTTTAAAGAGTTCTACAATCTTTTGACCTATCAACTCAACAGTGTGATGAATGTCATCAGGTGTATGTAGTTCCAATCCTTTTCCTACGGGTGCAGGATTAGCATCGGTTTGCGGATCACCAATATTGACGATTTGAATTTTCTGATTTATAAATGGTGGTTTTTTTGGTGAATGATTTTGTAGATTCCTTTTGGACCATTGGTGATTTACCCATTCCAGAACAAAGTTAGCCGCATCAATAATAATTCTACTACTGCGTCCAGCTTGGTTCATAGTTGCCAGTCTTTGTTCCCCAGCACATTGTTCACAAAATTCCCGAAAATAAATGGGATCTGCAGGCGTAAAAGTGGAATTAATAGCTTGATTAGAATCACCAACCCTGACCAAATTCAAGGTTGTTTTTCCTCCGTTGCTATCTTTTCTTTCTGCCAATATTTCTAATAGTTGAGTTTGTAGCTGACTAGAGTCTTGTGCTTCGTCTTCAAAAACTGCAAAAATCTTATTTTTTTCAATTCGTAACGCACTGGGATTTTTGAAAACTTCTAAAGCTGCCAAAATCATATCATCATAATCAATCAAACCTTGGGACTTCATTAACTTTTCATACTCCTCATATAGTCCCGCTGCAATCCGCAAAATTTGATAGGAGTTTTGAGTTTTCTCACTCCATTGATAGAGAGTTTCCGGTACAATCCCAGAACTTTTAGCCTCATGAATTGTGGTATAAGCTAAATCTGGCAAAATCTCCGTTCTTAAAACCGATTGACGACGCAGTTTCTCCGTTTCTTCCCCATCAAATTGGTGTCCTTCCAATAAACGATAATACATGGTGGGATGCTTGCTAATCCACTGCTCTACAGCTATACTAATTAAACGATGACTCCGATTAGGAGTAATTAACTTCACCTGGTCTAACTCCAAACCAGACAGTTGGGGATAACGAGTGGCAATATTTAAAGCCAAACCATGTAATGTATAAACCACAAACCCCTTTTGTGGTAGAGATAGTTCCCGCAATTTTTCACAAATCTTTAATTTCAGGTTCATAGCAGCTGACTTGGTAAAAGTCACTAGGACTAATTGGGAACGGGAGTGGGAGTAATACTGACGCGCTATGGCAATAGCTGCTGCACTAGCCATTCCCGTAGATTTACCCGCACCAGGGACAGCGGAAACAGCTAATGGTCCCCCCAACCAATCAGCCATTTGCACCTGTCCAGGACGCAATTTTTGCCGAATCTGTTGGATTTTGACCTCTAGTCTATGTTCTCTATCTTGAGAGTCCCATTTTTCACTATTTAAATTCTCAAGTTGCATGGATTTGCTCTGATGATTCTGAATCTTAATCGCGGGTTAAGTAGGGAGGCACAATTATTTAATTCCACCCACCCACTTAATTTTATTGTGATTTGTTTATTGCTCACATCACCCC
Organism: Cylindrospermopsis curvispora GIHE-G1; assembly: GCF_014489415.1. Taxonomy (NCBI): domain Bacteria; kingdom Bacillati; phylum Cyanobacteriota; class Cyanophyceae; order Nostocales; family Aphanizomenonaceae; genus Raphidiopsis; species Raphidiopsis curvispora. The sequence continues at coordinate 1,193,255 of NZ_CP060822.1, forward strand.
AATTCTTTAGTGGAGATTGAGATGGTTGGTAACAATCTTTTTGAGGATTTTTAGGATGATTTCTCCCTCATTTTTGGAACTATATTCCCTAGAAAACTCCAGTTCCATTCTTAACTTTTCAGATTCCATACCTTCAATTTTAGCATGGACAAAAGTCCAAACATCAGCAATCGTATAACACCCATATACTTCTTGGGGATCTTGTCTATCCTCTTGCCAATTCAATCTTCCAGCTGTTAGCAGTTGGCCATATAATTGGGATAGAGGATTTTGATTATCTAAACCCTTTTTCGCTTCCACCACCACCAGATATGGAACTTCTACACTATCAACCACGCTCCTAGCTAGTAAACCATCAGCAATTCCTTCTAATTCAAATTGGGGATATTTTGCCTGCAACAATACTTCCGCTAATGCTTGAATTTTACCCCTTTCTGCTAACAGTAAAAAGGGGTAAATTCCCCTAGCCCAAATGGTGGCTTCATTCATTAAATGAATAGAATAATTTAATAAATGAGATTGTATATAGCCCACCTGTTGCTGTTCATCTTGAGTTATGGTTATACTCTCAAGGTCTAACCATTCATAACTCCCAATTCCCTTTTCGTCTAATTGCACAAATCTTTTTAAATCAGATTTAGAAATCTTGGACAGGGTCAACTTTTCCATATCTCATCACTCATCAATTTGCCAACTATCTTTGGTAAAATCTTCGTCTAAAACTTTTTTAGGACGTAAAATGACAATTATGCGTCCTAATATTGTCTGCTCTGGTTGAGTTTCAAACCACTGAAAATCCACTTCTCCATCATTGTCAAAGGCAAAATAACTCCCGTCATCCCAATCTCTTTCATCTCTATCTATCACAATTAGAATTTGTTCGGTTTTGCCAGATTTGCTCTGGGGAAAAATGTTGCTCTCCCCAATTATCACTATTGGATCTTCCGCAGAACGCAACACTTGCCATCCCGGTAATGCTACCCAAGCTTGCTCACCAGCAAATTTAACTATGTTAAAAGGGGCCTCTTCTATAATTAGGGGTACTGACTTGACATCCTCTGGGGTTAGGGGTAATTCTCCTACCACGGGAACTAATCTGGGCAGTTCTTCATCGGACTCTAGTCGAAAATAGGGAAGCAAGGGCGCATTGCGCTGGGGAACAATGGTAAAGTCTGTTAGTAATTGTTCAATCTGTTTTCTGGCTGTACTCGATTGCACAAAACGCAATCCTTTGGCAATTAAACGGGATCTCTCTTGCAGGTCTGAGTTTTGTCTGGCCAGTTTCCAGCATTGGTAAGCAATAGCGTCTCCAGGATGGGTACTGAATCCTTCCGGGGGAGTGGAAAATCGGGAGAAGTCTTTAATAGCTTTAGCAATTTCTCTTGCTTCATCCACATCCAGTTTATGGGCAAAAATTAAATCCGCAGCTGTCGCTCTATCTCCCTGGGTTAATAGTCTCAGTTCGTAAAGAATGTCACTGGCTCTTGTTCCGTAGTAGGTTTTGGTAGCTTCTGATGCGCCGAATTTTTCTAGGGAGCTGTAAACCTGTGCACCAACAACCACCTGATTTTGCTGAATCGGTTCAAATCCTGTAGCTTCAAAAATATCCTGGGGATTATAGCCATTTTTTTGTAAATGGGCGATCGCATTTCCCCACTCTACCCAATTACCTTTTTTCTGTCTCAGTTTTACTAGTAATTCTTCAGCTGTATTATCTGTGTTCTGAATATTTCCCTGGTGGTTTTCTCTGTTGGAAGATTGGGTCATAAGTTACTCTTGTTGTTTTCACCTAGTTTATCCTAATCAACTTTTTTAAAATTTTAAAATAATTAAAATAAGTATAAAAAAGAACTGCTCCCTATTTTATTACAATCTATTTAATAAGTCAAGTGGACAATTGATGGCGCAGGTTGCGTAACATAGTGCTTGTTCCCTGTTTGATCGCTTGTTGTACTAACTCTGGAATGAGATCTGTAATACTTAGGGATGGAAAGACTCGACTGGTGGTGGTCTTTTGATAGTTGTTTTTTTCTAGCAGGTAAATTGTTAAGCGATCATTTTCATAAATCCAGATCTCAGGAACCTGTAGGGTCAAGTAGGTATCTAATGTGGTTTGAGAGGTAAGATCACTCTCAATTGCTAAGTCCGGTGGCGGATCCGTTTCCATATTCATTCGCATCAAGGAGCGAACCCGATCCGCATTCTCTATATAAAAACAGGTATCTGGTTCCAGACCTGCTTGTTCTGGCTTTTTAAAGGTGGTAGAGCCAAAATCTTCCCAAGCTCTGTTTTCAGCATCTAATAGGGTTTTGACAATATCACCAATAATACGATGGGGACGTTCATGAGCAGGAAGGGGAGACATAATTTCCAGGGTTCCATTGCAATAGTTCATTCGGGGCACTTGGCGTTCATCTCCCCAATCTTTATATAAAGCTTCATATTGCTCCCAAGTAACATCGTGAATCAACAAGTGACTACCCGGTGCAATTTCAATGGTAGTGATTGGCAATTTGACTAGATTAAGTGTAGTCATGATATTTTGTTTGTGGAACCAGATTTTGTCGTTATATTATCCTATGTTAACAGAGTGACCTTAAATTCTTCCCCAATTTCTTCAAAGAGTACATCCTTGCCAAGTTTTTTCGCTTCTTGATAAACCATAGGTAAACCTCTGCCCAATTTATCTATATATCTGAGGTTTTCCATAAATTTAACAATAACCGGATTTATAGAGTAAGACACTCCAAACCTCAGTTTATCAATAGTGACCGTGTTTGGTAATTTCCCCGGGCTCATAAACTCTATCCGGTTATCAAACATAAAAATTCGGATCCTGGAACCGGTTATAGAATAATTACGATGCACACAAGCATTGACAATCAATTCCCGAAACACTTTGTCAGGATATTTTATCCTTTCATCTCTCCTGGTTCCCAAAATAGATGATGGGGTCAGGATATTGTTTTTGATTATTTGTAATGCTGCTTGTACCTGATCTGGCAGTGATCCTTCAATATTTTTTTTGTCTATTAACTCTTCTGAGATTGTATCTCCTAAGAAGTGGGCAAATGAGATAGAAGCATTATGGAAAATCCGCTGGGGATTAATGCCAAAGACCAAAAGACCACCAACTGTCACCTGCTCATTTTCCGCAATGATATCAGTGTTTTTTAGCAGTGTTATCTTATCTTCCTGCTCCATTTCCATGTAGTGGACATCATAACTGTGGAAATATCGATCAATGGCATTGTGATTGAGATAAGACGGATTGGTATTGTCAACTGCTGTGACATCAAAGTGATAAAGTCCACTTTGCTGAAATAGTCTCATTAGTTCGTTTAAACTAGCTATGCGGTTAGTTGAGCCAATGCGTATATAAAACCTACCAGTATTATCTTGATATGGTCTGTCCTTTCCTTTAGGAACCTCCACAACCACAATTTTTTTCCCGTCCCAAACCACTTCCCTGGATTGGATGTTGACAGGAGGGATGATATTATTGCGTGCGATATTTACCACCCATTCCTCGTAATTTCTATGGCTCTCCACCCCCAAAATGGTCCCATCATCATCAACACCAATTATTACAACCCCTCCACTGGAATTGGAAAAGGCGATGATTTCCTTACATAGACTATCCAGCTTCACATCACTACGCTTAAATTCAACGGATCCATTTTCTCCCTGATTAATTAGCTCAATGATATAGTTGATGTCCATAATAGTTCTTAATCTCTATCAGTTATATTAAATTAACTATGGCAAATATTCCGGATTGAGCACGTCTTTGGGATCAAAGGGACATTCTTGGGGAAATACCTCCAGTTCTAAACCAGTTTCCCGGGAAGCGATGAGTCGAGCATCGCTGTAACACTCGTCAAAAACCTGGGCAAAATATGGTCGCAAGCTAGGACTTTTCTTAAAAGCTCTATTTAAACGCAGACTATGTTCAGTAATTGATGCCCGCCAGCTATCAGTACGTTTATGCTTTTGATATTTCCACTTGAGTAAGTGCTGAAGCACCCGGATTAAATTGCTTTCTAAAGCATCTTTTTGACTATTGCCCATGTCTTCCAGTTCTTCAATGAGATGGGGAATTTCTTTGGGGTCTAACTTACTTAATTGCAAAGCTTGTATGGTTTCCTGAATCCAAAGATAAAAGTCTTGTTCGTAAACTGATGTGTTTCTATTCGATGTAGACATCTTTAAATTACCTGAGAGATTATTAAGCTTTACCGGTTGTCTTTTATATATTAAATTGGTTGACACCCATATTAACACAGCTCCCAATTTTTTTCCGCCACCAATGAAGCAAGAAATTCGTGATATTTTTGACAAGGTGCGATCGCAGATAAATTCCCATTCTTTTCAACGAGCGATCGCTACCAAGACAATTCATGTTATATTGAGAATGAAGCAAGAAATTCGTGATATTTTTGACCGTATTGCTCCTGTGTACGATCAACTTAATGATTGGTTAAGCCTGGGACAACATCGCATCTGGAAGGAAATGACCGTGAAATGGAGTGGTGTGAAACCAGGAGATACTTGTCTAGATTTATGCTGCGGTAGTGGGGATTTAACCTTCCGTTTGGCTCGACGTGCAGGAACTGCTGGTAGGGTATATGGTGTGGATTTCTCTAATAATTTACTTAATGCTGCTAAAAACCGCCAGAAATTATCCCAGAACCCATATTCTATCACTTGGACAGAAGCAGATGTGCTGAGTCTTCCTTTTGTAGATGATCAATTTGACGTTGTGACCATGGGTTACGGTTTAAGAAATGTGACAGATATCACCCGCAGTTTACAGGAAATCTATCGAGTGCTAAAACCTGGGGGTAAAGCGGCAATTTTGGATTTTCATCGTCCTGATGACCACATCTGGAGGACCTTTCAACAATGGTATTTAGATTATCTGGTTGTTCCCCTGGCCACTAATTTGGGTGTGAGGGAAGAATATGCTTACATCAGTCCCAGTTTGCAGCGTTTTCCCAGGGGTGAGGAACAGGTTGCCTTAGCACGTCAAGTTGGGTTTGTCAATGCTATTCATTATCCAATTTCCAATGCTATGATGGGGGTACTAGTAATCGTCGTTCCCTAATCGAACTGAGTCCAAAATCCCGTGGATTGGTCACATCTTTGGCTTTATGTATCACCTCCCGTTCTGGGTGGTGTGATTGGCTATTTCACTAATGATATAGCCATTAGAATGCTTTTCCGTCCCTACAGACCCATCTATGTTCTGGGACGTAAGTTACCTTTTACTCCTGGTTTGATTCCCAGTAATCAAGAGCGATTGGGAAACAATATTGCCCATGCTATTATGGGTTCTCTGTTAACTCCAGACGAATTACATAAATTGGCTGGACGACTTTTGGCAACTGATCGGGTCAAAGCTGCTATCCTATGGTTGTTACAATTGGCATTGGCCCAAATTAAACAGGAAAAAAATCAAAAAACTGCTCAGATCTTGGCGGGAATTTTGCGCGATTTATTGGGGGACTCCCTTCCCCGTCTGTTAAGAGTGTTAGCTCGTAAAGAAGATTTTCTAGAAGTACAAATTAATCAAGTTTTTGACCGTCTAATATTAGAGTTTAGACTAAACGAAGAACAGGCTATTTGGTTAGCTGACTGGTTACTGAAGGTTGCTTTTCCACCGGATGTGTTAAGACAAGCAATAATTAATTTTCTCACAGATAAAACTATTCAAACTATTGATGATAGCTTTAGAGAAAAAACTAGTGGTACTTACTGGGTGGTAGCTAATCTTTTCGGTTTACGAAATACTCTTACCCGACTCAGAAGTTTTTGTTTGGATGAGAAGGAATTGACTAATCAACGACTGCAAGAGTTAGTTCAAGATCTACAATTGGGCGATCGCCTGAAGAAGCTATTACAGGACTTGTCCCTACAAAATTTGCCCATTGGCACAGTTCGTGAATTGAGAAAGAGTATAAAGGAGAGCATTAGATATTATCTGCGAGACAGTGGCAGTAACCTGATACAAGAGGTAACAGAATCAGCGGATTGGGAGAGAATTTCTATTATTTTATTAACTCGCCTGCGTGATTCAGCCATTGTTAACAGTTCCCTGGAGTCTGTGGCTCAAGAGTTAGCCCTAATCCTAGACAAGTATTTAGAAAAAGACCTAGAAACCATTGTAGCCCAAGCAATTCCAATTTTGTCCCTAGATAAAGTTATCGTAGAAAAAGTCAAAGCCACCTCACCTGCTGACTTAGAAGCAGCTATTGAGGGGATTGTCAAGAATGAGTTGCAGGCAATTGTGAATCTAGGAGGTATTTTAGGGTTAGCGGTGGGCCTGTTACAAGTGGGATTTCTCCTTCTAAACCAGGTCTAGTCAGGGTTGGCATCAAAAAATGGAGAAGGAGGAGTGAGGAGGGGGAGATGGAGAAAGGGGGGATAGGTGGAGGGAAGAAGATAAAAAAAATTAAAAAAAAAATTGTTAAGTTTTATTATGTAGACAATAATTGCATTTAAAGTGCTAAGATTTTATCCGAAGTCATTAATGTTTATTGTTAGTTCCGTGGCTAGAGCAAGTACCGCAATTGGCGTAAGTCCAGTGATCAAAGAGACTGTGCAAAAACAGGCACATTCTACCCGTCTGACCTTAAAAGAGGTTATCCTCATGGGTATGTTGGCAATTGATAAGCTAGATGACCAAGGTCGTCAAGAGTTAGCTGATCAAGTGCACAAAATGCAAGTGGACGGCGAAATTTAAC